>NZ_JBHYDS010000001.1:0-645060 GCF_051860585.1 Hyphomicrobium sp.
CGGGCGCCAAGTGCCCGGCCATTGGGAAGCCGATCTCGTCTTGTTCGCGAAGTACGGTCAGGCCATCCTCACCCTGCACGAGCGATCCTCTCGCATCCTGCTCGCCGCAAGGCCGCCAAACAGGACCGCAGACCTCATCGCCGACCTGATGCATCGCATCCTCGAACCCTTGCCCGAACCCCTGCGCCGCTCTATCGCCTTCGACAACGGCACCGAGTTCGCGCGCCACTACCGGCTCCATGACCTCGGCTTCGCCACCTTCTTTTGCGAGCCCCATGCCCCCTGGCAGAAAGGCGGCATCGAGAATGCCATCGGCCGCCTCAGGCGCACCCTGCCCCGCAAAACCGATCTCGCAACCCTCTCAGATCAGCGCTTCGCAGACCTTCTCAGGGCCTACAACTGCACTCCACGTAAGTGCCTTGACTTCCAAACCCCAGCCGAGATCTTTCTTGCTCAACTGTTGCACTTCGAATGTGAATCCACATCCCGGCCTGCGCCGGGATGACGTTCCTGGGTGTGGGACGTATGCGCCTCCTTCGCTCTCCTCGCTTACGCGGAACACGACTGCGCCATGATGCCGGGATGACGTTCGCGTGTGCGGCGGACATCAAAAATCCGCTCTCGTCCGTGCGGAGCGTGGCTGCGCAATGACGCACCGGATGACTTCGCATTTGCGGAATGCTGCTCCACCCTGCCCCGCCAACTTCGCCCCGGCCGGCCTGAAAGGCCGAGCCGCGCACTTGCGCGGCGCGCTTTAGCGCGCCGGGGCGAAGTTGGTGGGGCAGGGATTTAGTGCGTAGGTCCGTGTCGATCGGGCTTTGGCTTCCTTCGTCATCCTCGGGTCATTGCAGAGGGAGAGAGTCGTTGGACGCAACGCGTTGCGCTTTCCCACGTGGACGAATGGGTCCTAGGCACAAGGCCTAGGATGACAGTTGAGTTTGTGGCGGCCCCTCGCCCTGCATTTCCCTCACCATCAATCTGCTCTCAGCCTCCATCTGCCCCTCACCCCGTCAAACGGGGAAACGGCAGAAGCGACCCGGCGGTTGGCGGGAGTTTGCTCTTGTGACTGCCCCTCACGCTCTATCTGCCCCTCACCTGGCCCTCTCCCCGTCAAAACGGGGAGAGGGGAAGAGACCCGGTCGTTGGCAGTCTTTACTCCGGCGGCGTTTCGGTCCGGCCGGTCAATCGGGCGGCGTACCGGGATGGCAAACCTATGCGGATCCATACGTCCGCAACGTCACTGAAGCGCGCAGAAACTTGAAAATGCGTCCTGGGCCTTAAGTGCGGGTGGCGATGGAGGAGTGGGCATCCTACGTTCAAGATGTGCGCCTGTGCCCGCACACCGCCACCGCCCACACGGAGCATCCCCATGAAAGCCGTCACTGTTGCTCGCCCCGCGGGGCTCGATCATCTTCAGGTCGTCGAGCGCGGCGATCCGGGCGCACCGGGGCCGGGGCAGATCCGCGTGCGGATCGCTGCCAATTCGCTCAACTATCACGACTACGCCGTGGCCGCGGGCGCCATTCCGACCGCCAACGGACGCATCCTGCTGTCGGACGGCGCGGGCGTCGTCGAAGCGATCGGAGACGGCGTGACGGAGTTCGCGGCGGGCGATCATGTCGTCTCGTGCTTCTTCCCCTATTGGCAGGACGGCGCTCCGCCGCACGGCAACTTCAGCCACGTGCCCGGCGATGGCCTCGATGGGTATGCCTGCGAAGCTGTCGTCACGCCGGCGCACTGGTTCACGCATGCGCCCAAGGGCTGGAGCCACGCCGAAGCGGCGACGCTGCCGTGCGCGGCCGTGACCGCATGGCGGGCGCTCGTCGTCGAGGGGCAGCTCAAGGCCGGCGACACGGTGCTGATCCTGGGGACGGGCGGCGTCGCGATCTTCGCGCTGCAGATGGCGAAGGCCATGGGCGCTGTTGCGATCGTCACGTCCTCGTCGGACGCGAAGCTCGAACGCGCGCGCGGCATGGGCGCGGACTTTACCGTCAACTACAAGACGGACCCCGACTGGGGCAGCACCGTGCGCGCCTGGACCGGCAAGCGCGGCGTCGATCATGTGCTCGAGATCGGCGGGCCGGGAACGCTGGCGCAATCGATCACGGCGACGCGCATCGGCGGACATATCGCGCTGATCGGCATCCTGACAGGCATCAAGGGCGAGGTGCCGACGCTCGCCATGATGGCGAAGCAGATCAAGCTGCAGGGCATCGTCGTCGGCAGCCGTCAGCATCAGCTGGACTTGGTGCGCGGGCTTGAAGCGACGGGCATCCGCCCCGTGATCGACAAGACGTTCGCGCTGGATCAACTCGCCGACGCTTTCCGCCATGAGGAACAGGCGCAGCATTTCGGCAAGATCTGCGTGGAGGCGTGAGGCGATAGGATCCAACCGCGTCGGAAGCGGTTCGTTCACATCGTACCGGCTTACGACACGGGCGGGTTAAACGGATCGAACTCCTCGACCCGGTTTCCTTTAAAGGCGTGAAAGCCCAAGAAACTGGCCAATGCCAGGAGGGCGAACACGCTCGCGGCCTGCCAGACACCGACCACGCCCTCGTATACGGCAGCGATCCAGATGGCCCAGCCTATCGCGGCGCACGCTAAAACGACAAACCACCCGGCCTGCAATCCTGCGCTCCCGCGGATGAACCGCGCCTTCGTGTTGGCTGCGTGAATTCGCCGGCAGAGATCGCGAACGAACGGAGCATACGTGGCGGAACGATCCTCGAATTCCCCGGTTGAGACGAAGTGATGCGAGCGCACGACGATCTTGCCGTGCGCGCGGGTCGCGATCGTGCATTGCTCTTGTGGGCCGTCGACGCTCGCATACGAGATCAGGCGGACGCTTGCGATGTCGGCATAGGGAACACGCTTCCCGCTCTCACCGTGATGGACGGCGAGAGCGTCATTCCCGAGGGTGTAGGTCCGTACGTCGGAGAACAGATGCGGACGCACCGAATGCGCAAGCTCAGTCACATCACCGAAACCCACAAGACCCATGGCGCGATGCCGTATCGATACGTAGCCTGACTATGAACGTGTCGTTGTGTTCCGGCAAGCGCCGCACGAAACCCCGGTAGCGGCTACGGATCTGCTTCAGCACGAAATGAAAACGCCGCGAAGCGTGGGCTTCGCGGCGTGTTTGTTTGGTGCGGCGCCGGGCGACCGGGCGCTGCTGCCTCAGTCTTCCTTCTTGCGCGGGACGCTCGGGACAGCGCCGCCCGAACGCGGGGCCTTGTCCTTCTTGTCCTTCGGGCCCGGCAGGGCCTTGCGCGGCGGCGCCGCCTCGACCAGACCTGCCGCCTCGGCGACTTCGAGATCGTCGTCCTCGTCGTCCTCGTCCTTGGCACGCGACTTCTTGGACGGATCGCCGGGGATGATCTCGAACGTGAGCGTACTGTCCTCGCCCTTGCCCTGGACGAGCACCTTCACCGTGCCGCCATTCTCGAGCTTGCCGAACAGCAGCTCATCGGCGAGCGGCTTCTTGATGTACTCCTGGATGACACGGGCCAGCGGCCGGGCGCCGAACTTCTCGTCGTAGCCCTTCTCGCCGATCCATTTGTGCGCGCCCTCCGAGAGCTCGATCGTGACGCCACGGTCCGCGAGCTGGGCTTCGAGCTGGAAGATGAACTTCTCGACGACCTTGGCAATTACCTCCGGCGGCAGGCCGGCGAAGGGGATGACGGCATCGAGACGGTTGCGGAACTCCGGCGTGAACATCTTGTTCACGGCCTCGGTATCCTCGCCCTCGCGCCGCGCGCGGTTAAAGCCCATCGGCGGGCGGGCCTGATCGGCCGCGCCAGCGTTCGTCGTCATGATCAGGATCACGTTGCGGAAATCGACCTGCTTGCCGTTGTGATCGGTCAGCTTGCCGTGGTCCATGACCTGCAACAGGATGTTGAACAGGTCCGGATGGGCCTTCTCGATCTCGTCGAGCAGAAGCACGCAATGGGGATGCTGGTCGATGCCGTCGGTCAGCAGGCCGCCCTGGTCGAAGCCGACGTAGCCCGGAGGCGCGCCGATCAACCGCGAGACGGTGTGCTTTTCCATGTACTCGGACATGTCGAAGCGCAGCAGCTCGACGCCCATCAGGTTGGCGAGCTGTTTGGCGACTTCGGTTTTGCCGACGCCGGTGGGGCCGGAGAACAGGTAGCAGCCGATCGGCTTTTCCGGTTCACGCAGGCCTGCGCGCGCAAGCTTGATCGCGGCGGTGAGCGCCGTGATGGCCTTGTCCTGACCGAATACGAGCCGCTTCATGTCCTTGTCGAGGTTCGAGAGAACCTCGGCGTCGGACTTGGTGACCGTCCTCGGCGGGATGCGCGCCATCGTGGCTACGGTGGCCTCGATCTCCTTCACCGTGATCTTCTTCTTGCGCTTGCCCTCGGGCACGAGCATCTGCGAGGCGCCCGTTTCGTCGATCACGTCGATCGCCTTGTCGGGCAACTTGCGGTCATGAATGTATTTCGCGGACAGCTCCACGGCGGCCTTGATGGCCTCGCCCGTGTACTTGAGCTTGTGGAACTCCTCGAAGTACGGCTTCAGGCCCTTGAGAATGGCGATGCTGTCCTCGACGGTCGGCTCTTTGACGTCGATCTTCTGGAAACGGCGGACGAGCGCGCGATCCTTCTCGAAGTGCTGGCGGTATTCCTTGTAGGTGGTCGAGCCGATGCAGCGCACCGTGCCGGACTGAAGCGCGGGCTTCAGCAGGTTCGATGCGTCCATGGCGCCGCCGGACGTCGCGCCGGCGCCGATCACGGTGTGGATCTCGTCGATGAAGAGGATCGCGCCGGGATAGTTCTCGACTTCCTTCATGACCGCCTTCAGGCGTTCCTCGAAGTCGCCGCGATAGCGCGTGCCGGCCAGCAGCGCGCCCATGTCGAGCGAGAAGATGGTGGCGTTCTTCAACACCTCCGGCACCTCGCCGCGCAGGATCTTGCGCGCCAGGCCCTCGGCGATGGCGGTCTTGCCGACGCCGGGATCGCCGACGAACAGCGGGTTGTTCTTCTGGCGGCGGCAGAGCACCTGGATGGTGCGCAGCACCTCCTGCTCGCGGCCGATCAACGGATCGATGCGGCCGTCGCGCGCCTTCTTGTTCAAGTTGACGCAATATGTGTTGAGCGCGTCCTGACCGGGCTTCTTGTCTTCGCCGGTCTCGCTCGCCTGCTCGTCATCCACCCCGCGCACTCCCCTGGGCTCTGCCATCCCAGCTCGTTTGGCGATTCCGTGACTGATGTATTGGACCGCGTCGAAGCGCGTCATCTCCTGCTCCTGCAGGAAGAAGGCCGCGTGGCTCTCGCGCTCCGCGAAAATGGCGACAAGCACGTTCGCGCCGGTGACTTCCTCGCGGCCGGACGACTGCACGTGCACGACCGCACGATGAATGACGCGCTGGAAACCCGTGGTGGGCTGCGCTTCGGCGCTGCCCTTGTGAACAAGGTTGCCCAGCTCGGCGTCGAGATATTCGGTCACGCGCTGGCGCAACTGATCGAGGTCGACATTGCAGGCACGCATGACGGCTGCAGCGTCGCGATCGTCGATCAGGGCCGCGAGCAGATGCTCGAGGGTGGCGAACTCGTGATTGCGCTCGTTTGCAAACTCCAGAGCGCGGTGGAGCGATGCTTCAAGACTCTTCGAGAAGGATGGCACGTTCAACCTACTCTTTCTCCATGGTGCATTGTAGAGGATGGCCATGCTGGCGTGAGAAGTCCATAACCTGCGTCACCTTCGTCTCTGCGACCTCGTAGGTGAAGACGCCACAGATCCCGACGCCCTTGTGATGCACGTGCAGCATGATGCGTGTCGCTTCCTCACGGCCCTTGCTGAAATACTTTTCAAGCACGAGCACGACGAACTCCATCGGAGTGTAGTCGTCGTTGAGGATCAGTACTTTGTAGAGTGACGGTTTCTTGGTTTTTGGCCGCGTCTTGGTGACGAGGCCGGTTTTGCCCTCCTCGCCACTCTTGTCATTGTTACCCGCCCCATTACGTCCGGCCATTCTCAGTTCCAGTGTCATCTGCTCTTTGTCGATCCTTGCAGCGGCTACTTCCTCGCTGCGTCGTATGGGGCCATGTTTGCTCAGGTAGCTTGCGCCAGCAATGCCCCTTTACGGTCACCCCGCAGGGCGGGAATTCTAGAGGGAACCGACCAGATCAATCGGGCGAAATGAAAGTGGTGTCTTCCGTGCGATAAAAAAGGCCCATGGCTGGAAAGCCAGGGGCCTATTTTCCCGTCACTCGGCGAGCGCTCGCTCACCTGCCGTTCTGAAAGGCCTTCTCGACCGGCTTATAGGCGTCCTTGGCCAAGCTGCTGTACATGCCGCCGATCTTGGTCACCTGATGCAGGTAATCATCATAGGCGCGCTTGGCGAAGTTGGTCTGAATTTCGACTGCCTGCTCGACCGACTTGGCCGACGCAAGCTTCTCAAAGGTTGCCGTGCCATCTTCAAAAGCGCGCTTCGAATAATCGGTCATTTCGGCTGCGATCGCCTGCCAACCCTTGTTCCAATCGCCAAAGATCTTGATGAACGTATCGACGTTGGTTTGGCTAATCTTCTGAATATCTTGCAGATTGTTGATCATGAGCTGCCTACCCGTGCTGATCCGCTGGAAGAGTGCCGCCCTACAATTATAGGCGCTGCACCATGGTTTTCAAGCTTCGCATTGCGTCGCAACATGCTGGCGCCGCGGCCGGTAACCGGTTCGTTAACCCAATTGCAGGGCTCGTTCGCTAGCGTGACGAACCTCGTGTGCACGACTGGCGGTGGGCGTCGCCGGAAAGGCGCAGGCTGGCCCCAAAGTGGCCTAGAAGAATAGGCATGAAAACCCGCTTCAGGTATGGTTGACGCCTCGGCAGCGCCCAACGGGCAGGCGATTGCACGCCGAGGATCGGACTTCCGACCACGAGCATCACAGACGAGCATTTACCCTTGGGGGGCTCCTTGGCGACTGTCGTGACGCGATCGATGCTGCTGCTGCTGGCCGTCTGCGGACTGTCCTTGCTGCCGCTCGGTGCTGCACACGCGAAGAGCGACGCCAATAAGCAGGCCGCCTTCGTGTTCGACGCCAACTCGGGCCGCGTGTTGCACGATCAAGCCGCCGACGAACTGCGCTTTCCGGCGTCGCTGACCAAGATGATGACCCTCTACATGCTGTTCGGCGAGATCGAGCAGGGGCGTCTCACCTATCAAAGCAAGATCCGAATCAGCGAGCGCGCGAACGGCATGGCGCCGTCGAAGCTGGGGCTCGAGGTCGGCGAAGAGATTGCCGTCATCGACTGCATCAAGGCGCTCGTCATCAAATCGGCGAACGACATCGCCGTGGCGGTGGCCGAGCACATCGGCGGCTCCGAATACCAGTTCGCAAACATGATGACCGAGCGCGCCCATCAAATCGGCATGCGCAACACCACATTCCGCAATGCGTCCGGCCTGCCCAATCCCGCCCAGTTCTCCACCGCGCGGGACATGGTGACGCTGGCCCTGCGGCTGCAGGACGACTTTCCGCAGCATTACCGGCACTTTTCGCTCGCCTCGTTCGAGTACGGCGGCAAGATCTACAAATCGCACAACACCCTGATGCGCGGCTTTCCGGGCATGGACGGCATAAAGACAGGCTATACGCGCGCTTCGGGCTTCAATCTCGTATCGTCGGTGCGCGCGGACGGCAAACACGTCGTCGGCGCGGTGTTCGGCGGCAAGACCGCCGCGACGCGCAACGCGCTCATGCGATCCCTGCTCTATGCGGCGCTGCAGAACGCTTCCACCAGCAAGACCCGCGATTCCTCCTCGCAGTTGATCGCCTCGGCGCGGAAGCCTGCGAAGCCCGCACCGGTTCTGGCCGCTGTCGCGCCTGCTCCGCCGCCGCCGACGAAGCCTGCCGCCCGCGCCAACGCCGCCGCGGCGCCTCCAGCCGCTGCCGTGCCGCTTCCCGTCCGCGCCGTGCGCCGCACGCCCGATGCCATCGCCCAGGTGTTGTCGTCGGACACGGCACCCGCCAAGCCATCCGCTGAGCCCGGCGCACCCGTGCAGGTTGCCCGCCTACCCGAGCCCGGCGCGCCTGCCCAACCCGCCGAGTCCCCGCGCCTGGACCTTCAGGCCCTGCGCGAGGCGATGTCGGACGCGGAAACCGAAGACAATTCGGCGGCCGCGGACAATGAAAATAATGCGCCCCCGCCCGCGCGCCTGCTGCAGGCATCGGCCGGGACACCGCAGGACATTGCCGGGCTGATCCGGAAATCGCTCATCGACGGCGCGCCTGCTTCGGCTTCGGCTTCGGCTTCGGCTGCCCCTGCTTCGGCTGCCCCTCCTTCGGGTGCATCTGTCGCGGACGCAACCGGCTCGGTGGCGCGCCCTGCCTCGACGCTCGGCGCCCAGGCCAGCGCGCTCGGCGCCAGCGACATCGCGCGCAATCAAGAGGAAGGCTCATCGGCCCACGCCGCACTCGTTGCCGCACATGAAAGCGTTACCGTGCCGGCAAGGCCCAGCGCACCCGGCGGCAAGGGCTTCGAAATTCAGATCGGCGCCTATTCGACAGCGGACGAAGCACAATCGAAAATCGACGGCGTGCGCACGCGGGCCATCGCGTTGCTGGAAGGCCATAATGGGGTGACGCTTCCGTTCCAAAAGGCGGAGCGGCAGATCTATCGCGCCCGGTTCGTGAACTTCGATGAAGCGGCGGCTTCGGCAACCTGCCTCGAGCTGCGCCGGCTCGCCGTCGACTGCCTCGTCATGCGGGCGGAATAGGAACTCCGATGGCGGCCGTGCAGAGCTGGATCTCTGTCGCGGGTATCGCGCTCGACCTGATCGGATTCCTGCTGCTGCTCAGGGAATGGTGGATCGCCTTCTTCCACGAAAACGCGGTCCTCGAGCACCAGCAAAGGCGCGCCTGGGAGCAATCCCTGCGCCACCACCAAACCACGCATGCCTCCGACCAGCTCCGGACGCACCTCGATACGCACAACAGGATCCAGGACGAAATGGTGGAGCGCGGCGCCCGCGCACGCCACATCGCGACATTGAAGGCGCGCAAACGCTTCTTCGTGCTCGCGACCGTGCTGATCGTTCTGGGGTCGCTGCTGCAGCTCGCCGGCCAGCTGCCGGAGAGCGTCGTTTCCGCCGTCCTCAACGCTGGCTGAGCAAGACGTCTTTCGCTTCGTTGACCTGGGCGGCGAGATAGGTCGAGCCGCCGCGATCGGGATGCAGCTTCAGCATCAGGTCGCGATGGGCGCGGCGCACCTCCTCGTCGGTCGCGCCGGATTTCAGGCCCAGGATCTCATAGGCCTGCTCCGGCTGCATGCGCCCATCATGGTCGCGCATTTCGCGCTCGCCGCGTGAGACGTCATCCCTCCATGTGGGGTGGACGCGATCCAGATACGTTTCGAGCAACTGAGCCGACTGCGGATCGATAAAGCGGCAGTCGTGCCAAAGCAGGGCTACTTCAGCGGGCTTCAACGTGTCCAGGTTGCGGCCCGCGAACATGCCTTTCAGCACGCGGCCGCCCATGGCGCCGCTGTCGTGATCCAGTTCCATGGCGAGATGATCGGTGGTGACGGTGGACGACTTCCCGGGCTTCGGTGCCGGGGAACGGCGCCACGTCGGGGCATTGCCGCTCCAGCCCAAAAGCCAGCTTCCGACCATTCCCAGAACAGCGGCGACGCCGGGCGCGCCGCGCACCAGAAACAGGGCCGACGCACCGAGCGCGAGCGCGCCGCCCGCGAGGCGGAGTTGCCGCGCCAATGCGGCGGGATTGGCGCGCGTAAAGCCGCCCATCGAGAACAGCGCCAGGACGAGCGCGGCCAGGCCGAGTAGAAAAAACTGCATCAGCGCATCGATCCGGGCACGTGTCTCTTCCTGTCAAACGGAGAAGCCAGGCCATATCCGGCGCAGGCAGAAGCTTGCGTGCACTATAGACACCGCATTCGCATTCGGAAACCAAGGCAGGCTCGCGCCATCACCGCTTCATCTGGCCGAGCAGCCGGCGCGCGCCGGCCGAGCCGGGCTTGGCGAGCAGGGCTTGCAGCGCCTTCTCGCCGCCGGCCGCATAGACGGCAACCGCCGTCAGCAGATCGCGCAGCTCGGCGGCCGAGCCGGGACCAAAGCGGCACGCGGCGCCTTTCGTGAGGCGGGCGATCTCCGCGAACGCACGGGTGGCGTGCGGATCGTCTCCCTCCTGAAACAGGAATGCGGGCACGCCGAGCAGCGCAAGCTCACCCGCGCGTCCGGCTAGATCGTCGATTTGCTCCTCGACCGCGTCGCCGACATAGACGAGCGCGCTTATGCGCTTGGTCTCGGATTCGCGGCGAGCGTGCGTCAGCACCTTGCCGATCTGCGTGTAGCCGCCGTGGCAGGCGACCTGGCGCATGAGCCCAGCGAGCGCGTCCGCATTGGAGACCCAGCGCGACGCCCGCGCCTCACCGGCGCCACGGAAGTACATGAGCTGCACTTCAAGCGACCCGATCTCCTTGACCGCCTGAAACATCTCGGACTGGAGCGCGAGGGCCATGTCCCACGTCGGCGCGCGGCTCATCGTGGCGTCCATGGCGAACAGCAGGCGGCCGCGGCCCGGCCCCGTGGCGGGTCCCAGCGCTTTCACCTTGGCGACAAAATCGGCGATCTCACTGCTGGAGGACGCGTCGCGCGCGGCAACGCTGCCGGCTGCCTTGCCGGTGGCCAGCGGTTCAGACGTCGCGTTTTTAGGAGGCTTCAAGTCTCGCGCCATTGCGGGCCCACATCCATTTGACGGCCCTTAACATGGTGGGAAGCGAGAGCCGAAACAACGGCCGTCTTTCCCTCGACCAGGCGTCGCCACAGTCGCGAGCCGCCGCCCACAGCATCGCAACAGCCCCCCCTCCCCCCTAGCGGGGAGGGGTAGGGGTGGGGGATGATCTTGGAGCAATTTATAGGCCGGGTACTCCAAGCTCTTCCCCCCACCCCGCGCTTCGCGCGACCCTCCCCGCCAGGGGGAGGGTGAAGTGGGCGGATTCGTCTGAACAGAATCTGCTCTAATCGTCCTCGGAGACGTCCTGGGTCAGCAGGCCGACGTTGCCGCCGGTGGCCGTGATATCGGCGGTGCGGACGCGCTCGGTCGCGAAACGTGCGACGTAGTTGGGGCCGCCCGCCTTCGGGCCGGTGCCGGAGAGACCCTCGCCGCCGAACGGCTGGACGCCCGGCACGGCGCCGACCTGGTTGCGGTTGACGTAGAGGTTGCCGACACGGGCGTGCTCGGCAACATAATCGGCGACGTTCGAAATGCGGCTGTGGAGGCCCAGCGTCAGGCCGTAGCCCGAGGCGTTGATGTCTTCGACCACTTTCGGCAGATGGCCGCCCGCAAAGCGCACGACGTGCAGGATCGGGCCGAAGACCTCACGATCCAGGAGCGCCATCCGGTCGATCTCGTAGCAGGCCGGCGTGACGTACGTTCCCGCGCGGCAGGCCGTCGGCAGGCGCACGTCGATCAGCTCGCGGCCGTCGCGCTGCATCCGGACCTTGTGCGCCTCGAGCGTGTCCTGCGCCGCCTCGTCGATCACGGGGCCGATGTCGGTCGCGTAGTCGAACGGGTCGCCGACATCCAGCGCCTCGATGGCGCCGGTCAGCATGCGCAGCGTGCGGGTGGCGATCTCCTCCTGCACGAACAGAACGCGCAGCGCCGAGCAGCGCTGCCCCGCGCTGTCGAAGGCGGAGGTCAGGGCGTCGCGCACGACCTGCTCGGGCAGCGCGCTGCTGTCGGCGATCATCGCGTTGAGGCCACCGGTCTCGGCAATGAAGGGGATGATCGCGCCCCTGCGATCGGAGAGCGCCTTCTGGATGGACCACGCCGCTTCGTTACCGCCGGTGAAGGCCACGCCTTTGATCTTCGGGGATTTGACGAGCGCGGCGCCGACGGCGCCGGAGCCCGGCAGAAGGTGCAGCACGGTTTTCGGGACGCCGGCCTCGTGCAGGAGGCGCACGGCGAGCATTGCCGTGACCGGCGTCTGCTCGGCGGGCTTGGCGAGCACCGGATTGCCGGCCGCGAGCGCCGCCGCGATCTGGCCGACGAAAATGGCGAGCGGGAAATTCCACGGCGCGATGCAGGCGAACGGCCCGCGCGCGCGCAGCTCGATGGCATTCTGTTCGCCTGTCGGGCCTTTCAGGGGCGCGGCCGCGCTCAGCAGGCGGCGGGCCTCGACAGCGTAATAGCGCAGCAGGTCGGCCGTCTCGCGGACTTCGGCTTGAGCCGCAGGAAGCGTTTTGCCCGCTTCGCGGACCAGCACCGCCATCAGCCGCGCGCGGTCACGTTCGATCATGTCCGCTGCGAGATCCAAGACTTTGGCGCGCGCCGGGCCGCCGAGGCGGTCCCAGCCGTGCGCGGCGCGTTCGGCGACATCGATGGCCGCGTCGACCTCGCGCGGCGTGGCGATGCGGACGGATCCCAGCCGCTCGCGGCGGTCATGGGGGCAGGTGAGAAGCGCGGCTTGCGGGCCGCCGACATACTCGATGCCATCCACGACCGGGCCGGCGTCGAACGGACGGGCAAGGGCTGCGTCCATGTCCGCTAGCAGGGCCTGGCGATGGCCGCGGTCGGTGAGCGCGATGCCGCCCGAGTTCTTGCGTTCCGGCCAGTAGATGTCGCGGGGCCGGGGCATCGATCGCGCGGCAGCGGGCGCCCCGCGCTCGCGTTCGGCCGTCTCCACCGGGTCGCGGATGATCTGCGCAATGGGCGCTTCCTCATCGGCGAGGCGGTTGACGAACGACGTGTTGGCGCCGTTCTCGAGCAGGCGGCGCACGAGATAGGACAGCAGGTCCTCATGCTCGCCGACCGGCGCGTAGATGCGGCACGGGTGGCGCAGCTTGCCGGGCGCGGACACTTCCTCGTAGAGCGCTTCTCCCATGCCATGCAGGCGCTGGAACTCGAACCCGGTCTGGCCGGCGGCGACGGTCGCGGCGGCGACGGTGTGCGCGTTGTGGGTGGCGAACTGCGGATAGAACGCTTTCTCATCCGACAGCAGCAGGCGCATGCAGGCGAGGTAGGACACGTCGGTATGCAGCTTGCGCGTCAGAACCGGATAATCGGCGAGGCCGCGCTCCTGGGCCCATTTGATCTCGCTGTCCCAATAGGCGCCTTTGACCAGCCGGACGGGGATGCGCTTTCCGCCCAGCTCCGAAAGCCGCCGCAGCCAGCGGATGGTGGGGATGGCTCGTTTTCCATACGCCTGCACCGCGAGACCGAGCCCGGTCCAGCGCTCGAAGGCGGGATCGGTGTAGGCGCGGGCAAAGATGTCGAGCATCAGTTCGTGGCGATCCTGCTCCTCGGCGTCGATGGTGACGGCGAGGCCGTGCGCCTCCGCCGACTTGAGCAGCGTGAGGACGCGCGGATAGAGTTCGTCCGCAAGGCGCGCTTCCTTGCCCGCCTCGTAGCGCGGATGAAGCGCGGACAGCTTGACCGAGAGAGACGGACGGGCGAGCAGCGAATCCGGATGCGACAGCGGATTCGGGCCGGCCGCATGTCCCACCGCGTCGATGGCGCCCATGTAGCGTTCGAAGTAGCGCGACGCATCGCGCTCGGATTTTGCCGCTTCGCCCAGCATGTCGTAGGAAAAGCGGAAACCGCGCGCTTCGAAAGCCGCCGACCGCGCAATGGCCTCACGGATCGAGCGGCCCAGCACGAACTGATCGCCCAGCAGCTTCACGGCCTGACGCACGGCCTGGCGAATGACCGGCTCACCGGAGCGCGCGGCCAAGCGCTTCAAGGCCTCCCAGGGATTGGCGCCGCGCGCCTCCTTGAGCTTGACGAGGCGGCCCGTCAACATCAGGCCCCAGGTCGAGGCGTTGACGAGGATGCTGTCGGAATGGCCGCGGTGGCGGTCCCATTGGCCGCCCGCGATCTTCTCGGCGATGAAACGATCGGCCGTGTCGGCGTCGGGGATGCGCAACAGCGCCTCAGCGAGGCACATCAGGATGACGCCCTC
This sequence comes from Hyphomicrobium sp., assembly GCF_051860585.1. Lineage (GTDB taxonomy): Bacteria > Pseudomonadota > Alphaproteobacteria > Rhizobiales > Hyphomicrobiaceae > Hyphomicrobium_C. The sequence continues at coordinate 13,945 of NZ_JBHYDS010000001.1, forward strand.
TTCGCTCGACAGGCCGTACTCGCGCATGAAGGCATCGACGCCGCCGTGCTTGCCCACGCCATCGCGCGCGGCTTCGACGAGGATACGGGCCCGCTCGGCCGTGCGGCGGCGCTCGTCTTCGGTGTAGACGGCGCGCTCAATCAGGCCGCCGACGAGGCGCGTCTCGTCCGCGAAGAGGTGAGACGCAATCTCGTCGCGCGACGGCCGTTCGGGCTCGCCTGCGTGTCCGCCGGCGAAATCGGATTTTCTCAGCGCAACCATCTAGTGTCCCGATTCCGAAGTTCGCTTGAGTTTGCAGCTAGGTCCCAGAGCGAACTTCGGAATCATAGGGGACACTAGAATCCTAGACTTGCTCGTGTGATTCACACCGAGAAATTCGCTCGGAACCTGGCTGCTTGATGTGGCGAATTTCTCGATCATCACACTAGGCCCTCTCTTGCCGCGGCGAGCACACCTGATTCTTCAGCCGTTTGCACTCCTGCACATTGGCCTGTGCACTCCTGCACATTGGCGTGTGTGCACTCCTGCACATGGCGCTTGGCGCCAGGTTGTACAACGGCCTTCGAAAAGCCGTCCGACTCGGGTTTTCACCCATGTCCACCGGGCCTCTTGACGGAACGGCGCAGGCGGCTTCACCTGCTCCCGCCGGCCGCCGGTCCGCTGTTCGACTACGTGATGAAAAGGCCGTCTGGTCATAGGGTTGTGGCGTGTCCGTTGGCGGCGCGCATCGACGAAAAGGAAGCGTCAGTGAAGATCGTCCGCACCGTTCAGGACTTGCGTGCGCAGATTTCGGAGTGGCGCGCCGCCGGCGAGAGCATCGCGCTGGTGCCGACAATGGGCGCATTGCACGCGGGCCACATCGCGCTCGTCGCCGCCGCGCTGACGGCGGCCGACCGCGTCGTCGTCTCGATCTTCGTCAATCCGAGCCAGTTCGCGCCGCACGAAGATCTGGCGCGCTACCCCCGGGACGAAGCGGGCGACGTGGGCAAGCTCGCCGGAGCCGGCGCGCATCTCGTGTGGGCGCCGTCGGTCGGCGACATGTATCCGGACGGCTATGCGACGCAGATTACCGTCGGCGGCGCGGCGCTGCCGCTCGAAGGCGCGTTCCGGCCGCACCATTTCGGCGGCGTCGCGACGGTCGTGTGCAAGCTGATCTCGGCGGTGACACCCAATCTCGCGCTGTTCGGAGAGAAGGATTTCCAGCAGCTCGCCGTCATCCGCCAGATGGTGCGGGACCTCAACCTGCCGGTGGTGATCGGCGGCATGGACACCGTGCGGGAGGAGGACGGACTCGCGCTGTCGTCGCGCAACGCCTACCTCACCGAAGACGAGCGGTACGTCGCGCCGATGCTGCATAAGGCGATCCTGCAGGTCGCCCAGGGGCGCGATCCGCGCGAGGCTGCGCAGGCGCTGCTCGCGGCCGGGTTTTCCAAGATCGACTACATCGAGGTGCGCGACGCGGAGACGTTCGCGCCGTTCGTACCCGGCTCGGGCCGCCCCGGCCGCGTGCTCGCCGCCGTTTGGCTCGGCAAGACGCGCCTGATCGACAACGTGGGGTGCTGAGGGGCCGGGCGTTCAGCTGCTTTTCACTTAACCAACTGATATATTTGAATTTATCATACAAATTGACTTGCGTCACGTTTTGTATGATAATTCATTTAATTTCATGAGGTTATGCGATGGCGCCGCCTGAACTTTCCCTCGATCAACGCCGCCAACTCATTGACGTTCAGCAACGGTTCGAAGCGTGGCGGGTTGCCGACAAAGCGTTCCGAGAAAGCAACAAGGGCTCGATGACGTGGAAGCGCGTCAACGGCAAAGAATACCTGTACCGCATCGTCAACCGCTACACCCAGAAGTCTCTTGGGCCGAGAACGGCTGAAACTGAAAAATTGAAAGAAGACTACATGTCTTCCCGCACATCCCAGCGGGCGCGCGTCACTAAAATGCGCAAAGGCCTGGAGATGACGGCGCCGGTCAATCGGGCCATGGGGCTTGCACGAGTTCCAAGAACTGCCGCCAATGTGCTTCGCGCACTCGACGAAGACGGGCTGCTGGGAGACGGCCTTTTCGTCGTTGGAACGCATGCGCTCTATGCTTACGAAGCAAAGAGCGGCGTCATATTCGAGCCCGATTTGCTGGCGACGCGAGACCTGGATTTGCTAGCCGATGTCCGCAGCAGGCTCGTGCTTGCAATCGACGAAAAGAAGCGGTCGGGAATTCTTGCCAGTATCCGGAGAACCGACAAGAGCTTCGAAGTGCAAGGCGATCTATTCCGTGCGGTGAATGCAGACGGCTATTTCGTCGACCTCATTCGCCCGATGCTCAAGGACGAGGGAGCAGCCGGCGAGTATGAACTCGGCGGCCTCGTTCCTGTTGGAGTGGACGGACTCAAATGGCTCGTGAACGCGCCTCGTTTCGATGCGACCGTCATCGGCGAGGATGGTTTGCCGGTGTGGATGAGCTGCATCGATCCGCGCGCTTTTGCCTTGCACAAATATTGGGTTTCCACACGGGACAGCAGAGATCCGCTGAAGAAGCATCGCGATGCGGTCCAAGCGTCCGCCGTCGCAAGCGTGGCCCAGCTTCTCGGATTGAGGTTCGACACCAAGGAGCTGAGCTCACTGCCCGCCGATTTGGTTGCGAACTGGCGGAAGATCGTCAGACAGAGCTGACAGCCCTCTTCAATCGACCACGAACACACATCCGATTTGAGCTTTCTTAGGCTGGTGCGCGGCGGGTGGCGAGCCAGATGCCGGTGGCGATAAGCGCGACGCCGACGCCGTGATAGGCGTGCAGGGTCTCGCCCAACAGCAGCACGGCGAGGATCGTGCCGAAGACCGGCACGAGGTGGACGGCCATGCCGGCCGTATTGGCGCCGAGAAGCTCCACGAGGCGGTTGAACGCGAGATAGGCGAGGACCGACGCGAAAAACGCGACGTAGGCGACGGCGAGCACCGATGCCATCGAGACCGGCATCGGCCGGCCCAGCAGCGTTTCGGCGATGTAGAACGGCAAGAGCAGCGCTGCCCCGCCGGCGAAGCTCGCGAAGGCGAAGCTCAACCCGTGGACCGGCGGGCGGAGCCGCAGCAGCGTCGTGTAGAACGCGTAACTGACGACCGCCGCCAGCATCCAAAGGTCGCCGCGTTTGAACTGGAGCTGGGTCAGTACGGCCGGATCGCCATGGGAAATCAACGTCAGCGCGCCCGTCATCGAAATCGCGATGGCCGCCACCTGGGTGCGCGTCACCCTCTGGCCGAACATGAAGAACGAGGCGATGACGACGACGATCGGCATCGTCGTCTGCAGCATGACGAGGTTGAGCGCGGTGGTCGTCTGCGCGGCGACATAGAGCAGCGTGTTGAAGATCGCGATGCCGAGGGCCGTCAGCACCAGCATGATCGGCCAGTGCTGCCGCATGAGGGGCACGTCGCGGCGCAGATGCGGCCAGGCGAGCGGCAGGATCAACAGCGCGGCGGCCGTCCAGCGCCAGAAGGCGAGCCCGATCGGCGGCACGTCGCCCGCGATCGAGCGGGCCACGATCGAGTTTCCGGCCCAGAACAGGCCGGGCAGCAACACGAGGAACCGCGGTTCGTCGATCAGCGCGCGCAGCCCCGTGGAGCGGGACGCGGGCTCATTGGGCGAAGTTGTCATGCGTGGGTGCTCTAAACGGGAACCAAGCCAAGGCGCGAGGTGATACCAGACCCGGACGATCTCAGGTGCAGGGAACTGCCCCGTGGCGGCGTTTCGGCGCATGAAGCCGCTTCCGGAGGTGCAAATTGGCCCATGCCTGTGGCCGCTGTCGCACGCCGGCTTGCCAATCCACAGGCGGACGTGGCACGTCTCCCCTTAACGCTTTCTGTCGCAGATTCGGGCCCCGTGCTCGCCTTTGTCTCGCGTTACTGGCCCCGGGCCCTGCCCCTCCATCGAGACAAGGTGACGGCGCATGGCCCAATCAATCCGTGATCTTTTTTCGAGTCTGACAAGCAGCATGACCGACAAGACCCAACGCGTCCGCAAGACGAGCGACGCCTCCGACGCCTATACCGCCGCCGATATCGAGGTGCTGGAAGGCCTGGAGCCCGTGCGTCGCCGCCCCGGCATGTACATCGGCGGTACGGACGAGAAGTCGCTGCATCATCTGTTCGCGGAAGTGATCGACAACTCCATGGACGAGGCGGTCGCGGGGCATGCGACCTGGATCGACGTGCGGCTCGACGCGGACGGCTTCCTCTCGGTCGCCGACAACGGACGCGGCATTCCCGTCGATCCGCATCCCAAGTTCAAGAACAAGAGCGCGCTCGAAGTCATCATGTGCACGCTGCACTCGGGCGGCAAGTTCGACGGCAAGGCCTACAACACCTCGGGCGGCCTGCACGGCGTCGGCGTCTCGGTCGTCAACGCGCTCTCCGACACGTGCGAAGTCGAAGTGGCGCGCGGCCAGCAGCTCTATCGCATGGTGTTCTCGCGCGGCATCGCGCAGACGAAGCTGGAAAAACTCGGTTCGGTCATGAACCGGCGCGGCACGAAGGTGCGCTTCCATCCGGACGAGACCATCTTTGGCAAGGGCGCACATTTCAAGCCGGCGCGCCTGCTCAAGATGGCGCGCTCGAAGGCGTACCTGTTCGGCGGCGTCGAGATCCGCTGGAGCTGCGATCCGGCGCTGATCAAGGACGATACCCCTGCCGAAGCGGTTTTCCATTTCCCAGGCGGCCTCAAGGACTATCTCGCGTCCGAAATCGCCGGGCAGACGTACGTCACGAAGGATCTGTTCGCGGGCAAGGTCGAGCGCGAAGGCAATCACGGCTCCGTCGAGTGGGCGGTGGCGTGGGTCTCGGACGAGGACGGCTTCTGCCGGTCGTATTGCAACACCATTCCGACGGGCGAAGGCGGCACGCACGAGAACGGCTTCCGCTCTGCGCTTTCCAAGAGCCTGCGCGAGTTCGGCGAGCGCGTCGGCAACCGCAAGGCGGGCCAGATCACAGCCGAGGACGTGATGGGCACGGCGGCTGCGATGCTGTCCGTGTTCATCCGCGAGCCCGAATTCCAGGGCCAGACGAAGGACAAGCTCGCCACGCAGGAAGCCGCGCGGCTGGTCGAATCGGCCGTCAAGGACGCCTTCGATCATTGGCTGACGGACAGCCCGCAGCAGGCGACGCGCCTGCTCGAGTGGACGGTCGACCAGGCCGAGGAACGCCTCAAGCGGCGGCGCGAGAAGGAAGTCGGCCGCCAGTCGGCGACGCGCAAGCTCCGCCTTCCCGGCAAGCTCGCCGATTGCTCGATCCAGCAGGCCGCCGGGACCGAGATCTTCATCGTCGAGGGCGACAGCGCCGGCGGTTCGGCCAAGAGCGCGCGCGCGCGCGACACGCAGGCGATCCTGCCCTTGCGCGGCAAGATCCTCAACGTGGCCAACGCCTCGTCGGCCAAGCTTTCGCAGAACCAGCTGCTCTCCGACTTGATCCAGGCGCTCGGCGCGGGCACCGGCAGCAAGTATCGCGACGAGGATCTGCGCTACGAGCGCGTGATCATCATGACGGACGCCGACGTCGACGGCGCGCACATCGCGTCGCTGCTGATCACGTTCTTCTACCAGGAGATGCCGGAGCTGATCGAAAACGGGCATCTGTTCCTGGCCGTGCCGCCGCTCTTTCGCCTGACGTGGAAGGGCGATGTCGAATACGCCCGTGACGACGCCCACCGGGAGCGCCTGCTGGCGACGACGTTTGCCGGCAAGAAGCCCGACGTGACGCGCTTCAAGGGCCTCGGCGAAATGGATTTCAAGGATCTCAAGTCGACGACGATGGATCCCAAGAAGCGCCTGTTGCTCAAGGTCGAAATCGGCGACGGCGACCGCGCGGGCATCTCGGATGCCGTCAGCGCACTCATGGGGTCCAAGCCGGAAGCGCGCTTCCGCTTCATCCAGGACCGCGCCGCGTTCGCCAAGGATCTCGATATCTGATCCAGCGAATCACAAGCCGTCGGCGAAAATGCCGTAGATTCTTCTGAACTTTGTTATTTTTCCTTTTTAACCCCACATCCCCAATATTCGACTTTCTTACAAGTTTGTAAAATACAGGAATGCGACAAACGATATTTTTTTCGCAAAGTTTCTCATTGTCAGTTTAAGCACTTCACGGCTTAGCCGCTTAAATCCCACATCTTTTTCGCAAGCGAAGTGAAGCGTCCACATTTGCGGCAGTGCGCGCTCCTTCGATCATTGTCCTATATTTCTCTGTTGCGAATGATGCACACTCTAGTGATCAGCCCACCCCCGTCGGTAGACCGAGCCATGGAAGGCGCGTAAGACAGTGATGTCCATTTGCGGGATTGGGGACCAAAATGCAGAATATCGAAATGAGGTTATTGGCCAAACCTTTGTATCTTCAGGTTCGCGATGTTCTGGTAAATCGCATTTCCGGCGGCGATTGGAGGCCGGGAGCGTCATTGCCCAATGAAACGCTGCTTGCTCAGCAACTCGGCATAAGCATCGGCACCGTGCGAAAAGCCTTGGACATCATGGAGTCGGAGAGGATCGTTACACGCCGCCAAGGTCGCGGCACTTTTGTGAACGATTTTTCGCAACAACCTTTGTTTTTCTCGAATTTAGTCACACGAGGCGGCGAGCCATTGATTGGCCAAAAGCATTGCAAGTCGGTGTCCCACGGGGTTGCAAGCGAAGAGACAGCTTTTCAACTCGATATTGTGCCGAACGATGCGATCATTACCGTCAAGCGTGTTCGCTATCACGACAAGCGCTGCTACATGACCGAGACGTGCTCGTTGCCTAGTAAAAAATTCGCACATCTGCCAGAAAAACTTGGAGATTATCGCCTGTCCGAGCTTGCGCAGATGAACGGCATTATCGTGGGAGGCGCGGAAGAGTCCGTCTCTACGCAGCCCGCGAACGCCTCCGACGCCGGAGATCTCGGAATTGAACCGAATACGCCGGTGCTCGCTCTCGAACGAAAGATTTTTTCGGAACGCGGTGATGTATTGGAATGGCGCAGCGGGCGGGCGTTCCTCCGGCACGAGCGCTATGTTGTCCGCTTCGTATAATCGTTGTTGAATTGAATTACCGCCAGTGCAGTTGCTGGCGAGGTCTCGCTCACGATCCAAATATTATCCAACCGCATCGGTGATGACCGTGCGTGCGGAAAACTCCCGATTTCGTCTGTTGCTTTTTCAATTGTGGCATTGTTCCGGAACTACATCTCGCCCAAGTGCTCGAACGGTCCCTGCAGCTACCCTCACGACGGCGCCAAGCCGATGAGAACGTCAGTTGGCGGGTGGACGCGGTCCCGAGACTCGTTGCTAATGCGCTGCGGGCCGGGCGTATCGCCGTGCACTGCAGGACAGACCGGCGCGGGGGCTCTCCATGCGAGAGAAAGAGCTGCGCATTGCGCTCGTGTGCTTCGGCGGCGTCTCGCTCGCCGTCTACATGCATGGGATCAGCAAGGAAATTCTGAAATTGGTGCGCGCGTCGTCGGCGCTGCACAACATTTCCGACCGGCGCGCGCGCGCCGTGGCCACCTTCCCCGACAATACCCGCCTCCCCGCCTCCGAGACCGACACCGAGCGGATCTATTTCGAGCTGCTGCGCGAGATCGGCCGCGACCTCGACCTGCGCGTGATCATCGACATCATCGCGGGTGCATCCGCGGGCGGCATCAACGGGACAATGCTGGCGCGCGCGCTCAGCCACGATCTGCCGATCGATGGCCTCCGCGATCTGTGGCTCGACAACGCCGACGTCAACGTGCTGCTGGCGCGGGAAGCACGCGCCGGCCGCTGGAGCAAGTTGGCGCTGAGGCCGTTTTTCTGGGGCGCGGCGGCGACCGGCGTGATTCCCTCGATCAAGGACGTGGAGGTGCGGCGCAACCTGTCGCTGTTCATGCGGTCGCGCTGGTTCAAGCCGCCGCTCGACGGGCCCGGCATGTCGCGGCTGATGTACGACGCCATCGTCGCCATGGGCGAGCCGACGAAGCGCAGCGCCCTGCTGCCGTCCGGGCAGCGGCTGGACCTGTTCGTCACCCTCACCGACTACTACGGCCAGCTGCATCTGGTGCAGATCCACGATCCGCCGCTGATTCACGAGCGTGAGCATCGCCATGTGCTGCATTTCGGATACCGGCGCAGCCAGGGCGGGACGGTGGAAAGTGATTTCGACATCACGAATGCGCCCGCGCTCGCGTTCGCAGCGCGTGCCACGTCATCGTTTCCGGGCGTGTTTCCGCCGGCGCAGATCGCCGAAATGGACCAGCTCATCCGCGACATCGGCGTGACGTGGCCGGGACGACAGGAGTTTCTCGAGAAGAATTTTCCACGCTATCTCGATGCCAATCTCGACCCGACTTACGCCAGTTTCATCGACGGCAGCGTGCTCAACAATCGCCCGTTTCGCGAGGCAATCGCCGCCATTCACGGACGGCCCGCCTACCGGCAGGCGGAGCGGCGGCTGGTCTACATCGAGCCCAATCCGTCGATGCCCGCGAGCCGCGAACGGCTCGGCGTGCCAGGCTTCTTCTCGACCATTCGCGGGGCGATCTCGGATCTGCCGCGCGCGCAGCCCGTGACGGACGACCTCGGCTGGGTGATTGGCTTCAACGATCGGATGCGGGAACTGCGCGGCATCATCGAAGGCGCGCGTCCGCAGGTGACGCGCTACGTCAACCGGATCGTGCCAGCCGAACTCGACTGGTCGAACGCCACGGCTCAGATCAGCGTCTGGCGCGAGCAGATGAACGCGCAAGTGGCGCGTGAGGCGGGCTTTGCCTACGAGGGCTATGTGCGCCTCAAGCTCGCGTCAATCCTGCGCTTCGTCAGCCGCACGATCAGCGCCATGCTCGGCGTCGCGCCCGGCTCACCGATGGCGAACGCGGTCGCCGCCACCATCGAAGCGTGGGCGGTCCAAAGCGGCATCGTCTACGAGACCGCCGACACGCAGAGCCTGTACGGGGAAGGCGTTCCGGCCGCGCCGCTCAAGCCCTGGGCGGACTTCCTGCTCAAGTTCGATCTCGATTACCGGAAGCGGCGGCTGAATTTTCTTATCGAAGGGCAGAACGGGCTCTACCAGCGGCAAGCCGAGGGCGGATACGCGGGCCTCGAAGCGGCAACCGTCAATCATCTCAAGCGGGACTTCTACTCGTGCCTAGACACGCTCCGGAAGCGGCAGGACTGGCGCTGCTTCAGCATGGAGACGCACGCGCTGGTATCGGACATCTTTCCCGCCCCGCCCTCGCCGTCGGACGCGCGCAACCTGCAGGCGTCGGCCGGGATCTTCGTCACCAGCCACCACGAGCAGCTGACAGCGTTGGTCGACCGGCTGGCGGACGAGATCAATCTCACCACCAGTACGCGCGACGTGGACCTGCTGCTCGCCGCGATGGACACCAGCGAATGGCCGCACGAGGCGCGGCGCGACGTGCTCGTCAACTATCTCGGCTTTCCATACTGGGATCTGCTGACCTTCCCGGTCTCGATGACGCGTGAGCCGGGCGAGTTTCGCGAGATCCTGGTGGACCGCATCAGCCCGCTCGACGCGCGCACGCTGTCGAGCCTGCCGGGCGCGACGCTCAAGGGTACGGGGTTCGCCAACTTCGCGGGGTTTCTGTCGCGCGGCTATCGCGAGAACGACTATCTGCTCGGCCGGCTGCATGCGATCGACCGGCTGATCGACATCATCTGCGATGCGGCCGAGATCAGCCTAACATCGGACCGTATCGACATTCATGCTTTCAAGAAGAGGGCCTTTGCAGCGGTGCTGGACCGCGAGGAGGCGCATCTGACAGCTTGCGCCCCGCTCATCCAATCGGTGCGCAAGCTGATCCAGGCTCTTTGATCTCTCGAGACGCCGATCTCCAGAGACGTCGTGTCCTTCGGGAGAAGGTGGCCCGCCCAAAGACTTTGAACAACACGGGGAGTGTCGCCTTTGGGCGGGAAGTCCGTCGCGGCGCCAGCGGTCAGACCGGCGCCGCAACGAATGCGTGTGGACCTCAGGCGGCCTTCGCCGCGACCGCGGACGGAACAGCCGAAATCGTCTTCAGGATCTGCGACGCGATCTGGTAGGGGTCGCCCTGCGAGTTCGGGCGGCGATCCTCGAGATAGCCCTTGTAGCCGTTGTTCATGAAGCTGTGCGGCACGCGGATCGAAGCACCGCGATCGGCAACGCCGTAGCTGAACTTGTTCCAGGGAGCGGTCTCGTGCTTGCCGGTCAGACGCTTGTCGTTGTCCGGACCGTAGACGGCAATGTGCTCCATCAGGTTCTTGTCGAACTCGGCCATCAGGGCTTCGAAGTAGTCCTTGCCGCCGACTTCGCGCAGGTAGGTGGTGGAGAAGTTGGCGTGCATGCCGGAGCCGTTCCAGTCCGTGTCGCCCAGCGGCTTGCAGTGATATTCGATGTCGACGCCATACTTCTCGGTGAGGCGCTCCAACAGGTAGCGGGCCATCCACATTTCGTCAGCGGCCTTCTTGGAGCCCTTGCCGAAAATCTGGAATTCCCACTGGCCCTTCGCCACTTCGGCGTTGATGCCCTCGTGGTTGATGCCGGCGGCGAGGCAGAGGTCGAGATGCTCCTCTACGATCTGGCGCGCAACGTCGCCAACGTTCTTGTAGCCGACGCCCGTGTAGTAGGGGCCCTGCGGCGCGGGATAGCCCGCGGTCGGGAAGCCGAGTGGACGGCCGTCCTTATAGAAAAAGTACTCCTGTTCGAAGCCGAACCAGGCGCCGGCGTCGTCGAGGATGGTGGCGCGCTTGTTCGTCGAATGGGGCGTGACGCCGTCCGGCATCATGACTTCGCACATGACGAGAACGCCGTTCGTGCGCGCCGGGTCCGGATAGTGAGCGACCGGCTTGAGCACGCAGTCCGAGTTGCTGCCTTCAGCCTGCTTGGTCGAGCTGCCGTCGAAGCCCCAGAGCGGAAGATCCGTGAGATCCGGAAACGCGCTGAACTCCTTGATCAGCGTCTTGCCGCGCAAATTCGGCACCGGCGCATAGCCATCAAGCCAAATGTACTCAAGCTTGTACTTCGTCATAGAGAGCTCCTCGAGTTGATGACGTGAATGATGTGAAATCTCGCTGCGCGCGGCGGCCGCTTACGGAACAACGTGTGTGTCTGCTTGTCGGCGAGGCGGTGATGTTTGCAACGCGCGCCCGCTCCCTTGGCCATCTTCCCGTCTGCCGTCGCGGGAACTGAAGATGAGGCGGCCGCATTGAAGTCATCTGATTGCGCGGTGTCCGCGCCGCTCTGCATCCGAACTCCTCCGTAATTCCCGAAGAACCTGCACTAAAGGGAAGCAAGCCAATAAACGTGCCTAGCGAGCAGGCGAAAAAGACAGATCCAAAGTCGTTCCACCGCGCGAAAATGCTACTCAACTAAGCAGAAACATTCATGCCCATAGTTTATGCAAATGCTGATTTTTAATGAGCATTCTGTTCGAACATCAGGCAAAGTACGTCATATCGACGCTGCGATTTCCGCATTGTCCGGAACAGCAAGAGAGATGAACTCCGGCACAGCAAGAAAGAGACGACCAATGACTACTAGTCTTCATCGCGAGACCGCCAAGATCTACCAATTCCCCGCGGGCGGACGTGCGGCCGTTAAAAGCGGGCGCAAAGCACTCCACGCCACCGAAGCGCTTTCGCCGGCACGTCCGTCGAAAACCGTCTGCGGAGGCAGCTGGTATCATGAGGCGGCTATCGAAGAAGCCAACCCGGCCGACAAGCGGTAGCGCTACACGTTCGGTTTGATGTCTCTGGCCGCGTTGGGCCGGCCAGAGCTTGAAGGGACTGCCGATTTCCCAAGCGTCCGCAGGCTCCGTTTTCGGGGCCTTTTTTATTGGCCGAAAATCGACCAGCCCATTCGCTTCGTCAGCGCTTCGAGCGCGACCCGGCCGAGGTGCGAATTGCCGGCCGCGTCCAATCCCGGCGACCAGACCGCAATCGACGCTTTCCCAGGCGCTACAGCCAGGATGCCGCCGCCGACGCCGCTTTTTCCCGGCAAGCCAACCCGATACGCGAATTCTCCTGAGCCGTCGTAGTGCCCGCACGTCAGCATGATCGCGTTGATGCGGCGCGCACGCTCCGGCGGTACGACGGACATGCCGGTGTCCGGATTGCGCCCAAGGTGCGCGAGAAAACGTCCCGCGGTCGCGAGTTGCCGGCACGTCATGGCAATCGCGCAATGGTGGAAATAGACGCCGAGCGTGTAGTCGACCGGGTTATCCAGCACGCCGAAGGATTTCATGTAGTTCGCAAGCGCGCTGTTGCGAAAGCCGGTCCGCTGTTCGGACGCCGCTACCGCGTTGTCGATCGTGATCGAGGCGTCGTCGGCGAGAAACTGCATGAAACGCAGGATTTCACCCAGCGCCTCGCGCGGCTGATGGCCGGAGAGGATGAGATCCGTCACGGCGATGGCGCCGGCATTGATGAAAGGGTTGCGCGGGATGCCGCACTCGCGCTCGAGCTGGACGATGGAGTTGAACGGGCTGCCCGACGGCTCGCGGCCGACACGCCGCCATAGCCGGTCTCCGACCTTGCCGAGGGCGAGGGTCAGCGTGAAAACCTTGGAAATGCTCTGGATCGAAAACGGGACATCGCTGTCGCCGCCCGTTGCGATATTGCCATTGGCGTCGATGACGGCCATGCCGAAAGCTCCGGCGTCGACGCGGGCAAGCTCCGGAATGTAGCTCGCGACCTCGCCCCGATCGGTCCGCTGGCGCATCTCGTCGGCGATTTCTCTGACGACGGCCTTCAGGTTCGGGGCTTTGCGGTTGGGGCCATCGGGGTCTGGGGCGTCGCGGTTGGGCACAGCGTGGCTCTTCGTGTCGGGTTGCAGTTGGGAGGCGCGCTCAACGGCGTCGGCGCGCGGCCGTACTCATCGCAAAACTGGGTGAAGTCTAGTGGGGGGGCGACGACCGTTGCAATGCGGTTCGACGACCCGCATTGGCCGAGCGCCACCAACGCCCTCCGACGCTCCGTCGGCGGCCTACCCGTTGCGGCGCTTTCTGGCCCAGTAGATCGCGAACACGGCGATCCAGAAGAGCAGCGCGGCAACGTCCATCAAGGTGGACAGCTCTCGCAGGCCGCGATGCCAAGGTTGATCCGGCGGGCCAACGAACGTGAGCACGCTCGCAACGGCACCGATGGCCAGGCACAGGCCCACTCCAACCCAAGCAATCTTGATCGCGCGCCGCGTCATGGTTCCCTCGCCCCTCGCGAGCTCATCGTCCGGCATGATAGCACGCCGCTGGCCGGGACGGAATTTCAAGCGCGCGGCCGCCCCCCGCTTCTTTGGAGTACAAAAAACTCGGAATATCATCGCGACGTAGGAAAGTTCAGCTAAGTTCCGGCATTCCGTATTGGGAGCAAATTCACCCCCGATAGCCGATGTACCCGCCTTGCGCCGCGCCGCCGCCTCAGTTTCGCCGGGACAGATCCACACATACATCCGGAAACACGAGGGCTCAAGGTCGAGGTGCCGCCATGTCCGATTTCGCATCCTCCGCCGGGCGCGTCGCGCGCTCGCCGGCGTTCAAGTTCTTCCTGATCTCGTTCCTGATCCTGCTGCTGCTCATTCCGCTCCTGATCGTGTCCGGTCTCGTTGCCGAGCGCGAAGGGCGCTCCCGTGAGGTCGAGCGCGACGTGGCGCGCACCTGGGGCGGAGCCCAGCAGCTGACCGGTCCGTTCGTCGTCGTGCCCTACATGGTGCGGATCGAGACAAAGGACGGCGACAAGATCATCGCGCAGACGCAAGAACGGCGCGCCGTGTTTCTACCCGAGGACCTGACGATCTCCGGCACGGGCGCCTCGAAGGTGTTGCATCGCTCGATCTTCGACATCAACGTCTACACGGCGACGCTCGCCGTTTCGGGACGCTTTGCAGCGCCCGACATGAGCGAGATCGATCCGAATGCCGTATCCGTGCGGTGGCGCGACGCCATCCTGGTGCTCGCGCTCAGCGACGTGGCCGGCTTGAAGGAAGCCGCGACCGTGACCATCAACGGACGCGAGCAGCTGCCGTTCGCCCCCAGCCTCGGCGTGCCCGGCGCGTACATGAGCGGCATGCACGCCAAGCTTTCCGGCGCGCCGTCCGTGGTCGAGGGCGAAGCGGCCCTGAAAGACTTCTCGTTCCATGCGGACCTCATCTTCACCGGATCGGGGTCGCTGACGGTCGCTCCGGCCGGGCGCGAGACGCGTTTCGAGCTGACGTCCGACTGGGCGCATCCGAGCTTCACCGGCGCGTTCCTGCCGACCGACCGCACGGTCACGGAACAGGGCTTCTCGGCCAAATGGCGCGTTCCGCATCTTGCGCGCAGCGTGCCGCATGCCTGGGCGCTCGCCGACGGCGGCTTCGAGCGGTTTTCGCAACATCAGTTCGGCGTGACGTTCTATCAGCCGCTCGATTTCTACGATCTCGTCACGCGGGCGCTGAAATACGGCATCCTGTTTCTTGCGGTCGGGTTCATGGGCGTGTTCATGCTCGAGCTGCTGTCCGACAAGCGGGTGCACTCGGTGCAGTATCTTTTTGTCGGCCTGGCGATGGTGTTCTTCTACGTGCTGCTGCTGTCGCTGGCCGAGCACATCGGTTTCACGCCAGCGTACATTGCCGCCTCCGTGGCGACCGGCGGCATGCTCTCGATCTATGTGAGCCGCGCACTCGAAAGCGCGCGCAGCGGATTGATGATGGCCGCGCTGTTCGCGCTTCTCTACGGCTTCCTCTATCTCATCCTGCAACTGGAGGATTACGCCCTGCTCGCCGGCGCCGGCCTCGGCTTCGTGGCTCTGACGGCGGTGATGTTTGCGACGCTCAAGATCGACTGGTCGGGCTTCGGCGCAAGCTCGATTCGCAGGCACGCGAGCGATGCACCTTCGGGCAATTGAGCAGCCTTCGTGCTATGAGACTCGTGCTGGCAACACGCGATTCGCAATCGTAGGGAGACGAGAGCGACCGGCCTGCAATTTCCAAGATCGGAGCATCGGCGTGCCGCCAGCTTGGAGACGACGCAGGGAGACTTGAAATGAATATCAAAGCACTCGGAGCCGAATTTATCGGCACATTCATGCTGACTGCTTCCGTACTTGGCGCAGCATTCTACTCTTTCGGCGCACCCTCGGGCGCGGCGGGTATTGTCGGTGTTGCATTGTCGATCGGCATTACGGTCATGGTGCTGGCGCGCTCGATCGGACATATCTCGGGCGGACATTACAATCCCGCCGTGACGCTGGGCCTCGTGGCCGGCGGCCGTTTCCCGGCCGGCGATGCCCTGCCCTACATCGTGGCGCAGTGCCTCGGCGCGATCGCGGCCACCGGCGTGTTCGCGCTGATCGGCCACGCGCCGCCGACATTCGCGGCCAACGGATATGGCACGCTGTCGATGCTCAACGCGAGCCTTACGAGCGTGTTCATCATCGAAGCGCTGCTGACGGCGTTCTTCCTGATCGTCATCATGGGCGCCACGCGTCCGAATGCGACGGCCGGTTTCGCGCCGCTCGCGATCGGCTTCACGCTGACCGCCATCCATCTGATGTCGATCCCGATCTCCAACACATCGGTCAATCCCGCCCGCAGCCTCGGGCCGGCGATCTTTGCCGGTGGTGAGGCGCTAACCCAAGTCTGGGTGTTTTTCGCCGCGCCGATCCTCGGTGCGGTCGTCGGCGCGCTCATTTACAAATGGCTCGACGAATAGCCGCGAGGTTACTAAACGCCTCTTTTTTCTTAACGGCCGCCTCTCTCGGGCGGCCGTTTTTGCATTGATCCGACAAACGAATTCAACTCTGCGACATTGCGCACTTGAAAAGTCACTGTTTTTTCTTGCTTTTTATGGATGTCCATGTCAGCTAGGCATCGGCTCGGGCGCAGGGGCTTCGATCTCTCATTGATCCCTTTTCGAGCCCCAATTCCTGTATTTGCCCGCTTGCGGCATATGCCATTCCCCTGCGCTCTCGTCGTCTTGCAGCTGCGCCCGGTGACCTCCGTCGGTCTTCGTTATTTCGGTGTGCGCTCGGGACCTTGAGATCGCAGTATGGAGACTTAGTTTTTTGGAAACGAAGACGTTCGCTGAGCTCGGTCTCAGCCCCAAGGTGCAGGCCGCCATCGAGGCTGCCGGCTATTCCACTCCGACCCCCATCCAACAAGCAGCCATCCCGGTGGCGGTGACGGGACGCGACGTTCTCGGTATCGCGCAAACGGGAACCGGCAAAACCGCCTCTTTCGTGCTGCCGATGATCGCGCGGCTCGAAACGGGCCGGGCGCGGGCGCGGATGCCGCGCTCCCTCATCCTGGCGCCGACGCGCGAGCTTGCCGCGCAGGTTGCACAGAGCTTCGAGAAGTACGGCGTCAATCACAAGCTCAACGTCGCCCTGCTCATCGGCGGCGTCTCGATGGATGACCAGGTTCGCAAGCTCGATCGCGGCGTGGATGTGCTGATCGCGACGCCGGGCCGGATGCTCGACCATTTCCAGCGTGGACGCCTGATGCTGATGGGCGTCGAGATCCTCGTCATCGACGAAGCCGACCGCATGCTGGACATGGGCTTCATCCCGGACATCGAGAAGATCTGCAAGCTGCTGCCGCCGCGCCGGCAGACGCTCTTCTTCTCCGCGACCATGCCGCCGGAGATCACGCGCCTCGTCAGCCAGTTCCTGCGCGATCCCGAGCGGATCGAAGTGGCGCGCCCGGCAACGACGGCAAACACCATCACGCAGCGCTTCCGTTTCACGGCGGACGGCGAGGATTGGGTGAAGCGCGAACTTCTGCGCGACATGATCAGCACTGGAAACGTCAAGAACGCGATCATCTTCTGCAATCGCAAGCGCGACGTGGCCATCCTCCTCAAGTCGCTTCAGAAGCACGGCTTCAACGCCGGCGGGCTGCATGGCGATATGGACCAGAGCGCGCGCACGGAGACGCTGGACAAGTTCCGCAATGGCGAGATCAGCCTGCTGGCGGCCAGCGACGTCGCGGCACGCGGCCTCGACATTCCGGATGTCTCGCACGTCTTCAATTTCGATTTGCCGTGGCAGCCCGACGACTACGTGCACCGCATCGGGCGCACGGGACGCGCGGGGCGCGAAGGCACCGCGCACTCGATCGTGACGCCGGATGATTTGAAGTCCTTCAAGGACATCGAGAAGATGCTCGGCGTCGACGCCGAGTGGATCGGCGAGCCGCCGTCCCAAGACGACTTTGCGGACGCCGGCAAGCGGAAGCGCGGACGTGGTGGACGCGGTGGACGTCCGGGTGCGCCGCGCGAAGGTGGACGCAGCGAAGGCGGCCGGGGCGAGGGCCGTGGCGGAGAGGGCCGTGGCGAAAGCCGCGGCGCATCGGGCCGCGGAGATCGCGGACGCCGGGACGGAAGCGCAGACCGCGGTCGCGACAGGCAACCGGAGAAGCGCGCCAGCGCCTCCGCCGAGGCAGAACCGATTCGCGACAACGGGTCCGGCGAACAGCCCCAGATCGAGGCCGCACCCGCACGGCAGCCGCGCGAAGAACGGCCCGCGCCGAAGCGGTCCGAAGGCCGTAGATCGGAGCCGCGCCGCGAGCGCACGGCACCGGCAGCGGACGTCAAGCCCGAGGTTGCGGCGGATGTACCGCGTGCACCGGATTCTCCGCGCGCCGCGCCTGATTCTCCGCGCGGAGCGCAACGCGGCGACAATCGTCCGGCTGCTCAAACCTCGCGTCCGGCCAGGCCCGCGCGCCCCGCCGGCGGCGGCGATGCTGCCGACAGCAAGTCGGCCGTCAGTGCTTTTGCCGGGAATGTGCCGGCGTTCATGCGGCGCCCGCCGCGCGCCGTCAAAGCCGCCAACGAGTAAACGCGTCCGACCACCGGATGCGATGGGCGGGCCGGATCGGCCCGCTCGACTGCCCCGCCTGCCCGTCTCTCCCCCGTGTTGCAGTGCTTCGCCGACCGCGCGTTTCCGTGCGGTCGGACATTCCGTGTTGTAGATCAGCACCTTGAGACTCAAACGTCGACGACGTGTCATGCGCTTTTGCTTGCTCGCGGCTCTGCATTGCACAACTTCGAGTCAAGCTATTTTTGCGGCGCAGCATCCTTAAGCTGTGGACAGATCCCCCCGCTGCCTAATTTCTCGGCGGGGCGCGAGCTAGTGTCGAATGGCATTGGAGGCGATAGCCATGCGTCATCACCCGCTCCCACTTTCACCTTCCCCATCCAGCCCGCTGCGGTCGCAGTTCGCGCACGTGGCCCCGGACATGATCGAGGCGGCGCAGCTGCGGCGTCTGGCCAGCACGGTGCTCTGCAAATCCCCCGAGGATCTGGCCGCGCTCGCCGAGACCAACCCCATGCTGGTGTGGGAGTGGATCGACGCCTTCCGCAAGGAAAGGCTCGCGGCGGAGGCGGAGGCGCGCTATTGGTCGGCTGCGGCAGCGGCGTTATCGACGGTGACACCCCTGCCGGTGCGCACAGCGGCCGAATAGGCCGCTCACGATCGATCGCAGCGGACCTTCCATGCCCGACTTCCAGATTAGCCGCTGGATCGAACTCGGGCCCGAGCGCGACGGGCTGATCACCGATCTCGACCGCATCTTCTTTTCATCGAGCGCGCGGCAATCGTTCGAGTCCGAGCAGGAAAAATCCCAGTTCCGGGAGCGCTGGCTCGGCCGCTACCTCAAGTATTTTCCCGACTGCGCCATCGTCGCACTCAATAACGAGGGGCGCGCGATCGGATATGTCATCGGCAGCGTCGACGATCCGGCCCAAGATCCGCTGTTCGCGGACCTTCCGTTTCTCGCCGAGTTCGCCGCGCTGACGGCCCGCTATCCCGCGCAACTGCACGTCAATATCGATGCGGATTGGCGCGGGCAGAAAATCGGAGCGGCGCTTGTCGGGGCGTTCGCCGAACTCGCAAGCGAAGCCGGAGCGCCGGGTATCCACGCCGTCACCGCGCGCGGCATGCGCAATGTCGGCTTTTATCTCGCCAACGGCTTTGAAGAGCGTGGCGCGACGACGATGAACGATCACGAGCTGATTTTCCTCGGCCGAGAGACCTAAAGCGCGGGCCTTAACTGGACGCGACCGGCAAGCCTCTGGCATAATTTGGAAAATTCGCCGCGAGTCGCATTTCGCGCGAGACATCGCATTCCGCGCGAGACAACGAGGGTCGATGACCGCAAGCCCTTTGCCTCCTTCCGCCTCCCCTCGCTCCGGCAAGGCGCCGGCCGTGCTGATCGAGAACGTGCAGAAATGGTTCGGCGACTTCCACGTGCTGCGAGACATCTCGCTCACCGTGAAGGAGGGCGAGAAGATCGTCATCTGCGGGCCGTCGGGCTCCGGAAAATCGACGCTGATCCGCTGCCTCAACGGGCTCGAGCGCCATGACAGCGGACGCATCGTCGTCGACGGCACCGAGCTGACTCGCGATCTCAGGACGCTCGACAAGATCCGATCCGAAGTCGGTATGGTGTTTCAGAGCTTCAATCTCTTTCCGCACCTGTCGGTGCTGGACAACCTGTGCCTGGCTCCGCAGTGGGTCCGCGGCGTGCGCAAGGCCGAGGCGGAGGCCGCCGCTTTGGCGCTGCTCGAGCGCGTGCGCATCGCCGATCAGGCGCGCAAGTTTCCAAGCCAGCTTTCGGGCGGACAGCAGCAGCGCGTCGCCATCGCCCGCGCGCTTGCCATGAACCCGCGCATCATGCTGTTCGACGAGCCGACGAGCGCGCTCGATCCGGAGATGGTCAAGGAAGTGCTCGACGTCATGATCGAACTCGCCAGCCAGGGCATGACCATGCTCGTGGTGACGCACGAGATGGGCTTCGCCCGTGCCGTCGCCGACCGCGTCGTGTTCATGGATCACGGCGAGATCGTCGAATCCGGGCCGCCCGACGTCATCTTCACGTCGGCGCGCCACGAGCGGACGCGGGCTTTCCTTTCGCAGATCCTGGGGCACTGACATGGCGCATGCTCCATCCTCATCCCGCCGCGCCATGTCCGCCGCTCTCGGCAGCCTTGCTGCTCTGTGCCTCGTCACGTCACTGGCTGCGGCGCAATCGACGACGCTGGAGACCGTCCGGAAGCGCGGACTTCTCAACTGCGGCGTGAATACCGGTCTCGCCGGTTTCAGCGTGCCAGACGACCGCGGGCGCTGGTCGGGGATCGACGCCGATTTCTGCCGCGCGGTGGCGGCGGCCATATTTCGTGACGGCAGCAAGGTGCGTTTCGTGCCGCTCAACGCCAAGGAGCGCTTCACGGCGCTCCAGTCCGGCGAGGTGGACATCCTGAGCCGCAACACGACCTGGACCATGAGCCGCGATACCTCGCTCGGGCTCAACTTCACGGGCGTGATCTACTACGACGGGCAGGCGTTCATGACGCGCAAGTCGCTCGGGCTCAAGTCCGCGGAGGAGCTCAAAGGGGCCAGCATCTGCGTGCAGAGCGGCACGACCAACGAACTCAATCTCGCCGACTTCTTCGCAACGCGCGGCGCCAGCTATCGCCCAGTCGTGTTCGAGCGCCTCGACGAAGTGCGCGGCGCCTACGTCAACGGGCGCTGCGACGCGTTCACGACCGACAGCTCCCAGCTCATTGCCGAGCGCACGCGACTGCCGGACCCCGACACGCACGAAATGTTGCCGGACCTGATCTCCAAGGAGCCGCTTGGGCCGGCGGTGCGCCAGGGCGATGCCGGGTGGTCCAACATCGTGCGGTGGACCCTGTTCGCGATGATCAACGCGGAGGAACTCGGCGTCACGAAGGACACCGTGGGCCAGCAGCTCGGCTCGTCCAATCCGGAAATCCGCCGGCTGCTCGGCAGCGAAGGCGAGTTCGGCAAGGCGCTCGGACTGGACAACGACTGGGTCGTCTCGATCGTGAAAGCGGTCGGAAACTACGGGGAGTGCTTCGAACGCAACCTCGGCTCGCAATCGCCGCTCAACATCGCGCGCGGACGCAATGCGTTGTGGACCAACGGCGGGCTGATCTACGCCCCGCCGGTGCGCTGAGGCGGCGATGATCAAACCCTTCCCGCCCCGCTGGCGAGATCCCGCAGTCTGGATCGACGCGGCCTACGATCCGCACATCCGGGGCATTGCGTTGCAGGCGCTGCTGCTGATCGCCGTGGCCCTGCTGGCGATTACAATCGGCCTCAATACGGCGGCCAATCTCA
Source organism: Hyphomicrobium sp. (assembly GCF_051860585.1). GTDB lineage: Bacteria > Pseudomonadota > Alphaproteobacteria > Rhizobiales > Hyphomicrobiaceae > Hyphomicrobium_C. The sequence goes on from NZ_JBHYDS010000001.1 coordinate 35,062, forward strand.
AAGCGCAGAACGTCGCCTCGGGCTTCGATTTCCTCTCGCGCACCGCGGGCTTCGACGTTTCGCAGGCGCTCGTGCCCTATTCGAGCGAAAGCAGCTATGCGCAGGCCTTCTGGGTGGGGCTTTCAAATACCCTTCTCGTGGCCGCGCTCGGCATCGTGTTCGCGACCGTCGTCGGGTTTGCGCTTGGCATCGCGCGCGTGTCCGAGAACTGGCTCGCCTCGCGGCTGGCGCTCGCCTATGTCGAGATCGTGCGCAACGTGCCGCTGCTGCTGCAGCTTCTCGTCTGGTATGTCGCCGTTCTGCGCAGCCTGCCCGCGCCCAGCGCCGCGTTCCATCTTCCTGGCGGCGGCGTGCTCGACGTGCGTGGCCTGCACGTGCCCCGTCTCGCATTCGAGCACGGATGGCTCGTTGCATTGACATTGACGCTTTCAATTGTGGGCGCTGTGCTTTTGTTGCGTGACGCGCGCAGTTTACGCGCACGCGGCCTGGCGAGAAGCCGGTCGGTCATTCGCGCGACATGGGCGGGCGTTGTGGTTGTGCCGCTTATCGCGCTCGTCTTGGCCGGCTCGACGATGCACGCGACCTATCCGACGCTTGGCCGCTTCAATCACGACGGCGGCGTTTCGATCGAACCGGAATTCCTTGCGCTGCTGGTCGGGCTGTCGATCTACACGGCGGCGTTCATCGCGGAGATCGTTCGCGCGGGTCTGCTCGGCGTGCCCGAGGGCCAGCGCGAGGCGGCGGCCGCCCTCGGGCTCAACCGCAGCCAGGCGTTGCGGCTCGTGATCCTGCCGCAGGCGCTCCGCATCATCATCCCGCCGCTCACCAACCAGTACCTGAACCTGACCAAGAACTCGTCGCTGGCGGTCGCCATCGGATACCCCGATCTTGTCTCCGTGTTCGCGGGCACGGTGCTCAACCAGACCGGACAGGCCGTCGAGGTGATCGCCATCACGATGGGCGTCTATCTCGTGATCAGCTTGGCGACGGCCATGTTCATGAACTGGCTCAATACCCGCACGGGATGGAGGGAGCGATGAGCAACCTCTCCTTTTCGGGCGACAACGCCGCGCGCTGGTTCAACGCGCTTCGCGGCACACTGTTCGCGACGCCTGGACAGGCAGGTGTCAGTCTCGCGCTGCTCGCGATCTCAGGCTGGATCCTCGTCGCCTTCGTCGATTGGACCATCGTCAGCGCCGTGTTTCAAGGCAGTGACGGCTCGGCCTGCCGCGTGCCGGGCGCGGGTGCCTGCTGGCCGTTCATCACCCACAAGATGGGGCTGTTCCTATACGGGCGTTATCCGGAGGCGGAGCTCTGGCGCGTGCATCTGACGGGCCTACTGGCGCTCGCCGGGCTCGTGCCGCTGATGACGCCGCGCGTGCCGCACAAGCTGGCGCTGTCGCTCTACATGCTGGTCGTCTTTCCCATCCTGGCTTCGATCCTGCTGTACGGCGGCCTGTTCGGGCTGCCGCGTGTCGGGACTGAGCGTTGGGGGGGGCTGCTGCTCACCCTCGTGATCGCGAGCGTCGGCATTGCGGCCTCCTTCCCGCTTGGCGTGCTGCTCGCCCTCGGCCGCCGCTCCGAGCTTCCGATCGTGCGCTGGCTTTCGATCGGCTACATCGAGCTGGTGCGCGGCGTGCCGCTTGTGACAGTTTTGTTCATGGCGTCCGTCATGCTGCCGCTGTTTCTGCCGCCGGATGTCACAATCGACAAACTGGTGCGGGCGCTGGTCGGCGTGGCGCTGTTTTCGGCCGCCTACATCGCGGAAGTGATTCGCGGCGGCCTGCAGGCCATCCCGCGGGGCCAGTACGAAGCGGCCGAAGCCCTCGGTCTTGGATACTGGAGGAAAATGGGGCTTATCGTGCTGCCCCAAGCGATCCGGATCGTCATTCCCGGACTGGTCAACTCCTTCATCTCGCTCTTTAAAGACACGAGCCTCGTGCTGATTATCGGGCTCTTCGACCTGATCGGGATCATCGAGCAGTCGATCCAGGCGGACGCGAAATGGTTTTCGCCACAAACGGCCTCCACCGGATATTTCTTCGCCGCAGCAGTGTTTTGGGCATTCTGTTTTGCGATGTCCCGCTATTCGGCAGCATTGGAGCGGCGCCTCGAGACTTCCCATCGCCGCTGAGGATAAAGGCCCAGCTGCCCCAGAATGCATGACAACAGAGCCCTCCTGGTATAAGCATTGGCCGCCATCAAAAACAAAATCCGGTGGCGCAAAACTGGGGGATTTCCATGTTTCTGCCTGCTGAATACGCAATCTATGAACCTGTCGTCATCGCCGCCGCAATCGTGTTTGTCGTTGCCCTGATCGGCAACGTCCTCTCGTTTTCGAGCCGCTTTGGAAACGCGTTTCTGACCGCCGTGATCTTCGCCGCAATCTTCGGCGTGCTCGCGTTCGTCAGCAAAGTGAACGCGCCGCCGCCGCACTTCCTGCCCGGCGAATATGCTGTTGCCGAACTCGTTCTGATCGCCGCGGCCATCGTGTTCGTCGTCGATCTGCTCGGCAACCTGCTCTCGTTCTCGAACCGCTTCGTCAGCGCGCTCGTGACGGCCATCGTGTTCGCAGCCGTATTCGGCGGCCTCACTTATGTGGCTGACCGCGAAGGCATCGCAATCCCGGCCGCGACGGACATCGTTCCGGCACCGGTTGCTCCTACGCCGACGCCCTAAAACGGTCGCAGGCATCATCTCAGGAGGGCGGCTCGACTGGGCCGCCCTTTTTGTTTTTGGGCGAGAGCTACGGATCACAGCATGCCGGCGACATGCGCGCCAATCGCAAGCGACGATGTAAGGCCGGGGCTCTCGATGCCGTAGAGCGCGACAAGGCGATCGACGCCATGGTGGCTGGCGCCATGAATGGCGAAGTCCGCTACCGGCTCGCCCGCCTTGTAGATTTTCGGCCGGACGCCGACGTAAGCCGGATGCAAGGCACCGCCGGGAAGCCCCGGCCAGTAGCGCCGGATCTCGGCCTCGAACGCGGCGCGGCGCGCGCCATCCTGTTCGTCAAAGACGTAGCTCGGCTCACCGTCCTGCCATTCGAGGTCGGGGCCGAATTTCGCGCGCCCTGCAATGTCGAGCGTGAGGTGAATGCCGAGCCAGCCGCTGTCCGGCATCGGGTACACGAGGTGGCGGAACGGGGCTTTGGATGCGAGCGCGTAGTAATGGCCGCGCGCCGGATAGACCTGCGGGACGCGATAGCCTGGCCGATATGGGATGCGCGTGCCGAGCCGCGTTGCGCCCAGTCCGGCCGCGAGCACAAGGTTTCGGGCTGTGAGACGCGCAGGCGCTTGCGTGCCGCTCGCGATCGACAGCTCGAATGTGCCGTCGCTGCCGATCCCGATCTCTTCGACGGCGTGGTTCAGGACGACGTTTCCGTCCTCGGCGCGAAGGTGTCCTTCGAGGGCGACCAGCAGGGCGTGGCTGTCGATCACGCCGGTGGACGGAGACAGCACGGCGGCGGCGCAGGACAACTCCGGTTCGAGCGCGCGCGCCTCGGCAGCGGTGAGGGAAGCGAGGTCCTTCACGCCGCAGGCGCGCGCGTTCGCCGCCAGTGCATCGAGGCGAGCGCAGTCCGCCGCGGCCGTCGCGACCAGCAGCTTGCCGCAGCGGGCGACCGGCACGCCTGTTTCCCGCGCAAATTCGTAGAGGAGGCGGCGACCTTCGACGCAGAACTTCGCGCGCAGGCTGCCGGGCGGGTAGTAGAGACCGGCGTGAATGACCTCGCTCGACCGGCTGCTGGTCTCCTGGCCGATCGCGGCATGGCGCTCGAGGACGAGGACGTCATGGCCGGCCAGCGCAAGCGCCCGGGCCGCCGCCAGTCCGACGAGGCCCGCCCCCACAACGACCGTCTCGATATCCGGCGCCGTCATGTCCCCTCTTGACCGATCGCCACTTGACTGTTCGGTCGGCCATGTTCTCGAATGATTCTTTTTTGCATTATTGTTTGCTATTACAGTCTATTAGCGCGCGCAACCTCACAGGTTATCCACAGGTTGGGCGTCAATTTTCGCGTGCAAGGACAAACGTAGAACACTGCTTTTTAGCGCGGGGGCCGATGTTTTACACAGTCATCTTCGGACGACCGGAAGCGCCGGCGCGGTCGATCGCGCGCTCGCGAAAACAATAAGGCCGCCTGCCCCTTTCGGGACAGCGCGGCCTTGCGCTTTGCACTGTATCGGCGCTCCGGGTCAGAGCGGCGGCGGCGTATCCGGCAACTGCGACTGGTAGGGCTCCGGCTGGCTGCTGCCTTCGGTCGTCGGCGACGATGTGCTCGCTCCGGCTGCCCGCTCCGGCCGGCTCACGCCGGCAAGTGGATCATCCGTGCGCCGCGACTTGCCCTCGAAGAAGGCGCCCTGCTCGATGGCCATCGTCTGGTGATAGATATCGCCCTCGACGTGGCTCGAGCTTTGCAGCAGGACACGGCGGCCGCGCACCGTTCCGAGGAGGTGGCCGCGAATGACGCATTCCTCGGCAATGACGCCACCGGTGACGCGGGCGCGTTCGCCGATCACGACATGAGTGCCGTAAATATCGCCCTGCACCTCGCCTTCGATCTGGACCTCGCCCTTGGACGTCAGGTTGCCATGGATGACGAGATCGACCCCGATGACGGACACGCCGGCCGGTCCGCCTGGACGGAACGACGCCGCGCTTTGTCGTGGACCGAGCGTCGACGGCGTCGAGAGGTTAGAGATGTTCGATTGGGGACTATCTGTTTCCGGCTTGCGGAATTGAGGCAGCATACGTTGAACCTCCGCGGTTACGCTCGACCTGTCGCGAATTTTCTGATCAGCACCTTAGCTGGTGCTTTGGCTTTAAGCAGCCCTCCAATCAACACGCCCTAAGGCGCTAACCGATTGGCATCCTTCCCCAACAGGCGTCTAGCACGGTTTCATCAGCCGGTCATTAAATCTCGCACAAAGCCCATAATTCAGCTGTGAACGACGTTGACCGCAAGGCCGCCGCCGGCGGAACGCACCGCGCTATTAATCATCATGCTGAAGTCTTTGCCTGCCGAACGGCATCCAGCACTTCAGCGGCGTGCTGCTTGGGAGAAACCTTGCGCCAAATGCGGGCCAGCCGGCCCTCGGGCGAGACCAGGAACGTCGCGCGCTCGACCCCCATGAAGGTACGGCCGTACATCTGCTTCTCGACCCAGACGCCGTAGGCGTTTGCCGCCGTTTTTTCCTCGTCCGACGCCAGGCGAAGATCAAGCTCGTGCTTGCACTTGAACTTGTCGTGGCTCTTGGGACTATCCGGCGAGATGCCGATCACGACGGCACCGGCGCTGTCGAACTCGCGGTTGAGCGCGCTGAACTCGCGCGCCTCGATGGTGCAACCTTCGGTATCGTCCTTGGGATAGAAGTAGAGCACGACCCAGTGGCCTCGAAAGGCCTCAAGCGCGAGCCGGTCGCCGCCGTCAGACGGGAGATCGAAGAGAGGCGCCAAATCGCCGTCCTGAAGCATGGGCTTGCGCCTTTCTTTTGTCGCTTTCTGTGAGCCAAATCACGGCCTTCGGCGGTGCGCGCCGGGGGCAAATTCGGGATCTTGAAGCGTCCAATAGGATTGCCGCGGGCCGGGCGCAAGGCGCCCTCGGCCGGATGCGTAATTCATTGGGCCGTTTCCGTTGGGCATTGGGACTTGAGGGCGGTGGTTTGGCAAGCGCGGCGTTGGGCCTCTGCGCGGCCTAGCAGTTGCCGTTTCGCGTAACACCTGCCGGCTTGCTCCGCGTCGTGTATACCCCGCTCTCGCGCAACCGCGGGACCGGTGACCCGACGACTGGAAAGTGCTCTTATCCTTTCAACTTCCTCGGCCGGAGAACGTTCTTGGGGATGACGACACATCGTTCCGGCAACTCGAGGGCCGATGCGCGCCGCGAAGGAACGCCGCTGATCGGCGTGTCCGAGCCGACGGACGACCGCGAACTCAGCCCGGCCGTCGAGTTCGCATTGGAGACGGCCCGCGTTCTCGGATTGTATATCATCGTGCCGGTGCTGCTGCTCTCGTTCGGCGCGGCGGCGCTTGGGTACGTCTGGCTGATGCACAGCCCGGTGCCGCTGAAATCATTCAGCTCGCGCATCGAGTCGCGGATCAACGCATCGCTCAGCGGCTTCCGCGCCAACATCGACGATGCCTTCCTCGCCATCGGCGCCGACAAGGGCGTCGAACTCAGGCTTACGAACTTGCGCATCAAGGACGCGAGTGGCGACGATGTCGTCTCAGCGCCCGAAGCGGCGGTAAAATTCAGCAAGGCCGCGCTGTGGCGCCTGGATGCCGTGCCGGAGCGCATCAATCTCATTCAGCCGAAACTCGCGGTGGTCTATAGCGACGCCAACGGCTTTTCCCTCAGTATCGCCAATGACGGGCAAGGCGCGGGGGCGTCCACGCCGCATCCGGAAACGGCGCTCGATCCGGCTGCGCCACACGATCCGGCCACACCCGCCGGCGGCACCGCGAAACCCGCCGCTAGCTTCCATCGCATCGACATCGCGAAAGTGCTGGCCGACGCGTCGCAGCGCGCGCGGCAAGGCGACGAGACGGAAAACCTGCTCAGGAAATTCGGCGTGCTGGACGCCATCGTCAGCGTGACCGACAACGGCAAGGTCAGCGAGATCCATGTCGAGGAAGCCACTGTCGATCTCGATCACACCGCGCGCAACAGCGTGATATCCGGCGAAGCGACGATCAGTTCGCGGGAGCGGCCATGGCATTTGTCGTTCCGCATGGAAGAGGCGAACGACGCCGACGCCATCAAACTGACGGCGAACGTCGAACGCTTCGTGCCGCGGACTCTGGCCAAGTTGTCGCCCCGTCTGATCTTGCTCGAAGCGCTGGACATGCCGATGACCGGCGCACTCGCCGTCAACCTTTCGACAGGCGGCGACGTCCGCAGTGCCGATCTCGCGCTGAATGTCGAACAAGGATCCATCGTCCTGCCGTCCCTCGGGAACGCGCCGATGCAGCTGGACAGTGGACAGCTGGCGCTGCGGTACGATGCCGCCAAACAGCAGGTGGCGCTTGCGCCCTCGGCGCTGAACTGGGCCGGCGGCCGCATCACCCTTGCCGGTGCCATTTCAAGCGACCCGCCCGGAGCTGGCCCCCCGCAGTGGCATTTCGAACTTCAAGGAACCGACGGCGTTCTTTCTGCCGAAGAGTTCAAGCTTCCCGCAATGGCCATCGACGAATTCAAGGCGGCCGGGCGCGTGATCCCAGCCGAAGGGCTGGTCCAGCTCTCCGAATTCCTGCTCAGGGCCGGCGGCGGCGCTGTAACGGCCAACGGCGAGGTCATCAACGGCACCGGGCCGCCGAGCACACGCATCGAAGCGGCCATCTCACCCATGCCGCTCGCAACGCTCAAGACGATCTGGCCGCGCGCCGTTGCACCCACCGCGCGGACGTGGGTCGGCGAGCAGGTGAAGAAAGCCAGCCTGCAAGCGGCCTCGCTGAAGTTCCTGTCCGGCCGTTTCCTCGACAGCGAGGATGGACTCGCCGACGCGGTTCCCAACGCGTCGCGTGAACGCCTGTCGGCCAGCCTCGAAGTCACCGACCTCAACATGGAGCCGCTGCCGCGCAGCCTGCCGATCGAGGCCCCGCGCGCCGTGCTGCGGATGGAAAACAGCTCACTCGAAGTGAACGTGCCGGAAGCGGCGATCGTCGCCGGGCCCGAGTACAGATTGCCGCTCAAGGGCGTGCGGCTGACGGTGGTGGACGTTCGGCATGAAGCGCCCATCGCCGAGCTTGCGCTCAAGTCGCAAACGACGCTGCCAATCCTGATCGAGACGCTGAACCGCAGCCAGTTTCATCTGGCCGGACAGGGACCGCTGCCGATCCAGGGGATCGAAGGCAAAGTCGATGGCGAGATCAAAATCTCGATGCCGCTCGTCAACGACTCGAGCACGCCCAAGGCGGTCGGAAAGGCCCGCATCAGCGACATTCGCGGCACGAGCAAAGACTACCACGTGGACCTCAAGGGCGGCACGATCGACGTCGACGTCTCCGACATCGGCGTGGTCGCCAAAGGCGATCTGACGATCAACGGCGTGCAGGCCAAGCTCCACATGCACCGCATCCTGGACGGCGCGCCGGAAGCCCAGCCGCCCGTAAAAATCACGGCGTCTCTCGACAATGCCGACCGGACGCAGCTTGGCCTCGACGTCAACCATCTGATCCAGGGCGCGATGCCCGTCGAGATCACAGTGACGCAAAAGGCCGACGCGCAGGCCTTTGTCCATGTGCGCGGCGACCTGACCAATGCCGAGCTTCTGCTTTCGGGCGTGGCGTGGAAGAAACCCGTAGGCCGGCCGGCGTCGCTTGAATTCGATCTCGGGGCCGCCGGGCCTGGCAAAATCAACCTCAACAACTTCAAGGTCATTGGCGACAATATCGCCGTCGACGGATCGGCTGTGGTCGAGGAGCGGCCCGAGGGGCGCGAGGTCAGCGAATTCTCCTTCCCCAATTTCTCGATCAACGTCGTCTCACGTCTCGATGTCCGCGGCACCATGAACGACAAACGGATCTGGACGATCTCCGCCAAGGGCTCGACGTTCGAGGCAAAGGACGTTTTCCGCTCGATGCTCGCGCTCGGTAACAAGGAAGACGTGATCAAACCCCGCCATCCCGCGGCGGGCGTGGATTTCACGGCCGACATCGACACCGTGATCGGAAATTCCGAAATCTCCTTACGCAAGACGAAGATCAAGTACTCCGAGCGCAACGACAAGATCGTCGCCCTCGAGGCCGACGGGATGCTCGAAGGCGGAAATCCGGTGATGATGGAGCTCAAGCCGGGCGGGCCGCGCATCGCCTACGCGAAGGCGAGCGATGCCGGGTCGATGCTCAAGATGATCGGCCTTTACCCGAACATCAAGGGCGGGCGCATGGAGCTCGAGGTCAAACTCGACGGCCAGGGCGCGGTCGACAAAAGCGGCGTTCTCTCGATCGATAACTTCCGAGTGCTCGGAGACCCGATCATATCCGAGGTGTATTCGAGCGCCGAGGGCGGGCCGGGCGGCGCGCCGAAGAAGCCGGCGGAGCGGCAGGTGTTCGAATTCCAACGCATGGAAGTGCCGTTCTCGATCGGGCACGACCAGTTCGTGCTGGACGATTCCTATCTGCGCGGGCCGCTGATGGGCGCTTCGATCCGCGGGCGCGTCGACTTCAATGCCCGGCGAGTCAATCTCGGCGGCACCTACATTCCGCTGCAGGGCATTAATGCCGCCGTATGCGACATTCCCCTGTTCGGGCCTCTTGTCGCCGGCTTCGATTGCCAGGGCGTGTTCGGGATCACCTATGCGATCCAGGGCCCGATGTCAGGGCCGGAAGTCATCGTCAATCCGCTATCAATGTTCACGCCTGGCATTCTGCGCGGCATCATGGAGCTGACCAGCCCCAATCCGCAGGTTCAGGAGCGGGCGCCGAAGCGCCCTGCCGCCGAGCAGCGCGTGCGCGCATCGAGCACGAACCCGGAGCGCGGGTCCGCGGTCGACGGCTGGTCTTCGGAGACGACGCCGGGCGGGACGAAGAAGAAGTAAGTGCGCCAGCGCGGCTCAGGCGGGCTTCAGAAGCACGTGCTTCTTCTTGCCGAGCGACAGCTTGATCACGCCATCGCCGCTGAGATCACTCTCCGAAAGCTTCGCCTTCTCGTCCGTGACCGCGGTGTCGTTGACGCGAAGACCGCCGCCCTTGATCTGGCGGCGCGCTTCGCTGGTCGACGCCACGAGGCCAGCGTCGACGAACGCCGAAAGGACGCCGATCGTGGCGGCAAGATCCGCCCTCGATATGGCGACTGTCGGCAGGCCGGCGGCGAGGCCGCCTTGCTCGAATGTCGTCTTCGCCGTTTCGGCCGCCGCCGTCGCCTTATCGCGGCCGTGGATGAGCGCGGTCGCCTCGGTGGCCAGGATCTTCTTGGCTTCGTTGATCTCGGCACCACCAAGTGCTGCCAGCTTCTCGACCTCGGCAAGTGGGAGCGTGGTGAACAGCTTCAGGAAGCGCGCGACATCCGCGTCCTCGGTGTTGCGCCAGTATTGCCAGTAGTCGTAAGCGGACAGTTGGGCTTCGTTGAGCCAGACGGCGCCGGATGCGGTCTTTCCCATCTTGGCTCCGGACGCGGTCGTCAGAAGGTTGCAGGTCAGCGCATAGAGCTGGTGGGGCACGCCCATGCGCCGGCCGAGATCGATGCCGGTGACGATGTTGCCCCATTGGTCGGAACCGCCCATCTGCAGGTTGCAGCCATAGCGGCGAGCAAGCTCTGCGTAGTCGTAGGCCTGCAGCAGCATGTAGTTGAACTCGATGAACGACAGCTCCTGCTCGCGGTCGAGGCGGAGCTTAACCGAGTCCATGGACAGCATTCGGTTCACCGACATGTGGCGGCCCACGTCGCGCAGGAACTCGATGTAGTTGAGCTTGGCCAGCCATTCGGCGTTGTCGAGCATCAGCGCATCGGCCTTGCCGTCACCGAACGACAAGAACCGCGTGAACACCGTCTTGATCTGGTTCTTGTTGTCCTCGATGGTCTCGAGGGTCAGGATCTTGCGCGTCTCGTCGCGGCCGGACGGATCGCCGACCCGCGTCGTGCCGCCGCCCATCAGCGCAATCGGTTTGCCCGCGCCCGACGCCTGCAGCCAGTGCAGCATCATGATCGACAGGAGATGGCCGATATGCAGGGACGGGGCCGTGCAGTCGTACCCGACGTAAGCCACGACTTTGCCCGTGCGCGCCAGTTCGTCGACGCCGGCGCCATCGGAGCACTGGTGGATGAACCCGCGCTCGGTCAGAATGTTGAGGAAGTCGGATCGGAAATTGGTCATGACGGCGTGCGGGAACCTTCTTATTGTCCGGCGCCGCGCCGTCTCCGCCAAAACTCCGGCGATCGGCGCGATCGTCGCCGGACGGCTTCGGCGGGGGGTCGCTTTTCGGCAGGACCATGCATGAGGAGACGCGCATGAGCAAGCAGCAGGGAGAGGTTTGGCGCGCCCTGGGCCTCATGAGCGGCACCTCGCTCGATGGAATTGACGTGGCGGTTCTCGACACCGACGGAGAGCGCGTGCTGGGGCGCGGACTTCCGGCCACCTACCCTTATTCTGATGCGTTCCGTGGGCAGCTTCGCGAAGGGCTCGCCGAGGCGGCCGGCCTGCAGAGCCGGAGCGCCCGGCCCGGCCGGCTCAAGCTCCTCGAGCGCTACCTGACGGAGCTGCATGGGGAAGCCGTGGCGAATTACCTCGCCGATCATGACATCCCGCCGGAGAGCATCGATGTCATCGGCTTTCACGGCCAGACCGTGCTGCATCGGCCCGAGGCGGGCCTCACCGTGCAACTCGGGGACGGAGCGCTGCTGGCGGGCCTCTGCGGACGTCCCGTGGTCTACGATCTCCGGTCGGCCGACGTCGCGGCAGGAGGCCAGGGCGCGCCGCTCGCGTCCGTCTACCACCGCGCGCTCGCGGACGACATTGCGCAGCGCCCGCTCGTCATTCTCAATCTCGGCGGTGTCGCGAACGTCACCTGGATCGGGCCTGACGGAACGTTGATCGCCTTCGACACCGGTCCGGCGTCGGCGATGATCGATGACTGGTGCCAGGCTAAAGCGGGTCTCCCGTTCGACATCGGGGGGCAGTTGGCCGCGCGCGGCCACGCTGACGAGGACATCGTCCGCGGATGGCTGGCGAAGCCCTTTTTCGCATTGCCGCCGCCGAAGTCTCTCGATCGCAACGATTTCGATGCGGCGCCGATTGCCGGGATGTCGGCGGAGGACGGAGCGGCGACGCTGACGGCCTTCTCAGCGGCGGCAGTCGCGCAAGCGCTCGACCATCTCCCCCAGCGTCCGGAGCTGTGGATCGCGTCGGGCGGCGGACGCAAGAATGCGACACTGCTCGGCATGATCGCGGAGCGCGTCGGGGCGCCCGTGCTTCCGGCCGAGGAATTCGGGATCGATGGAGACGGGGTGGAGGCCGAAGCGTGGGCCTACCTCGCCGTGCGCTCGCGCCTCGGCCTGCCGATCACATTTCCCGGCACGACGGGCGTGACAACGCCGCTGACCGGGGGCTTGCTCGCGGATGTCGCGAATTGACGTTTTTGGCGCGTCCGTCCACGAGATAATGTCCGTCAGTATTGCCGCGGGCGGTGCGCCAAAGGATGCCGGCTGCCGCTTTGCGCATGGCCCGCTTGCTCTGCCTGCACGGTTCAAGGCAATGTCGCCGCAATAGGACTTCGCGATGTCAGCCGGGAAGACTGGGGTCGGGAAGTCTGGGGACGAGAAGACGGGGGACGGGAATGAGCGGGCTGCTGGCACTTCTGGATGATGTCGTGGCCTTGGCCAAGCTCGCCGCCGTGACGGTCGACGACGCGGCCGCGCAGGCCGTGAAGGTCGGCGCGAAGACGGCGGGAGTCGTGATCGACGACGCGGCCGTCACGCCCCGCTACGTCACAGGGCTCGCAGCCCAGCGCGAGTTGCCGATCGTGGGCCGGATCGCGTTCGGCTCGCTGAAGAACAAAATGCTCTACCTGCTGCCGGCAGCACTCCTTCTCAGCGTGTTTCTGCCGTCCGCGATCACCCCGCTGCTTATGCTCGGCGGGCTTTACCTCGCGTACGAAGGCTTCGAGAAGGTGCTGCACTGGGTTACCGCGGCGCCTGTCGCCAACATCGTCGATGCGACGGCTGCGGGTGTCGATGCGAAGACGCTCGAAGACAAGCGCGTGGCCGGGGCCATCCGCACGGACTTCATTCTCTCGGCCGAAATCATGGCCATTGCGCTGGCCAATACAGAGGTGCCCGATCTCACGACCAAGGCGCTCGTGCTCGCGGTCGTCGCGCTGCTGGTCACCGTCGGCGTCTATGGAGCCGTCGCGCTGATCGTCAAGGCCGACGATCTCGGCGTGGCGCTGGCGCGCCGAAACGGGGCGATCTCCGGCCCGATCGGCCGGGGTCTGGTGTTTGGCATGCCGCCGTTCCTGCAATTGCTCAGCGTCGTCGGCACAGTCGCGATGCTTTGGGTCGGCGGCGGGATCCTGGTGCACGGCTTGCAAGAATACGGCTTCGCCGGGCCTGAGCACGTCCTCCATGCGCTATCGGATGCCGCACGAAACGCCGTGCCGGCCATTGGCGAGGTGGTCGCGTGGTTCGCGGGCGCATCCGGCGCAGCGGTTGTCGGGCTTGTCGCCGGCGCGGCTGTCGCCGTCGTCGTCTCGGCCTTCAACGCGGTTTTCGGATCCGGCAAAGCGACGAGTCACTGAGATCGGTGGGCCACTGAGGTCCGTCAGCGGCGCCACCACCAGCGCGTCCATCGCATCCACGTCGTCCACGGCCACAGCGCCGAGTGAGCGGCGGCGCTCGCCTCGTCGGCCGCGTTGGCTTGCGGGGCGAGGCGGCGGACGAGAATCCAGCCCGCGACGAAGCCGCCGATGTGGGCCCACCAGGCGATGCCTCCTGCGCCGGCCGGGAGCGCGAGCGATCCGGCCGCCTGCATCACCTGCGACAGGAACCAGAACCCGGCGAACAAAAGTGCGGGCATCATGAAGAAGACCGGCACGATGACGATGGGCTGCAGAATATTCACCCAGGCGTAGGGGAAGCGGCGTGCGTACGCGGCGATCACGCCGGCGATGGCGCCCGATGCGCCGATGGTCGGCACGGGCGACGAATAATTGAAGACGACGTGCATGAGGCCGGCGGCAAGCCCCGACACGAGGTAGAGCGCGAGGAACCGTCCCGGCCCGAGCCGATCCTCCAGCGCGGGTCCGAACACCCAGAGCGTCCAGAGGTTCGACAGGATGTGCATGAACCCGCCGTGCAGGAACATGCTCGTGAGAAACGGCGTGAGGTCCCAGCGCGCGAGACCCTGCGACGCGCTCCAAGAACCATCGGTGAAGCGCGCGGGCACCAGCGCGTAGGCGCGGAAGAAGGCTTCCTGCGCCGCAGCCGACAGCGTCAGCTGATAGACGAAGACCAGCACGCACAGCGCGATCAGGCATCCCGTAACCCAAGGGCGGGCCGTGTAGGGAACCGTATTGCTGGCTGGAATCACGGAACCCTCGCGATGCTTATCGCGAGGATCCTAGTGCGTCGGAGGTTTTAGCTCCAGTTGGCCATTGGCCTATTCGTCGTCGCTGTCGTCAGCGGCTTCGGCTACGCCGCGGGTCGCTTCCTCGCGCTCGCGTTCACGCTCGCGCTCGCGGGCGGCTTCCCGCTCCTTCTCGCGATCCTTCTGCGCTTCGCGATCGGCAATGGCCTTGGCGAGACGCATGTCGAGATAGCCGCCGACGACGGTCTGGAGATCTTCCGTCTTGTTCTCGAAGAAGTGGTTCGCGCCGGGGATGATCTCGTGGTCGATCTTGATGCCGCGCTGCGTCTTCAGTTTGCCCGTCAGCTCGGCAACCGAGTTCGACGGCACGACGCGATCCTTGTCGCCGTTGACCATCAGTCCCGAGGACGGGCACGGGGCGAGGAACGAGAAGTCGTACAGGTTGGACGGCGGGGCGACGCAGATGAAGCCGTCGATCTCGGGACGGCGCATCAGAAGCTGCATGGCGATCCAGGTGCCGAACGATACGCCGGCGATCCAGCAGTACTTCGCATCCGGCTTGACGATCTGGAGCCAATCGAGGGCCGATGCGGCATCCGCCAGCTCGCCCGGGCCGCCATCCCAGAAACCCTGGCTGCGGCCGACACCGCGGAAGTTGAAGCGGAGGACCGAGAACCCGCGCTGCGCGAACGTATAATAGAGGCTGTAGACCACCTGATTGTTCATCGTCCCGCCGAACTGCGGGTGGGGATGCAGGATAAGCGCAATCGGGCTGTCGTTGGCGGGCTCGTGGTGGTAGCGGGCTTCGATGCGGCCCGCAGGCCCATTGATGATCAGCTCGGGCATAGGTCCTGCTTCGTGTCCAAAATCAGAAGGGTTGCAAGGGCCGGAGCGGGTAATTTTCGGCCTGGGTGCGCGTTATCGACACTTCACGCGGATGTTCCCAAGAGAATGCTTGATTTCCCCGCTCGGAATTTTCATATTCCGCTTACAAGTTTAGAACGGTTCGAAAGAATGACCGCGTTGCGGCCGACTTTCGGGCCATCGTTACCGGCGTGTGGCGTCTCTTAGCACACGACCGGTAGTCAGTTGCAAGCAGTATGAGCCCACGCTGGGCCCACAGTCCGAGCGGTGACGAGATGGAACTCAATACGAGAGGCCGCTACGCGGTCATGGCGATGGCCGATCTCGCCAAATACGGGAACGGCGCGTCCGTGCCCCTTTCGGCCATCGCGCAGCGCCAGCGCATCTCGCTCGACTACCTCGAGCAGCTTTTCCTCAAGCTGCGGCGCGCGGGTCTCGTGGATAGCGTTCGCGGCCGCCACGGCGGCTACAAGCTCGGCCGGGCACCCGGTGAGATCTTCGTCGCCGAGATCATGTCGGCGGTGGAAGAAGGCACGCGCATGACGCGCTGCTTCGGCGAACAGGCGGCGGGGTGCCTCGGCGAGAGCCGTTGCCTCACGCACGATCTCTGGAGCGCGCTCGGCGACCGCATCGAATCGTTTCTCGCGGGCGTAAGCCTGACCGACGTGCTCGACGGCATTCCCGCCGAGGCCGTGGGGCGCTCCCCGCGTCTTGCACCGGTAGCCGTTTCAAACGTGGAGGGGCCGACGCAGTGAGCGTGGCGCGCACATATCTCGATCATAACGCTTCGGCGCCTCTGCGCCCGGCGGCGCGCGAGGCCGTCGTGGCCGCGCTCGACGTGTTCGGGAATGCGTCGAGCGTGCACGGCGAAGGCCGCCGCGCACGCGCGCTCATCGACGAGGCGCGCGAGGCGGTCGCTCAGCTCGTCAACGCGCGCCCGGCTGAGGTCGTGTTCACCAGTGGCGCGACCGAAGCCAACGTATGGGCCCTTTCGCAGCCGTGGGAGCGGATCGCGGTGGCGGACGTCGAGCATGACTCCGTTCGCGCACCAGCGGCCCAGGTTGCAGCGGCGCGCGGACGTCCGGTCGTCGCGCTGCCGGTTGCGCAGGACGGCGCCGTGGATGTCGCGGCCGCCGAAGACGGCCAGGGTGTGAACGGACCGGGACTGCTGATCGCATTGCAGATGGCCAACAACGAAACGGGCATCGTCCAGGACGTGGCGCAGGCCGGACTTTGGGCGACGGGGCACGGCGCGCGGATCCATTGCGACGCGGTGCAGGCTCCGGGGCGAATCCCGATCGATTTTCCGACGCTCGGCGTAACGACGCTCAGCCTTTCGGCGCACAAGATGGGCGGCCCCAAGGGCGTCGGTGCGCTTGTCGTCAGCGGAAATACGCCCCTTGCGCCTTTGATCGCAGGCGGCGGCCAGGAAATGCGCCGGCGGGCCGGCACCGAGAACGTCGCGGCCATCGCCGGGTTCGGCGCTGCGGCGCGGGCCGCGCTCGACGATCTGAAATCCGCTTCGCGGGTGGCGGCGTTGCGCGACCGGCTCGAAGCCGACGTGCTTCGCATGACGCCGCACGCGGTCGTCATCGGAGCGGGTTCGCGGCGGCTGCCGAACACGTCGTCGATTGCGGTCGAGGGCGTCTCGGCGGAAACGCTCATTATCAAATTCGATCTCATGGGCGTCGCCGTCAGCGCGGGTTCGGCCTGCTCGTCCGGCAAAGTCGGGGCAAGCACGGTTCTATCGGCGATGGGGCTTGCACCCGAGATTGCGCGCGGCGCGATCCGGATCAGCCTCGGGCCCGAGACTACAGAGGACGACATCGCGGCCTTTCTCGCCGCATGGCGGAAGATTCATGGCGGCGCATCGCTCGCTGCATAATTGGGTTTCACGAGGCGGCCCCGGGCCGCGCACAACAGGTGGATTGAATGGCAGCAGTTCAAGAGACGATCGACCAGGTTCGCCAGATCGACGTCGATCAATACAAGTACGGGTTCGAGACCAAAATCGAGTCGGTTCGTGCGCCGCGCGGCCTCGACGAGAGCACCGTGCGCTTCATCTCGGAGAAGAAGGGCGAGCCGCAGTGGATGCTCGACTGGCGGCTGGAGGCGTATGCGCGCTGGCGCAACATGATCGAGCCGTCGTGGGCCAAGGTCAGCTATCCGAAGATCGACTTCGAAAACCTTTATTACTATTCGGCGCCGAAAGGCACCGAGGGGCCGAAGAGCCTCGCCGACGTCGATCCGCAGCTCCTCGAAACCTATGCCAAGCTCGGCATTCCGCTGAAGGAGCAGGCCGTGCTCGCCGGCGTCGAGGGCGCGCGCGTGGCGGTGGACGCCGTATTCGACAGCGTCTCCGTCGTGACGACGTTCAAGGCGGAGCTGGCCAAGGCCGGCGTCATCTTCTGCTCGATCTCGGAAGCCGTGCGCGAGCATCCCGAGCTGATCAAGAAGTACCTCGGCTCGGTCGTGCCGCAGGGCGACAACTTCTATGCAGCGCTCAACGCGGCCGTATTCTCCGACGGCTCGTTCGTCTATGTGCCGGAGGGTGTGCGCTGCCCGATGGAGCTTTCGACCTATTTCCGCATCAATGAAAAGGATACGGGGCAGTTCGAGCGCACGCTCATCATCGCGGAGAAGGGCTCGTATGTGTCCTACCTCGAGGGCTGCACGGCGCCGATGCGCGACGAGAACCAGTTGCACGCGGCCGTGGTCGAGCTGATCGCGCTCGACGACGCCGAGATCAAGTATTCAACGGTGCAGAATTGGTACCCGGGCGACAAGGACGGCAAGGGCGGCATCTATAACTTCGTCACCAAGCGCGGCGACTGCCGGGGCCACAACTCGAAGATCTCGTGGACGCAGGTCGAGACCGGCTCGGCGATCACGTGGAAGTATCCGTCCTGCATCCTGCGCGGCGATAACAGCCGCGGCGAGTTCTACTCGATCGCGATCTCGAACGGCCGCCAGCAGGTCGACAGCGGCACCAAGATGATCCATCTCGGCAAGAACTCGTCGAGCCGCATCATCTCGAAGGGCATCGCGGCCGGCCACTCGCAGAACACCTATCGCGGGCTCGTCTCGGCGCATCGCAAGGCGACGGGCGCGCGCAACTTCACGAACTGCGACTCGCTGCTGATCGGCGACAAGTGCGGGGCGCACACCGTGCCCTACATCGAGGCCAAGAACTCGAGCGCGCATTTCGAGCACGAGGCGACGACGTCGAAGATCTCGGACGACATGCTGTTCTATTGCCAGCAGCGCGGGCTTTCGGCTGAAGAAGCGGTGGCGCTGGTCGTCAACGGCTTCGTGCGCGACGTGCTGCAGCAGCTGCCGATGGAGTTCATGGCGGAGACGCAGAAGCTCATCGGCGTGAGCTTGGAGGGGAGTGTCGGCTAATGACCACGGCGCTCGCCCACCCACTAACGTCATCCCGGCGAAGGCCGGGACCCACGACACGTTTCCACATGGGTGCGCTCTCCGATGCGTTGCACGCGCGGCGACTTGCGTGGATGGCCGCCTGCGCGGCCATGACGAAGTTGGAGGCGTGATTTGAATGGATGAGGAACTGGTCACGTTATGGCGACCAACGGGAACTAGGGAGTTGGAACTGATTGCCGAGGCGGGTTGGCGCGCATGGCCGCCGAGATTGCAGGAGCAGCCTATATTCTATCCGGTGACCAACGAAGGCTACGCGACGCAGATCGCCCGAGATTGGAACACGAAGAGCGGAGACAAAAAGGGCTTCGTCACTCGGTTCAAAGTCCGCAAATCTTATCTCGACCGCTTCGAGAGAAAGATCGTCGGCAGACGAGAGCACGAAGAATATTGGATTCCGGCTGAGGGGCTTCAGGAATTCAATGCAAACATCATCGGTCTAATTGAGCTGGTGGCCACATACACAGAGGCCGACAGATTGGCCGAAGAATCCAAAGGACGAGTCAATGCTTGAGATCACGAATTTGCAGGTGAAGCTCGAAGACGAGGACAAGGAGATCCTCAAGGGGCTTTCGCTGACCGTGCCCAAAGGCGAGATGCACGCCATCATGGGCCCGAACGGGTCCGGAAAGAGTACGCTAGCGCATGTGCTCGCGGGTCATGCGGATGTTGGCTCCTTGGCCCTGGAATTGCTAGCGTCCCTTGGCCTTGCGGACGCCGCTCAGATAGTCCTGGCCACGCGCTTCGCTGACGAGCGAGGCGGACGCGAAGTTATCGCTCGTCATGACGAGGTAGGCCGGTTGGGCCGTCAAGGTTACGTCCATTCCCGCATCGCTCGAAATGCCATAGTCGCTCTTGCCGGCCAACTTGACACGGATGTTGTGCTTGCCGGGAGCGAGCCGGAAGGACTTGGCGTCGCATACGGCGAGCTCACCCATCGGCTTGCCGTCGACGAAGACCGGACTCGATCCCTTGAAGCCGCTAAATCCAAATCCCAGGACGTCGGCGGGCGCGCAGGGCGAGATCAGATGAAGCACGCTCTCCGCCTTCGCCGGCGCGAAGGTGCCGAGCGCAAGGATTGCGGCGCTTACCAGTACGAGGCGCATTCGAAATCTCCCCCGGTCGCGGATTCCATCAGCTGCTTCCTGCCGGGGCGCGATTGGGGTGTCAACGCCGCATGGGAGTGAACAGTGTGGCTCGGCGGAATTCCGCCGGGTGTGATGCTAACGCGCCTCACGCACGTTGAAGGATGACAGATCGATTCGGCGGAAGCCGAAGGGCCAGTTTGGACGAAAGTTGAGAAGAAATGCTTGAGATCAAGAATTTGCAGGTAAAGCTCGAGGACGAGGACAAGGAGATCCTCAAGGGGCTTTCGCTGACCGTGCCGAAGGGCGAAGTGCACGCCATCATGGGTCCGAACGGATCGGGCAAGTCCACGCTCGCGCACGTACTCGCGGGCCGCGCCGGCTACGAAGTGACCGGGGGCGACGTGACCTGGAACGGCGAGAGCCTGATCGATCTCCAACCCGACGAGCGCGCCGCCAAGGGCGTGTTCCTGGCGTTCCAGTATCCGATGGAAATTCCCGGCGTCGCCGGTCTCACCTTCCTGCGCACGGCCGCCAACGCGCTGCGCAAGAAGCGCGACCAGCCCGAGCTGACCACGCCCGAGTTCCTGAAGCTGGTGCGCGGCAAGGCCGCCGATCTCAACATCGACATGGACATGCTGAAGCGGCCGGTGAACGTCGGCTTCTCGGGCGGCGAAAAGAAGCGCGCCGAGATCCTGCAGATGGCCGTTCTCGAGCCGACGCTGTGCGTGCTCGACGAGACCGACAGCGGGCTCGACATCGACGCGCTCAAGATCGTGGCGGACGGCGTCAACGCGCTGCGTAGCCCCGATCGCGCGATGCTGGTGATCACGCACTACCAGCGGCTTCTGAACTACATCGTGCCGGACCGCGTGCACGTGCTTGCCGACGGCAAGATCCAGGCGTCGGGCGGCAAGGAACTGGCGCTCGAACTCGAGAAGTCCGGCTACACAAGCTATCAGGGCAAGGCAGCATAACAATGAGCAGCGCCCCTCAACTCAAGACGCAACCGGCCGGGCGCCCCGCGCCCGTCCAGGTGCTCAAGACCAAGGCCGAAACGGCGCTGGCGGAAGCTTTCCCGTCGGTCGAGCCGCGGCTTCCGGGCGGCGACTGGTTGCGGCAGCTTCGCCGCGCGGCCATCGGCGCTTTCGCGGCGGAAGGCCTGCCGCACCGCCGCGTGGAAGAGTGGAAGTACACGGACCTGCGCGCCGCCATGCGCGAGGCGTTTCCGCTCGCGGCGACTGGGCGCGCATCGCACGACCCCCGCGCCATCGCCGCCTCGGTGCGCGATGCGTTGCCGGGTCTCGACGTTTCGCAGGCGTTCGCGATCTTCATGGACGGGATCGGCGTCGCGGAGAACGGGCTGTCGAAGCTGTCCGAGTCCGAGCGGCCGTTCCTGGCCGCGCTGGCCGATCATCCGCCGGCATGGCTCGAACACGAGATCTCCGAGGTCAGCCAGCACGTGACCGAGGCGACGCTCGCGCTCAATACGGCGCTGTTCTCGGACGGCGCGGTGCTCGACATCGCGGCCGGCCGCGAGATCGAAACGCCCATCGCGCTCATTTTCGCCCATGACGACGCCGCGCCGCGCACCACGGTCACGCGCAACGTCGTTCGCATCGGCAAGGGCGCCAAGGTCGTGCTGATCGAATGCCACATGGCGCCGAAGGCGGCGCGCCAGGTCAACACGCTCACGCAGCTCGACATCGGCGAAGGCGCCGAGGTCGTGCATGTGACCGTGATCAACAACAAGGAGGGCTCGATCCATCTTGGCCGCACCGTGGCCCGGCTTGGCACCAACACCAGCTATCGTCCGTTCCAGCTGGTGATCGGCGAAGGCCTCACGCGTAACGATCTCTCGGTGACCTTCCGCGGCCAGCATTCGACGTTCGATCTCGGCGCGGCGCAGCTCTTGCGCGGGCGCGGGCACGCCGACGTCACGCTGGTGGTCGATCATGCCGTGCCGCATTGCACGAGCCGCGAACTGGTCAAGAGCGTGCTGGCCGATCAGGCGCGCGGCGTGTTCCAGGGCAAGGTTATCGTGCGCCCGGATGCGCAGAAGACCGACGGCAAGCAGATGGCGCAGGCGCTGATGCTGTCGCCGGATGCGGAGTTCGACAGCAAGCCCGAGCTCGAGATCTACGCCGACGACGTGGTCTGCGGACACGGCAGCACGGTGGCGGAGATCGACCCCGATCTCGTGTTCTACCTGCAGTCGCGCGGCATTCCGCGTCCCGCAGCGCTGGCGATGCTGATCGAAAGCTTCGTCGGCGAAGCGATCGACAAGGCGGAGCCGGCCGGCGTGCAGGATGCACTGCGCACGCTCGCACAGCTGTGGCTTGCGGATGAGGCGGGCGCGGCCTGAGGCCGTCCCGCATGCCTGGACAGAAGGACCGACACATGACGACGGACTCGCGCGACATGGCTGGGACTCGCGACACTGGCACCCGCGACGCGGCTTCGGCAGGCAACGCCGAGCACGGCTCGCGCGCCGTCGCCAGTACGGCGTTCGACGTGGAACGCGTGCGCACCGACTTCCCGATCCTCTATCGCGAGGTCTACGGGAAGCCGCTCGTCTATCTCGACAACGGTGCGTCGGCGCAAAAGCCCCAGTCCGTCATCGAAGCGATGGACCATGCCTATCGCTTCGAATACGCGAACGTGCATCGCGGCCTGCACTATCTCTCGAACACGGCAACCCAGCACTTCGAGGATGCACGCGAAACGGCGCGCCGGTTTCTCAACGCGCCCTCGGCCGACCGGATCATCTTCACGCGCAATGCGACGGATGCGATCAATCTCGTGGCGTCGTCGTTCGGCGCGATCGAGATCGGGGAAGGTGACGAGATCGTGCTCTCCATCATGGAGCACCACTCGAACATCGTTCCTTGGCATTTCCATCGCGAGCGCCGCGGCGCGGTGCTCAAGTGGGCGCCGATCTCGGATACGGGCGAGTTCCTGATCGAGGAGTTCGAGCGGCTTCTGACGTCGCGGACCAAGATCGTGGCACTGACGCACATGTCCAACGTGCTCGGCACGATCGTACCGATCAAGGAGGTCATCGAGATCGCGCATTCGCGCGGCATCCCCGTGCTGGTCGACGGCAGCCAGGCCGCCGTTCACATGGCGGTGGACGTGCAGGATCTCGACGCCGATTTCTACGTGTTCACCGGCCACAAGACTTATGGGCCATCGGGCATCGGCGTGCTCTACGGCAAGAAGGAGCACCTCGACCGGATGCCGCCCTACCAGGGCGGCGGCGAGATGATCGAGGTGGTCGAGGTCGACCGGATCACCTACGCCAAGCCTCCGCATCGCTTCGAGGCCGGCACGCCAGCCATTGTCGAGGCGGTTGGATTGGGGGCGGCGCTTTCCTACATCATGCAGACCGGCCGTGACCGGATCGCACGCCACGAGGCCGAAATCGGCTCCTATGCCGCCGCGCGGCTGGCCGAGGTTCCCGGGCTCACCATTCACGGCACGGCAAAGAACAAGGGCGCGATCATCTCGTTCTCGATCGACGGGCTCCACCCGCACGACGTTTCGACGATCATCGATCGCGGAGGCATCGCCATCCGGGCGGGGCACCACTGCGCGCAACCGCTGATGGAGCGCCTCGGCGTTTCGGCGACGTGCCGGGCCTCGTTCGCGATGTACAATACCAAGGCGGAGGTGGATGCGCTGGCGGCCGCTCTGCTGCGGGCCAAGGACTTCTTCGCGTAACCGACGCTTCAGTTGAGAAAGACAGGCGGGTACCGCCATGACAGATTTGGACACACACGCTAAGCCGGCGGCTCATGCCCCTCAGCCGGCGGCTGACGACGCCAAGCCGGCGGCCGAGGCCGTTTCCTCGGACGCGACCGGCGCGCAGGCCTCGGCCTTGCCACCGGAAGAACTCGACCGGCTGACGAGCGACATCGTGGCTGCGCTCAAGACCGTCTACGATCCCGAGATCCCGTCGGACATCTACGAGCTTGGCCTGATCTACAAGATCGACATCAGCGACGACCGCGAGGTCGCCGTCGAAATGACGCTGACGGCGCCGGGCTGCCCGGTGGCCGGGGAGATGCCGAAGTGGGTCGAGGATGCCGTCAATTCGGTGCCGGGCATCAGCGGCACGACCGTGACCCTGACCTTCGATCCGCCGTGGGACCAGAGCCGCATGTCGGATGAGGCCCGCCTGGCCCTCAATATGTTCTGAGGTCGTGCCTGTAGCTTGCCCCCTCACCCGCGCAGCTCGCGCTGCGCGACCTCTCCCCAAGGGGAGACGTGAAGGTGTAGTGTGCACCCGGAAGGGGAGCCGCCATTCCCTCTCCGTCATGGCGGAGCCATGCTCCGCATGGACGCGGAGAGGGTTAGGGTGAGGGGCTTTCGAACTTTAAACGGCGGGCAGGAGCCACGAGCCCACTCCTCCCTGGCGGAAAGAATAAAGGTAAGGGAGGCTGTCGCGGACCGGACACTCGCAAACGAGCCCGGCGCACGCTATATTGTGGCTTGAACGCTTCTCCGTGACATCTTGGCCTTGAACCAGGACAGCAGCACAGACATGACCGACCAGACCGCATCCCATCTCGCGACGCCCGGGGCCACGACGCCTCAGCGCCGCCCCCGCCCCAAGGTTATGACGCTGACGCCGCGCGCCGCCGACCGCGTGCGCGCCATCATGGCGTCCAAGGGGCCGGAGATCGCCGGCCTCAAGATCGGCGTGAAGAAGGGCGGCTGCGCGGGCATGGAATACACCATGACCTGGGCCGACAGAATTGAGAAATTCGACGAAGTCGTCGAACAGGATGGCGCGCGGGTCATCGTCGATCCGCAGGCCGTATTGTATCTGCTCGGCACCGAGATGGACTACAAGACCGAGAAGCTGTCCTCGACGTTCGTGTTCAACAACCCGAACCAGTCGGGCGCCTGCGGCTGCGGCGAAAGCGTCAATCTCACACCGGCCCGGCAGGATTGAGCGGGCCCAGCAGGACTGAGCGACGCGCTAGGACGAGATTAATAATCCGTCCACATCAGATTTGATTTTTACTTTTTTGCTCTACACGGGACCCGCCTGGGTCGCTGTGTAGAGTGTCATGCGCATCATCACGTGTCTTGTTAACGATCACAATATTCTGCTTGTTGGCCTCGCCGCGCTCATATGCGCGCTCGGTGCGTGGACTTCGATCAGTCTACTGAGGCGTGCGATGGCGCGCGACGTCAGCTTTTCCCAGGCGTGGACCATGCTCGGAGCCATCGCCGCCGGATCCAGCATCTGGTGTACGCATTTCGTGGCAATGCTGGCGTTCGAGCCGCAAACGCCGGTCGGGTACGAGCCCGAACTTACGGCGCTCTCGCTCTTGCTCATCGTGTTCAGCAGCATCGCAGGCTTCTGGATCGGAACACAGCGGTTCTCAGGCGCAACCGAACTAGGTGGTGTCGTGTTCGGCGCCGGCGTTGCCGTCATGCATTACGTGGGCATGGACGCATTCTCCGTGGACGCTGTAATTACCTGGAGCGCCTCCTATTTGGCCTTCTCGATCGCGTGGGTCATGACCTGCTCCGCGCTGGCCTTCCAACAAGCGGAACTTTCCAATCCCAAGCAATCGCAGCTCGCCGCCAGCGCCCTTATCGTTGTCGCAGTTGTCGGATTGCATTTCGGCGGCATGGCCGCGATGACCATTACGCCATTCGCGGCGACCGACGGGACGACAACGAGTACGAATGCGCGGGAATTTCTGGCCTTCGCCGTGGCCGGCGTCGCGCTTCTCGTCGTGGGTATCGTATGGATCAGTCATGTCCTGGACGCCGGAATGCGAAACCAGGCTTCATCGCGCTTGCGCCATCTCGCGAGCAGTTCAGCCGACGGCATGATCATTACGCAGGGCGGCCTGATTGCCGACGTGAACGGTGCATTCGAGCGGTTGAGCGGCTTGTCGCGTGAGAACCTCATCG
This sequence comes from Hyphomicrobium sp., assembly GCF_051860585.1. Lineage (GTDB taxonomy): Bacteria > Pseudomonadota > Alphaproteobacteria > Rhizobiales > Hyphomicrobiaceae > Hyphomicrobium_C. Next base: position 60,410 of record NZ_JBHYDS010000001.1, read on the forward strand.
GGCGGCCGGCAAGCGCCGCCGGCTTCGATCCGAGCACGCTCGGCGAAGGAGTGATCGACCGAGGTCTTCTTAAAATCGCCAATGGCGAAGAAATTCCAGTCGAGATCGCGCTTCACACCGAGGCCGGGAAGGCCGATGGGGGGAACTTTCGCGTCTACGCCCTGCGAGACATCCGGCCGCGGCTGGAGCAGGAACGGCGCATCGCAACACTGGCGAAGACCGACTCGCTGACCGGGCTCGCAAACCGCGCCGCGTTGCTGGAGCAGATCGACTCAGAAATTGCCGATCTTCGCGGCTCAAACCAGCTCGCGCTGATTGCCGTCGACCTCAACCGTTTCAAGGAAGTGAACGACCTCCATGGCCATGCCGCGGGAGACACCGTGCTCCGCGCACTCTCGGAGCGTATGCTTGGCGTGCTGCGCGACGGTGAATTTCTGGCGCGCCTGGGCGGAGACGAGTTCGTTGCGCTCCGGAGGGTCACTGGCCGCGAAGAAGCCTTGGAATTTGCCGAACGCATCGAGAAACCGCTGTTCTCGACCGTGAGCCTGGATCAAATCGATGTGGTGTGCGGCGCCAGCATCGGCATCGCCCTGTTTCCCGAGCATGCCAAGTCCGCCACCCAGCTCATGAACAATGCCGATCTGGCCATGTACCGCGCCAAGGGATCGCGGGCCGATACCGTGTGCTTCTACGCCGAGGCCATGGACGAGATCGTCCGCAACAGACGCAAGATCATCAGCGACCTTAGGGACGCGATGACGCTCGGGCAGTTCGAGCTGCACTACCAAAAGCAAATCGATGTTTCGACGCAAAGCGTGACGGGATACGAAGCGCTGCTGCGCTGGCGTCACCCCGAGCGCGGGTACATCTCGCCGCTCGACTTCATCCACCTCGCGGAAGAAACCGGGCTCATCGTGCCGATCGGCGAGTGGGTGTTGCGCGCGGCCTGCGAGGCGGCCAAGGACTGGGGCGACCATCTCACCGTCGCCGTCAACTTGTCGGCAGTCCAGCTTCACCAGATCGATCTTCCCGAAATCGTGGAGCAGATCCTGGCTGAAACCGGTCTCCCGCCGTCCCGACTCGAGCTCGAGACCACCGAGACTTCCTTGATGCTGGATCCGGAAAGAGCCATCCATGTGCTTAACCGCATCAAGTCTCTCGGGGTGTCGGTCGCCATCGACGATTTCGGAACCGGCTACTCGTCCCTGTCGACGCTGCGGGCCTTCAATTTCGACAAGATCAAACTCGACAAATCCTTCATCGACGGCATCGAAAAAGACGTGCAGGCGCGCGCGGTCATGCTCGCTGTGCTCGCTTTGGGCAATGCGCTTGAAATTCCAGTTCTCGCAGAGGGCGTGGAAACAACGGAGCAGTTCGAATTCCTGCGCAGTCGCGGATGCGGAAGTGTGCAGGGCTATCTTTTCGGGCGGCCGGCCCCACTGATCGGAGTGCCGAAGGCCGATGCCGCCTGAGCGGGGTTAGACGGCGAGCAGGCTAGACAGCGACTTGGGTGCCGACCTCGACCACGCGGTCGGTCGGGATCTGGAAGTAGGTCGTCGCGTCCTCGGCCGTTCGCGCCAGCCAGATGAACAGCTTCTCCTGCCAGCGGGGCATTTCCGACCGCGTCGTCGATCGCAGCGAGCGGCGGGAGAGGAAGAACGAGGTTCCTCCAATATCGATGTTGAGGTCCTTGCGGCGACAGCTTTCCATGATTTTCGGAATGCTCGGCGTTTCCATGAAGCCGTACGACGCCACGACCTTGATGAAGGTTTCGCTCGACCGGTCGATCGCGACGCGCTCGTGACGCGGCACGCGCGGGGTATCCTCGGTGCGGATCGACAGCACGATGTTGCGCTCATGCAGGATGCGGTTGTGCTTCAGGTTGTGCATGAGCGCGGTCGGCGCGGCATTGACGTCCGATGACAGGAACACGGCCGTACCCGGTACGCGCACCGGCGGTTTTGCCTCGAGCTTGCGGACGAGCCAATCCAGATCCGCTTCGTTGCGGCGCGTGATCTTGAGGAGAATGCGGTAGCCGCGCACCCAGGTGAACATGATGAGGGCCAGCGCGCCGGCGATGGCGAGCGGCACCCAGGCGCCCTCGAACAGCTTCAGGATGTTGGCGGCAAAGAAGGTCTGCTCGATCAGCAGGAGCGGGATCATGAGTCCGGCGGCCTTCCAGAGCGGCCAGTTCCAGTACTTCCACACGACGAAGAAAGCCATCAGCGTGTCGATGACGAGCGCGGCCGTGACCGAGACGCCGTAGGCCGAGGCAAGGTGCGACGAGCTCTTGAAGGTGATGACCGCCAAAACCACGCCGATCATGAGAAGCCAGTTCACGCGCGGCAGGTAGATCTGCCCGGCCATGCTTTCAGAGGTGTGCTTGATGGAAAAGCGCGGCAGCAGCCCCAACTGGATGGCCTGGCGGGCGAGCGAGAAAGCGCCTGTGATGACGGCTTGGCTCGCGACGACCGTGGCGCAAGTGGCCAGGATGACCATCGGCACGAGCGCCCACTCCGGATAGAGGCGGTAGAACGGGTTCTCGAGCGCTTCCGCGTTCGTGAGGACGAGCGCGCCCTGGCCGAGATAGTTCAGCATCAGGCACGGGAACACGAAGCCGAGCCACGCGATCTGGATCGGTTTCCGGCCGAAGTGGCCAAGATCGGTATAGAGCGCTTCCGCGCCCGTCACCGCGAGGAAGACGAGGCCGAGCACGGTGAATGCGAGCAGCCCGTGCGTCAGCAGGAACTTGAGCCCGTACCAAGGATTGAGCGCAGCGATAACGCCGGGATTGTCGAAGATGTGCAGCAGTCCGCCGACCGCCAACGACAGGAACCAGAGAATAGTCAGGGGCCCGAAAAACTGCGCGACGCGCGCCGTTCCGTGTGACTGGACGGCGAACAGGCCAATGATGACGACCAGGGCGATCGGCAACACCCAGGGTTCGAATACCGGCGAGACCAACTTCAGGCCTTCGACGGCCGAGAGAACCGAGATGGCCGGCGTGATGACCGCGTCTCCGTAGAAGAATGACGCGCCGGCAATGCCCAACGCGAGGAGCAGCGGCGAGCTGCGCTTGGCCACCTGCTGGCCAAGGGCCATAAGCGCGAACGTGCCACCCTCGCCTTTATTGTCCGCGCGCAGAAGAACGATCACGTACTTCAGCGTGACGATCAGAATCAGCGCCCAGAAAATGAGCGAGAGGACGCCGAAGACCGCTTCCGAGTTGGCGGGGCTGCCGCCGCTCGCTGCGTGGACGGCTTCGCGGAACGCGTACAGGGGACTGGTGCCGATATCGCCGTATACGACCCCGACGGATCCCACGACCAGCGTCCAAAAGTGCGCGTCGTGCGATTTCTCGCCTTGATCGCCACCGGTTTCGGTGGCTTTGGGCCGTGCCACGATCTGGCCTCTTCCACTGCGCTGCGGAGCAGCAAGTTTTGGCGCTTATACGCCCGTTTTCAAAACCTTGTCAGCGGACAAATTGAGGTATTGCGGCACGGTTCCGTCTTGACATCGGCCGCGGCCATTCGTCAGCCCAAGGCTTGGCGTCAAGCCTTGGGCTGTTATGTCAGGGGCGACCGTGTACCAAAGACTAGGCGGCGGTCTCCATCGCCTCCAGCTCGTCGATCATGCCCTCGATGACCTTCAGGCCCTTCGACCAGAAGGTCGGATCGGCGGCATCGAGCCCGAACGGGGCCAGCAGCTCGGAGTGATGCTTCGAGCCGCCCGCGCGCAGAAGATCGAAATACTTCGTCACGAAATCCGGATGCGCCTCGTTGTAGAGGCCATAGAGCGAGTTCACGAGGCAATCGCCGTAGGCATAGGCGTAGACGTAGAACGGCGAATTGATGAAGTGCGGGATGTAGGCCCAGTAGACCTCATACCCCGGCTTCAGCTCGATGGCCGGGCCCAGGCTCTCCTTCTGCACGTCGAGCCAGAACTCGTTGAGCTGGTCGGTCGTCAGCTCGCCCTTGCGGCGGCCTTCATGGACCTTACGCTCGAACTGGTAGAACGCGATCTGGCGCACGACCGTGTTCAGCATGTCCTCGACCTTGCCGGCGATCATCGCCTTCTTCTCGCGCGGACTCTTCGTCTCGGCGAGCAGAGCGCGGAAGGTCAGCATCTCGCCGAAGACCGATGCGGTTTCCGCTAGCGTCAGCGGCGTCGGGGCCAGCAGGGGGCCCTGCTCGCGGGCCAGCATCTGATGCACGCCGTGACCCAGCTCATGGGCGAGGGTCATCACATCCCGGGGCTTGCCCTGATAGTTCATCAGAACATAGGGATGGACCGAGGGAACGGTCGCGGCCGAAAATGCGCCCTGCGCCTTGCCTTCGCGCAGCGGAGCGTCGATCCAGCCCTTGTCGAAGAATTCCTTGGCGAGGCTCGCCATATCGGGCGCGAACGCGCCGTAGGCCTTGAGGATGATGCTCTGGGCTTCGGGCCACGTGAACACCTGCTCCGGCTTGTCGGGCAGAGGCGCGTTGCGATCCCAATGCGAGAGCTTGTCCATGCCAAGCCAGCGCGCCTTCATCGCGTAATAGCGATGAGACAGACGCGGATAGGCCTGCCGCACGCTTTCAACCAGCGCGTCCACCACCGGCGCCTCGACGCGGTTGGCAAGGTGGCGGCTGTCGGCGACATCCTTGAAGCCGCGCCAGCGATCCGAGATCTCCTTGTCCTTGGCGAGCGTATTGGTGATGAGCGTAAAGAGCCGGATGTTGTCCTTGAAGACCTTGGAGAGGGCCTCCGCCGCGGCGTGACGGCGGGGCTCGGCGGTGTCGGACAGCAGGTTGAGGGTCGCCTCTAGCGCCATCGGCTGCGGCTCACCCGCGACCTCGAAGCGGAGGCCGGTCATCGTCTCGCTGAACAGACGGCCGAATGCGCCGCGCCCGGTCTGGCTCTTCTCCGTGAAAAGCTGCTCGATCTTTTCGTCGAGCTGGAAGGGCTTCTCCTTGCGCAAGTCCTCGATCCACGGCTTGAAGCGCGCGAGCTGCGGATTTGCCAACGAGGGCGCGAGGGTGCCTTCGTCGATCTGATTGAGTTCGAGTTCGAAGAAAATGAGATCGGTCGAGATCCGCGTCAGCTTTTCCGAGACGTCGCCGTAGAATTTCGCGCGCGTCTGATCGGCCTGGTTGGCCGCGTACAAGAGCCCCGCGAACGACCCCAACTTGCCCATCAGATCGGAGATCTGCTCGTAGGCGGCGATCGCTTCCGCGAGTTGAGCGCCGTTGCCTGCCAAACCCACGAGCTTGCCCTGGTACGCATCCTTGATGCGCTTGGCGTCGGTCGCGGCGCGTTCGAGGTCGGCCGCGACGGCTGGATCGTCCATCCCCTTGTAAAGATCGGACAAGTCCCACTCCGGGACGGAGCCGAGATCGGGCGCGTTTGCCGCCGTAGCCGCCGGCTTGGCCGCCGAATGGGCCGCCGGCCAAGCGAGATCCGAAAATGGGCGTGCGCGCGAGATCGGCGTCATCAAGAAGCTCCGGTCGATGGGGATGAGGTCGCCTCAATCTGAGGCGTCCGGGGGACAAGTTCAAGTGCCCGCGGGCAGCCCGATGGCCGCCTCGCCTGCGGACGCTGGCGGGGCAGCACCGCCACGTCTTTTCTCCGGTGGCGCGGGTTGCCGCGCCACAGGGCGTCAAAAAAGGTTCAAGGTGAGCTTATCCGAAAGAGCTTGTTTACTGTTGTGGGGCAATCTCGAAGCCGAGTTGAGTTGCCGGTTGCTGTGCGCCCCAGTGTTCGAAGGCGCGCGAGTTCCAGCGGGCAGTGTTCCAGTTCGTGTTGTGTAACGAGTGTTTCATGGTCAAGCGTGTCCTTATCGTCGATGACGATCCTGCCCAGCGCCGCATTCTCGAAGAGACCGTCAAACGGTTCGGTTTCGAAACGCGCTCCACCAACTCCGGTGAGCAAGCAATCGAGATGCTCGAAGGCGCCGAGCGAAACTCCATCTCCCTTGTGCTGCTCGATCTCGTGATGCCCGGCATCGGCGGCATGGCCGTGCTCGAGCACTTCAAGGGTCACGCCTCGCCCCCGATCATCGTGCTGACGGCGAACGGCTCCGTCGATGCCGCCATCGGCGCGATCCGGCTCGGCGCGGTAGACTTCGTCATCAAGCCCGCCTCGCCCGAGCGCCTGGAAGTCTCGATGAAGAGCGCCATGAAGATCGAGGCGCTGTCGGACGAGATCACGCGCATCAAGAAGAAGTCCGAAGGCACGCTGACCTTCGACGACCTCATCATTCGCGGTGACGGCATGCAGCGCGTGATCGCGCTCGGCAAGCGCGCCGCAACTTCCAACATCCCCGTCTTGATCGAAGGCGAAAGCGGCGTCGGCAAGGAGCTGATCGCGCGCGCCATCCAGGGCGAAAGCGAGCGCGCAGGCCGGCCGTTCGTCACCGTCAACTGTGGCGCCATTCCGGAAAATCTCGTCGAAAGCACCCTGTTCGGACACGAAAAGGGAGCGTTCACGGGTGCAGTCGACCGCCGCGTCGGCAAGTTCCAGGAAGCGGACGGCGGCACGCTGTTCCTCGACGAGGTCGGCGAGCTGCCGCTCGACGCGCAGGTGAAGCTGCTGCGTGCGCTGCAAGAGGGCGAGATCGATCCGGTCGGCGCAAAGAAGCCGGTGAAGGTCAATTTCCGCCTCATCTCGGCGACCAACCGCGACATGATCCAGCTCGTGAAGGACGGCCGCTTCCGCGAGGATCTCTATTACCGTCTCAACGTGTTCCCCGTCTGGGTGCCGCCGCTGCGCGAGCGCCGTGAAGACGTGCCGGAACTGGCCCAGCATTTCCTCGCACGCTTCGGCGCCGAGGAAGGCAAGCGCATCTCGGGGTTCTCGGAAGCCGCGATGCGCATGATGATGGCCTACGATTGGCCGGGTAACGTGCGCCAGCTCGAAAACGCAATCTTCCGTGCCGTGGTGCTCGCCGACCGGACCGAACTGACAGTCGACGAATTCCCGCAGATCGCGAGCCAGGTCGACGGCTTCGAGGCCGAGATTCCGGCCGCGCCGACGACGCTTCAGAAGCCCGCGGCCTACACCGGCCCGGCGCTGCTGGGAGCCGAAGACACCATTCCGCAGACGCTCGAAGTGCGCGCCTCGGGCGGCTCCTCGGCGCTCGGCATTGCGGCCGTGACCGAGAGCGGCGAAATCCGCGCGCTCGAGGATATCGAGGCTGACATGATCCGCCTGGCGCTCGGCCGTTATCGCGGACACATGACGGAAGTGGCGAAACGGCTCAAAATCGGCCGTTCGACGCTCTACCGCAAGATGCAGGAGTACGGCCTGGAGCCGCGCGTAAACTAAAAACTCCAGATCGTTTACTTTGTGCGCCGGCGGAATACCGCCGGCGCATCACAATTCCACAACAGTCTCGCGCCAAAGTCCCCATCTGCCATGGGCTTGGACGTTCGAGATCTTCTCAATGCGGCTGGCCTCGGCTAGCGTGCCGCGACTTTTCGTGGACGATCGCATTGGGGGGCGTGTCATGCGTCACGGTTGTTTTGTTGTGCGCCCGTTGGCGCTGGTGCTGGCTGCGGCGTCGATGCCAAGCCTCGCGGGAGCCGATCCCGCGGCGCCCCCGCCGAGCGTGCAAAGCCCCGCCGCGCCGGCCGCTCAAACACCGCCGATTGAGACACCCGCCGTTCAAACACCTGCCGTCCAGGCACCGGCCGCGGCCGCTCCTGTTCCGATTTCGCCCGCCGCCGCCGCCGCGCCCTCGCCCGCGGCAGGAGCAACCCCGACCGCGCCGCCGCCGATTCAGCCCGCTGCCACGCAGGCCGCTACTCCCGCAACGCCGGTCGCGCCTCCCGCCGCTTCGCCGGTCGCTCCAGCGCCCGCCACAACAGCCGAGCCTGTTGCACCTCCGGCTGCCGCGCCTCCCGCGACGGAAGCCGCCCCGACGCCACCGGCCAAGCCCCAACTCGGCGCGCTCGTCCGCGCCAAGATCGAAGCACGTGCCGCCCAAGCCTCCGAAGCCGAACTCGGCGACGGCGCGGCCCTCAAGGCGTTCTATCTCGCGCGTTCGGACGCTCCGTTGTGGATTGCCGACGGAGCCCTCAACGATCGCGCCGTGCTCGCCATCGGCGAAATCAAAAAGGCTGGAGACTGGGGGCTCGATGCCTCTGCGTTCTCGTTGCCCGATACCGCCGCGACGCCGTCTGAGGACGGCTTGGCCGACGCCGAACTGAAGCTCTCCCTCGCGGCGCTCACATATGCGCGCCACGCGCGGGGCGGGAGGATCGCAAACCCGGCGGTGCAGCTTTCGTCGTACATCGACCGGGCGCCGCAATTGCTCGATCCGAAAGTCGTGCTCGACCAGCTTGCCTCATCGACGACGCCGGACGCGACGCTGCGCGGCCTCCACCCGCAGCATCCTCAATTCGAGAAGCTGCGTCAGCGTTATCTCACGCTGCTGCACGCGGCCGAAGCCGAAGACATCGTCATTATTCCCAAGGGCCCTGTGCTCTCGCCCGGCCAACGGCATGCGCACGTCGCCCTTCTGAGGCAGCGACTGAAGGTTCCCGCCCCCGCCGCAACGGGAGACGCGCCCGCAGACACGCTTTTCGACGACGCGCTCGCGGACGCGGTGCGAAACTTCCAAACCGAGAAGGGACTTTCGCCCGACGGCGCGGTCGGCAATGGCACGCGCGCGGCCCTGAACGCCATCGACGTGCCGAGCCCGGACAAGGTGCGCGCCAACATGGAGATGTGGCGCTGGATCCCGCAGGATCTCGGAGCGACGCACGTCTGGGTCAACCTGCCCGCATTCACGTATCAGTTCGTGCGCGACGGCAAATTGGTCCACGAAGAACGCGTCATCACCGGTCTCGTCGACAAGCAGACACCGACGTTCAGCGCGGATATGGACTTGGTGACGGCGCATCCGCGCTGGAACGTGCCGGACTCGATCAAGGTGAAGGAGCTCTATCCGAGCCTCGCGCGCGGCGGCACGTATTTCGAAAAGCAAGGGCTGCGCATGACGCGCAACGGCAAGCCTGTCGATCCCTACAATATCGATTGGGGTTCGGCAGACATCAGGTCGTTCGACGTGCAGCAGCCGCCGGGGCCATCCAACGTGCTCGGCCTGTTCAAGTTCACGTTCCACAACAAGCATATCGTCTACATGCACGACACGCCGACCAAGGCGCTGTTCGAACGCCCCAGCCGTCCGTTCAGCCACGGCTGCGTGCGCGTTCGCAATCCCGAGCGGCTGGCCGAACTCGTGCTCGAAGCGGACAAGGGATGGACGGCGGATCAGGTCAAGGCGCTCGTTTCCGGGTCTCCGGTCGAAAACCCGATCCCGCTCGAAAAGAAGCTGCCGGTGCATCTCGTCTATTTCACCGAGGTGATCGGCGATAACGGCGACGTGGCGCGTTATCCCGACGTCTACGGGCACGAAGAGCGCGTCATGCAGGCTCTCGCAGGCCGCTTCGATGAAATTGCGCGCGGGGAAGATCATCTGGCGCCGGTCAAGTACACGCAAGCGCGCTACACGGGCGGAAACCCGCTCGAGACCTTCATGAACAACCTGTTCGGCGGCTTTTGATCCTTCGTGGAAAGGGTTTGTTAACCCTGATGGCCCAAGTCGCCGGGCCGTGACGCGTTTGCCCTTATTACGCCGCCTACAGGCCCTCTTGATCGCGCATTCCAAGGTTACCAACCGTTAAGCAACGGGGCGTAATTCTTAACCTTGGTCTTCTCGATGGGGGATGTCGTTTGAGCGTAAAGGCGGGAGCCATGACCTGCCGGCTTGTATCCGCTGCCGCGACGGCCACGCTGGCCTTGATCGCGCAGGTGGCGGCGGCGCAGGCGCGCGACGACCGCACCATCTCTTTCTATCACATCCACACCAAAGAGACGCTGACCGTCCTCTACAAGAAGGACGGCCGCTTCGTTCCCGATGCTCTCGAAAAGATCAACTGGATCATGCGGGACTGGCGCGTCGGCAAGTCGACGCCGATGGATCCGAACACCGTCGACATCATCTGGGAAATGCATCGCGAGCTCGGCTCGCAGCAGCCCGTCAATATCATCTGCGGCTACCGATCGCCTTCGACCAACGAGATGCTGCGCCGGACCCGCGGCGGCCAGGCGAGCCAGAGCCAGCACATGACCGGCAAGGCGATCGACCTCTCATTCCCCGACGTGCCGATCAAGCGCATGCGCTATTCGGCGATGATCCGCGAGCGCGGCGGCGTCGGCTATTACCCGACGTCCGGCATCCCGTTCGTCCATGTGGATACGTCGCGCGTGCGCCACTGGCCGCGCATGCTGCCGGACGAACTCGCTATCCTCTTCCCGAATGGTTCGAAGCACGGAAGCGTGAGCCCGGCCGCGGCACGTGCCGCCCGCGAGCGCCGCAAAGATATCGTGCAAGAAGTCGCGCAGTTCATGGATCTTCACAACAATCCGAAGGCCGCGCAGCCGGTGCTGGTTGCCGAAGCCGCGCCGACCGTTACCAAGCCTCTGGTCGTCGCCTCGCTTCCGCAACCGCCGATGCCCACTCCGGCCGTCCGACCGCCACAGCCGCACCAGCGCATGGCCGTCGGTGGGCCGCAGCCGACACCTGCCGACATCGCACCCGAGAAGACCGCCGTTTCGGTCGCCGCGCTGCCACCGCCGTCGGCTCCGGCGAAGGTGACGCGGGTCGCTCTCAATCCGGCCGTGGAGACACAGGCCCAGGCCGCGCCGCCGAAATTGCTTGCGGCGCCCGCTCCGGTCGACAAGCCTTCGAAATTCGTGCGGAAGCTGCCTGACGCCGACCGCTCGCGTCTCGACATGCTGGTGACGCTCGCCTCGCTCGAACCCGAAGCGCAAAGCCCGCCGCCGCCGGCTGCATCCCCTGTCGCGCCAACGGCTCGGAAAGCGCCGGCTCCGCTCGTCACCGGTTCGACACCAATCCGCAACGCCCCGATCCGCAACGCGATGACGGCGTCGATGACGCCCGACCTTCCGTTCCCGAAAAAGCCCGTGACCGGTGACGCCGCCGATCCGCGCCCGGCCGCGGCCGGTATCGCGGCCGCCGAGGCGCATCCCTTCGGCGAGGGTTCGACGGATTGGCGCAGCGGCTGGGTCGCCGCTCCCGAATATGACGAAGACCACCCGGAAGAGCTGTCGTACCGGCCGTTTGCGCTGGCACCGCTGCTGACGGAGACGCCTTCATTCGACGATCCCGCGTTGCAGACGCTGGTTCGCCCCGACCCCGACATGGCGATCGCCATGATCGACGATGAAGGTGTCGCGCTGCCGATGCGGCTCGGCGCAGGGCATCAGCAGACCGCCATGGCGTGGGCACAAGAGTTCCGCGGCGACCCGGTCTATCTGGACTCTCTCGCAGCAGCGCCTTCGGATCCGAACGTCTCGGCCCGCCAGCTCGTGTCGCGCTCCGTCAAGACGCGCTGAGCGATTTCTTGCCTCGCGCGCCGGATCGTACGGCGGCCAATGCGCCCTCGTTCCACGCCTTGGCGACGAGCCGTCCCAGCTCCTCGAAATCGCCCTTCTGCGGCGATGTCGAGCGCCAGACGAGTCCGATCGTGCGCGAGGGCTCCGGATCGACAAAGCGCACCAGCGTGATGTCGCGACCGCGCTCTTCGACGCCAATCGACAGCTCCGGAAGAAGCGTAATGCCGAAGCCTGCCGACACCATTTCGACGATGGTGGCGAGGCTCGACGCGCCGAACGTGTTGACCGCATCCACCTGCTGAAGGCTGCAATAGGTCAACGCCTGGTCGCGCAGGCAGTGGCCTTCCTCCAGCAGCAGCAGGCGCTCGTGCTCGATCAGTTCCTTGGTGGCGCGAACACGACCCGAGAGCTTGCGCTCCTTGGGAGCGGCGAGCAGGAACTTGTCTTCGAACAGCGGCAGGTTGGTGAGGTCCTGATGCTTGAGGGGAAGCGCGAGCAGCAGGACGTCGAGCTTTCCCTCGAGCAATTCGTCGGTGAGAATCTGCGTCTGCGTTTCGCGCACGTGGAGTTCGAGATCGGGATACGCGTCGCGCAGCAACGGCAGCAACGGCGGCAGCATGTAAGGCGCGACGGAGGGAATGACGCCGAGGCGGAGCGTGCCGGCCAGCAACCGGTTGGCGTGCTGGGCGTAGGCGACGAGGTCGCGAACGTCGCCGAGGACGCGCGCGCAGCGGGCCGCGATTTCCGCTCCCTTGGCGGTGAGCTGCACGCCGGAACGCGTGCGCTCGACAAGAATCAGTCCGAGGTTCTGCTCAAGCTCGTGAATCTGCATGGAGAGCGCGGGTTGCGTGACGGAGCAGGCATCGGCCGCGCGGCCGAAGTGCAGTTCGCGGGCGAGCGCATCGAAGTAGCGCAGCTGCTTGAGGGTCACGGAAGTCATAAGGCCGCCTGATCAGAGAAGAAACAAATAACGATTAGCTCTGATATAGCCTGCGGTCTATGTTCGCAGCGAACAAACGATCGTGATCGTTATCGCTCACGCATCAACTTCCCGGATACGGCAGGAAAAGCTCCGGCTTTCTCTCGTCCGTTAGCGTCTCGGGCCGTGCGCCGAACCGGCCCGAGACGTTTTTCATGAGTGATCGGACCGTTCGGTCCGCGCAGCCCAACCGGGAAACGGGCCAACCGGGAAACGGGCCAACCGGGAAACGGGCGGGCACCGACCGGCGCCCCCCTCGCAACCCTCTGTCTCGCGTTTACGTCGTCTCGAGATTTCGTCTCGATATTACTCTGCCGCGATCATCCGATCGGCGGCCGCTTCCGCGTCCGACGACATCGGTCCGTCCAGCATGCCGAGGGCATGCATGTAGACCTCGAGCAGGCCTTCTTCTTCCTGGCGCTCGGTCTGGCTCTTCTTCCGCAGCCGCACGATCTGGCGCAGGATCTTGACGTCGAAGCCAATACCTTTCGCTTCCAGATACTTATCGCGGATGTCGCTCGCGAGCGCCTTCTTCTCTTCTTCCAGGCGTTCGATGCTTTCAATCATTTGGCGAAGCTGTTTCTGCGCCGATGCTTGAAGCGTGGTCATGCGTACCCCCAACTGGTCCAGTCCCTCCGCGATCCGCCATGGCGGGCCGCGCATGGGGTGGAAGCTAGTGCCGGCCATGGACCCCAGCAAGGCAGGGTGTAGCGTCATCCAGAGCTTAATCCTGTGGATGGATCCGCCACGGCGCCGTTAGCGCTTGTCCGTTGCCTCATGCGGCACGCTGGCGTCGAAGCGGGTCCGCGCCTCGGGCGAGGCTTCCGTCTGGTAGCGCTGCTGCCATTCTGCATACGGCATGCCGTAAACGATCTCGCGCGACTGGTTCTTGGAGAGCGTCACGCCGCGTTCGGCGGCAGCCTCCTGGTACCAGAGCGACAGGCAGTTGCGGCAGAAGCCCGCCAGATTCATGAGGTCGATATTCTGGACATCCGTGCGCTCGCGCAGGTGGGCCACCAGCCGGCGGAAGGCGGCCGCTTCCAGCTCCAGCGTCAGGGCTGGGTCATGCGATTGGGTCTGTTCCGGCATTTTCGCCTCCATTTGTGATCGTCTAGGCTGCGACGAGTTGGCAGGGTGTCAAGTCGCATCAGCATCTCGCCCGCCTGCGTCTCTGTTACTTTTAGGCGTTACACCCGGCGGGGGGTTGCGCAAAGTCGTATCCCGGCCTTCAATGGCGCACTCTGCGACGCCTTATGGCGTAAACCCAAAAGACGCCCGCTTTCGTTGCCAAAGTCTCGGACCTCCGAGATTCGGACGCGTGGGGGTACGCACTCCTCAAACCCGTGACGGCATGATACGGAACGTCTCCATTGCTCTCCTCGCGACCGCCCTGCTTCTGGCGCTGCCGCACCCCGCCCTGGCCGACCTCAAATTCTGCAACGCCTCGCAGAGCCGAGTCGGTGTGGCGATCGGCTATCAAGATGCGGATGGTTGGGCGACGGAGGGATGGTGGAACATCGCGTCGCAGGCATGCGAAACGATCTTGAAAGGTGCCTTGCCAAGTAGGTTTATCTACATACACGCCGTCGATTACGATCGCGGCGGGGAATGGGCCGGTTCGAACTTCATGTGCTCGGCCGATAAATCATTTGCAATCCGGGGTGTTCAAGATTGCCCGAAGCGCGGTTATAAGCGCACGGGTTTTTTTGAAGTCGACACCGGAGAGGCACAAGAGTGGACGGTGCGCCTCACCGATCCCGACAATAAAGAGGCGAACGGGCAATGAGACGTCATCGGCGGGTCAAGATTGTTGCGACGCTAGGGCCCGCGTCGTCCGCGCCCGGCATGCTCGAAAAACTTTTCATCGCTGGCGCGGACGTATTTCGCGTCAACATGAGCCACACCAGCGCCGACACGGCGCATGGCCTCGTGCGCCAGGTGCGCGATGTCGCGGCCAAGCATCGCTGCTCCATCGGCGTTCTCTGCGACCTGCAGGGGCCGAAATTCCGTCTCGGCGAATTCGTCGACGGGCGCGCGCTCGTGCAGCCCGGCGAGATCTTCAAGTTCGACCAGTCCGGCACGCCCGGCACGTCGCAGCGCGTCAGCCTCCCGCACGCAGCCATTTTCGAGTCTGTCGAGCCGGGGCACATGCTGCTGATCGACGACGGCAAGCTGCGCATGCGCGTGATCGAGGTCAACGGCGCCGGCGTGGTGGCCGAGGTCGTCACCGGCGGCATCCTGTCGAACCGCAAGGGCATCAGCATGCCCGATACGGTGCTGCCGATCAGCTCGCTCACCGAGAAGGACCGCGCCGATCTCGACACCTCGCTCAAGCTCGGTGCGGACTGGATCGCGCTGTCGTTCGTGCAGCGCGCGGAAGACATCATCGAGGCGAAGAAGATCATCGACGGGCGGGCCGCGGTGCTCGCCAAGATCGAGAAGCCTTCGGCCATCGACGAAATCGACGACATCATCGCCGCCGGTGACGGCTTCATGGTCGCGCGTGGCGACCTCGGCGTCGAAATGCCCGTCGAGCGCGTGCCGGGCCTGCAGAAGCAGATCACGCGCAAGGCGCGCGGCGCGGGCAAGCCGATCGTGGTCGCGACGCAGATGCTCGAAAGCATGACGACGTCGCCGATGCCGACGCGGGCCGAAGTGTCCGACGTGGCAACGGCGGTGTTCGACGGCGCCGACGCCATCATGCTGTCGGGCGAATCCGCGGTCGGGCAGTATCCCGTCGAGACGATCGAAATGATGAACCGCATCGCGCGCTCGGTCGAGACCGACCCGAGCTACGACGCTTACGTGCATGCCATCGAAGTGCCGAAGATGCCGACCGGCGCCGACGCGATCGCGGCGGCCGCGCACGCCATCTCCAGCACGCTCAAGGTCGCGGCCATTCTCTGCTACACGGCGACCGGCTCGACCGCGCTGCGCGTTGCACGCGAGCGTCCGAACCTGCCGGTCATCGGGCTCACGCCCATTGCGCGCACGGCGCAACGCCTGTCGCTGGTGTGGGGCATCGAAACGGTGCTGACCAGCGACCCCGAAGATCTCGCGCACATGGTGCGCAAGGCGACGTCGATCGCCTACGAGGGCGGATTCGTGAAGCCGGGCGAAGGCGTGGTGATTACGTGCGGCGTGCCGCTCGGGTCGCCGGGCGCGACCAACATGATCCGGCTTGCGTTCGTGGATGAGCACGGCCTGCCGGACGGTCACAGCCCCGATTACATTCCGACCGGCGGCAAGGTGCCGGTGGAACGGCGCACCCTTCCCAAGATCGCGTCCTAAGATTCCCTCGCAAGAGAACCCCCTCTCCCCGCTGGCGGGGAGAGGGGGTTTGTGCGCCTCGCAGACCGATAGAGGACGCGCATGTGTCGACAATCATTGGACATCCTGCCGACGTAGCATTCGCGGAAACTTGCGTGGGTCCCGACCTGCGTCGGGATGACGTCACAAGGAGGCGGGCGGCTCCCTCACCACTAACGTCATCCCGGCGAAGGCCGGGACCCACGCCAGCATCAGCTTGCGCGACGTCGAGAGAGAGAGCGGTCCCCGCGAAGGGCTTCGCCATGACGCGGGGGGCAGCCACATGCGCTGCGATCCGTCGCTGCTCCTCACCCCAACCCTCTCCCCATGAAGAATGGGAGAGGGGGATCAGACCTTGCGATCGTCGCGGGCCGTCTTGCCGCCCCTGCACCTGCGGGTGAAGGGAGAGGGGGATCAGATGCCTTGGCCTTCGACCTCGACCTTGAGGTCGTCGCGGGCCTTCTTGCCGCCCTGGACCTGCGGGTGAACCTTGAGCAGGGCATCGTAGGCTTCGAGCGCGGCTTTCTTCTCGCCAAGGTGCTGCAGGATGTTCGCGAGCCCTTCGAGGGCCTTGAAGTGATGCGGCTCGAGGGCCAGGACGCGGCGCAGGTCGCCGAGCGAGCGCTTGTAGTCTTCATCGAGGTAGAACAGGTAGGCGCGCCGGTTCCAGGCTTCGGCATAGTCGGGCTGCTGTTCGACGGCGGCATTCAGCAGTTGCATCGCCAGGTCGCGCTTGTTCGCTTCCATCGCGGCGGCCGCGCGCGCGGTCAGCAGGTCGGCCGTCGGGCTGCCGGAGTGCTGCCAGAGCTGCTCGATTGCCGAGGCGATTTGCGTGCCCGTCGCTTCGTCAGGGGCCGTCGCCAGGCGCGCATAGAGCTCTTCGAGCAGCTTGGCGGGGTTTTCTTGTGCGGTCGGTCCCGGAGCTGGGCCTATCGGCCCCTGCGGGCCGGACTGCAGACGATCAGGAAGGGCGCGATTAGAGGGCGCACGCGGTGGGACCGGCGCGCCAGGCTCGATCGCCTCGGGCGCTGCGTAGGGCAGAGGAACAGCATGGCCAGGCGGGGCCGTGGTAGGAGGCGGAGCCTGGGCCAGGGCAGCATGGCCCCAAACGACGGCCGGAAGGATCAGCATCGCGACCACGGCGCTTCGCGCGGCGGTCATCGCAGGACGTCCGAGGAGGCTTGGTTTCATGCCCCAAAGATAGGAAGTGCCAACGGAAACGTCAAAGGGCTTCAGCACAGCCGCCAAGACAAGCAAAACCGCCCGAGCACCGAGGGCGCCGGGCGGAGAAATCGATTTCAAGAAGACTGCAGCGGGCGAAGATGCGCCCGCACCGGCCCGAACCTCTTAGCCCTGGCGGGCCTTGAAGCGGCGGTGCGTCTTGTTGATGATATAGACACGACCCTTGCGGCGCACGAGACGGTTGTCGCGATGACGCGCGCGAAGAGACTTAAGCGAGTTTCTTACCTTCATTGTTCTCAACCATTTGAGGGCAAGGCGGGCGGATGGTGGGCACTACAGGGATCGAACCTGTGACCCCTACCATGTCAAGGTAGTGCTCTACCGCTGAGCTAAGTGCCCATCCGAGCCAAGAATGTCATTCGGCAGCGCCTCCTATACTGGCAATGCCGGGGCGAGGCAAGCGCGGAAACCAACAATCTGCAACGGCGCCGCAGGGCCGGAAAAACGTCGCTTGGCGGAGGAGCTTAAGCCGCCAGCAGGCGCTCGACCTCGCGTACGAGATCCTTGAGGTGGAAGGGCTTCGAAAGCACCCTCGCCTCTTTAGGGGCGGACGATTCATTGTTCAGGATCACGGCCGCAAAGCCCGTGATGAACATGATCTTCAGTTCAGGATCGATCTCGGAGGCGCGGCGGGCGAGTTCGATGCCGTCCATGCGCGGCATGACGATATCGGTAAGAAGAAGCGTGAAAGGTTCCTGCAGCAGGCGCTCATGGGCTTCTTCGCCGTTGGCGAACGAGGTGACCTCGTAACCGGCCTTGGCAAGGGCGCGCTCCAGAAACCCGCGCATCGAGTCATCATCCTCAGCAAGCAGGATCCGGCACTTGGGGAGGCTTGAGGGCTTTGCTGTCATGGATTTCTTACTCGAAATGTCTACTTACTGAGGTGGGCGATGGAACACGTGAATCTGACGCCAGTTTGGTAAACGGAGCGTGAAGTCAGAACACCATGCCCCGAAATTCGACTCGCATCCCTGCACCCTCGATAGCTGAGCAAAAGGCGGGCCAGGATGGCGAAGGCGACAGTCTAGACGATTTTTCCACGGCCCGCGCGCGAAAAGTCCGGCGCGGCGTGGACAGCATCGACCGAGGTTGGCACACTGCCGCTACGGCGACGCCGGATTTACAGACCCGGTGTTTGCAAACGGCACGCATCGACGAGGTGCCCGTGAAGAGCAGGAGCGAATGACCGCGCAGACGTTTTCATCGGCCAGCGATCCGCTGGAGCCGCCGTTTACGATCTTCACGCCCGAGACGCAGATCGCGCCGTTCGTGCTCTGCTCTCCGCATTCGGGACGCAACTACACGCGCGCTTTTCTCGCCCAGTCGCGGCTCGATCCGCTGACACTGCGCAAATCCGAGGATTGCTTCGTCGATGAGCTGTTCCAAGGCGCGGCCGAGCTTGGCGTGCCGATGATCTCGGCGCGTTTCCCGCGGGCTTATCTGGACGTCAACCGCGAACCGTACGAACTCGATCCGGAGCTGTTTGCCGATCCGCTGCCCGACTATGCGAATTGCCAGTCGGTGCGTGTCATCGGCGGGCTCGGCACCATCGCGCGCATCGTTGCCGACGGCGAGGAGATCTACCACTCCCGGCTGACCGTCGATGAAGCGCTCGCGCGCATCGAGCAGTTGTACTTCCCGTTCCACACCGCGCTCGAATCCCTGATCGAAGCGACGCGCGCCAAGTTCGGGCACGCCATCCTGGTCGACTGCCATTCGATGCCGTCGGCGCAGATGGCGCAGTCGAGCGCGCCGCGGCCGGATTTCGTGATCGGCGACCGGTTCGGCGCGGCGTGCGATCCGCGGCTGACACGCTTTCTCAGGGATACGATCGTGGGGGAAGGCTACGACGTGCAGCTCAACCGGCCCTATGCCGGCGGTTACATCACGGAACACTATGGCCGCCCGTACCGGGGCGTGCAGGCCGTGCAGATCGAAATCAACCGCGCGCGCTATCTCAACGAGATGACATTCGTGCGGTCGCCCGGGTTCGGCCGCCTGCAGCGGGATCTCACGCGCATCGCGGGATTGCTGTTCTCGGCATTCGGCCCGGCGCTCGACCGGGCAGCCGCTGCGGAATAGTCCGCGCGCTGTGCCGTTATCATGCGACGCGCCGCAGAAAGCTGCCCCGCACAAAAAAAAGGGGCCGTCCAATGGACGGCCCAAGTCTAGGGAGGAAACGCCCAAGGAGGGCTGTGATCACAAAGCAGCGGCGACGCCGGTGCTCGATCTCACAGGGACAAAGTTATGCTGCAGCGCGTCAAAGCGCAAGCCCGCAGGTAGGAATAGATTGCCGCGACGCGTTGGCCGCGATCCATCTGCAACACCTACCCCGGCGGCCGAAGAGATCAGACCGCCGAAGGAACGACGTCGAATTATCTAATTATTTCACTTGGTTATTCGGTCGCACCCGAAGCGCAAAAAAAAGGCCGTCCAGAAGCTGGACGGCCCAAGTCTAGGGAGGAAACGCCCAAGGAGGGCTACGACACGCGAGCGCTAGCTCAACGATGTCGCAATGCAATATATCTGTTCCGCCGGGATGAAAGGAAAGTGCAAAAACTGCAGAGCTGCCATTACTAGGGCGAGGGGCAGATTTCTAAGGTTTTGCGGGGAGCCCGCGTCTTTCGACGGCAAGTGCTCAAAAAGAGGACCGTTCGAACGAGCGAACGGCCCAAGTCTAGGGAGGAAACGCCCGTAAAGGGCTGCAGATGCGAAGAAGTGTGCTTCGAAGCTGCAGTTTTTATATGCTCCTGTTCGCGAAAGGCAGCAACTTAACCCATCAATCGTGGTGACTATTACAGTGGGCGTGGTGCGGCCTCGCAACACAGTAAAATTCATCCGTTTGTTTTACTCTCAAAGAGAGTAATTCAAGTGTTGTTTGTTTGCGGGTGTAACCCAGTAACGCCGCCATCAACTTAAGTGACGGATATCCATTGTGACTTTGCCTACCCATTCGCAGTTCAAGTCTCTCCTCGCGCTGGCCCATGACTTGGCCGACCGTTCCCGAGCCGTCATCCTGCCTCAGTTCCGCAAGCCGCTCGACGTCGCCAACAAGGCGGGGGCGCAGGCGTTCGATCCGGTTACGAAGGCCGATCGCGCCGCCGAGCGCGCCATCGCGAAGATGATTCGAGCGCGCGCGCCCGAGCACGGCCTCGTCGGCGAGGAATACGGCCGGGAGCGGCAGGACGCGCCCTACCAATGGGTTGTCGATCCAATCGACGGCACGCGGTCGTTCATCACGGGGTCGCCGCTGTGGGGCACGCTGATCGGGCTCCTCCACGAAGGCGAGCCGGTGCTGGGCCTGATGGACCAGCCCTTCACCGCCGAGCGCTATTGGTCCGACCGGACGGCCGCCTATCTTGGAGTGGGCACCGCTAAGCCGCGCCGCATCCGCACCCGGGCATGTCCTCGCCTGTCCGACTCGCTTCTCATGACGACCAGCCCGGACCTGTTCGCGGCCGGCACCGAGATGGACGGCTTTATGCGCGTCAAGCGGGAGGCGCGCATGACGCGCTACGGCGGCGACTGCTACGCCTACTGCCTGCTGGCCGCGGGCTTCGTCGATCTCGTCGTCGAGTCCGGTCTGAAGAATTACGACATCGTCGCCCTGATCCCGATCGTGGAGCGTGCGGGCGGGCGCGTGACGACCTGGGACGGACGGCCGGCGACGGACGGCGGGCGGATCCTGGCCTCGGGCGATCCGGCGCTGCACGATCGCGCGCTCAAACTGCTCAATCGCTAGCGGGCCGACGAAAACGCGAAGGTGTCCCACGCCTCCACCGGCTCAAGCCGCGGCTTCGTCGAGCCCCATATAGGCGTCGAACGCCGCCCAGAACCGGAGCCGGATGGCATCGGCTTCCTGAAGGATCTCGTGCTGCGCGGCCGGCAACAGCACATGCGTGCCGACCTTGAGGCCGACGGCGAAATCCTCGACGGCCCGCGACGAGACGATCTGATCCTTGCCGGCAACGAACACCATCATCGGCACTTTGACGGAGGCCGCGAAGCCTTCCGACGAGACAAGAGCCATCGAGCGGTACGCGGCGCGCAGCCAGCCAATCGTGGGCGAGCCGAGCGAGAGGGACGGATCGGTGTCGAGCACCGCCTTGTTGCGGTACCAGCGCTCGCGGTCGCTCGTCAGCTCATTGCCTTCAAACGGGCCCCGCTCGACGACCCGATCGGAGCCGCCCTTCACGTAGCTGCGGCTGAAGCCCAGCAAACAGCCCGCTTCGGCATAGGTGCGCGCGACAGATTGGGGAAAGCCGACCTTCTCCTCGGCAAATTCAATCATAGGCGCGCAGAGGATCATGCGCTCGAACCAGGAGCCGGGGCGGGCCGCGTTGCGAAGCAGGATGTTGGCGCCCATCGAATGGCCGAGCGCGATGAACGGCGGCGGGCAATCAGGCAGCACGATCTCTTTCATGAACAGCAGGAGATCGCCGTCGAACTCACTGAAGCTTGTGACGTGGCCCTTAAGAGGATTGGGCAGAGGGCGCGACGAGCCGCCCTGGCCGCGCCAATCCATGGTCGCGACGGCAAAGCCGCGGCGGCGAAGGTCGGCGACCACTTCGAAGTATTTTTCCGCGAATTCGCCGCGGCCGCCGAAGAGGCAGACCGTTCCGCGCCGGGGACCGCGGGTTGCTTCCCAACGCACGAACCTCAGCCGTGTGCCATCGGGCGCGATCAACTCGCCCGGGACGGCACCTCCGGGAACCGGATTTTTGGCCAGTGCAACCAGCTTCATAGGTCAGACCCCGCAAATCACCCTGCGGGAAGGATAGCATAGAGGGCTGGTACGCTGGCCAGCGACGCGCGCGATTTGGACGCCGGATTTTTTGCAAATGGAACGCAGCGCAGCCGGCTACGACCGCCCTAATTCCCGCTCACCGCCACGGCCGTTCGCCATAGGCGAAGCTGCGCAGGACTTGCGGCCGCGCGGCAAGCACCTCACCCGAACAGCGATCGACGCGGAGATGGAAATCGCTGCTTGAATCGAAGCGCCGCGCCAGCATGTGCACGACCGGGCCATCGCCGCCCATGGGGCGAATGCCGGACCAGCCGTCGCGGTTCAGGCTGCGGCGGATTTCCCAGCGCGCAAGGCAGCCGCCATGTCCGACAGGCCGCCGTTCAATCCGTTCGACGCGCTGATAGGTCCGCTCTTCGCTGTAGCGCGGCGGCGGCATCGGCACGGGATAGCCATCCTTGATCGATCCGCGCGGGGGCTCCACTGCGCCGTACTGCCTCGGAGCATTATAGGCTCTGGGGGCGTCATAGCCCCGCGGATCGCCGTAACCTCGCGGGTCGTCATAACCTTCCGGACCGCCATAACCTTCCGGACCAGCCGTCTCGCCGGCGTATCCGCCGTCGTCGTACGGGGGCTCGACATAAGCCTCGCCATCGAGATCCGCAGCGTGGGCCGCCGCCGACAAGACCGGCGCGCCCGTGAACGTGAAAACCGACAAGGCAATCGCTGCCAGAGACGATGACGCTCTCATAGGAGATCTCCCTCGTGGACCCGAACACCGCTAACGCTGCAGAGCGCTCCAGGATCCACCTCGCAACATGAATGGCGCATGAAGGGGGCCGTAATCCTGCTGCGGTCCCAGACCTTTGCCCACTTTCGCCAAAAGGGCCGCTACCCCTTGAAGGCGATGCGACGCCACCTAAATCAAGGACTGCGCACGCCCGAAGCGGGTGCGCAAAACCAGAGGCCCGGGCCAATCGGCCGGGTCCCAATCAGTCGCTTCTCATGGAGGACTTTTGTCATGCGACATTTCGATCTCACGCCCCTCTACCGTTCGACCGTCGGTTTCGACCGCCTTGCCCAGCTGTTCGACAGCGTCGCAGGCGCGGACGCTGATGTGGCTTACCCGCCGTACAACATCGAGCGCTTGGGCGAGAACGAGTACCGGATCACCATGGCGGTGGCCGGCTTTGCGACCGACGAAATCAAGGTCGACGTCAAGGAAAGCACGCTCACGGTCCGCGGCGAGAAATCGGCCGAGGCGGCTGACAACGAGCGGCGCTATCTGCATCGCGGCATCGCCGCGCGCAGCTTCGAGCGGCGCTTCCAGCTTGCCGACCATGTCGAAGTGAAAGGCGCTGTGCTCAAGGATGGACTTCTGAACGTGGATCTCGTGCGCAACCTTCCCGAGCGCATGCGGCCGCGGTCGATTCCAATCGCCGTCAGCACCGGCAGCGATGCGCCGAAGCAGATCGAGGCGCAAGGCTAACCCCTCCCACCTCACAATCTCTCCGAGGGGCGGCGGCAGCGATGCCGCCGCCATTCTTTTGGGCAATGGCACGGACGCCGCGCGATCGCTTTCAGACCTTCTAATCGCACTTGTGTTGCAGGGTAAAATCTGCAACATTGACCTGAAAGGTCAGCATTGCTGTCCTTTATGCGCGCTCCTTGCCAGCTACGCTGAGGAGAGCGAGGGTGAGATATTGGTTGGGCAGCGGACTGCGCGTAGCCCCAATCCGTCGCGGAGATTGATTGCGGTGGTCGCACAGCTGCCACGTCTCGTGAGTGGATGCCCGCCCGATTCCGGGTCGAGCTTGCTTCGCGCAGGCCATCGTTCGGCGCCTCCGGCTTTGGCGCGAGCGGCTTAGACCACCTCGCCGACACACGACTGCGGCGGACTTGCCTTACGGCGATACGTTACGAAACCGGCATCGCGATTGCCGGCGTTGACACCCGAGGACCACCCCATGACCAACGACATGCCATTTCATGGCACCTATGAGCGTCCCCAAGCCCAGGGTCTGTTCGACCCCAGCTTCGAGCGTGATGCCTGTGGCGTGGGCTTCATCGCCAACCTGAAAGGCGAAAAATCGCATCGCGTCATTTCCGACGCCCTTAGCATGCTGTGCAATCTCGAGCACCGTGGCGCCGTTGGCGCCGACCCGCTGGCGGGCGACGGCGCGGGCATGCTGATCCAGATTCCGCACGCGTTCTTCAAGGAGGAATGCGCCAAGATCGGCATCGCGCTGCCGGAGCCGCTCCAGTATGCGGTCGGCCAGCTCTTCACGCCGCAGGACGAGCGCTTGAACGCGCATGGCGTGCGCGCCTGGGAGCGCGTGCTCCGGGACGAAGGCCTTCCCCTGATCGGCTGGCGCAACGTGCCGGTCGACAACTCGTGTCTCTCCGAACTCGTACGCGCCACGGAACCGGTCCATCGGCAGGTGTTCATTGGGCGGCCGGCCGGCATCAGCGAGGACGAGTTCGAGCGCCGCCTCTATATCGTGCGCAAGATCGTCTCGAACGCGATCCACAATACCTACAAGGGCCGTGACGTCGGTCATTATACCGTCAGCCTGTCGTCGCGGACGGTCGTCTACAAGGGGATGTTCCTCTCCTATCAGGTGGGCGAGTACTACAAGGATCTCTCCGACGCGCGTGTCGTCTCGGCGATGGCGCTCGTGCATCAACGCTTCTCGACCAACACGTTCCCGTCGTGGAAGCTCGCCCATCCCTATCGCATGGTCGCCCACAACGGCGAGATCAACACGCTGCGCGGCAACGTCAACTGGATGGCGGCGCGCCAGGCGTCGGTGTCCTCGCCACTGTTCGGCGGCGACATCAACAAGCTGTGGCCGATCTCGTACGAAGGCCAGTCCGACACCGCCTGCTTCGACAACGCCCTCGAGTTCCTGACCATGGGCGGCTACAGCCTGGCGCATGCCGCCATGATGCTGATCCCCGAGGCGTGGGCCGGCAACCCGCAGATGGACTCCAAGCGGCGCGCCTTCTACGAGTATCACGCCTGCCTCATGGAGCCGTGGGACGGCCCCGCCGCGATGGCGTTCACGGACGGGCGCCAGATCGGCGCGACGCTCGACCGCAACGGCCTGCGCCCTGCCCGCTACATCGTGACCAAAGACAGCATGGTGATCATGAGCTCGGAAGCGGGCGTCATCACCGTGCCGGAAGAGGACATCATCAAGAAGTGGCGTCTGCAGCCGGGCAAGATGCTGCTGATCGATCTCGAAAAGGGCTGCATCGTCTCGGACGAAGAGCTGAAGGCCGAGATCAGCTCCAAGAATCCCTACGAGACTTGGGTGAAGCGCACGCAGATCATGGTTTCCGATTTGCCGCTGACGGTGAAGAAGGGGCCGATGTCGCGCAATGACGCGTCGCTGCTCGATCTCCAGCAAGCCTTCGGCTACACGCAGGAAAGCCTCAAGTTCCTCATGACGCCGATGGGCGCGCGGGGTGAGGAAGCTATCGGCTCGATGGGCAACGACACGCCGATCTCGGCCATGTCGTCGAAGCCCAAGCTGCTGCACACCTATTTCAAGCAGAACTTCGCGCAGGTGACGAACCCGCCGATCGACAGCATCCGCGAAGAGCTGGTGATGAGCCTCGTCTCGTTCATCGGGCCGCGGCCGAACATTCTCGATCTCGAAGGCACCTCGAAGGTGAAGCGTCTCGAGGTGCTCCAGCCGATCCTGAGCAACCAGGATCTGGAGCGGATCCGCCAGATCGGCGAGGTGCGCGACAATCACTTCGCCTCGATCACGATCGACATCACCTATCCGGTCGAGAAGGGGCCCGGCGGCATGGCGTCGGCCGTGGATGTCATCTGCGCCGAGGCCGAAGAGGCCGTGCGCTCGAACGACTACAACATCATCATTCTCTCCGACCGCCGCGCGGGGCCGGACCGGATTCCGATCCCGGCGCTGCTCGCGACGTCGGCCGTGCACCATCATCTTATCCGCCAGGGCCTGCGCACGTCGGTCGGCCTCGTCGTCGAGACGGGCGAAGCGCACGAGGTGCATCAGTTCTGCACGCTCGCCGGGTACGGCGCGGAAGCCATCAATCCCTACCTCGCGTTCGACACGCTGACGGTGATGGCGCCCAGCCTCGGCGCCAACCTGACGCCCGAGGACGTGCAGAAGAAGTACATCAAGGCCATCGGCAAGGCGCTGCTGAAGGTGATGGCCAAGATGGGCATCTCCACCTACCAGTCCTACTGCGGCGCGCAGATCTTCGACGCCGTCGGGTTGAGGTCGACGTTCGTCCGGAAGTATTTCACCGGTACGCATACGCCGGTCGAAGGCGTCGGGCTGCGCGAGATCGCGCGCGAGACGTTCGACCGCCATGCCGCGGCGTTCGGCGATTCTCCTGTGCTCGCTAATGCGCTCGACGTCGGCGGCGACTACGCCTATCGCGTGCGCGGCGAAGCGCATGTATGGCGCCCAGCCGTCGTCGCGGATCTCCAGCACGCCGTGCGCTCGACCGACAACGCCGACGCCATGGCCGGCAAGGTGCCGCAGAAGTATCGCGACTACGCGCGCGCCATCGACGCTCAGTCCGAGCAACTGCTGACCATCCGCGGCATGTTCCGCATCCGCTCGGCGGAGAGCATGGGGCGCGCGCCCGTGCCGATCGAGGAGGTCGAGCCCGCGACTGAACTCGTCAAGCGTTTTGCCACCGGCGCGATGAGCTTCGGCTCGATCTCGCGCGAGGCGCACACCACGCTCGCCATCGCCATGAACCGCATCGGCGGCAAGTCCAACACCGGCGAAGGCGGCGAGGAATCAGACCGGTTCAAGCCGCTGCCGAACGGCGACAGCATGCGTTCGGCCATCAAGCAGATCGCCTCGGGCCGGTTCGGCGTGACGACAGAATACCTCGTCAACTCGGACATGATGCAGATCAAGATGGCGCAGGGCGCAAAGCCCGGCGAGGGCGGACAGCTGCCCGGCCACAAGGTGGACGAGACCATCGCACGCGTGCGTCATTCGACGCCGGGCGTGGGCCTGATCTCGCCGCCGCCGCATCACGACATTTATTCGATCGAAGACCTGGCGCAGCTCATCTTCGACCTCAAGAACACAAACCCCGACGGTCTCGTGTCGGTGAAGCTCGTGTCCGAGGTCGGCGTCGGCACCGTTGCCGCCGGCGTTGCCAAGGCGCGCGCGGATCACGTCACCATCTCCGGCTACGAGGGCGGCACCGGCGCTTCGCCGCTGACGTCGCTCAAGCATGCCGGCAGCCCGTGGGAAATCGGTCTCGCCGAAACGCACCAGACGCTGGTCATCAACCGTCTGCGCGGCCGCATCGCCGTGCAGGTCGACGGCGGCCTGCGCACCGGGCGCGACGTGATCGTCGGCGCGCTGCTCGGCGCGGACGAGTTCGGATTCGCGACCGCGCCGCTGATCGCGGCCGGCTGCATCATGATGCGCAAGTGCCATCTCAACACGTGCCCGGTCGGCGTCGCGACGCAGGACCCGGTGCTGCGCGCGCGCTTCACGGGCCAGCCAGAGCACGTCATCAACTTCTTCTTCTTCGTTGCCGAGGAAGTGCGCGAGATGATGGCCGCCATGGGCTATCGTAAGCTCGAGGACATGGTCGGCCAGACAGACTGGCTGAACAAGGATCGCGCGAACCATCACTGGAAGGCGCGCGGGCTCGACTTCGACAAGGTGTTCCACAAGCCGAACGCCGGCAAGGGCGTGGCGATCTATCATTGCGAGGCGCAGGATCACGGCCTCGAGAAGGTGCTCGACAACCAGCTGATCAAGACCGCACTGCCCGCGCTCGACGCGAAGAAGCCCGTGAAGGCCGAGTTCAAGATCAAGAACACCGACCGTACGGCCGGCACCATGCTCTCGGGCCAGATCGCCAAGCGCTACGGACACGCGGGTCTGCCGGAAGACACGATCTGGCTCACCATGAAGGGCACCGCAGGCCAGAGCTTCGGCGCCTGGGCCGCGCGCGGCCTGACGCTCGATCTCGTGGGCGAAGGCAACGACTACGTCGGCAAGGGCCTGTCCGGCGGCAAGATCATCGTGCGGCCGAACGCACTCTCGGGGATCGTGCCCGAGGAGAGCATCATCGTCGGCAATACGGTGATGTACGGCGCGATCACGGGCGAGTGCTACTTCCGCGGCGTGGCCGGCGAGCGCTTCGCCGTGCGCAACTCGGGCGCCTATGCGGTGGTCGAGGGCACGGGCGATCACGGCTGCGAGTACATGACGGGCGGCTGCGTGGTTGTGCTGGGTCCGACGGGCCGCAACTTCGCGGCCGGCATGTCGGGCGGCGTCGCCTACGTGCTCGACGAAGCGGGCGAACTCGAAGCGCGCCTCAACAAAGAAATGGTGGAGATCGAGCCGCTCGCGCTCGACGCCGCTCTGATCGACAAGCTCGCCAAGAGCTCCAGCGAGGCAACGCGCCAGCTCTCCGAGCTGATGGTCGACATGCGCGAGCAGGATCTCGAGCGGCTGCATGCCTTGATCGTGCGGCATGCGCACTACACCAATTCCACGAAGGCCCAGACGATCCTGGCCGACTGGGCGGGCTCGGTGCGCAAGTTCAAGAAGGTCATGCCGTTCGAGTACAAGCGCGCGCTCACGGAATTGGCCAAGGCCAAGGCCGCAGCGGCCGAGCGGGTGCAAGCTTAAGGGGACTGCCCTTCTCCCCGATCTGCGGGAGAGGGGACAATCGAAAGAAGATTAGACGATGGGAAAACCGACCGGGTTTCTGGAGTTCGAGCGCGCGGATCGCAAGTACGAGCCGGCCGACGCGCGCGTGAAGCATTGGCACGAGTTCGTCGTGCCGCTGTCCGAGCCGGAGGTCAAAACGCAGGCCGCCCGCTGCATGGACTGCGGCATTCCGTATTGTCACAACGGCTGCCCGGTCAACAACCAGATCCCGGACTGGAACGATCTCGTCTACACGGGCGACTGGAAGACGGCGGCGGATAACCTGCACTCGACGAACAACTTCCCGGAAGTCACTGGGCGCGTGTGCCCGGCGCCGTGCGAAGCCGCGTGCACGCTCAACATCGACGACGTGCCGGTGACCATCAAGACGATCGAATACTCGATCGCCGATCGCGCCTTCGAAGCCGGCTGGGTGACGCCGCAGGTGCCCGACGTGAAGACGGGCAAGTCCGTCGCCATCATCGGCTCGGGTCCGGCGGGTCTCGCTGCCGCCCAACAGCTCGCGCGCGCAGGCCATGACGTGCACGTCTACGAGAAGAACGCGCGTCCGGGCGGACTGCTCGTGTACGGCATTCCCGACTTCAAGATGGAAAAGCATCTCATCGCGCGCAGGCAGGCCCAGATGGAGGCCGAGGGCGTCGTGTTCCATTGCAACGTCACCGTCGGCCGCGACGTGACGGCGCGCGAGCTCGAGGACAAGCACGACGCCGTGCTGCTCGCCATGGGCTCGGAAGCTCCATTCGACTTCTTCGCCAAATCGCCGGGCCGCGACCTCGACGGCATCCACTACGCGATGGATTTCCTGACGCAGCAGAACCGCCGCAACGCGGGTGAGCCGCAGCTTCCCGGCACGAAGGAGATCTCGGCCAAGGGCAAGCACGTGATCGTCATCGGCGGCGGCGACACCGGCTCCGACTGCATCGGCACGTCGTTCCGCCAGGGCGCGAAGTCCGTCACGCAGCTTGAAATCATGCCGAAGCCGCCGGTACGCGAGGACAAGGCGCTCTCGTGGCCGAACTGGCCGCTGAAGCTGCGCGTGTCGTCATCCCAGGCCGAGGGCGCCGACGTCGAGTATTCCGTTTCGACGACGGGATTCTCGGGCGAAGGCGGCAAGGTCAAGAAGCTTAACTACGTGCAGGTCGACGGCAAGATGGCGCCGGTGCCCGGTTCTGACGCTTCACTCGACGCCGATCTCGTGCTGTTCGCGATGGGCTTCTCGGGTCCGACAGACGGCGGCGTCTTGAGCGGCCTCGGGCTCGAAGCAGTCGCGCGCGGCCGCTTCAAGGGCGTCGACGCCAATGAGCGCGACTACAAGTTGCCGGGGAGCGGCAAGGTGTTCGCCGCCGGTGACGTTCGCCGCGGGCAGTCGCTGGTGGTCTGGGCGATCCGCGAGGGGCGCCAGGCCGCGAGTTCCATCGACAAGTTCCTGATGGGCACGACGACGCTTCCTCGCTGATCCATTTGTTCCGCATCTCTGGAAGACTGTATTAACGCGCGGTTTGGCCCATCGGCGAACCGCGCGTTATCGTCATTTCAAAGTGGGACGCGTCGGCGTATCCGATGTTACGATGGTTTCCCCCGCATCGCGGGCAAGGCCGGATTCGTTTGCCGGTACCCTTGATCGTGTGCGGGACGATCCCCAGGTGCTTAAGGGGGTCGACACCAACCAACGTGGGAAATCAAATGGATACTCCGCTCGAGATCTCGTTCAAGGGTTTGGATAAAAGCACGGCGATCGAAGCCAAAATCGCCGAAAGGGCCGCGCGACTCGAAAAGCATTTCGATCGCATGACGCACTGCCGGGTCGTCGTGGCCGCGCCGCATAAGCACTCCCACAAGGGTAAAACGTACGAGATCAAGATCGATATCGGCATTCCGGGCGCCGCGCCGCTGATCGTGACGCACGAAGCGCCGGTCGGTCAGGCGCAGGAAGATCTGAAGATCGCGCTGCGCGATGCGTTCGATGCCGCAGACCGGCGTCTGGACGATCTGGTCGACAAGAAGAACGGCGCCTCGCGCGCGGAGCGCAGCCGCCGCCGTCCCGTGAAACTCACCGAACTCGAGGAGTAAGCCGCAAAGGCCGGCGCTTCAGTTTTTGCGCCGGCCGGGTTTGCGTTCGTCCGGCTTGCCGGCGGCATCCTTGCCGTCCGGATCCGGCGTTGCGCCGGTTTCGAGCGGATCGGCGCTCGGGACATAAGCCTGCTCAGGCGGCGGAGCCGGTCGCGGCCATCTCGAGTCGTCGGCGCGGCCGGGCTTGGGCTGTAGGCGCTCACCCTTGAACAGCACCCGGAAATACGGCGATTGAGACGGCGCGAGCGCGCGACGGTTGTTCGCCGCGCCGCCGCTGGTGGCGAGCGCCACCGTGCTCATGACGGTCAAGCCGCCGGAGATCTGATCGACGATCGACTCGCCGAGTTGCGAGGGGCGATCGGCGCTTTCACGCCGCGTCACGAGAGCGATGACGGACGCCGGGATCGCGGGGCGCACGATGTCGAGCGCGACGATTTCCTCCCGTCCGCCTTCACTCACGATGCGCAGATTGATCTTGCCGTTGTCGGCCTTCTGGTCGCCTACACCAGAAGGGACGGCCTCTTTCGCCTTGGCGGCGGAGACCACGTCGCCCGCGGCTGGCGCCTGCGGGCTCTTCGGAACGGCGGGGCCTGTCAGCTTCACACTGCCGGGATTGATCTTGGCCTGGTCCGCTTCGGCGCCGTCGAGAGGAACGGCGCGGTCGGCGCGGGCCTGCGTAATGTCGCGGCGCAGTTCGCGATCGACGAAGTAGGCGAGCTTGCGGTTGCCTTCATAGGTGAAGTAGACGCCGTCACCCGAGCGCAGCAGGCGGATCTTGCCCGTGACGTCCGGACCGTAGGCGCTGTAGCCGCCATTCTCGTCGGCGAAACCCGCATAGGTGTCGATATACTTCGCGCCATTGAGGTAGGCGCGCTCGCGCAGCATGTTGTTCATCATCTGCACGTCCTCGTTGGCATCGTAGCGGCGCACGTTGGGCAGGCCGAGCCAATAGACGGCGATGTTGAACTTACGCAGGATCTTGAGTAGGCGATCGGCGCGCGCGGCGTATTCCTGCCGCCAGGCGTCGGTGCCGACCATCAGGCGCTTGCCCGACGCGTGGCGCACGGAGACGCGATCCCAGGCGCCCATCATCACGATGGCGATCTGGGGCGGCGCCACTTTCAACTTGTCCTCGAGATCGACGAGCTTTTCGGCGTAGTCGCTGCGCATCAGGCCGTTGACCGCGAGGTGCGTTCCGATGACGAGGCGCGGGTCCTTCTGGAAGATTTCGCGCGCGCCGGCGAGCAGGCCTTCGGCAAGGTCGTCGCCGATCATTGTCAGGTTGTAGGTATCGCCCGGCGGAAACGGCGTGATGAAGCTTCCGCCGGCCGCATCCTCCTGCGCGCCAGCCGGCAGCGCCGCGGCCCAAAGGCACGCGATCACAGCTATCAGCGGCAGACCCAAACGCGCGAGCATATCGCCCCGGCTGTTGCTCTCATCGATCGGCTGCGTATCGGGCGGGGCTACCTGCGCGACTCGCGAACGCCGACCTTGCGGATGTGGTTAAGAACGGCATCGGACGGCCAACAGTCAACCTTCAGATTGTTGGCGCGCTCGTAGAGGCCGATGACCTTGCGCGTGTTCGAGCCGACCTTGCCGTCCACTTTCTCGACCTCGTAGCCCAGCGGGCCGAGCCGCTCCTGGATTTCGACGATGTTGGCCGTCTTCTGCGGCGCGGTTCCGCCCCATGGCGTGACGAAATCGCCGCCGCCCGCGATGCGATCCGCCAGATGGCCGACGAACACCGCATAAAGGTCCGACATGTTGTAGCGGCGAATGACCTTGTAGTTTTCGAGCACGAGGAACGACGGGCCGTAACCGCCGGCCGGGCTCATCATGTAGGCTTCGAGTGCAAGCTGTTCGGCCGTCCAGGGCTTGCCGTTGGCGCGCTTGAGCCCGAGCTTGGCCCAATCGGCAATGGTGCGCGCCTGGGTGGGGCCTTCATGGCCGCAGTCGGCCTGCGGGGTCAGGACCACCTCGTAGCCCCACGTCTGTCCCGCGACCCACCCCTTGCCCTTGAGCTGGCTGGCGGCCGAGGCGAGCGCGTCCGGCACCGAATTCCAAATGTCCATCTTACCGTCGCCGTCGAGGTCGTGCGCGTGCTTGAAGAACTCGCTCGGCATGAACTGCGTCAGGCCCATGGCGCCCGCCCAGGAGGCGCGCATCTGAGCGCGCGGGATGCCGGATTCGAGCATGCGCAGCGCCGCGATCAGCTCGATGCGGAACATGTCCTTGCGGCGGCCAAGGTAGGCCTGCGTGGCAACGACGTTGATCGCATCATGCGGAAGCTTGTGACTGCCGAAGGCAGTTTCGCGGCCCCAGATGGCGAGCACGGAATACCGGTCCACGCCGAGGTCGCGTTCGATCTTTTCGAGGGTCGCCTTGTGCTTGGCGGCGAGTTCCTTGCCGGTGGCCGCGAGGCGCATCAGATAAGCGCGGTCGAGATATTCGGAGGGCGCGCGCGTGAACTCGGCCTGGCCACGCGCATCGTTCTCGGGCCGTCCCGGCAGGTCGAGATCCGGCAGCTTCAGATCCGGAGTAAAGCCGCGCATGGCCGTGTCGAAGGTCTTGCGTGACACGCCGGCCGCTTCCGCTTCGGGCCACAGCGCCGCGAGCCACGCGTCGAGCTTGGCATCAGCGCGGGCCGACGCGGGTGCGCCGGCCAATCCGGCGACGAGCACAATGAGGATGGCGGCCAAGGACGGAGATAAACGAGGGATCATGCGCACTCATGCTTCCTGACTGGCCGAAAAACTTCGGCCGATGGTCTTCTAACGCTTTTCACGCGCGCGTGCTCCCGGACGATCGACCTGGGTGCCCTCGATTCGGGGTTTTTTTACGACCCGGCGCCTTGGGCATCGGGCGATGGTGGGTACGCCGGGATGCCGGGAACCCTTTGCAAGGTCTCAACATTGTGTCCTCTGGACATCCGGTTTGGAATTCCAAGTCCGGCGGGTGCGCGATTGCTCTTTTTGGCTCTTGCCCGTTGCCCCCGGCAGATCGGATATAGTCCACGTTCTATCCCGCTCAACAGGCGCCACCACCTTCGGCGCCTGCGATCTTTCCCAAGCCGATCTTCCCCCACAACCCGGTGCCTGATGTCCAAAGCCAAGCGCATTCGCAAAGCCGTGTTTCCAGTTGCCGGTCTCGGCACCCGTTTTCTGCCGGCGACGAAGGCCGTGCCAAAGGAGATGCTGACGGTCGTCGACAAGCCCGTCATCCAGCATGTCGTGAACGAAGCGCGCGCGGCGGGCATCGAGCATTTCATCTTCGTCACCGGACGCGGCAAAGCGTGCATCGAGGATCACTTCGACCATCAGTTTGAACTCGAAGCGACGCTTGCGGGCAAGAAGAAGACGAAGGAGCTTCAGGAGCTGCTGTCGGAGCTGCCGGGCGCGGGCCAGACGAGCTTCACGCGCCAGCAGGCGCCGCGCGGGCTCGGTCATGCCGTGTGGTGCGCGCGCGATCTCGTCGGCGACGAGCCGTTCGCACTTTTGCTGCCGGATATGCTGCATCATGGCGCGACGCCGTGCCTGCAGGAGATGGTCGACGCCTACGCTGAAACCGGCGGCGGTAACTTCGTCGCCGTCTCTCCGGTGCCGGACGACCAGACGCACCAGTACGGCATCGTCGGCGTCGAAGACCGCGAGGCCAAGGTGAGCCGCATCACCACGATGGTCGAAAAGCCGCCGAAGGGCACCGCGCCTTCGAACCTGCACATCACCGGCCGCTACATTCTCGATCCCGACATTTTTCCGCTGCTGGCCAAGCAGGAGGCGGGCGCGGGCGGGGAGATTCAGCTCACCGATGCCATGATTACCCTCAGCGCTTCCAAGAAGAACCCGTTCCATGCCGTCCGCTTCGACGGCACCATCTACGACTGCGGGTCGAAAATCGGCTTCCTGCTGGCCAATGTCGCCTACGGCCTCGAACGCGAGGACCTGGCCGCCGACCTGCGCCGCGCCATCAAGGAAATGCTCTGAACCGGGATCATTCCGCGGCCGGCCGGGCCCGCGCCCAAAAATCGGCCGGATTCCGGGCCTCAGAGCACGATGTTGCCGGTTTTCGGTGACATTGGGTTCGGCTAAGGTCGGGCCGCGAAATCCCAGGCCGCACGACCCTCTCAGGCCGCACGACCCTGGGAGCGTTCATCTCGGTGCATGGCGGAGACCTGGAATGGCACGAAAGCGTAACGACCCGGCCGGGGGGCCGATGCACAAGACGCTCAAGCCGCCCGGCCTGTTCCTGGTCCGCATGCTGGTGTTTCTGACGCTGGTGGCGTTTCTGGTCGCCATTCTGCACGAGCAGCTCACGGTCTCCCTGATGGCCAACCCCGGCCTCAACGCCCTGATCATCGGGGTACTCGCGCTCGGCATCATCTACGCCTTCCGGCAGGTCATCCGTCTCTATCCGGAAATTCGCTTCGTCAACGCATTCCGCATCTCGGATCCCGGCATTGCGGGAACGCACCAGCCGGTGCTGCTCGCCCCCATGGCGACGATGCTGCGAGACCGGACCGGCGCGCTTTCGCTTTCGACCGTTTCAATGCGCACGATCATGGACAGCATCGGGTCCCGACTAGACGAAGCGCGCGACACGGGCCGCTACATGGTCGGCCTGCTCGTCTTCCTGGGCCTGCTCGGTACGTTCTGGGGCCTTCTGGAAACCATCCAGTCCGTCGGCGGCGTCATCGCCACGCTGAATACGGGCGGCGGAGAGTCCGTCGCCGTCTTCGACGAACTCAAAGCCGGTCTGGCCGCGCCGCTCAAGGGCATGGGCACGGCGTTTTCGTCGTCGCTGCTGGGCCTTTCCGGATCGCTCATACTCGGCTTCCTTGAGCTGCAGGCCAGCCATGCGCACAATCGCTTTTACAACGAACTGGAAGAATGGCTGTCGGGCATCACCGAATTGACGCCCGGCACGTCCAGCGCCAACGAACAGGCGAGCCGCCAACTGCTCGCGGCCGTGTTCGAGATGCAGCGGGCCGTCGAGGATCTGGGCGAGCGCCTCAAAGGCGGCGGTTCCGCATTCCTTCCCTCCTCTCCACCCGGCAGCAGCCTCGGTGGAGGTCCGGAGGAGGTGCGCGATCTCGCGCGCGGCGTGAACCAGCTCGTGAACCAGATGCGCGCCGAGCAAAAGGTGGTGCGCGAGTGGGTCGACGAGCAGGCGTCCCAGCAGACGGAAGTGACGAGCGTGCTGCGCGAACTGGCGCAGAACATGCTCAAGAAGGGCTAGCGTGATGCTCAATAATTTCGTGGGGCACCTCATTAACGTCGCGGGGCGCGTCATTAACATCGTGGGGCACGTCATTAACATCGTGGGGCACTAGGCATGGCGCGCGGGCGTTCAAAGCGCGGCGGAAGCGAGTACGGCGAGTTCTGGCCGGCCTACGTGGACGTGCTCTCCACGCTGCTTCTGGTCGTGACCTTCCTGATGTCGATCTTCATGGTCTCGCAGTACTACGCAACACAGGAAGCGAGCGGCAAGGACACCGCGCTGCAGCGGCTCACGCGACAGATTTCAGAACTCACCAATCTCCTTTCGCTCGAAAAGGGCAAGTCGCGGTCATCCGCTGACGAACTTTCTGCGCTTCAGTCAACACTGGCCGACCTCAAGACCGAGCATCAGAAGCTTTCCGGCTTCGCGCTGACCGGCGACGAGAAGGCGAAGGCCGCCGAAGGGCGCATCCAAACGCTGTCGGCCGATCTCGAAGCGCAAAAGAACATTTCCAACGAAGCGCTGGCGAAGGTCGATCTGCTGAACCAGCAGATGCTCGCACTCCGCCGGCAGCTCGCGGCCCTCAACGACGCGCTGGAAGCGTCCGAAACGAAGGACAAGGATAGCCAGGATCGCATCAAGGATCTCGGCGCCCGGCTCAACGCAGCGCTCGCGCGGCAGGTGCAGGAGCTGCAGCGCTACCGGTCGGATTTCTTCGGCCGGCTGCGTGAGCTCCTCAAGGACCGCAAGGACATCCGCGTCGTCGGCGACCGGTTCGTGTTCGAATCCGAAGTGCTGTTCCCCTCAGGCCAGGCGACGCTGACGCCCGAAGGTCTTGGCGCCATGGATCAGCTCGCCATCGCCATCGTCGATCTCGCCAAGACCATTCCGCCGGAACTCGGGTGGGCGTTGCAGGTGGATGGCCATACCGACATCCGCCCGATCGCAAGCGCGCAGTTCCCTTCCAACTGGGAGCTGTCGACGGCGCGCGCCGTGGCGGTCGTGAAATACCTGGTCAGCCGAGGCGTACCGGCCGCGAACCTCGTCGCGGCGGGCCACGGCGAGTTTCAGCCGCTCGAATCCGGCGTGGACGAGGTCAGCCTTCGGCGCAACCGCCGCATCGAACTCAAGCTGACGAACAAGTAGGGGCAGTAGGCAGTAGGCAGTAGGCAGTAGGCAGTAGGCAGTAGGCAGTAGGCAGTAGGCGTGCTGCCGGTGTTTGGCCGTGTCAATTGCCGGAGCGCGGGCGCGGGGACGCGACGGGCGGAAAGTCCGCCGACGAGGCGCCGAACAGTTCGGCCGGGATGTTGTGCTGCTGGCGCCACCAGTCCCACGCCACGTCGGTCGGGCCGATGGCGTACTCGACCAGCGACCAACCGTCGCCGCCTTCCGCCAGCAGGAACAGATTGTGCTCGGGGTCGAACATCCCCTGCGCATAGTCCTCGGCAAACTTTGTCGCGCTCCAATCGATGGGCGCGCCGCCCGGCCGCTGAAGCTTCACGTCGCCGAACGCCCACGCGTCCATCACATTCATCTTGGTCACGACGAACTCGATGGGACCGCCGATCTCGGTTTCGAAGGTGGGGCGGGCGGCATCGAGAATGCTGGCGCGCAGCTCCGATCCTTTCGGCGGCTGATGGATGTCGCCTGCGAACGCGGGCGCATGACCGAGCACCGGCGCGAGGGCGAACAGGCAAAGCGATAAAGCGATGGCGAGGCGCATGATCGTGTCTCCCAAGAGGCGGCGATCCACTCTGCCTGGGTTCGCGGCGGACGTCGACGGGATCGACGTGCACGGATCGAAAATTGCGGATGTTGGGTTGTGTGTGCGCCTATTTCGGCCGCTGCGTTTTCGCGGGCCGGGGCGAGGATCGTGGCCGGGCTTCCGAGGCCGGATGCCGGACCGTAAGGACGAGGAACGGCGCGCGCCGTGTTCAGCAACTTTGATCTTGCGATCTAAAACTCTTCAATTCTTTGGGCAGAAGTTTTCGCCCGTCGCCGTCTTTCGTGAAACGCTCTAACACCGCGGATGAAATGCGGCTGGCGAATAGTGCATCGCCGTGGTTGCGGTGTGAAAGCTGAATGATGCCCGTCAGATCTTTGCGACGCGTCCGGCAGGACGGCACGACCACTTCTTGGCGAACCACTTCGGATGGCCTTCGGCCCATTTGGCGATTTCGGAGGGGCTGGCCATCATGCACTGCATCGGCGTCATGCTTTCAGCCATGTAGGTCAGGCTGACATCCTTGCAGCGGGAATGATCTTCCAAGAGGCAGACCGAGACGACGAGCTCCAGCATTTGCGACCTCAAGCAATCAGGTTATCCGCTTTTGGCGGTCCAAACCCTCGAGGCGCATCGTCCCTTTTGTTTTTTTATTTGTACCAACGCTAGGCGGCGAATCAGGTTCCGCACAAGAAACAAAGCTAAGCAGTATGTGCTAATGTTTTATGCTGAGTTGTTTTGGCATCTAGGGGCCGTTTGCAGACTTCACCTCAAATCCCCTCGGACTTGTTTGGATTTTTTCGATGCCGCCGCGTTTGATCGGACTTGCCTATCAGCTCATTTGTTGAGCACGGGGCGAGATGTCTCAGGCGGTGCAGCACCAGGGCCACGCTCGCTGGACAGCGTTTTCAGGAACGCCACCAGAGCCTCCCTCTCCTCAGGATCGAGGGTGAGATCGGTCACCAAGGTCGGCGCGAGCGACGGCCGCTTCACATGACCGCCGGCGTAGTGGCCGACGACATCCAGCAACGTCGCAAGCGAGCCGTCGTGCATATAGGGGGCCGTGTGCACCGCTTCCCGTAGCGATGGCGTCTTGAATTGGGGTAGGCCCTTCATCGGTCCTTCGAGCGCGCCGCGCCCAAGGTCCGCTCCAGGCACGCCGACGTCGTGGAAGCCGTTGTCGGTGAAGCGCCACCCGCCGTGGCATGAGACGCAGCCTCCCTTGCCGACGAAGATTTCAAAGCCGCGCAGTTCCTGCTCGTCGAGCGCGCTGTCATTGCCGGCAACCCAACTGTCGAAGCGCGTCGCGGGCGAAACGAGAGACCGTTCGTAGGCGGCCAACGCGTCGACGATGTCCGCCTCCGCAATGCGCGTGGATGCCGGAAACACAGCTTCAAAGCGCGATTTCATCGCCGCGTCGCGCTCGAGGCGATCGGCGATGGTGGGGAAATGTCCGAACATCTCGTTCTCGGCCAGGATCGGTCCGCGCGCCTGATCGGCCAGCGTTTCGGCGCGCCCATCCCAAAAGAAGCTCGACGCCCAGGCCAGATTGTAGAGAGACGGCACGTTGCGCGGCAGTCCCGCCCCTGCCGGTCCGAGCCCTGTGCGGCGGCCGTCCGTGAAGGCGCGGGCGGGGTCGTGACAGCTCGCGCAGGACGTCGCGCCGCCGCCCGAGAGGCGCGTATCGCGAAAGAGATCGTAGCCGAGCGCGATTTTCGCCGGATCGTCCGTCACGGTCTCCGGCGTCTCCGGCCCGGCGGGACGGGCGAAGATCGCCCGCCAGACGGCGGCCCGATCAGGCGGCGACACATCCGCTTCGCCTATTGCGCCGGCCGGGGCGTGCGTCTGCCGAACGGGCTCGGCATCGGCCTGGAACGCCGCGAACGCGAGCGCGAGCGCGACACCACCCAGCAACCTTTTCGAAGAAGGCGCCAATTCCATCATTGCGTCATTGTTGCACGGCAAACATGCCGGCGGGTTTCGGCCGGTCGCCAAGGTCGGCAGCGCACCAAGAATTCATTTGTGGCCGTCATATCTCGTGTTTGCGGACGCACTCTCAAGACCACCGTGGCCGGAGCAGCACGCACGGCCGCGGAACGATGCGGATCACCAATCGTCGCTTGACCCGGAGGCCAAGCTCTTTCATCCAAGATGGTATATACTGTCAAATGGGGAAGTGCCGGGGCGGCCGTGAGGGCCGGTTCTGCAGGCTTTCAAAAAGATTTTGGCGACGGTCGGATATCCGATCCGCCGCAATGGGGGACGTTCATGGCATCGACCGGTGGCGACGCACAAGTCGTGCAGGGTCTTCCTGTGCACCCGGCGCGCCAGGTCACGTTGGGCTGGTTTCTCAGACGGTCGTTGCTCGGGATCGCAATTTTGCTCGTCGCCATGGGCGGTTTGGCTTGGCTTACCTATGCCTCGATCGATCCGACGCTCGATGCGGAAGCCGCAAGCGCGCCCGCCAACGCAGACGTTGCAGCGCCCGCGAAGCCTTTGCCGGTCGGGCTCTAGCCCCTAGCAAGCCTCCTGCCCTATCGGCCGCCGCACACCGTTTAACGGTTCCCAGCGCTTGGGAAGCGCGGTAGCATCCGTCCGATATTTCAATGGCCTCCGGGATTTCAACGATGTCCCCATATGACCTGGTTCTCGTCGTGATCGTGGGTGCGGGCGCTTTTTACGCTGGCTATCAGGTTGGGCGGTTGAAAGCCCTGAGCGAGCGCGAGCCAGGCTACCGTCCCGACACAACACAGCCCCTGCCCGGCCCCAGCCTCGATCGCGCGCCGTCCGAAGCGGGCGGGTCTTATGCGGACGCCGGCGCTGCACCGGGCGGGCGCTCTGTGCCATCGGCGCCGCCGCGGCGATCTTCCAAGCCGCCGCCGGCCGCCGCCGGTCTGATGAACAAGGATTGAGCATCGGACCAACGATGCCCTGCCTCCGCAATTTCCAGAGGCTGTGATACACGCATTGCAACCGATCAGACGCAGGACGACCGATCCGCGCTGATACGTCTGCGCAAACACTGGCGCTCGAACAGGCTTTTTCTCCATGCGTCTCGCCATGCTGGCCCGCAACGCGGGTCTCTACTCCCATCAGCGCCTCGTCGAGGCCGCGCAGGCGCGCGGGCACACGCTCGACGTGATCAACACGCTGCAAGTGCACATGAACATCACGTCGAACCAGCCGCTTCTGCGTTACGGCGGCAAGACGCTGCCGCTCTACGATGCGGTCATCCCGCGCATCGGAGCGTCCGTGACGCATTACGGGCTCGCCGTCTTGCGGCAGTTCGAAATGCAGGGGGTGTTCCCGCTCAACGAAAGCGTGGCCATCGGGCGGTCGCGCGACAAGCTGAGGGCGCTGCAGCTGCTCGCGCGCGCCGGCATCGGACTGCCGGTGACGGCATTCGCACACAAACCCAAGAACGCCGAGAGCGTCATCAACGAGGTGGGCGGCGCGCCCGTGGTGATCAAGCTCGTCGAGGGCACCCAGGGCATGGGCGTGATCCTCGCGGAAACCGAGGCTTCGGCCAAGTCGATCGTCGAAGCCTTCAGCGCCGCGAACATCAACATCCTCGTGCAGGAATACATCGCGGAGGCCGAAGGCAGCGACGTGCGCGCGCTCGTCGTCGGCGGACGGGTGGTGGCGGCCATGCGGCGCGTCGGGCGCGCGGGCGAATTCCGCTCCAACCTGCATCGGGGTGGGGAAGCGGAAGAGGCGCATATCAGCGACGAGGAACGCGACATCGCCGTCCGGGCCGCGTCGGTGCTCGGGCTCAATGTCGCGGGCGTCGACATGCTCCGCTCCAACCGCGGGCCGGTGGTCATCGAGGTTAACTCGTCGCCGGGATTACGGGGAATCGAACGCGCGACCAACGCCGATGTCGCGGGCGAAATCATCGGTTTCATTGAGCAATCGGCCGCGCATGGGCAGACGGAAACCAAAGGGCTCAAGGGTTGAACCTACGACTTGCAGGGACAGGCCGCGAGCGGGGGGCTTGATCGAGACTCGCTTGCTTGAGACCGGGGTGCTCGACTATCCTTTGCTTCGGTGGCTCAACGCCCGGCTGCTTCGGTGCCGCATACCGTTAGCCGGTTGAACTGTTGCCGCCACCGCCGCGTTTCAGGCCAGGCTCGAACACGCAGGCGGCAGGCAGGATGAATTCTGAATGACGGAACAGCAAAAGCATTTTCCCGAATTCTACGTCACGACGCCTCAGCCCTGCCCCTATCTGCCAGGACGGCAGGAGCGCAAGCTTTTCACCCACCTCACGCATGAAAAGCCTCTCGCGCTGATCGACAATCTCTTGAAGGGCGGTTTCCGGCGCAGCCAGAACATTGCCTACATGCCCTATTGCGAGGGCTGCCACGCCTGCGTCTCGGTGCGCATTCTCGTCGACGACTTCGAGCCCGCCCGCACCATGCGGCGTACCATCGAACGCAACCGCGACCTGACGAGCCGGCGCGTTTCGGCCATCCCGACGTCCGAGCAGTTCAGCCTGTTCCGCAGCTACATCGACGCCCGGCATTCGGACGGCGGCATGGCCGACATGAGCGTGCTCGACTACGCGATGATGATCGAGGACAGCGTCGTGCGCACCTTCCTCACCGAGTATCGCGCGCGGCCGGAGAACCCACTCGAAGAGCATGTGGAGGGCTGGCCGCTGGCGGCGGTGGCGCTTTGCGACCGGCTGTCGGACGGCATCTCGATGGTCTACAGCTTCTACGAGCCGCTTGAGGACGAGCGCAGCCTCGGCACGTACATGATCCTCGAGCACATCGACTATGCGCGGCGGCTGGGGCTGCCGTATCTCTATCTCGGCTACTGGATCGAGGGCTCACGCAAGATGAGCTACAAGACGCGCTACCAGCCCCAGGAACACCTCGGCCCCAACGGGTGGACGCGCGTGGCGGAGCCGCGGCGCTAGAGCGGACGACCCTTCGCTCCTTCGCGAGCTTGTTACTTCGCGAGCTCAGTGTCGAGCTTCTGGAACATGTAGGCCCATTTCGCGCCCTGCGTCTCGACCAGGACGCCCATCAGATTGCGCAGGTCGGCCAGCATCTTGCAATTGGGCTCCGACGCGTTCGCGCCTTCCTGGCCCATGCTCGATATCGAAGCCAGCAGCTCGTTCGTCTTGTCGTCGAAGACGGTGATCTCGTCGTCCTTCACGAAGGGCGCTGCCTCCTTCAGGAACTGGTCGTTGTTCCAGGCGCGCTTGTCCTTGAGCTGACGCAGCTTGGCCTGAAAGGTCGGGCGATGAGTGTTGTTGAGATCGCGCAGTTTCTCGGCCGCTTCGTCGACGGCGCTTTCGAATTCCGACTTGGCGCACGTGTCCGGGGTGGCTGACGGTGCAGCCTGCTCAGGCGCGGCGGGTGGCGCTGCCTCGGGGCTGGCCGGTAATGGGTCCTGTGGTTTCGCGGGCTCATTTCCCTGAGCCGCGGGAGCGGGCTTTTGTTCCTGCGCGGCGGGGGAAGGGTCCTGCGCCTGAGCCGTCACGGTGGCAAGGCACGCAGCGGCGAGCGCCATCAGGAGCTGCACTGCCCAGGCCATTACGCCCCGCGCGCGCCGTCCGGCGCGGCTTCCCCGCTGGTTATCGTCCCGCTTCAACACCCTGGCCCTTCATTGGGGCGCGTTTCATGGCAGCCGCCGCGTCCGCGCGTTCAGGCTGCAATGCCCCCTTCGACTGTCCTACCGGGGCGATCCGCGCGGCGCAAGTTCACTCCGTCACGGACCGACCGAGGCGTGGCTTTTCGGGATCGGGTGTCCTCAGCCGAACTTCTCAGCCGAACGGGGGGCCGAACTTGTTGGAACGCGGGAAGCCCTTGGGTGCAATCCGCCCGGCCTGCGAGCGCTGCCCCACCCAGTCGCGCAGGTCGCTCCATGCCAAGGTGAAGGTGCGCCCGGCGGGATCGAGCCACGTCAGGCCTTCCTTCTTGCTGAAGACCCGCACGTCGGCCAGTACGCCGTCCTTGATGCGCTGGAGGATCGTGCCCTTGCCGCGGGCCATCTCGTTCACTTCATCGAGCGGGAAGACCAGCATCTTGCGGTTGTCGCCCATGGTCGCGACGTGATCGCCGTCGACCGGAATGCAGACGCACGCCTCTTCACCCGGGGCAACGTTGAGGATCTGCTTGCCCTTGCGGGTCGAGGCGACGACCTCGTCCTCCGGCACGATGAAGCCGTATCCGCCCGTGCTCGCGACGAGCAGCTTGCGGCCGGGCGCGTGCACGAAGCATTCGGTGAAGTCCTGATTCTCCTCCAGATCGACGATGAGGCGCACGGGCTCGCCATGTCCGCGCCCGCCCGGAAGCTGGCTCGCTTCGAGGGTGAAGAACTTACCGTTGGTCGCGAACAGAATGAGCTTGTCGGTCGTTTGCGCCTTGACGGCGCGTTTCAGACTGTCGCCCTGCTTGAATTCCAGCTTCGAGAGATCGTCCTGGTGGCCCTTGAGGGCGCGGATCCAGCCCTTGTCGGACAGGATGATGGTGATCGGCTCCTTCTCGGCCAGCGCGGCTTCGAGATCGAGGTCGACCTCGGGGGCGTCGGCGAAGCTCGTGCGGCGACGGCCAAGCTCGGTCTTCTTGGAGTAGCGCTCGCGCGTCGCGCGCACCTCGTCGGAGATGCGCTCCCACTGCAGCTCGTCGGATTTCAAGAGCTGCTTGAGGTCGCGCCGCTCATTCGAGAGCTTGTCGTGCTCGGCCTTGATCTCAACCTCTTCGAGCCGCGACAAAGATTTGAGCCGCAAGTTGAGGATGGCGTCGGCCTGGACCTCGGTGAGCTTGAAGCGGGCGATCAGCTTCGCCTTCGGATCGTCCTCGAAACGGACGATGCGGATCACCTCGTCGAGGTTGAGGAAGGCGATCAGGTAACCGTCGAGCACTTCCAGGCGGTGCTCGATCTTTTTCAGGCGATAGTTCGACCGGCGGACGAGCACCTCGATGCGATGCTCCAGCCACTGGCGCAGCACGTCGCGGAGCGACAGCACGTTCGGGATCTGGCCCGCGGACAGCACGTTCATGTTGAGACCGAAGCGGATCTCAAGCTCGGTCAACCGGAACAGGCTTTCCATCAGCAGCACAGGGTCGATGGTGCGGCTCTTGGGTTCCAGGATGAGGCGGACCTTTT
Source organism: Hyphomicrobium sp. (assembly GCF_051860585.1). Lineage (GTDB taxonomy): Bacteria > Pseudomonadota > Alphaproteobacteria > Rhizobiales > Hyphomicrobiaceae > Hyphomicrobium_C. The sequence continues at coordinate 104,929 of NZ_JBHYDS010000001.1, forward strand.
CGTCCGACTCGTCGCGAATATCGCCCAGCAGCGGCAGTTTCTTTTCCGTCATCAGCTCGGCGATCTTCTCGATCAGCTTCGCCTTCTGGACCTGATAGGGGATCTCGGTGACGACGATCTGGTAGCCGCCGCGCCCGGTGTCTTCCTTGTCCCAGCGCGCGCGCAGGCGGAAGCCGCCGCGTCCGGTACGATACGCCTCGAGGATCTGATCACGCGGCTCGACGAGGACGCCGCCGGTCGGAAAGTCCGGACCTGGGATCATCTCGACCAGCTTTTCGATCGTCGCGTTCGGGTGCTTGATCAGGTGCAGCAACGCCGTGCACAGCTCGTCGGCATTGTGCGGCGGGATGTTCGTCGCCATGCCGACCGCGATGCCAGCGGAGCCGTTCGCCAGAAGGTTGGGGAAGGCGGCAGGGAGAACGGTCGGCTCCTGCTCGCGCCCGTCATAGTTGGGACGAAAGGCGACGGTGTCCTCATCGATGCCGTCGAGCAGTTCCGCTGCCACGGTGGTGAGACGGGCTTCCGTGTAGCGATCGGCGGCGGGGTTGTCGCCGTCGATGTTGCCGAAGTTGCCCTGCCCGTCGACGAGCGGATAGCGAACAGCGAAATCCTGCGCGAGGCGCGCGAGGGCGTCGTAGATCGCCTGATTGCCGTGCGGATGATAGTTGCCCATCGTCTCGCCGACGATCTTGGCGCACTTGCGGTAGCCCTTGTCCGGGTCCAAGCCCAGCTCGCGCATGGCGAAAAGAATGCGCCGGTGGACGGGCTTCAGGCCGTCGCGCACGTCCGGCAGCGCACGGTGCATGATGGTCGAAAGCGCGTACGCCAGGTAGCGCTCCTCGAGCGCATCCTTCAGCAGCACGGGCTCGATCGGGCCGGGGCCCGGAAGAATCGGTTTGTCTGTCATGCCGTCTGGTTACGTCTCCCCGCGCCTCCCCTCAAGTGCTGGGGCGCAACAAGTTGCACCAACACACAATTTGTCTCAGCGAAAAGGCGGCGTGTTGTCCTCCGGGCCAGCCGCGAGCCGTTTTTCCTTAGCCGCGGCGGCATCCCCGCCTTGCCTTTGCCGTGCTCACGCTTGATCCTTGGGCCCAATCCTCGGCCCGTCGCAAGTCCTCGGCCCGTCGCAATCCGCCATAGAGATCCATGCCCGCCGTCCTCCCCGATACTCCGGTCGTCGAAGCCGCCATCATCGACCTGACGAACACGTTCCGCGGCCGCCAAAAGCTCGGCGCGCTGACGGCCAATCCCGAACTCAAGGCGGCGGCGCGGGCGTATGCCGCCTATCTCGCCAAGTCCGGCCAGTTTTCGCACACGGCGGACGGGCGGGCCGTCGGCGACCGCATCACTTCGGCCGGCTACACGTGGTGCCAGGTGGGCGAGAACCTGTCCATGCACCTGTCCAGCGCCGGGTTCGAATCCCGGGATCTGGCGCAGAAGTCCGTCGAAGGGTGGATCAACTCGCCGCCGCATCGGGCCAATCTCGTCGCGCCCGATATGACCGACATCGGGGTCGGCGTGGCGCGTGCGCCGGGCAAGAATCCGAAATTCATTTCGGTGCAGCTGTTCGGCCGCCCGCACTCTCTCAGCTACGAATTCCAGATTTCGAACACGACGCGCGACAGCATCGGGTACGCATTCGGCGGCGAAACGCACGACCTCGAGCCGTCGCATTCCATGACGCATTCGGCGTGCAATCCGGGCGAGATTTCGTTCGATACCTTCGGCGCGCGGCGCTTGTCGATGCGCTATCAGGCGCTCGACGGGCTCGTGTACCGGCTCAAGCCGGACGACGAGAACGGCCTAAAAATCGAAATCACGCCGATCGAGCGCATCCGCTGACAGATCGCCTTCGAACAGACCTAATATTTGATCGCGGGACTGTCCGCATCCATGCGCTTGAGCAGCGCGAGCATGCGCGCGCGCGGCTCGGGCATGACCTCTTCGCGGCTGCCGAGTACGCGCGTTTCGAGGAAATGGCCCGTCAGCACGAAGCTCTTTTCGACGTCGCCCGGCGCCAGCGGCGCCCTGCGGCCCGGCAGCAGAAACGGCGGCAAGGCCAAGAGCTTGTCGCGGTAGGGCTCGCCGGCGGAAGCCGACACGGCGCGCCCGCTTTTCGGTGAGACATAGATCAAGTCGTCGTTGATGCCGGTCGCGGCGCATTGCGTGAGATCGAGACCGAAACCCAACTCATCGAGGAGCGCCAATTCCCAGCGGGCGAGCAGCGCCGGCCAAACGCTCGCGTCGTCGAGGTAGGCCAGCACGAACAACGTCACCTCATAGAGATTGGGATGGGGATCGCGCTCGGGCAGCAGGCGGGCGAGCGCACTCAGCGAGGTGAGGCCGGCAAGCGCCGCGGGGTCTTCCATGGCGGAGGCCGCGTAGCCACGGATCAGCTCGACGTTGATGTGCCCGAGGTGATCGGCGAGACGCGCCTTCCACGTGACATCGACGTGGTTGCCGATCTGGAGCACGGGGCGCGCGCGGCGCGAGCGTCCGCCGTGCACGAGGCCGAGGTGGCGGCCGTGCGAGCGCGTGAACACCTCCACGACGGCTGCGGTTTCGCCGTGGGGACGGACTGAGAGAATCACACCTTCGTCGGACCAGTTCATGGGGTGAGTTTAGACCAAGGGGCGTCTCGTGGCGGCGGTTTCAAAAAGCGTTTGGAGACCCGATCCATTGGGCGCCGCGTCTGCAAGCGACACGGGTTATCGGCCGCACGACCTCTTTCGGGTTGTGCTTGCGGGTGCCGGGGACACCAAAATGGCTTCTTGCAGAGCTTCTTGTCAGGCACCACTTCGACGGGGACCAGCCTAGGCCAATTACCTGACAATAGCCATCTCGCGCCAGGAGCCTGATCGTGATCGCGATCTCGACATACCGCCGCTCGCCCATGAGACATTTGGCGCAGACGCTCTGCCTTTCGATCTCGATCGCGCTCGCCGCGCCCGCGCATGCGTGCTGGGAAGCACCGCAGCCGCGCACGATCGAGGAAATGGCCCACGTCGCCGAGAACCAAGGAAAACGCTCCTCCCAGAAACTGGCGACACGTGCCGGGCCTGGGCTGCTGGCTCTTTCCGACGGCCATCTCAGGACGGCTTACGGCGCCGGCGTCCTGGTGGGATGGGGAGAGACCGGCAAAAGGCCCGAATTTTCGACCGTCACGGCGGTGGGCCTGAGCGCGCTTGTGGCGCCGCTCGCGTTCCTTGGTGAGGAGCAGGATCGCAAGATCGCAGACATCTTCTCCTGCAGCGCCGGCAGCGTCCAGGATATGGCCGAGAGAGCAGCTGGCTATCTCGATCCTGCAACGCTCGAAAAAATTGCCCGCAAGCACGAGGCCGGCGGCCGGCTTTTGGTGTCGCTGCCCGGATCGGCGGCGCGAAGAGAAAGCGTCTGGGATCTCGGCGCGATCGCCGCGAGCCGGCATCCGCAGGCCCAGCCGTCCATCCGCAGCATCCTGCTCGCCGCCGCCGATCTGACGACGGCGATCGATCCCGCAACGGTGCCCAACGCCTCGGGCATGCTCACGGAGCGTAATCCTACGTTCCGCGAGATCGGAGCCGGCGAGCGTTTTCTCGCTGTGCAAAATATCCAGCGGCCGCACGCGGCGGCCTATCTGATCCACAACGGCGTGCTTTTCCCCGACGAGGGCGAGACCTATATGGCGTCGCGTAACGGGGCGGTCTCGCTCCTGCCCTCACTGCGGGAAACACCCCTCGTGGTGCCGGCCTACGATTTCTTTGCTGTGGCGCAAGACGGGGGGACGGCCGTGCGCATCGCGTCGCCGCGCCCCCACCTCAGCATTCAGCCGGCGTCGGAGTTCGACCCATCCTTCATTCGCGCGCTGTTCACGGATGCCTATCGGCAAGCGCGCATGGGCCGGGAGTGGCGACGCACGTTTCCGGACCGCGAGCGCACTTACGGCCCATGATCGGCGATCACACGCCGATGCGGTTGCGGCGCAGCTCGCGGCGATCCGGGGCCTGCTCGATTGTGCAGGGATTGGCGCGCGCCACGCATTCGTAGCCGCCGCCCTTGGCCGGGAGGCATTTCAGCAGTTTACCCGCCGCGAGACGCCAGCTTGCATACGCCTCGCCGTGCTGAAGCGCCTTCGCGCGCCACGCTGACAGCGCTGCTTTGCGGGCTTCTTTCTCGGTCGCGCCCGGCGCGATACCGCTCGATACGGGTTGTTCGCAGAGGCGCACGGCCGCGTCACCCGAATGCGACCCTGCCATGAGGAGGACGATCATAACCGCTGCGGCGCCCGCTCCCTTCGACATCTTCGGGGCGGCGCGCGCATCCATGGTCAGTCCTTCGGGAACTCGAGACCCATCTCGCGATAGCGCTCGGGGTCCTGGCCCCAGTTCTCGCGGACTTTGACGAACAGGAAGAGATGCACCGGCGCGCCGACGATCTCCGTCAGCTCGGTGCGGGAGGCCTGCGAGATTTTCTTGATCGTCTGGCCGCCCTTGCCGAGGACGATGCTCTTCTGGCTGTCGCGCTCGACGAAGATCACCTGCTCGACGCGGACCGACTTGTCGCGCAGCGTCTTCCAGGATTCCGTCTCGACGGTCATCTGGTAGGGCAGCTCGTCATGCAGATAGTTGTAGATCTTCTCGCGCGTGACTTCGGCGGCGAGCTGGCGCACGGGAATGTCGGACAGTTCGTCCTCGGGATAGAGCCAAGGCCCTTCGGGCACGCGTTCGGCGAGATACTTCTTCAGTTCGGCCACGCCGTCGCCGGTGAGTGCCGCGATCATGAACACGCGCTCGAACGGCAGCATGGCCGTCAACTGTTCGACCATGGAGAAAAGACGGCCCTTGTCCTCGACACGGTCGACCTTGTTCATGACGAGGATCGGCTTCTTCGCCTGTCCGGAGAGCTTTTTGACGAGTTGCTCGACATCGTCGTCGATGCCCTTGGCGGCGTCGACGAGCACCAGCACCTGATCGGCGTCGGACGCGCCGGACCAGGCGCTCGCGACCATGGCCTTATCGAGACGGCGCTTGGGCGCGAAGATGCCTGGCGTATCGATCAGCACCAACTGGCTGGTGCCCTGCATGGCGATGCCGCGAATTTGCACGCGCGTCGTCTGCACTTTGCGGGAAATAATGGTGACCTTGGCGCCGACGAGCCCGTTGACCAGCGTCGACTTGCCGGCGTTGGGCGCGCCGATGATGGCGATCACGCCGCAGCGGCGGCCTTTGCCTTCGCCCTGTTCGCCTTTTTTTGCATCAGCCAACTTGGCGTTTCTCCCTGACACCTTCGCGCTCGAGCAGCGCCATCGCGGCGGCTTGCTCGGCAGATCGTTTCGACGCGCCTTCGCCGCGCGCCGGGGGGCGGCCCTTGATATGGACTTCCGAGGTGAAGCGCGGGGCATGATCGGGCCCGGTGCGCTCGACCTCGACGTAAAGCGGCAGGGCAAGGCCCTGGCCCTGCGCCCATTCCTGCAACGCCGATTTCGGATCGGCCGCGGCCTGACCGAACGAGACTTCCTCGTTCTCCCACAGGCGGCGCACGGTGTCGCGCGCCTTGTTGAACCCCGCCTCGAGAAATATCGCGCCGAGCACGGCTTCGACCGCATCGGCCAGGATCGTGGCCTTGAGCCGCCCGCCGCTGCCGGCCTCGCTGTCGGACAGCATCAGGTATTCGCCGAGGCCGAGCTGACGGCCGACCTTGGCGCAGGTTTCGCCGCGCACGAGGCGATTGAGATGGCGGGCGAGTTCGCCTTCCGTTGCCGTGGGATAGGTCTCCCAAAGCAGCTCGACGATCGCCAGCCCCAGCACACGGTCGCCGACGAATTCGAGCCGTTCGTTGTCTTCAGAGACCTTCTTCGCGCCGCGCAGGCTGGCATGCGTCAGCGCGCGACCCAGCAGCGCTTCGTTCTTGAAGCGATAGCCGATCTTCTTTTCGAGCTCTTTGTATTTGCGCGCCTTGAACATCACGCCGGAATCCGGGAATTGGCTCGCCGCGCCAACGGATCAGCGAACAAGATTGAAAAATCTGGTCCAGCGGATGTCGAACGGCCACGTCCATGGCGACAGCCACCGCATGGCATCCGGCTCATCCACTGCGGCCGAGAAGAATATGATTTCGGCCCGCCCGATGAAATTCTCGAACGGCACATAGCCGACCGTCGCGCGACTGTCGGACGAGTTGTCCCGATTGTCACCCATCATGAAGTAATGACCGGCGGGAACCTTGAAGACGTCCGTGTTGTCGAACTCGCCCGCAGGCTCCAGGTCGAGCACGGTGTACTTGAGCCCTTCGGGGAGCGTTTCCTCGTAGCGCTTGTAGACGACGTTGCGGCAATGACGGAAATAGCGATCGCACTCGACGTTCTTGAACTCGTCTTTATAGACCTTCGGAACGGCCGTTCCGTTGATGTAGAGGACGCCTTCCTTCATCTGGATCTCGTCGCCCGGCAGGCCGATGACGCGCTTGATGTAGTCGATGGACTCGTCCTGCGGCAGCCGGAACACGGCCACGTCGCCGCGCTTTGGCTCGGAGCCGAGCACGCGGCCCTGAAAAAGATCGGGGCTGAACGGGAACGAGAAGCGGCTGTATCCGTAGGAGAGCTTGGAGACGAACAAGTAGTCGCCGATCAGCAGGGTCGACTTCATCGATCCCGACGGGATGTTGAACGGCTGATAGAAGAAGACCCGGACAACCATCGCAATGGCGAGGGCTTGCACGACGATTTTCGCGGTTTCGGCCCAGCCGGACCCCGCATCGGCCTTGGAGTTCGTGCCCAGGCTCATCTCCTACTCCCTTGCCACCCCGGGCTCGGCCGAGGGGCGACTGTCAAACACCGCTCGCTATAGCGACTTAGCGGGCAACGTGCAAACCGGTGCGGCGTGGCGCCACCCCTCGATTTCAGGGGCGCTTCGATGCGTGTGCGGAGCCCCCTAAAGGCTCGGATAGCCCGGCGGCCTGCCTGTTCCGCCCGCCAATGCGAGCCTCGGACCGCCAGACGGCAGATTAATGACGCTCAAATTTGAGGCGGGCGGCTTCCCGGGATTACGCGCTGACCCGGCCTGAGACCTTTTGGCGGGCTTCGTCCATCAGGGCGCGCATCCGGCGTACGGCGCCGTGGAGGCCGCCGAAGATCGCCTCGCCGATCAGGAAGTGACCGATGTTGAGTTCGACGATTTCCGGCATGCGGGCGAGCGGCGCGACGGTATTGAAGGTCAATCCGTGCCCGGCGTGGACCTCGAGCCCGAGGGCTGCCGCTTCGGCCGCGGCCTTGGCGATGCGTACAAGCTCGGCGGCGGCGCCCTTGCTGTCGTCGTCGGCGGCGAATTCGCAATAGCGGCCCGTGTGAAGCTCGACGATATCCGCGCCCACCGCGGCGGACGCCGCGATCGTGCGGCTGTCGGGCTCGACAAAGAGCGACACGCGAATGCCGGCGGCTTTGAGCTCCGCAACGACCGGGACAAGCTGGCGCTGCTGGCCGACGATGTCGAGACCGCCCTCCGTCGTGCGCTCCTCGCGACGCTCGGGCACGAGGCAGCACGCGTTCGGAACATGGCGCAGCGCGATGGCGACCATTTCGGCGGTCGCCGCCATTTCGAGATTGAGCGGGCGGGTGAGTTCGGATTTGAGGCGCGCGATGTCCTGATCCGAAATGTGCCGGCGGTCCTCACGCAGATGGGCCGTGATGCCGTCCGCTCCCGCCTCGACGGCGAGGTGCGCCGCGCGCAGGGGATCGGGGTGGCGGCCGCCGCGCGCGTTGCGGATGGTGGCCACGTGATCGATGTTGACGCCGAGGCGAATCGTGCTGTGCGGGGCGCGGGTCATGTCCATTCCAAATCCCACTGACGTGCGGCTATTCAAACACGCGATCGACCTTGCTGACCACGGCCTTCGACTTCAGGCCGGCGATAATTTGGTTGAGATGGTTGAGATCCCAGACCTCGAGCCCGATGCGCAGCTCGGTGAAATCGGATGCGCGCCGAAGCATCTTGAGATTGTCGATGTTGCCACCCGATTGGCCGATGACATTGGCAATCTCGGCCAGCGTGCCGGGCCGGTTGGGCGCGGTGACGCTGATCAGGGCGGGGAAGCGCTCGGGGTTCTCGGGGTCGACATCCCAGGCGACGTCGATCCAGTGCTCGTGCTCGTATTCCTGAAGCTGCGGCGAGTGGATCTGGAAGACGCGGATGCCCTCGCCGGGCGCCAGCACGCCGACGATGCGGTCGCCGGGCACCGCGCCGCCGGCTTCGAACAGAACCGGCATGTCGTTCTTGACGCCGCGGATCGGGATGCCCCGCACGCGTCCGGTGGTCACCGTTTCCGGCTCGGACGAACCGCCAAGGCGCAGCTTGCTGGTCGCAGCCCGCGTGAGCCGCAGCCAGCCCTTGGCGGGCTTCACCGGGCCTTCAGGCCGGGCGGGCGTCGCCTTCGCGGCTGCCGCCACTTCCGGCACGATCGCGCGCACCACATCCTCGGTCTTGATCTCGTTGCGCGCGACGGCGGCGAGCAGATCGTCCAGGCTCTTGTGCAGGAGGCGGGGCAGCACCCGTTTCACCCGCTCGTCGCCGTAGCTTTCGCCGATGCGATCGAAGGCTGAAATGAGAAGGCGACGGCCGAGTTCGGCATACTGGCGCCGGATGGCGTCGCGTGCGGCGCGGCGGATGGCCGAGCGGGCGCGGCCGGTGACCGCGAGGCTTTCCCAGGCGGCCGGAGGCGTATGCGATTTCGACGTCTGGATCTCGACCTCATCGCCGTTGCGCAGGCGCGTGTCGATGGGCACATGGCGGCCATTGACGTAGGCGCCGACGGCGGCGTTGCCGACATCGGTGTGCACGGCATAGGCGAAGTCGAGCGGCGTCGCGCCACGCGGGAGCGCAATGAGACGGCCCTTGGGCGAGAAGCAAAAGACCTGATCCTGGAACAGCTCGAGCTTGGTGTGCTCCAGGAATTCCTCTGGGTTGGAGCCTTCGAGCAGGGTCTCGACCAGCCGGCGCAGCCACTGGTACGGCCCGCTTTCCTTATCGGTGAACACGAGCGTGTTCGACGCGCTGCCGTTGTGTTTGTCGTTAGTTTTCTGGGCGTCCTTGTAGGCGGCGTGGGCGGCGACGCCGTACTCGGCGACGCTGTGCATGGCGCGGGTGCGGATCTGCAGCTCGACGCGCTGGTGGCGCGGACCGACGACGGTCGTGTGAATGGACTGGTAGTTGTTCTGCTTCGGCGTCGAGATGTAATCCTTGAAGCGGCCGGGCACGGTGCGCCACGTCGTGTGCGCGACGCCGAGGACACGGTAACAATCGTCGATCGTGTCGACGACGACGCGGAAGGCATAGATGTCCGACAGCTGCTCCAGGCTGATCTGCTTGTTGGCCATCTTGCTCCAGACGGAGTAGGCCTTCTTTTCCCGGCCCGAGACTTCCACCGTGATGCCGACATCGGCCAGCATCTTGTGGAGCCCGCTCGCGATCTCGTCGACGAGGCCCTCGTTCTTGGCGCGCAGCTCTTCCAGCTTTTCCGTCACCGTCTGATAGGCTTCGGGGTTGAGCCAACGGAAGGCGTGCTCCTCGAGCTCGTCGCGCAGAGCCTGCATGCCCATGCGGCCCGCCAGCGGCGCATAGATCTCGAGCGTTTCCTCGGAGGCGCGCTGGCGGCTCTCGGGCTTCATGTGCTCGAGCGTGCGCATGTTGTGCAGGCGATCGGCGAGCTTCACGAGCAGGACGCGGATGTCGCTCGAGATCGCGATCAGAAGCTTGCGGAAATTCTCCGCCTGCTCCGCCTTCTTGGACATGAGGTCCAGGCGCTTGATCTTGGTCAGGCCGTCGACGAGCGCGCCGATCTCGGAGCCAAAAAGCTGGTCGATTTCCGCGCGCGTGGCGTCGGTGTCCTCGATGACGTCGTGCAACAGCGCGGTGACGATGGTGGCGTCATCGAGCTTCAGCTCGGTCAGGATCGCGGCGACTTCGAGGGGATGGGAAAAATAGGGGGCACCCGACGCGCGCTTCTGCGAGCCGTGCGCGCGCATCGCATAAACGTAGGCGCGATTGAGAAGCGCCTCGTCTGCCGTTGGATCGTATTTCTGTACTCGCTCGACGAGCTCGTACTGCCGCATCATGGGTCGCACACACTTCCAGCGCCGACCGCTATCGTACGTGGCGCCCCGCTTCTCTTCCAGCGCATCATCAGGCAGGGGCACCGTTCAGGCCGGCGAAGTTACGCCGGCCGTTCGCCTCAGCGTCCGCGTTCGCGCGGGCCGCCGCTGCCGCCGTTGGAGGACGGCTCCGACGGCGTCATGCTCTCAAGGCCGCGCAGAAGCTGCTCTTCCGTCAGCACATCCACCTGATTGTCGGCGGACTGGTCGTCGCGACCGAGGATCGGGCTGCGCCGCTCCTGAGGCAACACGGGCGCCGCGCCGGCTTCCGGCTCGTCCACTTCGACGTTCTTCTGGATGGAATGGATCAGGGATTCGCGCATATCCTCGGCCGGAACCGTGCGCTCGGCGATCTCGCGCAGCGCGACCACCGGGTTCTTGTCGTTGTCGGGATCGATCGTGATCGCCGCGCCGTTGGTAATCGCCCGCGCGCGATGGGCGGCCAGGAGCACCAGCTCAAAGCGGTTCGGGACCTTGTCGACGCAATCCTCGACTGTGACGCGTGCCATTCGCTCGCACCCTTCCGTGTCAATGATCTGCAGATTGAAAACCTACGGCTCCCGCAGCCCTGGGGCTCGGCGCACGCGTTCCATGGGCCTAAGTGCCATGAAATGCGCCAGGGGGCAAGATCGGGGCTATAAATAAGCTGGCCCTATGGCCGCGAGGGGCAGGCTGTGCGACAAAACGCTGCCGGATTTTCAGATTTTGATTGTCACTACCACTTACATTTCCCTCCGTGCACATTTATGTACGCGTGGTAAACATGACCTCAGACTACAGAGGCTCGTTTGTTGTTTCCGGTGCAAGTGCATCAGTGTTCACCTGACAAAGCTTGACAGATCAGGGCTGCAAACCAAAGAATTACGTTCACTAGGCTTATTGTCGGCCGCGGGCCAGGCTCCGCCTCCCCGCAGGCTCCGCTAAGGAACAAAAAAATGCATTTTTATCAAGGCGAACGCCTGGCGCTATTTATCGATGGCGCGAACCTGTACGCGACATCCAAGGCATTGGGCTTTGACGTCGACTACAAGCGCCTGCTCGCCCTATTCCGGCAAAAAGCGCAGTTGGTCCGTGCGCTTTACTATACAGCGCTGTCCGAAGACCAAGAATACTCGTCGATCCGCCCACTGATCGACTGGCTCGACTATAACGGTTTCACCATGGTCACCAAGCCGACCAAGGAATTCACCGACGCGCAGGGCCGGCGCAAGATCAAGGGCAACATGGACATCGAGTTGGCCGTGGACGCGATGCGTCTGGCGGATACGCTCGATCACATCGTTCTGTTCTCCGGTGACGGCGACTTCCGCGGGCTGGTCGCAGCCCTGCAGCAGAAGGGCAAGCGCGTCAGCGTGATCTCGACACTGCAGACGCAGCCGGCGATGGTTGCCGACGAGTTGCGCCGCCAAGCCGATCAGTTCATCGATCTGGCGGATCTCGAGCAGCTCATCGGCCGCGACGCCTCGGCGCGCGTCGTGCGCGAACCCCGGTCGGCGCGCCACGCGAGCCCCCGCGATTTCCACGAAAGCGATGCGTCGCAAGAAGAGGTCTAGGAGCGTCTCCCGGCCGACCTTTGACGCGCGAGCGGACGATACCGCTTGCTTGCGCGCGCGGGGGCCGGGTTCATTTCCGCTCGATCGTACCATTTCGGCAGTTCCCCATCCCATGGCCATCGCGCCCTCATCCTCGACCGCGACCTTCCCGCCTGAGGCGCCGCGGCACTGTCCGTTGTGTCCAAGGCTGGTCGCCTATCGCGAGCAGGCTGCGCGAGCGGAGCCACGCTGGTTCAACGGCGCGGTGCCATCGTTCGGAACACCGACGGCCCGGCTGCTGATCGTCGGGCTGGCTCCCGGCCTCAAGGGCGCCAACCGGACGGGGCGGCCCTTCACAGGCGACTATGCGGGCGATCTACTTTATTCGACGCTGCTCGCGTTCGGGTTTGCACGCGGCAGCTATGCCGCGTCGCCCGACGACGGACTCACGCTGGCCGACTGCATGATCACCAACGCGGTGCGCTGCGTGCCGCCGCAAAACAAGCCGCTTCCCGAAGAGATCACGACGTGCCGCGGCTATTTTACGGCTCGCCTCGGGGCGCTTCCAAACCTGAAGGCCGTCATCGTGCTCGGGCGCGTCGCGCACGACCAGACCTTGACGACGCTGGCGCTCAGAAAAGCCGCGTACCCATTCCGGCATGGAGCGCGTCACGATGTCGGCGCGCATCAGGGGTCGGCCCCGCTCGCGATGTTCGATAGCCTGCATTGCTCGCGGCTCAACACGAACACCAAACGGCTCACGACCGAGATGTTTCACGATGTCTTCCGCGATGTGCGCGCCTACCTCGACGCGTTGCCGCGGTCGTGAGCTAAAGCTTCGCATCTCCCCTTCCCGTTTCCTGTCAGACGCTTATCATCCGGCTACCCCGCAGGAGTGACCCTCGATCGTCCGCCCTGCACCGTTCGCGAGGACCGACGATGGCCAAGCCTGAACTCGATATTGCGCCGGAAAAGGTGGCGCACGTCATCATCAAGGCGCGCGAGTACGACGCCAAGGTGGGCGCATGGGACGATACGGCCGAGGAAGGGGATGCCGCGGAGGATCCGAGCGCGATCCTCGAAGACTTCGCGGGCGACCCGACCGCGGCCGAGATCATCGGCTTCATCGACGCTCTGAATGACGATGAGCAGGCGTCCCTCGTGGCGCTGGCCTGGATCGGGCGCGGCACGTTCGAGCCCGAGGAACTCGACGAAGCGGTGGAAACGGCGCGCTCGGAGCAGAACAATTCAACGGCGAAGTATCTGCTCCAATTGCCGCTGCTCTCCGACTACCTTGAGGAAGGGCTCGAAAAGCTGGGTTTTTCATCCAGCGACATCGAGAGCGACCTTTAGAGACTCGCGAAAACGTCGCCGGCGTGCGTGTGCGGCGGATGGACGGGATAGATCGCGCGCTCGATTTTTCCATCCCGCACAACCAGCGTGAGGCGCTTGAGATAGGTCACGCCGCCCGTCTCGAAGGCCGGCAGACGCAGGGCCTCGCGGAGCGCGCCCGAAGCGTCGGACAGCAACGGAAACGGAAGCGCCAATCTTGTCGCAAATTCCTGCTGGTCGGCGGACGCCTGGCCGCTGATGCCGACGATGCCGAAGCCCGCGGCGCGATACGTCTCGAAATGATCGCGATACCCTTCCGCCTCCGGTGTCGATCCGTGGGCTCCCGGGATGTGATCCCAATCGGGCGGATTGGAGAGGCCCGGCCGGCCGGTCCACGGATAGATGAAAACGAGCCAGCGCCCAGCAAGGCCCGCGAGGCTGATGGCGTCTCCGGAGGTTGCTGGAAGATGTACGTCCGGGAGCGCGAGGCCCGGCACGAAGTGCGCCGCGGCGCCGTCATCGGCCGGTGCCGGATAGGGCCAGGGGGCCGTCATACGGGATGCGCCCTCAGCCAAGCGAGGACGTCGCCGGCGTTCCGGTCTGGCGGAAATACCGGGTAGAACACGTGCTCAATCACGCCGTCGCGCGCGATCAGCGCCAAGCGCTTGATCATCGTCTTGCCGTCCACCTCCATGCTCGGCAAATTCAGCGCGCGGGTGAGACTCAGGCTCGCGTCGGACAGCAAGGCGAAGGGCAGGTGGAGACGCGCGGCGGCCTCGCGCTGCTCGCTTTCCGTCTGTGTCGAAAGACCGAACACGAACGCTGCTCCGGCGTCGCCCAGCTCCCGGTGCAGATCGCGGAAGGCGCAGGCATGAGGCGTGCATCCACGCGCACCGGGGATGCCGTCCCAACCGTCTGGCAGCGCCACGCCGGGCGTTCCCGTCATGGGATAGGCGAACACCACCGTGCGTCCCGCAAGCCGAGCCAGATTGACCGCAGCGCCGTTCGACGCCGGCAATTCGAGATCGGGAAGTGAATGTCCCGCGAGATGTGCCGCCGCGCCGTCGTCCTCCGGCACCGGGAGGGCCGACCAATCCACGTCCTGGAACGTCTGGCCGGCCGCCATCAGCCCTTATCGCGCATGATGCGCGCCTTCTGGCGGTCCCAATCGCGCTTGGCGGCGGTTTCGCGCTTGTCGTGCAGCTTCTTGCCCTCGGCGATCGCGAGCTTGAGCTTGGCGCGTCCGCGGGCGTTGAAATAGAGCTCCAGCGGTATGACCGTCATGCCCTTGCGCTCGACCGCCTGGAACAGCTTGGCAAGCTCGCTCTTGTGCAGCAGCAAGCGGCGCTTGCGGCGCGGCTCGTGCTGGAAGAAGCGGCCGGCGTCCTGGAACTCAGGGATGTAGGCGTTGATCAGGCAGAAGCTGCCGTCGTCCTCGAACGACGCATAGCTTTCCGTGATGTTCGCCTGCCCGGTGCGCAAGCTTTTCACCTCGGTGCCCTTCAGCTCGATGCCGGCTTCCCAAGTGTCCGTGATGAAATATTCGTGGCGCGCTTTCCGGTTCTCGGAAATTGTTTTGCGGCCGTCGTCCTTCTTGGCCGACATTGTTTTGTTATCCTGCGATCGCTATTCGGCCGCGACCGCGTCCAGCAGCCCCACCTTTTTCAGTACGGCATCGACGACTTTCTTAGTCTCTCCGGTCACGGGCACCAAAGGCAGGCGCATGTCCGGCGTGCAAAGGCCCAGGCGCGACGCGGCATACTTGACGGGGCCCGGATTGGTTTCGACGAACATCGCGTCGAACAGCGGCATCAGGCGGTCCTGCATCTTCAGGGCCGCGGCGAAGTCGCCCTTCATGCACGCGTTCTGCAGGTCGGCGCAGAGGCGCGGGGCGATGTTCGAGGCCACCGAGATGCAGCCATGGCCACCGTGGGCCATGAAGCCGAGGGCCGTCGCATCCTCACCGGACAGCTGATTGAACTCAGGTCCCATCGCATCGCGCTGCTGGGACACGCGCGCGAGGTTGGCCGTCGCGTCCTTGACGCCGCAAACGTTCTTCAGCTCGAACACGCGCGCCATGTTCGCGACCGACATGTCGACGTTCGTGCGGCCCGGAATATTGTAGATGACGATCGGGATGCCGACCTTGTCATTGATGGCCTTGAAGTGCTGGTAGAGGCCTTCCTGGCTCGGCTTGTTGTAATAGGGGTTCACGATCAAGAGGCCGTCCGCGCCGATGCTCTCGGCGTACGTCGACAACTCGATCGCCTCGTCGGTGGCATTCGATCCGGTGCCGGCGATGACGGGGATGCGCCCGCGCGCCGTTTCGACCGTGATCTCGATCACGCGCTTATGCTCGTCGAAGTTCAAAGTCGGGCTTTCGCCAGTCGTGCCGGTCGGCACAAGGCCGTGGGTGCCCTCGGCAATCTGCCACTCGACAAACTTGCGCAGGGCCTCCTCGTCCAACTGGCCGTTCTTGAATGGCGTGATAAGCGCCGTAATGGAGCCTTTGAACATTCCGCTCTCTCGATTCTCAGATTTGCGACGGGCCACGTGCCCGCCGCAGCCTTTGCCGCCCACTTTTCCCCGAGACAAATTTGCCCCGAAACAGATTTGGCCCGCGAGACACACTCTGGCCCAGGGACAGTCTCGGGGCACCTTGAACGCACGCGCCCGAGTTTGTACCCTTCCACTGGTTGTCCGTCTCGGCCTCGCGTCTCATTGCGGCTGGGATGGTGGACATTATGCGCTCAGACGGCGGCCTGCAAGCCGAGGCGGCGCTTCCGCGGCGCACGGTTTATTTGGCCAACTAAAAAGACCCGTACACGGGCACCAGCGCCTGAAATTGTGGACCATTGCGGAGCCCAGGATAGGCCCGCAGCGAGGATATTTGTGGCGGGACAATCGTTGACCGAGACCTCCGGACGCAGCACTGCAGCGGGCCGCGTGCGGCTATTCGGCGGACTGCTGATCGCCCTAGCGCTTCTGGGCAGCATTTCGCCTGCCGCCGCGCTCGGAGAGCTGCCCAAACCCGCCAACCCTTCGAAAAGCGAACGCGAGTACATGGCGCGCCTGGACAAGGCGCTGGCCCCTCTCGTCTCGGCGGAGGTGAGCAAAGCGGATGCCGAGGCGGTCCGCGACGCGTTCAAGGCGCTCTCTTCCGGCGGCAACGGGGCGGATGCGGCAGAACAGCTCAAGGCGCAGATTTCGGACCCGGTCGCGCGCAAGCTCGTCGACTGGTACCGCCTGCGCCGCGGCCTCGGCACGCCCGCCGAAATCCGCGCCTTCCTGGACGCCAATCCGGCGTGGGGCGACCGCACGACGCTGACCCAGCGCATGGAAGAGGCTCTTTTCACGCAGGGCGGAAGCTCCGGAGAAATAAAAAGCTATTTCGTGGGCCGGGAGCCCGCGAGCGGCGTCGGCTTTGCCGCGCTCGCCTCCGCCAACTTGGCCGAGGGCAATACCGACGAAGCGCGCCGTCTCGCCGCCGAGGCGTGGCGCGAGAAGATGATGCCGGCGAACCTCGAGCCGGGATTCCTGTCGCGGTTCGGGTCGCTGCTGACGGCCGCCGACCACAAATGGCGCCTCGACCGCCTCCTCATGGAGGACATTCGGTGGAAGACGGACAAGGCCGCACGCGCGACGATCGTGCGCCGGATCATTCCTCTTCTCTCTCCCGCCGAGCAGATCAAGGCGGAGGCGCGGCTCGCGGTGTTCCTCGGTTCGGATGGTGCTCGCAAGCGCATCGAATCCCTTGCGGCGGAGAAGGTGCCGGACTGGGGCCTCGTGTTTCATCGTGTGCAGGCCCTGCGTCGCGGCAATAAGAACGAGGAAGCAGCCAAGCTGCTGCTCGGCGCGCCGACCGAGGAAGCGCTGATCGTCGCGCCCGACGAGTGGTGGACCGAACGACGCCAAAATGCCTACGACGCGCTCAAGGACGGCAATCCCAAACTTGCCTACGCACTGGTGAGAGACGCCGGGCCGCTCAGCGCCAATCCGGCCAAGGACCAGGCGTTCATGGCCGGCTGGATCGCCTTGCGTTACCTCAAGGACCCGGCTGGGGCCGAGCGGCACTTCCAGGCCATGAACAAGACGGCGGACGGACCGCTCAGCCGCGCGAAAGCGCGCTACTGGCTGGGCCGGGCGGCGGACGCACAGAACAACAAAGCCGCTGCAAAGGACTACTACCGCCAGGCGCTGCAAGACCAGGATGCGTTTCATGCGCTGCTCGCGCGCCAGAAGCTCGAGCCGGGGCAACTGGCGATCAACACGTCACCCCCGGCGGATCCCACCGCCGAGCAAATTCAACGCTTCATTGCTTTCGATGCGAACCGGGCGGTCGTGATCGCCAAGCGCGCCGGGATCGACGCCAGCATCATGCGCGCCTTCATCGTGCAGCTGCGCCAGTTTTTCATCGCGAGCGAAGCCGAACTGGCGATGCTCGCGCATCTGGCCGAGGCGATGGGCGATACCCAATCGGCCGTGCGGGTCGGCAAGGCCGGCATCGCGCAAGGCCACAACCTCTACTACTACGCCTACCCGGTGCATCCCTTCCCGGCGTATACGCCACTGCGCAAGCCGCCGGAGACGGCGATGCTGCTCGGGCTGGCGCGCCAGGAGACCGAGTTCAACACGCTGATCGTCTCGGGCGCGGGCGCCAAGGGCCTGCTGCAGGTCATGACCGTGACCGCAAAGCACGTCTGCCACGACTATAAAATCAAATGCGACATCAACCGGCTGCTGTCGGACCCATCCTATAATACGATGATGGCCTCGGCTTACGTCGGCGACCGGATGGCGGACTTTTCAGGCTCCTACATTCTGACGCTGGCGGGCTACAACGCGGGCCCCGGGCGGGCGCGGCAGTGGATCCGCGAGTTCGGCGATCCGCGCGATCCTAAGGTGGATCCCATCGACTGGATCGAACGCATTCCGATCCAGGAAACGCGCGAATACGTCGCCAAGGTGCTGGCCAACATCCAGATCTACCGGGCGCGGCTCGGCGAGGAGCAGGCGGCGCTGCGGCTCGAGGACGACCTCAATCGCGCACGTGTGGCGTCGGGCGCATCGAAGTCTCGATCCGACGGGTGAGTGAACGACGGTTGGTGTAACGTTGAATTCTCGCGACGGCTGGGCGGCCTGAGCGAGGATGGAAGCCGGGGTAGCAGCATGACGAGCAAAGCGCAGTCGTATCGCGAGATCTATTTTACGACCCATGACGGGCTTCGGCTCTGCGGGCGGCATTATCCGGCTGTTTTCGGCAGCAGCGGCGGCGCGCGCATGCCCCTCCTCTGCCTCGCGGGGCTGTCACGCAACGGCCGCGATTTTCACGTGCTTGCGGAAGCGCTGTCGCAGAGCTTCGACGGCGCGCGCGATGTCTACACGCTCGACTACCGGGGCCGGGGACAATCGGACTACGACGCGAACTGGCGCAACTACGCTGTGCCGCTCGAAGCGGTGGACGTGCTCGATTTCATGATCGTGGCCGGGCTCGAACGTCCCGCCATCATCGGCACGTCACGCGGCGGACTGATCGCGATGGTGATGGCAGCCCTTCGCCCGCGCGCAGTCGGGCCGGTGGTGCTGAACGATATCGGCCCGGTGATCGAGCAGAAAGGCCTCGGGCGTATCTCGGCCTATGTCGGGCGCATTCCGTTGCCGGCATCGTGGGCGGAAGCCGGCGCGCTGCTGCAGGATATGGGCCGGCGCGCCTTCCCGAACGTCGCCCCCGAAGAGTGGATCGCGGTGTCGCGCCAGTGGTTCAACGAGCACAAGGGCCGGCCGGCGCCGGGCTACGATCCCGCGCTCGCGAACGCGCTTTCGGTTCTCGATGGGCCGATCCCGCAGTTGTGGCCGCAGTTCGAAGGCCTCAAGCGCGTGCCGGTTCTGGTGCTGCGCGGCGAGAATTCCGACATCCTGTCAGCGGAAACGCTGGAGGCCATGCATCGGCGCCATCCGCAGCTCTCGTCGTACATCGTTCCGGGTGAAGGGCATGCCCCGCTGTTGCGGGATACGCAGAGCATCCAGGTGGTGGCGCAGTTCCTCGCTGCCAGCGAAGCCTCCGAATGGCAGCCGCGACTCGCTTATGGCTGAGGCGGCTGGCCCAACGGCGATGCCGTGCGCCTTGGCCGCGTCACGAGGCTGACCAGGATCAGCATCAATAGCCCGAACGGCACGGCAAAGATGGCCGATGTCGCGCCGCTGATGCCGCGCCAGTTGGCCAGGCCCGGCCGCGTTGCCGTGCCGCGCGCCCAATCGTCGAGCGCCGTTGCGGCGGCCGCCTTGGCCTCGCCCTCCTTGGCATCGCGCCAGGCTTCGGACAGAGTGTTGAATTCCTCAATGGCCGGTTCGCCCGCATTCGAAAGAGACGGCCACGTCTCGTAGAAGGCCGCCGGGTAGGCTTGCGTGCCGGCCTCGTAATAGAGCGAGAGCCCGGCACCGGCGATGATTGCCGCGGCCGCACCAATGGCGGTGGCGCGCCGCCACGACAGCCCAATTGCGACGGCCGGAAAGAGACCGGCAGCGGCCAGCGACAGAGATCCCACGACGATCGTGACAAGGTCCGCCGTGTCGATCAGCACCGCGCCGCCTGCCGCCACCGCCGCCGCCGTGGCCACGAGAGCGATCCTCCGCCATCCCGGTCCACCCGGGCGAAGGGGCACAGTTGCGCGGAGCGAAAGCAGCGTCCGCATCAGCGCCATCACCATTGCAAGCGCTGCGGCGCCGATGCCGAGCGGAAGTATCCAACGCGGCGCGCCGGTCATTTCGGGCAGCGCGAGCAAGAGCCCGGCAGGCTCGATGACGAGGGCGGCCTGGGAGAGCGTCATATCGACATTGCCCTGCGCCTTGGCGGCACTCGGCGCGACCGTCGTCTGGTAGAGGTCCCACGCCGACGTGCCCGGCTCCATCACCAGCGTGCGCGCGGACGCGAGGATGGCCTCCTGCGTTTCAGGATCCAGCGCGGCCCACTGCTTCGCGGCCGCGTCTTTCAATTCGAGTTCTTCGGCGACGGACGCCGTCGTTTCTGCACCTGCCCGGACGGCGACGGCGACAGTCTCGAGCTGACCGGCGGAGGTGCCGTGAATGTGCGCGAGACCGGCCCGCGAGGGCGCTTCCAGCCATTGCGGGAGTTTCGAGAGCGGTGTTGCGCTCGTCATCGCGCCGTAGATCTGAAGCTTGGCGTAGGCCGCGAGCGCGGGCGTCGCTGCCAACAGCACCATCACCAGCAGCGCCGTCCAGGCCCCTACGAGGCGCGCGGCGGCCGGACCGCGAGCCGACGCGACGGATCCGAGCAGCGGCGGAAAGACAGCCGTGCCCAGCGCCAGCGTCACCACCAAGGCGACGAGATCGAGCGGAGTCATTTTCAAGAACGCGGCCACGTGGCTGCTGAACGTGTCGAAATCTACGAGGCCAGCGCCGAGCAGCTTTTCTTCGAGCGCGCCGATCTCAGGGATCGTGCGGCCGTAGCCGATCAGCGGGACGCCGCCGCCGTCGACCTTGAGCGCCAAAAGCACGAGCGGGACGATCAGGCTCGCGGCAAAAAGTGCGAACGCCACCGCGGTGACGGCGCGAAAGGGGCGGTCGTCGAGCAGCAGCGCACCAATAGCGGCCAGTACGAGCGTGGCGGCAATGATTGAGAACGTCGGGAACGCGGTCCCCTGCGCGACCGCTGCGACGAGAGCGAACTCGGCCATCAGGAGAGGGATGACGACGAGTATGACGATCACGGCGGCGAGGCGCGCGACGGTCGTGCCGAATTTCATTGCGAGCGCATCCGTGACGCTCGCAGCACCAATCATCGTCAGCTTGGGGGCGATCCACACACCCGCCAGCACGACGCCCGCGAGCAGGCCGATGCCGTAAGCGAGATGATCGAAGCCGGCCGCATAGACCAATCCCGGTAGCGCGGCAAGCAACGCGACGGGAACGGCCAGCGCGGCCGCCGAGAGGCCGGACACCATGGGTGACCCGGACACCATGGCAGACACAGTACGCGCCTCAGCTGGCGACGTCTGCGGCGCGCTCACGTTATTCGAGGTCATGGACCCGGCTCCTCGGCGTCGATGCGATTTTGACGGCTCGCCCAGACGAAGGCCAGCACGACCAAGGCTATCAGCACGCCCTGCGCCGCGAGGTAATAGCCGAGTGGAAAGCCCTCGATCCGCACGAGGTTGAGCACGTCCGCGACGAGCGGCACTCCAATCGCGAGACCGGACGCGGTCAACACTGCCATCGCCGTCAACCGGCCGGACCGCAGCGCATGCCGGTGGGCGGTGTTTTTCTTCAACGCGCGGCGCGTAAGACCCGCGGCGCACATCAGGCCGCCGGCTGCCGCTATGAGCGCCGCACCGCCGTATCCCAGCAACGGGAGGAGATCGACGATTCCGAACAGCACCGTGGCCTTGCCCGTGGCAATCACGATCGCGCCCCCGATCAGCAGCGCGCCCAAACCCAGCTCAAACACTGGCCTTCTCCCTCGCCTCGTCCCCGCGCCACTATCGGCGCTGGCAGTGCCCTTCGGCAATCCCCTCCGGCGACCTCGATCTCTCCCTAAGCTCCCGGGTTTCGGGCCGATTTTGAGATGGAGGGCCGGGGATGCCAGCGATCATGCCAACGCTAGGCGCCTCGCCTCGCCCGTGCGGCCCGGCAGCCGGGCTCAGCGCGTCGGCGTTCGAAACCGCGAGCACGACTGTTCGCGCAATGATTATCGAGCTTGCAGGGAGAAAGCGGGAGCGGTTAGGCCACGGGCTTTTCGGCGCGCGTGATGCGTTCGATGAGGCTGGCGCGGCGCGCGGGTTTGCGCGGAGCGCCGTCGGGTGCGGCCGGTTCCGATGCGGCCTTGGCGGCGCCGTTCGCGCCCTCCTGCACCGCCACGCCATCCAGGGCGCGCAGGAAGCCGCTGACGCGCTGGTCGTCGCCCTCGCGGCGCATGCCGTTTTCTTCCGGACGCGGCGGGCGCGGCGCGTTGATCCGTTCGACCAGCGGCTGTTTCGGGCGGACGGTGGGCTCGCGGCGTGCGCCCGATGTCGGCAGGGTTCCGGCGCCGAGGCGGCGCATCTCGTCCATGAAGTGGGCAGCCTGGCGCGCCAGCTTTTCGTTCGCCGCGGCGATCTCGGCCCGCAGCCGCTGGATCGTGCCGCTCTGCTCTTCGGCCTGGGCCTGCAACGCGCTCACGCGCGCGCGCATGGCGACCTTGCTTTCCTTCATGGTCCGGTCGTCGACATCTTCCGCCTCGTACGTGGCCAGCGCCGCCCTGAGGCGCGCAGCCTCGGCGGTGAGGTCCTCGTTGACGGTCTTGAGCGTGCGTATCTCGGTCTCGCGCGCCGCCTGCCCGGCGTTGCCCGCTTCGGCCATGCCGCGCGCCGAGCGCAGGGCGTTCTCCGCGTCGACGAGATCCTTGCGCAGGCGATTGATCTCAGCCGAGGCATCGATGCCCTCGGCCGGTTTTTCGCTGGGGGCAGGCGACCGCTGCAGCGACAGCCCGGCCGAGGCGGACGTGACGTCCCCCTGCTCGATGCGCGTCGCGGATTTGGACAGGGCGCTTTGCAGCCTGTTGATCACGGCGGCCTGCTCGCGCGTCTTGGTGCGCAGGGCCTCGATTTCCGACCGCAACGCCACCTCACCGTCGAAACGGGGATCGGCCAGCGTCTCGCGGTTGCGTGCGGCACGCGCCGCGAGCGTGGCGTTCAGGCGGTGAATCTCGTCACGCTGCTGGGTGTTGATCTGCGTCGCCTCGTCCAGCGCTTGAGATTGGCGACCCGACGTCTGCGTCAGGTTGCCGATTTCGCGGTCGCGCTGCGTGAGCAGCTTCTTCGTCTCGTTCAGACGATACTCGACCTTGGGCATGCGGTCGGCGATGGTCTGCTCGAGGACGCGGCGCGCGTTCTCATGCTCCTCGAGCGCTGAGCGAAGCCGGCCGACTTCACCTTCGAGATCGCTGATGCTGGCGTCGCGGCGGCTGAGCTCGACCCGCTGGCGGGCAGCCGAGTACGTCGCCCGCTCGACCTTTTGCTCGAGCTTGTGGATGGTGAGGGCGTAGGTGGCGCGCAGGCGATCCTTGTCGGCGGCGATTTCCATCGACGTCAGCGGCATCGTGGCGTGGAGCTGCTCGGTGGCGAGGCGCGCGGAGCGGCGGCCATACAGAGGCGCCAGCAGAAAGCCGATGAGGCCTGCCGTGAAGAATCCGAGCGCAACCAGCATGGCCGACTGGATAGTAATCACCAGCGCATCCCTCTGGCCATTCCTTTCATCTCGAACGCCAATCGTTCCTGGCTCGCAACGTGGGCTGCGGCGACCGGCGGAACGGTGCGACTAAAGCCGCCCGCGATGCCCGGCGCAAGTGCGATACGCCGGTGCGGGTTCATCGGATTGTTATAAAGGATTCCATGTCGGCGCACGGGTATACTTCAGATATCCGACGTTGGCGCCGAGGCGCAGGCCGACGCCAGAGCGAATGACTGCCAGCGTGACGTCATTGTATTTCTGGAACACGACGCTGACGCCGCCAACGAGATACGCGGAGCCCTCTACGCCTCCGAATCTCTCATAAATTTCCGCGGGATCGCGAAGGTTGTAAACAAGCACCATGGTTTTCGAGCCTTCGGCGCCGGCGTCGTAACCGACGGTCGGGCCTTGCCAGAACACCTTGTGCTCGCCGGCATCCTTCGTGAACAGCCGGCCCTCGCCATAGCGGAGACCCACAACAAATGCGCCGCCTGCATCCTCGCCCAGGATGTACCCGTTCGGGCGGCCCTGGCTCTTGAAAACGTATTCCACGCCTTCCGCCAGGCCCTTGCTGATAGCGCCGAAGAAACCGTGGCCGGCCTGGATGATCTCGTTCTGCGAATAGTGTCTGTCTTCGGACGGCGGCGGCCCGCCTTGGCTGTAAGCGGGCGCGCCCTCTCCCGGCGGCGGCGCGTAGGGCTCACCATACCCGCCCGGGTCGGTCTGCCGGCCGGAATTGCCATATGCTTCGTTCTGACGTTCGCGGGTCGGCGAATAGGCGTCGCTGCCGGCGGCGTATGGATCGGGCCGGCGCTGCTCGGTGGCATAGCCACCGCTGCCAGAGTTGGGCGAATAGGCGTCGTTCTGCCCCGTGCCATAGTTGTCGCGTTGGGCGGCCGCATATCCGTTGTCGCGCGGAGCGGCGTATTCGTTTTGGCGCGGAGCGGCGTATTCGTTTTGGCGCGGAGCGGCGTATTCGTTTTGGCGCGGAGCGCCTGTGTCGCCGCGCGGGACGTAGGCGTCGTTCGCAGACGGGGCCGCACCTTGGCGATAGCCGCCGTTGTCATACGACCCATTGTTGTACGAATCAGGGGCGCGCCACGGGCCATCCTGGGCCATCGCGGGGGCTGCGGGCGCGAGCAATATCAGCGCCGATCCGGCAAGTGCGGACCAGCGGCGCTGGCGGGCAAACGTTGTCATGGGTTTTCGAAATCCTTGGATCTCGCAGACAGGCGGAGACGCGCGCGCTGCGCGGTGAAACAAACCGAACCCGAGGAGGATTCTTTCCTTAAAGTGTTACCAAAGTGTGGCTGAGTAGGCGGCGGGGTGCGCACGGTCTGGCAGCCGGACGCGGCAAGCCTCACGGGCAAATGATCTTTCAGCGATCCGAAATTGCTTTGACGTGCGCGGCGATCGGATCGCGGCCCCAGGCCACGAAGTGGGGATTGCCGTAGCCGTCGTCGGCCTTGCCGTACGTCAGGCGGTTGCCGGACATATCCGTCACGCTTCCTCCCGCCGCTTCGAGGATGGCTTGGCCAGCGGCCGTGTCCCATTCGCGGGTCGGGCCGAGACGGACATAGAAATCAGCGTCCCCCCTCGCGATGCGGCAGAACTTGAGCGACGACCCGGCGCGCTTGACCTCACCGATGGTGTAGCCGGCAAGGAATGCCTCGGTCGCGGGCGTGCGATGCGACCGGCTTTCGAGCACCGTCAGCGCCTCAGCATTCGGCTCGCGTGTGCGGAGTTCGCGGAGCGGCAGCGATGAGAGCGTGGCATTGGGCTCATCGAGGGGAACATGCGCCTCGACGGCACGGCCCTCGGCGAGCGTGACGTAGAGATCTCCCAATGCCGGCGCGTAGATCATGCCGAACACCGGCGCGTGATCGACCACCAGGCCGATGTTGACCGTGAATTCTCCGACCCGATTCACATATTCCCGTGTGCCGTCCAGCGGATCGACCAGAAAGAAGGACCTGCTTTTCGCCGGAGCGGCGCCGAGCGACATGCTCTCTTCGGCGACGACGGGTACGCCGCGGGCGGCTTCCCAAAGGCCATCCAGAAGCAAGGCCTCCGATTCGCGGTCGGCGACGGTGACGGGCGACGAATCAGGCTTCGTCTCAACGGTGACACCGCGCTGGTAATATCGCATTTGCGCTTGCCCGGCCGCCAGCACAGCGGGCAGGAGCTTTTCGGCCAGTGACGGGAAGTCGAATGCCCTCATCGGACAGCGCCCCGATTCGTTGTCTCGCGCCTCGTTTCCAGCACTCGCCGCAATCCTGCGTGTCCGTCAAGACTCATATGTCGCTCAATGTCCGCCGTGCGAATCGTCATTGCCGGATCGGGCTTTGCAGATCGACCGGGCGCCGTGTATCAGAACACACAAGCCCGGACGCGCACTCGATCATGCGCGCGGCTGAGCCCGGAAGGGCCGAACCACGACACGAGACTACATGCAGATCGATCGCCAGGGGGTTTTTCTATGACTGATCGCGTTCATCCCACCGATCTCGAGCTTGCAGCCCTGATTTCGAGCAAGATCTGCCACGATGTCATCGGCCCCGTAGGGGCAATCTACAATGGACTCGAAATCCTGAGCGAGGACGACGACGCAGAGGCCCAGGCCTACGCGCTCAGCGTCATCCGCAACGTGACGGAGCAGGCCTCGGCCCGCCTTCAGTTCGCACGCTTCGCGTTCGGCGCTGCGGGATCGGCGGGCTCGCTGATCGATCTCGGCACGGCGGAACAGATTTCGCGGGGCTTCCTCGGCACCGGCAAGCACAAGCTCGTCTGGCAGGGGCTCGGCGGCCACATGTCCAAGGACAAGGTCAAGTTGCTGCTGAACCTGATCGCGGTGGGCATCACGGCGCTGCCGCGCGGCGGAGAGATCGCCGTCATGATGTCGGGCACCAACGAGGCCCCGAACTTCGTGCTGCGGTGCCAGGGGACGAGCGCACGGCCGCCGATGCATCTCGGGGAGTTCATTTCCGGCGAAGGCGTGCCGCCGCTCGATGCGATGACCATCCAGAGCTACTACACGTGGCGGCTGGCGCAGACGGCGGGCATGACGCTTTCGATCGTCAAGGACGGGCCGGACATCCTGCTCTCCGCCCTCGGTTAACTTCTGCCGCCCGAACCCCGCGTTCGCCGTGGATGCCGGAGAAACCGGGAAAAATTGCATCCGTTCAAGGACGATGCGGCTCCGGCGGTAAGCCCCGTTCACGGGCAAAGACCGCATTCGAACGGGTTCCTCAACCAGTCGTTAACTCCTTTACATCACAAATGACTCGGTCCGCGCATGACGCGGACGGAAGCCTTCCGTCCCGGAAGAACGCGCGCTCGAGGCTCTGATGAAGCGCTGTCTTATCGCCGATCAATCCGAGGTCGTCCGCAAGATCGCGCGGCACTACCTCGAATCGCTGTCGTGCGAGGTGGTGGAAGCCCGGAACGCCGAAGAGGCGCTCCACGTGATCCGTACTCAGACCATTTCGGCGGTGCTGCTCGACTGGCGTTTGCCGGGTCAGACGACCATCGAATTTCTTTCGACGCTGCGCTTCTCCGGGATCCAGCATCGCCCGCTCGTGATCTATATGACCACCGAGAACGATCCGGCCGACATCCGGAAATCCTTCGCGGCAGGTGCGAACACCTATCTCCTGAAGCCGTTCGACCGCGCCTCCTTCACGGAGACGATGCGGAACGCTGCGCTCACCCCCGTTACGGTCGGCGGCCCGGCCTCCACGTCCTCGGCAACCGGGTATGCTGTTGGCGACGTGCACATGCCCGCCGCGCCTGCGATGCGGCCGTAGCGCCCGTCCGGACGCTCTCCACGCTTTTCTCGCAATTGCTGGCCTCAAGCCTTGCCGCTTGCTAAAGCGTCGCTTTCCGCGAACGCCGGTGAGGACATCTTTTGCTGCGAGTCGAGCACCTCAGAATTGGACAGCTTCCGCCGCTGTCGTTCGCCGTCGCAGATGGGGAATGCCTGGCCGTCGAGGGACCTTCGGGCTCCGGCAAGACGCGCATCCTGCGGGCGATCGCCGACCTCGACCCGGTCGAAGGCCACATCTTCATCGACGGTTCGGAACGGGCAGAGGTGCCGGCCACGACCTGGCGCAAATTCTCCCGCTACGTCGCCGCCGAGCCCGGCTGGTGGGCGGATACGCCCCGCGAAACGTTGCCAACCGCGGACGCGGTCCAAGCCCGCATCGCACGGCTCATTTCCGCCGTCGGCCTCGACCAGGACGTGCTCGACCGCCCGGTCAGCCTGCTTTCAACCGGCGAGCGGCAGCGAATCGCACTGGTGCGCGCGCTGCTCGATGAGCCCAAGGTGCTGCTGCTCGACGAGCCGACCGGCGCGCTGGATGTCGCGTCCAGCGCTCTCGTCGAGGAACTGATCCGTTTCCAATTGTTGGCCGGGCGCTGCGTGCTGATCGCCAGCCACGACGCGGCGCTGGTCGGACGCCTCGCCCACGCGCGGCTCCAGCTCGGGCCGCTCAAACGATCGACAACGGGTGGAAAGCGGGTGCAGCCATGACGTATATCGATCTCGGCTTTACCGATCTCGTGATCGCGGCGTTGCTGCTTGTCGCCAACGGCGCGGTGTCCCTCTGGTTTCGCCTGGGCCTCGAGCGGACGATCGCGATCTCGGCCGTCCGCATGATCGTGCAGCTCTCGGTCGTCGCACTGGCGCTGAAATGGATCTTCGCGCTCAATTCGCCGGTCTGGACGGTTCTGTTCGCGCTCTTCATGGCGGCCGCCGCCGGTTACGAGGTGGTGGCGCGGCAGGAGCGGCGCGTCGGCGGCATCGCGGCCATGGCGCTCGGCGCGGGCGCGCCATTTGCCGCCGGTCTCATCGCGACGATTTTCGCGATGGTCGCCGTCATCGGCCCGGATCCCTGGTATGCGCCCCGTTACGTCCTGCCGATCTTCGGCATGATGCTCGGTAACGCCTTGACCGGGACGAGCCTCGTGCTCGACACCATGAGTTCGTCCGCCGTGCGCGACCGGCTCGCCATCGAGGCGCGGCTTGCGCTCGGCGCGAGCCGCTACGACGCGTTGCGGCCGAACTTGCGCCGCGCGCTGACGACCGGCTCGATGCCGATCCTTACGGCGATGGCGGCCACGGGTGTCGTGTCGCTGCCCGGCATGATGACCGGACAGATTCTGGCCGGGATCGATCCCGTCTCGGCTGCCAAATATCAGGTGATGATCCTGATGCTCATCGCCGGGTCAACCGGACTCGCCGTCGTCGCCGCGGGCATCGGTTCGGTGCTGCTGCTGACCGACGAGCGCCATCGCCTCAGGCTCGACCGGTTGTCGTTGCTCTAGGCCACAAAACACTACGCCCGCCCACGTCCGCTCGCAGGAGCTTTCGTGGACGGGCGTATTTGTCGTTGCTGTCAATGCCGAAGCGCAACGGCCTCGGCGTAACTCTTTGCTGTGGCCGACGCTACGGCGTCGGCGTAACTGGCGCGACCGGAGCAGTCGCCGCCGAAGACGAGGTATCAGGCGTCGTCGTGGACGCAGCGGGTGCACTGTCGGCCGACGCCGTCGGTGCCGCAGCGGCCGGCGACGTGGCCGATGATGCAGGCGGCGGGGTGTGCGCGGCAAGTGCGGCGGCGGCGCGCTCGGCGGCCTGGGCTGCACGCTCGGCGGCGGCGGCGGCGCGTTCGGCTGCTGCGGCGGCGGCTTCCGCGGCGGCGACCGACGCATTGTTGGCGGCAGTGACAGGCACCTCGGGCTCAGCCTTCACGGGCTCTGCCGATGCGCCTGCTGCCGTCGCCGTTGCAGCAGCGGCTGCGGGCGTGACGGGGATGGTTCCGGTCTCGACTGCCGCCGGGGTCTCAGCGGGCTTGGTCTCGGCTGCCTTCTGCTCTTCCGGCTTCGTCTCGCTCGGGGCGGCAGCGGTGTCCTCCGACTTCTGCTCGGACGCGGCAGAGCCGGTCGAAGCGGTCTCCGAGGGCTTCGCTTTCTTCGACGCCTCGGAAGGCTTATCGGCGGACGCGTTCTCTTCCTTCTTGGCAGCCGGCTTCTTCGTCTTGGCTTCCTGCACCTTGTTGATGTCCGGTCCCCAGCACACGGTCGCATTGGCGGTGCAGGTGTGCTCGTCGACAACGATCAGGTTCAGGTAGAGCTCGCAATTGACGTCCTTCTTGCCGACCGTAAATTTCTCGATGCCCTGCTCCGCAGCCCAGGTGGAGATATGCTTGTCGAGCAGGTCCTTCGCATCGCGCGTCGGGCCATCCTTGCCATAGTCATTGACCGTGAAGCCCATGCGCTTGCAGCCCGCCATGGCGGGATGAGCGACAGCGAGAGCGCCCGTCAGTGCGGTTGCGAGGGCGAACCTGGACACGAAACCCATCAAGTTTCTCCGTAACGGCCGAATTTCATTTAATGTTCACGCTGCTATAGCCGTGTCCTGCGAGCATGCCTAGAGCGCTTGGCGACATTATGCGCAGCTTTACTAACGGACCGAATTAATCCCGAGGTTGTTGCCCCCACCATGGCCCCGCGCAAATTGCCCTTCACTATCTTCACATAAAACCCCGCCGATCGCGTCAATTCTCATTGCAGCCATGAAAAATGCCGCGCCTCCGGTGTGGTGGCGCGGCATCATCACGTCAGACTAGCTGGCGCACGTCAGACGACGCTGGCGCTCAGAGCTTGCAGATTGTGGCAGAACCGCGGCACGTCCAGCCCCACGAGCCGCCCTGCTTGCAGCTGTAGCTGCGCGCGCCGTACGAGTATCCCGGCAGGTTTGCCGCCGCGCCGACCTTGTTGCCGGAGCCCATCCACGCAGCCCAGGCGCCCCAATCGACGGCCTGGAGAAGAGCTTCATCGACCTGCAGCTTCGCATCCTGCTGGCTTCCAGCTTCACCGACGGCGCCTTTGCGGACGCACTCTTTGGCTTCTGCGATGGTCGCGGTGAATGCGAAACCTGCGACGGCTGCGAGCGCCATCGTCGAACGCACAGCTTTGAGCATTGATCTTCTCCCTAAAGAATGAACGCAGCAGTTCGTGCGTGTGGGCAGAACCGTAGGGGACTGTGCCCCACTTGCCGCGCGCTGCCCATCCGTCATGCACAGGAAAGCACACGGGACCGATTATTTTCCGGCGTTTCGTTGCCCGGACACAACGCAGCTCGATTGGGCAGCTCAATTGGCCTGCTGCAGGTTCACCGCCTTCGGTCCCTTGCCGTGCTTGTCAGGCTCCGTATCGAAGGAAATGCGCGTGCCTTCCGCCAGTCCGCCCATGCCGGACCTCTCGATGGCGGTCACATGCACGAATACATCATTGCCTCCGCTGTCCGGCTTGATGAAGCCGTAGCCTTTTTGATCGTTGTAGAATTTGACGGTTCCAACCTGGCGCATCTCACGTCTCCACAGCCCGCGACGGTTCTTGAAGACCGGCGGAAGCGCGAGCGATGCTTCAGCCGGACGACCCGGCTTCACCTTCGATGGGAGATCGAAACTTTCGAGAGTGCGATCGTGCGCACACTTGTGTTCACTCGAATGGCGTCCACTCGAACCTCGGCCTTCCTGCGCGAACGATCATCCGCACAGAGTTCTTGGTTTAGATGCTTCACTTGAATGCAAGCGAGAGCACTGCCAGGAGGTCGAATTATTCCGAAAAGATGCCGAGGGCGCAACCCTCGCGGCGCGAGGTGCGCGTGTAATCCAAAGGCCTCACGCGAATGTCAGGCCACGCGCTCGCCCGTGAGCCACGTGAGGCGGCTCTCGGCCCCTTTTGCGCGCGCGAGCGTCTGCACGAAATACGGAAGTAGACGCGCCAGCTTTTCCTCGAGCGTGTAAGGAGGATTTAAAATGAGCAAACCTGTGCCCGACAACTCACCTTCGAGATGGGGCGGGCGAACGTAGAGTTCCACGGAGAGCAGCTTCGGCAAGCCCAGCGCGGCCGCGTCGCGTTGAAAGGCGCGCACGGCGCGGGTGTCCTTGACGGGATACCAGATGATGACGGTGCCCGTTGCAAAGCGGCGGTGCGCGTTCGCGAGACCTTCCAGCAGGCGGCGGAATTCGCCCGGCTCCTCGAAGGGAGGATCGATCAGCACGACGCCGCGGCGTTCCTTGGGTGGCAGCAGCGCCTTCAGCGCGGCCCAGCCGTCGATCGCCATGACCTTGGCGGCGGGATCCTTGGCGAACAGCGCGGCAAGCGCTTCGGCATCGTCCGGGTGGGCTTCGTTCGCGACGAGACGATCTCCGCGGCGCATGAGACGGCGCGCGAGCAGCGGGCTGCCGGGGTAGCTGGCGGGTGTTTCGCCCGTGTCGTCGTCGTTCCGGTCCCGCAGTGCGCCAAGATAGGGAGCCAGGATTTCAGCCACTTGAGCGGGTGGCGGGCTTGCCAGAATGCGGCCGATGCCGTCGCGCCACTCGCCGGTTTTCTGCGCTTCGACGCTCGTCAGATCATAGAGGCCGACACCGGCGTGCGTGTCGATGACGCGGAACGGCTGCGGCTTGATTTTCAAATGCTCGATGACGAGCGCGAGCACGGCGTGCTTCAGGACGTCGGCGAAATTGCCGGCGTGATAGATGTGTCGATAGTTCATGTCCGTGCCCCAAACGATCCGGGGGACGCCACGGCCATGAAAGCCGCGCCATCCCCCGGCGTTTGGTAACATATTCGCGGCCGAGCGCGAGCAGACAGGTGCTTTTCTGATTGTCGCATTTTCTGACGACGAACCGGCGTCCACTTCGTCGGAAAATGCTCGCGCGCGCGATTGCCTCAGCCGGCGAGCGGCGGCTGATAAGTCTGGGTGGCGTAAGGCTGTGGACCGGCCGAGGATTGGCCCGTGGTTTCCCCTGGACGTTCGAGCTGCGGGGCGATTTCCGCCGGATCGCGCACGCGGCGCGAACGGCCATCGAACACCGCACCCTGCTCAATCGACAGCAAATGGCTGTGGATGTCGCCATCAACCTCGGAACCGGCGTGGAGCACGACGTGGGCCCCCATGATGGCGCCCGATACGCGGCCGAACACATCGACCGTCTCGGCGGCGATGGCGCCGTTTATGACGGCTTCCTTGCCGACCTCGAGCTGGCGGCTGTGCAGATCCGCCTGGATGTTGCCGAGCACTTTGAGCGAGCCCTTGCAGCGGATCGTGATCGTCTGTCCCTCGATGGACAGATCGTTGCCGATGACGGACTGCGGGGCAGTTCCGGCGGAGGCCACGGCGTGCAGATGCTGCTTCTCGACGCCGATGGTGCGATCGACGCGGCGCAGCTGCGGTGCGGGGGCTTCAACTGGAACGGGCTCGGGCTTGCGATTGAAAACCATACTCATCTCCCTGACGCTAACCATAATCCGCACACGACTTCCATGCGGTGGGAGTTGGTCGAAAACATGTCCGTGCTTCTGCTCGCGCCGAGTTGATCTAGACGGATGAGCGCCGGCAAATGTGCTGGAGGCAGTTGCAGCCCGGCGCGATGCCCCTCATCTCTATTGCAGTGCTGCCATCGCGGGGAGTGATGCGCATGGGCGCCAAGCAAACGAAGCGGGTTGTGAAGCGGACGTCGGCCGCCGGGAAGGCGCGCGCGCCTGTGGCGGAGCCATTCGTCCAGAACCCGGACGGAACGTCGCTTGCGCCGGAGGCGACGACAACGGCGCGGGACGCGACCTCAGACGCGCGGGACGCGACTTCAGTTGCGCGGGACGCGACTTCAGTTGCGCGGGACGCGACTTCAGTTGCGCGGGACGCGACTTCAGTTGCGCGGGACGCGATGCTGCGCGAAATCGATTTCTGCTTCGCAAAGTACATGCACACGCCTGAAGCCGGCTCGCTGTCGCGGCGCGTGCGCGAGGCCCTAGGCGCCGTGCCCCGTCACCTGTTCGTGCCGGAGCGCGAACGTGAGCACGCGTATCTCAACCGTCCCGTTCCGATCGGTCACGGCCAGACCATCTCGCAACCGTTCATCGTTGCGCTCATGACCGAGCTGCTGCAGCTCACGCCCGATGCCCGCGTTCTCGAAATCGGCACCGGCTGCGGCTATCAGACGGCGATCCTCGCACGGCTCGCGCGGCATGTTTTCACGATGGAGATCGTCGAGCCGCTGGCAGCGCGGGCGGCCCGCACGTTCGCAGAGCTCGGGCTGGCGAACGTGACGCCACGCGTCGGCGACGGACATCGCGGCTGGCCGGAGGACGCTCCATTCGACGCTATTCTCGTCGCCGCTGCCCCGGCCAGGGTGCCGGACGCCCTCGTGCACCAGCTCCGCGCCGGCGGGCGCCTCGTCATGCCGGTTGGAGAAAACGCACAGAAACTCATTGTTGTCGAAAAGCAGAGCGATCAATCGACGGTCTTTAGCGAAATCATTCCCGTGTGCTTTGTTCCGCTAACGCACGATCGCAATTAGCGCGCACAGGACACATGAGGGGTGACCAATGGAGGCTTGCGCGGCGCGGCCCCGAGCTTCAAATTCCTTGTCCGCTGAACTGATCCGATGGAGATGACGGGAATGGACGACCTGGACCGGTTCGAACCTGAGCTACACACCTTCAGCGGAACAGTGCGCCTGTGGGCAACGAGCACAGCCGAGGTCATTACGGACAGCGGGCTCGTGCTGTTTCTCGATACGCGCGGGCAGCCGCCGATGCCCGTCGGTTCGCGCGTCAGGATCGACACGCGGAAGTACCGGCCCTGTCATTTCGTCACGAAAGTGACGCCGATGTGAGCTTTCAGGCGGCGACGGAGCGGGTTAGATGCGCGCGACGAAGCTGTCGACGACCCGCTTGCGGCCGGCGTGGTCAAACTCGATGGTGAGCTTGTTGCCGTCGATCTCGGTGACGGTGCCGGGACCGAACTTCTGGTGGCGAACGCGATTGCCGACCGTGTAGCCCGCACCCTTCGCCGCCGACGACGCGATCAACTCGCCCTCGATGGTGATCGGGGGGCGCATGGGTTTGAGGCTCGCCTGGCGCTGGCGGTCCGCATCGCGGGACCAGTTGGCGGATTTCGCCTCTTCCTGCGATTTGGCGCGCTGCCAGCCGGGCGTGTCGTAGCTCGATCCGAAACGCGGCGCGGTGTCTTCGAAGCGGCTCTTTCCGTAGGGGTTGCGGCCGACGCCGCCCTGCTCGAACGGATTGCCGAAGTTCTGATAGGCGCCGCCGAACGGGCTTTTGGTTTCGACGACCTCGATATCCCCTTCCGGCAGGTCGTCCACGAACCGCGAGGGGATGGCCGACTGATAGAGCCCCCGCGTGCGCCGGTTCTGAGCGAACGAGACCTTGGCCAGTTTGCGGGCCCGCGTGAGGCCGACGTAGGCGAGACGCCGCTCCTCCTCCAGGCCCTTTTCGCCACTCTCGTCGAGCGAGCGCTGATGGGGAAAAAGTCCCTCCTCCCAACCGGGGAGAAAGACCGTGTTGAACTCGAGGCCCTTGGCGGCATGCAGAGTCATGAGGCTGACGCGGTCGCCGTCGTCGCCCTGCTCGGTGTCCATGACGAGGCTGACGTGCTCGAGGAAGCTCTCCAGCGTCTCGAACTGGTGCATGAAGCGCACAAGCTCCTTCAGGTTTTCCAGCCGCGACTGGGCCTGCGGGCTCTTGTCGTTCTGCCAGTGCGCCGTGTAGCCGCTTTCGTCGAGGATCAGTTCGGCGAGTTCGGTGTGCTTCATGCCGTCGATGAGGCCGCGCCAGCGCTCGAACGCGTGCACGAGATCGGACAGGGATTTGCGCGCCTTGCCGCCTAGTTCCTCGGTTTCGATGATCTCGCGCGCGGCGCGGTACAGCGGCACGCCGCGGTCACGGGCCAGGGCATGAATGCGCTCGACGCTGGTGTCGCCCAGACCGCGCTTCGGGACGTTGACGATGCGTTCGAACTTGAGGTCGTTCGACGGATTGTGCGTCACTTCGAGATAGGCCAGCGCGTCCTTCACCTCGGCGCGTTCATAGAAGCGGGGGCCGCCAATGACGCGGTAGGGTAATCCGGTCGTGACGAAGCGGTCTTCAAAGGCGCGCATCTGGAACGAGGCGCGGACGAGAATCGCGATGTCGTTCAGGCGCTGGCCGGCCGACCGCTGCTCTTCAATGACGCGGACGATCGCGCGGGCTTCTTCCTCGTCGTCCCACACGCCCATGACGGTGACTTTGTCGCCGCGTTCGCCATCGGTGAAGAGCGTCTTGCCGAGGCGGCCCTTGTTGGCGGCGATGAGGCCCGAGGCCGCGGACAGGATGTGGCCCGTCGAGCGGTAGTTCCGCTCCAGGCGCACGATCTTGGCGCCGGGAAAATCGTTTTCGAAGCGCAGGATGTTGTCCACCTCGGCGCCGCGCCAGCCGTAGATCGACTGATCATCGTCGCCGACGCAGCAGACGTTCGGCGAGCCTTGGGCGAGCAGGCGCAGCCACAGGTACTGGACAACGTTGGTGTCCTGATACTCGTCAACGAGGATGTAGCGGAAGCGGCGATGGTAGTCGGCCAGGATGTCCGGGTGCTCCAGGAACAGCCGCAGCGTTTCGAGCAGGAGATCGCCGAAGTCCGCCGCGTTCAGCTCCTTGAGGCGCTTCTGGTAGGCGGCGTAAAGATGCGCGCCTTTGCCCGCCGCAAACGCAAAGCTTTCGCCGGCCGGAACCTTGCTTGGCGTCAGCCCGCGGTTCTTCCAGCTGTCGATGAGGCCCGCGAGCTGGCGCGCCGGCCAGCGGTCCTTGTCCAGGCCCTCAGCCTCGATCACCTGCTTGATCAGGCGAAGCTGATCGTCGGTGTCGAGAATGGTGAAGCCGGACTTCAGGTCCACCAGCTCGGCGTGCCGGCGCAGGATCTTGACGCCGATGGAGTGGAACGTGCCGAGCCACGGCATGGCCTCGACGGCGCCACCGACCAGCGTGCCGATGCGCGTCTTCATCTCGCGCGCGGCCTTGTTCGTGAACGTGACGGCCAGGATCTGGCTGCCGTAGGCGCGGCCGGTCGCCAGAATGTGCGCAATGCGGGTGGTCAGAACCCGCGTCTTGCCGGTGCCCGCGCCGGCAAGCACCAGCACGGGGCCATCGAGGGCTTCGACCGCGGCGCGCTGCTCGGGATTGAGGCCGTTGAGATAGGGCGGCATGGCGCTGGCCCGCGCGCGCTCGGAAATCGAACGGCGTTCGGGCTGGGCGTCGGGCCCGTGTTGGGCGAAAGATTGTTGGGCGGAGGATGACGGCCCACGCGCGGCAGCCGCGTTCGGCGCCATCGGCAGGTCGAACGGCGGAAAGCCGCCGTCCCCGTGCCGGGCGGCGTGCTCCGCATCCGCTGCCGCCTCCGCGGCACGCTCTGCTTCTGCTGCCGCCTCCGCGGCGCGCTCTGCATCTGCGGCACGGTGGGCGGCCTGTTTATCGTCATGCGACATTGGGTCGATCTATAGCACGTGGCTAGGGGCGGCAACCGGGCGGGCAAATATGCCCACATGACAAAAATATAGGACGGCTTGCTGCGTTGGCTACCTAACCTCCGGCTGCCCACAGGAAATTGCCCCAATTGGGGGTCACACTTGTGGCTACTGTTGGGCTATGGTGACGCGGTGGGGCGTCGCCGTTTGCACGCGGTGTTGCCAGAGCGGTCTGTTGCCGACCGCGCCGGGGGCAAGCAAGCCAGTTGCGCGGTCCCGCCGCGCCGTGGCGTGCTGGTTGGCGGCGCATCTGGTCGGCGGCGCTATGTGGCTGCCACGAATTCCCGGCCGCACTTCCAATGGATTTTGAGCAGACAAGACGCGGATGAACAACGCCCTTCTCTATCTCGGCGGCATTCTGATCACGGCGTTGGCGATTCTCTTCGCCGTCCCCCGCTTTGTCGACTGGAACAGCTATCGCGGCGTCTTCGAAGAAGAGGCGTCGCGCGTTCTCGGGCGCGAGGTGCGCGTGGGCGGCGGCGTGAACGTGCGCCTGCTGCCGGCGCCTTTCGTCAGTTTCGAGAAGCTGCGCATTGCCGATCTCGGCACGGACGGCGGCAACTCCATCATCCGGGTGGAGAGCTTCACGATGTGGCTGTCGGTGCCGCCGCTGCTGCGCGGCGTTCTGGAAGCCCATCGCGTCGAGCTCGGCCGGCCCGTCGTCAGCCTGTCCACCAACGAGCAGGGCAGCGGCAACTGGCGGACGCTGGCGTTCTCGCCCGGCGCCTTCCGGTTCGCGCCGAAGGAAGTGGCGCTGCAATCGGTGCAGATTCACGACGGCGCGGTGATCGTCAGCGGCCCGCAGCGCAACGAGCTGGCGCGGCTCGACGACATCAACGGCGAACTGATGGCCGAAGCGCTCGAAGGTCCTTTCAAATTCCGGGGCAGCGCGAGTTGGGGCGGCACGCTCAGGCACGTCAAGCTGGCAACCTCGAAGGTCGACGCCGATGGCGTGCTTCGTTTCAAGACCGCCATCGACGTGCCCGAGACCTCCAACAGCTACGTGTTCGACGGGCGCCTGAGCGACATCAAGGAAAAGCCGACGCTGGACGGCGACCTGACGGCGAAATTCGCATTGGGGTACGGGCCGAAGCCGGCGCCCGTCACCGCGACGGATCCGGTGGTCGAGGTGGAGCCCGCGGTTGGCGCTCCTACGGCACCGGGATCTCCGCCTACAGCTCCAACTGCCACTGCGCCGGCCGCGACCAAGGAAGTAGCGCCTGCCCCGGCGGCAAAAGGCTCGCGCAGCTTCGACCTCAAGGCCAAGTTGACGGGTTCGACGACAGGGGTCGCACTCAAGGACATCGCCGTTTCACTCGAAGCGGGCGCGACGCCGCAGCTCATCACGGGCGAAGCGATGTTCGACTGGGCGAACCGTATGCGCGTCGATCTCTCGCTCGCGTCGCGCTGGCTCGACCTCGACCAGATCGCGCCTCCGGGCGAGGCGAAGGTGCCGCTCGAAGCCGGACGCGGTTACTTCGAAGCGCTTGCGGCGGCGCTGCCGCAAGAGGCCGACACCAACGCGCGGCTCGAATTCGATCAACTGACGCTCGGCGGCGAGCCCATCAGCAATGTGCGGCTGGCGGCTTCGCGCGCCGGTGGGCCGCTGGAGCTGAAGGGCGTGCGTGCCGACCTGCCCGGCGGCGTGCGCCTCGAACTCGACGGCATTCTCACGCCCTCGGCCAAGGTGCCTCGCCTCGACGGTTCGCTCTTTATTTCGGGAAAAAGCCTGCTGCGCTTTCTCGCGTGGGGATTCGCCAACCCCAAGCTCGCCGAAGAGCGCAACGATGGCGCGTTCTCGCTCGACGGCCAGTTTGCGCTCGGGGACGGAACGCTGGCGCTGACGAATGCCGCGTTCGAGTTCGCCGATACGCCGCTCGCGGGCGAGCTCAAAATCGATCTCAGTGACCAGAAGAAGCTCGTCATGGCCATCGAAGGGCCGCGCATCGATGTCGCGCAGATCGGCCCGGGACTGATCGGCCTTAACGTGCTGCGCGGCCTCGTGCTCGGCACCGAGGCGCCGGCCGAGGGCACCCCTGCCACCACCAATGCTTTCTACAACCTGCTCGATCCCAAGACTGCCGATCTTTCGCTCGACCTCAAGGTCGCCGAGCTTGTCGACGGCAGCCGGGTGCTGACCGATTTCGACGCCAACATCCGGCTCGAGCGCGGATCGCTTTCGATCCCCCGCCTCAAATTCGCAACGCCTCAGGGTCTCACGGTCGAAGCCGACGGCGAGGCCCGCGACGTGCCGGCTCATCCGAAGGGCGCCATTCGCGGACTCGTGTCCGCGCCCAACCCGGAGGCGGCGCGCGCGTTCCTGACGCTGCTCGATGTCGACCCGGCCGTGGCCGCCGACCTCGACCGCGTGGCGAGCCTCGCGCCGTTCCGCATCGCGGGCACGCTGCGGCTCGCGGGAGCGCCGACCGACGGCAGCACGCTTTCGCTCGATGGAACGCTCGGCGGCGGCAGGCTGTCGGCCTCCGTGCGTCTCGATGGAGACCGGAACCGGTGGCGGACCTCGCCGCTCGACGCGCAGATGTCGCTCGAAAGCCAGGACATCGCGCGCGTGATCGCGACGCTGCTCGGCACCAAGCCAATCGCAACGGAGGCTGCACCAACTGCCCAGCCTGCCCCAACAACGGTGGCCGGACGGGCGATCGTCAAGGCGGCCGGCGTGCCCGCGGACGGATTGCTGACCCTCATCGATGCGACCGGCGAGGGTCTGTCGCTCGGCTATCGGGGCAAGCTGCGCCTGCCCGCGCCCGGCCAGTCCGGCGCTGACGGCTATCTGCAAGTTGCCGCCGCGGATGCACGCACCGTGCTGGCGCTGACCGGGCTCGCCAGCCCGGACAGGATGACGGCTGGGGCGCTGAACGGCACGATCCACATTCTGAGTGACGCGGGCAAGCTCCGGCTGACCAGCGACACGCTGACGATCGGCAGCGGCATCATATCCGGCGAAGTGTCGCTGGCCGGCAAGAACGGCGGACAGCAGACCATCGACGCGAAGATCACCACGAACAAGACCACGTTCGCCTCGTTGCTGTGGCCGGTGCTCGGCAAGTCCACGGACCAGGACATCCTGAACGGCATTGCACCCGCGCCGCAGCCCGTGCCCGCTCGCGGCAACGCTCGCCAACAGGCGGACGCGCAAGGCGTGCCGCCGGCCGTCGTATGGCCGGAGCAGACGTTCGACCTGTCGCCGCTCGACGGGCTCACGGGCGCCGTCGAGCTCAAGATCGGCGCGCTCGAAATCGAGCCCGGGCTTACGATCCGCAACGCCCGCCTTTTGGCGAACATCGCACCCGGAACGCTCAGCGTGACCAAACTCACCGGCGACGCGGTCGGCGGGCGGATGCTGTCTCATCTCGATATCGCCAAGGCGGCCGCGGGCGTCGAGGTTTCGGGGGCGCTCAGGATCGATATCGACAGCAAGCCGCTCGAACCCAGCGCAGGCGCCGACGACGTTCTGCCGCCGGGTGACGCCGCCGCCTTTGGCGTGTCGTTCTCCGGCCGGGCGCTCAGCCCAGCGGCCGTCATATCGACCCTCACGGGCAAGGGCGAGATCACGATCGGCGATGCGACGCTGACGGGCAATTCTCCGGCCGCCGTCTCGACGGTCGTCCGGGCGGCGCTGACAGGCCAGGGGCCGAACAGCGGCACGCAGCTTTCGGACGCGATACGCGAAGCGCTCAAGACGGGCGAGGTCAAGCTCGGGAAGATCACGATCCCGGTCGAGATTGGCGACGGCGCGCTCAAGCTCGAGCGGGTGCGCATCGAGATGAAGGATGGCCGGTCGACATTTGCGACCGCGGTCGAACTCGCGACCATGAAGATCGACAGCGAATGGCAGATCGAGCCGAAACTCGACGGGACGCTCGCCACAACGGCGGAACGCGCGTTCCTGCCGCCGGTCACCGTCGTCTATACGGGCAAGCTCAGCCAGTTTTCGGACCTCGTTCCCTCCGTCTCGGCGGGCAGTCTCGAGCGCGAACTCGTCGTGCGGAAGATGGAACTCGATGTCGGCGAACTCGAACGGCTGCGCAAACTCGACGAGCAGCACGCCCGCGAGGATGCGGCGCGCCGCAAAGCCCAGGACGAAGAGCAGGCAAGGATCGACGCCGAACGGCGCAAGGCGCTTGAAGCGGATCAGGAACGGACCGCGCCGCCGCCCCCTGCGCCGGACAATGGCGTGCCGCCTGCGAATGGACCGGCGCCCGGCGCGGATCCCTCAGCGCTGCAAGGTGCCGATCCGAACGGGCCGGCTATCACAGACGACACTCTTGCCCGCCCGCCGCAGGACGCACGGCCGCCCGCGGTGGACCAGGAGGCCGCCTCGCCGCCGCCGGCAGCGCCCTCGCCCGCTTCGCAGCGCCCGCGCCGCAAGCGTGCGGAAGACGACGCGTGGCGCCCGTTCCAGCAACCGTTTTGAGAACATGTCGCGTTGAGGACTTGTCGCGTTGAGGACGGCCCGCTTCGTCAGTCGCGATTACCGCCGTCGTAGCTTGTGACAGCTGCGGCGCCGCGCACGTAGTCCAGGATCCAGACGCGCACGGCGCTGGACAGACCAGCCGCGCCGCGTCCCTCGTCGATGCGCGCGATGAGGCCCGCGAGCGAGATCTGCTCGCGCGCCGCGGCCTCCTTCAGCGTCTCCCAGAACGCCTGCTCGAGAGAGATCGACGTGCGGTGGCCGCGGATGGAGAACGATCGCTTGACCGGGCGGGTCATGACCCCGGCTCCCGGCCATCGTCCGCGGACGCATCCTCGTCACCCGCTGATTCCGGGCCGGTGTCATCCGGCCGCTTGTGCGCATCGAGGCGTCGCAGCGAGAGGTTCTTGCTCGCCTCGGCCTGCTTGCGCTCGGCCTTCGTGCGGCCGAACTTCACGCGATTTTCCTCTGCGCGCTTGTCCTTGGCCGCGCGATCGCGCGCCTTGCGGGCCTTGCGGAGGTTCACGATCTCGGCGGTCATGACGGTCAGTCCCCGGGAAGGGCCGGCCCTACTCGGGACCGATCATTTTTTCCGGACGCACGATGTCGTCGAACTCCTGGTCGGTGACATATCCGCCGCCGACCGCTTCCTCACGCAACGTGGTGCCGTTCTTGTGCGCCGTCTTGGCGATCTTGGCTGCGTTGTCGTAGCCGATCTTCGGAGCCAGCGCTGTCACCAGCATCAGCGAGCGGTCGAGGCCGGCCTTGATGTTGTCCTCGCGCGGCTCGATGCCGATGACGCAGTTGTCGGTGAAGGACATGGCCGCGTCCGCCATCAGGCGTACGGACTGCAGGAAGTTGTAGGCCATCACCGGATTGAAAACGTTGAGCTCAAAGTGCCCCTGGCTGCCGGCGAAGGTCAGCGCCGCGTTGTTGCCGAAGATCTGGATGCAGACTTGGGTCATCGCCTCACACTGGGTGGGGTTGACCTTGCCCGGCATGATGGACGAACCCGGCTCGTTCTCCGGCAGCGACAGCTCGCCGAGACCCGAACGGGGGCCAGAGCCCAAGAAGCGGATGTCGTTCGCGATCTTGAACAGGGAGGCCGCCACCGTGTTGATAGCGCCGTGCGAGAACACCATGGCGTCGTGGGCGGCCAAGGCTTCGAACTTGTTCGGGGCGGACGTGAAGGGCAACCGCGTGATGGACGCAATGCGCTCAGCCACCAACTTGGCGAAGCCCTTTGGCGCGTTGAGGCCGGTGCCGACCGCGGTGCCGCCCTGGGCGAGCTGCATCAAGGCGGGCAGCGTCAGTTCGATGCGCTGGATGCCGTTCTCGATCTGCTGGGTGTAGCCGGAGAACTCCTGCCCGAGCGTCAGCGGGGTTGCGTCCTGCGTATGGGTGCGGCCGATCTTGATGATGCGCGCCCACGCGTGAGACTTGTCGTTCAGCGCATTGCGCAGATACTGCAGCGCAGGCAGCAGGCGGTGATGGATCTCCTCGGCGCAGGCAATGTGCATGGCCGTCGGGTAGGTGTCGTTCGACGATTGCGCCATGTTGACGTGATCGTTCGGGTGGACGGGCTTCTTCGAGCCCATGACGCCGCCGAGCATCTCGATGGCGCGGTTCGAGATCACCTCGTTGGCATTCATGTTCGACTGCGTGCCGGAGCCCGTCTGCCAGACGACGAGCGGGAAATGCGCGTCGAGCTTGCCCTCGATCACCTCCTGCGCCGCTCTCACGACCGCGTCGCCGATGGCTTCATCGAGCTTGCCCAGCGCCATGTTCGCTTCGGCCGCGGCCCGCTTGACGATCCCGAGCGCGCGCACGACCGGCGCGGGTTGCTTCTCCCATCCGATCTTAAAGTTGCCGAGGCTTCTCTGAGCCTGGGCGCCCCAATATTTGTCCGAGGGGACTTGGATCTCGCCGAATGTGTCGGTTTCGATGCGGGCGGAGGTCTTCGGCGGGGTCTGTCTGGCGGTCATGGCAGGCTTCCGGTGTGAGAACGCGGTCGGGCGTTGCCATACCACGATGCAGGAGCGCGGACCAAGGCTGATGGTTTTGCGACCAAATGCCCATTTTTCGGCCCGTAGCGGCCGGTTGACCGCAAAATTTTAACAACAGTGGGGCATGCTGACCGTTGGTGCCGTTTCGACCGCGTATTCCTGCCCTTTTCTGAGTAACATGGCTTCGTTCGTTAATATTTTCCTGCGCGCACGTTACCGCCGCCTCGCCGGAGGCGCGATCTGGCTCGCCATTACGCTCGTTCTCATCGCGGTGAGCGCGGTGATCTGGCGCGCGCACCTCAAGAGTGCGCTGTATACCGAGGCGCAACTCCGCCTCAGCGGCCTGGAAAAGCTGCACGCGAACGTCACGTCCGCCTTCGGCGAATTGAAAAAAACGGTGACCGCGGAGCCCTGCTCGCCGTCCTTCATGCGCGAGTTGCAGCGGGTCGCGTTCCTGCCCGACGGCCTCAACGAATTCATCTATGCGCCCGGCGGCCGGGTGACCTGCTCGACAGGGGCGCGAGAGCGGGCCGATACGCCCGCATGGCTCGGGCCGCCCGATGTCGCTGGAATCTCCAATGGCGACATGTCCATGTGGATCGATAAGCGCCTCGACGCCATCGGCCGGCCGGACATGTACGGACACATCGTTTTCCAAGAGCCGTTCGCGATTGTCATACCGACGCAGCTGTTGGCTTCCGGCGCGATGGAGGGCGCGAAGCATCAGTTCGTCATTTCCTCCTCCTCATCGTCCGTGCATCACCTCGACGGCCAGCGCGGCCTCTATCGCGCGTCGGTCGGAGATCAGGGATCGATTGCCGATATCCGCAGGGTCGCCTGCAGCGCAAACCATCCCTATTGCGTCGCGATGGTTTCGCACCTCCCGGACCGCCTGGCGGAGATACCCGGATTGATCCTGCTGGTCATCGGGCTGATCGGCTTCCATGCCATCGCGCCTGCGACCTACCTGTGCCGGC
Organism: Hyphomicrobium sp.; assembly: GCF_051860585.1. Taxonomy (GTDB): domain Bacteria; phylum Pseudomonadota; class Alphaproteobacteria; order Rhizobiales; family Hyphomicrobiaceae; genus Hyphomicrobium_C. Next base: position 148,916 of record NZ_JBHYDS010000001.1, read on the forward strand.
GGCTCGACGAGTACTGGTCGTTCGAATCCCGATTCCTGCGCAATCTCGACAGCGGCTCCATCGTGTGCGCCTACCAGCCCATCCTGGACGTGCGGACCGGCCGGATCTCCGGCTGCGAAGTGCTGGCCCGCTGGCGCGATCTCGACGGGTCGGTCGTTTATCCGGATTCGTTCATCGACATTGTCGCGCAATCCGGCATGACGCTCGAATTCACGAAAATGATCGCGGATCGCGCTTACAGCGAGTTGTCTAGCGCGCTCGGCGCCGACACGCGGCTCCAGGTGAATTTCAATATTTTCCCGCGCGATCTCGACAGTAAAAAGTTGTGCTACGTCTTCAGCGCGTTCGACGACGATCGCGACCGGTTCCCACTCGCGCTCGAGATCACCGAGGGCGACGCGCTCAAGCTCGATCAGGCGCAGATTGAGATCGAAGAGCTCACCCGCATGGGCATCCGGACTTACGTCGACGACTTCGGCAACGGATATTCCAACATCCACAGGATCGCGTCCCTGGCCGTGCACGGCGTCAAGCTCGACAGGTCGTTCGCAATGGCGCCCAGCGAAAGCATGATGGCGCGGATGCTCGTGCACGCTATCGACATGATCGCGTCCTCGGGATGCGAGATCGTCGTCGAAGGGGTTGAAACGCAGGAACGCCTCGACCTCCTGACCGGCACGAACCGCGTGACCTACGCGCAAGGCTATTTGATCTCGCGGCCGCTTTCGATCGACGGCCTCGTCGAGTTCCTCGCTCGCGATACGGCCGCCGCGGCCGCCGCTCCCGAGAAGAAAGCCGCGTAATCGCGGGCCGCACCGTCCAATTCGTCTCCTCGACATGGTCGAGGGCCGCAACGGGCGGCCCTCTCCATTGTTTCAATCACGTTCCCGACGCCGTTCTACGAGCGGTAGAACCGCTGAACGAGAGAGGCGTGACGACGCTCGGCGTTGCGGAGCTGGATGCGCTCGAACGTCGACACGCGGCCGTCGCGCATGATGCGGCGCTTCAGCGAAGCGACATTGGCCGCGCTGCGCGCGATGGCTGCTCGCTCGGCACCGCTGATGCCGTTCTTCTTGTAGACCTTGGACGGGCCCGGCTTGCCCCAGCCGTTGTTGTGGTACTTGTTCGGAGCAGCGTTCGCGACACCGGCGGTCATCGCTAGTGCGGCGGCCGCGGTCAAGAGGACGGTTTTGATCTTCGTGTTCATGGGTCTCTCCACTCTGTTTTTCTGCCCGCCGCTGATGCGGCTCTCTCGGGCTTGCACAGAGAAGAACGCAAGCCGCCGCGCGCTTCCGTTGCTATTTTTCGAAATTTTTTCAGTCACTTACGGTTCATCTAACTGAACAGCCGTTCATCTGCGACATCCGTGTTTCGGAACCATAAACGCGAGCGCGCATTGTTCCTCCAAGCACGATTGCCCGCAGCGGCTGGTTATCCCGCGGGCGCATAAGGAGATCCCCCAAAATGTTCACACGTAGACGTATCGGCGGCGCTGCTGTAGCGGCCGCTATAGGTTTCGCCGCGCTCATCGCGGGCGCACCGGCGCAAGCCGCTCCGCTCGCGCAAGCGAATGCTCCGGCTCAGTCTTCGGACGTCGTGAAGGTTGGCCGCGGTTTCGGCATCTACATCGGACCCGGCTACGGCTATCGCGACTACGGATACGGCGGTTACGGATACGGCGGCTACCGCAATTACGGGTATAACAGCTATTACGGCGGTAACGACTACTACCCCCGTCGCGGATATCGCGCCCGCTACTATGACGGCGGTCGCCACCACAATCGCCGCTGGGCACGCGAACGCTTCCAGCATCCGCTGGGGCGTCGCTAAGTCAGATCGCACTGTAAGCTTGACGTACAGACCAAGGGCGGGCCGTTACGGTCCGCCCTTTCTCAATCCGAACTTGCCGTCCGGCATGAACGCGATCGTGAACTCACTGCCGTCCGAGAGATCGAGCTTCTGACCATTGACGATCAACGTGCCGTCGGCCGTTTCGGTCTTGTAGTTGATCGGTCCTTCGCCCCTCAAAACAAGATGGACGGTTTTGCCACTGAACGTCAGGGTCTGGACGACGCGTTCGGTGGGCTGCTTCGGCAAAAAAGTATCGAGCGCGTAGAGTGCAGTGATCACCACAAACAGCGCGATGCCGATGTTCTTCAGAATTTTCACTGGCGCCTCCGTCCGTCTGCGGACAGCTTGAGGCATTTGCGTTTCGCGCGCAACGGGCAACCGATTGGCGCACGCCAACGGGCCCGTAATCCGCGCGCAGACGAGCAGCGGCTACTTCTTGCGGAATTTATCCAGGCTGACGATTTCGGCGCCACCGGGTTTTGCCGGCGCATTGGCGTCGTTCGAACTCTCGCCGGGGCCGTCTTCGCCCGACGACGAGCGTTGGCTCGGCGCGTTCGCGGCGACCGGGTCGGCAACCGGCTTCGAGGGTACGTCGCCGCCGGTGCTGGCGCCGATGTCAGCCGACGCGTCGTCGCGCTTGTCGACGCTCTGGAGTTTCTTGGCGCCGCGCGAGGCTTTGCGGGCTGGACGGGTCGCGCCTGCGCGCGGGGTCAGGCTTTCAATGGAACCACCCGTGGCACCGGATTCGCCGGCGGCGTTGGGATCCTCGAACTGCAGTCCGAACCGCACCGACGGATCGAAAAAGACCTTGATGGCCTCGAACGGAACGACAAGGCGCTCAGGGATGCCGTCGAACGTCAGCTTCACCTCGAAGCGGTCCTCGCTCACGAGGAGATCCCAGAAGCGGTGCTGAAGCACGATCGTCATCTCGCGCGGGTACTTCTCCTTGAGCCGCTTCGAGAGCGATGCGCCAGGAGCCTCCGTATCGAAGGAGATGTAGAAATGATGATCGCCAGCCAAGCCGGATTTGGCCGTGCGGACCAGAACCTGGCGCACGACACCGCGCATCGCTTCCTGCGCCAATCCCTCGTAGTCGATCGTAGACTCAACCGTCATGCCGTGCCGCTTCGTCCCGATCGCGCCTCAATGCCCCCAGCGACGCAGAATGAGTGGGGAGCTTCTGTTGCCCGGTGCTCCCCCAACCGCGCCTTGCTCGGCTAGGAGCGAGGACTTTAGTCTTCAGGCTTATCGCGCCGCATTACGCAGCGAGAGCAGCCTCAGCATAGTTGTCATTGGCAACTATTCTGAATGACCCGATGACGGCGGTATCATGCCGAGCAAAAGCGCGCCCTTTACACCCTCGTCGATCCTAGTTCGCCCCCATCAAGAACTCACTGCAGCACATGCCAGATGTTGCCGGAGTGAGCTATTGGTGGAGGCGCCGGGTACTGCCCCCGGGTCCGAACGGCTTATTACGACGTCCATTTATCGCCATAGCCGGACGAATCCGGCACCGCAAATATAGGCTGGGAGCATTTGAATTGAAAGTGCCTGCGACCACGGCGTCTCAAGCCCCGGCCGTCGCACGCTTCTCAGGCGTTTGCCCGTCCCATGACGATCCCGTCCGCAGCAGGGAACAGCACGCATGACCGCGACGACCGAACCCGCTCCCGGCCCCGCCTATCGGCCGGCCTCGCCCTGGCATGCCGGGGCCGCGCTGCTGGTGGCCATGCTTGCGAGTTTCGCGCCGCTCGTGCTTTGGGTGCTGGGCCCGATCGCCGAGAGCGCCGGGCTTTCTTCGCCACCTCGACCGACGTCGCCGGATGGGCTGCCGCCGCTCTCCTCACCCTTCATGATGGCGCAGATGATGCTCGGGCAGATCCTCTCGCTCGGCATCACCTGGGTCGCGGCCGGCTGGAGGGGAGCAAGAGCGTCCACGCTCCAGCTTGCCCCGCCGCAAACCGGGTGGCTGCAGGCGGCCGGGCTCGGCGTGCTGCTGGTCGTGCTCATTCTTCCGTTGGAGATCCTGTTCTATCGCCTCGCGGGGCTCGGGCTGTTCAGCGACAGTGGATGGCTGCTGGAAGGGCTCAGATCGCCGCTGTGGTGGGGCGTGGTGATCGTGGCCGTCGTGCTCGCCCCGTTGTGGGAAGAAATCACCTTCCGGGGCTTTCTGCTGTCGGCGCTCGCACAGACGCGGCTCGGGTTCTGGCCGGCGGCCACGATTTCGTCGCTCCTGTGGACGTTCCTCCATTGGGGCTATACGTGGCCCGGCCTCGCCAGCGTGTTCCTGGCCGGAATGGGGCTTTCCTGGATCATGCAGCGAACGGCCTCAATGCGCGCCGTGGTTGTCGCCCACGGCGTCATCAACGCGTTTTCACTGACCGTCATTTCGCTATTCGCGCCGTGACAGGGGATGTCACTGTGGGTGCCACGGTGATCTCGCCGCGGAATCGCGCTAGATGTCAGGGATGCAGCAATATCTCGACCTTTTGCGCCGCGTGCGCACCGAAGGCGTCGCCAAGTCCGACAGGACGGGGACCGGCACGCTGTCCGTATTCGGCCATCAGATGCGCTTCGATCTGGCGGAAGGCTTTCCGCTCGTCACGACCAAGAAGCTGCATGTGAAATCGATCATTCACGAGCTGATCTGGTTTCTCGCCGGCGACACGAACGTCGGCTATCTCAAAGCCAACGGCGTACGCATCTGGGACGAGTGGGCACGCCCCGACGGCAGCCTCGGGCCCGTTTACGGCAAGCAGTGGCGCAGTTGGGCGACGCCGGACGGGCGAACGATCGATCAGATCAGCGACGTCGTGCGCACGCTCGAGACCAATCCCGACAGTCGGCGCATCATCGTCTCGGCTTGGAACCCGGCGGATATTCCGGACATGGCGCTGGCGCCCTGCCATTGCCTGTTCCAGTTCTACGTGGCGGACGGCAAGCTCTCGTGCCAGCTCTACCAAAGGTCGGCGGACATCTTTCTCGGCGTCCCGTTCAACATCGCGAGCTATGCGCTGCTGACGATGATGATGGCGCAGGTGACGGGGCTCAAGCCGGGGGATTTCGTGCATACGTTCGGCGACGCTCACCTCTACACCAACCACCTCGATCAGGCGGACCTGCAGCTGTCGCGCGCGCCGCGCCCGCTGCCGCGCATGACGATCAATCCGGACGTGCGGTCCATCTTCGCGTTCCGCTATGAGGACTTCGTGCTCGAAAACTACGACCCCCATCCCCACATCGCCGCGCCGGTGGCTGTGTAAAGCCTAGCGTGTGCTGGAGGTGATGATGTTCGATGCCGCTGTGTTGCTGAAGCCTGCGCCAGCGCATCCTTTGCCGATCGAAACTTTACGGACCGCTTCGGTCTCTCCCTTCAACCGTGCGATTTCTGGCGCAATGTTGTCTCCGGACAAGCTCGAAACGGGAAGTCCGATCAAGATAATACCCACCGTATCGTTCGTTCGCGCATTCTCTTGTTGAGTTGACGCTTGAGCGAGCGCTTGACTTAGACGTCCGCTCTCTTCCCCTAGCTGGCCACAGCTCCAATGCTGATAATTGACTTCGCTGACGTAGGCAGGGGCAATGCTTTCAGGAGATTTTGCACAGGCAGAAGCCAGTAAGGCCGTTCCGGCAAAGAGGCAGAGTTTGAATTCGTGCATCTGGGGCTACCATCTCTAGAATTGCTTGATCAGCCCACATCGATTCTATCCTTTGCGACCATGCAAATCGGATAGTTCTCAACACAGATAATCTCATAACGCGCATTTCGCGCGGACCTTCCAAGGATCCCTTCAACTTGAAAATCTCGCTCGTTGTCGCGGTCGCGGAAAACGGCATCATCGGCCGGGACGGCCAGCTGCCGTGGCGGCTGTCGTCGGACCTCAAGACGTTTCGCCGCCTGACGATGGGCAAGCCCGTCGTCATGGGCCGCAAAACATTCCAGTCCCTCAAGAAGCCGCTCGACGGACGCGACAACATCGTGCTCTCGACGGACCCAATGTTCGAGCCGGACGGGGCGACCGTCGTCGAGAGCTTCGCGGACGCCATGACGCTCGCGCGCACTCTTGCTCTCACCCGGGGGGCGGACGAGATCATGGTTATCGGCGGAGCGGCGGTGTTCCGCGCGGCGCTGCCGGTCGCGAACCGCATCTACTGGACAGAGGTGCATGCGAGCCCGGTCGGCGACGTGTCCTTTCCGGAGACCGACCTCTCCCAGTGGGTCGAGGTCGAGCGCGAGGCGCTGGCGGCCAGCGAGAAGGACGATGTCACGGCAACCCTTAAGGTGCTCGATCGGCCATAGCGCTCTATTTTGACGGCAAAAACCCCTCCGTGCCTTGACGGGAAGCGCCCGAAAACCAATCTCATGGGCCGGGTTTGCTTCGTTCGGGGACCTCCCCTATAAGCGAGGCTCTGTCTTCCATCCGGAACCTGAGCTTGACGTGCCTCTCCCGGAGAGGGGCCGCTGTTCCGGCAATCTTCCACAATCGAAGGGCTGAGATCCTATGCCTTGGAGCAATCAAAGCGGCGGCGGTAGCGGCAACGGCGGCGGCTGGAAAGGCGGCGGCGGCGGCGGCGGTGGCGGCGGACCGTGGGGCCAGGGGCCCGGCAACCAGCCGCCTGATCTCGAAGAGATGCTGAAGCGCAGCCAGGACCGAATGAAGCAGGTTATGCACGGCGGTGGCGTGCCCGGACCGCTCGCGTTCCTCGCGGCGGTGGCCGCAGCGGCCGTCGTCGGCTGGTATGCCTTCTTCTTCCGCGTCGACCCGGACGAGCTCGGCGTCGTGATGCGCTTCGGCGAGTATGTGCGCCAGGAGCCTCCTGGGCTGCATTTCCGCTGGCCCTACCCGGTTGAAGAGGTCGTCAAGCCGAAGGTGACCCGCCAGAACATCATCGAGGTCGGCATGCGCTCGGCCTCCATCGATCGCGGGTTCGGTGGCGCAGGCATCCAGGACGTCAAAGAAGAGAGCCTGATGCTGACCGGCGACGAGAACACGGTCGACATCGATTTCGTCGTCTACTGGCGCATCAAGAATGCGGAACAGTATCTGTTCAACATCGCGAACCCCGACAACACCGTGAAGGAAGTGGCGGAAAGCGCCATGCGCGAGGTTGTCGGTCAATCGGACATCCAGCCGATCCTGACCCAGGCACGACAGAAGACGGAAGCGGCCGTGCTGGCGCTAATCCAGCAGACGCTCGACAGCTACAAGGCCGGTATCCAGATCGATCAGGTGACGCTGCAGAAGGTCGATCCGCCGGCCGACGTCATCGATGCCTTCCGCGACGTTCAGGCCGCGCGCGCCGACAAGGAGCGCCTGCAGAACGAAGCGTTCGCCTACGCCAACAAGGTCGTGCCCGAGGCGCGCGGCGAGGCCGAGCGCATCCTGCAGGCCGCCGAGGGCTTCAAGCAGGGGACGGTGGCGGAAGCGCAAGGCCAGACGGCGCGCTTCCTCAAGGTCTTCGACGAATACAAGAAGGCGCCGGAGGTGACGCGCAAGCGCATCTTCCTCGAGACGATGGAACGTGTGATGGGCGGCACTGACAAGGTGATTATCGACAGCAAGACCGGACAAGGCGTCGTGCCCTACCTGCCGCTCGACCAGCTCCAGCAGCGCCGCCAGCCGACCGAGGGGGGCAACTGATCATGCGTGCATTTCTCGGTTTTCTCGTTTTCCTTCTCGCTGCGGCGGGCATCGCGGTCTACGCGTCGGCATTCATCGTGCACCAGAACGAGCAGGCGCTCGTGCTCGAGTTCGGCAAGCCGAAGCGGGTCGTGCAGCAGCCCGGCCTGCATTGGAAGCTGCCGCTGGTCGAGACGGTCGACATCTTCGACAAGCGCATTCTCGACATCGACACTCAGACGCAGGAAGTCACCGCTTCCGACCAGAAGCGTCTGCTCGTCGACGTGTTCGCGCGCTACAAGATCGTCGATGCGCTGAAGTTCTACCAGACGCTGCGTGACGAACGCCAAGTGCGGTCGCGGCTCGGCCCGATCGTCGAGTCGGCGATGCGGCGTGCACTCGGCTCCTCGACCTTCCAGGACGTGGTGCGCGACAAGCGCGAGCTGCTGATGAAGCAGATCCTCAAGAACGTGAACGACGAGGGCGAGGACTTCGGCCTGCAGGTCGTCGACGTGCGCATCAAGCGCGCCGACCTCCCCGAGCAGAACCAGAAGAGCGTGTTCGACCGGATGCGCGCCGAACGCCAGCGCGAAGCCGCCGAATTCCGCGCCCAGGGCACGGGCGAAGCGAGCCGCATCCGCGGCACCGCCGATCGCGACGTGACCATCATCAAGGCCGAAGCCACCCGCAAGGGCGAAGAGCTTCGGGGTGAAGGCGAAGCGCAACGCAACAGCATCTTCGCAGCGGCCTTCAGTCAAGATCCGGACTTCTTCGGCTTCTACCGCTCCATGCAGGCCTACGAGCAGGGCCTGCAGCCGAACGGGACCAAGTTCGTGCTTTCGCCTGACTCCGAGTTCTTCGAATACTTCAAAAATCCCCTTGGAACGGGCACCGCTGGCCAGGGGACCACAGCCCGGCCGCCTCAATGACCGATCTCTTGGTGGCGTTCGGACTTGTGCTCGTGATTGAGGGCCTGCTTTGGGCCCTCTCTCCCGAGCTCGGACGCCACCTGCTCGCGACTGCGGCGGCCACGCCCGAATCGACCCTGCGCAAGGCCGGTTGGGCGGCCGTTGGGCTCGGGGCGCTCGTCGTTTGGGCCATTCGGGGCTAGGAGCGGCTGCCTCGTCCCGGCAGCCGCGTTGACAGCCTCCCTGCGATCTCACACTTTGTCGTCAACCGGGGCCGTCGCGCGGCCCTTGGAGCTGCAGGCCTCCTGTCACGGTGCAGTCGCGAGGCGACGCGTGGCTTGCTGGCGATGAAGGAGCAATCAATGACTTGGACGACCTTGAGAGACCGGGTCTCGGCCGCGTCGCGGCACATTCGGGCCTTGGCCGCTCCGCGGCACACGCGTGCCTTGACCGCTCCGCGGCACACGCGTGCCTTGACCGCTCCGCGGCACATGCGGGCCGCGGCGGTGGCGTCTCTCGTTCTCGGCCCGATGCTGGCCGCCTCGCCCGTTCATGCCCAGCGCGGGCCGGAGTCGGTCGCGCCGATCGCCGAGAAACTCATCGATGCGGTCGTCAACATCTCGACGAGCCAGGTGGCGAAGGGGCCCGAAGGCGTGCCGCTGCCGCAGGTTCCGAAGGGCTCGCCTTTCGAGGACTTTTTCGAGGACTTCTTCAATAAAAAAGGCGGCGGCGGGCGCGTGCCGCCGCAGGATCGCAAGGTGTCCTCGCTCGGCTCCGGTTTCGTGATCGACGGAACGGAAGGCCTCGTGGTGACGAACAATCACGTCATCGAGGGCGCGGACGAGATCATCGTCAACTTCCACGACGGATCGAAGCTCAAGGTCGACAAGGTGATCGGCCGTGACACCAAGGCCGATCTCGCGCTGTTGAAGGTGACGCCGAAGAAGCCGCTCGTGGCGGTCAACTTCGGATCGTCGGCTGATATCAAAGTCGGCGACTGGGTGATGGCGATCGGCAATCCGTTCGGCCTCGGCGGCACCCTGACCGTCGGCATCATTTCAGCCAAGCAGCGCGACATCAACGCGGGCCCCTACGACGACTTCCTGCAGACGGACGCAGCGATCAACAAGGGCAATTCCGGCGGCCCGCTGTTCAACATGGCGGGGCAGGTGGTCGGCGTGAACACGGCCATCATCTCGCCCACGGGCGGCTCCATCGGCATCGGCTTTGCGGTACCGGCCGATACCGTCACGGCGGTGATCTCGCAGCTCAAGGAATTCGGGCAGGTCAAGCGCGGCTGGCTCGGCGTGAAGATCCAGTCGATCAGCGAAGACATCGGCGAAAGCCTCGGCGTGCCCGAGAACACGGGCGCACTGGTGGCCGGCGTAACGCCGGATTCGCCTGCCGCGAAGGCGGGCGTCGAAGCCGGTGACGTGATCCTCAAGTTCGACGGCAAGGACGTGACGACGATGCGCGGCCTGCCGAAGCTCGTCGCCCAGTCGCCGATCGGCAAGGCGGTCGACATCGAGGTTCTGCGACAGGGCCAGAAGAAGACGCTGTCGGTCACGGTCGGCATGCTCGACGATGAAGAGGGCAATCCCGCTCCGGCTGCCGAGGAAAAGAAGGACGAGGCGCCGCCCGCGTCGAGCACCGTTCTCGGGTTGTCGCTGCTGCCGCTCAACGACGAGATGCGCAGCCGCTTCGGGTTCGACGCCAAGGTCAAGGGGCTCATTGTCGGCGAAATCGATCCCGCGAGCGCGGCGGCCTCCAAGAACATCCGGCCGGGCGACGTGATCACGGAAGCCCAGCAGGAACCGGTGGCGACCCCCAAGGACCTCGAGACGGCGATCGAAAAGGTGAAGAAGACCGGCGGCAAGAGCGTGCTGTTGCTGGTCGAGGATGCGAAGGGCGATACCCGTTTCGTCGCGATCCCGTTCTAGGCTCGCCGATGACGGAGATCAGCGAAGCCGACGTGGTGGAGATTGCCGGAGGCACGGAGGGTGACATCGTGGCGGAGGCAACCAACGCCGAGACGGACTCCGCCGTAGTCTTGAGAAAGTTTCCCTCGCGCTTTGTTTTGGGCGCAAGCTGCGACGTGATGGACATCAGCAAGTTCTATGCTTTCGACGACCTTGAGACGGCGCAGGCACAGTTTGATGAACTCGCCGGCATGATGCGAAGCACGGGCACGCCATTCGGCGCCGCGAGCTGAGCGCGACACGCTGCGACATACACACCAGGAGGACGGATTGGCCGGCCAATCATTGCTTGAGACGATCACCGACAGCTTCGCGCCGGTTCATCGTGACGGCCACAAATTCGTGGCCATCGGGCTCGCGGTCACGCTGCTGCTGCTTTGGATCCTGCCGACGCTCGGCTGGATTGCGGCGCTGGTGACGGCGTGGATCATCTATTTCTTCCGCGACCCCGACCGTGTGACACCGTTGCGCGACGGCCTGATCGTGGCGCCGGCCGACGGCAAGGTTTCGCTGATCGAAAAGGTGCGCCCGCCTGCGGAACTCGATCTCGGCGATGCGGAGCGGGTACGGATCTCGATCTTCCTTTCGGTGTTCGACGTCCACATCCAGCGCTCGCCGCTGGCGGGGCGCATCATCCGCTCGCTCTACGTGCCGGGCGCGTTCCTCAATGCGGCGATGGACAAGGCGTCCGAAGAGAACGAACGCCGCACGATCGTGGTCGAGACGGCGGCCGGTCTCAAAGTCGCCGTGGTGCAGATCGCGGGCCTTGTGGCGCGCCGCATCGTGACCTTCGCGGACGAAGGCGATAACATCGGCGTCGGCGAACGCTTCGGCCTCATCCGGTTCGGATCGCGCGTCGATACCTACCTGCCGCCCGGCGCGTTTCCGGCGGTGGCGGTCGGACAGCGGGCGATCGGCGGCGAGACCGTGCTCTCGGATCTCAGATCGACGGAGCCCGAGCGCGAAGCCCGGCAGCACTGAGCGAAAAAGCCCGCCTGGGAGGCCCCATGGATCCGGTTGTACCGCAACTCGAGAAGGAAACGCGGCGGCGGCGCAGGCGGCCCATGTTCAGCCATGCGCGAATCCCCGTGCGCATGATGGTGCCGAATTTCTTCACTCTGCTCGGCCTGTGCGCGGGGCTCACGTCGATCCGCATGTCGATCGAGGGCCGCTACGACTTTGCGCTGGCGGCGATCGTGTTCGCCGCCTTGCTCGACGGCCTGGACGGACGCATCGCACGGCTTCTCAAGGCCTCGTCGCGGTTCGGGGCCGAGCTCGACAGCCTGGCGGACTTCGTCAACTTCGGCGTTGCGCCGGCGATCATGATCTTCACGTGGGGGCTCGGGTCGCACAAGAGCCTCGGCTGGATTGCCGTGATGCTGTTCGCGCTCGCGTCCGCGTTGCGGCTCGCGCGCTTCAACGCCGTGCTCGATGACGACCGGCCGAAGTGGCAATCGGATTTCTTCATGGGCGTGCCGACGCCCGCCGCGGCCATCGTGGTGCTGCTGCCGATCTATCTCTGGCACCTCGGCATCGACCTCAGATCCTCGCCGCTACTTCTCAATCTCGTGCTCGCCTACACGATGCTCATCGGCGTGATGATGGTGTCGATGCTGCCGACCTATTCCGGCAAGCTGCTCGGCGAGCGCATCGAGCGCGAGTGGGTGCTGCCGATCTTCATCCTGGTGATGCTGGCCGTGGCCTGCCTGCTCACATACCCCTACGCCACGCTGTCGATCGCGACGGTGCTCTATCTCGCGGCGATCCCGCCGACCTGGCGGCGCTACCGGAAGCTCGAGCAGATGCATGCCCCTGCCGGCGGGGTACAGCCCGAGGGCGCAACGGCCACGGACGGCGCACCGGCCGCTCCGGATCCGAAGCCGCTCTCGCCGTCCGAGATTTCCCGCGTCGTCGAGATCCGCCCGGGCGGCGAGCACAAACGATAGACGGCCCCACGGGCGGCCGGCTTGCGCGAGGGCGTGGCGCGACTGCACCGCCCTGCTCCTCCGTTGCCTGAATGCTCCTGCTACGCAGCGACAGCCCACATATTATCCCCTAAGCTCGGCCCGCTGGGATTGCGTATCAATTCGCCGGGGGTATCGCGTATGGCCGAAGCCGCATCGAAGCCGTCCAAGACGTGGCGGCGCCGTCTCGATTATATTTTCGGGCGCAATACGCTGATCGGCGTCGCCTCCCTGATGCTGCTGTTCCTCTCCGGCTACGCCACCTGGCACGGCATGCGCGATTTCATTCTCGGCGCGTCGTCCACGGCTGCTGGCCCGACATCCGGCACCATGTCGATCCCGAACGACATCCTCGTCATCGGCGTGGTTGTCGCGCTCACGTTTCTGATGTGGCTCGCGTTGCGCGAGACGTTCGGCGCGGGACGCGACTTCGGCGACCGCATCATCATGTTCGTGCTCTACGTGTTCCTCGCGATCTGGTCGATCGGCTTCGGCTACGGGTTCTGGTGGAGCCTGATCTCCGGCGAGGAAGCGACGCGAACGGGGCTCTCAGGCCTGCAGGAGGACGCGCGCGACGCCAGCGCGGTCGTGGCCGCGCGGCTCGACGCCGTGCGCTCGCAGCTCGACAACGTCGTCTCCTGGTCGGAAGGGCAGATGACGCGTGAGGAAACGAGTGGCGGAAGCTGCGGCACCTCCTCCGGCGCGGGACGCGGACCGCTCTACAATGCGCGGCGCGGCGTGAAGGATTCGGTCGCGACGCTGCGCGACGGCATGGTGCGAAGCTGGCTCGAGCCGGTGCAGGCCGAAGTGGAGCAGTTGCGCCAGAGTGCGCAGTCGCTCGCCGGCGGCACGGTGGAAGAACGGCAGCGGAATTTCGAGAATACCGCTTCGCAGATCCGCGGATCGGCGCGCAATATCGCCGCGCGGTCGAACGAGCTCGGCAAGTCGACGGCGGCCGAAATGCGGGCGCTGGCGGAGTCGGTTTCGGTGGCGCCGGGGCAGCCCGGCTTCTCGTGCTACGACCCGACGCTCGCCCAGCGGCTCACGCAGGCGGCGGCGCAGGCGGATCAGCCGGCCGAGGTGAAGCTGCGCGATGCGGCCTTCAGCGAAGGACCGGCAGGCGTTGCCAATGCGGTCAAGAACCTTTGGAAGAACATCGGCGCCTATACGGGCAGCATGTTCACGTATGTCTTCAGCGGCGGGGCTGAACCTGCGGGCCAAACGCATGCGGGCGATCCGATCACCGGGCGCGACCTGATCGCGCTGCTGGCGTCCATCGGCGTCGATTTCGGGCTGCTGGTGCTTGCCATCCTCAATCCTCCGGCACGCCGGCCAGAGATGGCGGGCGACAAGCGCCGGGAAATCCAGGCCGCCATCGCCACGGCCATCGCGCGCGCGCCCGATGCCGACATCGAATGGGTGCGCCGTCATTTCATCTATCACCGCTCCGCGTCCTATCTCGTCATCCCAAACCTCTACAGCGCGGACTCCGAGAAGGAAGGGGCAAAGGCGCTGGCCATGAACCAGCTTGCGGGCGTGCTGGACGATCTGGATCTCGTCGAGTGGCCGAAAGCGGGTTGGCCTAAGAGCGCCAAGACGAAGCTCATCAAGAGCGAGTTGCAGAAGCTCAAGGATGAAGAAGAACTCGGCAGCGATACCGATCTCACGGACATCCGCAAAAAATGGCTCGAAAAGGCCGGTCACACGGACGGTCCGGATGCCGAAGCGCGCGATGAGCAAGTGCGCAACGCCGCGCCGTTGCGCAACCACGGCCTGTTCTCGAAGGCGGAGCGTGCGTTGACAATTGCAGGCTGGAGCGAGCAGGCGCGTCGCGACGTCGAGGTGTACCGTCTCGTCGACACGGAGGGGCTGACGCCCATCCTGGACGTGCTCAATGACGGCAGCACCGGCTCGGATGCCGCCCCTTCAGCGGGCAAAAAAGACGAGGCGTAACGCGCCGCATTCCGCGAGGTGAATATCAGCGCGGGGCGAGCGGCTTCAGCAGGCGCTCGCGAAGCGCCAAGCGAGAATTGGACGGTCCCCCGGCCTCGGCGGGCTGAGGCGCCGGCTGCGGCGTATATGACTGAGGCGCGGGCTGTGGCGTATAAGGCTGCGGGTCGCTGCGCGGCGGATAGGACGGCTGATCCGTTACGCGCTGCTGGAACGGCGCGCTGCGCGGAATGTCAGACGCCCCGTGGCGGCGTAGCGGCGGCGGGTCTTCGTGCAGCAAACCTCCGCCTGGGCGCGGTCCATCCGGCGAAAGTGGCGAGCGGCGGCGCTCGATCTCAAAGCCGTCCGGCGCGCGGTCCGCGCCCACGCGATCCATCAAAGGCGTCCGCTCCACTGAGGGCTTTTCGACGGCGGGGCGTTCCGCATGGACATCGGCGCGACGCGGCAGGCCGGCAGAAGACGGGAAGCTGACGGTCTCAGCAAACATCTGGGCTTGAATGCTGTGGTCGAGCTGGCCGCAAACGCCTGCGGCGCGCCACCGCTCAACGACGGCATCGAGGAAACCTTCGTCGCCCAAGCTTTCCTGCCACTTCTCGGTGAACTTGGCGGTGGTCGAGCGCGGCAGCACGTTCGCCGGCATCTCGTCGAACTTGATGCGCACCGGAATCGGCACGCCGTCGCCGAAGGCGATGGCCTCGCGCGCGCCGAGGGCGGGGAGGAATTCGATCAGGCCCGTTCCGGTGTCGGCCACGGCCGCCTGCACGATCGCCTGGTCGCGGTCGTTGGACATGCGGAGCGCAAACACGGTGTTGCACTGGGAGAGAATGGTCGGATCGATCTCGGCCGGGCGCTGCGTGACGATGCACAGGGAGGCGCCGTACTTGCGGCCTTCCTTGGCGATCTTGGCAATGGCGCGCTTGCATGGCTCGAAGCCCATCTGCGGGTTGAGCGGCACGTAGCGGTGAGCTTCCTCGCAGACGACAGTGACCGGCACCTTGCCTTCGCCCCAGAGCGCGAAGTCGAAGGCCATGCGGCAGAGAACCGACACGACCACGTTGACGACCTCGGGGGGCAGGCCGGTCAGCTCGAGAATGGTGATCGGCTTGCCGTTGACGGGCACGCGGAAGATGCGCGACAGCACTTGCGTCATGCCGTCGTAGACCGTGACGGAGCCGAACATGAAGGCGTAGCGCCCGTCCTGCGAGAACGTCTCGATGCGGGTCTTGAGCTGGCGATAGGGCGCGAGATCCTTGCGGTTCTCGAGCTTGCCCATGCGCTCGTCAATCAGGGCCGTCAGATCGGATATGCGGTAGGGCACGGGCGTATCGACCGTGAAGCGCGAACCGTCCAAGCCGGAGCGGCGGATCTTCTGCGGTTCCTGCGCGCGCCCGGCGCTGTAGCGCGCCTTGGCGAGCGGGATCAGATCCTGCAGGATCTCGATCTCACTCTTGCGTTCCGTGTCGCCAACCAGAACCTCGACGGCTTCCTCGAAGTTCAGGAGCCACAGCGGAAGCTGAAGCGTGCGCGGCGAAATGACTTCCGCCCGTTCGCCGAAGGCGGTCGCGTATTCGTTGTGCGGATCGAGCAGGACGATGTGGGCATTCGGGTTCTTGTCGAGGATGGCGCGCAGGATTAGAGCCGTCGAGCAGGACTTGCCGGTGCCCGTGGTGCCGAGGATGGCGAAATGCTTGCCCAGCAATTCGTCGATGCGGATCATGGCCGGTATGGTGCTGTCCTGGCGGATCGAACCGATGCGGACGCAGCCCTCGCTGTTGCCCGTGTAGGTCAGTTGCAGCTCGTATTTGGTCGCGAAGCGGACGCGATCGCCGAGCGAGGGATAATGCGAAGCGCCACGCTGAAAGTGGTATGGGCGTCCGTCCTGGTCGCGCAGCAACTCACCGACGAGACCCAGCTCGGCGATGCGAATTTCCTGCTCGGCTCCATGCGCCGGCACGGGCACGCTCAGGGCGGCGACCGTCGCGAGCACGGTGGAGCTGCCCGTGTCGATGGCCAGCAGCATGCCCATTTCCGGCCGGTCGGCCTTGTTCTTCGGATCGTTCTCGTGCGTGGCGTCGAGAAGAAGGATGGCCTTCGAGCCGGTGACGGACGCAATTCGCCCGATCGACCGCGGCAGGACGTGATGGGGTGTCTCTTTTTGGCCCGGCTGCATCGTGAGCACTATCCGATCCTAAGCCACTGCGCCGTTGCCAAACATGGCATCGCGGGCTTGGTTGAGTGACATCTGGTGAGCAGGCGGCAACGATACCGTGACGTCCGTGCCCTTGCCTTTGATGCTCGTCACGTTGAGTTCGCCGCCGTGCAGCTCGACGAGCGACTTCGCAATCGGCAGGCCAAGCCCGGCGCCTTCGCGCCAACGCGTTCTGGCACCGTCGACCTGGCCAAACGGCTCGATGGCGACGCGGATTTCCTCGGGCGTCATGCCGACGCCGGTATCGCTGATCGAAACCAGCACGCCGCCGTTGCCTTGCTCTCGCGCCTCGACTTTCACGCTGCCGCCAGCGGGCGTGAATTTCAGCGCATTCGCGATCAAGTTGCCAAAGATCTGGACGAGCTTGGCGTCGTCGGCGCGGACAGGGGGAAGCTGGAACATCAGGCGCAGCTGAAGGTCGACATTGGCCTCGGCCGATGCGGCTTGGGCGCGGTCGACGCAGTCGCGAAGTACGTCGCCGACGTCGATTTCGAAGGCGTCGAGGGCATAGGTGCCGCTGCGCATCTTCGAGATGTCGAGAATGTCGTTGATGACGGCGAGCAGCCGGTCGGCGGAGTCATGAACGAGCGTTGCGTATTGGACGATGTCGGCGTCGGAGAGCTTGCGTTCTCCATGCTCTTTCAGGAGCTTGGAGAAGCCGAGCACGGTGTTGAGCGGCGTGCGCAGCTCATGGCTCATGTTGGAGACGAATTCGGATTTTACGCGGTTGGCGAGCTCCGCCTCGATGCGGGCCTGGCGTTCAGCCGAACGCGTGCGCTGACGCAGCACCGCCTCGCTGATCAAAGCCGAATACTCCTGCATGAAGAGATTCGCTTTGCTTGTGCCTAAACTGCCTGGGCGCATGCTCGGGACGCCAAAACCTTTCTTTTGCGTAAGTTACCGTAATATCGATTGGATAAGAGCTAGTTAACTGGATCAATGCCCGGACGGGCTGCGACCCCGGTGGCCGGTGAGATGTTGTTTTCCGCCGGGGGTTGGGCTTTGATGCTGACGATCAAGCCGGGGGAGGCCAGCCGATGGATCGCCGAGATTTCCTGCTCACGACGGGCGGAGCTGTTGTGGCGGCAACGTCGACCGCCAGCGCGCATGCGACCGCAGCCGCGGATAACGCGCCGGGACAGGAGACGCCTTCGTCTGCCCACGGCGCACCCGTTCTCAGGCTCGGAATGGCCTTTCCGGACACGGCCAATGGGCCATCGGACACCGCTCGCCGCCTCGCCCGGCGGTTCGAGACGATGACCGGGGGACGGTATCGGATCGAAATCGTTGCCGATCGCACGCCGGACGGCGATGCCGATCTGTTCTTCGGCAGTGCCCATGACTTCGCGATCCGGCATCCCGCGTTCGCCTATTTCGCCGGATTGCCGGGGGGAAGTGGCCTTGCGGCCGGCGCGCTGGCGCAGTGGGTCGCGGTCGGCGGCGGCCAGATGCTTTGGGACGACCTCGCTGCGACACACGGTTGGAAGCCGCTGCTGGCCGGGCACACAGGGAGTGCGCCACTGCTCTGGTCGCGGACGCCGATCACCGGGCTCGACAGCCTGGCGGGCGCGCGGGTCGCGGCCGACGGTTTGGGTGCGGATGTCGTCCGCGCGCTCGGCGCCGATCCGGTTGCACGTCCGGCCGGCGCGACCACGTCCGCGCTCACCGATGGCGTCGTGCAGGCGATTGAATATGGTGGCGCCGTCGCGAGCCTCGCGAGCGGCGTGGCGCGGGCTGCCCCGCATGCGACCGGATCCCTGGCTGCGGGCCAGGGTGCTGGATTGGGCCTGAACGGGCACGGCACGGCGCTGGCGCTCAATGTCCGCCTTTCGGTCTGGTCGAAACTCTCCGAGGCGGACCAAGCCGTTCTGGCGGCGGCGGCGGCCGAAAGCTATCAGGCGGACGTGGCGGAAGCGCTCGTTCACGAGCGGATCGCGCGCCAGGTTCTGGAAGGATCGTTCGGCGTGCGGATCGCCCCTTGGCCGTCCGACGTCACCGAGGCGATCGACCGGGTGGCGGAGGCGACCATTGCGCATGTGGCGGGGACCGACGCCGAAGCCGAGCGCATCGACCGAAGCTACTTCGGCTTCCGCAACATGCTGTCGGGCGTGCCAGCCGAGCCGCGCAAAATGCCAGCCATCGGGTAGCGGCGGCGGATAAGACGCGCCGTGACAGCCGACCGAATTCGGCCGACCGTCATCGGGCGTGCCGGTTTTACTTTTTACTTCTTTACGAGCGCGTCGCGGATTTCGCGCAGGTAGATCTCCGACTGCGGCGGGGGCGGCGGCGCCTCGACGGCCTTCGGCTTTTGGAACTTGTTGAGCGCGCGGATCAGCAGGAAGATCGCCAGCGCAGTGATCAGGAACTTGAAGAGCGCGTTCAAAAACAGGCCGTATTTGATCAGGACGCCATCGCCGGTGGGCGTCGGCAAGGTGATCGCCAGCGCGCTGAAATCGATGCCGGCCAGCGCATAGCCGATCGGCGGCATGATGATGTTCTCGACCAGCGTCGAGACGATGGGCGCAAAGGCCGCGCCGATGATGACGCCGACGGCGAGGTCGATGACGTTGCCCCGCATTGCAAATTCTCTGAATTCCGACACGATCGACATTGGTGATATCCCTAAAGCAGAGCCAAGGCCGACTCGCTTGCGGCCGGCAGTTCGATGCTAAGATACACCCCGTTCGGGATCAAACCCGCCGATCGGTTAACGGGCGGCCGGCGGATCGGCCGCCGGAATGGCCGTTCGCCTCAAAGCAACCACATCTCGACCGCACGAGGTGGACGACCACACCAGGGAGGCGTGCAAAGTCATGATCGAACGGCGGGAACGAAAGCCCTACTGGCGGCATACGAAATGGCAGATGATCGCCAGCCTCGTGCCCTTCCTCACCGTGATCATCGTGCTGCCGCTCTATGCCGAACAGCTGAACTCCAGCAAGTTCATGGGCTTTCCGCTGGGCTACTTCCTTTGCCTGCACGGCCTGGTGCTGATCGCCGTGATCACGGTCGCGAGCTTCGTCAACCGCCAGGACGCCATCGACCACTGGCATGGCGCGCATGAGGATTCCTGAGTGATCATCGAAGCGCGCACGGAACGGCAGGCGGGCAGCTGGCGTGTTTGCGGCTGCCTGGGGGGGAACTGAGCCAATGGCGCTGTCGCACCGGACGGGCTACGTCAATCCGCGCCTGGGGACGTACTTCGGCATCTTCATCAGCGCGTTCGTCGCCATCACGCTGATGACGCTCATTCTCGAGGGCCTCGGCGTCGGCGACAACCTGCTGCGGCATGCCATGCTGTTCGGGCCGGTCGCGCTTTACGCCATTATCGGGGCCACGGCCTCGACGCGCACGCCCATCGATTATTTTGCGGCCGGCCGGCGGGTGCCGGCGTTCTATACCGGTCTCGTGGTCGCACAGACCGCGCTTGGCGCAACCGGCCTCGTGGCGCTCACCGGCGCGTTTTTCATGATCGGATTCGACGCGCTGTGCTTCGTCATCGGCGGGCTTGCGGGCTTCGTCGTGATGGCCGTGCTGCTGGCTCCGTTTTTCCGTAAGTTCGGCGCGTTCACGGTGCCGAGCTATCTCGGCCGTCGCCTCGACAGCACGACGCTGCGGCTGGTGGCCGGCGGCATCCTGACCGTGCCGATGCTGCTCGTGCTGGCGGCGGAGCTGCGCATGGGCGCGCACGCCGTGGCGTGGTTCTTCCCCATATCGCAGACGCTTTGCGTGATGCTGCTGGTCGCGCTGATCGTCATTTCCGTGGCAGGCGGCGGCATGCGCTCGCTGGCGTGGTCGTCGGCGGGCCAGAGTATCGCCGCGCTGATCGCGTTGCTCGTACCGGTCGCCATCGTCGCCGTCATCGTCACCAACCTGCCGCTGCCGCAGTTCTCTGCTGGACCGGTGCTGCGCATGGTGGGACGCGCGGAAGCCGCCCAGGGGCTGCCTATCATTCTGCCGCCCGCGCTCGCGTTCGACATTCCCGGCGAAGGGCTCGGCCCGATCGCCAAGCGCTATTCCGACGCCTTCGGCAGCATCGGTCCACTCGCGTTCGTGATCATGACGCTCTCGCTTCTCGCCGGCATTGCGAGCTCGCCTTGGCTGCTGCAACGGGTCGCCAGCACGCCCGGCGTCTACGAGGCACGCAAGTCCCTCGGCTGGGCGACGCTGCTGTTCGGCATTGCGATGCTGACAATCGGGGCCGTCGCCATTTTCATGCGCGGCTACCTGACGGACATCGTGACAGCCGTCGGGCCGGTGCGCTTTCCCGAGTGGTTCGAAGCGCTCAAGGCGCATGGTTTCGTGACCGTTTCCAGCGATGGACGTCCGACCCTCTCAAGCTTCAACATCAGTCGCGACGATGTGCTGCTCAGTTTGCCGATCGCATCCGAAATGCCGGCCGTGTTCACCTACCTTGCGGCGGGGGGCGTGGTGGCGGCGGCTCTGGCGGCGGGCGGCGCCGTGGCGCTCGCGCTCGGCAACATCCTCGCCGAGGACATCGTCTTCGGGCTCTCCTGGTCTCCGCCGCAACCGACGACGCGGCTGACGATCGCGCGGCTCGCGCTCGGCACGGCCGCGGCGCTGGCGGGGCTGATTGCACTGGTGGCGCCGACGGATCCGCTCAAGCTCCTCCTGTGGGCGATTGCGCTGACGGGGGCTTCCACCTTTCCGGTGCTCGTGATGTCAATCTGGTGGAAACGGCTCAACGTCTTTGGCGCGGTGGCCGGCATGGTGACAGGCTTCGGCGTCACAGTGCTCGCGATCATCGCCGGTGAAGCCGGGCTGACGGGCACGGACGGCGCGCTAGCCGCGGCGATCGGATTGCCAGCGAGCGTGGTGGCAACCATCGCGGTCGCCCTGGCGACGCCTGGCCCGCAAAAGAACATCATGGAGCTTCTGCGCGATATCCGCGTGCCGGGAGGCGAGGTGCTCTACGATCGTGAGATGCGCTATGAGCGGCGCGCCAAGGCCCAGCGCCCGTGACGCGCGAAGGACAGACGCACGAGGACGACCGCGCGAACGCGCCCGGTGGCCGCAAACAGCTTTACCCAGCGCTCGAGCCCTTCAACGAGGGCTTCATCGATACAGGCGACGGCCACACGCTCTATTACGCGGAATGCGGAAAACCAGACGGCGCGCCCGCGCTGATCGTCCACGGCGGTCCGGGCGGCGGCTGCAATCCGGCGATGCGGCGCTTTCACGATCCGGCGCACTACCGCATCATCCTCCTCGACCAGCGCGGATGCGGACGCTCGCGGCCGAACGCCTCGATTGAAAACAACACGACGTGGCATCTGGTCGAGGACATCGAGCGACTGCGCCGGCATCTCGGCATCGGGCGCTGGCAGCTGTTCGGCGGATCGTGGGGATCGACGCTGGCGCTCGCGTATGCCGAGACCTATCCCGACCGCGTCACCGCCCTCGTTCTGCGCGGCATCTTCCTGCTCAGGACGTGCGAGCTGGCCTGGTTCTACCAGACTGGTTGTAGCAACCTCTTCCCGGACGCCTGGGAGGCGTTCGAGCGCGTCATCCCTCCGGCCGAGCGCGGCGACATGATCGGCGCCTATTACAAGCGGCTCACCGACCCCGACCCCCGAGTCCACCTGCCGGCCGCGGAAGCCTGGAGCGTATGGGAGGGCACGACGCTGTCGCTGATCGAGGACAAGCTCCGCGTTCGATCGTTCGCGCAGCCGGCCTACGCGCTCGCGTTCGCGCGCATCGAGTGCCACTACTTCGTTAACCACGGCTTCTTCGCGGAAGACGGCGCGTTGCTGAAACATGCCGGCGCACTCGCGTCCATTCCCGGCATCATCGTCCACGGGCGCTACGACGTGGTGACGCCGGTGAGAAGCGCCTGGGACCTGTCGGCGCTGTGGCCATCTGCCGAGTTGCGTATCGTCCCCGACGCGGGCCATGCGATGACGGAGCCCGGCACGATCGACGAACTGGTGCGGGCAACGGCGCATTTTCGCGACGAGCCGGTCGCCGGGGTCTGATCTTGCTGGCCTCCCGTCGACCGGGACGCGTAAAGTACCCCGCAAGCAATGCCCTGTTATTGCTACGCCTCTGGATTGTGAAAGACCCCTTCCGCCGATGCCGTCCGAGACCCATCGATCGATCGCTATCGCCGACAAGAACCCGGTCGTCCGCACCGGGCTCGCCGATATCGTGTCTCGCGATGGGCGATTCGTGGTGACGGCCGCGGTCTCGACGGGGACGGCGCTGCTCGATCTCGTCGCGGTTCAGCCGGTCGACATCGTCATCCTCGGCTGGGCGCTACCGGATATGACGGGCGGCGACGTGCTCGCCGAACTGAAGAAGCGAAAGAGCCAGACGCGAACGATCGTCTACACCGGCGAACCGGGCGACGAGATTGTGCGACGCACCATTCGCGCGGGCGGCTGGGGTTTCATGTCGAAGTCGGACGAGCCGGACGTTCTGCTCGAAACCATTTCGACAGTTTCGCACGGCCGCGTGTCGTTTCCTTACGTCGACATGGACGCCGACGCGAACGATCCCCTCAGCGCGCTCACGGTGCGCGAGCGCGAATTGCTCGGAGCGCTTGCGGATGGATGGTCGAACTTGCAAATCGCGGCGCGCATCGGTATTTCACGCAATACCGTGAAGTATCATCTCAAGAACCTCTACGACAAACTCAACGTCAACAACCGCGCCATGGCGGTCGCATTGTTCATGGCGCAGACGGGCACGCGCGAGCAACGCTGAGCCCTTTCGCACCATCCTTCCAACGCCCTCATTCCAAGAGCGCTTAAGCCGCAGGTGGGTAGGGCTAAAACTACCCACATGGGGCATTCCCAAGGCCACCCGGACCAACGATAAACCTACTCAAGAGATTTCCGGCAGCTCCCCCTGCGGGTGTTGTCCGCGATGCGACGGCTGCTTACGAACTGCCTCCGAGGCACTCGTTGAACGGCCATCAAATCGCCTCCGGGGATCACATCTCGATTTTGCGAAAACTCAACGCTGATACCGCAACGGCAATGTCCAAATTGCGCGGAGCAGCGAGCGTTTTGGCTGACGCTGATCCGCCATGACGCTAAGGTTGGGCAAAAAAAGACGGAAGCATTACTCGCGAGGAGACGCACATGACCACCACAATGGTGAAGCCGCACCTTTTCATTCCAGGCCCGACCAACGTTCCCGATGCCGTTCGCATGGCCATGAACATCCCCATGGAGGACATGCGCAGCGCCGATTATCCGAAGCTCACGCTCCCCGTATTCGAAGACCTGAAGAAGGTCTTCAAGATGAAGGACGGCCGCGTTTTCATCTTCCCGTCGTCGGGCACCGGCGCATGGGAATCGGCGATCACGAACACGCTCGCCGTCGGCGACAAGGTTCTGATGAGCCGCTTCGGTCAGTTCTCGCTGCTCTGGGTCGACATGGCCGAGCGCCTCGGCCTCAAGGTTGAGCTTTGCGACGAAGAGTGGGGCACGGGCGTTCCGCTCGAGAAGTATGCCGACATTCTCGCCAAGGACACGGCGAACGAAATCAAGGCCGTGTTCGCCACGCACAACGAAACCGCAACGGGCGTCTCGTCCGACATCGCGGGCGTTCGCAAGGCTCTCGATGCCGCCAAGCATCCGGCGCTGCTGTTCGTCGACGGCGTCTCGTCGGTCGGCTCGCTCGAGATGCGGATGGGCGAGTGGGGCGTGGACGCTTGCGTCTCCGGCTCGCAGAAGGGCTTCATGCTGCCGACGGGTCTCGGCATCCTGGCCGTGTCGCAGAAAGCGCTCGATGCAAACAAGAGCCTCAACGGCCGCATGAACCGCTGCTTCTTCTCGTGGGAAGACATGATCAAGACGAACGATCTTGGCTACTTCCCCTACACGCCGGCGACGCAGCTGATCCGCGGTCTCCGCGCTTCGCTCGATCTCATCTTCGCCGAAGGCCTCGACAACGTGATCGCCCGCCACACGCGCCTCGCGTCCGGCGTGCGTGCCGCCGTCGATGCCTGGGGCCTCAAGCTCTGCGCCAAGGAGCCCAAGTGGCACTCGGACACGGTGTCGGCCATCCTGGTGCCGGAAGGCATCGATGCGGTCAACGTGCTGAAGACGGCTTACTACCGCTACAACACTTCGCTCGGAACCGGCCTCAACAAGGTCGCCGGCAAGGTCTTCCGCATCGGCCATCTCGGTGCTCTCGACGAGGGCATGATCGGCGGCGTGCTGTTCAACGTCGAAATGGCGCTCAAGGATTGCGGCGTGCCGATCAAGTTCGGCTCGGGCACCGGCGCTGCGGCGGAGTACTTCAGCAAGACTGCAACGAAGCCCGCTCTGCAGAGCGCCGCTTAGTTTCAAGGCGGCGCTCGATACCGGGCGCCGCCTTTTCTCTTTTCGCCCAATAGACGGCCCGTCCTTCGCTCAGCTGCGACGGACTTCGCCGGAAGTGTCTTCAAAAACAATCTGATCGAGGAAATGCCAGATGAGCTATACTCTTTATCCGCTCCGCAAGCAGCGCCTGCAGCGTTCGTATCTCGCTGTTCCGGGTTCGAACCCGACGATGATCGACCGCGCCATCAAGAGCGCCGCCGACTATGTGTTCCTGGATTGTGAAGACGCCGTGGCGCCGCCCGAGAAGGAGCAGGCCCGCAAGAACATCATCCAGGCGCTGAACGACCTCGACTGGAAGGGCGCAGGCAAGAGCGTCTCCGTTCGTATCAACGGCCTCGACACGCACTACTGCTATCGCGACGTCGTCGACATCGTCGAGCAGGCCGGCGCGAAGCTCGACACGATCCTGATCCCGAAGGTCGGCGTTGCTGCCGACGTCTATGCCATCGAGAGCTTCGTCAGCCAGATCGAAGTCGCGAAGGGCCTCCCCCACCAGATCGGCACCGAAGCCCTGATCGAAACGCCGCTCGGCATGGCCAACGTCGAAGCCATCGCTTCGGCCAACAGCCGCCTCGAGTCGATGCACTTCGGCGTTGCCGACTACTCGGCCTTCAACAAGGCCCGCACGGTCGTCATCGGCGGCCTGAACCCCGACTATCCGGGCGACCAGTGGCACTTCCCGCTGTCGCGCATGACGGTTGCCTGCCGCGCGTTCGGCCTGCGTCCGATCGACGGCCCGTTCGGCGGCATCGACGATCCGGAAGGCTACAAGGCCGCTGCTCGCCGCGGTGCCGCACTCGGCATGGAAGGCAAGTGGGCGATCCATCCTTCGCAGATCGAGCTCGCCAACGAGATCTACTCGCCGACGGCGAAGGAAGTAGAGCGCGCCGAGCGCATCCTCGTCGCTCTGAAGGAAGCCGAAGCCCAGGGCAAGGGCGCTGCTTCGCTCGACGGCAAGATGATCGACGCGGCATCCGAGAAGATGGCGAACAACCTGCTCGCCACGGCGGCGGCGATCAAGCGCAGCGAAGCCGCCCGCGGATAATAAGAAAAACTTCGAGGAAACACCCCCCAAGGAGGTCCAGAATGGACATTCACGAGTACCAAGCCAAAGAGCTTCTTTCGAAGTTCGGCGTGCCGGTTCCGCGCGGCGGTCTTGCCTACAGCCCCGAGCAGGCGGTCTACCGGGCGCACGAAATTGGCGGCGCACGTTGGGTCGTCAAGGCGCAGATTCATTCTGGCGCCCGCGGCAAAGCCGGCGGCATCAAGGTCTGCAAATCGGACGATGACATCGAGGCGGCGGCCGAAGGGCTGCTCGGCAAGAAGCTCGTCACGATCCAGACCGGCCCCGCCGGCAAGCTCGTCTCGCGCCTCTACGTCGAGGAAGCGACCGACATCGACAAGGAGATCTATCTCTCCTTCGTCATGGACCGCGCAGCCGAGAAGATCGTCGTCGTGTCGTCGGCTGCCGGCGGCATGGACATCGAGGAAATCTCGCACAGCCAGCCCGACACCATCATCAAGGTGGCCGTCGATCCGGCTGTGGGCATGCAGGGCTTCCAGGCTCGTGAAGTCGCTTTCGGCCTCGGCGTCGAACCGGAGATCGTCGGCAAGCTCGAGCGTGTCATCCTCGGCTGCTACCGCGCGTTCCGCGATCTCGACTCGTCGATGCTCGAGATCAACCCGCTCGTGATCACCAAGCAGAAGCAGGTCGTGGCGCTCGACGCCAAGATGAGCTTCGACGAGAACGCTCTGTTCCGCCGCCCGCAGATCGCGGAACTGCGCGACAAGAGCCAGGAAGACAGCCGCGAAACCTACGCCAACGATCGCGGCCTCTCCTACGTCGGCCTCGATGGCGACATCGGCTGCATCGTGAACGGCGCCGGCCTCGCCATGGCCACGCTCGACATGATCAAGCTGGCCGGCGGCGAGCCCGCGAACTTCCTCGATATCGGCGGCGGCGCAAGCCCCGAGCGCGTGACGAAGTCGTTCAAGGCCGTGCTTCGCGACAAGAACGTGAAGGCCATCCTCGTCAACGTGTTCGCCGGCATCAATCGCTGCGACTGGGTTGCAAAGGGTGTGGTGGACGCGATCAAGGAACTCGAAATCAAGGTTCCGATCGTCGTGCGCCTCGCAGGCACCAACGTCGAGGAAGGCCGCAAGATCATCGATCAAAGCGGTCTCACCATGATCAGCGCGGAGACGCTGGCCGACGCTGCGAATAAGGCCGTCTCGGCCGCCAAGAACGCCGCGTAAGGAGGAAACGAGAATGGCCATCTTCATCAACGAAAATACGCCGATCCTCGTGCAGGGCTTCACCGGCCGCATCGGCACGTTCCACGCGCAGGAAATGATCGACTACGGCACCAACGTTGTCGGCGGCGTCACGCCCGGCAAGGGCGGCAGCTCTCACCTCGGCCGTCCGGTGTTCAACACCATGAAGGGCGCCGTGGACGAGACCAAGGCCGAAGCCTCGATCGTGTTCGTACCGCCGCCGTTCGCGGCGGATGCGATCATGGAAGCGGCCGATGCCGGCATCAAATACTGCGTCTGCATCACGGACGGCATCCCGACGCAGGACATGATCCGCGTGAAGCGCTACATGCGCCGCTACAAGAAAGAGAACCGCATGGTTCTCACGGGGCCTAACTGCGCGGGCACCATCTCGCCCGGCAAGGCGATGCTCGGCATCATGCCGGGGCACATCTACATGCCGGGCCGCGTCGGCATCGTCGGCCGCTCGGGTACGCTCGGCTACGAGGCTGCCTCGCAGCTCATGGGACTCGGCATCGGCGTCTCGACCTCGGTCGGCATCGGCGGCGATCCCATCAACGGATCGTCGTTCAAGGACGTGCTCGAGCACTTCGCGCAGGATCCGGACACGGACGCGGTGATGATGATCGGCGAAATCGGCGGTCCGCAGGAAGCCGAAGCAGGCGAATACATCCGCGACCACTTCAAGAAGCCGGTCGTCGCTTACATTGCGGGCCTTTCCGCTCCGAAGGGCCGCCGTATGGGCCATGCCGGCGCGATCGTCTCCGCATTCGGCGAAGCCGCGGCTGAGAAGGTCGAAATCCTGGCAAACTGCGGCGTCTCGATTGCGCCGACGCCGTCGGAAATGGGCTCCACGGTTCAGCGCGTGCTGGCCGAACGCAAGGCAGCCTAAAGGCTACGGCGGGACGCGCAGACTGGCCGGCAACCGAAAAACCCATTCGGCCCGGCGCGCTTCCCCTCTCAGGTCCGAGCCACCTCTGTGCCCGATGCCAGAGGCGGCTCGACGACCCGGCGGTCTCATGTTTGGACCGCCGGGCCCTTCTCTGCCTTTGGGACTCTCGTTGCGCGAGCCCCGTTTCAGCCGGGGCGTTGAGGAGATCTAGATGTCGTCCAAGAAACAGGCGTCCGGCGAAAGCAAGTTCGACGAAAAGTCGCTGCGCGCTGAATTGAAAGCGCTGCGGGCGCAAATCCCCGATCAGCCGACGCTCAATCCGATCGTCAATGTCGCGTTCAATCTTTCGCGGCGGCTCGAGGGTGGCGAGGTCAGCTTTGACGACGTCACGGCGTTGGCGACGCGGCTGATGGACAGCGCCTGCATCCACCGCGCGGTGCTCCTCAAGGACCAGATCGGCGTCGAAAGCGAAGACGCGACCCGCAAGGAATTCTCCGACTTCATCAAGCCGTTCGCGGCCGGCACGGACGCGAAGGCGTTCGAGGCGTTCAAGGCCCGGTTCTCGCGCGCACGCAACGGCATCGTCTTCACCGCCCATCCCACGTTCGGGCTTTCCGAAGCGCTTTCGGACCGCATGGCGGAAATCGCCGTGTCCGGCAGCGGCGACGGGCAGACGATCGGGCTTCCGCACCGCCCCGACGCACCGCTGACGCTCGAATACGAGCATGGCCGCGTTCAGAGCGCGATCCGCAACCTGCGCGATGCCTACTGCGATATTCTCGACGACTTCTTCCGCACGGCGCACGAGACGTTCGGCGACAAGGCTCTGGCCTCCAATCCCCAGCTCGCGACGTTCGCCTCGTGGGTCGGCTACGATCTCGACGGGCGCACGGACATCAAGTGGACGTTCTCGTTCCTCGTTCGCCTCAAGGAAAAGATCGCGGCCCTCGCCGACATCCGCGAGCGCGTGCAGGCGTTGCGCCCGCAGCTCGGCGAGGACGGCGAGATGGTCCGCCTTGTCCGCCAGATCACCGGCAAGCTCGACCTCGCGGTTGCGGCCGCGCAAGGCCAACTCAAGGCGCTCGAGTCCGTCGGCACGAACGGCTTCACGCTCGCGCATGCGGCGAACGTCATCACTCAGGGCGACGGTCATAATCTGACCAGCGCCGAGCCGCTGCTGGCATTGCTCGACCAGATCACCGAAGCAACGCAATCTCTCGATAACAAGGTCGCGGTCGCGTCCGTCGCGGGCCTGCTGCGGGCGACCGGCCTCGGCATGAGCCACATCCACGTGCGCGTCAACGCCGTGCAGATCAACAACGCGTTCCGCGCCTTCGTGCACGAAAGCTGGACGCGCGACCTGACCGAACGACAGGCGCTCGCGCGCATCGTCGAAATGATCCGCACGGTCAAGCCCGAGACGGTGAACTTCGAGACGCTCGATCTCGAGAATGCCACCGCCATCCGCCAGTTCGCGCTGGCGGCGCAAATCTCCAAGCACATCGATAGCGACACGCCGATCCGCTACCTGATCGCCGAATGCGAGACACCGGGCACGATCCTGATCGCGCTCTACTTCGCCAAGCTGTTCGGCGTATCGGAAATCGTCGACATCTCACCGCTGTTCGAAACCCCGGCGGCGCTCGAAACCGGCCCGCGCCTCGTCGAGCGCCTGCTCGCCGAGGAAGCCTATCGCGACTATGTCTCGAAGCGCGGCCGCCTCGCCGTGCAGACCGGCTACTCCGACGCCGGCCGCTTCATCGGCCAGATCGCGGCGGGCCTCGCCCACGAACGCCTGCATCACGGCCTTGCCGAGGTTGTCCGCAAATCGGGCCTCAAGAACGTCGAGACGCTGATCTTCTCGACGCACGGCGAGAGCATGGGACGCGGCGCGCATCCCGGCCCGCTCCGGCGCCGCCTCCGCTACGTGTTCCCCGGTGAATCGCGCTGGCGCTTCTTCCGCGACGGACTGCCGGTGAAGCACGAGACGAGCTTCCAGGGCGGCGACGGCTATCTGTTCTTCGCCAACCGCGCGTTCGCGCAGCGCGCGCTCGCCACCATCATCATGAGCGGCAAGGATCCCGGCGAAGGTGAGGATCCGTTCTACACGGACACCAATCTGACGCTCGATTTCCAGCTTCGTCTGCGCGACTACCAGCAGCAACTGTTCGCTCATCCGGGCTACCGCGCGCTGCTCGGCGCGTTCGGCGCCAACCTGCTGTTCAAGACCGGCTCGCGGCCCGTCAAGCGGCAGGGCGATCACCATTCCGACCGCGGCGATCCGGCCCGCATGCGCGCCATTCCGAACAACGCCATCCTGCAGCAGTTCGGCTATGTCGCGAACGTCGTGGCGGGCCTCGGTGCGGCCGTCGGCAGCGAGCGTGAGCGGTTCGTCGAAATGGCGAAGAAGTCGTCACGGCTCAGGCCGCTGATCGAGATGATCGCGCGCGGCAAGCAGCTTTCGAGCCTCAATGCCGTGGGCGTCAACGCCATTGTGTTCGACGCGGGCTTCTGGGCGCAGCGCGCGTCCTGGGCGCGCGAGGCGCATCTCGACGGCGCGTTCAAGTTCCTGGCCGACCGCCTGCTCGACGACGACCGGGCGCAGAAGATCAACGGGCTCGCGCACTATCTGCGGCTCGACGCCATCGAGCTGCACGGCATCCTCGAGGAAATCGGCCTCGAGGGCGGCAAGATCCCCGACGAGCACCGCATGGAGCTCGATCTGCTGCAGGCCATCCGCGCCGCGCTGATCATGCGCATCTTCATCCTCACAGCTCAATTGCCGCGCTTCACGCCGACCAACGAAGTGACGCACGAGGAGATCGTCGGCAAGGCGCTGTCGCTCGAGATCCCCGAAGTGGTTCGCGTCGTGCGGCAGGCGTTTCCGCGCCGCGTCGACGATCCGCACGATGACGGCAATTTCGTCGAGAAGGCGACCTACCTGCCGAAGGGCATCGACGACTACGGCCGCATCGAAACGGAGATCCTGGAGCCGATGGAGCGCGCCTACGAGCTCGTGCGGGAAATCGGAACGGGCATCTCGCATCACTGGGGCGCATTCGGCTGAGGATTTCCCCATAGCCCTGCACTTGCGATGGGGAGAGGGGTCCATGCGAAGCATGGCTCCGCCATGACGGTGAGGGGCAGAAGCTGGCGCTGCGGTGTTTTGCTGCCCCTCACCCCAACCCTCTCCCCGCAAGGCGGGGAGAGGGAGAAGAACCCTCACCGCATGCCGGGGGCATGGCTCCGCCATGACCCTCTCCCCGCAAGGCGGGGAGAGGGAGAAGAGCCCTCAGTGCATGCCGAGCCAGCGCGGCAGCGCCAGCGAGAGATCGGGCCAGAAGGTGACGACCATCAGGAACGCCACCATGGTGGCGAGCCACGGCACGACGGCGCGCGACATGGTCATGAGACCCAGCTGCGAGATGCCGCTCGCCACATAGAGATTGAGCCCTACGGGCGGCGTGATCATGCCGATCTCCATGTTGACCACCATGATGATGCCGAAGTGCACGGGGTCGATACCGAGCTTGGCCGCCACCGGAAACAGGATCGGCGCTAAGATCAGCGTCACGGACGCCGGCTCCATGATCGAGCCCGCAACCAGCAGGATGACGTTCACCACCAGCAGAAACGCGATCGGGCCGAAGCCCTGGTGAATGAGCCAGTCGGCCATGGCTTGCGGGATCTGCTCGTGGGTGAGCAGGAACGTGAAAAGCACCGCGTTGGTGATGATGTAGAGCAGCATGGCGCTCATGCTGGCGGATTGCAGCAGCACGCGCGGCACGGCGTTCAGAGGCAAGTCGCCGTAGATGAAGACCGCGACCACGAACGCATAGACCGCGCTGACGGCCGCGGCTTCCGTGGGCGTAAACACGCCGCCGTAGATGCCGCCCATGACGATCACGATCAGCGCCAAACCCCAGAAGCAATCGACGAAGGCCGCGAGGCGCTCGCTCCAGGGCTGGCGCGCGCCGGCAGGATAGCCGCGACGCCAGGCGAGCCACACCGTCGTCAGCGCGAGAAGCGTGGCCAGGACGAGACCGGGCACAACGCCGGCCATGAAGAGGTCGTCGACCGACGCGGCGTGGACGCGTTTCCCATCGGGACCTATCGCCGCCATGCCGGATGTCGCCACGCTGTAGAGCACCATGACGATGGACGGGGGAATCAGAATACCAAGCGCGCCGGACGACGCGACGACGCCCGCGCCGAATTTTTTTGGGTAGCCGCGCGCGACCATGGCCGGGATCATGATCGAGCCGACGGCGACGACGGTTGCCGGAGACGAGCCGGACAAGGCCGCGAAAATGGCGCACGCCACGACGGCCGCGAGGCCCAGCCCTCCCGGCCAGTGGCCGACCATCGCAGTGGCGAAGCGGATCATGCGACGCGCGACACCGCCGTGCGTCATGAAATTGCCGGCGAGAATGAAGAACGGCACGCACATCAGCTCGAAGCTTTCGATGCCGGTAAACAGCTTCAGCGCGACGGCGCTGAGCGGCGCGTCCGTCAGCGTGAACAGCACCGTGAGAACGGTGAGCCCGAGCGCGATGGAAACCGGCATGCCGACGAACAGCAGCGCGACGAGGAGCAGAAAGATCAGGGCTGTCGTCACCGGGGCACCTCGGCGCCCGCGGCGGAGCCGACGCCTTCGACGGCACCGGGATCATGGTGCGGACGTTCCCCCGTCCGCCAGTAGACCCACGCCACCTCGAGGAAGCGGAAGCACATCAGGTAGGAGCCGAGCGGCACGGCCAGATAGACGATCCACATCGGCAGTTCGAGCACGGCTGAGGTCTGCCCGGTGTCGTAGATGTGCCAGACGAGGTTGGCGCCAAGGGTGCCGATGACGGCCGTAAAGAATGCGCCCGCGAGCAGCCCGGCAAGGATGAGTATCCGTTGCGCGTTGCCGGTGAGGCGCTCGACGAGGATATCGACGCCGACGTGGATGCCGGTGCGCACGCCGTATGCGGCGCCGAACTTGGCCATCCAGACGATCATGAAAATGCAAAGTTCCTGCGCCCAGGTCAGGCGAACATAGGCGATGGCGAAGAACACGCTCTTGCTGGCGACGCTCAGGCCCTCCAACCCCTCCGCACGAGACCATCGGTAGAGCGATGCGACGCCCGAAAGGCCATAGCGCTGCACCACGGCAACGAAGATCAGCAGCGTCGCCGCGCCGAGCAGCGTCGCGATGATGATCTCCTCAAGCGAGTCGAGAGCCCGCGCGGCC
This sequence comes from Hyphomicrobium sp., assembly GCF_051860585.1. GTDB lineage: Bacteria > Pseudomonadota > Alphaproteobacteria > Rhizobiales > Hyphomicrobiaceae > Hyphomicrobium_C. Next base: position 182,154 of record NZ_JBHYDS010000001.1, read on the forward strand.
TTCGAGCGCCGATCTTGCATTTGGGTTTTCCACGCCGGTTGGCCGCGGTGGGCCGCATTCATTCCGTGCACGCCTATGACACGGGATGCGCGCGCCGTCACGCCCGCTGTGGCCGCCTCAGTCTCCGCCGGTATTTCGTGGGCACTGGCGCTGTCGGATTCGAGCCCCTACGTTCGTCCTCGAGGAAACGCGAAAGGATACCCCATGGCCTATGTGGACGGATTTGTGCTGATCGTTCCGACGGACAAGATCGACGCCTACAAGAAGATATCGACGAAGGCCGGCAAAGTCTGGCGCGAGCATGGCGCGCTCGAATATCGCGAATGCGTGGGCGACGATCTCGACATGAAGTTCGGGCGCCCGTTTCCCAAGCTCTTGAAGCTGAAGCCGACCGAGACGGCCGTGTTTTCCTGGATCGTCTACAAATCGAAGGCCCAGCGCAATCAGATCAACGCCAAGGTCATGAAAGATCCGCGCCTTTCCGGCATGGATCCGAAGTCGATGCCGTTCGACATGAAGAAGATGTCGATGGGCGGGTTCACTGTGCTCGTGGACGTCTGATCGCGCGCGGAAGCGATGGCCGGTCCGGGCCGCGGCGTGGCGGCAATCACCGGGCCGGGGCTTTGCGGCCCGTGACGGCATAGATGCGGTCGATGAGGTCGCGGCCGATGCGGCCGGCCATTTCGTCGTGAACGGGAACGAGCGCCGCGACCCAGGCCGCGCGTTCCGCCTCGGTCGGCTCATGGAACGTGGTCCGGCCGGACGCCTTCATTTCCACAAGCGCGTCGTCGTTTTCCTGGCGCGCGAATGCGTTGGCGACCGGCGTCGTTTCCGCAATGGCACGCTCCAGGGCTTTGCGGATATCGGGGGAAAGGCCGGTCCAGAATGCGTGGTTAGAGATCACGGCGTAGCCAAGATAGCCGTGGTTGGTCATCGTGGCGTGGGCCTGCACCTCGTACATTTTCTGGGTGTACATATTCGCCGGCGTATTTTCCGTCCCGTCCACCACGCCCGAGGAGAGCGCCTGATAGGCTTCCGAGAAAGCCATCACCTGGGGGAGGCCGCCCATCGCCCACATCTGGGCTTCGATCACCTTCGACGCCTGGATGCGCATCTTGAGACCGAGCACGTCGTCCGGTCCGCGGAGGGCGCTGTTGGCCGACAGGATCTTGAAGCCGTTGTTCCAATACGCGAGCCCGATGAGACCCTTCTGTTCGAGCCTGCCCAGAAGCTCGCGGCCGATGTCGCCGTGCGTGACTTTCTCGAGAGCCTCGTAGTCCGCGAACATATAGGGCAGGTCGAACGCCTCGAACGCTTTGATGCCGAGCGGGCCGAATTTCGAGACGGACGGCGCGAGCATCTGGACGGCGCCGAGTTGCAGGGCCTCCAGCTCCTCCTTGTCCTTGTAGAGCTGCGAGTTCGGGTAGAGCTCGATGCGGACGCGGCCGTTCGTGTAGCGCTCGGCAAGCGCCTTGAAATGTTCGGCGGCGCGGCTCTTATGCGACTGGGGCGCCGCCACGTGGCTGAACTTGATGACGATAGGCGCATCGGCCGCGCGGGCGGGTGCGAGGGATAACCAGGCAAGCGCGAAAACCAGCACGACGCTGCGCATGTAAGCGATCCCCCTCCTCCACCCGGCTCCGTCAGCGCAGGGGCATTTCACGTGGCTCGTCCGCTTCGATGCGGGCCTGCTCCGCCCGGCGCCAATCGCGCAGGACGCGGCGGGTCAGGCGGAAAACGCGGCGCGCGCGGCGGCGGTCGTCCTTTGGCAGGCAGACGCAACAGCAGCAGAAGAACGGCTTGCGCGCGATCTTGAGCATCAGCTCCCGATGCTTCCACGCCGTTTCGTTCGAAACGCCGTCGGTCATGACCTCCGTCTCCCGTCCTATGCGTGCCGTTTCAAGGCCTCGGCCGTTAGCGCAAAGAGCTCGCCCTCACTTTGCTCCGTATCGAGCCAAAGAAACGGCAATGACGGGTATTCGGTTTCAAGCGCCTCGCGCGCCATGCCAACCTCGACGACCAGCATCCCCTCGGTATTGAGATGAACGGCGGCCTCGGCCAGGATGCGGCGCACGAGATCCAGTCCGTCGTCGCCGCCGAGGTGAGCCAGCTCGGGCTCCGCCTTGTATTCGGGCGGGAAGGCCGCGACGGCTTCGGCCGTCACGTAAGGCGGATTGGAGATGATCAGGTCGTACGTTCGACCCTCGAGGCCCGCGAAGAGATCGGACCGATGGATGGAAATGCGGTCAGTGAGGCCGTAGTCCTCGACATTGCGGGCGGCGACCTCCAAAGCGCCGACCGAGATGTCGACGGCATCGACCGCTGCATTCGGGTACGTCAACGCCGCCAGAATGGCCAGACACCCCGATCCGGTGCAGAGGTCGAGGATGCTTTCGACTCCATCGGGATCGGGCACCACGGCCGACAGGCCGTCGTCCAGCAGCTCGCCAATGTAGGACCGGGGCACGATCACGCGCTCGTCGACGTAGAACGGGCGGCCCCGGATCCAGGCCGTGTTAACCAGATAGGCGGCGGGCTTGCGGGTCGCGATGCGCTGCTGGATGAGGTCCGCCACCTTGGCGCGCTCGTCACGCGTCAGGCGCGCGTCCATCCAGGGTTCGAGCTGATCGATGGGCAGGCTCAACGCCGACAGAATGAGATACGCGGCCTCATCGAGTGCGGTCTCGGTGCCGTGGCCGTAGGCGAGTTTCGCCACAGTGAAGCGGCTGACTGCGTAGCGAAGCCAGTCCCGGATGGTGAACAGGTCGTCAAGGTGGCTGAAGTCGGCTGGTTTGCTCATGGACCCGGTGCGCTGTTGATCGTCTCACGTGTCCGTAGCCGATGGGGCGGGCGGTGCCAACCGACAGTTGCGCGCGGCGCGGACGGGCCTTATCGGAATGGCGTCTCGAAATGGTGTCCGGGAGGTGCCCATTCGGCGGGCACGGCACGCTTCGGATGACCTCGCAACATTCGCAACTGCGAAAGGGTTGACGCATCGCGTCATCGTGTCCAATGCCTATCGTGCCGCTTGGCGAAGCGCACGCAAAACGCCAATATCGCCAGCTTCGTCCCCGTTACATCGGGGCCGCTCACTTATAGAAACGACCATTCGGAGGGAACACCGTGACGGTGAAATCAGATATCGAGATCGCGCGCGAAGCCAAGATGAAGCCGATCACCGAGGTTGCAGCGAAACTCGGCATCCCCGCCGACGCCATCATCCCCTACGGCACCACCAAGGCGAAGCTCTCGTTCGATTTCATCAACGCGCTGAAGACCCGCCCGGACGGCAAGCTGATCCTGGTGACGGCCATCAGCCCGACGCCTGCCGGCGAAGGCAAGACCACGACGACGGTCGGCCTGACGGACGGCCTTAACCGTATCGGCAAGAAGGCCATGTGCTGCCTTCGCGAGCCCTCGCTGGGCCCGTGCTTCGGCGTCAAGGGCGGCGCGGCCGGCGGCGGCTATGCGCAGGTCGTGCCGATGGAAGACATCAACCTGCACTTCACGGGCGACTTCCACGCCATCACCAGCGCGCACAACCTGCTCTCGGCCCTGATCGACAACCACATCTATTGGGGCAACAGCCTCGGAATCGACAGCCGCCGCGTGGAATGGAAGCGCGTTCTCGACATGAACGACCGCGCGCTGCGCTCGATCACGAACTCGCTCGGCGGCGTCTCGAACGGATACCCGCGCGAGGACGGTTTCGACATCACGGTCGCTTCGGAAGTGATGGCGATCCTTTGCCTCTCCAGCGACCTCAAGGATCTCGAAAACCGCCTCGGCAACATCATCATCGGCTACACGCGCGAGAAGAAGCCGATCCGGGCGCGCGACCTCAAGGCGGACGGCGCAATGACCGTGCTGCTCAAGGACGCGCTGATGCCGAACATGGTGCAGACGCTCGAGAACAATCCTGCCTTCATTCACGGCGGGCCGTTCGCGAACATCGCGCATGGCTGCAACTCCGTGCTGGCGACCAAGAGCGCGCTCAAGGTGTCCGATTTCGTCGTCACGGAAGCGGGCTTCGGCGCTGACCTCGGAGCGGAGAAGTTCTTCAACATCAAGTGCCGCAAGGCCGGTCTGAAGCCGGCCGCAACGGTCATCGTCGCGACCGTGCGCGCGCTCAAGATGCATGGCGGCGTGGCCAAGGACAATCTCAAGAACGAGGACGTCGCGGCCGTCGCCAAGGGCTGTGACAACCTCAAGCGCCACATCGAGAACGTGAACAAGTTCGGCGTGCCGGCGATCGTCGCCATCAACCGCTTCATCACGGACACGGACGCTGAGATCCAGGAAGTCATGCGGGCCGCGGAGAGCATGGGCACGCGCGCCTTCATGTGCACGCACTGGGCCGATGGCGGTCTTGGCACCGAGGCGCTGGCCCATCATGTGGTCGAGGTCGCGAACTCGGGCAAGGCAGATTTCAAGCCGCTCTATCCGGACGACATGCCGCTGCGCGAGAAGGTTCGCACGATCGCGACCGAGATCTATCGCGCCTCCGACATCGCCTGCGACAGCTCCGTCGAGACCAAGTTCAAGGACCTGGAAGCGATGGGCTTCGGCCATCTGCCGGTCTGCATGGCCAAGACGCAGTACTCGTTCTCCACGGACCCGACCAAGCGCGGCGCGCCGACGGGCCACGTGGTGCCGGTGCGCGAGCTGCGGCTTTCGGCGGGTGCCGAGTTCGTCGTCGTCGTCACGGGCGAGATCATGACCATGCCGGGCCTGCCGCGCGTGCCGTCGGCGGATTCGATCCGGCTCAATGCCGAAGGTCTTATCGAAGGGCTCTTCTAAGCTCCACACGCACGCTCAATGCGAAACCGGCCGGTGCAGGGTGCACCGGCCGGTTTTTTTGTGGGTGGCTTAGAGACGCCTGGTCGGATCGTCATCCGTCACGTCTGCCGGGGCGGGTTCAGGTGCCGGAGCGGCCGCTTCAGCGGCTGCGGCCGCCGCAGCGGCAACTGCCATCTTGCGCTCCTCACGCTGCTTGAACAGCTCGTGCTTGGCGTGCTCTTCCCGCGGCCGAACGATGAATATTTTATAGGCGTGAAACGCGATGCCGGCGCCCCAGCCCAGCACGACCCACTGCACCCAGAAGTGCGCGCCCTCGATCAGATTGATGATCGCCAGGCCAGCTATGACGGCAAGGAAAATGCTGAAGTGGGTGTAGAAGCCGTTGATCGCCTTATCACGCTCAGTTTCCATGGCGTGTTCGAAGAGGTCATCCATCGCGAAGCCTCCTAATCCCTTATCGCTCCGATGTGGGACCACTCTACACCCATTGAGGCACATGGAAATGCCTCGTACGGAACACTTCAGCGTTAAGCAACAAGATGAAGCGGCTGGGTTGCCGGTCGCATGAACTCGAAGCCTTGCGCGACAAGGCGGCCTTCGGCGGCATCCGCGACCAGGGCCAAGCGGGTCGTCGCGTTCAGGATCGGCGGCTTGAGCCAGGAAAAATCGGTATCCAAGTCCGGAATGACGCAGTGCATCATCGAGGCGCGCTCCGCGCTCGCCATGCCGCGCGAGCGGCCCCGCCAACCCGGCGCTTCCCAGTGATTGGCGGCAACATTCGGCCCGACGTGGAGACGCGCTTCCGTCTCCGTCCGTTCGATCACGACAGTTTCGTTCGGCCTGATGCCGGCGAGCGAGAAAATAGCGGGCGTGGAAATGGGCTCGCGCGTCAATCGTTCGCGGGCATCGGCGAAGTCGGTGGCGTCCTCGAACACGGATCGCAGCAGATGGGCCGGGGTCGGGTGCGGCATGGTCCAGACGCGGCGGCGGCTGACGGCCCAATCGAGCACGTAGAACCCTATCGCCTTGCGCATCGGCGCCTGATTGAGGGCGGCCGAGAAACGGCCCGGAGCCATGCCCGTCAGAACGCCCGTGTAGCCGGGCCATGTCATTGTGACGAACGGGCCATGGCGGTTCTCGACGCGCGCGGCGATGACATGGCGGCCGAGGCCCGGCGTGCGCCAGTCCAGCACGCGCACCAGCCGCGCGCTCTTGCGGTCCGGGCCTGGGGCAACGCGACAGGTGCAGGCCCATTCGTAGTTCACGGACAGAAAGTAGGCGCCCGGCCGCTTCAGCCGTTCGGCAATGGCGTCAATTTCCGCAAGGTGCGCGTTCTCCCATTTGGCCAGCCAGCGCCGCGATACATAGTCGAGCTGGCGAAGGGCCGCGGAGGGCAACGCGCCGGTGGCGAGATCGAGAAGCGCATGCGCGCGCGCTTCGTGGGCGAGCAGCGATTCCATCGGGAACGACGGACCCGTGTCGAGAACCGGGATCGGCTCGAGCGGATCGAAGGCATGGGCGGGGGACAGCATGGAAGCGGCGGCCTCCTGCCGCGACGGCGCCAGCACTACGACGCGTCCCTACAGGTAGGCTTTCAAAACGGCGCGTCAAGATGATCGCGGGCTCACACGTGCGTCATAGCGAGAACGCTTGCTAGTCGCGCGGCATGATAAACCACAGCACCAGGTACGCGAGAATGCCGGGGAAACCGATCGAGGCGACGGTCGCGACAACATAGAGAAAGCGCGTGAGCGTGGGGTCCCAGCCGAGCCACCGCGCCAGACCTCCGCACACGCCGCCGATCAGCGCGCCCTGGCTGACGCGCCGGAGAGGCGCTGACGTGTTGAAGAGGGTGGGATCTGACATAGCAATGTGCCCAAGTTTATTGACAATCAACTCACCTAACGTTCTTAAGGGGCGCTCCGTTCCACAATGACGGCCCCGCGGCAATGACAACGCCCGCCTCCTACCTGCCGAGAGCCCGATGCGCCGCCGCCTTCTCATCATTCACAATGCTCATGCCGGGACTCGAAGCCGGTATTTTCTGCGCGCCGTGTGTCGCGCACTGGAGGCGGCCGGCGCGGAGGTGCGCGTCGAGCATGCCGATACTCTTGCCGCCGATGCGGCCATCGCGCGATCCGCCGTTGCGGAGGGGCGTTTCGACGCCATCGTCGCCGCCGGTGGCGACAGCACCATCCGCGGTGTCGCGTCGGGCCTTCTGGGCAGCGACGTTCCGCTCGGCATCATTCCCATCGGCACCGGCAACGTGCTCGCACGTGAGATCGGCGTTCGCTGCCGGGCAAAAGTGCTGGCGCAAACGCTTCTGCGTGGACCCAGCGTGCCAATCCGGTACGGGCTCGCCGACGGCACGCCTTTCTTGGCCATGGCGGGCGTCGGGTTCGACGCGGACGTGCTTCTCCGCCTCAGCATGGCGTGGAAACGCACCGTTGGGCGGATGGCCTATGCGTGGCCCATCCTGCGGGCCATGGCGCACGCCCCCCGGCCCTTTGAAGTCGTCGTCGATGGACGCACGCTTCCGGCGACTTGGCTGATCGTGACGCGCGCGGCGCGCTACGGCGGATCATTCGTGATCGCCAAGGAGCAGAGCCTGGCCGGTGATGGTTTCCACGCCGTGATCGCGAATGCCACCACGCGACGGGCGCTGGCGGGGCTGCTCATTGCGATCGCCCGAGGGCGCCTCGAAGGCCGGGCGGACGTTACCGTGCTGCCTTGCTCCCAGCTTGGCGTCCGCGCCAGTGACACGATCGCGGCACAGATCGACGGGGAGCGTCTATCGTCCGTACCGCGCGAGATTGCGGTCGGGCCGGAGCGTTTGACGCTCATCGTTCCGCATGGGTCTCCCCTTGCGGCAATGCGCGGCGCGTAGCCGGACGGGCTTTGGCACGCTCTCGCTAGCGCGCGAGCAGCAATCCGGAATCGATCAGGCGGCGATGGAACGTCAGGATTTCATCGCGCTTGGTGCACGTAAAGTACCGGCCTTGGCAGACATTGAGCAGGCGCAGTCGTTCGTGTTGCGCATCCGACAGCGGCAGGCGGGCGGCATTGAGCAACAACGCGCCGAGATAGGGCACGTCCAGCACGTCGACGTCCGGTAGCGGACCGGGATCGAAATTGATGCCGTCGACCGTGTAGTACGTGAGGTAGCCGGGCGACTCCGGCGTCATCGTCATGTCCTCGGTGGCGGTCGCGGCATTGAAGCCGAGAAACGGACGCGTCACGACGGGCTGATGGTCGCCATACTGGACGATCAGGAAACGCTCGTTCGGGAAACGGCGGACCAGCTCGGCGCGGAAATAATCGTAATCCATCTTCGCCATGCCGACGCGGCGCAGGTATTCATGCATCTTCGGCGTCGGACCGCCGCCCGGAACGTCGACTTCCGGCATATAGGGCGGCTCATACGGCAGGTGGGTCGCGGCCGTGATGATGAAGTTGAACAGCGGCGCCTGCGATTGCCGGAAGTGGCTCTGCATGTTGCGCAGCGCGTTGTCGTAATAGAAGCGGTCGCGCTCGTTGTACTTTTTCGCGCCCTGGGCTTTGCGATCCAGGATCTCCGAGAAGCCGATGGCGCTATAGAACCTGCCGCTCGAAACGAAGTCCTTCTGCATTGGATAATAGAGCATGTTGCGGTAGCCGCAGCGCGCCAGCGTCTCGGGGAGGGTGTCGCGCACCTTGCCCTGCATCAGAGACTGCACGAACGGGCGCATGCCGCCGAACGACAGCGTCGACACGCCGGCGAGAACCGAGAATTCCGTCAGCCAGGACGCGCCGCCATAGGTTTCCACGCGCAGCTTGTGCAGTCCGCCATCGGCGGAGCGGAAGAACGGGTCGAGGCCCTTGTCGTAGCGGATGCCCGGAAAGAAGTTCGGAGGGAAGACGCTTTCCTGATGGATGAGAATGATGTTCGGCGGCCGTTGCACCGGATGGCACGACGCGGGTGCGGCGAGCATGCTCGTTCCGCCGTTGTGCGGGGCGGCTTCGATGAGCTGCCCTTGCCATAGGGTCTCGATCGTCTCCGCCCACGACAGATAGAACGACGAGACGTAGTGGTGATCCCAATAATAGAGCGTGTGATGGCGTCCGCCCTTGTTCGCCACCGCGAGGGCGGTCGTGGCCAGCGCAAGCAGGAGGACACCGCCCGCGGCGGGGCGCGCGATGCGCGTCGGGTCGAGGCGAAACAGGAGCCAGCCCAGCCCGGTCAACGCGCCCATGGCGGCGAAGAGGGCGAGCACCTCGGTGCGGAAGCCGCTCCAGAGAAATGACAGCGTGTCCCACGACAGCAGATAGAAGACGATGTCGTAGGCGTGGAGCGTCATGCCGAGATAGTGGCGCTTGACCTCCGACACGGCGACGATGAGCGCAATGGCGCTCGCCACGACCGCGGTCGAGAACAGCACGCGCCGGGAGGCGAGCAGCACCGACGATGCGAGCGCCACCGTCACGCCGGTGGTGAACGTGATGGTCCACCAGGGCCATTCGTGCCGGACGAAATAGGACCACATGGCGGCGGCCAGGACGGCAGAAATCATCCAAGCGGCGGCGTGCCGGTTCGCCAGGCGATCCCGGGCGACGGCGCGAACCAGATCCATGAACCCGTGGCGTTTGGGATCAAACAGGTCCGTCGTCATGCTGTCTTTTTGGACCTATGGGAAGGAGGGTCGCACAGTCTTTGTGGAAGACTGTCACGAAGTCAAACTTCAGATATACGACAGTATCGCAACAACCGCACGCCGGGTGAATGTCCCTGTTTTCGGGGGCTTTATTGCGGCGCCGCAGACGGGCGCCTCCCCTCACCTGCAAATTTTCGTGCCGAGAATTATTCCGGGCGGGCGGCCAGCGTGGTGATCCGGCACCACACCCCAACACCACACCCGGACAAAGGCGGCGGCGGCCATATTAAAGCTCAGAATCAATTACGTTCTGCGGCAATCTCGGAGCTGTCGAATGGACCCTCGATGACGTCTGCCGTCTGCCGTTTCCTTGGCTCGCTTCTGCTCGTCGCCACTTCCGCGGCCGCTGTCTCAAGCTCCATTTCCACGCCGGCATCCGCCAAGTCGCCCGGCAAGACCTATTGCTACAACACCATCTGCCATAGAGTTAAGACTCTGGCGGAAATGGAGAAGCTGGTCGGCTTCGAGGAGGTCGTGACGGCGTCGTATTACGACGACTGCAAGACCGACAAGAACAACCCCTGCTCGGCCTTGTCGTCCGGCGAGGACTTCCGCCCGGATCTGCCCGACAACGCAGCGAGCCCGGTCTACCCCAACGGCACCATCCTGATTTTGCTCAACCCCAAGACCAACGCGTCGCTCCTCGTGCGGGTCAACAACTCGGGTCCCTACGCCAAGGGACGGCTGCTCGACGTGTCGCGCGCCGCGGCGGAGCAGCTCGGATTCGTCAAACTCGGCGTCACCAAGCTCAAGGTGACCGTGATCAGCGGGCCGTTAAGCTAAACGCGCGACCACACCCCTCCGAAAACAAGTCCCACCGCCGTGCACGTCTGGGAGACGCCCGAGCAGGTCGAGGGCGCGGCTGGAGCGCGCCCGCGTGGCGGAGGAAGAGCGGCTCGAAGCCCTTGAAAGGAAACGGCAGGACGAGAAGTGGGAGCAGTTTTGGAAAGACGTGGATCGGGATTTGCGGCCTCCTTAGGGTATTATTCCTCCGCTCAAACCGGCGTCATTTATGGTTTGCGACCGGCCAGCGATAAATTTTGCCATTTTTACGGCCGACACTTTCGAATTAATATAATCCGGTCGAGGCGAAAGAGACCCGGGGGGCTCGATTGTTTCATGCACGCCCATTTGCTCGGCCCGCAGCGGTCTCGTCGCTGATCGTGAGCGTTTGCCTCGGCGGTGTTTGCCTTGCGGGCGTTGCGCAGGCGCAGGACAAACATCCCGCAGCCGCGTGCAAGGAGCCCGGTGACCTCGCCGTTCTCGCTTCGCCCATTTCGCCCTGGAAAGGCGCGCCGCTGCGCGTCGTGTTCACGTCCGAGCAGGCGCTCGCGGGCGAGCTTTCGCTCGTCGCACCGGATGGCAAGGTGGCGACGACTTCGCGCGACCGGCACGGCGGGCCGCCCTATTTCTGGTTTGCCGAGGTGGCGGCGCCCGTCGCCGGTGCCTGGAAAGCCGTTCTCAAGCGCGACGGCGCGACCACCGAATGCAGCACCATCACGCGAGACATCGGCGTGCAGGCCAAGGCCCCGGCCCGGCCGCGCGGCAGCGACAAAAGCATTTGGCCGGTCCGCGATGCGTGGAGCCGCGGGACGGAAAACCTTTATTCGGCGTGGATCGAAAAGCTGTTCGACGCGCCGCTCGACGAGGCGCCGTCATGGCCCGCCCTGCACGAGGTTCTGCGCGATCGCTCGCGCAACGTGCTGTTCAATCACCTCGGCCTCGGCGAAGACGAGAAGGGCTTGATCATCCGGCCCGATTGCGCCGATCTCCCGTATTTCCTGCGCGCCTATTTCTCCTTCAAGATGGGGCTTCCGTTCGGCTACGCGAAGTGCACGCGCGGCGGGGCCGGCCAGCCGCCCCGGTGTGCGCAATGGTGGAACATCGAGAAAGAGGAGCCACCGCCCGCTCCGCCGCCGGGCCAGAAGATCGCGGCTGACGGCGACTTCTTCGGAATGTTCGGGGGTGCGCCCGAGGCGGCGGCGCCCCTCGTCAAGCTGCCTCCGAAGCCGCAAGGGCTGGTGCCGGGCTTTGGCTACTATCTCCGCACGACGGTCGCCAACGGGGTCCATTCCGGATCCGGGCGAACGCTCGCTGCCGACAACAGCACCGATTACTACCCCGTCTCCCTCAAGCAGGAGACGCTCCGGCCCGGCGCGATCTATGCCGACCCCTATGGGCACGTCCTGGTGTTGACCAAGCGCGTGGCGCAGACGGATGACGCGGCCGGCGTGTTTCTCGCCGTCGACGGCCAGCCCGACGGCACCGTGGCGCGCAAGCGCTTTTGGCGCGGCAACTTCCTGTTCGCGCAGGACCCGGCGCTCGGAAGTCCCGGCTTCAAGCGGTTCCGGCCGGTCGTGCGCGAGAAGGGGTCCCAGCGCCGCTTGACCAACGCCGAAATCGGCAAGAACCCCGAGTACGGCGACTTCTCGCTCGACCAGACGCAACTCTCGGTCGAAGACTTCTACGACCGCATGGAAGACGTGATGTCGCCCGCGCCGCTCGATCCGATGCGCGCCATGAAGGAAGTCATCACCGCGCTCGAAGAGCAGGTGAAGGCGCGCGTCACATCGGTCGAGAACGGGCGGAAGTACCAGACCGGTGGAGGCGCAGAGGTGGCGATGCCCGACGGCGCGTCGATCTTCGAGACCACGGGGGCCTGGGAGGACTTCGCAACGCCATCGCGCGACCTGCGCCTGTTGATCGCCATCGATGTGGTGCGCGGCTTCCCGGAACGCGTCGCGCGCCGCCCGGAACGTTATGCGATGCCGACGGGGAAAACCGCGGCGGACGTCAAGCTCGAGCTGGACAACGTGCTCGCGAGCGAACTTGGATCGCGCAAGTTTTCCTATACCCGGACCGATGGCACGCCCTGGACGCTGACGCTCAAGGACGTCATCGACCGGACCGGTGCGCTCGAAATGGCCTACAACGTCAACGACTGCGTCGAAGCCCGGTGGGGCGCGCCCGACACGGCCGAGGAAGCGCTCACCTGCAAACGGCGCGCTTCCGGCACGCAGCGGACCAAGATGACCGAGTATCGCGCCTGGTTCACCGAGCGCCGCCGCCCACCGCGCGGATAAGTCCAAGCTCAGAGTTGCAAACGCCTCTTTCGTAGGGCGAGACGTATGGCATAAGGGCGCCTGAATTGTCTTCAGGACCCGCGCGCATATGATCCGTCTCGACAATATCGGCAAGCAGAACGGCCATCAGATCGTCTTCATCGAAGCGTCTGCCGCGCTTCACAGGGGCGAGAAGATCGGCTTGGTCGGCCCGAACGGCGCCGGCAAGACCACCCTTTTCCGCATGATCATCGGCCGGGAGCAGCCGGACGAAGGGCAAGTGTCCACCGATCGCGGCATTACGATCGGCTATTTCAGCCAGGATGTCGGCGAGATGTCGGGCCGCAGCGCCGTCGCGGAGGTGATGGACGGCGCGGGGCCTGTGAGCACGGTCGCGGCCGAGCTCAAGGAGCTGGAAACGGCCATGGCCGATCCGGACCGGGCGGACGAGATGGACGAGATCGTCGCGCGTTATGGAGAGGTGCAGGCGCGCTTCGAAGAGCTGGACGGATACGCGCTCGACGGCCGCGCGCGCGAGGTGCTGGCCGGGCTCTCGTTCAGCCAGGAGATGATGGACGGAGATGTCGGCGCGCTTTCGGGCGGCTGGAAGATGCGCGTCGCGCTGGCGCGCGTGCTGCTGATGCGCCCGGACGCGATGCTGCTCGACGAACCGAGCAACCATCTCGACCTCGAAAGCCTGATCTGGCTCGAGCACTTCCTCAAAAGCTACGAAGGTCTGCTGCTCATGACCTCGCACGATCGCGAGTTCATGAACCGCATCGTGACCAAGATCGTCGAGATCGACGGCGGATCGCTCACCACGTATTCCGGCAATCACGACTTCTACGAGCAGCAGCGCGCGCTCGCGGAGAAACAGCAACAGGCTCAGTTCGATCGTCAGCAGGCGATGCTGGCGAAGGAGATCCGCTTCATCGAGCGCTTCAAGGCGCGCGCGTCGCATGCGGCGCAGGTGCAGAGCCGCGTCAAGCAACTCGCCAAGATCGACCGGGTTGAGCCGCCGAAGCGCCGCCAGACGATCATGTTCGACTTTCCCGCACCGCCGCGCTCCGGCGAGGACGTCGTGAGCATCAAGGCCGTGCACAAAGGCTACGGCAGCAAGCGCATCTACGACGGGCTCGATTTCCATGTGCGGCGAAAGGAGCGGTGGTGCGTGATGGGCGTGAACGGCGCGGGCAAGTCCACGCTGTTGAAGCTGATCGCCGGATCGACGGCGCCGGATGCCGGCACGGTCAACGTCGGCGGCAGCGTGAAGATGGGTTACTTCGCTCAGCACGCAATGGACCTGCTGGACGGGGACCGCACGGTGTTCGAAACGCTGGAGTATGCCCATCCGCAGGCGGGCCATGGATCGCTGAAGTCGCTCGCGGGCTGCTTCGGGTTCTCGGGCGACGACGTCGAAAAGAAATGCCGCGTGCTCTCGGGCGGCGAGAAGGCGCGGCTCGTGATGGCGAAGATGCTCTACGATCCGCCGAATTTCCTGGTACTGGACGAGCCGACGAACCATCTCGACATGGCGACGAAGGAAATGCTGATCACGGCGCTCTCCGAATACGAAGGCTCCATGCTGTTCGTTTCGCATGACCGGCATTTTCTCGCCGCGCTCTCCAATCGCGTGCTGGAGCTGACCCCGGACGGCGTCCACACGTATGGCGGCGGCTACACGGAATACGTCGAGCGCACGGGCTACGAGGCTCCGGGCCTTCAGAGCTGAGCACCTGCGCAGAAGCCTTCCACGCATGACTGCCCATCCCGGCGCGCAATACTTACGCCGGGAGGCGATGCTTACGGCGAAGTAAGCGGGGCCTCGGGAACGACCCTCACAGGAGCCACGTTTCCGATGCGCGCGCGTCATGCGCGAACACAACTCGGAGTACCACGTCATGAATAAGCTCGCATTGGGGCTCGCTCTTTCGGCAGCCCTTGTCTCCGCGCCTGCGTTGGCGAAGAGCGACGCGGCAAAGATGAAAAGCACTGAGGCCATGTCGCAGAGCGAGATGCTCAAAACCCCGGGCCAGAACCGCGAACCGGGTGAAAACGGCACGTTCCAAGGCAAGCCCGTTGTTGAAGGCCCGGCTCACTGGCCGAAGGTGATATCGGACAATGCTTCATCTGGCTCATCGACCGGAGAGGCGGGTAGTGCCGGCAAGTCTGCTACGCACAATTAGGCGTGCGATTTTCAGGCTGCTCGACACGTCTTTTCACCGCGTCTCCACCAAACTTGGCCCGCACAGCGGGCCATTTCTTTTTGGCAATCCGGCCGCTGGAGCGCGCGGCGGACTTATTTCACCTCGATCACTTCACCTCGATAGGGCCGAGATCGACGTCGCCGGCGCGTGCGGTGCCGTTGCGGTCGGCGGGCGAGTCCGCAAGAAGCTTGCCCGCGCCCAGGGCGGGCGAGTCGGCGGTCGGCGTGAAGTCGTTCGGGCTTCCGCCGACGACTGTCGGGAACTTGGCGAACCAGCTCGCGGAAAAGTCGTCGCGCGAAATCTCGTCGTTGCCGGGCTCGCGTCCTTCGAGCCTGCCGGAGACATAGAGATTGCCGCGGTAGACGTTGTCGCTGGCGGTGCCATCGACCTCCATCAGCAGAGCGGACGGATTGGCCGCGACCGCGCCTCCGTCGACCGTCACGCCCAGCAGAACGTTGTTGGCGAACAGATTGCGAGTGGAGTTGGCTGTGAACTGGACGCCGTGCTTGCCGGTGGTGATGAACAGGTTGTGCAGCACCTTGTTGTCGCTCGATCCGAGCTTCGGATTGTCGGTCTCTTGCCAGAAGCTCACGTTGTGGCGCACCTGCGGGCCGAAGACGTTGTTGCGGACGACACTGCGCCGGACACTGGTGAAATTCGGCCCGGACGACGCGCCATCGTGGAAGTAATTGCCTTCGACCAGGAAGTAGTCGCTGGCGCCGCGCCCGCCCTCTCCCTCGCCGGCATAGGCGTCGCAGCGGGGATCATCGAAGGGAATGCCTTCGTCGGCGCAGGTGGAGGCGGGGTCGGCGTTGATCTGGAAATCGCTCGACAGGTTGCCGTAGGTCTCGTTGAAACGGACGATGTTCCAATCGCTGCCGTTGGAGATGTAGATCCCGTGCCCGTCATCCTTTTTGGCGCCGAAGCCGAGGTTGGCCTCCCACACGTTCCAGTCCGACTGGCCGGAGAAGAAGGGATCGCGGTCCTGATCGTTGCCGGTCGAACGGAGGATGGCGATACCGCGCGAGTGCTGGCTGGCGTCGTAGCCTTCGCCGACCACGCGCACGCCGTACTTTCCGCCGGTCATGTGGAATCCATCGACGGCGATGTAGTCGGCGGCCTCGAAGTTGAAACAGCTCGCGCGGCCGCTCTTGCAGCATAACATCGAGACGCCGATGGACTTGTCCGTATTGCGCTCGGCATAGAGCACGACGGGCTCGTCGTAGGTGCCGCCGGTCTCCTTGGTGAAGTTGAAGCAGGCGTCGTATTTGCCGCGCAGGAAGTGGATCTTTGTGCCCGGCGTCGCGCCCAGCACGGCGTCTTTCGCAGCCGCCGGCGCTTCCGGGCTCGCGCCGTCGCCACGTCCGTCCGGGCTCACGAATACGGTCTTCGAGGGCTTCCACGCGGGGTCGGTGTAGTAGCGGTTGAACTGCTCGGCGAAGCCCATGTATTTGGCGCCGCGCGCGACGGCGGGTTTGCCCGGCAGTGCCGCGGGCGCGCTGACCGCTTCGTTGGATGCGGCGGAAGCCTCTTCAGATGCGGGAGCCGCGGGCTTCGCTTTTGCCTTGGGCTGAGCGACGGTGGGCGCGGGTTCTGGTGCGGTGTCTCGTGTGGTGTCCGGGCCGCCTTCCTTGAGCTTCTTCACGTAGGCGCGCGCGAGATTGGATAGGAAGCCTTCCGGGTAGCTTTCGAGAAACGCGTTCCAGCCCTCGATCGTGCCGAGCTCCTTGGCGGCGTCGAAGGCCTCCTTGGCGGGAACGTCGTCCTGCTGGGCGAAGGCGACCATGCCGGGGCCAGATGGGGGAGCCGCCAGCGGGATCAGGAGCGCGGCGGCAGCGACGAGGCCCAGGGCACGGAGACGGCTCATGATCATCCTGTCGGTTCGACTTACGGCTGACGTTTTAGAGGGAAAGGGCTACCCGGACAACGTCGGCTGGCTGACGGCCGTTCCACCTTCGAGCGGTCCCGCGGGGAGGCTGGGTGGCTGGCCAGACCCAGGCGCCAGCGGGTCACGTCAGAACATGTGCACGCTCTACGCCATGACCAAAAGCCGGGACGCGGTGCGGGCCTGCCCGGCTCGTCATGCCTACAAATGCTGCTCGACATCCATCTGCTGATGCAGGATACGCGTGAAATCGATGCCGTAGGCGACCTCTTTGAAAAACACGAAATGCGATCCAGCGGCGTATTTGAGATAGCCGGTACGGACATGCTCGGCGGAGCGGCCTTTCAGCTTGCCGTTTGCCAGCGCCGCAATCACATCGACGATCTTGGAATGGTAGATGTCGGCCTGGGCTGGCGACCAGTGCTCGGCGGTATAAAACCCTTTCAAGGTCGGTACGCGCCTTTGGCCTAAGCTTGTATTCCTTACCTCTTGTCGGCATGGCGTGTGTGCACGTCGGCGAGGAACGCCTGATTGTCGAACGGTTCCGCTGACCCGCTCTCTTCACCTTCGATCAGGGCGTCACGCAGCGACTTCAGTTGAACCTCCCGGTCCTCCAGGAGCCGCAGGCCCGCCCGCACGACTTCGCTGGCCGAGCCGTAGCGACCGCGTGAGACCTGCGCGGCGATGAACTGATTGAAATGCTCGCCGAGGGCGATGGACGTATTCTTGCTCATCTTGGCACCTCCCAATATGTACCAATATATAATATATATTGGTAGCTCTCAAACAGATTGGCTCGTCGAACCATCGACTAGAGTGGCGCGACGCTGATCCGCCTGAAGCCGATGCCACCGCCGCCAGCCACCGCGGCGCTTTGGGCCAACAGATTGACTTCGAACGGGATCTCCAGCATAAGAACGCCAGCGTGGCGGGCCCTAGGGTTCGTGGCGTTAAGAGCGCTGTCCGAGGCTCAGGTTGCGGATTTTGGCAACCCATTGAAAGTGTGCGATTAATTTCGCACCGCCACAGGGCGCGGAGAGACCTAAAGCGCTAAAAATGCGCGGAAAAGAGGCATCCATGTACGCTGTCATCAAGACGGGCGGCAAGCAGTATCGCGTCGCTAAAGACGACGTGATCATTGTCGAGCGGCTCACCGTCGAAGACGGGAAGAAGATCGAATTCACCGAAGTGCTGCTGATGGGCAGCGGCGCCGACATTAAGGTCGGCTCGGCCCTTCCAACGGGTGCAAAAGTCACGGCTGAGCTGGTCGAGCAGACCCGCGGCCCGAAGCTCATCGCCTTCAAGAAGCGCCGCCGCAAGAACTCGCGCCGCAAGCGCGGTCACCGCCAGGATCTCTCGAAGATCCGTATCACCGCCATCTCTGCCTAAGGCATCTGTGAGCGCGTCATTCGCTGCTCCGAAATAGAAGGAACTTCACGTCATGGCACAAAAGAAAGCCGGCGGTTCAACCAAGAACGGCCGCGACTCGCATTCGAAGCGCCTCGGCATCAAGCGCTACGGCGGCGAGCACGTCATTCCGGGCAACATCCTCTGCCGCCAGCGTGGCACGCAGTGGCATCCGGGCACGGGCGTCGGCATCGGCACCGATCACACCATCTTCGCCGTCGAAGAGGGCAAGGTGAAGTTCGAGGCCAAGCGCAACGGCCGCATCTATATCTCGGTTCTTCCCGAGAAGCTCACGGCGGCCGAGTAGGCCAGCCTTACTCTTCCAATTGACGAGGGGGGATGGGCGCCATCCCCCCTTTTTCTTTCTCGCGGCCAACGTAAGCTGACCATCCTCAAGCTTTGGACCTCAATGACGAAGCCGATCACAACCCGACGCCTCAAGCTGCGCGCTCTGCGCGACAGCGATGCGCCGGAGCTTGCCCGGCTCGCCGGCGACTGGGATGTGGCGCGCATGACGGCCCGCATTCCGTACCCGTATTCGGCGGCGCTCGCGCGCGAGTGGATGGACACGCTGGGCGACGACGAATTCGTGCGCGTGATCGAGTTTCAGGGCGCGCTCATCGGAGCAGTCGGCTACGTGGCCGGGACCGACCGTTCGGCCGAGATCGGGTACTGGATCGGCAAGCCGTGGTGGGGCCAGGGCTTCGCGACGGAGGCCGCTTCCGCGCTAGTGCGTCATTGTTTTACGCGGGCGGGCTTCAAGCGGCTCACCTGCTGCCATTTCGACGACAACCCCGCGTCGGCGCGGGTGATCAGCAAGCTCGGCTTCACGGCAGCCGGGCAAACCACGGCATGGTGCGATGCGCGTCATGCCGAATTTTCCGCTCGGACTTATCAGCTCAGCCGACCGATGACGGCCGTCTTCTGGAGGCGCTCGGCATGAAGTTTCTCGACCTCGCCAAGATCTACATCAAGGCCGGTGACGGCGGTAACGGATGCATCGGCTTCCGGCGTGAGAAGTTCATCGAATTCGGCGGTCCCGACGGCGGCGACGGCGGCAACGGCGGCGACGTGATCGTCCAGTGCGTCGACAATCTCAACACGCTGATCGACTACCGCTATCAGCAGCATTTCAAGGCGCAGCGCGGCATAGACGGCGCAGGCAAGAACAGGGCTGGTGCCAACGGAGAGGACTTCATCGTCAAAGTTCCGCCCGGCACGGTGGTGCTCGCTGAGGACCAGGAGACGGTGCTCGCCGAAATGACCGAGGTGGGGCAAAGCTTTGTCGCCGCGCACGGCGGCAACGGCGGCTTCGGCAACGCCCATTTCAAGAGCGCGACCAACCAGGCGCCGCGCCATGCCAATCCCGGCCGGCCGGGCGACGAATTGACGATCTGGCTGCGCCTGAAGCTGATTGCGGATGCCGGTCTCGTGGGACTTCCCAACGCAGGCAAATCGACGTTTCTCGCAACCGTCTCGGCGGCAAAGCCGAAGATCGCGGACTATCCCTTCACCACGCTGCATCCGAACCTCGGTGTCGTGCGCGCGGGCGATCGCGATTTCGTGCTGGCCGACATTCCGGGCCTGATCGAAGGCGCACATGAGGGCGCGGGGCTCGGCACGCGCTTTCTCGGCCATGTGGAGCGCACGCAGGTTCTGCTGCATCTCGTCGATGCGACGCAAGAGGACGTGGGCGAGGCCTATCGCACCGTCCGCCGCGAGCTCAAGGCGTACGCCCTGGACCTCGGCAAGAAGAAAGAGATCGTGGCGCTGTCGAAAATCGACTCGCTCGACGCCGAGACGCTGGAAGTGCGCCTGGCCGAGTTGCAGAAGGCTGCGCGAAAGAAGCCCATCGCGCTCTCGGCCGTATCAGGCGCCGGCGTCAAAGAGGCACTGTTCGCACTGACGCGGGAAATCACGCGCGCCGTGACGAGCGAGCAGGCCGCCAACAACGCCGACGAGCAGAAGCCCTGGCGGCCTTAGGGATTTTTTCCTGAGCTCGCAAGTGCCCGCGGAGTAGGGGTTCGCCCTTACGAACGGAACCGGGTTTGCGGCGCTGCGCCCTCGATCCCATTTATTGAAAATCGCAACCCGCCGGTGCGCCGAGGGGAGCCGTTGCCTCGCGTTACGGCACCACATGATGCGCACCCCGTGACAGTCGAGGATACAATGCGCATGGATGCGAAAATTCCGGAACAAGCGGAGATAATTCGATAACTCCTGCCATGTAACCTATTGAAGTCGAACTCGTCATGATCCACTAATTAACTGTTGCAGAGGGCACTTAAAGGGTTGCCCCGAGTACGGTTTTCGAGCCTTCAGGGGGACCTTCGTGCTTTCTCATATTTCTTCCAATCACTTTGGAAAGGCGTTTTCGCGCGTTGCGTACGCCTCGCTGGCAATTGCCGCCATCGCACAGTTTTCCGCACCGCAAGCCGCAGCGCAGGAACAACAGCGCAGCAAGTCCAAGCAGCGCGCCGCCGCAGCGAAACCTGCGCCGATCAGCACTGAGGGGCCGCTGACGCTGCTCGTGTCGCTCAATCAGCAGCGCATGTTCATCTATGACGCGAACGGCATGGTGACCCAGACGCGCGTCTCCACCGGCAAGCCTGGGCACGAGACGCCGAAGGGCATCTACAGCATCATCGAGAAGAAAGAATTCCACGAGTCGAACATCTATCTCGGCGCGAAGATGCCCCACATGCAGCGCCTGACGATGACCGGCATCGCGCTGCACGGCGGCGTCATTCCCGGCTATGCCGCCTCCGGCGGTTGCGTGCGCCTGCCGTTCGATTTCGCGCGCCGCTTCTTCAATGTCACGGATATCAACCAGCGCGTGGTGATCGCACCCGATGTGCAGTCGCCTGTCGCCTTCGAGCACGCCGCGCTGTTCTCGGCCCTTCCTTCCGTTTCAGAGAGCCCGGCTCCGGAACGGCGCGCTGACGGCGCCGGCGTGACCGCGCTCAAGGTTGCCGACGCCCTGCTCGGCTCCGCTTCCGCGCATGCGGCGACCGGCCCGGCCGATCGGACGATCGAAACCGCGGCTGAAGCCCGCCGCGCCGAGCGCCAGCGCCTCGTCGACGCGATCCCGCACGCCGCCGAAACCCGCACCGCCGCCATCGACGCCGAGAAAGCGGCCGGCAAGGCGCTCGCCGAAGCGCGCGCCGCCGCCAAGGACGCCCGCTCCGTAGCCAACAACGCTGCGCGCGAGGCCGACAAGGCCAAGGACGCTCTGAAGGCGCAGGAACGCAAGCTGAAGCGGATCGTGGCCAGCATCCCGACCAATACGTCCAAGATCCGCGCCGACCGTCTTGCGGATCTTCAGGCCCAGGAAGCCGCGGAGCGCGGACGCATCGCCCCGCAGACGGAGGAAGCCAATCGCGCTGCGGAAACCGCCGACACTGCCGCCAAGGCAGCGAAGGCGGCTGACGCCGCCGCCGATGCCGCGCAGGACGCCCTGAAAGCGGCGAAGGCCGAGGTGAAGAACACGGCCAACGCCGAAACGGTCGCCAGGAAGGCCGTCGACGCGTTCGACCGCCGCGAAGCCAACCGTTCGTACCCCGTCTCGGTCTTCGTCAGCTCGGCGACCGGCATGGTGCACATCCGCCAGGGCTTCGAGCGCGTCATCGAGGCGCAAGCCACGATCGAGAACCCGAGCATGCCGCTCGACACGTTCGTGTTCACGGCGCTCGACTGGCAGGACGGGAGCAAGACCGACCTCAAGTGGACTGCGACGGAAGTAAACGAATATTCCACCCGCATGAGCAGCCTCGACGTCGACGGTGGCTTGAGCCGCAAGAAGCGCCAAGCTGCGCCGCAGGAGGTTGCCGCACCGCTTGCCTCCGACGCAGAGAAGGCCAAGCGCACGCTCGACCGCATCAAGTTCCCGAAGGAAGTCAGCGACCTCATCGCCGAAGTCGTGAAGCCCGGCTCGACGCTGATCGTTTCGAGCTATGACATGGCCCGCAGCGAGACGCGTTACGCCGGTACCGACTTCGTGGTCCAGATGCCGGAAGTCGTCGCCAAGATCTCGAAGCCGACGCCGCGGCCTGCAGCTGTGCAGGTGGTCGAGGACAACAGCAGCAACAGCGGCTGCTTCTTCTTCTGTGGCTCGTCGTCTTCGTCGTCGTCGTCGAGCAAGGCCAACAAGCGGGTCAAGCAGCGGAGCAACGGTTCGAAGTCCGCGGTCTACTAGGCCTCACTCTGCCCGTGCGAATTGAAAAGCCCGGCCGCGCATCGCACGGCCGGGCTTTTGATTTGGTCGAAGCCTGAACGCGTCAGATGTCCTGGTCGCGCGCCGTCGTTTGCAGTGAGCCAAGCACGGTGCCGCTCCACCTCTCGACCTTCTCGGGCAAGAATGTGAAGCTCTGAAGCTTATAAACCAAACCGTCTTTCATCACGGTCTGCTCATCGCCGGGGATTGCTTGCGCCGGGAGATAGGGCGCACACGACGCCTTGGCGATCTGCTTGTTTACGGCGTTTGCGGCCATGATCTCATTCTCGCCGCGGGCCTTATAGTTCAGAAATGCGATCTGATCGGCCTTCGCGTCGCAGAAATATCCGCGAACCGTTTCGGCCTGATCGCTAGCGGCCGATGCGCCGTGAGCCAAACCCACCGCGCCAATGACTGCGGCGAGCGCCACCTTCTTCAAGGAAAAACCAGCAGAACCGTCGCCTTCGGGCATTAGGACCTCCAAGGATTCGAGACGGACAGCCACACACGTCATCGCGCGCGCCCAACCGAACGAGTCCGTCCCTCACGTCCGCGTGTTCTTATTTTTCCCGAAAGGCTAAGTGAACATTTGCACTATCACAAGTATTTTATCCGGCGTGATCCGGGCAACTTGTGCACTGACGTGTCAGGCCATGTCGGTCGGCTTGCGCAGGCCGCCCATCGCGACACCCAGGAACAGCCCGGCGATGAAGCCGCCAACGTGGGCCATGTAGGCCACCCCGCCTTGTTCCGTTTGCGCCGTGTTGGCGATCGATCCGACGCCGCTGACGAGCTGCAGCGCGACCCAAAAACCGAGCACGATGAACGCGGGCATGGCGACCACCTGCCTGCCGAGCAGAACGTTGACTCGGGCCTTGGGGAACATGAGCAGATAGGCGCCGAGGACGCCCGCGATGGCGCCCGAGGCGCCGACATTCGGAATGGCCGAAGCCGGGTTCACGGCATACTGCGCGAAAGTCGCCGCGAGCCCGGATGCAAGATAGAACAGCAGGAAGCGGACGGAGCCGAACCTGTCTTCGACGTTGTCGCCGAAGATCCAGAGGTAGAGCATGTTGCCGCCGAGATGCATCCATCCACCGTGCATGAACATGGCGGAGATGAGAGTGAGCGTGTCGGCCGACGGGTCATTCGAGAAGCGCGCCGGAATGAACGCCCATTCCGTGATGAAGGCGTCTCCCCGCTGAAGCTCGAGCAAAAAGACGCCGATGTTGATGGCGATGAGAGCGAAGGTGACGATTGGCGTGCCGCGTCGTGCGCTGTTGTCATCACCAATGGGAAACATGATCGCTCCTCGCAAATCAGCAGATAGCGGCGGCAGCGTGCAACCCTGAGTATATCCCGTCTGAGTATATCTCGCGCCGAAAGCTAGTGAATCACGATTCACTTTGCGAATTAAGAGAGCGGGTGAGTTTGCAAGACGCGTGCGTCCCCAACGGCACAAGGCCGACCGGCCATCCGTTTGGATGGGGGCACGCGTATGCTGTTGAAACCGGACTACATTCCGCTCGGCGCCTCGCTGGGCGTATCAGGAGCCCGGCGCGTTTTGCACAGATGTTAGGCGCGGCAGGCGCGTGCGCGGCGAAATTCGGTTGGCTCGCAAAGGCCGCGGCGGATGGTTTCACGCATGGTGCCGAAGTGGGTCGAGTCGATCCTGATGATCTCCGCGGCCGGAACGCGTTTCTTCACGGCGGCAACCAGCCCCTCGCGCCTGGCCTCGGGGAGCAGCTCGTCCTGCAGTCCGATCACGAACCGGCTGCCGGGAGCGAGGTTGTCGAGGTGATCGATGGTGTGATGTCCGTCGAGCGCGCGCGTGAAATCGCAGACGCGGTACCCCTTCTCCTCGGCGTGCGCTTTGACGTGGCGCGAGGCCGGGCTTTCCCACAACGTCAGATCGCCGCGATCGGCGGAGGCGACGGAGCACAGGCGCGCGCCGATGCGGTTGGCGAACATCGTCGCGGCGGCGTTGCCGATGCTGAGGCCCACTACGAGAAGTTGATCCGGCGTCAGACGCGAGCGCTCGAAGCTTCGCGTCGCATCGTCCACGACAGCGTGCAGAGCCTGGATGCAAAGCTCCGGCTCGGAGCTCACGATCGCGCGCGGCATCTCATAACAGGCGAGATAATTTTCTGGAACGATGCGCCGCGCCATCGCGAGGCGATACGGCATGCACCACGGCAAAAAAACGATCGTGGCCGAGCCGGGGTCGCCTTCAATACGCAGGAACGCTGTAGACTCGTCACCGACCGGACGTTCCCTCAGGTCGGCGTCGCTCACTATATGCAGCATGGCCCTCACAACGCATTATGCACCGTAATAGTTCCGGTGTTGCAGATGAGGCCTTATCGGTCAAATTTCGAGCACAGATATGACGCCGGGTACGGTCGTCATGCGGCCGATCGTCCTTGCGGAGAGGTCATATCGTCCCTTCGGTGATATCGGGATCGGCTGCTGATATCCCTCCAATTGCAGCTCAAATTTCAACTCGGCCTTGCCTGGGCGCAGCAGAGACTTGAGTTGATCGATGATGGCTGGATTTTTTATCATGGTGTCGCCGTCGATTACGGCCGTAACGGTGCGCGGAAGCTGCTCCATCGCATCGTCGAGCGATTTGACATCCTGCACGCGCATCTTCAACGCGTCGCCATCACGCTCGCCTTCGACGGACAGCAGCACGGCCTTCCCGGATTCCAGAAGCTGGCGCGAGTTGGCGAGCGTCTCGGAGAAGATGACGGCTTCGAACTGGCCGCTCGTGTCGGAAAACATCGCGAAGGCGAACTTGTTGCCCTTCTGCGAACGCCGCTCGCGCGCCGCGATGACGATGCCCGCGAGGCGGCCCGCAGTAACGCCACGCGCGCTTGCGGCTTCGAAATCGACGTAGCGATGGACGCCCAGCTTGGCGAGCGCGCGCTCGTATTGATCGAGAGGATGACCTGAGAGGAAGAAGCCGACGGCCTCGAATTCCTTCTGGAGCTTTTCCATCGGCGTCCAGGCCTCGGCAGGCTTGAGCTTCAGGACGACGGGCGCAGCGCTCGTTTCCATGCCGCCAAGCAAGCTTCCCTGCCCGGTGTGCTCCTCATCTGCTTTTTTGCCGGCTTCCGCCATGATCTGTTCGACGTTGCCGTGGACGAGGGCCCGGCTTTTTTCGAACATGTCGAAGGCGCCAGATGCGGCGAGCGTTTCGAGCGCGCGCTTGTTCACCGCCTTGGTGTTGACGCGCGAGGCGAAGTCCGCGAGCGAGGTGTACGGTCCCTTGTCATTGCGGCTTTCGACAATGGTTTCGACGGCGGACGCGCCGATGTTCTTCAACGCGGCAAGCGCGTAGCGGATCGCGCCGCGCTCTTCTCCCTCCGCCTTGTGGGGAGGGCCGGGGTGGGGGGAATCCCCTCTGCTGCCGTTCTGGGTTTCCCCCCTCCTAACCTCCCCCACAAGGGGGGAGGGATTGCTTCGTGCGGAGGCGGGAGGCTCGGCGAGAAACTCGACGGCGGAGGCGTTGACGCACGGCGGCAGCACGCGGATACCGCTCTTCTTCGCCTCGGCCGCGAACATCGCGAGCTTGTCGGTATTGCCGGCGTCGAGCGTCATGGAGGCGGCCAGGAACTCCTCGCGGAAGTTCGCCTTCATGTAGGCCGTGTGATAGCTCACGAGCGCGTATGCGGCGGCGTGAGATTTGTTGAAGCCGTAGCCTGCGAACTTGTCGACCAGCTCGAAGATGTAGACCGCGTCGTCCTTCTTGACGCCGTTCTTCATCGCGCCTTCAACGAACAGCGCCTGCTGCTTCGCCATCTCGTTCTTGTCTTTCTTGCCCATGGCGCGGCGCAAGAGGTCGGCGTCGCCGAGCGAGTAGCCCGCCATCACCTGGGCGATCTGCATCACCTGTTCCTGGTAGATGATGACGCCGTGGGTCTCGCGCAGAGTGCCTTCAAGCAGCGGATGCAGGCAGTCGACAGGCTCCTCGCCGTGCTTGCGATTGATGTAGGTCGGAATGTTGTCCATGGGGCCGGGGCGATACAGCGCGCCCATGGCGATGATGTCGTCGAAGCGATCGGGCTTCAGGCGCTTCAAACTTTCGCGCATACCCGTCGACTCGAACTGGAAAATACCAACCGTGTCGCCCTTGGCGAGAAGCTCGTAGGAGCGCTTGTCGTCGAGGGGCAGCGCCAGAAGGTCGATCTCGATGCCGCGACCACGCTTCACCAACTCGACCGCCTTGGTGAGCACGGTGAGCGTCTTCAGGCCGAGGAAGTCGAACTTCACGAGGCCCGCCGCTTCAACCAT
Source organism: Hyphomicrobium sp. (assembly GCF_051860585.1). Taxonomy (GTDB): domain Bacteria; phylum Pseudomonadota; class Alphaproteobacteria; order Rhizobiales; family Hyphomicrobiaceae; genus Hyphomicrobium_C. Next base: position 208,715 of record NZ_JBHYDS010000001.1, read on the forward strand.
CTTCCAGTTGAACTGGGTGACGGGCATGTTCGACTTCGGGTCGCGATAGAGGGGCACGAGTTCGTCGAGCGGCCGGTCGCCGATCACCAAGCCAGCGGCGTGCGTCGAGGCGTGGCGGTAGAGGCCTTCAAGCTTCTGGGCGACCTCGAGCAGGCGCGCGACCATCGGATCGGAGTCGCGTTCTTCCTGCAGCTTCGGCTCGCTCTCGATCGCCTCGGGCAGCGTCACCGGGCTGGCCGGATTGTTCGGCACGAGCTTGCAGAGCCTGTCGACCTGACCGTACGGCATCTGCAGCACGCGGCCGACGTCGCGCAAAACGGCGCGCGCCTGCAGCTTGCCGTGGGTGATGATCTGCGCGACGCGGTCGGCGCCGTATTTCTCCTGGACGTAGCGGATCACCTCGTCGCGGCGATCCTGGCAGAAGTCGATGTCGAAGTCCGGCATCGAGACGCGTTCGGGATTGAGGAAGCGCTCGAACAGCAGGCCGAACTGCAGCGGGTCGAGGTCGGTGATGGTAAGCGACCAGGCGACGACCGAGCCCGCACCGGAGCCGCGGCCGGGGCCGACGGGGATGCCGTGCGCCTTGGCCCATTTGATGAAGTCGGCAACGATCAGGAAGTAGCCGGGGAACTTCATGCCGGCGATGACGTCCAGCTCGAAGGCGAGCCGCTTGGCGTAGTCCTCGGCGGAGAAGCCTTCGGCGGTGCCCTGCACGGCGAGGCGCTTGCGCAGGCCCTCCTCGGCCTGGCGCTTGAGCTCCAATTCCTCGGCGGCCGACTGGTCCCCGTTCGGCGCGTGCTCGGCGGCGACGAAGCGGGGCAGGATGGGCTTGCGCGGCAGCGGGCGATAGGCGCAGCGCTGCGCAATCTCGATGGTGCTTTCGAGCGCTTCGGGGAGATCGGCAAAGACAGCCGCCATATCCTCGGCGCTCTTGAAGTAGTGCTCGCGCGAGACGCGGCGGCGCTCGTCCTCCGTCACCATGCGGCCTTCGGAGATGCAGAGCAGCGCGTCGTGGGCCTCGTAGTCGTCGGGGCTCGCGAAGTAGACCTCGTTGGTGGCGACGAGCGGGATGCCAAGTTCATAGGCGAGCGCGATCAGCTGCGGCTCGATCTCCTCTTCCGATTTGAGGCCGTGCCGCTGCAGCTCGACGTAGAGCTGGCCGTTGAAGATGCGGGCGAGGCGCGTCAGCCGCTCGCGGGCGAGGTCGAGCTGGCCGTCAGTCAGCGCACGGCCGATGGGACCGAGCGGACCGCCGGTGAGCACGATCAGGCCTTCGCGATGGGCTTCGAGGGCTTCGATCTTGATGTGCGTCGGCTCGGTCGGGTCGGGCAACAGGAAGGCCTGGCTCGCGAGCTTGATCAGGTTGGCGTAGCCGTCCGGATTGGAGGCCATCAGCGCGACGGGCCCGGCAAGGCGCACGGCCGGCTCGTTCTGGCCCGGTCTCATGAGGGCGTTGGCTGGCGCGACCGCGTCGCGGAAGTCGATCTCGTACGTGGCGCCGACGATGGGCTGGATGCCCGAGCCCGCGAGCTTTTCGGAAAACTCAAGCGCGCCGAACAGATTGCTGGTGTCGGTCAGGCCGATCGCGGGCATGCCGGCTGCTTCGGCCAGCTTGGCGATCTTGGCGATCGGCAGCGCGCCCTCGAGCAGCGAATAGGCCGAATGGGTCTTGAGGTGGATGTATTTTGGTAGGTCCGGCTGCGCTGTCATTTCTGTCCTAACTGTCGTCGTGCCCGCCCCGAGCCCCCTCACCCTAACCCTCTCCCCAAGGGGAGAGGGAACTGCGGCTTCCCCGCTCTCGCGTCACAACTCAGCCCTTTGGGAGCAGTGAGGGCGAATGTCCCATTTCGCATCTCCCAATCGAGCGCGTTCTTTCACCTCTCCCCCTGGGGAGAGGTCGGGAGCGATCGCAGATCGCTTCCGGGTGAGGGGGCGCGATCGCGGTGCGGTGTGAAATTTCACATCGTGTCAACCGGTCTAACCCGATTCGGAGGGGCGCTTCGGCGGCCCGGGCGCCCGCCTCCCCGCGTGAGTTGTATGATCCCCGTGATCCACAGTCGATATATAGGCAACCGTACTGGCGAACGCGGCTTGCCAGAGCGAAGCGGGGCAAGTACCGCTTGGCCAGCATGGCGAACGCACTCACCAACATCTGGCGGCTGTCGCGCGCGGGCATCGTTCTGGCCCAGCACGGCGTGCGCTTTATCCCTGCGGGCCAGCCCGTTCCGCTGCCGTTGCGCCTGGCGCGGCTGGCGACGCTGCCGATCACGCTGCTGGCTGCGCCTTTCAACGCCGGTAAGCCCAAAGAGCGGCGGATCTCGAACGCGCTGGCGACGCTTGGGCCCTCCTACATCAAGCTCGGCCAGTTTCTGGCCACGCGCGGCGATGTGATCGGACCCGAGCTGGCCGGCGACCTCGGCCATCTGCAGGACCGCCTGCCGCCGTTCAGCATGGCGGAAGCGCGCCGCGCGGTGGAAGACGCACTCGGCGGCAAGCTCGAGGATCATTTCGCGGAGTTCGGACCGCCCGTCGCGGCCGCCTCCATCGCCCAGGTGCACAAGGCCGTCACGATCGGCAAGGACGGGCAGCGCCGCACCGTGGCCGTCAAGATCCTGCGGCCCGGCGTCGAGAAGCGGTTCAAGCGCGACCTCGACAGCTATTTCTTCGCGGCGCGCCTGATCGAGCGTGTCAGCGAGCCGGTGCGCCGCCTCAAGCCCGTGGCCGTGGTCGAGAACCTCGCCCGCACGACCGAGCTCGAAATGGACCTCCGGCTCGAAGGCGCGGCGATCTCCGAGATGGCCGAAAACCTCCAGCCCGATGAGCGCTTCCGCGTGCCCGGCGTCGACTGGACGCGCACGGCCAAGCGCGTGCTGACGACGGACTGGATCGACGGCGTGCCGATCTCCGACCACGCGCGGCTGCGCGCGGACGGGCACGATCTCAAGGCGCTCGGCCTCACCGTGCTCACAAGTTTCCTCACGCATGCGATGCGGGACGGCTTCTTCCACGCCGACATGCATCAGGGCAACCTGTTCGTCGACACGGCCGGGAATGTCGTCGCCGTCGACTTCGGAATCATGGGACGGCTCGGGCACAAGGAGCGCCGCTTCCTGGCGGAGATCCTGTACGGCCTCATCACGCGCGATTACCGGCGCGCCGCCGAAGTGCATTTCTGGGCCGGCTACGTGCCGCCGCATCATCCGGTCGAGGTGTTCGCGCAGGCGCTCCGCGCCGTCGGCGAGCCGATCCACGGACGGACGGCGGACGAGATCTCGATGGCCGATCTGCTCGGCCAGCTGTTCGCCTACACTGACGTGTTCGACATGGAAACGCGGCCCGAGCTGATCCTCCTGCAAAAAAGCATGGTGATCGTGGAAGGCGTGGCGCGCGGGCTCGATCCGTCGCTCAATCTGTGGAGCGCGTCCGAGCCGGTGGCGGCCGAATGGGTGCAGGCGAACTACGGCGCGCGCGGGGCCGTGAAGAAAGCCGGTGAAGGCGCGACGACGCTGGCGCGGGTTCTCGCCGAGGTGCCGGCGATGCTCGCCGAGGCCGAACGTGCCTCGGCCGGACTTTCGGAGATGGCGCGGAACGGGCTGCGGCTCGATCCGGCCACCGTCGAGAGCTTGGCGAAGGCCTCGAGCCGGCGCAACCGCTTCTGGCATGCCGCGACGTGGATCGGGGCGCTCAGCCTCGCCGTGCTGGCCGCGCAGTCTGCCGGGCTGTTCTGAGCGCTTCCACTCGGATTGGTGCGAAGGTCCGTCATTGGAGTGCCTAAGATATAGGCCGTGCTCACCCGGACGTGATTTACATCACGTCCGGCCTCTCCCCGTCCATGCGGAGCATGGCTTCGCCATGACGGGAGAGGCGAAGAGGATGTTCTTTCCCTCTCCGATCGACCTGCGGTTCCCTCTCCGCTTGGGGAGAGGGTTAGGGTGAGTGTGAGGGGGCGCTGGACAAACTCTATCGGAACGCCCCCAGACCGGCGCGAGGATCGCGACTTCAAATTGGCGCGAGGATCTCGTTTTAAATTGGCGCGAGGATCTGGTTTTAAGTTGGCGCGAGGATCGCGACCAGGATCATGATCAGCCCCACCATTCCGGCCGTCCAGGCCAGCGACCGGATCACCGGAATGCCGGCGGCGTACAGCGGCACATAGACGACGCGCGCCGCGAGATAGAGGGCCGCGCCCCACAACGTGAGATCGCCGTTGCGGCCCGCGACGTGCGCGATCAGCACGGCAGCGGCGAACAGCGGCAGGGTCTCGAACAAGTTCTCCTGCGCACGCATGAGGCGGCCCGTGACCTTGCCGACCGGGGCGGGCGACGGCGTATCGCGCGCGCTGGCGTTGTAGTCCAATCCGGTTTCCCGATTGCGCAGCGTTGCCGGCAAGAGGATCTGCACAATCGCGAGAACAAGCGTCCACGCGAGGATCGTCAGTTCCGGTGTCATCTCTTGCTGTCCCTCTGGTCTTTGGTTTGTCGTGCTTCTTGTCAGACACCGTTACTGGCACGGCTTCGCCACACCGTTGCTGGCATGGCTTCGCCATGACCGGTTCCCACCTTTCCCGAAGCACTCTGAGAAGCCAAAACAAGCGCCAGCGCGATCCGTTCCGTCTCGGCTGTGTCTGGGGATCGCGCCGCAAAAAGAAAAGGCGGCGATCCCGTGGACCGCCGCCAAATCATTCTATTCGCTATTCGGGACGGGCGGACGCCTATTCCTTGCCCTTGTCCTTCTTGCAATCGATGTCGAGCTTGACCCATGGCGTGTCGAGCTTGCACTTGCCGTCCTTCATCGTGAAGACGTCGCTGAAGTCGCCAGCGTCGAGACCGCCCTTCTCGCCGTCATTCTCGGCAACATCCGGTGCGTCGGCGGGCGCTTTTGCGGACGGCGCGGGTGCCGGTGTCGTTTCGGTTGCGCCCTTCTCCGCGGTCGCGGGCGGGGCTGCTGCATCGGTCTTCGGAGCCGCCGGGGTCGCCGTGGCCTGCTGCTCACCGCAGCGCTCGAGGTTTGCAGGCGCCTTCGTCCAGATCATCGTCTTGGACAGGAAGCTGATGCCGGCATAGCCCTTGACCTTCAAAGTGCCGTCGGACAGCGGGGTGATCTCGACGTTGTACTTCTTCTTTTTCTCAGGGCTGTAGATCCAGGCGTCGTCGCCGCCCCAAACTCCGCCGCCCGTCGAGATGGCGTCATGAATGATCTCGCGGCCGCAGCCGTTGACGTCAGAGGTGTCCTTGACCCAGACGACATGGCCGCAAAGCTTGCCGCCGCAGTCCTTGATCTCGATGGCGCCGCGGCCGGTGTCGTTCATCCAGACGCCCAGCGGGTCGGCGGCGAATGCGGGGACGGATGCGAAGAGCGTAGCCGCGAGTGCGGCGGAACGAAGAGCGAGTCTCTCGATCGGCATAGCTGCCTCCATAGTTGTCTCGGTTTCCACGACCGCACGGGACTCGATGTCCTCGGCGGCTCGCCCGTGTTCGGGCTCGGCGGCATACTTGCTCATGCCGCGGGGCCGCGCTGTTCCCCTAGATACAAGGGATGAGACACGTCATCATTACACGGATTGGGGATGGATTTCGACCAAAAGTCCGCCATCCAGCACGACGACGCGGTCCATGCGCCGCGCCAACTCCAGATTGTGCGTGGCGATCAGGGCTGCAACCCCTTCGCTCCTAAACAGCCCAATCAGCTCATGAAAAACGAGTTCCGAAGTCTTCGGATCGAGATTACCCGTCGGCTCGTCGGCCAAAATGAGGCGGGGGCGGTTGGCGAGCGCGCGACAAATGGCCGTTCGCTGCTGCTCACCGCCCGAGAGCTGGGCGGGGCGATGGTCGAGGCGCTCGGAGAGGCCCATGGACGACAGGAGCTTTTGCGCCCGCACCTCGGCGTCGCGGCGCGAGCGGCCGTGGATCATCTGCGGAATGGCGACGTTCTCCAGTGCCGAGAACTCCGGCAGGAGCTGATGGAACTGGTAAATGAAGCCCATCTCGGCGCGGCGGATCAGCGTGCGCGCATGATCGTCGAGCGTGGCGCAGTCGCGGCCCGCCACGATGACGTTGCCCTGGTCCGGTGTTTCGAGCAGACCCGCGATGTGCAGCAGCGTGGATTTGCCCGAGCCGGACGGGCCGACAAGCGCCACGCATTGTCCGGCCCACACATCGACCGACGCGCCGGCGAGCACATTGATGTCACGCGTGCCCTGATGGAAGACGCGCTGCAGGCCCATCAGGCGCAGGACGGGAATATGCTGTGCAGACGTTTCGAGCACCGAGGCGTCCCTCATCATTCGTACCGGAGCGCTTCGACGGGATCGAGACGCGAGGCGCGCCACGACGGGTAAATCGTCGCCAGGACCGACAGCACGAGCGCCATGAGAACGATCGAGCCGGTTTCGACCGGATTGATGTCGGCCGGCAGGCGCGTCAGGTAATAGACGTTCGGATCGAAGACCTTGGTGCCCGCCGCCCAGGCGACGAACTGGCGGATCTCCTCGATGTTGGCGCAGAACACGACGCCGATGATCAGGCCGGCAATCGTGCCGACGATGCCGATCGAAGCGCCGGTGATCAGGAAGATGCGCATCACGGAGCCCTTGCTGGCCCCCATGGTTCGGAGAATGGCGATGTCGCGCCCTTTGTCCTTCACCAGCATCATGAGCCCGGAAATGATGTTCAAGGCGGCCACCAGCACGATCAGCGACAGGATGATGAACATCACGTTGCGCTCGACCTCGAGCACGGTGAAGAACGTCTCGTTTCGCTGTCGCCAGTCGGTGACGTTGATGGTCGGGCCGGCGGCGGTGCGAATACTTCGCGCAGCCGCGTCGACATCCTCGGGATCGGAGATGACCACCTCCAGGATGTCGACCTCGTTGGGTTTCGAGAAGTAGCGCTGCGCTTCCGGCAGCGGCATGAAGATCATGGTCTTGTCGTACTCGGACATGCCGAGCTCGAAGATCGCCGTGACCGGATAGGTCTTGGATCGCGGGGCGGTGCCGAACGGCGTTGCCGCGCCGCGCGGCGAGATGATCGTGATCGGATCGCCGACGTTGATGCGCAGCATATTCGCGAGGCGCGTGCCGATGGCGAGCCCGCCCGACTGGTCGAAACCGTCGAGGGTGCCGTAGCGAATATTTTCGCCGACCAGTTTCAAGTGCTTCAGGTCGTCCTCGCCGATGCCGCGCACGGCGGCGCCCAGCGCCTGCACGGCCGAGGACACCATGACCTGTCCCTCGATCAGGGGAATGGCGCGCTCGACGCCCTTGGCGCGCGAGACGGCCTTGGTGATGTCGGGGTAGTCGTCGAACGGCGCGCCGATCTTGTAGACGACGACATGCCCGTTCAGGCCGAGGATCTTGGAGAACAGGTCTTTGCGGAACCCGTTCATGACAGCCATGACGATGATGAGCGTGGCGACGCCCAGCATGATGCCGAGAAAGGACACGGCCGCGATCACCGAGACGAAGCCCTCCTTGCGGCGGGCCCTCAGATAGCGCGATGCGAGCATCCACTCGAAGGGCGCAAACGGCTTCGTGTCGGTCGTTGCTGCCATGCCCGTCTCCCCACGTGGACGTGATCAGACCAGAACGCGCTGGTCCATGATGCGAGTAACGACGCGCTCGAGCCCGGCATCGATCGGAAGTGTCTCGCGCTCGCCGGTCTTGCGGTCCTTGATTTCAATCTCGCCCGCTTTCACGCCCTTGGGACCGACAATCACCTGATAGGGGATGCCGATCAGGTCCATGGTCGCGAACTTGCCGCCGGCGCGCTCGTCGGTATCGTCGTAGAGAACATCCATACCGGCGTTCTCCAGGCGGCGCTTGATGTCGAGGGCGGCCGCGTCGGTTGCGGCGTCGCCAGACTTGAGATTGATGACGGCGACTTCGAACGGTGCGACCGGCACCGGCCAGACGATGCCGGACGCGTCATGGCTCGCTTCGATGATGGCGCCGACGAGGCGCGAGACGCCGACGCCGTACGAGCCCATTTCGAGCGTGATCTGCTGCCCGTCCGGGCCCTGAACCTTGCATCCCATCGGCTCGGAGTATTTGGTGCCGAAGTAGAAAATGTGACCGACCTCAATTCCACGCGCCGAAACCCGCTTTTCGACTGGCACTTCCGCCTCGAACCGGGCGGCGTCGTGCTTTTCCTCGGTCGCAGCATAGAGCGACGTCCACCGCTCGAAGATCGGCGTGAGGTCGCCATAGAAATCAGTATTGGCGCTCGGGATCTCGCCCTCGATCAGGTCCTTGTGACAGAACACCTGACTTTCGCCGGTCTCCGCCAGGATGATGAACTCGTGGCTCAAATCGCCGCCGATCGGGCCGGTGTCGGCTTGCATGGGGACGGAGCGCAGGCCGAGGCGGGCGAACGTGCGCAGGTAGGCCACGAACATGCGGCGGTAGGCGGCGCGGGCGTTCTCCTTGGTGAGATCGAACGAATACGCGTCCTTCATGAGGAATTCGCGGCCGCGCATGACGCCGAAGCGGGGGCGGATCTCGTCGCGGAACTTCCATTGGATATTGTAGAGGTTGCGCGGCAGGTCCTTGTAGCTCCGGATGCTGTCGCGGAAGATCGTCGTGATGACCTCCTCGGCCGTCGGCCCGAACAGCATATCGCGCTCATGCCTGTCGGTGATGCGCAGCATCTCCTTGCCGTAGGCTTCGTAACGTCCGCTTTCGCGCCAGAGGTCGGCCGACTGGATGGTCGGCATCAGGAGTTCGACGGCTCCGGCCCGGTTCTGCTCTTCGCGGACGATCGCCTCGATCTTCTTCAGCACGCGCAGACCGAGCGGCAGCCAGGAATAAATTCCGGCCGATGACTGACGGACCATGGCCGCCCGCAACATCAGCTGATGCGATACGATCTCGGCCTCTTTGGGAGTTTCGCGCAGTACCGGCAGGAAGTAGCGGGAGAGGTGCATGGGCCTGACTTATGTTGCGTCGCAAACGCGGCGGTGGGACCCGAGACGCCCATAATGGATGGCCGCGGGCGGGCGAAGATCACGTGAAGGCGTCAATACCGAGGAATATCGCGGAGGGCAAATCAAGCGTTGCGCGGCGGCACTGCAGTGCACTTTTGCCATCAAATCGTCACGCTAGCCACCATGCGAGCACGCCGCTGCATGCGCTTTGTGCAGCTAAGAATTTTTTACACGTCAACCCGTGACATAGCGACGCCGTTCGGTTATGGTGCCCTCGTTCAAGTGACAGGGGCGAAGCCAATGAGATCCAGATGGCTCGGGGCCCAAGTCTAGGGAGAAAATGGCCGCAGTACCGGAGTACACTCCGGGTCTGAGAGCCGCATAAACAGACGGCACGCAAAGTGCTGCTGACACGAGCCAAAAGCTAGCAAGAGCAAGGCATTCGCCTTGCTCTTTGCGTTTGTGGGGCAGGATTGGGCACAGGATTGCCGGGACAGCCGGCTCCTGCAAGGCTGCTGTCGAGCCTGCATACATCCGTACAAAGACTTCCGTAGAGCAGGGATTGCCTGCGGTCGCGCACGCACCTCCTCGATCGTCGAGCGCGTCGGTCATCGAGCACGGCCCAGGGTCCGTTGCCGATTCAAGCCGCTGTCAGTTCAAGGAGCTATGGATTTAGCGGGTGACGCCGGCGGGCAAGTTCTGCTCCGCTGGGACATAGAGGCCAAGCCAGTCGTTCTCGAGCGCCATCCAGACAAAGCCGAACGCAACCGCCGCCACGACCGTGTTGATGAGCATGGCGCGCAGAATGCGCGGTTTGGCGGGCGCGCTCTCCGGCGTGCCCTCGACGACTTCACCCTCTTCGCCCTGCGTGCGCACGCCAAACGGCAGCACCGCGAACAGCGTCATCCACCAGATCATGATGTAGAGCACAACGCCGAAGCTGATGGTCATCGTCGTCTCCCTGTCAGGCTTGTTCGAGCTCTGTCAGCGTGCCGCAGAAGTCCTTCGGGTGAAGGAACAGCACGGGCTTGCCATGGGCGCCAATCTTCGGGTTGCCGTCGCCCAGCACGCGAGCGCCCTGCTCTTTGAGTTTATCACGCGCAGCCAGGATGTCGTCGACCTCGTAGCAAACGTGATGGATGCCGCCGTCCGGAAACTTCTCCAGGAACTTGGCGATCGGCGAGTTTTCGCCCAGGGGCTCCAGGAACTCGATCTTGGTGTTCGGAAGGGTCACGAAAACGACGGTGACGCCGTGCTCGGGCTGCTCCACCGGGTCCGTCAGGACCGCGCCCAGGGCGTTCTTGTAGACCGACGTGGCCGCAGCGAGATCCTTAACGGCGATGGCGACGTGGTTCAGGCGTCCAATCATTTCCAAACCCCATGATCATTCAGGCGCGACGGGCCGCATCGTCATTTTATGGCGGGCCGCAGTGCTACTTTGCGGCGTCCCGCATCGTTATTTTGTGGCGTCCCGCATCGTCATTTTACGGCGGGCCGCCGGGCGGTCGAGTTTCAGGCTTTCCCTTCGATCACGCTCGCCAGCACTTTGACAATGGGCTTCTTGCCCCAGGCGTTGGCGACGCTGCTGCGGACGCTCCGGCGGACGGCTTCGATCACCATTTCCAGATCGCGACGGCGGCCGGGCGGGATCGATCGCAACGTGCCTTCGATGGACGAGAGGACGATATCCTCCATCGGATCGCCCTCGTTGTCCTCGGCGGGGATGCCGTCGAGGGCCACCTGCGGGTCGACCGCGAGGTCGCCCTTGCGGGTGAAAACGAGGGAGACGGCGATGATGCCGACGCTGGCCAGTTTGCGGCGTTCGCGGACCGGGCCGTCGCCCGAGGGGACGATCAGGCGGCCGTCGCGGAACAGGCGGCCGACGGGGGCGTCGTCGATAATCCGCAGCGGGCCAGGCGCAATTCGAACGATTTCGCCGTTGTAGGCGATCTGCACATCGGCCACGCCGGCCTCGCGCGCAAGCTCGGCGTGCGCCTTGAGGTGGCGCGCCTCGCCGTGCATCGGGATCGCAGACTTGGGCCGCACCCAAGAATAGAGCTGGCGCAGTTCCTCGCGGCGAGGATGGCCGGTAACGTGCACGAGCGCGTCGCTATCGGTGACGACCTCGACGCCCATGCGCACGAGGCTGTTCTGAATCCAGCCGACGGCCCTCTCGTTGCCCGGAATGGTGCGCGACGAGAAGATGGCGATGTCACCTTTGTCCATCGAGATGTCGGGATGCTCGTTCTCGGCGACCCGCGCCATGGCCGCGCGCGGCTCGCCTTGGCTGCCGGTGCAGATGCAGACCACCTTCGAACGCTTCAGCTCGCTGTACTGCTGCTGGTCGACGTAACGAAACCCTTGCGGCAGGTAGCCGGTGTCGATCGCGACCTGGATGACGCGATGCAAAGCCCGGCCGGCCACGACAAGCTCGCGGCCCGCGGCGCGGGCAGCGTCCGCCACCGCCTTGATGCGGGCGACGTTGGACGCAAACGTGGTGACGGCGACGCGGTGGGGCGCATCCTTGACCAGGGCGGCGATGGTCTTGGCGACATCGCGCTCGGATGGCGAGCTGCCCTCGCGCATGGCGTTCGTCGAGTCCCCGATGAGCGCCAATACGCCTTCGTCGCCCAACGCGGTCAGACGGGCCTCGTCGGGCCTGCCGCCGATGGTCGGCGTGAGATCGATCTTCCAGTCGCCCGTGTGCAGGATCGTGCCGAGCGGCGTGCGGATGGCGAGTGCGCTGCTCTCGGGGATCGAGTGAGACATTTCCATAAATTCGACGTCGAACGGGCCCGTCTGGAAGCGGCCGTTGAGCGGGACTTCCCGGATCGGGATCTGGAGGCGATTGCCGTATTCGGAGAGCTTCGCTTTCAACATGCCGGCGGTGAAGGGCGTGGCGTACACCGGCGCGCCGAGACGCGACCACAGCTCGATCACCGCGCCGATGTGATCTTCATGCGCGTGCGTGATGACGATGCCGGCGAGGGTGCTCTTCTCTTCCTCGATGAAGCGCAGATCCGGAAAGATGACATCGACGCCCGGGTCATCTTCGCCCTCTGGAAAGGTGATGCCGAGATCGACCATCAGCCAGCGGCGCGCGTCCGGCGGGCCAACGCCGTAGAGATAGGCGTTCATGCCGATCTCGCCCAAGCCGCCGAGCGCCAAGAAAACCAATTCATCCTGGTCGCGGGGCGACTGACGTTTCGTCTTATCTGATGGCATCTACGCGCTTGCGCCCTATCTCTAAAAGTAACGTGTCAAATCAAACCGCAAGAGACACGTCGCCGAAGGCGAAACGCCTGATGCCCGCGCCGGCGTCGATCAACAGACCGCCGTCCGCGTCCAATCCTTCAAATGTGCCGGTAACGCGCTCCGTACCCGTGTCGATGCTCATCCGTTCCCCTATAGGATGCGCACGCATTAGCCAAGCCTTCCTGATCGCGGCAAAGTCTTCGCCGCCGCGCCAGACCGCGAGCCAGCGATCCGCGGCATATGCGATCCGAGCGAGCAAGGCCGCCGGTTCCGGCGTTGCGCCATGGGCGGCGAGGCTTGTCACCGGGCGATCGAGGCCCTGGGGATACGTGGCGATGTTGACGCCGATGCCGATGATCGCCGCCAGCCGCATGCCGTCGGCTGGTCCAGGCTGGCCGTCGCCCTCCCGCGCGATGACCGTGCTCTCGATCAGGATGCCACCGGCCTTGGCGCCGCCGATCAGAATGTCGTTCGGCCATTTCAGACGCATCGCCGCATGCGCCGCGGGCGGCAGCGCCGCGCAAAGGGCGTCGTGCACCAGGACGCCAGCCACAAGCGAGAGCTGGTAGGCCTTGGACGCGGGCGCCGGCAGGCTCACGAGCAGGCTTGCATAGAGGTTACCATCCTCCGACTCCCAGGCGCGACCGGCCCGGCCACGGCCGGCGGTTTGGCGTGAGGCCGTGATCCACAGCGGGCCGCGTTCTCCGGCCACCGCACGGCGCATCGCCTCCGCGTTGGTGGAGTCGAGTTCAGCGAAATGCTGGAAAACGTTTTTCATGCTGCGGCCGATTGTCTTTCGCGGCCGTCGGGCAGCGATATCCAAAATCTTAGGTCTCACATAAATGCCGTATTAAGCACCTGAAACACATACCTTATATATAGCCGCACGGCCGTTCACGGCCCGTGGGCGGGAGACCATTATACGGTTCCGGTGAGACGAGCCTAGAGAGTCATGACAGACGCCAGAGAAACCAAGCGCCGACCGACAAATCGCGCAGGGATCATCAAAGTGGACGGCAAGGAAATGATGGTGGTGCTGCGCGACGGCTCCAAAACGGGCGCCTGCGTTCGCCTCGTCGGTCCCGGCGTCATGCCTGAAAATTTTCGCCTCGTGGCACCGATGGAAAGGATCGACGCGGATTGCGTTGTCGTCTGGCGGCGTGGTCGCGACTGCGGCGTCAGATTCGAATAGCAGCCCGCCTCACAGTTGCAGCGACCTGGCGGCCACTTCGGCTGCGGCGACGAGCGGCGCCGGATAGACGGCGTACAACACCACGAACAGGCCCGCGGCAATCATGACCAGCCGCACGTAGGGCGCGGCCGGCGTGAAGCGCGGCTTGGCTTCATCGAAGAACATCACCTTGATGATGCGCAAATAGTAAAAGGCGCCGACGACGCTCGACAGCACGCCGATGATGGCGAGGCCGTAGAGTTCGGCTTTCACGGCCGCCGCGAAGACGTAGAACTTGCCGAAGAAGCCGGCCAGGGGCGGCACGCCTGCGAGCGAGAACAGCAGCATCGCGAGAACGAACGCCATCGGCAGGTTGTTCTGCGCCAGGCCGGCGAGCTCGCCGATTTCCTCGACGGGTTCGCCGTCGCGGCGCATCGCCAGGATGCAGGCGAAGGAGCCGAGCGTCATGACAAGGTAGATCGCGAGGTAGATCAGCAGGGCTTGCACGCCCTGCTCGCCGCCGGCCGCGAGACCGACCAATGCGAAGCCGACGTGGCCGATGGAGGAATACGCCATCAGGCGCTTGATGTTGGTCTGGCCAATGGCCGCGAAGGCGCCGAGCAGCATCGAGGCGATGGACAGAAAGATGACGATCTTCTGCCATTGGATGAAGAGACCGCCGAAGCCATCTATCAGCACGCGCGCCAAAAGCGCCATGGCCGCCAACTTCGGAGCGGCGGCGAAGAAGGCCGTGATGGGCGTCGGCGCGCCTTCGTAGACGTCCGGCGTCCACATGTGGAACGGCACAGCCGAGACCTTGAACGCAAGGCCGACGAGCAGGAACACGAGGCCGACGATGAGGCCCATGTTCGTCGCCGCATCGGGGGCGGCGGCGGCGGTCGCCAGCCCGGCGAACGAGGTGCTGCCCGCAAATCCGTACAACAGCGAGGCGCCGTACAGCAGCATGCCCGACGAGAGCGCGCCCAGCACGAAGTACTTCATGCCGGCTTCGCTCGAGCGGACATCGTCCCGGCGGGCGGCTGCGAGCACGTACAGCGCGAGGCTCTGCAGTTCGAGGCCGAGGTAGAGAGCCAGCAGATCGTTGGCCGAAATCATCATCATCATGCCGACGGTGGCGAGGAGGATGAGGACAGGAATCTCGAAGCGGTCGGCCTTGGCGCGGCGCAGGTCGTCCATCGAGAGCATGATCGCAACGGCGGAGCCGGCGAGCACGAGCAGCTTCACGAAACGCGCGAACGCGTCCGAGATGAATGCGTCGTTGAAGGCACGCTCGGTCCCCGTCTGCATGACGACGGCGACACCCGTCGCGGCCAGGGCCAGGATGGCGAGCCACCCGGCGCGGTCGCTGTCGCCCTTCGTGCCGCCGAAAGCACCGAACATGAGGAGCGCAATCGCACCGGCCGCGAGGACGATCTCGGGATAGGCGGCGGCGTAGTTGATCATATCGGCAGGCATCTCTGCGATCCTATGGTGCGACGGCTGCGGCGTGGCCTGCGGCCTCGAGCGAGGTCACGAGCGCTTTGACGGACACGGCGGTGACGTCGAGAATGGGCGCGGGGTAGAACCCGAACAGAAGCGTGAGCACGACCAGCGGGACGAGGATGACGATTTCGCGCGGCGTGACGTCCGCCATAGCCTTGAGCGACGGCTTCTCCAGCGCGCCGTAGACAACGCGCCGGTAGAGATAAAGCGCGTAGCATGCGGACAGGATCACGCCTGACGTGGCGGCCACCGCGACGTACGTGTTGACCTTGAACGACGCGATCAACGTCAAGAACTCGCCGACGAAGCCCGAGGTGCCCGGCAGGCCGACGTTGCCCATCGTGAAGACCATGAAGATGGCGGCGTAGATCGGCATGCGCTCGACGAGGCCGCCATAGGCCGAAATCTCGCGTGTGTGCAGGCGGTCGTAAACGACGCCGACGCAGAGGAAGAGCGCCGACGATATCAGGCCGTGCGACAGCATCTGGAAGATGGCGCCATCCAGGCCCTGCTGGGTGAACGTGAAGATACCCATCGTGACGAAGCCCATGTGCGCAACGGACGAATAGGCAATGAGCTTCTTCATGTCCTCCTGCACGAGGGCGATCAGCGAGGTGGCGACGATGGCGATCACGGAGAGGGTGAACACCAGCGGCGCGAAGGTTGCACTCGCCTCGGGGAACATCGGCAGCGAGAAGCGCAGGAAGCCGTAGCCGCCCATCTTGAGCAGAATGCCGGCCAGGATGACCGAGCCCGCAGTCGGCGCCTCGACGTGGGCATCCGGAAGCCAGGTGTGCACCGGCCACATCGGCATCTTGACCGCGAACGAGGCGAAGAACGCCAGCCACAGCCAGGTCTGCATGTCCGACGGGAACTTGGTCGTCATCAGGGTCGGGATGTCGGTCGTGCCCGCGTGCCAGTACATCGCCATCATGGCGAGCAGCATCAGCACCGAGCCGAGGAACGTGTAGAGGAAGAACTTGAAGCTCGCATAGACGCGGCGCGGGCCGCCCCAGACGCCGATGATGAGGAACATCGGGATCAGGCCGCCTTCGAAGAACAGGTAGAACAGCACGAGGTCGAGCGCGCAGAAGACGCCGATCATCAGCGCTTCAAGCACCAGGAACGCGATCATGTACTCCTTGACGCGATCCTCGATCGCCTCCCAGGAGGCCAGGATGCAGAGCGGCATCAGGAAGGTGGTCAGGATGACGAACAGCATCGAGATGCCGTCGACGCCCATCTTGTACTTTATGGGGCCCAGCCAATCACGCTCCTCGACGAACTGGAAGCTCGCCGTGCCGGGATCGAAGTTGATCCAGATGAGCAGCGAGACCGCAAACGTGATGAGCGTGGTCCAGAGCGCCGTGTAACGGATGTTGGCAAGCGCCTCGCGCGACAGGAACGCGATGAAGATCGCGCCCGCAATCGGCAGGAACGTCACCAGCGACAGAATGGGAGCGTCCGAGATGTTCATGGGGCCGACCCGCCGCCGCTAAGGATGAAGTACGTGAGGAGTGCGGCGACGCCGATCAGCATGGCGAAGGCGTAGTGATACACGTAGCCGGTTTGCAGTTTGACGATCCGGCCGGTGCCCCACAGGACGCTTCTGCCGGTGCCATCGATGGTGCCGTCGATCACCGCGCCGTCGACGCCCTTCCAGAGGAAGCGGCCGATGGCGAAGGCGGGGCGCACGAAGATGAAATCGTACAACTCGTCGAAGTACCACTTGTTCAGGAAGAACAGATAGAGCGGGCGGAAGGCGCGCGCTGTCGCGGCTGGCAGGCCCGGCGCGAGGACGTAGTAGAGCACGGCGATGGCGAGACCGGAGAGCATGGCCACCGTCGGCGCGAGGGGCACCCAGCCCGGCACCTCGTGCATGTGATGGCGGATGTCCTTGCCCGGCGCCTCGAACAGGGCCGTTCGCCAGAAGTCGCCATAGCCTTCGCCGATGAAGACTTGAGTGAAGGCGATGCCGGCGAAGACGGCGCCGACGGCGAGCACGATGAGCGGGATCAGCATGACCCAAGGGCTTTCGTGGGCGTGGTCGTAGTCATGACGGTCGGCGCGCGTCTCGCCATGGAAGGTGAGGAAGATCAGCCGCCAGGAGTAGAACGACGTCATGAACGCCGCGACGACGAGCGCCCAGAACGCGTAGTTGCTCGGCGTGTGCGCGGCATAGGCCGCCTCGACGATCGCATCCTTGGAGTGGAAGCCCGCAAAACCGCCGAGGTGCGGGATGCCGACGCCGGTGAGCGCAAGCGTGCCGATCAGCATCATGACCCAGGTGATCGGCAGCTTCTTGGCGAGCCCGCCCATGCGGCGCATGTCCTGCTCGTGGTGCAGGCCGTGGATGACCGAGCCCGCGCCAAGGAACAAGAGCGCCTTGAAGAAGGCGTGCGTGAAGAGGTGGAAGATGGCGGCCGAGTAGGCGCCGACGCCGCAGGCGACGAACATGTAGCCAAGCTGAGAGCACGTCGAATAGGCGATGACGCGCTTGATGTCGTTCTGGACGAGACCGACGGTGGCGGCAAAGAACGCCGTGATGGCGCCGATCAGCGTGACGACGGTCAGCGCGGTCGGCGCAAGCTCGAAGATTGGCGACAGACGGGCGACCATGAAGACGCCGGCGGTGACCATGGTCGCGGCATGGATGAGGGCGGAGACGGGCGTCGGGCCTTCCATGGCGTCCGGCAGCCAGGTGTGGAGCAGGAACTGGGCGGACTTGCCCATGGCGCCCATGAACAGCAGCAGGGCGATGACCGTCAGGATATCGAGGTCGTAGCCGACGAACGACATCGTCTTGCCGACGAGATCGGGGGCTGCTGCAAAGACGGCATCGAGGCTGATGGAGTTCGTGACGGCGAAGAGCCCGAAGATGCCGAGCAGGAAGCCGAAGTCGCCGACGCGGTTGACGACGAAGGCCTTGATGGCGGCCGCGTTCGCCTCGGGCTTCTTGTACCAGAAGCCGATCAGCAGATAGGACGCGAGGCCGACGCCTTCCCAGCCGAAGAACATCTGCAGGAGATTGTCGGCCGTCACGAGCGCCAGCATGGCGAAGGTGAAGAGCGAGAGGTAGGCGAAGAAGCGCGGACGGCTGTCGTCCTCGTGCATGTACCCGATCGAGTAGAGGTGCACGAGCGCGGAGACGGTGGTGACGACCACCAGCATGACGGCCGTCAAGGTATCGATGCGCAGCGCCCAGGCCGTGTCGAGTTCGCCCGAGGTCACCCAGCGGAACAGCGGCACGCGCGCCGTCTCGCCGTCGAAACCGACGCGGACGAAGACGATCCAGGAGAGCAGCGCGGCGATCATCAGCAGCGCCGTGGTGAGGATCTCCGCGGGGCGCGGGCCCATCAAGCGGCCGAACAGCCCGGCGATCAGCGCGCCGACAAGAGGAAGGAGCACGATGGCGGCGTAGATCATTGAATTCCCTCCGGCAGCGGGCAGCCGGCAGCCGGCAGCCGTGCCGTCTGATGCGCGACGCTGCCGCTCATTCCGTTGCCTGCTGCCTGATACCTGCTGCCCACGTTCACCCCTTCATCATGTTGACGTCTTCCACCGCGATCGAGCCGCGGTTGCGGAAGAAGACGACGATGATGGCGAGGCCGATCGCGGATTCCGCCGCCGCGACGGTCAGGATGAACAGCGAAAAGACCTGGCCGACGAGGTCGCCGTGGAAATGCGAGAAGGCGACGAAGTTGATGTTGACGGCCAGCAGCATCATCTCGACCGACATCAAGATGATGATCACGTTCTTGCGGTTCAGGAAGATGCCGAACATGCCGAGCGTGAACAAACACGCGGCGACCGTCAGATAATGTCCGAGCCCGATTTCCATAGCTGGCTTGCCCTCTCCGGCTCTTATCGCTTGGGCGCGTCGGGAATGACGCTGCCGCCGGACGTCACCTTGACCATTCGCACCGCCGTCGCCGGCCCGCGCGCGACCTGGTCCGCAATCGACTGGCGCTTGACGCCGGTCTTGTGGCGCAGCGTCAGCACGATGGCGCCGATCATGGCGACGAGAAGCACGAGGCCAGCGCCCTGAAAGAAGTAGACGTATTTCGTATAGAGGATCTGGCCGAGGGCCTCGGTGTTGCTGGCACCTTGCGGAATGGGCGTGCCCGCGACCGCGTTCGTGGGCGGCGCAATCGCGCGGGCCCAGAACAGCGCCAACAGCTCAGCCAGCACCACGCCGCCGACGATCAGCCCCACGGGCGCGTTCTTGATGAAGCCGGCCCGCAGCTCGGCGAAATCGACGTCGAGCATCATGACGACGAACAGGAACAGCACCGCGACCGCGCCGACGTAGACGATGATCAGCAGCATGGCCAGGAACTCGGCGCCGAGAAGGATGAACAGGCCGGCCGCGTTGAAGAACGTGAGGATGAGGAACAGCACGGCGTGAACCGGGTTCCTGGCGACGATCACCATCGCGCCCGACGCGAGCGCCAGGGTTGCGAAGAGATAGAAGAAGATCGCAGTCAGTCCCATTTCCCCTCCAAGTCCCCTCCCCCGTTTGCTACGGGACGAGGGCTAGGGTGAGGGGCAGCCGCTTGTGCTGCGGCGTGCTGCTGCCCCTCACCCAAACCCTCTCCCCATCGCAAGTGCAGCGCGATGGGGAGAGGGAGTAATTGATCACCGATACGGCGCGTCGAGCGCGAGGTTCTTCGCAATCTCGCGTTCCCAGCGGTCGCCGTTCGCGAGCAGGCGCTCCTTGCTGTAGTAGAGTTCCTCGCGCGTCTCGGTCGCAAATTCGAAGTTCGGGCCCTCGACAATGGCGTCGACCGGGCAGGCCTCCTGGCAGAGGCCGCAATAGATGCATTTCACCATGTCGATGTCGTAGCGCGTCGTGCGGCGGGTGCCGTCATTGCGGCGCGGACCGGCCTCGATGGTGATGGCCTGCGCGGGGCAGATCGCCTCGCACAGCTTGCAGGCGATGCAGCGCTCCTCGCCGTTCGGATAGCGGCGCAAGGCGTGCTCGCCGCGGAAGCGGGGCGACAGCGGGCCCTTCTCGAACGGATAGTTCAACGTCTTCTTCGGCGCGAAGAAATAGCGCATGGCGAGGAAGAACGCCGAAACGAACTCCACCAGAAACAGCGATTTCAGCCCCTGGGCTGCCCGCATGGCCAAACGTCTCCTATGCCGATCTCAAGAGCTGCAGAATGCCGGCGACGACAACGACCATCGCCAGCGACAGCGGGAGGAAAACCTTCCAGCCGAGACGCATGAGCTGGTCGTAGCGATAGCGCGGCACCATGGCTTTGGCCATGGCGAACATGAAGAACATGAACACCACTTTGGCCGCGAACCAGAAGATGCCGGGAACCGCGTTCAGCGGCCAGATATCGACCGGCGGCAGCCAGCCGCCGAGAAACAGGATGGTGGCCATCGCGCACATGGTGGTGATGGCCACGTATTCGCCGAGCATAAACAGGAGGTAGGGCGTGGACGAATACTCGACCATGAAGCCCGCGACCAGCTCGCTTTCCGCTTCGACCAGATCGAACGGCGGACGGTTGGTCTCGGCCAGCGACGAGATGAAGAACATGACGAACATCGGCAGCAGCGGCAGCCAATACCAATCGAGCGCCGAAGCCGGCAGGCCGAGCCAGGCGCCGACGCCCGACGTCTGCGCCATGACGATGGCGGAGAGATTGAGCGAGCCCACGATCAGCAGCACGGTGATGATGACGAAGCCGAGCGAGACCTCATAGGAGATCATCTGCGCGGCCGAGCGCAGCGCGCCCATGAACGGGTACTTCGAGTTGGACGCCCAGCCGCCCATGATGACGCCGTAGACGCCGAGCGAGGAAATGGCGAGCAGGTAGAGCATGCCGACGTCGAGGTCGGCGATGACCCACGTGCCCCAGCCGTCCTTGCTCATCGGGATGACGGCCCAGGCGGCCAGCGCGCAGGTGGCGGTCGCAAGCGGGGCCAGCAGGAAGACGGCCTTGTCTGCACCGGCCGGAATGATCGGTTCTTTAAATACGAATTTCAGCAGGTCGGCGAAGGATTGGAACAGGCCGAACGGCCCGACGACGTTCGGTCCGCGGCGCTGCTGCACGGCCGCCCACACCTTGCGGTCCATGAGCAGCAGAAACGCGACGCAGAGCAGCAGGCCTACGATGACCAGGAGGGACGCGCCCACGGCCGTCACCAGCCAGAGCCCGTAGTCCCAGAACATCGTCATCGTTTCGGTCGACATGCGCCGCTCGCTCCTATTCGGCCGCGGACAGGCCGGCCTTGGCCTTGCCTGCCGCCGCCTTCAGCGCGCTCATCTCGGCCATGACGGCGGAGGCGCGCGCAATCGGGTTCGTGAGATAGAAGTCCTTCACGGACGAACGGAAGGCCTCGTCCTTGACGGCGCCCTTGCCGCCCGCGAGCACAGCAATCACGTCGCCCGGCGCGGGCGTGACGCGATCCAGCGCGGCAAGCTGGGGCGCCTGCTTGTACATCGCCGCACGCAAGGCCGGCAGGCTGTCATAGGGCAGCGTCTGGCCGACGAGCGGAGAGAGCGCGCGAATGATGGTCCAGTCCTCGCGCGCCTCGCCCGGCGGGAACGCGGCGCGGGCCGTCATCTGGGCGCGGCCTTCGGTGTTGACGTAGGTCGCGCTCTTTTCCGGGTAGGCCGCGGCCGGGAAGATCACGTCGGCCCGATGCGCGCCGGCATCGCCGTGGCTGCCCTGGTAGACGACGAAGGCCTTGCCGAGGCGGGCCGTATCGATGTCGTCGGAGCCGAGCAGGAACAGCACGTCCAGCTCGCCATTTTCAGCCGACGAGACGATGTTCGCGACGCCGGCGGTGGCGGGCTTCTTCGGCACGAAGCCGAGGTCGAGACCGGCGACGCGCGACGCCGCCGTCTGCAACACGTTGAACGACTGCAAGGACGCGTCTTTTCCGGCGGAGGCGGTGTTGGCGATTCGGGCAGCCGCAGCGAGGACGGCGCGTCCGTCGGCGCGGGCCAAGGCCGCTGCGCCGACGATGACGAGGGGAGCCTTGGCGGCTGCAAGCTTTTCGGCGAAGGGGTGCTTGCCGTCGGCCAGCTCGCGCAGTGTCTGGCCGCCCGCTCCGAGATAGTCGTAGGGATAGCCGATGTCGGCCTGCTCGCCGATCACGCCGACGGTGAGCCCGCCTTGGCGCCAGCGCTTGCGGATGCGCACGTTGAGGACGGCCGCTTCGATGCGCGGGTTGGTGCCGATCAGCAGGATAGCGTCGGCGCGCTCGATGCCCTCAATGGTGGCGTTGAACAGATAGCTGGCGCGGCCGAGGCCGGGATCGATCTTGGCGCCGTCGTCGCGGCAGTCGACGTTGGTTGCGCCGAGACGGGCGAAGAGATCCTTGAGCGCGAACATCTCCTCGGCGCCCGCCAGCGGGCCGGCGATCGCGGCCATGCGTTCGGGCGTGGTGGCGCTGATGCGGTCCGCCACGGCGGCGAGCGCTTCCGGCCACGTCGCGGGGACGAGGCGTCCGTCCTTGCGGACGTAGGGCTGATCGAGGCGTTGCGTGCGCAGGCCGTCGGCGACGTGGCGCGTCTTGTCGGAGATCCACTCCTCGTTCACGGCGTCGTTGTTGCGCGGCAGGATCCGCATGACCTCGCGGCCGCGGCAGTCGATGCGAATGGCGGAGCCGACCGCGTCCATGACGTCGACGCTCTCGGTCTTGCGCAGCTCCCACGGGCGCGCGTTGTGCGCCCACGGGCGATGCGTGAGCGCGCCGACCGGGCAGAGGTCGTTTACGTTGGCGCTCATCTCGGAGAGGATGCCGCGCTCGAGGTAGGTCGTGATTTCCATGTCCTCGCCGCGGCCGATGGCGCCGAGTTCCTCGACGCCGGCGATCTCGGTCATGAAGCGGACGCACCGCGTGCAGTGGATGCAGCGGTTCATGGACGTCTTGATGAGGGGGCCGAGGTATTTGTCCTCGACGGCGCGCTTGTTCTCGGCATAGCGCGAGCCGCCCGCGCCGTAGCCCATCGCCTGATCCTGCAGGTCGCACTCGCCGCCCTGGTCGCAGATCGGGCAATCGAGCGGGTGGTTGATGAGCAGGAATTCCATCACGCCTTCGCGCGCCTTCTTCACGGTGGCGCTGCGGGTCGAGATGACCTTCGGGGAATTGTCGCGGTTGGGCGGCAGGTCGTTGACGCCCATGGCGCAGGAGGCGACCGGCTTCGGGCTGCCCTGCACCTCGACGAGGCACATGCGGCAGTTGCCGGCGATCGACAGGCGCTCGTGATAGCAGAAGCGCGGGATCTCGGCGCCGGCCAGCTCGCACGCCTGCAACAGCGTGATGCCGTCCTCGACCTCGATCTCCTTGCCGTCGATGATGAGTTGCTTCGGCATGACTTAGGGCCCGCTGATTCGCCTCTCCCCTTGGGGAGAGGCCGGCGCTTGCGCCGGGTGAGGGGGGATGCTCGCTGCACGCCGGTTGAGAGCCCCCTCACCCCGACCCTCTCCCCAAGGGGAGAGGGGGAAGGGGGCTGCGGTGACGCCATGCGTCGCGTGGACGTCAAGGATCCAGCCGTTGAGGCGTGACGTGGGTCCCGGCCGTCCAAGCGGAGCTTGGCTTCGCCAAGACGCTCGGCATGACGTCAACGGGGTCGCCATCGTGCAGCCAATCATTGAGCGGCCTCCCTGTGGGCTGCCTTATACGAGTCGATGCGGGCTTCGATCTCCGGACGGAAGTGGCGGATGAGGCCCTGCACCGGCCAAGCGGCCGCGTCACCCAGCGCGCAGATGGTGTGCCCTTCGATCTGCTTCGAGACGTCGAACAGCTTGTCGATCTCGCTCTTTTCCGCTTCGCCGCGCGCCATGCGTTCGAGCACGCGCCACATCCAGCCGGTGCCTTCGCGGCAGGGCGTGCACTGGCCGCAGCTCTCGTGCTTGTAGAAATAGGCGATGCGGGCGATGGCCTTGACGACGTCGGCCGACTTGTCGAGCACGATGACCGCGGCCGTGCCCATGCCGGACTTCAACTTGGTCAGGCTGTCGAAGTCCATGGTCAGCGTTTCACACAGGTCGGCCGGAATGAGCGGCATGGACGAGCCGCCGGGAATGACCGCCATCAGGTTGTTCCAGCCGCCGCGCACGCCGCCGCAATGCTCGTCGATGAGCTGGCGCAACGGAATGCCCATCTCCTCCTCGACGACGCAGGGACGGTTCACGTGGCCGGAAATCTGGAACAGCTTGGTGCCGGTGTTGTTCGGCAGGCCGAGGGCTGCGAACCAGTGTCCGCCGCGGCGCAGAATGTCGCCCACGACGGCGATGCTCTCGACGTTATTGATCGTGGTCGGCGCACCGTAGAGGCCGACGTTGGCGGGAAACGGCGGCTTCAAGCGCGGCTGGCCCTTGCGGCCCTCCAGGCTTTCGAGCAGCGCGGTTTCCTCGCCGCAGATGTAGGCGCCGGCGCCGTGCGCCAGATAGAGATCGAAATCCCAGCCGTGAATGTTGTTCTTGCCGATCAGCTTGGCGGCATAGGCTTCGTCGATGGCGCGCTGGAGGCGTTCGCGCTCGCGGATGAACTCGCCGCGGATATAGATGTAACTCGTGTGCGCGCGCATGGCGAAGCCCGCGAGCAGCGCGCCTTCGATCAACAGGTGGGGATCATTGCGCATGATCTCCCGGTCCTTGCAGGAACCCGGCTCGCTCTCGTCGGCGTTGATGACCAGATACGAGGGGCGCGCGTCGGCCTTCGGCATGAAGCTCCACTTGAGCCCCGTGGGAAAGCCCGCGCCGCCACGCCCGCGCAGGCCCGACGTCTTGACCTCGTGGATGATCCAGTCGTGGCCCTTGTCGATGAAGAACTTGGTGCCGTCCCAGGAGCCGCGATTGCGCGCACCCTTGAGCCCCGAGTCGTGGAGCCCGTAGATGTTGCGGAAGATGCGATCCTTGTCCTCGAGCAGCATTGCGATCTAACCCTTGGATTTGTCGGGCGAGGCCGGCGCGTCTGCCGATGCGCCTTCCTGCAGCTCGGGAAAACGCGCCCGCCACGAGCCGACCGTCGATCCGTCGTAGAGCTTGGGGTCAACGAGACTGGTCAGCGGGCCTTCGGGCGACGAGGTTTTGCGGCCGATCTGCGAGCCGACTTTCGGCGCCGAGCCGCGCGCGATCGCGCCCAGGATTTTGTCGAACGATTCCGGCGTCAGGTCTTCGTAGGTGTCCTTGAAAATCTGGACCATCGGCGCGTTTGCGCAGCAGCCCAGGCACTCCACCTCTTCCCAGGAAAACTGTCCGTCGTCCGAGAGCGTGTGCGGATGCTCGGAGATGCGCCGCTTGCACACGTCGATCAGCCCCTCAGCGCCGCGGAGCTGGCACGGCGTCGTGCCGCAGACCTGCACGTGGGCTTTCGTGCCGACGGGGGAAAGCTGGAACATCGTGTAGAACGTCGCGACCTCATAGGCGCGGATATAGGCAACGCCGAGCATGTCAGCAACGTAGCGCAGCGCCGGCTCGGACAGCCAGTTGTTCGCCTGTTCCTGCGCGCGCCAGAGTAACGGAATGAGGGCGGAGGCTTGCTTGCCAGGTGGGTACTTGGCGATCGTCTCGTTGGCCCACGCGAGGTTTTCCGGCGTGAACGAGAAATCGTGAGGCTGATCGGGATGAAGGCGGCGGACGGCCATGCTGGCTCCCCAGTGCGGATCACCCGCGGGATGGAGGCCGCACGGGCCGCTGCAGGGTCTCGATGACCTCTGGCTTCACGGCCTCTGCGTGCGCTCACCCCCGCAGCAGTGTTAACCGTTCCAGTACGTCTATCGCAGCGCGAAAGCAAGGGCGCACGCATGTGCAGCCCCGCCCCAACCATATGATTTCGGATGCAGACTTTGGTCGCGGCCGCCGCGAAAGGCGAGCCCTGTCGTCAGGGATGACGCGCGGTCAGCTGAGCGGGATGCTGAGCCAGCCCGTGATCAGCAGCACGGTGGCGACCGGAGCGAGGAACAGCGAGATCTGCGAGCCAACGCGCAGGAAGCCAGTCCAGAAAATCGCGAGGAGGATGCCGAACAGGACGATCACCCAGCCGCCCGCTTCCGGACCCCGGGCAACGGCGAACCAGACCGACACGGCGATAGCGATCAGTCCGAGGAGGACCGGAATGGCGGGAAAATCCATCTGCAGGGCGCCCATCGGCCACTGATGGCGCACCGCGAAAATGCTGTAGGTCGCGAGCGACAGTCCCCAGCCCAGGGCCGCGACCGCCAACAGAAAAAGGTTGTCCATCATTGTCCTACGCGCCCCCAAATTTTGCAGGGAATTCTGCCAGTTTCCCGGGCCCTTCGCCACAGTCAGTTGAGAAGCCGGTTAAGGACGGCGGCGCCGGCCATGGCGGCTTGCGGTCTCGCTCCACGCCGGCCTGCGTCGAACTGAGGGCCTTGAGCGGCCCGCAAGAGGCTTGCCTCGCCCGCGGGTAGACTCCATATTCGGCTTCGAGGCTGGCGGCGGACGAGACCATCGCCAACCGGGTCAGGTCCGGAAGGAAGCAGCCCTAACGACAGGTGCACGGGTCGTTCGTCAGCCTCTCTTTATTTGCTCGCGCCCGCGAGGCGGGCTCCGCAAGGGGCGGCGCCGTCCATGCGAAGCATGGCTTCGCCATGACCGCCGGGTCGCCTTGCTCCCGGGCCCTGCGGGCCAATCGGTCGAGCGTTTGGGCGGGTGAATGGCTAAAAAGCAATCGGATAAAGATGTGACGACGGGTGTTGGCGGCGCTGGTGCGCCGGCCAAGCCTTATGTCGTGCTGGCGCGCAAATACCGGCCGCAGACATTCGACGACCTGATCGGCCAGGAAACGATGGTGCAGACGTTGCGCAACGCGTTCGCGTCCGGGCGCATCGCGCATGGCTTCATGTTGACCGGCGTGCGCGGCGTCGGCAAGACCACGACCGCCCGCATCCTGGCGCGCGCGCTCAACTACGAGACCGACACGATCCACCAGCCCACGATCGATATGCCGGTGCTTGGCCGCAACTGCCGCGAGATCATGGAAAGCCGGCACCCCGACGTGATCGAGATGGACGCGGCCTCGAACACCGGCGTCGACAACATCCGCGAGATCATCGAGAGCGCGCGCTACCGGCCGCTTTCTGCCCGCACCAAGGTGTTCATCATCGACGAAGTGCACATGCTCTCGAAGGGCGCGTTCAACGCGCTCCTCAAGACGCTCGAAGAACCGCCGGGACACGTGAAGTTCATTTTCGCGACGACCGAGGTCCGCAAGGTGCCCGTGACGGTGCTGTCGCGCTGCCAGCGCTTCGACCTCAGGCGCGTCGACGTTCCGCGTCTCGCGCAGCACCTCAAAAACATCGTCGCCAACGAGGGCGCTTCGGCCGACGACGACGCGTTGACGCTCATTTCGCGCGCGGCGGAGGGCTCGGTGCGCGACGCGCTTTCGATCCTCGATCAGGCGATCTCAACGTCTTTCGGCGCGGATCGCACTCTTGGCACGGATGGCCGTGGCGGCAGCGCGGTCACAGCCGCCGACGTGCGGGCCATGCTCGGGCTTGCCGACCGCGGACGCATTTTCGATCTGCTCGAGCAGCTTGTCGCGGGCGACATCGGGCCCGCGCTGCAAGCGCTCGACCGCCTGCACCATGATGGCGCGGATGCAGCGCAAGTTCTTGCCGATCTTGCCGAGGCGACGCACATCACCGCGCGCATCAAAGCCGTTGGCGCCGACGCCGCGGGCGAAGGGCTCGCTCTCGACGAAAAGCGCCGTGCGGGTGGTTTGGGGGATCGCCTCTCGATGGCGCTGCTGGCGCGCCTCTGGCAGATGCTGCTCAAGGGTCTCGAAGAGGCCGGCAAGGCGCCGAATCCATTGTCGGCAGCCGAGATGGTGCTGATCCGGATCGCACACACGTCGGACCTGCCGCCGCCGGACGAGATCATTCGCGCACTCGGCGGCGCGCCGATTGCCCGGAGGTCCGGCGACCGGCCTTCGGCTCCCGACCGCAACGGCGCGGGTGCACATGCCTCGTCCGATGCTGCACCGGTCGCGCGCCGCGCCGGCACTGACGCGACCTCAGACGACGACGCCGCCAACGAAGTCGACTCGGAGAACCCCGGAGATTTCGACTTTCCCTCCGACGGCGGGATCGAAGATGAGGCGGATGACGACAGCGCGCCCGCCGTGAAGGCGTCTGGCACGTCGCTCCGGCCGCTGTTGCGATTTGCGGACGTCGTCGCGCTTGCCGGTGACCGGCGCGACGTGAAGCTGCGTATCGCGCTCGAAGAGCAGGTCAGCCTGGTACGCTACGACGGGACGGCCGGCGCTATCGACTTGTTCCTGCTGCCGGGCGCGAACGCCGACGTCGCCAACGATCTGCGCGAAAAGCTCAACAAGTGGACGGGCCGCCGCTGGATCGTGGCGCTGTCGAAGGTGCCCGGCGAGCGGCCCATCGGAGAAGTCCGGCGCGAGCGCGAGGCCCGCGATCTCGCCACGCTCAAGCAGCACCCGGCCGTGGCCGCCGTGCTGGAGGCCTTCCCCGACGCCGAAGTGACTCCGGTGCGCCCCGTGCAGCGCGACCGGGATGACGACAGCAAGACGGGGTGAGATTGGGCAGCAGGCAGCAGGCAGCAGGCAGCAGGCAGCAGGCAGCAGGCAGCAGGCAGTAGGCAGTAGGCAGTAGGCAGTAGGCAGTAGGCAGTAGGCAGTAGGCAGTAGGCAGTATCAAAACGGCATTTGGCCGCGGTGAGCGCAACAACGGCCGCCCGATTTTCACGGGCGGCCGCTTTATTTTGAGCTTTTCGTCCCTATTCGTCAAAGTACGCTGAAGCGATTTTCGAGCGGCTTTCCATCCGGCCAGAATGCCGTGTCCTTGCCTTTATCCAGCTTTTTGTCTCCGTCCACGTCCTGATAAAGCGATCCCCACAGTATCATTCCGCTCGTGAGTTCTTTTCCGAGGTCGACGCTGACATTGCGGTGATCGCCGGCGGGAAGCGGAGCGTAGCCGAGCACGTCGCCCTTCGCCTTGCCTTCGGCGTCGCTGCCGTACACCGCGACGTAACCGTCTGTCGGCAGGTAAACGTAGCTGAAGCTGACGGCCTTGCTCCCGCTGCGCTGATCAAAAACGATTACCGACGGATCGGTGAGCGCCTCTCCCGCAGCCTGGGCCTTTGGCGCTTGCGGTGCCGCAAACGCATTCATGACGAACAGCGGTGCGCACAGAAGGGCGGCTGCGCCAAGACCAGAGCGATACATTTTCATAAGCGTTCCTCATCACATTTCTCGCCGAAACCATTTCGGCGTTCCTGCGAATTCAACGCGCGCGGCGACAGTTCGCTCCTTCACATCGGATAACGTCTATTTCAGCCAAATTGATTTTTCGGCCGGCGTAATTTGCGTTATTGCCGCCCCTTATGGAAACAGGCTTACGTGGTTTTGCGTGGTTTCAAATGTCGGATGCGATCACCAAGCGCATGCGGCGATCGCATCCGCCTGCCATGCTGCACCCATCCGGGAATTGCTCCCGATTTTCGACGGGAGCGCCTCGTCCCCTCCCCGTCCAACATTAGCAATGTTATAGCATGATGATTGTCATCGTCCCTGAGGGGGCACGAGGGAGACACGCATGCGTTGCTTTTCACTTTCGATCGCCGTGCTGACGGTCATGGCCGGATCCGCCTTCGCTGCTTCCGAAGGCAAGTTCTCGAAAGCCACCGTTGACGGCATCACCAAGTCGCTGACGGCCGAAGGCTGCAAGCTCGGTGAAATCTCGTCCGGCGACGGGTTCTATGCCGTTTCGAAAGCCGAGTGCGCCGACGGCACGTACACCATCACCGTCGATACCAATTTCAAGATCACCGACAAAAAGAAGAAAGAGTAGCTCCGCGCACCTTCTCCCGCACCAGGATGCGATTGGAACACTTGGCCGGGCGAAAGCCCGGCTCTTTTTTTGCCTCGGGGCATTTCGCGACGCGTCGCGTGCTCCCACGTATGATCGTGAGGAGGCTGGCGCCATGGACGATCCCTTCAACCTGCAACGCTTCGTGGACGCGCAGTCGCTCGTCTACGGGACCGTGCTGCGTGAGCTGCGCGCCGGGCGCAAGACCACCCACTGGATCTGGTTCATCTTTCCGCAAGAGAAGGGCCTTGGCCGCAGCGCCATGTCGGAGCGTTATGCGATCTCGTCCCTCGACGAGGCGCGCGCCTACCTCGCCCACCCGATCCTTGGCGGCCGTCTCAAGGAATGCGCCGGACTGGTGTGCTCCCGCCGCGACGTGACGCTGGGCGACATCCTGGGTGAACTCGACGCCAAGAAGTTCAGATCCTCGATGGCGCTTTTCGAGCGCGCCGGGGGCGATTTGGCACGATGCGGCACCTGAGAAAATGGCCTAGACTCCGGGACATAGATACCCGGTAGGAGGACCGATGAAAGACCTGATGGGCATGATGAAGCAAGTCCAGGACATGCAGGCGCGCATGCAGCGCATGCAGGAGGAGCTTGGTGCGCTCGAAGTCACCGGCTCGTCCGGCGGCGGCCTGGTCTCGGTCACGCTCACCGGCAAGGGCGACATGAAACGCGTCCGCATCGATCCGTCGCTGCTCAAGCCCGAAGAGGCGGAGATCATCGAGGATCTCATTGTCGCCGCGTCGAGTGATGCCAAAAGCAAGGTCGAGGCGCAGCTCCAGGAAAAGATGAGCGAAGTGACCGGCGGTCTTCCGCTGCCACCCGGCATGAAGCTTTTTTGACAGCAAGACCACCCCCGTCGCGGCCGCCGCGAAATTTATTTCACTCCAAGGCGCCGCAAAGCGCTGCGAGCCGTTGAAAAGCGCGGGGTTCTGGCCTATCTGCGGGCGCTTGCTCATAGTGCTGTGCACGCGAGCTGTTCTTTCGACCGTGATCGCGTCCGGTCCCAGTGAAGTGCGACGCGCCAATCATTGTTAAGGGAGCTTCTCCTTGGACAGCGTTCTCATTATCGGAGCCGGCGCGGCCGGTTCGGTCACGGCGCAGAAGTGCGCCATGAATCGCGACGTTTTCAAAAAGGTTCATCTGGCGTCCCGGCGCCTCGAGAGCTGCGAGAAAGTCGCCAAGCTCTGCGTCACGCCGATCGAGATCTCGCAGGTCGACGCGGACATCGTCGACGAGGTCGTCGCGCTGCTCGATCGCGTCAAGCCGGATCTCCTGATCAACATGGCGCTCCCCTACCAGGATCTGCCGATCATGGATGCCTGCCTCAAGGCCGGCGTGCATTACATGGATACGGCCAACTACGAGCCGCGCGACGTGGCGAAGTTCGAGTACTCGTGGCAGTGGGCCTACCAGGACAAGTATGCCTCGAAGGGCATCATGGGCGTGCTCGGCTGCGGCTTCGATCCGGGCGTGTCGAACATCTTCTGCGCCTATGCGCAGGAGCACCTGTTCGACACCATCGACACGATTGACATTATCGACTGCAACGACGGCAGCCACGGCAAGTCGTTCGCCACCAACTTCAATCCGGAGATCAATCTCCGCGAGGTGACGCAGCGCGGCAAGTACTGGAAGAACGGGGCGTGGATCGACATCGATCCGCTGACGATCTCGTGCATGATCGACTACCCGGAAGTGGGTCCGCGCAAGAGCTACCTCATCTATCACGAGGAGGAGGAGAGCCTCGTCCAGAACATCAAGGGTCTGAAGCAGATCCGCTTCTGGATGACGTTCTCGGACAACTACATCAAGCATCTCGACGTGCTGCAGAGCGTGGGCATGACGCGGATCGATCCCGTCATGTACAAGGGCCATCCCGTGATCCCGATGGAGTTCCTGAAGGAGCTGCTGCCGCCGCCGTCGTCGCTGGGCGAGAACTACACCGGCCGCACATCGATCGGCTGCATCATCGACGGCACGAAGGACGGCAAGCGCAAGACGGTGCTGATCTATAACGTTTGCGATCACGCCCAGTGCTACAAGGAGACCAAGGCGCAGGCCGTGTCCTACACGACCGGCGTGCCGCCTGTCGTCGGCGCGATCCAGATGTTCCAGGGCGCGTGGACCGGCAAGGGCGTGTTCAACGTCGAGCAGCTTCCCTCGAAGCCGTTCCTCGACGAGCTCGCCAAGCAGGGCCTGCCCTGGCACGTCCTCGACATGACGCCCGCCGACCAGGCGGAGCTGTTCGCGGTCCGGACGTAAGCTCTCTTATCAATCACGGAAAAATGGGTGGCTTGGGCCGCCCATTTTTTTGTTCCCATACGGCCGTTTCCCTTGAGATAACTGTCGCGTTGGCGGGTATGCGGATCGATGCGCAGTCCCCGGGGGAGCAGTCGATGCAAGACAGAACCGAGCAGAGCTTTGCGGACCTGCCCAGCAGCGTTGCGCGCGGCCCCGTCATCGTCACGGTGCACGGCACGAACGATGCGCACGCCGACGACGAGGGCGAGCGCTGGTGGCAGCGCGGGTCCAGGTTCACGGAACGCTTGATCTATGACCTCGCGCAGCGCGGCGTTAGCGGCGTCGAAATCGTGCCGCTGCACTGGAGCGGGCAGAACTCGGACTTCGATCGCCTGCGCGGCGCGGCCGAGCTGGCGCGCTCGTTGCGCAAGCTCGATGCGGCCGGCCGGCCGCACGCGATTATCGCACACAGCCACGGCGGCAACGTCACCGTTGAAGGGCTGACGCGCGCACGGCGATCGACGCATCGCGGCGGCATCATTTCGTTCGGCACACCGTTCTTCGCGCGCCGTCTCAAAACCGTGCCGATGCTGATCGCGCTGTTCCAGGCCCTGCTCGGGCTCGTCATTCCGCCGATCATGGTCTGGTATCTGGCCGAGATCCTGCCGTCGGACAGGACCAAGAAGATCGAAGCTGTGGTGGTCTTCGGCGGCCTGCTGGCGCTCGGGCTGTGGAGCCTCGCTGCGGGGTTGCGCAAGCTCGCGCGTCGCCGTCTCGCCACGCGGCTGCTTGCAGCGTCGCTCGCGCCCTCGCAATGGCTCGTGGTGCACAGCCCCCGCGACGAAGCCATGCAGTTGCTCGAGCGGGCGGCGCAGATTTCGCCGCAGTACGTCAAGACGGCCTCGGCCATGCGGTCGCTGACGGCCTTCGCGTCTCTGGCAGGCGTCGTGGGCACTGCGCTGTTCTTCATGTGGACCGGCTCCTATTTCCTCGATCCGATCCTGACGAAGGTGCGGGCCGGAGAGTTCGGGCTCGGCACGGCTGCGGACTTCACGTTCCTGCTGCTCGTGCCGGTCGTGTACGGCGCGGTATTCTTCGCCATCTGGCTCATCGCGCGCGCGGGCGGGGCGTTCCTCTACGCCAAGTTCCTCACGTCGGCGATCCACGGCGGCGTGATCGGCGCGGCATTCGGAGGCGACGGGCCGTACAAGCTCGTCGGCGTGACGCGGCTGCCGCCCTATCTCGTTCAGGCCCGCGAAGAGCGCATCGAGGCGATTGATCTCGGCGGGATCAACGACGCGGCATTGTTCGACGCCGCGCAGGGCCTCTATAACAGCGTTGTCGCCAACGATGCGCCGGATGGCGGCATCCCCAATCCGGATGTGATGTGGAAGCGGTTGAGCGACGCGCTCTATCACAACGCGTACATGCGCGACGATGGCGTCATCGCGACGGTTGCCGACCACATCTCCGCAACGCTGAAGCCGGCGCGCTAGAGCATTTGTTTTATCGTGCTTCTTATCGGAAAACCGGTGCCCACTTTTCCGGAACCACTCTTAAGCCCTATTCAGATGGCTTCGGGCGTTGTTCGGGGCGCCCTCGCCACTCGCCCGGCGCGAAAAAATGTCTCGCCTTGGAATAAAAAAAGGCCGGTGTCGGACCAATTGTGGCGTTGCGCGTCCCCAGTGGAGTCACAAATTTTGCTGAACGTTGATCGTGTGATTCGAATCTCAGACAGCGGGGACCCCCATGGCTCAACTTTCCCAGAAGCTCGCGGAGATGCATCGACGTCTGGCGGAAAACGCGCAGGAGGAGCAGGCGCTCGTGCGCGCGCTCAACGCCGCGCTCAACCACGTCGATGAAAAGCTCCTTTCCGAAATCCGCCAGGTGACGGCTCAGCATGAAGTGCGGCGCGCCGTGATCATGAACGAGTTGCAGGGGCTAGCGTCGCGGCTGTGCGCGTTCCCGGCGCAGAACGCGGAGCCCGTGGCGGCGATCGTCGACCAGAACTACGCCTCCGATCCCGGCCGCTCGACGCACGCGCCGGGGAACTGGCGGATTGCGGCGCAGAACATCGAGGACGATCTCGACTTCTATACGGACACTCCCGCGGCCAGCCATTAGCAAAAGTCGCTTGACGGACGACCCCGCGCAGATCAGACCTCGCCGCGCGCGAGGCTGCGATGCCGGGGGATAGCATGTCCGAAGCCGAGATCCTGTCGATCCGAAACGAGCTGACCGGACTGGTCCTCACCGTGGTGTCCGTCAGCTTCGGAATGATCTCGGCCTACATCGTCGGATTGTGGCTGTTCCTCAAGGACTGCCCGTTGCTCCTCCGGTGCACCGCGTTCGCGCTTCTCTCCTGCGGGCTGGCTTTCATGGGCGGCGTGACGGCTGGCCTCAACGCCCTGCTGCTCGGCACAGAGCGCGCATGGGGCGGGATCTCAAAGCCCGCCACGGGCATTGCCAGCTTCGGCGCCGAGCGGCCGGACTACCTGCTCGGCCTCTCGCTCTACGACCTCTCGGCCGCGATTGGCGGCCTGGCATTCCTGACGATCTATCTCGCGCTGTTCTTCCTCACCTTCGCGGCGAAGCGCTGGAAGTCTTCACATTGCGATGCCATATAGCGCGCTCCGCCCCTCTTCGCCGGCTCGGGCGGGGCCTCCCGCTCAATTTTGGAACGCAAGCGACCATGATCCCGCAGATTCCCGACAACATCCGGACGCCCGCCTATGTGCTCGACGTGGCGGCGCTCAAGCGGAATCTGGCGACGGCCACGCGCGTGCGCCAGGAAGCCGGCGTCAAGATCCTGCTCGCAACCAAGGCGTGGGCCATGCCGGCCGCGTTTCCGCTGATGCGCGACGTGCTGGACGGCACGACCGCGTCCGGCGAATACGAGGCGCGCATGGGCCGCGAGGAGTTCGGCCGCGAGGTTCACGTTTACGCGCCGGCCTACGGGCCCGGCGAAATCGAGCGCCTGACGGGCATCGCGGATCACATCTATGCCAACTCTCCAGAGCAGATGGAGAAGGTCGTGAGCATCGTGCGTGCCTCCGGCCGCAGCGGGCTGGCCGTCGGCGCGCGCATCAATCCCGGATATTCGAACGCGACCGTCGGTGGCGCGCTCTACGATCCCTGCGCCCCGTGCTCGCGGTTCGGCACGACCGTCGAGGACATCGACCAGCTGCCGTGGGACGACATCGATATCTTTCACGTGCACACGCTGTGCGAATCCCTGGCCGACGGATCGGTCGGCCTGATCGAGCATGTCGCGCGCTCGTTCGAGCCGTATCTGCGCCGGGTCAAGGCCGTGAACTTCGGCGGCGGCCATTACATGAACAAGCCCGGTTACGATGTCGGCAAGCTGATCGCGGCGCTCAAGGCGTTCCGGGCCGAGTTCGGCGTCGAGGTCTATCTCGAGCCGGGCGCGGGGCTGGTCGTCGACACGGGATATCTCGTCTCGACGGTCATCGGCCTGCACTTCAACGAGCGCGAGATCGCGATCCTGGACGCGTCCGCCTCGACGCATATGCCGGACGTGCTCGAAGTGCCGTATACGCCGGCCATTCTCGGCGCCGAAAAGCCCGGCGTGCTCGCGCACTCCTACATTCTCGGCGGTAAAACCTGCATGACCGGCGACGTGATCGGCGAGTATTCGTTCAACGCGCCGCTGGTGCCCGGTTCGCGCGTGATCTTCAGCGACATGATGCAATACTCGTTCGTGAAGAACACCACGTTCAACGGCACGCCGCTGCCGGATCTCGCGATGCTGCACGAGGATGGCCGCTACGAGGTGGTGCGCACGTTCGGATATGAAGAGTTCCGGCGTCGGCTCGGTTAGCACTTCGTCGGGCGATCAACATCTCGCCGTCGCTCTTCGCAGGCCATCGACCGGATACTTAATGTGCCCGTTAAACTCGACCTTAGATTCATCGGTCGATCGCCGATCGCTGTGTTAGCTAGCTGGACGTGTTCGAGCAGCTGGGTGGGGCAATCGTCGATGATTTTGCGTCAGTGTCTGGCGATGGTTACAGCGTTAATCAGTCTCAGCGGCGACGCGCTTGCTCAGACTGGCCCGAAAGCAACTCTCGCGACGACAGAGGGTGTCAGTACTACGGCTACCGAACTCCCCGACGATTTCAAGATCAACATGATGATCCGATCGACGGTGATTGCCATCAACCAAGCCAACAAAACCGCGAATTATTCCGTACTCAGAGGCCTTGGCTCGCCGCGCTTTCAAGACGCGAACAGCGCGGAAAAGCTCGCGAGCATTTTCGCCGCCCTGCGCAAAAGCAAGTTTGACCTTTCGCCAGTCCTTTTCTTTACGCCAACGATGCAGCAAGTCCCGGCGCTCCAGAATAACGAACTGCGCCTCAACGGCTTCTTCGACACCGTCCCACAGCGCGTGCACTTCGATTTCCTGTTCGAGAGCGTCGAGGGCGAGTGGATGATTTATGCGCTCAACATTGGCACGCAGCCTTCTCCTGCGGTTTCAGCGCCTGCGCCGGAAGCTCCGATCAAGCGCGACTGATCGGCAATCTGCTCAGGGGCTACGTAAACTTCCGTATAAGTTTACTCTGCATACGCTCGACTTGTTGCCGTTCAACATCGGAGCAACGACCATCGTTGGTTAACTGAGCCGTTTGCTGTTGTTCTGCACCAACGAAAATGCGCTTGTGAATGTAGCTTCTGGAAGAATTTCGGATCCGCTGAGTCCGAGCGGCGTGCCTCACGATCCCGTTCGTCGCGTCCTCCGCAAGCTGCGTAAGCGTATGTGGAGTTGCGTACCGATGGAACAGATCCCGAAGCCCGGCGCCATTGCGCCTCGCCATACAACGCGTTTGCGGTCAGCGGTCAGCGTGTTCGCGATGAGTATCGTCGCCGCCGGGCCGGTATCAGCGGCCGGGTCCAATACCGGCGCAGGAGCGGCGACACCGGCAACGCCGGCGGCGTTGATCACCAGCACACCTCAGCTCTCCAACGTCGGAGATGGAGGGTGCGCATGGCAATATACAAAAGCCATCAACGATCTTGGTAAGCAGGCCTTGATCGCCAACGACGTCGGCCTTGCAGCAAACGCAGTCGGCGCCGCCGCCAGCGTCACCGGTCTCATCGCCTCCGAGGTTGCAGCCTCCGCACAAGCGGCTTCGTTTGGTGTGCTAGCAGGTGGCCTTGTGGCGGCTGCGGCAGGAGACCCCTTTCTTGCGGCAGCGCCGGGTCTTTTGGTCTCCGCTGGAGCTGCAACCGCCCTAACAATTTCATCAGGCGTTGATGCCGTCGCGCTTGCTGCCGCTATTGTCGGGGCCGGATCCACCGTCGGAGGCGTTGCCTCGCAGATCGCGGCTCAGGTCTTCAGTCATGAGCAGTCCGACCTGAACGCTTACGTGACGGAAACCTTGCCGCTGTGCGACACCACATTCACAGGCACCGTTACGGTGACGGACGGCGGCGTGAACGTATCCGGCGTTTCCATTTTCAATGATGATGTCGGCGTGGACGGAGACGTCAATGCCAGCGGGAACGTGACCGCCAGCCAGGTGAAGACGACGCAGGGCATGTCCGCCTTTGGCGGCGCGATCACGATCGGCGACGCGAGCGGCACGACCTACTCCAGCGGTATCACTTTGGGAGGTGGCGCGCTGTCGGGTGCAGGTACTGGCGGTGCCGAAGCCTTCACCGGCCACCGGGACGCAGTCGCCGTCGGCAACGGCTCCGTCGCGTCTAACGCGAACGATACCGCGCTTGGCACGAACGCGAAGGCAACAGGCGGCGGCGCAACGGCGCTCGGAGCGAACTCGGACGCATCCGGTCTGAATTCGATCGCGGTAGGAGCGTCAAGCGCGGGCGGCGAGAACGACATTGCGATCGGCAAGGACAATTCGACCGGAATTGGCGGGAACAACAGCGTCCTTGGCAACGGAATCGCAATTCTCAACGGTGGCGCGAATAACACCGTTTTGGGAAGCGGCCACCAGGTGGACGGCGATAACAACTTCGTTGCTGGCGATCCCAATACGGTGACCGGAAACGACAACCAAGTTTCAGGCAACGACAATACCGTGACCGGCGACCGCAATCAGGTGGCGGGCAATACCAACACCGCAACTGGTTCTGAGAACCAAGTGGCCGGCAACGACAACACCGCTGACGGGAGTGCAAACTTTGTTGGTGGCAACGCCTCGACCGCGACCGGCAATCGCAACATCGTTGTCGGCAACGCAGCGTCGGCGAGCGGCAACAGCCTGGTCGCAATCGGCGACCAAGCGTCCGCGACCGGCGCTGGCGTTGTGGCGATAGGCCCGGGCGCTGTCGTCGACGGTACTCTTTCGACCGCGACCGGCGCAGGCGCCTCGGCATTGCAGACTTTCGGCTCGACTGCGACCGGCGCACTTTCAAACTCGGATTTCAGCTCATTCGCGACTGCGGCCGGATTCGGCTCCGACGCCAGCACCAGCTTTGGCTCAACATCGACCGGGGCTTTCGCGACCGTCACGGGTACGTCTTTTGCGACAGCTAACGGGTTCGGCGCGACGGTTGCCACAGGCACGATCGGTGGAACCGCCAGTGGCGCATTTGCAGAGGCGCACGCAAACAACGCTTCTGCTTACGGCATCGGCTCGGACGCGCGTGCCGTCAACTCGACGGCGATCGGCGCCAACGCCGATTCGTCGGGGGTCAGCGCAACGGCGGTGGGCTGGAGTTCGGATGCGCGGGGCGCGGGCTCCATCGCGATCGGAGATTCTTCGGCGACCCAAATCAACGCTGTCGCCGTGGGAACCGGCGCTGGCGCGTTTGGCGCGAATTCCTCGGCCATCGGACAGGGCTCGCGCGCGTTGGCCGACAACAGCAATGCAGTTGGTACGGGCTCAGTCGTCAATGCCGGACACACCAACTCCACGGCCCTCGGTACGGGCGCAAGCACGACTTATGACAATCAGGTCATGCTTGGATCGGCTTCGCAGACCTACACAGCTCCCGGCATAACGTCCCAACAGAGTGTCGACCGCCAGTCAGGACCGTTGCAGCTCGCAACGACAGACGCCGCGGGCAACCTCGCGACCGACCACGGGACAACATTCGAGGCCATTGCCCGGCTGCAGGCCGGCGTGTCGCTCGCGCTCGCCGCGGAGGCGCCTTCGCTCACCCAGTCGGAGAACTTCGGTATGCGTGTGGGTTGGGGCAATTTCAACGGCGACGGCAATGCGGTGGCGTGGAGCGCGATCGGCGTCATGTGCCGCAACTGCGTCTCGTTTGGAGACCGGATCGCCGTTGACGCGTCGGTCGGTGCTGGCTGGTCGGAGTACAAGACCTATAGCGCCGGCAACATCATCGGCGGTCGCGCTGGCGTACAGTGGACCTGGTGATCCGAGACGCTTGAACAAGCCGGGGGAAGATCCCCGGCCTACTTCTTAACGCTGCGCGCGGCAGCCCTGCAGGCAGCGGGTGACCTGCGCGCCGCAGGTGGGGCTGTCCTTGGTGGCGCGGCGGCACGAGTTTTCCTGCGCGTAGCACCGCTGAGCGCAGTCGTTCGCGACCGAGACTTCGGGAAGCGCGGACGAAGCTGCCGCCACGCACAAGGCGGCGATGGCTAGGCTTAGTGTCCGGCTCACGACGTCAGTCTCCTTCTCGTTTCGCTGCTTGCTGTCCGCATGACGTTGGCCGCAATCCTACCAGCGATCACGCAAGAAGCAGAGGCCATCATCCAATGCGAAAGATGGTTTACGCTGCGTACGATGAACGTTACCTGAACCGGCGGTCAAGCACCGGGCGCGTTTGAGGTTTTAGCTCCAAGTCGCACATTCGAGCCGTGGCCTACGGAGGGGTAATCGCGCGGGCGGTCCGGTTCGTTCCGTGCTGGCGTGTCCGCACGCCTCTCCCGGTCCGCTAAAATGCGAATTCTTCGAACACATGATCGATGCAGCCGCGCCAGGGGCCTTCGAAACGCTCGAGAAGCTCGTCGGCCACCGTCCGCCCGGAGCCGACGAGGCGTTCGAGCGGGGCCAGGTAGATGGTCTCGTCCTGGCTCTTGGCGTTGATCTCGCGGCGGTTGCGCAGGCCGAGCCGGGAAATGCGCAACGCCTCCAGAGAGAGTTGCTGGACGTTCGTATCGCGGAACGGCGCCGCCAGCGCGGTGCGCGGCACCGCCTCGCGCAGCGCCTGCCGTTCTTCGGCCGTCCACGTCTTGACGAGGTCCCACGCGGCATCGAGCGCGACGTCGTCGTAGAGCAGGCCGACCCAAAATGCCGAAAGCGCGCAGATGCGCGTCCAACGTCCGCCATCCGCGCCGCGCATTTCGAGAAAGCGCTTCAGGCGCACCTCCGGGAACAGCGTCGTCAGGTGATCCGACCAGTCGTCAATGGTCGGCAGCTCGCCCGGCAT
Source organism: Hyphomicrobium sp. (assembly GCF_051860585.1). Taxonomy (GTDB): domain Bacteria; phylum Pseudomonadota; class Alphaproteobacteria; order Rhizobiales; family Hyphomicrobiaceae; genus Hyphomicrobium_C. The sequence continues at coordinate 249,022 of NZ_JBHYDS010000001.1, forward strand.
CGCGGCCAGCTTGCCCTGCATGAAGTCGCGGAACGAAGCGCCGGCGACATCGATGTAACGGCCGCCGCGGTAGACGAAGTACATCGGAACATCGAGGGCGTAGTCGACATAGCGCTCATAGCCCATGCCGTCCTCGAAGACGAAGGGCAGCATGCCGGTGCGGCGCGGATCCGTTTCGCGCCAGACCTCGCTGCGCAGCGATTTCATGCCGTTGACGCGGCCTTCCGTGAACGGCGATGACGCAAACATCGCTGTTGCGATGGGCTGTAGCGCAAGGCTGACACGCAGCTTCTTGACCATGTCCGCCTCGTCCGCGAAGTCGAGGTTCACCTGGATGGTCGCGGTGCGGTACATCATGTCGAGGCCGCGCTTGCCGACTTGCGGCATGTAGCGCGTCATGACCTTGTAGCGCTCCTTGGGCATGCGCGGGACTTCGTCCAGCGTCCACTTGGGCGAAAAGCCGACGCCGAGAAACCCGATGCCGAGGTCTTCGCCGACATCGAGCACTTCGCGCAGATGACCCTGCGTTTCGTCCGCGGTCTCGTGCAGCGTTCTGACGGGCGCGCCGGACAGCTCGAACTGGCCGCCGGGCTCGAGGCTGATCGTGCCGCCCGGATCGCCGTCCGGGCGCTTCAGCGCGATGATGTTGTCGCCTTCGAGGATCGGCTCCCAATCGTAACGGAGGATCATGTGCTCCATGAGCGCGCGGATGCCGCGCGGTCCCGCGTAGGGCACCGGCTCAAGGGTCTCGGTGTAGAAGACGAACTTCTCGTGCTCGGTGCCGATGCGCCAGGCGTCCCTCGGCTTCTCTCCGGCCGCAATCCAGCCGACAAGGTCGGCGCGATTGCGCGCGAGCGGGCTCTTGGCCCCGTCCTGGCGGGTCGACATGCGTGGGCCTCTGGTCGTGCCACAAGTTTGTTTGGGCGGGCATTGCTCGGCAGGAGTTATGGCGAGAGGCGGACGCCTTCACAAGGGGTTGACCGGCCCCACCATGGCTGACGCCTGCTGGGCCGTCGCTGCCCGGCCACTCCGGCCGCGCGTAGGGTCTCAAGTCAGCGCAGACGCGGCCGGGGAAGGCAAGCGGCAACACGGGAGAGATCGTCCGGTATGGTTTCCGAGGCCACGCAGGCCTCCAGCCGCCGGATCATGACCGGTCCATAGTTCCCGCGCAGACAATCGACGAACGAGAGGACGCCGGCCGCCGAGCACTGCTCGACCTCGCCCATAATGACGTCCGGGGTGTTCGGATCGGGCTTGCGAGGGCGGGAAAGATCGATGTTCGGCTCGATGACGATGGCCGGCCGGTCGCGATGGCGCTGATCGCGTCCGGGGCATCCGGACGCTCGGCGACCGCCGGGACCGCCGCGAAGCCCAGCATCGAGGCGCAGGTGAGAAATGTCAGGAGCGTTCTGACTTGCATAGTCATCGTTGCAGCACCGCATGCGCGGGCCGGCCGTTCGGTATCAGGGCCGAACAGGCTCCGCGCCAGCTTGCGATGATAGGGAGGGAACGTAAACGAATCGCTCCGCGCCGGAGAAAGGTCCGGGCGGCGGTCGTGGATGGAGCAACGCCTATGAAGAACGAGGCAATGATAGCGGGCGGCATCATCGTCGCCGGGATCGCCGCCGCCGCCTTCACGCTCGACGGCGAGACGGTCCCTAACAAGAAGCAGCCCGGCGGATCGGCCGCCTGCACCTATCACGCCGGTCCGATGGACTTCGATCTCATCAACGACGGCTCGGATGCCGGGCAGCGCATCCTGCGGTCCATTCTCGCCCTGGACCGGGCGTGTGAATACGTGACGCTCGCCTATCCGGACGGGTCGCGGGAGATCATGAAGCTCGGCAAGGCCGGCCGGAAGCCCGGCGAAAAAGCACCGGGAAGCATTCCGACGTTCTAGAGTCTTTCCGGTTTTTGGTTGAATCGCGGAAAGACTCTAGCCCTTTATTTTATCGTGCTTCTTATCGGAAAACCGGTTCCCACTTTTCCGGAAGCACTCTAGCGCTCACTTAAGGCTGTCTGCCGAGAGGATCTCGCGCGCCCTGGCGCAGTCCTCATCCATCTGGCGCACCAGATCTTCCGAGGTCGCGAACTTGCGGTCGTCCCGGACCTTGTCGATGAAGCTGACTTCGATTTCGCGGCCGTAGATATCCGCGTCGAAATCGAACAGGAACACCTCCAGCACCGGATGGCCGTCGTCGAATGTCGGCCGGGTGCCGAGGTAGGCCGCGCCTTCCAGGTGGCGGCCCTCCAGCGCAACGCGCACCGCGAAAATCCCGTGCCCCAGCGCCGTGCCTTTGGGAAGCGCGATGTTGGCCGTTGGATAGCCCATGTCCGTGCCGCGCATGGCGCCGCCGACGACCGGGCCGCGCACGCTCCACGGTCGGCCCAGCGCCTCGGCCGCGCCGCGGACGTCGCCTTCGGCAAGCCTGAGGCGGACGGCCGTCGAGGAAAAGGGTTCGCCGCGGTCGGAAACCGGCTCGACGACCGTGACGCCGAAGCCGTGCGCCGCGCCGGCTTGCTTGAGTGTTTCGACCGAGCCGGCGCGGTTCTTTCCGAAGAAAAAGTGATAGCCGACAACGACGTGCGAGACGGCCAGGGCGCGAACGAGAATGTCCTCGACGAAGCGCCCGGCATCGAGGTTCGCGAGCGCCGCATCGAAGGGGAGCACGACGGCCATGTCCAGCCCCAGCGCATCGAACAACGCGAGCTTGGACTCGAGCGGCGTCAGCTCGAAATGAGGGGCGTCCGGCTTGAAGAACTGGCGCGGATGCGGCTCGAACAACAGAACGCCTGCGGCACGGGACAGGCGTCGCCCGGCTTCGACGGCCTTCCCGATCAGCACCTGATGGCCGCGATGGACGCCGTCGAAATTTCCCAGCGCGAGTGACGCGCCCATGGCCTCAGGCGGGACCGCTCGGTAGCCGTGGACGATGCGCATGTTGCTCCCTTCGGCGCTCGTTTTCGGCAGGCCGCCGCGGCGCGTTGCTCAGGCGGCCGGACGGGATGGGATCATGAGCTGGGCTTCGCCGGTGAGGACCGGCTTGCCGTTGACGGCGCAGACGGTCTCGAAGCGCGCGCGCTTCTTCTCTGGGACCAGTTCGACCAGCTTGACCGTGGTCACCACCGTGTCGCCGATCTTGACCGGCGCCCTGAAGGCCAGGGTCTGCGAAATGTAGATCGCACCCGGGCCGGGCAGCTTCATGCCGAAGACGGCTGAAATGTAGGCCGCAGACAGCATGCCGTGGGCGATGCGCTCCTTAAACATGGTCGTGGCGGCATAGTCGGCGTCGAGGTGGACGGGGTTGCGGTCGCCCGAGACATCCGCAAACAACTGGATGTCCTTTTCGCTCACCGTATTCGAAACCGAGGCTTCCTGGCCGACCGAGAGGTCTTCGAAATAGATGATGCTGGGGGCTGTCATGAAGCGCTCTCTCCTGCCGGGGCTCGTTCCGTGGCCATGGTCTAGCGGCGTCGCCGCCCGCGCGCAACTCGGCGCGCCTCCGCCGGGCCGGCGGGCGCCAACCGACAGGTGTTGCGCTCAAGCCGCAATTTGCGGTATAAGATGCAATCCCCCAATTCCATTCAACGAAATGGTTTTCGCGGTTCGCCCCGTGAAAGCCCGGAGAAGAGCCGCTATGAGCGACCGTAAGCCCCTGATGCCAAAGGCCACTGCCGTTTGGCTGGTCGAAAATACCTCGCTGTCCTTCGAGCAGATCGCCGAGTTTTGCGGCCTCCATGTCCTCGAAGTCAAAGGCATCGCCGACGGAGACGTGGCGCAGGGTATCAAGGGCCACGATCCCGTGACGTCGAGCCAGCTTACGCGCGACGAAATCGAGATCGCGGAGAAGGACCCGTCGCATTCGCTCCGCATCGCCGAGCCCAAGGTCATCATGCCGGAAGCGATCTCCAAGCGCGGACCGCGCTACACGCCGGTTTCGCGCCGCCACGACCGTCCGAACGCGGTGCTCTGGCTGCTGCGCAACCACCCGGAACTGAAGACCAGCCAGCTCATGCGCCTGGTCGGCACGACGAAGCCGACGATCGCGCAGATCAAGGACCGGACGCACTGGAACTCTCCGAACCTCGTGCCGCAGGATCCGGTGACGCTCGGGCTCTGCTCGCAGACCGATCTCGACAACGAAGTGAAGCGCGCCGCGCGCCGCATGGACCGCGAGCGCCGCGAGGCCAACAAGGAAGCCATCAAGGCCGGCACGCTGCTGCCGACCGAAGAGACGACGGCGCCTGCCGACTACGATAACGACGACGACGATGGCGACGGCGCTTTCCGTCCGACGGCCGAGATCATGCAGCCGAGAGAGGCACCCGAGGCGCGCGAAGAAACGCCCGCCGAGGAAGAAGCCCGCATGTTCGCCAAGCTGAAAGAGATGAAGGGCGCGCAGGACGAGGAAGCCGCCGAAGAAGAAGCCACCGACAAGCGCTAACGCGGCTGCGGAGGCCGTTTCCGATCACCGGGCTCGACTACTTACTGGGCTGATGCCGAGGGCGTGGGTCAGCTGAGGCCGGCCCACCACGACAGCAGCGTGTCCGTGACGAGCGCGAGGAAGATCGCGGCGCCCACGTCGCGGTTGGCGCGGAAGCGGCGCAGGCAGTTGCCGGCGTCGTTCGTATCCAAAGTCGAGACCTGCCACGCCATCTGCAGCCCGACGAGGGCGACGCCGAAAAAGAACACGAGATGCGTGCCGGCGAGGAAGCCGGCCGCAATCCAAAGCAGCAGCGCGGCGACGTAGAAGCTTCCGATCCAGAACGGCGTGTCCTCCCCGAACGTCAGCGCGGTGGACTTCAGGCCCAGCATCAGGTCGTCCTCGGTGTCCTGGTGGGCGTAGATCGTGTCGTAGCCGATCGTCCACAGCACCGAGCCGGCGTAGAGCAGGATCGGCGGCCAGCCGAGCGAGCCTTTGACGGCCGCCCAGCCCATCAGCGCGCCCCAGTTGAAGGCGAGGCCGAGAACCGCCTGCGGCCAGTAGGTGAACCGTTTCATGTACGGGTAGATGGCAACCAGCGCGAGCGACGCGATGCCGAGCAGAATCGTGAAGAGGTTGAACCAGATCAGCACGAGGAAGCCGATCAAAGACAGCGCCACGACGAACAGCAGCGCCGCCTCCGGCGAGACTTGCCCGGATGGAATGGGCCGGCTGGCCGTCCGCTGAACACGCGCGTCGAACTCGCGATCCACGTAATCGTTGTAGGCGCAGCCTGCCCCGCGCATCACCACCGCCCCGACCGCGAACAACAGCAGCATCCACATGTCGGGATACGGCTGGCCGTTCGAAACGGCGGCAAGCGTCAGAGACCACCAGCACGGAAACAGCAGCAGCCAGGTGCCGATGGGGCGATCCATGCGGGCCAGGCGCAGGTAGGGCCGCCAGGAAGCCGGGGCCAGGCGATCCACCCAGTTGCCTGCCTCGGCATCGGCGACCGCCTTTCCGCCGTCATTGGGCTCCTGGCCCGGGCTGGCCGCGCTTGCCATCATTGCGTCGTGGTCCTCGCTCTCGATTGCGCCGGACGTTAGCCGCCACGGCGTTCCACGGCAACTCATGGTCCGGAGTTGGGGTCCGGAGTTGAGGCCGGAGACGGAGGCGGCGCGAGCAGGATCTCGGTCACCTCGTCGGAGAAGCGCCGGCGGACGCCGCCCGTCACGACCGCATCCGTGCCTTGCGGATCCGGCTCGCTGCCCGGCACGCCGTGGGCGCGCAAGGCTACGGCGCATGCCGCCCAATCGCCTCCTTCAACCGGCTCGTTGCACGACGCCCACGAGAGCGATCCAAGGACGTTGTCGCCGAACCCATGCTCCTCCGTCCATTGCGCGCCGTGCTCCAGCAGGAAGCGGGCGAGAGACGCGTCGCCGCGGAACACCGCGTGGTTCAGCGCCGAGGCCTTCCAATCGCCGCCGCGCGCATCGATCGGCCAACCGAGTTCGACCATTGTCCGCACGGCGTCCGCCGCACCCTGGGCGGCAAGTTCGGGCAGCAGCCGAAGCTCCGGCTCGGCAAGGGCGGCGATCAAGCCGGTGTGCCCGGCGAGGAGGTCGCGCGCCGCCGCCGCGTCGCCGCGAGCACTTGCGGCGATGAAGGCGTCCTTGGCCGAGAGGGCCGTTTCCTTTCCGCTGGCGGCGCGAAGCCTGCGGGCGACCTCGGGCAGGCCGAACTTGAGGGCCAGCAGCTCGGCGCTCTCTCCGCGCGGCGTGCAGGCCAACGGATCTGCCCCTGCCGCAAGGAGCGCCTCGATGTGCGCGGGCGATCTCCTGCGCCGTATGGCCCACAGCAGCGGAGTACCCCAATCTGATGCCGGCGGTCCCGACGGCGGCTCGTTCGCGTCGCCCCCATGGGCCAAAAGGAGACGCAACGGAGTCACGTCGTCGAGGTCGAGGGCGCGATAGAGCGCGTTCGAACCGGTGACGCGCGCGCCAGCCTCCAGCAGAAGCGACGTGCAGGCCGGATTTTCGAGCGCGTGATAGAGCGACTCGCCATCATTCGGATTGGCGCCGTGTTCGAGGAGCAGTTTCGTCAGGGCGGGATCGTGGTTCTGTCCCGCGGCACCATAAAGCGCCGATAGCATATTGCGCTCGTCGGCCGTATCGGGCGATGCCGCCCATCTATTGGCGACGCTCTGGTTCGGATCGGCGCCAGCTTCGAGGAGCAGGCGTGCCGACGCATGCAGGCGGTCGCGATAAGCGGGCAGGCGCCCGAGACTCGAATGCGTGACGGCAACCAGCGGCGGCAGCGTCAGTGGGCCACCTGCGTGTTTGACCCAGGCCGGATCGCGCGCCGTCTCGCGCCTCAGTGTGGCTTCGTCGCCGACGGCGCAGGCGAGGTACGGATCGGCGTTCGCAAGCTCCGGCTGCTCGCCGATCACGCGTGCGGCGACGTGAGGCTGGGCGCGGTTCGTCCCGCCGACGATGTCTCCGGCATAGAGGAGCCGCCATAGGTTTAGGATCGTCTCCACCGGATCGGCGGCCGTTGCATTGCGAGCCTCGACGAAGCTTTTCAGATCCGGCCATGACGGGAAGCCGTATTCGCGCGCGATGCAGGATTGCGCGTCGCGCAGGCGCAGCGCGTTGTCCGCGAGACTTCCGGCGGCGGCCGCAGGAAGGAACTGCCGAAATCGCGCGATCGCCTTGGTGTCGCCGTTCCGGACCTGGGCGAGCAGGTCTTTCGCCTGCTTTTTCAACTGGCCGAGATTCGGCCGTGCGGGAAGCCGCTTCATCATAACCTCCGTGCATGAAGCGCCGACGATCCGCAAAACGGCTGCACAAAGGTTGAAGACTGAACGTGTGCCGAAGCAAGTGGGCTCTGCCCTTCCCGCGGATCCGGGTGCGGCTTGCTACCGCGACAGGAATGCTAGGTGAAGAGCCAAATTCCGTCAACGCATGTTGGATCGCGATGCCCTTTCGGATATGGAAGCGGCATGGCGATCCATGATTTCACTTCGCAGCGTCTGTTTGTCGATGCCCCGCTGGCCGGCGGCTCGCGGGTGACGTGCTCGCCCGAACAGGCAAGCTATCTGCGTACCGTGCTGCGCCTTGGCGACGGGGCCGACATCCTGATCTTCAACGGCCGTGACGGCGAATGGCGCGCACGCCTCGAGGCAGCCGGGAAGCGCGGCGCGGCGCTGGAAGCGCTGGAGCAGACCCGCGCGCAGACGGGCGGCCCGGATGTCGATTACATCTTCGCGCCGCTCAAACGTTCGCGTCTCGACTACATGGTGCAAAAAGCCACCGAGCTTGGCGTCGCGCGTCTCGTGCCCGTCATCACGCGACATACGATTGCCGAACGCGTCAATCTCGACCGCATGCGCGCCAACGTGGTCGAGGCTGCGGAACAGTGCGGCGTGCTCCGCGTTCCTGCGGTCGCCGAGCCGCTCAAGCTGACCGCCTTGCTGGCGCAGTGGGATCCGGACCGGCGCTTGATCTTTTGCGATGAAGGCGCCGCGCACGCGAGCCCGCTGGCCGCGCTCGCGGATCTCAAGCCCGGGCCGATGGCGGTGCTGATCGGGCCCGAAGGCGGATTTTCGCCCGATGAGCGGGAGATGATCCTCGCACGGCCCGAATCCATCGCGCTTTCGCTCGGGCCGCGCATCATGCGGGCTGACACGGCCGCGGTGGCGGCGCTCGCGCTCGTCAACGCCGCACTTGGCGATTGGCGCTAAGCTGAAAGGACAACGGATGCTGACGCTCTATCACAACCCGCAGTCGCGCTCGACGGTGGTGCATTACATGCTGCATGAGCTCGGCGAGCCGTTCGAGATCGTGCCGATCGACCTCAAGGCGGGCGAGCACAAGACGCCCGAATTCCTCAAGATCAACCCGATGGGGAAGATCCCGGTGCTGCGCGACGGCGACACCATCGTCACCGAGAACCCGGCGATCCTCACCTACCTCGCGGACAAGTATCCGAGCGCAGGCCTCGCGCCCGCCATCGATGCGCCGGAGCGCGGCGCTTATCTCCGCTGGCTGTTCTTTTACGGCAGCTGCTTCGAGCCCGCCTGCGCCGACATGTTCATGAAACGCGAGTCGCCGGCCTCGACCGTCGGATGGGGCAAGCCCGCCGACGTCCTCGATACGCTCACCGGTGGGCTCAAGCCGGGCCCGTGGCTGCTCGGCGAGCGCTTCTCGGCCGCGGACGTGATGGTGGGCTCCGGGGTCGCCTATATGCTGGGGTTCAAGGTCATTCCCGAACGGCCGGAATACCTCGACTATGTGGCGCGCCTGGAGGCCCGTCCGGCGCATAAAGCTGCCGTGGCGGCGGATGCGGCACGACTTTCTGGCTGATCCAGGCCGATTGATCCTGCCCGGACGATCCTGGGCAAATGCACGCAGGCAGGGTTGGGCGTCCCGGCCGTTGCGCCCTCCTCTTTGCGTCTTGGCGCTCGGGTTGCTAGAACCCGCCTCTAGAGTCGTCCCGCGCTTCCATGCGATCACGGAACGACCCTAGATCTCTATTTGTCGTGCTTCTTATCGGAAAACCGCTGCACACTTTTCCGGAAGCACCTCTACTTTGTTTGTCGTGCTTCTTATCGGAAAACCGCTGCACACTTTTCCGGAAGCACTCTTCGAACGCACGAGAAAGACGGGCAATGGCTAAGGATACTGGCGTGGCGGGAGATGCGGCGGCGACCGGGACGGGCGCGCGCGATTGGAGCGACACGCTCAACCTGCCGAAGACCGACTTTCCGATGAAGGCGGGACTTCCGCAGCTCGAGCCGAAGCTGCTCGAGCGGTGGAAGAGCCGCGACCTTTATCGCGAACTGCGCGAGGCCTCCAAGGGGCGGCCGAAGTTCGTGCTGCACGACGGTCCTCCCTACGCCAACGGCAACATCCACATCGGGCATGCGCTCAACAAGATCCTCAAGGATCTCGTCGTCAAGAGCCAGCAGATGCTGGGCTTCGATTCCAACTACGTGCCCGGCTGGGATTGCCACGGCCTTCCGATCGAATGGAAGATCGAGGAGCAGTACCGCGCCAACGGAAAGGAAAAGCCGAACTTCTCCGATGCTGACGCGATCAATGCGTTCCGCGACGAGTGCCGGGCGTTTGCTGCCAAGTGGGTGGACGTGCAGCGCGAGGAGTTTCAGCGGCTCGGCGTGATCGGCGACTGGGGCCATCCTTACCTGACGATGAGCTATCCGGCGGAAGCGACCATCGCGCGCGAGCTGATGAAGTTCGCGGCCAACGGGCTTCTCTATCGGGGCTCGAAGCCCGTGATGTGGAGCGTGGTCGAGAAGACGGCGCTGGCGGAAGCGGAAGTCGAGTACCACGACTACACGAGCGATGCGGTGTGGGTGAAGTTTCCGGTCTCTGCCGGCATCAAAGCTCAGATGTTCACGCCGGGGAACGAAATTCAGGCATCCACAACGTTCCCCAGCGAGTTGGCAGGTGCCAACGTGGTGATCTGGACGACAACACCTTGGACACTGCCTGGCAACCGCGCGATCAGCTTTTCGTCGAAGATCGATTACGGTCTCTACGAGGTCACGGCCGCACCGGAAGGCAACTGGGCGAAGGTTGGCGACAAATACATCCTCGCCGACAAGCTCGCCGAAGGCGTGATGAAGTCGTCGAAGGTCGACGCTTACGAGCGCCGGTGCAGCGTCAATGCCAACGATCTCAAAGGGCTCGTGAGCACGCATCCCCTCGCCGTGCTCGGCTATGACTTCGACGTCCCGCTCCTCGACGGCGATCACGTCACCGACGACACCGGCACAGGCTTCGTGCACACGGCGCCGGGGCACGGCGCGGACGACTACATCATCTGGATCGCGAACCAGAAGGCGCTGCGCGACCGCGGCATCGATACCACCATCCCGTTCACGGTCGATGCGGACGGCGTGCTGACGAAGGAAGCGCCCGGCTTCACCGGCAAGCGCGTGCTGAAGGAAAATGGGGACAAGGGCGACGCCAACGATGCCGTGATCAAGGCGCTCAGCGACGCCGGCAACATCATCGCGCGCGGCCGCCTGAAGCATCAGTATCCGCACTCGTGGCGCTCGAAGAAGCCGATCATCTTCCGCAACACCCCGCAGTGGTTCATTGCGATGGACAAGTCCCTTTCGCCGCTGACGACCGTTGAAGGCGACATCGTGCCTGCGCCGCTGCGTACGCTGCGCCAGATCGCACTCGACGAGATCCGCGCCACCGAGTGGGTGCCGGAGACGGGCGAGAACCGTATCAACGGCATGATCGCCAACCGGCCAGACTGGGTCGTCTCGCGGCAGCGCGCGTGGGGCGTGCCGATCTCCGTGTTCGTCGCGAAGTCCGACCACGGAACCTTCAAGGAAGGCGACATCCTGCGGGACGAGGCCGTCAACGCCGCCATTGCCGACGCGTTCGCGAACGCAGGCGCTGACGCGTGGTTTGCGGCCGGCGCGGCCGAGCGCTTCCTCAAGCCCAAGTACGATCCTGCGAACTGGGAGCAGGTGCGCGACGTGCTCGACGTGTGGTTCGATTCCGGATCGACACACGCGTTCACCTTCGAGGATCCGGCGCAGTTCCCCGGTCTCGCCGGAATCCAACGTATCCGTGACGGCGGTGCGGACCGCGTCATGTATCTCGAAGGCTCGGACCAGCATCGCGGCTGGTTCCATTCCTCGCTGCTCGAGAGCTGCGGCACGCGCGGGCGCGCGCCCTACGACGTGGTACTGACGCACGGCTTCATCCTCGACGAAAAGGGGGATGAGAAGATGAGCAAGTCGAAGGGCAACGTACTCAGCCCGCAGGACGTGATGAAGACGTCCGGCGCGGACATCCTGCGCTTCTGGGTCGCCTCGGCCGACACGACGAACGATATCCGCTTCGGGCCCGCCATCGTGCAGTCCGCCGCCGAGTCCTATCGCAAGCTGCGCAACTCGTTGCGCTGGATGCTGGGCGCGCTGCACTACTTCTCGCCGGACCTGCAGGTGCCGAAGGCGGAACTGCCGGAACTCGAACGGCTGATGCTGCATCGGCTTGCGGAACTCGATGCGGAGGTGCGCGCCGCATATGCCGCCTACGACTATCGCGGCGTCGTGGCGGCGCTGCTGCCGTTCATGAACACGGATCTTTCCGCGTTCTATTTCGACATCCGCAAAGACACGCTCTACTGCGAAGCGCATTCGAGCCTGAAGCGCCGGGGCGCGCTGACGGTCATCGACCAGATCTTCGGCTGCGTGACGTCGTGGCTCGCGCCCATCCTCTCCTTCACGGCCGAGGAAGCGTGGGGCCATCGCTACGGCGAAGAAAAGAGCGTGCATCTCGAGACCTTCCCCGAGGTGCCGGCCGCGTGGCGGGACGAAGCGCTCGCCGAAAAGTGGGCGCGCGTGCGCGATGTGCGCCGGGTGGTGACAGGTGCGCTCGAAATCGAGCGGGCTGCGAAGCGGATCGGCTCGAGCCTGGAAGCAGCACCTGACGTGTTCATTACGGATGCGGCGACGCTGGACGCCATCGAAGGTCTCGATCTCGCCGAGATCGCCATCACGAGCGGCGCAACCGTCATCACGGCCCCCGCGCCCGAGGATGCCTTCACGCTGCCTGACGTGCCGGGTGTCGGCGTCACTGTACGCCGCGCCGAAGGGCGCAAGTGCGCGCGGTCGTGGCGGGTGACCCAGGATGTCGGATCGGACCCGGATTATCCGGATCTCTCGGCCCGCGACGCGGCCGCCGTGCGCGAGCGCGACGCCATGGTGTCCGCATGAGCGCCGCGACGGGGCGGCTCGCGCGTTGGTTCTGGGGGCCGCACGCCGCGCTCGCGCTCAAGATCGCCGTGGCGGTGTTCGTGGTCGACCAGGCCAACAAGTGGTGGACGATTTACGTCTACGATCTGCCGTCGAAGGGGCGCGTGCAGGTGCTCCCGTTCTTCGATCTGTTCTTCATGAAGAATACCGGCATCAGCTATTCGATGCTCGACCAGTCCGGCCAGGGCTGGCAAAATGTTCTCGCTTTGTTTGCGGTGGTGGCCTCCGTGGCCCTGTGGGTCTGGCTCTCCGTGGCCGGAACGGGCCGCCTGATGGCCGTCGCGCTCGGCCTGATCATCGGCGGGGCCATCGGCAACGGGCTTGACCGGCTGCTGATCGGGGGGGTTGCGGACTTCTTCTCGCTGCACGCGTTTGGTTACTACTGGTATGTCTTCAACATCGCAGATGTGGCCATTGTTGCCGGTGTTGCGGCCCTCCTGTATGACTCGGTCACGGGGAGTCGCAATGACGCCGCAAACCCGATGTAGCCCGGGTATGTAAGGCGCGGGACTCAATCGGTAAAAAATAAGGGCTTGCGATCGACATGGCCAAGAGCTTGACCAGCCGCCGGCTTCGCGCACGTATCGCGTTGCTCGTCGCCGTTCCGTTCGCGGTGTCGCTGGCCGGTTGCTCCGGTGACGATGTCGAACTCAACGGCAAGATTTTCGATGCCGTGGGCCTCAACAGCGGCAGCGCCAAGTCGGCCGAACCCAAGCTGGCCGCACGCGCGCCGCTCGTCATGCCTCCGAATCCCGAGCGTGTGCCGGAGCCGGGCGTGCCGCCCGAGGTTGCCGCCAGCGAAGTCGCAACGCTGCAAGACCCCGACAAGGTGGCGAAGACCTCGCGCGTCGAACTCGAGCGCCAGCAGGCGGAATACTGCAAGGTCCACTATGAGCAGGCGAAAGCGCGCGGCGACAACGACGCCGACCAGGCCTCTGGTCCGCTGGGTCCGTGCCGCGGCTCGGTGCTGTCGGCGATCAAGACCTGGACCGACTCCGGCGAGAGCGAAGAGTAGCTCGCGCTCCCGCCCGCCACTTCCTATTTCCTGATTTATTCGAATGACTTGCCGCGCTTGAGCGGCTGCCAAATCACATCGACATGAACGCGTTGTCATTTGACAACATCGGCCTGAATGACGAGATCTGCTGCAGTCGCTTAGCCTGATCTTGCCGTCGGCGCCGGATGATCAGATTGACCCGCGATCTCTCGCCACCGAGGATCATATGATGAAGACTCCGGGCGTTTTGCGCCTTCTTACGTGGACCCTCACCCTCATGCTCGCCATTTCCCCGTCCCAAGCGCAGCCCCGCACGAGCGAGTTCAAGCTCGCCAACGGTCTCCAGGTCGTGGTGATCCCCGATCACCGCGCGCCGGTCGTCACGCACATGATCTGGTACAAGGTCGGTGGCGCGGACGAGCCCAAGGGCGTCTCCGGCATCGCGCATTTCCTCGAGCATCTGATGTTCAAGTCGACGGAGAAGATTCCGATCGGCGAGTTCTCGAAGATCGTCGCGCGTCTCGGCGGGCAGGACAACGCGTTCACCGGCCACGACGTGACGAGCTATTTCCAGCGCATCGCCAAGGAGCGCCTGGAGACGGTGATGGAGATGGAGGCGGACCGCATGGTCAACCTGCGCCTCACCGAGAAGGAAGTGCTGACGGAGCGTGACGTCATCCTCGAAGAGCGCCGCAGCCGTATCGAGAACAATCCGGCCGCGATCATGGACGAGCAGATGAACGCTGCGCTCTACCTGTCGCATCCGTACGGTATTCCCGTCATCGGCTGGGAACACGAGATGGCAAAGCTGTCTCAGCACGACGCCCTGACGTTCTACAAGCACTTCTACGCTCCCAACAACGCGGTGCTGGTGGTGGCTGGCGACGTAACGGCCGAGGAAGTGCGCACGCTCGCCGAGAAGACCTACGGCGCAGTGCCGGCCAATCCGGCGGTCGACACGGCGCGCAATCGTCCGTCCGATCCGCCGCAGCGTGCGGCGCGGCGCGTCGAGTATTCCGATCCCCGCGCCGGCAAGGCGTCGTTCCATCGCGACTACGTCGTGCCGAGCTACATGACCGCCAAGCCGGGTGAAGCCGAAGCGCTCGATCTCCTGATGAAAATCGCCGCAGACGGCGCAACCAGCCGCCTCTACAAGCGCCTCGTCGTGGAAGAGAAGATCGCCTCGTCCGCAGGCGGCAGCTACCAGGGCTCGGGCCTCGACTACGGCACGATCAGCCTCTACGCGATCGCGGACAATGCAGCGAACCTTCCCAAGGTCGAAGCCTCGATCGACAAGGTGCTCGGCGAGTTGCGCGACCATGGCGTGACGGAGGCCGAACTCAAACGGGCGCGGTCCAGCTACATCGCCGATTATATCTACGAAAACGACGACCAAGCCTCGCTCGCGCGCCGCTACGGTTGGGGTCTCTCGGTCGGGCGCACGGTGGCGCAGATCGAGGGCTGGCCCGACGCGCTGTCGAAGGTCACGGTCGACGACATCAAGCGTGCCGCTGCAGCCTATCTCGATGTGCGCCGCTCGGTGACCGGCTATCTGACGCCCTCGGCGGACAACGACGCCGCGCGGGCTGCCGAGCAGCCGGCCCCGAAAAGCCGTTCCTGATGCCTTTGTCGGTCTAGCCGGTTCGGCGCGCGCCCTCCTCGCTTCGACGCGCCCGAACCGGAAACCCTCGTCGCAAGGACCATTTTATGGATAAGCTCCGCTCAATCTGTAAGGATCAGCTCCGCTTCGCCTGTAGGGATCAGCTCCGCTTCATCGTGCGCGTTGCCCGCTCCAACGCCGCGATCTTCACGGTTTTTGCGCTCGTCCTCTGTCTTTCCTTCACCAGGCCCGCACACGCGATGAAAATCCAAGAAATCAAAAGTCCCGGCGGCATCGAAGCCTGGCTCGTGGAAGCCCACGAAAATCCGCTGCTCGCTCTCAAGTTCTCCTTCGAGGGCGGCAATGCGCAGGACCCGGCCGGCAAGGACGGCGTGGCGAACTTCCTGACCGCCATGCTCGATGAAGGCGCCGGCGATCTCACGTCATCCGACTTTCAGGAGCAGATGGAAAGCCTCGCCATGCGCATGTCCTATGAGGACAGCCGCGACGCGTTCTATGGAAACTTCGAGACGCTGACGCAAAACCGCGACGAGGCCGTCAAGCTTCTGAAGCTCGCGATCACGAAGCCGCGCTTCGACGCAGACGCCGTGGAGCGCATTCGCAGCCAGCTGCTCGCCAATCTCGTCTATGCCGACCGCAGCCCCGACAAGGTCGCCGCCAAGGAATGGTTTGCGACCGCCTTCGCCGGGCATGTCTATGCACGTCCCTCGCAGGGCACGGAGGCCACAGTCGGCGCGATCAACAGCGCGGATCTGGAGTCGTTCCGCAAGCGCACGTTCGCGCGCAGCAATCTCAAGGTCGTGGCCGTCGGCGACATTTCGCCGGAGCAGCTCGGCAAGCTGCTCGACGACGTGTTCGGCGACCTTCCGGCAAACCCGGAACTCGTAGCCGTGCCGATGACGAAGCCGGTCGCGGGTGTCGAGAAGCGGATCGACATGGATGTGCCCCAGTCGGTGGCCGTGTTCGGGCTGCCCGCCATGGCGCGCAAAGACCCGGACTTCATGGCGGCATTCGTCGTCAACCATCTCGTCGGCGGCGGCGGCTTCGCCTCGCGGCTGATGGAAGAGGTGCGCGAGCGCCGCGGCCTCGCCTACTCGGTCTACAGCTATCTGCAGCCGTTCAAGCACACGTCCATTCTGATGGGCAGCGTGGCGACTCGGGCGGACGCCATCGGGCAGTCGCTCGACGTGATCCGCGCGGAGCTGAAGCAGGTCGCGGACGAAGGCCCGAAGCCCGAAGAGTTCGAGAACGCGAAGAAGTATCTCATCGGCTCGTATGCGCTGCGCTTCGATACCAACGCCAAGATCGCGAGCCAGCTGCTGGGCCTGCTCGAAGACGATTTCGGACCGGACTACATCGAGAACCGCAACAAGATGGTCGAAGCGATCACGCTGGAGGACGCCAAGCGCGTCGCCAAGCGTCTTCTCGCGCCGGAAAACCTGATCATCACGATCGTCGGCCAGCCGGCCACCGCGACGGCCGACAAGAAGGGCTGACGGCGCATAGGCGCCGGGCGGCTTTGACGCTGCCGTGGCGCGTCCGTTCGTGGGCCATTCCGCCGGTGGCTGCGCGCGCTTGACGCCTCGCCTGAAAACTTGGCGTCTCGCCTGAAACCGGCTAATCCCTCCGGAAACCAAACGCCCGTCTCGCCGGTTATTGGGACGCCCCGCCAGCCCGGAACGCCATGACCCAATCCCCTTCGCCTGCCTCGCCGTCCTCCGCGCCTTATCGCCAATCGATCGCCGGATGCCTGTCCGGCGCCATCGGCGCGCACGGGCTTAGCGAAAGCGAGCTAGGCCGCTGGCTTGAGAAGAGCGCGCCTGCGCTGCACGATCTCAAGGCGGACTACGCAAGCGGGCGGCTGCCGCTTTTGAAGATCGCGGAAGAGACCGCCGACATCGACGAAGCGGACGCCGCGTTGACGCGCCTGCTCGAAGGGGCGAACGCGATCGTGTTCTTCGGCACGGGCGGATCCGGACTTGGCGGCCAGACGCTGGCGCAGCTCGGCGGCTGGAACCTGCCCGGCGTCTCGTGCTGCTCGGACGCGCGCCGCCCCCGGCCGCGGACGCGTTTCTACGACAACCTCGACCCGCTGACGCTTTCGGCCGGGCTCGGCCGGCTCGATCTGGCGAAGACACGCTTCGTCGTGACGTCGAAATCCGGCGGCACGACGGAAACGCTGACGCAGCTTTTGGCGACGCTCTCGGCCGTGAAAGACGCCGGACTGGAAAGCCAGATTCCGAAGATGTTTCTCGGCATCACGGAGCCGGACGCGCCGGGCAAGACGAACGGCCTGCGCGCGCTGCTGGCGAGCCTCGGCATTCCAATGCTCGCGCATCACACCGGCATCGGCGGGCGCTTCTCATGCCTCACCAACGTCGGCCTGATGCCGGCGATGGCGCGCGGGCTCGACGTGCGCAAGATCCGCGCGGGCGCGCGCGAGGTCATCGACAGCCTCGTCTCGTCCTCGTTCCCGGCCGCCTTCGCGCCCGCCATCGGCGCGGCCACGGCCGTGGGGCTTTCCAAGGAGCGCGGCATTCGCACGCTCGTGATGATGCCGTACAACGACCGCTTGGGGCGCTTTTCGGAGTGGTACGTCCAGCTTTGGGCCGAGAGCCTAGGCAAGGGCGGCGAAGGCACGACGCCCGTCCCGGCGCTCGGGCCGCTGGACCAGCACAGCCAGCTGCAGCTTTTCATGGACGGTCCGCGCGAGATCGCCGTGACGCTCGTGCGGGTGGCGAGCGCCGGCGAAGGCCCGGTGCTCGACGCCGAGATGGCCAACATCGCCGGTCAAGGCTTTCTGGGCGGCAAGACGATCGGAGATGTCGTCGATGCCCAGGCTCACGCCATCGCCGAAGCGTTGACGCAGGCGGGCCGCCCGGTCCGCACGTTCGATCTCGCGACGCTGGACGAGCGGACGATGGGCGCGCTGCTCATGCACTTCATGATCGAGACGATCCTGGCCGGACGGCTGCTGGAGCTCGATCCGTTCGACCAGCCCGCCGTCGAACTCGCCAAGACGCTCACCCGCGAGCGGCTGGCGCGCTAGACATCCTCACTGTCGTCAGCTCGATCGACGCGGCTCAGTTGCGGCGATTTTCAATCGAGAAGCGGATCAGGTCCGACGTTCTCGGCAGGTCGAGCTTTTCCTTGATGCGGCCGCACGAGTTGGCGACCGTCTTGTAGGCGATGCCGATGGCGTCGGCGATGCCCTGCAGGCTCTTGCCCTCGCCCAGCATGCGCAGGATCTCGATCTCCCGATTGGTCAGGTTGCGCATGGGATCCTCGGCGCGCACGGCGCTTATGGCCAGTTCGCCCGCCAGCGTGCTGTCGAGGTAGCGTTCGCCCTGGAAGACGCGCAACACACCCGTCGTGAGCTCGTCGGCGCCGGCGCTCTTGCAGACGTAGCCGTAGGCACCGGCTTGCAGCGCCCGGTTGGCGTAGATCGCCTCGGCATGCATGGAGAACATCAGAACGCGCACGCCGCTATTCTCGATGCGGAGGCGACGCAACAGCTCGAGCCCGCTCGCTCCTTCGAGGTTGATGTCGAGGACAACGACGTCCGGGTGCTGATTGCGCGCGCACGCGAGCGCCTCATGTGAGGTCGCCGCTTCGTAGACGACGGCGTTCGGCAATGTCGACAGCAGGCGTTGGACGCCCTGACGCACCACAGCATGATCATCGACAATCAGAATTTTCATCAACCCACCTCTGGATCCGCGGATCCATCGAACGCCGCGTATGTTTCCCCGATCGGCAAGCGTACGTCCACCGTAACGCCTGCCGGACTTGCACTATTCTTAATTTCGACCGTTCCGCCCAGCGCAGCGACGCGCTCGCGCATGGCAATGAGGCCAAAGCCGCCGGCAGAGCTGCCCGGCGTCAAGCCGCCGCCGTCGTCCCTGACCACGACCCTGACGTCACCCTCCGGTTCGCGGGTGACGGAGACATCGATCCTCGTCGGGCGCGCATGCTTGAAGGCGTTGCTGATGGCTTCCCGCACGATGCCGTGAATGACGGCATCCTCCTTCTGTCCGCCGCCGGGATAGGTCACGTCGACGTTGAACGTGACATTCGGATCGCGAAGCTGCCAGGAGCCGATCAGCGTTTCGATTGCGTTGGCGAGCCCGAACTCCATATCGACCGAGGGGCGAAGCCGACCCAGGATGGATCTGACGTGCTTGTTGATGTGGGCGACGGCATCGCGGATGGCGTCCGCGCGTTCGGCTACCACATTCTGGTCGGGCATCTGAGACATCTGCCGGATCGTCGACGCGTCGACTTCGACCGAAAACAGGAACGGGCTCACCTCATCGTGGAGATCACGCGCGAGATCGGCGCGTTCTTCTTCCTGAACGGTGGCGAGTTGGTCGTTCAGCTTCTGGTTGGCCGTCTCCATTTGACCGAGGCGGTTCGCCATTTCGTTGAAGCCGGTGCACAACCGTACCAGCTCCGTCGGCCCATTTTCGGCTACACGCACGCCGTAGTCGCCACCGCCAAGCCGCTCGAACGCAGCCGACAGCGTGGGAAGGGGTTCGAGCGCGCGTCCGACCGTGACGTAGACCAGCGTCGCGACGAGAGCGCAGAAGACGGAAAGAATGGCGAGACGCAGGAGAAAATCTTCCCAGACCTCGGCCACTTCGCTGCGCTGATCCGCCGTCAACTCCAGCATGCCGAAGCGTGCGAGGTCGCCTGGCAGATCGACACGCACCACCTCGGGTACGCGCGCCATGAGCGCATAGAACCAGTTCGGCAATTCTTCAACGGGCGCAACGAAACTCGAAATGCGCTCGCCAGCCGGTTCGGGCTCGACGAACGTCACCTTAACGTGGCGATTGCCGTCGAACACGCGGACGAGGCGCACAAGCTGCAAGCGCGGGTCGTCGTCATGGGCGATTTCCTGAATGACCTTACGGACGGTCTTTTCAGCGATGACGAGGGCCGAGCCGACTTCCGTTTCGACCTTGGTCGCGGATTGCCAATAGGTGAGCAACAGAATGAAAACGAGCGTAACGGCGAGCACGCTCGAGATGTTGCGAATGAGGGTGGCGCTCAGAGACTCGGATTCACGCGGCCCGAACGAGCTTAGGCCCAATCGTGCGATCATCGCCCGGCCTCCAATACTGGTGACTGAGCGGGGTCCGGGACAGGCTGGATTCTCGCGAACGCGGGTCGCATGGACGGCTTTCAATGTAACAAGGTTACATCCCGTATGTTATAAATTGACGCAGGGCGCAAGTCCCTCGGCACCTGCGAAGTTGTCCCGGACGCCTTGCATGGGCAAAAAGCCCCCAGCGCAATAGATGCGCCAGGGGCTCTCAGCGACTCTTGTGAGGTATGGAAACCTCGGACGGTTAAGGCGCCGACTCTTCGGTCGGAACGCGGGCGTTCGGGTTCGCGCCAGCGGCCGGATCGGACGGATTGATGTTGCTCGGGGCCGGCTGCTGATTTTCGTTCGTGTTCGGATCGCCGGGAAGGCCCGCGGGGGATTCTGCGCCCGATTCACCAGTGCTCAGGCCATCGCTCGACGACGAACTGCCAGTCCCCGGAGGAGATGTCGGCACACGCGCTGCCGGGTTCGAACCTGCTGCCGGATCGGCCGGGTTCACGTTACTCGGCGCCATCTGCTGATTTTCATTTGTCGTGGGATCCGACGGGTTGCCGGCCGGCGACTGAGCCAGAGCCGACGTTGCGCCAGCGGCGACTGCAAGCGCTGCAATGAGAGATGTTACCTTGATCATCGCGTTTCCTTTTTTGTTGGAGTTCAATCCTCCCTCGCTCAAGGAAACGCGGGGTCCACGGCACGGTTCCGGCGGCCCGTCAGCTTGACGCACCTAGACCGTGGCGAGACCCGCGATGTGAGGATCAGCTTGCGTTATCGGCCCGCCGGAAGCGCACCGGTCTCAATAGCCGAATTGCCCGGGGCCGCAGCCGGCACAGTCGCCGCGATCACTTTTGCGTCGGGTGCCGTGAGGAAGCGATCGGCGATCGAGCCCCAAGCATCCCAACCTGCACGATCGTTGGCGATGTCGTGGCCGTCTGTGCCGTACGGCGGGAGAATGTCGAGTTCCGCCTCGGCGCCGCCGGTCCGCCAGGCCTCCGCCATTTCGGAAGCGAGCTTCGGTCCGAAATAACTGTCGTTCTCAGAATAGAGCCACAGCGTCGGGATGCGCGCGGTCGAGCCATATTGGCCAGCAGCCTCAACCAAGCGGTCCTTGCCGCAAATCGCCTGAGGTTGACCGCCCGCATGCCCACCGCGCCCGCCGGCCATGTTGACGATGGCGCGCACTTGCGACGGATTACGGGCCGCAAGGGCCAACGATGCCCAACCGCCCGTCGAAATTCCGACAACGACCGTGGCATGGGGCGCAATATCCGGCTCCCGGGTCATGTAGTCGATGACCGCCTCAATGTCGTCGGCAGCAATTTCTCCCGAGCGGGCGTGATCGGGATTGGTGCAGGTGCCGACCGATTCTTCCAACTCGCCGCCCGTGGCTCCATGACCACGACGTTGCGGAACGACCACCACGTAGCCCCGGTCAACGAACCACTTCGAAAGCCAATAATAGACGGGCATGGCAACAGACAGGCGCGTCGCGCTCGACGTGCCATGATTGATCACGACCAAGGGACGCTGCGTGTTTTGCTCAGTCCCGGTATTTTCGTGGCCGTCATCGTCTTGAGGACGGAAGACCGTCGCCCGCAGGCTGCGCGCCGGATCGCCGCTCGGCAAAATCCAGAATTGCTCACGCATGCGCGGGCCTTCAGGGCCGAACGACCCGTATTGCTGGCTGTCTTTCCCGTCTTTCGCGAGTGCGGCCGGCGCAAGCGCGCCCATGGCCACCAAGCCCAGAAAAATCCAGCGGGCGCGGAGCGCCCAGATGCTGTTCGCCATAAGTCTCGAACCCCCGGCGGCGTTGACGGGTAGCACCTGCCAAGCGCACGGGGCAAAGTTATGGCACGACTCAACGAGCCGGCAAGGACGTCAGAGATACAGTTGACGAAATACGAAGGGCGCAACCCCGGGTGAAACGCACCCACCAGCCTCACTTCCGAGCCCACTTCCGGCCCATCGGAGCTGCGCGAGTCGATGCGAAGTTTTAGTTTTCGCTCGAAGAATTCTCATGCCGTCGCAATTGCGCGGCTTGCTCGGCGAGTTGCAGCTTCGCGAGGCCAAGGGCGATTGGATCGGGAAGGGTCTGCTCCGTCACAGCGTAGTCGCGTCTCAGCCGCGCACCGACCACCTTCAATAGATCCTCCTCAAACTCTCGTTCCATTCGCTCCGTCTCCTGCCGACGTTCGGCCTCGCGCATCACTGCGGAGGTGCCCGGAACGAGAAGCTTTTACGCTCGTCCCGCGCGCTCATTTCCCACGCCAGATCGCACTACGCAGTCCCGTCCGTTACTCGCTAAGCGGAAAACCCCCTCACTGCATGGGTGTGTAACAATGCGTCGGTGACCTGGTTCCATGAAAAATTGCGGCAGTGCGAAGACTGTGACGATCGGGAAACAAAAAGGGAGATGAAGGGTTTAACGGCAAAGCCCCCGTCAGCCCGCCAGACGGGCTGCGGGCGCGCGAAACCAAGGAGGAATTCGACATGGGCCGAGCAACCGCACATCCCGATCACCGGCTGATTTCCAGCGAGGACGTGCATGGCACCGACGTCATCGGCGCAGCGGAGGACGTGATCGGCGAGATCGATCATCTTCTCATCGAGAAAATGTCCGGCCGCGTGGCCTACGCCGTCATGAGCTTTGGCGGCATCCTGGGACTGGCGCACAGCCACTATCCGATCCCCTGGACCGCGCTCAAATACGACGCCAAGGCGGGCGGCTATCGCACCGGCATCACCGTCGAGCAGCTCCGCAACGCGCCGGAGTTCAGCGACGACTCGTGGACCGACCGCGCGTGGGAGGTTCGCACGCACGAACATTACGATGCTCCCGCCTACTGGGGACGCTGACGCCGCCGCTGATATGCGCGCGATGTCATTTCGCGGCCGCGCCACGTTGGGCCGCAACGACTTGTCCCACCGGAACTTTGGCCCTTCGCGGCGCGTCCTTCTATCAGACACCTCTGATTGCTGATCACGCGGTCGTTTCGCCAGGAGGCTTTCGTGATGCCGTCATTCTATTTCCCCCTCTCCGTGCTCGCCCTATTGCTGCTGGCTGGCTGCAGCGAGGAACAAGCCCTGCAGCCGAGCGCGACCACCGGCCCGCAACCGACGCTGGCCGAGCCGAAGCCTCAGCTCATTCCGACGATCCAGATCGCGCCTGCCAAAGGCTGGCCGGAGGGCGGCAAGCCGAAGGCGGCGGACGGGCTTGCGGTTACGGCGTTCGCGGGCAGCCTCGATCATCCGCGCTGGCTCTATGTGCTGCCGAACGGCGACGTGCTCGTTGCCGAGACCAACCGGTCTGAAGGCGGCAAAGGCGGCATTATGGGCTGGATCATGGGCCTCGTCATGACGCGCGCCGGTGCGGGCGTGCCGAGCGCCAACCGGCTCACGCTGCTGCGCGACGCGGACGGCGATGGCGTGGCCGAGACCCGCAAAGTCTTCCTGAAGGATCTCAATGCGCCCTTCGGAATGGCGCTGATCGGCGGCGATTTCTACGTCGCCAACACCGACGCGCTGATGCGCTTTCCCTACAAGGATGGCGATACGGAGATTGCCGCTGCGGGCGTCAGGATAGCGGACTTGCCGGGCCTGCCGATCAATCACCACTGGACCAAGAACATCATCGCCACGCCGGACAGCACGAAGATGATGGTCACGGTCGGCTCGAACAGCAACATCGCTGAATCCGGGATGGATCACGAGGACCGCCGCGCCGCCATTCTCGAGATCGATCTCAAGACCGGTAAATCGCGCGTGTTCGCATCGGGCCTGCGCAATCCAAACGGAATGGCCTGGGAGCCGCAGACCGGTGCGCTCTGGACCGTCGTCAACGAACGCGACGAACTCGGACCCGATCTCGTTCCTGATTACCTGACGTCCGTGAAGGACGGCGGGTTCTACGGCTGGCCTTATAGTTATTTCGGAAGCAACGTCGACGAGCGCGTGACGCCGCAGAATGCCGAGCTCGTTGCGAAGGCCATCGTGCCCGACTATGGGCTGGGCGCACATACGGCCTCACTTGGACTGACGTTCTCGTCCGGCGCGCTCCTGCCGGAGCGGATGCGCTCTGGGGCCTTCATCGGCCAGCACGGCTCGTGGAACCGCAATCCGCCAAGCGGCTACAAAGTGATCTTCGTGCCGTTCCAGAACGGCACGCCCTCAGGAGAGCCGATCGACGTTCTGACCGGCTTCCTGAACAAGGACGGCGACGCACAGGGCCGCCCTGTGGGCGTGGTGATCGACAAAAAGGGCGGGCTGCTGGTGGCGGACGACGTCGGAAATGTCATCTGGCGCGTGACGGGCGAGGCCGCGGCGGCGAGCGCTGTGGCGCGTTAGCTCGCGAGCCCCGTCCCGCACTAGTCATGAAGGATCTCCCGGGCAGCAAGTAGGCCCGAGGCTCGTCCGCTATGCGATCAGCGCAACCGCGAGTTTTCCGCTTCGCGGTTGCTGACGCCTATTCGAACTCAGTGAACAATAACTTCATTTGTCCATACTGAGTTTTGACGCTATTTATGCATTCGACATATTCGCCGTTCGATTTTTTCAATGAATTTGAATAAGTTTGAAGCAATGCCCAATATGTGGCCGCAACATCTCTCGAGCTAAAATGTTTGCTTAGCTCCACTCGCAAATCTGCGCATCTCGTTGCGATGTCTGCACCTTTATAGCCTTCACCGCCCAGCCACGCACCCAAGAAATTGCGCAAACTTGAATCAGCCGACGTTGTTTTCAGCGCGTCGACCAACGGTCTCTTCCCAATACTTGCCAACGTCAAAATATTCGTGGCATCGGGGAAAACGAATTCGCCCTTATCTGGATCGAATTTGAAGCGTGAAGGCACTGTTTTGAAGTGAACACGAACTTGCATTTGCGGCTCAGCGTTACCGGACGCCATTAAGTCATACCGTACGATATTCGGTGGAGCGTTCGCGTCGCCAGCCTTCAGGAACGCCATCAAAACAGAATCCGATGCCCTGTTTACGAGTTTCTTTTTCTCCGCCCCGAAAAGTTGAGTATCGAGTAGCCCGGATAAGTTCAGGACGGCGGGGGTTGCGAAACTCAAGGCTGATTGCAGGGCAGGCAAGCCACGCACTTCATTCACTAATTCTGCAGCCGCGCCAAACAGCTTTGGCGTAAAGCTGTCGTCTTCGGCGTAATATGTCGCCAATTCAACTTTGAGTGTGTTGTTGCTCGACTCGATAAGGACTTCCTCTGGAAAAACTCTGCCGGACCATTGGGTCGCACTCTCCTGCAAGACTTCGCGAGTCGCATTTTCGTAGCCGAACACTCCGCCAAGAATTGGGGTACTGGTTGTCACACTCGAAATATTATAGGAAGCAATAATTTGGCGACCCAACACCTCTTCGCCTTTTTTTACCTCAACAGTTACAACGTAATTTCCTCTGCGGGTGGAAGCGCCAAATCTGGATCGCGCAATCTCTCCCCATAACCTCTTTGTGTTTGCTATTGAGTTCGCGCGATCGACTTTAAATTCTATAACACCATAAACCGCACGGAACCCCACCGGGGCGCCCGGGGTGCTAAGATTAGCTTTCGTAACTTCATATCCATGTGCTGCACTCGTGCTGGCAGCCGCCATAAGAAATGCGCACGCAGCGAGCCTTATTTTTATAAATGACATTTAACCAACTCCCCTTGGCTGCAAACTTTCAAGGTGCGCGGCATGGCATGCCGCACGGTTAAAATGGCACAACATCTGTGTGCGTACAAATCGTACTGAAGCGCGCACGGCCCTTTTCCCTGTAAAAGGTCGCGCTAGCGGATATGTCGAAGTTTGGAAAAATTGGAGCGGGCGAAGGGAATCGAACCCTCGACATTCAGCTTGGGAAGCTGACGTTCTACCTCTGAACTACGCCCGCAAAACGCGTTGACCCGCGACACACATCGATTCGTGAAACCCAGCGTCATCAACACGTTATACTGATGCGGGACCGTTGGCCCGGCGCATCGCCTCGCTGACTTGTAGAGGGTTTGCCGCCCCTTGTGAAGCGCGCGGGCCGCAGGCTCGCGCCCGGGCCGAAAGGCCGCCTGTCATTGGGCCTAAACGGCTTGCACAGACAGCCCCTTGCAGGCATCACGGGCTCTCCCATTTATGAGCCTCGCAACGTGTGCGGCGACTTGCAGGATTCCGAGCCGATGACCGACATCAAACCTCCCGTTGTTCCCGCCGAATGGGCCCCGCAAGCCGCCATCTGGACGGCCTGGCCGGCCGACGCCGGCGAATGGAACGGCGACCTCGAAGCCCCGCGCAAGGACGTCGCGGCGCTGGTGCTTGCGCTGGCGGAAAGCAATCAGGTGCGCGTGCTCGTCAACGGCGAGGAGGCGGCGACATCGGCCCTTGCGGCAGTCGGGCAGGCGGCCGAGCTCGTGTCGGCCAAGTACGGCGATATCTGGCTGCGCGACACCGGGCCGATCTTCGCGCACGTCGGCAACGACCGCGTGGCGCTGCGCTTCAAGACCAACAGCTGGGGCGGTAAGTACGATCTGCCGGACGACCTCACCGTGGGTGATACGGTGGCGGAAATGGCCGGCACGCCGATCCGGCGCTACGATTTCGTGCTCGAAGGCGGCGCGGTGGATCACGACGGCCAGGGCACCGTGCTCGCCACCAAGCAGACGCTGCTCAATCCGAACCGCAACGGCTGGACGGCCGAGCAGGCGGAAGCGGCGCTGCGCGACGCATTCGGCACCAAGAAGCTGATCTGGGTGGACGAAGGCCTGATCGGCGACCACACCGACGGCCACATCGACAACATCGCGCGCTTCGTCGCGCCGGGCCGCGTCGTGTGCCAGGCGCCGTCGGGCGTGGACGATCCGAACGCGAGCATTCTCGACGCCATCGCCGCGCGCCTCAGGGAAGAGACCGACAGCACCGGGCGCAAGCTCGAGGTGATCACCATTCCGGGCGCGGGGTTGTACAAGAACACCGCTGGCGAAGTGTCGCCTGCCTCGCACATGAACTTCATCATCGCCAACGGCGTGGTGGTGGTGCCCGTGTACGGCACGCCGACGCAGGATGCCGCGCTCTTGGCGCTGCAGGACGTGTTTCCCGACCGCAAGGTCGTGGGTGTCTCGTCTCGCGGGCTGCTCGGTGCCGGAGAAGCCGGCGGCGGCTCCTTCCATTGCATCACTCAGCAGGAACCCCTTTAATGGCCCCACGCAGCATCACGGTCGCGGCGATCCAGACGAGCTACGGGCACGACCTCGCGGCCAACATCGCGAAAACGAGTTCGTTCGTGCGCGAAGCGGCGCGCGGCGGGGCGGATGTCGTGCTGCCGTCCGAACTGTTCCAGGGCATCTACTTCTGCACGCGGCAGGATCCCAAGTGGTTCGAGACGGCGTTTCCGGTCGACGAACATCCGTGCGTACTCGCGCTTCGAAAGCTTGCGGGCGAGCTGGGCGTCGTCATTCCGATCTCCTTTTTTGAGAAGGACGGGCCGCGCTATTACAACAGCGTCGCCATCGCGGATGCCGACGGGGCGCTGCTCGGCGTTTATCGCAAGAGCCACATTCCGGACGGGCCAGGCTATCAGGAGAAATACTACTTCCGGCCGGGCGACACGGGCTTCAAGACCTGGAAGACCAAGCGCGGACACATCGGCGTCGGCATCTGCTGGGACCAGTGGTACCCGGAAACGGCGCGCGCGATGGCTGTCGAGGGCGCGGAAGTTCTGTTCTATCCGACGGCCATCGGGTCCGAGCCCTACGACACCGCGCTCGACACGCATCTGCAGTGGCAGCGCGCGATGCAGGGGCATGCGGTTTCGAACGCGGTTCCGATCGTCGCGGCAAACCGCATCGGCCTCGAGGACAACGAGGGCGTGCGGCAGAAATTCTACGGGCATTCGTTCATCGCCGACCATCGCGGCGAACTGGTCGAGCGCTTCGGCGCGGCCGACGAAGGCATTCTGACCCACACGTTCGACTTGGGGCTGATCGAAAGCTATCGCGCCGACTGGGGTTTCTTCCGCGACCGCCGGACGGACCTCTACGCCAAGAGCATCATCTAGGCGGGCAGCTTGTCTTCGGGCATTGGTCGCCGGAGCTTTGCGGTCGGGCGAACCGACTGATGGCCGTCAGTCAGCTCGCCCTCCTTGTCTCTGGGTTCACTCCCCTCCCGGCATCCCTGCGCAAGGATATCGGGCGGCCGTCATCGTGTTCTTGTCGTTACGGTGCTGCGACGGCCGGTGCTTCGGTCGCGCCGTTGATGTGAGCGGCGACTTCCGGCGCCACCACCACGTCAGCCTCGTCTGCCTTCGCGTCGGCTTCAGCGCCGGCCTCGACCGGAGCCTCTTCCGCTGCGGCTTCGGCAGCAACTTCGGCAGGCGCTTCCTCGGCAGCAGGTGCTGCTTCGGCGGCGACCTCCTCCGCTGCGGCTTCGGCAGCAACCTCGACAGGCGCTTCCTCGGCAGCAGGTGCTGCTTCGGCGGCGACCTCTTCCGGTGCGGCTTCGGCAGCAACCTCGGCAGGTGCTTCCTCTGCAGCAGGCGCTGCTTCAGCCGCTACCTCTTCCGCTGCGGCTTCGGCAGCAACCTCGGCAGGTGCTTCCTCTGCAGCAGGCGCTGCTTCGACGGCGGCCTCTTCCGGTGCGGCTTCAGCTACGGCTTCGGCGGGAGCGTCGGCAGCGGCAGGCGCCGCCTCAGACGTGGCCTCAGCTGCAGCTTCCGCAGCCGGGGCCTCCTCGGAGACTTCCGAAGCTGCTTCTACAGCCGCGGGTGCTTCCGCTCCTTCGCCGTCACCAGCCGGTGCCGCAACCACTTCTTCGGCAGCCGGTTCCTCGGCGGCCGCTTCCGCGACTGGAGCTTCCTCGGCAGGTGCTTCGGCGGCAGGTTCAGGCTCCGCTTCGGCAGCCACTTCAGCAGCCGGTTCCTCGGCGGCGGCTTCAACCGCAGGGGCTTCCTCGGCAGCTTCCTCGGCTGGCGCCTCTTCGGCTGATGCCTCGGCGACAGCCTCGGGCTCCGCTTCGGCAACCGCTTCTTCGGCGGCTGCTTCGGCGGACTGCTCCTCGGCTTCCGCGGCCGGGAATGGCTCGGTCAGGGCCGTTCCGCAAGCTGCGATGGCGTCGGCGGATGCTTCCGGCTGCTTGGCCTCCGCCACGACGGCGGCAGGAGCGACGGGTGCACCCTCGATGAACTCACTCATATCTCTTGCAAGCTGAACGATCGAGTCGGCCTTGCAGCCGAGCTCCATCGCCATCCGCAAGCAGGCAAAGCGCTGCTCTTGGAGGTTCATGAGAACTCCATGTTTTGGGGTTTGCTATGGGCGTGGCGTTGCTTGGTGCGATGCAAACAACGCGCTCATCATACTGCTTCGTTTAACTTGGCGCTATACTTACGCGACTGATAAACCACAATATTTCCAAGTAAAATTGCGCCACGAACTGAACTCGTCAATTCAGGCGCAGCGCGATCGGGTTAATTCGTTTGAGTGAATCATTTTGTGAAGGCCGGACTCATTTGGAGCCCGGTTTGCGGGGTTAAAATCGCGCCGGACTAGGTAGTACCACGTGGCCCAAGGCCACTCGCGGCAGCCGGCCGGGCGCCCCCGCGCGTCCGTGTGCGGGTGCAGCGAGGCAAAGTAAACCGCGCCAAAGGGTATCTCGCCTCGCAGGCTGAGCGCATGCTAGAGAGCGCGACATCAGTCCAGACCTTGGCCCCTCCGCACAGCACATCCTCATGTCTCACCCCGCTGCCACCGCCGAAGCCTCCCGCGCCCGTCCCGAGTGGAGAAACGCGCGCCGGATCGTCGTGAAGATCGGCTCGGCGCTGCTGGCCGACCGCGACACGGGTACGCTCAAGTCCGAATGGCTGGCCTCGCTGGTCGCCGACGTGGCGGAGCTCATCCGCGAGGGGCGCGACGTGGTGCTGGTGTCATCCGGCTCGATTGCGCTCGGGCGGCACAAGCTCGGCCTGCCGAAAGGTCCGCTCGCGCTCGAGCAATCGCAGGCGGCGGCGGCGGTGGGACAGATCAGCCTCGCCCACGCCTACCAGGAGCTGGCCGCCAAGAGCGGGCTCACGGTCGCGCAGATCCTGCTCACGCTCGGCGACACGGAAGAGCGGCGGCGCTATCTCAATGCGCGCCACACCATCGAGACGCTGCTGGGGCTCAAGGCCATCCCGGTCGTCAACGAGAACGACACGGTGGCTACGGCCGAGATCAAGTACGGCGACAACGACCGGCTGTCGGCGCGCGTGGCGGGCATGGTGTCGGCCGACTGCCTGGTGCTGCTGTCCGACGTCGACGGGCTCTATACGGCGCCGCCGAACGACGACCCCAACGCGCGCCACATCCCGCTGGTGACCGAGATCACCGGCGAGATCGAGGCCATGGCGGGCGACGCCGGCACGGAGCTTTCAAAGGGCGGCATGAAGACGAAAGTGCAGGCCGGGCGGATCGCGCTCGGGGCCGGCACCAACATGGTGATCACGACGGGCAAGGTGCTGCATCCGCTGCGCGCCATTTCCGAAGGCTGCAAGGTGACGTGGTTCCTGGCCAAGCAGGATCCGGTGACGGCGCGCAAGCGCTGGATCGCCGGGCAGCTCGAGGCGCGCGGCACGCTCCACATCGACGCGGGCGCGGAAAAGGCGCTCGACGCCGGCAAGAGCCTGCTCGCGGCGGGTGTGCGCCGGGTGGAGGGCAATTTCGAGCGCGGCGATGCGGTCGTGATCCGCGCTCCGGACGGCCGCGAGCTCGGGCGGGGATTGTCGTCCTACGCGCACGGCGATGCGGCGCTCATCCTCGGCCATAAATCATCCGAGATCGCCGAAATCCTGGGCTTCGAGGGCGGGCCAGAGCTGATCCACCGCAACGATATGGCGCTGCACCGCAAATAGCCGCAAACAGCGCCATTGACCTCAGCCCTCAGCGATCCGAAGTATACCAGCCATGCAGAAAGCAACAGACATCGACGGCGGCGATACGGGTGCGCTCATGCGCGCGATTGGCGCGAGCGCGCGGACGGCGGCTCATGCGCTGGCGCTGGCGCCGCGCGCGGCCAAGGACGCCGCGCTGTTGAACGCCGCCCAGGCGCTGCGCCGCGACCGGCAGAAGATTCTCGATGCCAACGCGAAGGATGTCGCCGCGGCGCGCGCCGCTGGACGGCCCGAGTCGTTCGTCGACCGGCTGGTGCTCAACGACAAGCGCGTCGAAGCCATCGCCGCCGGTCTCGAAGAGGTTGCCGCGCTGGCCGACCCCGTCGGCGCGGTGCTGGCTGAGTGGACGCGTCCTAACGGTCTCAAGTTTCAGCGCGTGCGCGTGCCGATCGGCGTGATCGGCATCATCTACGAAAGCCGGCCCAACGTGACGGCGGACGCGGGCGCGCTGAGCCTCAAGTCCGGCAACGCCGCCATCCTGCGCGGCGGCTCGGAGAGCCATCACTCCAGCCTCGCCATTCACGCGTGCCTCGCGGAAGGCATCGCGGCCGCCGGATTGCCTGCCGAGGCGATCCAGTATGTCGGGACGACGGACCGCGACGCCGTGGGACACATGCTCGGCGGGCTCGACGGAGCCATTGACGTCATCGTGCCGCGCGGCGGCAAAGGCCTCGTGCAGCGCGTGCAGGACGAAGCCCGCGTGCCCGTGTTCGCGCATCTCGAAGGCATCTGCCATACGTACGTGGACGCGAAGGCCGACCTCGCCATGGCCCGCGACGTAGTCGTCAACGCCAAGATGCGGCGCACCGGCGTATGCGGGGCGACGGAATGCCTGCTGATCGACCGCAATGCTCCGGCCTCCACCCTGCCGGCGCTGATCGAGGCTCTGATCGAAAACGGCGCGGAAGTGCGCGGCGATGCGGCAGCGCAGGCGGCGGACGCGCGCGTCAAGGCTGCGGCGGCGGACGACTACGGCCATGAGTTCCTCGATGCGATCATCGCCGTGAAGACCGTGGACGGTGTCGGCGAGGCGATGGCGCACATCGCGCGCTACGGCTCGCAACATACGGACGCGATCATCACGGCGGACGAAGACGTGGCGCAGCGGTTCCTGACCGAGGTGGACAGCGCCATCGTGCTCTGGAACGCCTCGACGCAATTCGCGGACGGCGGCGAGTTCGGCTTCGGCGCGGAGATCGGCATCGCGACCGGAAAGCTGCATGCGCGCGGACCGGTCGGCGTTGAACAACTGACGAGCTTCAAGTACGTCGTGCGCGGCACGGGGCAGATAAGGCCGGTTTAGAACCCGTCACGCATCCTGCCGCGAATTGACTTGAACCTGCTGTGGGCCATTAGCCGACATGTAGTCGTGGTACTGACTTCCGCCGCGATCGCTCGTGACAACTCGTCGGTGACCCTGCACGTCCGACAGGCCTCCCACCAGGGTTTAACATCTTCAGGCTAGCGTCTAGCGTCGTTTGAAAACAGGCGGGGCGATTTCTTCGAGGCTCCTTCTCTCAAGCGCCATGTCGAGAATGTCGGACTTGCCGCCGCGGGACATGCAGGCACTGATCCGTAACGTCTTCTCGGCCCGGCTCGAGCCTAGATAGATATTCGAGATGAAGCGACGCCTCACCCCATCGCCAGAGTCGGTCGGTGCCTCGGACGCGTCGACATGGATCAGAAAAACGGTGTCGAATTGCAGTCCCGCAACATACTCCGGCATGCTGAACACAAAGCGCTTACCGGCATGACGAAGCTCGGAGGATGGCTCTCGACTGGTTATCGGCATGCCCGCAAATTGGCCGCTGGCCGCAGCGAGATACTTGTCAAACTGATCCTCGCTGGCGCACAGCACAGCGACCCGGCGGCCACCCCCATCAATCGAGCGCGCAAGCTTCTGCGCTTCAGTAAAGATGCTTTTGAACAGACTGGGCTCGTCCGGAAAAACCGTCAGCTCTGGGACATCTCCATTTCCAAGCTCAGCCTTGCCGGAGTAGGCGTCCCACTCGCCGGGGATGTCGATTGCAGGGAAGGTCGCGTCAAGGTCAGCGAGGAACTCGGCGATCTGCGGGGTGTAGCGGAAAACGCGCTCAAGCTTGACAAGATCGGACCCCTGCAATCCGGTCGAGGCTGCGAACAGGTTCTGATCTCCATCGCCATAGCGTGCGAAAGTGTCCCTCGGGCTCTGTTTAAGATCATAAGCCATGAAGATGGGAGGCCGTCGGGGCCGTCCATCCTCCTCGACGGCACGCTTAATGAGCTTGTGCAGCGTCTGGCGCTCCACCGAAGTGAAGAGATGCAGCTCGTCAACGAAAAGGACGTCATAGCCATCTCGGCCGCGTATCCGATCCCAACGATTGGAGTCAAGGAACGAGTTGAAGTCGCCGATCATCTGATCAACGCTCAACGTACTCATATCACCGAGCTGTTTGCGGTAGCGCCGATGAATCTCGAGGATAAGCCGACGGTCCAGCTCGGTCGGAAGCTGCATAAGCCACAATGGGCGCACCGCCGCCCCTTTTGCGTATCGCTCTCCCTTCTCCTCCCCCGAACGAACACCTTCAGCGTCGAGGACGCTGGCAAATTCGTTCATTACCTCGCCCACGAGCCGTTTGTCCTGCCCTGATACCGCAGCGCTCCACCTCTGCTTGATGTCAGGCGATATGTCTTGGAATTGCGCGCAGGCGATACTCGAGCCCGCGATCTCTTTCAGGACCGCTTCGATCAATTCTGATTGTAGCCGCCTGCCCTCGCGCCCATCCAGCGATAGAGGCACAAGCTGGTCCAGCTCAAAATTCAGATGCCTATGCGCGAGGTCGTAGAGGGTTCTGACCTCCAGCTTCACCTGCTTGCCCGCCGCATAGAAAAGGCCAGTTGTGTCGAGGCTCTCGCCTATTGAATTGACGAGATCCACCGAGGCGGAGCTGTGGGTCAGGAATCCAAACTTTACAGGGTGGTCACCAGACTCGGCCGCGATCGCGTCGCGCAGGAACTTCACGACAAGCGAGAGGGTTTTGCCGGTACCCGCCGAGCCGCGGAGCCGAACAGGGCCGTCATGAGGCTTGTCCACGAAACTGCGCTGTTCCGTGGTAAGCTTTGAGGTGTACCACTGATTGAGGGTCGCTCCCTGCACAAAGCCTTGTGGAAGGCGCTGGCTTAATACGATTCCTGCTCGTGTTTCATATGGTGTCGGCTCGCATGTCGCGAGGACGGCGTCGGACAATCTCGCTTTGGCTGCATCGTAGATATCGAGGTGCAGATTGAGGCGTCTGAAGTCGACCGTGTCGTCGAGCAGGGAGAATACGAAAAGATCCTTGGATCCTCTAGGCCTTGTTTCAAAGTGCATCCTCGCTCGCCAACCGTAGTTGCGCGAGGTTGCTTGGATCGAGAAAATGCTGCCCTCTTGATGCTTCCTCCAGTTGGTGGGGATGCTCACGCTGTCGGTATAGATGAATCGACCTGCCGTGATGATCCTCTCCAGTGTCGCGGTGCGTGAGGCGCTGTCCGCGAGAATGCCGTCAGCTTCGAGGTTGATGACAACGACCGGGGCATCGTCGTTTTCGAGTTCCGGCTCGAGCAGATAGACGATATCGTCCACGACGACGCGCTTGATGCTCTTTTCGTGTTCGGGAAGGCCGAACTGCTCGAACCATTCGGTCGAGATTGAAAATTGAGAAAGCCGAAAGAGCGTCTTTGGAGTGAGAACCAGCGCCTTCACTTTGGTACTCCTGAGAATGTCACGACCAGATCATCAATCACCAGCGCGCTCAGTGCAGTCACATCATCAGGCAGCCCGATCCGCGCATATTGCTGCGAAAAGAGCTGAAGCACCTTGAAGCGGTAACGTTCAGTAAGCCGAGCAACGCGAACGGCCGTGGGCCTGTCGCCTTGGCTCCTGGACATTTGCTCGCTGGTGGACACGAAACAGTCCCCCTCGGGCATCGTATAGATGCGACGCATACGTATGACGAAGCCGACCGACTGGTCGTCGACAAGATCGCTGAAGACAAAGTGGCCTTCCCCCATCGCCTTCTTGGCGCTAGTGATATGAGTGCGCGCATAGGAGGCTGGATCAGGAGCGGCGCTGCAGAGATGCCGGAACCGGATGATCGGAGCCTGCGCAGCATCGAGGCAAATCGCGAGTCGCCGCAACTCGCGATCAAGCTGGTCAGATTGGCTCTTTTTGAGGCCCTTGTATCTCACGATTGAAAAGCACACGGCCTCGGCACCGGATGATTTGAGCCAAGCGTGCAGTACCGCGGCGTCGCTGTCGTCGGCAAGCTTGAGCACTGCTTGGGTAGCGTGGTCGACGACCTCCTGGATGTGGCCTGGCGCCCAGAACTGCGAAAGGTAATCGTGAAAGCTGTAGATCGGCAGGAAGGCGACGACGCCGTCGGTCTTTTGGTGCGCAAGATCGCAATCGGCGTTGATCATAACTCCCAAGCGAGGCCCGGTCTCACCTTCCGGCCAATCGATTCTGATGATGTCGCCCTGACCACGCGGATCTTGCTGTGAAATCCGCTCGGTCTCTCGGTGCTCTCCCACGCTCCCCCCAAATTAGCATTCAGCCTTCCCATCATCGAATCGTCAGTCTGCAACTTGCCCAAATTCGGGGTTCTGGGCAATCACAGCACTGGACGGATACGCGGATGCGGCCACCGTTGAACCTCTCCCGATGTCCGCTTTGGGTCACGAGCGGACGTTCGCGGGGCCGGGAGATCGGCGTTGGGTCTAAGCGGTTGTCGTCAGCGAGACGAAGCCCGTGCGGGCCATCACGCTGTCGAGCGTCTTTTCCAGCACATCGAGCTTGAAGGGTTTCACGAGGTAGCCCGTGGCGCCGGCGGCCTTGGCGGCGAGGATGTTTTCCGGCTTCGATTCCGCGGTGACGAGCACGAAGGGCGTGTCGCGGCTCGGCTGCTCGGCGCGGACGAGCTTCAGGAGATCGAAGCCGCTCATGCCGTCCATGTTCCAGTCCGACAGGATCAGGTCGTAGTGCTTGTGGCGGATCTTCTCGATCGCCTGGAGGCCGTTGGCCGCTTCGTCGATGTGCGCGTAGCCGAGCTGGACCAGAAGGCGGCGAATGATCTTCAGCATCACCTGCCGGTCCTCGACGATGAGGATCTCGATATCGCCGCGTGCTGTCATGTGTCCCGCCCCAGAGCGCCGCGCAGCCACACCACGAGAAAGGCCGACCGGCGCGGGTTCAATCCTCTCACCATTCCTCAGAGCGGTTACTAATTGGTGTGGAGACCGCTGCTCGCGCCTGCGTTGCATCGGCCCGCGAAGCGATATCCGAACGCCCGCCTAGATCCGTTCCACTTTTAGTGGAATCGCGGAACGACTCTAGGTCTTTGTTTGA
The DNA here is from genome assembly GCF_051860585.1 of Hyphomicrobium sp. Lineage (GTDB taxonomy): Bacteria > Pseudomonadota > Alphaproteobacteria > Rhizobiales > Hyphomicrobiaceae > Hyphomicrobium_C. Next base: position 285,238 of record NZ_JBHYDS010000001.1, read on the forward strand.
TCGTGCTTCTTACCGGACACTGTCGCTGGCATGGCTTCGCCATGACCGGATCCCACTTTTCCGGAAACACGCTAGATCGCTTCGGCCGAGCGGGCCGCCTCGAGAGCGATCGCGGCTGCGTCGCGCAGCTCCGCATACTCCAACGCGGCATTGTCCACGAACACGCGCTCGCGACCCGCCGACGCGTGATCAGGCCCCAAGGCCCCCAACGCGGATGGGCCCTGCTCCGGTGTGACGAACCCGTGCAGGACAACGCCTTTTTCCCGGTAAGCCGAATCGCGCAGCAGAAGAAACTCATGCAAACGGGGCAGATTGTAATGCGGCACCGACGCGATGAGATGGTGCGGCAGGTGATAATCCATCCCCCATGGGAACACGGCATAGCGGGCCAGCGGTCCGGTGAGAAAAACGCGTGTGTTGGTGTAGCGGCCGCGGTCGGCATTGCCGTGCTGCACCCACTGACGCAGCATCATGAAGAGCGGGAAGGCCGTGAAGAGCGGCAGCACCCAATAGAGCAGGAAGTAGTGCCAGGCCGGCGCCCAGCCCATCACCGTGACAAGCGTGAGCGTTCCATAGAGGGCCGCGAAGTAGGACACGCGACTGATCATCGTCGCGCGATGAGAGATGACGGGCGCAAGCCGGGTCTGGATGAATGCGCGCTCGGGCACCATCACGAGGTAGGCGAGCGCCACGACGGTCGCTGCGACGAGGATTGCGACCGCGGCCTGATCGCGGTCAAGCCGGATCAGCTCGGAAACGGCGATCGGGACCGCGACACCGTAAATCACGCCCACGCGCAGCGGCCACTTGGATCCCTGATCGGTGGGATCGACGTAGGCGTGGCGATCGAAGCCGACAGCCGAGTACTTCGCGCGGACGAGCGTGAAGAAAATCAGTCTCAAAGGCGACAGCGCCTTGACGAAGCTCCAGAGCAGCTCGATGGGCGGAACCGGAAAATCTAGCCAATGGCCGCTTTCCTTGAGCTGGGCGATATCCGGATCGCGCTCGGGATCGTTGACGAACTGGTGGTGGGCGAGATGGTGGATGCGGAACTGGTAGGTCGACGTGTAGATCGGGAAGGCGGCCAGCCAGTCGGAGGTCAGCTCGTTCAACCGGCGATCCTTGAACAGAAGGAAGTGCGTGCCCTCGTGGATGGCGCCACCGAACTGATGCTGGGCGGCGCCGAGGATGAGGATGGCCACCGCGTTGATCAGAACGCCCCAGCCCCAACCGACACCTTGGGTGGCCAGCCAGGCGTTGGCTGCGATGGCGCCTGCAATCGTTGCAGCGATGACGCCGTAAATCTGGAGGAGATGGCGCCAATTCGTCCAGTTGTCGCGCGCCTTCAGCAACTTGATCGCTTCCGCCTCGACGGACGGCGTATCATCGTTGCGCGATCGCTGCGTCACAACACCTGGGATCGCGCGCCCATCGGCCGCGTTATGGTCGGTTACGAAGCTCACTTCGCGCCCCCCTCGGGAATGAGCCATGGCACCGTCGAGACCGGTGCGATGTGACTCAAACGTGGAATACTGAGGGAATTTGCCCTAGGTATTGTCCGGGACCAAGCTTTTTCGGGGAGCAAAGAGTGGACACGTTGAATCGCACTGCCGACGTGACGGAAGCGGCTGCCCTCTCGGAGCCGCCGTCAAAGCCGGATAGATCGGCCCGGCTCCGCCGTCTTCTGCGCTATACGGGCGTTAACCTCACCAGTCTGACGCTCGATTACGCGATCTTTCTACCGCTGACGCACGCCACCGATCTCCCAGTCCTGTCCAGTATCGTGGCCTACATTGCGGCGCTGGCGCTCAATTATCGCCTTTCGCGGCTTTATGTTTTCGGCGACGACGGCGGCCATAAGGGCGAAAAGCGCCTGTTCGCCCAGTTCATGGCGACGGGCCTGCTGGGCCTCGTGCTGACAGCCGCGGTGACGGGTCTCGGAATTTACTGGTTGGCCCTCAAGCCAGCTATCGCGAAGACAATCGCCGTGCTCATCTGCTTCGTCGTGCTCTATATCGTTCGGAGCCGGCTGGTCTTCACTCCGGTCGACTAGCGCCCGGTCCTGCCTTCCCTGCGGATGGCGGACGTTCCGCCGCTCGTCTTCCGCAATACACAGGTCCGATGTCCGCTCGTCTTCTCTCCCAAAGCTTCGGCTCACTGGCCGCGCGCACGCCGCCGGCTCAGCCCGGCCAGCGGATCGGGCTGCTCGGCGGTTCGTTCAATCCGCCCCATCGCGCGCATGTGGCGATCTCCGAAGAGGCGTTGAAACGGCTTGGCCTCGACGAGATCTGGTGGCTGGTTTCCCCCGGCAATCCGCTCAAGAACCATGACGACCTTGCGCCGCTCGCCGAACGGCTCGCGGCCTGCCGGAAACTCGTGACCCATCCACGGATCAAGGTGACGGCCGTCGAAGCGAGCCTCTCGTCGCCGGCAACGGTGGTGACGCTCACCTTCCTCAAGAGACGCTTTCGCGGCGTCCACTTCGTGTGGATCATGGGCGGGGACAATCTGGCCGGATTCCATCGTTGGGCGGAATGGCGCCGGATCGCGTCCGAAATGCCGTTCGTCGTCGCGGACCGACCGCTGTGGCGGCTCAAGTCGCTTTCGGCACCCGCCGCACGCGCGCTCGCCCGATACCGGGTGGACGACCGAGACGCGGGCACGTTGGCCCTGCGCAGGCCGCCAGCCTGGACGTACCTGACGCTTCGCCTGTCGAACGAATCCTCGACCGAAATTCGCGCAAGCTCGCGGAAGACGCCGTCAGCTTCCAAATAAGTTATTTTTCTCAGCTACTTACGTTGTCATTTCCGCGCAGTTGCCCGGGGGTGCGACATCCTGCGCAGGGGCCACTTGCTGGCGGCGCGTGGGGCGGCTATCTTCGTGGTCGCCCGTGCAGCAGTTCTGCGGTGCGGGTGGTGGACGACAGCCCGGCCAGGATGTAACGCGGGTCGACCGTACTGCTCGATGCCACCTGAGATGGCCTTGTGCATGGATGGGCACTGGTGATCGAAGGGAAAGGACATTTCCAAAAAGATGCGAACCGCCATTGAGGGCGCCCGGAAGGGTGCGCCTCCCGCCGAGATCGTGCGTGAGCACGCAGGCTCGGAGCCACTTCTGAAAAAGGTCGTCGCCTGGCTCGACGACGCAAAGGCTGAGGAGATCGTCTCGATCGATCTCAAGGGCAAGTCGTCGATCGGCGACTTCATGGTGATTGCCACCGGCCGAACGGATCGCCACGTGGGCGCAATCGCCGAACAGCTTCGCAAGCACCTCAAAGACACCGGCTTTGAAAATGTCCGCGTCGAAGGTCTTCAGACCTGCGACTGGGTGCTGATCGATGCTGTCGATATCGTGGTGCACGTCTTCAGGTCCGAGGTTCGGGAGTTCTACAATCTCGAGAAGATGTGGTCCGCCTCGAGACCCGGCGAACAGACGTCGCACTGACGTCCGCCGTACGACTGCCGTCTATCCGGCGCGGAGCGGTCTCGCCCGCGCCGCAGGATGGGCGCCGCCTCAACGGCATCCTGCGTGCGCGAGCCTTTTCACGCGCGCGCTCGGCCCGCGCGGGAGCGGAGTGAGATGCGCCTTTCCATTATTGCGATCGGCCGCCTGAAAGACGGGCCCGAGCGCGAGCTCTACCAGAGATACGCCAAACGCATCGACGAGGCCGGCCGTGGCGTGGCCCTCGGCCCGTTGGCGCTCACCGAATTTCCAGAAGCCCGTCAATCGAGCGCCAAACAGCGGCAGGCGGACGAGGCCCAGCGCCTGATCGGGGCGGCGGACGGGGCCGATCTCATGGTCGCCCTCGACGAGCGCGGAAAGACCTTCGGCAGTGAGGCTTTCGCCCGCTGGCTCGGCGCCCAGCGCGACGAGGGGCGGCGGACGATCGCGTTCCTGATCGGCGGCGCGGACGGGCATGGAGAGGCTGTTTCGGCTCAAGCGTCCCTTAAGATGTCGCTCGGGCCCATGACTTTGCCGCACGGCCTCGCCCGTATCGTGCTCGCCGAGCAGCTTTACCGGGCGGCGACCATTCTGGCCGGCCATCCCTATCATCGCGCCTGAGGCGCAGATTGCGTGTGGAGCCGCATTGATCTTTAGCCTGACGGCTGCGTGAACCGTCAAATTCCCGCTGCACGCCCCGGCCTATAGTGCTCAGCCGTCATTGCCCAGCCCTCGCGGTTCTCGCGACGGCGCCGGTCAACGACGCCCGGCGGCTCTGGACCATCTCGTTCCGAGGACGTAACAATCCTCCGGACGCCGGTTCAGACTGGGGAACACGGTGCGCCAACGGAGGGTGGGATGGCCCAGGACATTGCGATGCCGTTGAAGGAGATGGCGGCCGAACAGCCTGCGCCGCCGGCGTCCGCAGCCGCATCTCCATTGCCAGATATCGTACCGAGCGACGCGGCGCGGCCGCGCGAGCGCTTCATCCCCGTCACGACCTACGCTCTCATCGACCGGCTGACGGCCGGACAGGCCTGGCCGGGCGGCCAAGCGCGCGCGGCGCGGCGTTTCTTTCGCTACCTCGAATACTGGCGGCGCCAGCAGCACAGCGTTGGGCTCGCGAACTTGCTGCAAGCCTACGAGACCTTCAGCCCTGACAGCGACCTACTCGTGACGCGCACGTTCACGGACGACGAACGGGCCACGATGCAGAAGCGCGTGGTGCGCGACATCGAAGGCATTCTGACCCAGGCGAACTATGTCCGCATCGATCCGACGGACGTCGCGATGATCCTGACCAAGGAATCGCACTACGGCCTCGACCTGCAGGTCGACTTCAGCGCCTTCGAGGAAATCCTCATCTACTACCGGGGCGCGTCCAGCCGACGCGACCAGCGCCGCCGGCTGAGCCGGTTCATGCGCAAGGAAGAGTTCGACGTGCCGATCTTCCAGCGGCTGTTCCTGTTGTTCAAGCTGAAGCCGTTCGAGACCCGCGTGCTGGAAATCATGAAGCAGCAGCGCGTGCCGCGGCGCGAGGCCGAGCGGGTCGTGCGCAACCTGCGCGCCATGATCCCGCCGATGGTCAACGAGAAGAACATCTACATCAAGTTGTTCAAGCACATCCCGCGCTCGGACGTCGAAATGGTGTTCCCCAACACGCGGGTCAAATTTCGCCTGCTCGACAAGCTCCGCCTCGGACTGACGGGCGGCGCGGGCCTCGGCATGGGGGCCTTCGGCGCGGCCGGCAAGATCGCGGTTGCAGCGACGAACCCGCTGATGGCGGCGGGCGCCGTGCTCGGGCTCGGCGGCGTCGCGTTCCGGCAGGCCATGGGCTTCCTGAACCAGAAGCAGCGCTACATGGTGGTGATGGCGCAGAACCTCTACTTCCACGCCATGGCCGACAACCGCGGCGTGCTGATCAAGCTCGCCGACCGGGCGGCCGAGGAGGACGTGAAGGAGGAAATCCTGCTCTACAGCGTGCTCGCGAAGGAAAAAGCCAAGCACGCCGACCTGCCCGCGATTGACGCGGCCATCGAGCAATACCTGATGGCGAGCTTCGGCATCGAGGTCGATTTCGACTTGGAAGATGCGCTGAGCCGCCTCGTCGCCGACGGCCTCGTCGTCGAAGAGCCCGATGGCACGCTGCGGACGCTGGGCCCGACCGATGCGGCCACCCACCTCGATGCCAAGTGGGACGTTTTTCTCGACAACCTGCCCGATCCGGCCGGCGAGGAAGGGCGCGAGGTCGAGCAGACCATCACACCCGCGACAGACAGCGCGTTCGATTCACCGGAACAGCCCACCTGACGGCGCTGGAGCGTGTGCTATACCCTCGCGGCGCGCCTTGAGGCCGCTTCCCGGGGTGTGCGCTCCACGCCCGTCCATCAGTGAATTCAACGCAAAGACCCATGACTCCTCAGAAACTGATCACCGAGGTCGAGACCCGCGGCCAGGCCATGCAAATCGCCAGCGCGCTGCAGGATCTCCTCGAGCCGCCGCCCGACGCGCTGACCGTATTCGAAAGCAAGGCAAGCGATGGCGCGCCGGCTGGCTGGCGGATCGAAGCCTATTTCTCGGATCGCCGCGAGCCGCGTGAGCTGGAGGCGGACGTCACCCATCTGCTTGGAGACCCCTCGCCCGTTTTCCACGTCGATGAGATTCCGGACCTCAACTGGGTCGCACTTTCGCAGGCTTCGCTGCCCCCGGTGCAGGCGCATAAATTCACCGTGCACGGCAGCCACGACCGCAGCCGCGTGCCGCAGGGACCGCATGCCATCCTGATCGAGGCGGGCGAGGCCTTCGGCACGGCGCACCATGCCACCACCTACGGCTGCCTGATGGGCATCGCGCGCCTCAGCGAACGGCGCCGCCCTTTTACGCGCATCCTCGACCTCGGCTGCGGCTCCGGCATTCTCGCCATCGCGGCGGCGCGCAGCTGGCCGAAAGCAACCATTCACGGCGTCGACATCGACGAGCAGTCGGTCGTCGTGGCGCGCGAGAACGCGGCCGTGAACCGCGTCGGCTCCCGCATCGCCTTCGTGTACGGACCCGGCGTTTCCTCGCCGCCAATCCGCCGAGCCGCGCCGTTCGACTTCATCATCGCCAATATCCTGGCCGGTCCGCTGATCACGCTCTCACCCGATATCCGCCGCGCCGCCGCGCCGGGCGCCACGCTGATGCTTTCGGGCATTCTCAATCGCGAAGCGGAGCGCGTGATCGCCGCCTATCGTGCGCAGGGCTTCGCCCTTCTCCACCACCGGCGCTACGAAGGCTGGTCGACATTGATGCTCGTCAAGCGCACCTGAGACCGGCCTTCCGGCGAAGGCCTTTGTTTTATCGTGCTTCTTATCGGACACTGTCGCTGGCATGGCTCCGCCATGACCGGTTCCCACTTTTCCGGAAGCACTCAAGAGGGACCCCGACCGCGATGTTCCAGACGTTTTCCGCGCCTTCCGATTCCGACGACGTCCCTGAGCGCATCAAGCGGCTGCGCGGCGTGCTGGCCAACGAGGGCCTGCAGGCGCTGCTGCTTCCGCGCGGGGACGAGCATCAGGGCGAGTACGTGGCGCCTTGTTCCGAGCGGCTGCGCTGGCTCACCGGGTTTTCGGGAAGCGCTGGCATGGCCGCCATCACGCGGCGGCACGCGGCGCTGCTCGTGGACGGGCGCTACACGGTTCAGGTTCGCGCCGAGTGCGGCGGCGGCGGGTTCGATTTCCCGGGTATCGCGCGCACCCATCTCGCGCCGTGGCTCAAGGAAAAGCTCAAAACCGGAGACGTGGTGGGGTTCGATCCCTGGCTGCATACGGTGTCGGAAATCGCTTACCTGCGCGATGCGCTGACGCCCGCCGGCATCGCGCTCAAACCGACGCGGCGTAACCTGGTCGACTGGGTGTGGGGCAAGGACCGGCCGGCCGCACCCGACGCGCCGGTTCAAGCGCACCCGATGAAATACGCGGGGCAGGCGGCCGACAGCAAGATCGCGGCGGTGCAGAAGGCGCTCAAGGCGGCAGGACAGGACGCCGTCATTCTCACGTCGCCGGATTCGGTGTGCTGGCTGTTCAACATCCGTGGGCAGGACGTAGCGCATAATCCCGTCGTGCTGGCGTTCGCGATCGTGCCCGCCAGCGGCAAGCCTGAGCTTTTCATCGCGCGCGAGCGGCTGACGCGCGAGGCGCAGTTGCTGCTCGACGGCGTCGTCAAGGTTGCACCGGCCGCCGCGCTCAAGACCCGCATCCAGGCGCTGCGCAAGGCCAAGCGGCGCGTGCGGCTGGACCACGACCGCGCGGCCTTTTGGTTTTCCCGCGCGCTCGGCAAGAGCGCCGTGCGGGGCGTGGACCCGTGCATCGGGCCGAAAGCAATCAAGAACGCGACCGAAATCAAGGGCGCGCGGATCGCGCACGTGCGCGACGGGGCCGCCGTGGTACGCTTCCTCGCGTGGCTCGACGGCGCGATCTCGTCCGGCGAGACGGTCGACGAGATTTCGGCGGTGCAGGCGCTCGAAGCGCAACGGGCGGGCAGCCAGGCGCTGAAGGAAATTTCGTTCGACACCATCTCCGGCAGCGGGCCCAACGGCGCCATCGTGCACTACCGCGTGACCGAGGCGACCAATCGCCGCCTCCGGCAGGGCGAACTCTTTCTGCTCGATTCCGGCGCACAGTATCTCGAAGGCACAACGGACATCACGCGCACCATTGCCATCGGAGCGCCGTCGGCCGAGATGCGGAACCGGTTCACGCTTGTGCTCAAGGGGCACATCGCCATCGCCACGGCGCGCTTTCCCAAAGGTACGCGCGGCATCGACCTCGACGCGTTCGCGCGCCGGGCGCTGTGGCAGCATGGGCTCGACTACGATCACGGCACGGGCCACGGCGTCGGCAGCTATCTCTCCGTCCACGAGGGGCCGCAATCGATCTCGCGCGCGGGCATGGCGGTGATCGAGCCGGGCATGATCATCTCGAACGAGCCCGGCTACTACAAGGAAGGCGCGTACGGCATCCGGATCGAGAACCTGGTGCTGACCGGCGAGGCCGAGCGTCCGGCGGGCGGCGACCGGGAAGTCATGGCCTTCGAGACTTTGACGCTCGTGCCGATCGACCGTCGCCTGATCGCCAAAGAGCTGCTGGGCCCCGACGAGCTGAGTTGGATCGACACCTATCACGCGGGAGTCTTGCGCACGATCGGGCCCGAGGTGGATGGCGAAACGCTCAGCTGGCTCGAGGCCGCAACGCAACCCCTGTGATATCGGGGCGGTCTGATCGCTTTCGCCGCGTTTCACATGCCTCTCGCCGCCAATGTTTTCGGCTTTTTTCTGATTCCGGCCAAAGGGTTCACATGGCCGATCTCATTTTTTCCCTTTTTTTCAATGCGTCACGGCGAATTTCTATTATGATTTATCAATTGTGATTCGGTTGTGCGCGGCCCAGCGCTGCACCGTCGACAAGTCGTTTCGTCGTGCGCCGCGCGTACTGGCGCCGATTTCGCTGGCCCATCATCTTGGAGCGTTTCATGACCGCGAGCAGCACTCTGCCCGCTCCAAACCTCATGCCGCTTATGCGCTACCGCGATCTCGCGGAGGCGATGAGCTGGCTCGAGCAGGCGTTCGAATTCGAGAAGCAGATCGCCGTTTCGGATAGCGACGGGGCCGTGATCTACGGCCAGATGAGCTATCGCGGCGGTCTCATGATGATGGGGGCGGTGCGCGATACCGACCTCGACAAGCTCATGCGCCAGCCCGACGAGGTCGGCGGCGTCGAAACCCAGAGCTGCTATCTCGTCGTCGACGACGCCGACGCGCATTACGCGCGCGCTCAGTCGTCCGGCGCGGACATCGTGCTCGAGATCAAGAGCGACGGCCTCGGCCGGCGCGGATATTCCTGCCGCGATCCCGAGGGCCACATCTGGAATTTCGGCACCTACAATCCCGGCCGCGGCATGCACATGCCCGCCGCGGTTGCGGAACCTGCCAGCGCCGTTGCGCCAGAGCCCGCCCCGCGGCGCGCGCGGAAGCTCATGGGCCTCGTCGCGTTGCTTGGGCTCGGCGCGGCGTCATGGTGGTTCGCGGGCGACATCCGGGCGGAGTTCATCCAGCGCATGGCCGATGGAGCCAACGCGCAATCGGCAGCACGGGCCGAGCAGGCTTATGCGGAACTCGTCAAGGTGCGCGCCGAGAAGCGGAAGGCCGATGACGTTGCGCTGGAGCTCAGCAAGACGCTTGAAGCCGAACGCGCGCGGGTGAAACAGATCGAATCGCAATCGCACTCGGGCGCCGACAAGGTGGCGGAGGCCGAAAAGGCCCGCATGGCCGCCGAAGAGAACGTCACGTCGCTGAAGGAAGAGCTCAAGCGCGAACGGCTGGCTCTCGAAGCGGCGATCGAAGCCAAGCGCGTCAGCGAAGAAAAGCTGGCCGTACGGGCCGCCGCTGCCGCGACAACGCCGCCTGCCGCCCCGCAAGTGCAGGCCCAACCGGCGCAGCCGCCGTCCGAGACGCAGGCCGCACTCGCTCCTGAGCAGAAAAGCGCCATCGAGACTTCGGCCAACAAGCCATCCGACTCGAGCGCATCCGGCAAAGCAGACGCCGCCAGCGAGACGCCATCGCGGTCTTTGACGGACGACGACGACACCTCCGACGACCGCGCCGACAAGAAGACCCAGAAGGTGACGGGCCGGGCCGCGCGCACCTCGTCACCCAAGCCGCGGAGCGTATCGCCTCACAAATTACCGGCCTACCACGTCGATGTCCGGAACGTCTGGCCGTACAATGGCTGGTCCAATTAAGATACCGAATTCAATTCACTAGGTCTGATGAGGGGGCGCCGCGAGGCGCCCTCTTCGCATTTTCCGCCCCCCCTGTTCCGGCCGGAACAGCGGGTCTATGCTGATTTCGTCACTGTGCCGATGGATCGGTTGCGGCGGTCGGGCGGCATTGGGCCTCCGATACTTCAACCGCAGTCCAGGCGCGACCTCACTGCACTGCGTGCCGGATGTCAGTCTTGCTTCAACAGAGAGAACTCGAAAGGGGCGCGGTCATGTCTTGGAAGAATTCACTGCTCGCACTCGGCCTCATCGTCGGCATCGCCGGGATGGGATCGGGCTACGCGGACGCTGCCGGCAAGGGCCGCGCACCGGCGAACGCACAGGCTGCTCAAGCTGCAAAGGCCAAGAAGGAGGCTGCCGCAAAGGCTGCCGCGGCCAAGCAGCAGCAGGAAAAGAAGGAATGGTATGCCGACGACCGCGATCGCGGTCTCGATATCGCCGCGGAATATGCGCCGAAGCAGATCGCAAAGGTGCGCAAGAACAATTACGTCGCCAAGGGCGACACCGTGAACACCGGCGGCGGCAAGAAGGGCTGGCAGCAGTACATGGACAAGTACTACAAGCGCTAAGCGCTTCGGGTCTCATACAAGCGCGGGGGAGCGGATCGCTCCTCCGCTTTTTTATGTGCCGTGCCCGTCAGCCCTTGATGAGCGCAATCCACTCGTCCTCGGTCAGAACCTTGACGCCGAGCTTTTGCGCGTTGGTGAGCTTCGAGCCCGCGTCCGTGCCGGCGATGACGTAATCGGTCTTGGCCGAGACCGATCCCGACACCTTTGCGCCAAGGCGTTCGGCCTGTGCCTTGGCTTCGCTGCGCCCGAGCTGCTCCAGTTTGCCGGTGAAGACCACCGTCTTGCCCGTCACCGGCGACGCGACCGCCGCGTGGGGCACAAATGGCGCGACCGCGACGTGGCGCAGCAGATCGTCCACGGCCTCGACGTTGTGCGGCTCCGAGAAGAAGTCGACCAGCGCATCGACCACCGTCGTGCCGATGCCCTCGATGGCGTCGATGTCCTCGTAGGCTTCGCTGCCTTTCCCCGCGAGCACGGCCGCCTGCACGGCGGCGCGGAAGGCCTCGACCGTCTGGTAGGCCTTGGCGAGATCCTTGGCCGTGGTCTCGCCGATGTGGCGGATGCCGAGCGCGAACAGGAACCGGTCGAAGCCGATCGTCTTGCGCGTTTCGATGGCGCGAAACAGCTTGTCGACGGACTTGGCGCCGAAGCCCTTGCGCTTGGCCACCGGGTTGGCGCTTTCCTTGTCCCGGGCCTCGAGCGTGAAGATGTCGGCAGGGCGGCGGATCAGACCTTCGTCGAAGAACGCCTCGATCTTTTCCTCGCCCAGACCCTCGATGTCGAAGGCGAGCCGCGAGACGAAATGCTTCAGGCGTTCCTTGGCCTGCGCCGGACAGATGAGCCCGCCCGTGCAGCGCCGCACGACACCGCCGGCGGACGGATCGCTGTCTGCCTCGCGCACGGCGTGGCTGCCGCAAACGGGACAGACTTTCGGGAACACGAACGGGACGGCGTCAGCGGGCCGTTTCTCGATGACGGGACGCACGACCTGCGGGATGACGTCACCGGCGCGCTGCACGACGACGGTGTCGCCGATGCGGACGTCCTTGCGCGCGATCTCATCCTCGTTGTGCAGGGTCGCATTCGAGACGACGACGCCGCCCACCGTGACGGGCTCCAGCTTGGCGACCGGCGTCAGCGAGCCGGTGCGGCCGACCTGGATTTCGATGTCGCGCAGGGTTGTCGTTGCCTGCTCGGCGGGGAATTTGTGGGCGATGGCCCAGCGGGGCGAGCGCGAGACGAAGCCGAGACGGTCCTGATAGTCGAGGCGATCGACTTTGTAGACCACGCCGTCGATGTCGTAACCGAGCGAGGCGCGGCGCTCGCCGATCTCGCGATAGAACGCAAGCAGGTCCTCGGCCGTCTCGCACACCCGCATCATGGGATTGACCGGCAGGCCCCAGGACGCAAACGTCTCGACCATGCCGTGCTGCGTCGCAGCCGGGAGTGCCGTCATCTCACCCCAGGCATAGGCGAAGAAGCGCAACGGGCGCGCGGCGGTGATCGACGAATCGAGCTGGCGCAGCGATCCGGCCGCCGCATTGCGGGGGTTGGCGAACACCTTGCCACCCGCTTCGGCCTGCGCCGCATTGAGGGCCGCAAAATCGTCGTGACGCAGGTAGATCTCGCCGCGCACCTCCGCCAGGGCCGGCGGCTTGCCGCCTTTGAGACGGGCGGGGATTTCCCGGATGGTCTTGACGTTGGCGGTGACGTTTTCGCCTTCGGCGCCGTCGCCGCGCGTGGCGGCCCCGACGAGCACGCCGTTCTCGTAGCGGAGCGAGATCGACAGGCCGTCGATCTTGGGCTCTGCCGTGACGGCGAGCGGCTCATCGGCAGGCAGCGACAGGAAGCGGCGGACGCGCGCGACGAACTCCGTCACGTCCTCGTCGGCGAAGGCGTTGCCGAGGGAGAGCATGGGGACGCTGTGGCGCACCTTGGAGAAGGTTTCGGAGGGCGCGGCGCCGACGCGATTGGACGGGCTGTCGTCGCGGATCAGGTTTGGGAAGCGTGCCTCGATCGCGTCATTACGGCGGCGGAGCGCATCGTAGTCGGCGTCGGTGATCTCGGGATCGTCGGCCTGATAGTAGCGCTCATCGTGGCGCGCGATTTCGCCGGCGAGGCGCGCAAGCTCGGCCTCCGCTTGGGCGGCGGTCAGATCATCGATGGAGGGCGTGGAGCGCTTCGACTTTGCCATGCGGCTTCATAACGAAAAAGCGGGCGGGTCGCACCTGACAGCAGTTCGCGGCGGCGAAGATCAGCCCGGGCCGCCGAGCGAGAGCTTCGGCACAGCCTTCCAGGCCTTGGTGATCCAGGATTCGCTGTTCACGGCGGGCGCCAGACCCTCAGACTTCAGCAGCGCGTAGGCGCTCTTGTACCACTTCGATTCCGGGAAGTTGTGGCCGAGCACGGCGACGGCGGTCTGCGCCTCGTTGACGACGCCAAGCGCCATGTAGCACTCGGTGAGCCGCAATAGCGCTTCTTCGACGTGGACCGTCGTCTGGTAGTCTGACACGACCGTCTTGAAGCGGTTGATGGCGGCGATGAAGTTCTTGTCCTTCTGGTAGAAGCGGCCGACCTCCATCTCGGATGCAGCGAGGTTGTCCTCGGCAATGCGGATGCGGTTGTCGGCGTCGCGCGCGTAGGTGCTGTCGGGATAGCGCGACTTCAGGATCTTGAGCTGCTCGAGCGCCTTGCGCGTGGCGGTCTGGTCGCGCTCGGACGTCTTCATGTCGTCGAAGTAGGCCGACGCAATGATGTGGTGGGCGAGCGGCGCATCTTTCGTGCCGGGGTGCATGACCGTGTAGCGCTCGGCGGACGCGATGGCTTCCGGAGACTTGCCGGCCTTGTAGTAGGCATAGGCAGCAAGCACGATGGCGCGGCGCGCCTCCGACGAATAAGGGTGCGAGCGGTCGAGGTCTTCGAACTTGCGGGCGGCGGCGTCGAACTTACCCTTGTTCATCAGGGTGTCGGCGTCGGCGTACATTTTTTCGGGTGGATCGGTGTTGAGGATGGAGGTGTCCGACGAGGACGCACAGCCGCCAAGCGCCAGGACCGCTGATCCAATGGCGCACAATGCATAGGCCGCGGCCAACTTCGGCGTCTTGCGCATTCCCTACCCAACTCCCCGAACGACGACACGACTGTCAATCATCACGTGACGCGTTTCGCGTTCCTTAGCACGTTTTACTACAGGTCTGAAGCCAGCACCGCCCCCTCGCGACGCTTGCTCCACGGTAGGTTCACAATGTGGTTGATGTGAGGCCCGCACCGGTATCCGGACTATGCCCCGAGGAGCGAAGCGGCTTTAAAGACAAAGCGTTAGAGGCGCGAGCGCATCACACAGCCAATCACCGTGCGGGTCGGGCCGAACTTCGGAATGAAACGAATTCTTACTCGCCGGCGGCGGCAGCCACTGCGCCGCGCTCGAACACCATCGGGCGGGTGTCGCGGACGCGGGGAGCCTGCACGATGGTCCAGGCCGAGGTATCCTCGAGAAGCTTCTGGAGCACGAGCGAGTTCAGACGGTGTCCACCCTTGACCGAACGGTAGGCGCCGAGGATCGGATGGCCGGACAGGCTGAGATCGCCAACGGCATCGAGCATCTTGTGGCGGACGAATTCCTGGGGATCGCGGAGACCTTCGCGGTTCATGACGCGATCGTCGCCGATGGCGACGGTGTTCGTGAGGTTGGCGCCGAGAGCCAGACCGGCCTTCCAGAGGCGTTCCACGTCGCTCATGAAGCCGAACGTGCGGGCGTTGCAGAGTTCGTTGCGGAAGACGCCGGGGCTCATTTCGAACGCGAGGCGCTGTTTGCCGATGATCGGCGAGGGGAAATCGATTTCGACGTCGAGGTGGAAGCCAGAGTGCGGCGTGAGTTCGCCCCAGCACTCGCCTTCTTCAACACGGACGGGTTTCAGGACCTTGAGGAAGCGGCGCGGAGCAGACAGTTCGCGGATGCCGACTTCATCGATCGCCTCGACGAACGGCTGCGAGCTGCCGTCCATGATCGGCACTTCCTTGCTGTCGATCTCGATGACGCAGTTGTCGATCTGGAGACCGCGGAGGGCGGCGAGAAGGTGCTCGACGGTGGAGACGGTGATACCGTCTTCATTGCCGATGACCGTGCAGAGCGTGAGGTTCTTGACGTTGCAGACTTTGGCAGGAATGTCGGCGGTGACACGGCCGCGCTTGGTAACGAGAAAACGGAGACCGGTATCGGCGGCTGCCGGATGCAGGATGACCGAAACCGGCGCTCCGCTATGAACCCCCGTGCCGTTGACTTTGATATCGCGGGCAATCGTCGTCTGGCGCGCGCCAATGAACCGATTCGACATGCTGAGCCGTCCCTCGATGACTTTTGGCAGACCGTCCCTTAACGGCTTGCCACCCCCGACCGACATTCGATATCTGCTCACCCGAAGTCCCCAGTTTCGTGTCTGCCTGGCTTGCTCTTTAAGGCGAGTCCGTGGGCAGTTGGGCGGAGCAGAAGTAGGACGAACCGGTCGTCATTAAGAAACGATAGACCCCGTCCCGCTGTGGCACAAATCACGCTTTCTTACCGTGTGTTACGGTTTGAACGGCGGGAGCGGAACCTTATCCAGCCAGCCGCAAGCTTCGTCGTCTACTTGCGCCGCTCTCTGAAAAACACAGGCAATTCAGCATCTTGACTGGACTGCGTCGGCTGCGGCGGCGTCTGCGGATATTGTCCGTAGGCGTCGTGATCGCGTGACGGAGCGGCATTGGGCCTTCCATCGTAGGGATATGTTTCAGCCGGCGGCGGCGCGCTAGCGGGCGAATCAGCGGAGCCGCGGACACGACCCGTCAGGCGTTCGAACAATCCAATTCTGCGGCGCGGCTCTGCCTCGCCCTGACGCGCCTGCTGCGGATCGCCGTAACCCTGATCGTGGCCACGTTGCTGGGCATACTCGCCGTGACGCGCCGGGCGGCGAACTTCCGTCGGCGGCTGGGGCGCGAACTGGCCACCCTGAGCGTAATCCGATGCGTAGCCGTGCTGCGGCAGCGGCGGCGGCGCCGAAGCGGCCTGAAGCTGCGGCGGGCCATCCTCGATGCGGACGTTGCCCGGTCCGCGCCACGGCTCACCGGCCATACGCCGTGCGGGATCTCCGGGCAGAGCCGGAGGAACGCCCGGGCGGGGCGCACCATACGAGGCGGTTTGCGGCAGCGGTTGCTGAAGCGCTTCGGTCAGCCGCTGCTGAAGATCATAGGCACCGCCGCGCGTGTCGCGTGGGTCGCGCTGGCGGTCGTAGCCGTAATCGTCCGCGCGGGGCGGCGGCTGGCGCGGCGGCGCGGAATGCTGCGGAGCCGGAGGACGCTGGTTCTGAGACACGCGCGCCCAATCCTCGGCCGGAGCGGGAGGCGCACGCTCGGCTTCGCCGGCGCGGCTCATGCCCGAGGCGACGATCGACACGCGGATGCGATCGCCCAGCGACGGGTCATAAGTTGCGCCAACAATGATGTTGGCTTCCGGATCGACTTCCTGGCGCACGCGGCTGGCGGCCTCGTCGACCTCATAGAGCGTCAAGTCCGGGCCACCTGTGATGGACAAGAGCAGGCCCTTGGCGCCGCGCAGCGAGACATCGTCGAGCAGCGGATTCGAAATGGCTTCCTCGGCGGCGACCGTGGCGCGGCGCTCGCCCGTTGCCTCGCCCGTGCCCATCATCGCCGTTCCCATGCCGCTCATGACGGTGCGGACGTCGGCGAAGTCGAGATTGATCAGGCCTTCCTTGAGGATCAGATCGACGATGCACGCGACGCCTGAATAGAGGACCTGGTCGGCCATGACGAAGGCTTCGGCGAACGTCGTCTTGTCGGATGCGATGCGGAACAGGTTCTGGTTCGGGATGACGATCAGCGTATCGACGACGTGGCGCAGTTCGGCGACGCCGGCTTCCGCGATGCGCATGCGGCGCGCGCCTTCGAACAGGAACGGCTTGGTGACGACGCCGACGGTCAGAATGCCGAGTTCGCGCGCCACGCGCGCAATGACCGACGCCGCGCCGGTGCCCGTGCCGCCGCCCATGCCGGCGGCGATGAACACCATATGCGAGCCCTTGATCTGCTTGCGGATCTCATCCACCGCCTCTTCGGCAGCGGCTTCACCGATCTCGGGGCGCGATCCGGCGCCGAGGCCTTCCGTCAGCTCAACGCCGAGCTGGAGCCGGTGCTCGGTGGCGGCGGTGGCAAGGGCCTGTGCGTCCGTGTTGGCGACGATGAAATCGACGCCGGAGAGGCCGGTCGCGATCATGTTGTTGATGGCGTTGCAGCCCGCTCCGCCGACACCGATGACGGTCAGCTTGGGCTTCAAATCCGAGAAATCAAAACGCTGTCCCGCGTCGCCCATATTGCCCCCGTTCAACGCGGGGGAGGCGTCCGCTGCGCGGCTCCCCGGCAATTCTCACTGAGAACGACGCCGCTGCCCCCCTGGCGAACGATGAGCGCCGCTCAACTAAAATCCTTCCCGAAGCCAGGACCCTACCCGCTTAAGGTAGCTCCCGGCGCCGGCATTCGAACCGCCCAGAACCCTCCGTCCGGCGTGTTCCGGCCGATCCGCGAGCAGAAGCCCGACGACGGTCGAAAACGCGGAACCCGAAAGTGCCGGCGGCAGACCCGATACGGCCTGCGGACCCGCTACGCGAACAGGACGCCCGAGCTCAACCGCGACGTAATCGGCCAAGCCAGTCAGCGCGCTCGTCCCGCCCGTCAACACCAAACAGCGCCCGGCGTATGCCGTCAGCTCGCATGCCTCCAGACGCTGCCGAATATGATCGACGATGGTCCTTACGCGTGGCCGAACAACCTCGGCGAGCTCGGCTTTCGTCAACTGATGCGTGGCGTCCTGCTCTTCTCCGGCTCCCGGATAGGAGAAGACGTCATGCTCATCCGACGGAGCACAAACCACTGTGCCATAAAGCGCTTTGATTCGCTCGGCCTCCGCAAGGGGCGTATGCAACGCCCGGGCAATATCGAAGGTGATCTGGGCGCCGCCGAAGGGCGCGGAGCAGGCGTAGAGGAAGCGGTCCTCGGCGAACATCGCAAGGCTGGTGGTGCCCGCCCCGATGTCGATGGCGGTGACGCCGAGTCGGCGTTCGTCCTCACTTGTAGCTGCGAGAGCGCTGGCCAACGGCGCGGGGACGCAGCTGGCGGGCTCGAGGTAGCAGCGGTTGACCACCATCAGCAGGTTGTGAAGCGGGGCTTCGTCGGCGGAGACGGCGTGCAGGTCGAGCGCAATCTCGCGCGCTGCCATGCCGCGCGGGTCGCGCGAGCCGGGAGCGCCGTCCAGCCGCAGGGCGACCTCGTTCAGATGCACGAGCGAACGCCCGCCCTGTTCGACATATGACTGACCGGCGGCCAGCAGCCGATCGAGATCATCTTCAGATACGAGACCGCTCGTGACATCCGTCTTGGCAGAAAAATTGTGCGACGTGAGGCGGCCGCAGGACACGGAAACATGGACTTCCGCAAGCTCGACGCCGGCCATGCGCTCGGCCTGCGCGACGGCCGCGCGTGCCGCCTGCTCGGCACGGTCGAGATCGATGATGACGCCGCCCTTGACGCCTTCGGCGCGCTGATGGCCGAGCCCCAGAATGCGAATCCCACCACCCAGCGGGCCGCCGGCACCGGGTTCCACGGCGGCGATCAAGCACGCGACCTTGCTGGTGCCAATATCGAGCACGCCGACGATGTGCTTGCGGCCGTTTTTCTTCTTTGCTTTGTCTCGCGTCATGCCTGCACCCGTCTCATGAACCGGTGCCCGGCGCGGAGCCAGGTGCTGCGGGCTGCTTGTCGGGGCGGATGGCCAAACGGCCGGGGCCGCGGAAATCGAGCGTCGTGCGGCCCGCAACGACGAGACGTTTCAGGGCCTCATCGCCGGCAATCGCTTCGAGCGCGCCGACTTCGCCGTCGGCGGGCAGCTCGATTGTCGTCTCGTTGGACAGTTTCAGCCGCCAGCGGCGGTCGGACACGCGCTCGGCCATGGCGAAGCCGGCCGAAATTTCCGGATAGCGCGCGAGCTGCTCCATGAACGAGGCTGCCTCGGCGGCGGCGCCCTCGCCCGCAAAGTGCGGCAGCTTGGGCATCGTGTCACCGCTGACGGCGGCCAGCACGCGTCCAGTTTTGTCGATCAGATAATGGCGGTCGGCGCGCGTCCAGAGCGCGAAGGGCGTGCGTTCGCTGACGCGGATGTCGAGGCGTCCCGGATAGACGCGCGTCAGCTCCGCGGTATCGATCCAGGGCAAGCGCTCGATGCGCGCCTTGACGGCGGCGGTATCGAGGGCTGCGAAGGTTTTGACGTTGGCAAGGTCGAGCGCATCGAAGATCTCGCGGTCGAAGCTGAAGGTGTGCCCCTTGAGCGTGACCTGGTCGATGCCGAACCCGGCGATGCGCGCCAAGCGCTGCATATCCGGCGTGTAGCCGGCGACACGCGCGGCTTCCTCGGCTGCGCCCAGCGTCAGCCCGAGCGCGAGCGCGCCGAGCAGCAGGCGCAGGCGGCTCGGACGCCAAGGGAAGAGCGGCGCCTTGGGCGGGGGCGCATCTTCGAACGGGCTTTCGACCTGGTAAGGGCCCTTGTGGGTCGGGTGATCGTCGGCGGGGATGTCCGTGCTTAGGTCGTGAGGGGTTGAGAGCAGGTCCGCGCTGTGCGCCTGCCTCCGGTTCAACCAGCTCTGACCTACCTGGAGCAACTCGCGTCCTCGACGATCCATCGCGCAAGCTGGCCGAACGACCAGCCTGCAAATCCTGCAAGCTCAGGCACCAGAGACGTTCCGGTCATGCCCGGCTGCGTGTTCAATTCGAGGCAGATCAACTCGCCGGTTCCGCCGGCCGTGTCGTCGAAGCGGAAATCCGCGCGAGACACACCACGACACCCGAGCGAAGCATGGGCCGCCAACGTGTATTTCCGGATCAACTGGTAAACATCCGGTAAAATATTCGCGGGAAGCTCGTGCTTGGAGCCGCCGGGGGCGTATTTGGCCTCGAAATCGTAGAAGGCGAGCCCCTTCAAGGGGACGATCTCGATGACGTCGGTCGCAAAGTCGCCAATGACGGCACAAGTGAGCTCGCGTCCGGCGATGAACCGTTCGACCATGACGATCTGGTCCGGCGGGCCACCGGCGAGAATGGCGTCAACGGGGACTTCGCCGCCGGGCGGCACGATGACCACGCCGACGCTCGAGCCCTCGTCGACCGGCTTCACGACATACGGCGGCGCCATGGCGTGAGCGGACGCCGCGACGGCGCGGGTCACGAGCTTCGCCTCAGCGACCGGAACACCGGCCCCGCTCATGACCGTTTTCGCGTTCTCCTTGTGCATCGCCAGTGCGGACGAGAGCACTCCCGAGTGCGTGTACGGGATGTCCATGGTTTCCAGGATGCCCTGGATGCAGCCGTCCTCGCCGTAGCGGCCGTGCAGCGCATTGAAGCAAACGTCGGGACGGATGGCGTCGAGGCGGGCGGCAACGTCGCGGCCGACATCGAGCGGCGTGACGCGATAGCCTTCGCTCTCGAGCGCCTCGGCGACGGCCGCGCCGGACCTGAGGCTGACGCTGCGCTCGGCGGACAACCCACCCATCAGAACGGCGACATGCTCGAACGTGCGCGCCGGCGGGGTCCCAAGCTTCGACATCAACCCACCATCTCCGCCAGTGCTTCGCCCTCGGCGCGTCCATCAGCAGGACGGCCAAGGCGAATGATTTCCCATTGCAGCGTGATGCCGGACTTTGCCTTCACGCGCGCCCGCACGATTTCGCCCAGGCGCTCGATATCTTCGCCGGTGGCGTTGCGGTCGTTGATCAGGAAGTTGCAGTGCTTCTCGGACACCATCGCGCCGCCGACACGGAAGCCGCGGCATCCGGCGTCGTCGATCAGCTTCCAGGCGCTGTGGCCTTCGGGGTTCTTGAAGGTGGAGCCGCCGGTGCGCTCTTTAATCGGCTGATGCGTCTCGCGGTACTCGGCCACTTCGTCCATGGCGCGCAGGATGTCGGCGGGCTCGCCCGGCGTGCCCTGGTAGAGGGCTTCGGTGAAGATCCAGTCGGCCGAGACGGCGCTGTGGCGATAGGTGAAGCCCATGTCTGCGAGCGACAGCACATGGACATTGCCGTCGGGGTCCACAGCGCGGGCGCCGGCCAGCACGTCCTTGGTTTCAGCGCCATGTGCGCCGGCATTCATGCGCAGCGCGCCGCCGATGGAGCCCGGAATGCCACGGTAAAAGGCGAGGCCTGCGATGCCGGCGTCGGCGGCCGCGCGTGCGACCTTCACATCCGGCACGACGGTGCCGACGCGCAGCCGATGGCCCTCCTCCACCGTGATCCCGGCGAAGCCGCGGCCCAAGCGAATGACGACGCCTTCGACGCCCCCGTCGCGCACAAGAAGGTTAGAGCCGAGTCCGATGACGAACGCTGGCAGGGACTTCGGCTTGTGCTTCAGGAAATAGGCGAGGTCCGCTTCGTCGGCGGGCATGAACAGCACCTGCGCCGGGCCGCCGGCGCGGAACCACGTGATGTCGGCGAGCGGGGCATTGGCGGACAGGCGGCCGCGCAGCTCGGCCATGCTGGCTTTGAGGTCGGCCGTGATGTCGGGGAAGGTCATGAGCCGACCTCCGCCCGCTGTTGGGCGTTGTGCAATCCGCGAGCGTCGCCCGCGCGGAGACTTGCGTAGGTCCCGGCCGTCCATGCGAAGCATGGCTTTGCCATGACCGCCGGGATGAAGTTGAAGTTGTAGCGCGCGGCGTGCCCCCTCTCGACGTCATCCCGACGCAGGTCGGGATCCATGCCAGCTTTCCCGTGCTCAACACAGCGTAGATCGAGATCTACGCCAGCGAGGTGGTCGCGGATGCCGTGTGCTAAGTCGGGCGGGAAGCCGGGGACGCTTCCATCTTCTCGACGTCCCTTCTCCTCCCCCCTTGTGGGGGAGGCCGGGAGGGGGGGAAACGACACGCAGTCGAGGTTGGGATTCCCCCCACCCCTAACCCCTCCCCACAAGGGGGAGGGGGACTGCGGTGCGCTCGTTTCGAAGATCACAGGGCGCTCCCGGCGCGGCGAGGCTCGGAGGCGGCAAGCCATTCGGGAAGGTTGTGGGCCCACTCGGTGGAGTTGCCCGCGCCGAGCACGACCACCATGTCGCCCGGACGGCCGTGGCGGCGAATGAGGCTGATGAGCTCGCGCGGGTCGTCGACCGTCGCCACCGAGCCGTGCCCAGTCGCGCGAATGCCCTCCGCCAGCGAAACCGGATCGATGCCTTCGATGGGCTGCTCGCCGGCGCTGTAGAGCGGCGCGACGATGACGCTGTCGGCGGCGCGGAAGCAGGCCGAGAAGTCGCGGAAAAGATCGCGCACGCGCGTGTACCGATGCGGTTCGACGACGGCGAACACGCGTCCGCGAGCGCCTGCACGCGCGGCTTCGAGGACGGCCGAGATTTCAGCCGGGTGATGGCCATAGTCGTCGAAAATCTGCACGCCGTTCCACGTGCCCGTAAGCTGGAAGCGGCGCTTCACGCCCGAGAACGCGGCAAGGCCGGCGCGGATCGTCTCGTCGTCGAGATCGGCCTCGGTGGCGACGGCGATGGCGGCGAGCGCGTTCAACGCGTTGTGCTGGCCCGGCATCGGCAGCGTCCAGCCGCGCAGCGCGCGGGCGCCGCGCTTCACGCGCGTGCCGAGGTCGGCGTCGATGACAGTCGCGTAGCCTTCACTGCGTACCGAGCGCAGCATGAGATCGGCATCGGGACGCGTGCCATACGTCAGCAGGCGGCGGCCGTCGCGGCGCAGTTGCAGGCGGTCGACCATTTCGCGCACGACCGGATGATCAATGCACGCGACGGCGAGGCCGTAGAACGGGATGTTGCGCAGGAACGCTTCGTACTCGCGATGCATGGCCTCGACGGAGCCGAAGTAGTCGAGATGCTCGGGGTCGATGTTGGTGACGACGCCGATCTCCGTCGGCAAGCGCGTGAACGTGCCGTCGCTCTCGTCGGCTTCGACGATCATCCAGCGGCCCTGGCCAAGACGTGCGTTGGAGCCCCACGCGTTGATGATGCCGCCGGTGATGACCGTCGGATCGAGGCGCGCGGTTTCGAAGATGGTGGCGATGAGCGAGGTGGTGGTGGTCTTGCCGTGCGTGCCGGTGACCGACACCGTGCCGTAGAGGCGCATCAGTTCGGCCAGCATCTCGGCGCGGCGCACCACGGGCAGGCCCTTGGAGCGAGCGGCTTCGAGTTCCGGGTTGTTCTGCTTGACGGCGGTGGAAATGACGACCTGGCGCGCGCCGACGAGGTTCACCCCGTCATGGCCGATGAACACGCGCACGCCTTTCGCGCGAAGACGGCGGACGTTGGCGGACTCCTTCTGGTCGCTGCCCTGGACGCTGTAGCCCTTGGCCAGCAGGATCTCGGCGATGGCGCTCATTCCGATGCCGCCGATCCCGATGATGTGAAACGGCCCGATGTCGCGGGGCATCTGCATGCATGGTGGTCCCTGTTGCTGCCGGCGAGCCTAGCGCCACGCCGGCACATCGTCGGTGTGACGTTTCGTCAAAACTACGACGCGCCGCGCTTTAAGCGTGATGCTTTCCGACCACATCCTCAACGAGATCCGCAAGTTGCCGGACGGCGTCGGCCTGCCCCTGGGCCTTGGCGGCGGCCGCCGCGGACACCAAGGCTGCCGGCTGGTCGAACACCCTGACAAGCTCCGTTGCGAGACGATGCGGCGTCACATGCTTCTGCTCGATACACCAACTGCCCCCCGATTCGGCAAGGCTGGACGCGTTTTCGAGCTGATCACTGTCGAGAGAATGCGGCAAAGGTACGAGGATGGACGGGCGGCCGATGACGGCGAGTTCAGCAACCGACGACGCGCCCGCACGCGCGACGACCAGATGGCTGTCCGCCATCACCTGGGGCAAGTTCTTGAAAAAGGTTGCGATCTCCGCATCGACGCCGGCTGACGACAGCGCCGCGCGAACCGCCACGACATCCTCCTCGCGGGCCTGCAGGACGAGCTTGACGCGCTGGCGCAGGGCCTGCGGAAGCGTTGCCAGCGCGGGCGGGACGGCTTCCGAGAAGAAGCGCGCGCCCTGACTGCCGCCGAATACGAGAAGCCGGATCGGACCGCCATCCTCGATGAGCGGATACGGCGTCTTGGCGGCCTCGATGACGGCATCGCGGACCGGGTTGCCGGTGAAGCGGGCCTTGGCCGCGAGCGGACCGTCGAGAAATTTCGTCTTCCGGAACGACGTTGCGATGGCGGCGGCGGCGCGCGCCAGGGTGCGATTGGCGCGGCCGAGGACAGCGTTCTGCTCGTGGATGATGGCGGGCACGCCGAGCATGCGCGCGGCGACGAGCGGGGGAATGGTGGGATAGCCGCCGAAGCCCACGACGGCGGACGGCTTCTCGGCCCGGATCAGCTTGCGGGCCTTACGCACGCCGCGCAGCAGCGTGAAGCCGGTTCGCGCGAGAGTGACGGGATTGCGCTTGTTGCCGGGCGTTGCCGACGGAATACGATAAACGGCGCGGGCGGGGAAGCCGGTGCCATAGCGGTCGCCGCGCATGTCGGTGACGAGATCGACGGCGTAGCCGCGGCGGCCCAATTCCTCGGCCAACGCGAAGGCGGGAAACAGATGACCGCCGGTGCCGCCGGCCGCAAGCAGGATGGAACGCATCACGGGCATCTCTCGTCACTCGGGTTGGGTATCGCGGATGTGTTGCTCACGGCCGCACGCTCGACAGGTTCGGTTTCAGCCTGGGTTTCCTGAGGCGGTCGGTGTCGGGGCGATGGCGGGTGAGCGCCAGCAGCATGCCGAGCGTGATCGAGATCGCGAGCGTCGACGATCCGCCCGCCGACAGGAACGGCAGCGTCATGCCCTTGGCCGGCAGCAGGCCGACGTTGACGCCCATGTTGATCAGCGCCTGGAAGCCGAACATGAGCGCCAGCCCGACGATGCCGAGGCGCGTGGCCACATCCGGCTCATGTTCCGCATGGCGCAGCGCGCGGATGACGACGAAGGCGAACAGAGCGACGATGGCGAGGCAGGCGAGCGAGCCGAACTCCTCGCCGACGACGGCGAAGATGTAATCGGTGTGCGCATCCGGCAGCGAAGTCTTGATGGTGCCCTCGCCCGGCCCGCGGCCGAGGAAGCCGCCCTCGACGAACGATCTCAGGGCGCGCTCGCCCTGGCCGTATTCGCTCGGTTGCGGGCTGATGAAGCGGTCGATGCGATACGAGACGTGCGGGAAATAGACGTAGGCCGCATAAAGACCGACGGCGCCCGCAACGGCGATGATGGCCGCGCCAGTCAGCGCGAGGCCGGAGACGAACAGCATGGCGGTCCAGACGATGGTCGCGAGCAATGTCTGGCCGACGTCGGGCTGCACGACGAGCAATCCGGCGAAGGCGGCATAGAGCGCCATCGCCAGCGGGAGTGCGGGCATGTCCGGGCGGCGGCGCGCTTCCGCCAGCAGCCAGCCCGAGACGACAACAAAGGCCGGCTTGGCGAATTCCGAGGGCTGCAGCGAATGGCCCTCGATGGAGAGCCAGCGGCGAGCGCCGTTGATCTCCTCGCCGAGGAAGTACACGGCGATGAGGCCCACCATCGCAGCAGCCAGCAACAGCCCCGCGAGGCGGCGTACGGCGGGCGGTTCAAGCAGCGAGACGCCCAGCATGATGACGATGCCGGCAGCTGAGAAGATGACGTGGCGCTCGACGAAATAGTAGGGCGGCAGCCCCTTCTTGAGCGCGACGGCCGGGCTCGCCGCCAGCGACAGCACGAGGCCGGCCGCGACAATGACGATGATCGCGTAGAGCAGCACGTGGTCGACCGTGAACCACCACTCCGCGAGCCGGCTCTTGTCGGCGCGCGAGAATTTCATCGGCCGCCTCGCTGCGCGATCAGGCGGGCGACGAGAGACTTGAACGCATCGCCGCGCACCTCGAAATTCTTGAACTGATCGTACGACGCGCAGGCCGGGGAAAGCAGCACGACGGAGCTGTCGCGACCCTCGTCCAGCGCGGCATTGCCAGCGCGCTCGACCGCGACCTCCAGCGTGCCGCAGCGTTCGAACGGAACGTCAGCGCCGAGCGTCGCGGCGAATTCCTCCGTCGCCTCGCCAATCAGATACGCTTTCGCGACGCGCGTAAAATACGATTTGAGGGTGGTGATGCCGCCCTCTTTCGGCTTGCCGCCGAGGATCCAATGGATGTTACGCTCGAAGGAGGCGAGCGCCTTCTCGGTGCTGTCGGCGTTGGTGGCCTTGCTGTCGTTGATGAACTCGACAGGTCCGAGGCGCGCGGCGATCTCGAGACGGTGCGGCAAGCCCGGAAAGGTGCGGAGCGCGCTCGCGAGACCGACTTGATACCTCACCCCATTGGGCAACGCGCCAACGGCCGCGACGGCCGCAGCCGCGTTCTGCCAGTTGTGACGGCCGCGCAGCGTCGCGATGCCGTCGAGCGGGATCGGAGCCGTCTGCTCGTGGCGATGGGCCCGCTCGTGCAGCGTGCCGTCCAGCGAATAGACGCCGTCCGCGACCGGTTCGCGAACAGAGATGCGGCGGACGTTCGGGCCATCGGTCCGGCGTTCGACATCCTCAGCGATTCTTGCGCACCAATCGTCGTCGATGCCGATGACGGCCGTGCCTTGCGCCGCCTCCACCAGGCGGCGCTTCACTTCGGCGTAGTGCTCGACGGTACCGTGGCGGTCGATGTGGTCGGGCGTGATGTTGAGCAGCACGGCGACGGTGGGCGCGGCGCCCGGTGACAGATCAATTTGAAAGCTCGACAGCTCAAGCACGTGGATGCGGTCTTCGGACGGCGGCCCGAGCGTGAGGACGGCGCGGCCGATATTGCCGCCGAGTTGCACGTCGTTGCCGAGTTCGCGAAGGATGTGCGCGATCAGGGCCGTCGTGGTGGACTTGCCGTTGGTGCCGGTGATCGCGACCACGGGCGAATTCGGGCTCGTCGCGGCGCGCTCCCGGAAGAAAAGTTCGACGTCGCCGATCACCTCGACGCCGGCGGCGCGCGCGCGGAGCACGGTCCAGTGCGGCTCGGGATGTGTCAGCGGCACGCCGGGGGCGAGCACGAGCGCGGCAAAGGCCGACCAATCGGCGGCCGCGAGATCGACCAAGGTCGCGCCCGCATCCGCCGCCGCTTTCCGGCCGGCTTCGCTGTCGTCCCAAGCCGCGACGACCGCCCCGCCCGCTTCGAGCGCGCGCACGGTCGCCAGCCCCGAAGCGCCGAGGCCGAAGACAGCAACCGTCCGGCCGTTGAAAGTCGAAACGCGAATCATGGGCGCTAAAATAGCCTATTCAGCGCAGCTTGAGAGTGGCGAGACCGACGAGCGCCAGGATGACCGCGATGATCCAGAACCGCACGACGACGGTGCTCTCCTGCCAGCCCTTCTGCTCGTAATGATGGTGCAGCGGCGCCATGCGGAAGACCCGCTTGCCGGTGAGCTTGTACGACGTCACCTGGATGATGACCGACAACGTCTCCAGCACGAAGAGCCCGCCGACGATCGCCAGCACGACCTCGTGCTTGGTCGCGACAGCAATTGCGCCGAGCGCGCCGCCCAGCGCCAGGGACCCGGTGTCGCCCATGAAGATCATCGCGGGCGGAGCGTTGAACCACAGGAAGCCAAGGCCCGCCCCGATCAGCGCGCCGCAGATGACGGCCAGTTCGCCCGTACCGGCCACATGATGGATCTGCAGATAGCCCGCAAACTTCACATTGCCGATCAGGTAGGCGATGAGGCCGAAGGTGGCGGCGGCGATCATGACGGGGACGATGGCGAGCCCGTCGAGGCCATCCGTCAGGTTGACGGCATTGCCCGCGCCGACGATCACGACCGCGCCGACGATGATGAACATCCAGCCGAGCTGGATCAGCGCCGTCTTGAAGAACGGCAGCGCCAGCGTGCCGGACAGTTCCGGCGTCGAGAGCATCATGATGACGTAAGCGGCGGCGGCGGCGACGATGAATTCGAGTGCGAGGCGCGCGCGGCCGCCGAAGCCGCTCGACTGCTGCTTCGTAATCTTGAGGTAGTCGTCGTAGAAGCCGATGCCGCCGTAAGCGAGCGTGACGATCAGCACCGTCCAGACGTAGGCATTCGACAGGTCCGACCAGAGCAGCGTCGCGACGGTGACGCTGGCGAGGATCATGAGGCCGCCCATCGTCGGCGTGCCCTTCTTCGAGAAGTGCGATTTCGGGCCGTCTTCGCGGATCGGCTGGCCCTTGCCCTGCTTGACGCGCAAGAGGTCGATGATGCCCGGGCCGAACAGCATCACGAACAGCAGTGCGGTGAAGATGGCGCCGCCGGTGCGGAAGGTAATGTAGCGGAAGACGTTCAGAATGCCGATCTGGTCGCTGAAGCTCACGAGCTCGTACAGCATGTCTTCCCTTCCCCTCGATCGGAGCCCGGACAGCCCCGCTTCCGTTCAACCGGACACAGCCAAGACGGACGATCCGTCACCCCGTCAGGGTTTCAGACCCCATCTTCTGTCTCAGGGTCTCGGCCAGCGGTCCCATCCGGCTGCCGTTCGACCCCTTGAGCATCAGCGCGTCACCGGGCCTCAAAGCGGCCAGCAAAGGCTCAACCAGTCCGTCCGAGCGTTCCGCCCAGCCCCCCTGCATATCCGGCCGGAGGGCCGCGAACAAATGCGCCATATTGGGCCCGCAGGCAAAGACCAAATCGGTGCCGGCCGCTTCGATGGCCTCCTTGATCGACAAATGATGTGATTTTTCATCGGGGCCCAGTTCGAGCATGTCGCCCAGCACCGCGATGCGACGGCGATAGGCGCTGCGCGGGACGGTGCCGAGGACGGCCAGGGCGGCCCGCATGGATGCGGGATTCGCGTTGTATGTCTCGTCGATGATCAGGATACGTCCGCCCGCGATCGCGAGCTCGGAGCGCGATCCGCGGCCAGGGGGCGGGGGAAGCGACGACAGTACGTCGAGCGCCAGCTCGACATCGGCGCCGGCCGCTTGCAGCGCCGCTGCGACGGCCAGCGAATTGAGAGCAATGTGGATGCCGGGGCTTGCCACCCGATAGTGGATCTCACGGCCGCCGATTTCGACGTCGATCGACGTGCCTTCCGATGTCAGTTCCAAAATCTTCGGCCGCACGTCGGCACGCGCGTCCTGCCCGAACGAGACGATGCGGGCGCCGGCAGCCTCGGCATGACGCAGCAAGGTCGCGAAATGCGGATTGTCGCGATTGATGACGGCGGTTCCGCCCGGCTCGAGCCCGGCGAAGATCTCGCCCTTGGCGTCGGCAATGGCGGTCACGTTCGGAAATTGCGCAAGGTGGACAGGCTCGACAGTCGTCACGATGGCGACATGCGGCCGGACCATGCGCGTCAGAGGCGTGATTTCGCCGGCGTGGTTCATGCCGATTTCGAAGACGCCGAAGCGCGTGTCCGCCGGCATGCGCGCGAGCGTCAGCGGGACGCCCCAGTGGTTGTTGAACGACTTGTCGGCAGCGTGGGTGGGCGCGAGCGGCGCGAGGCCGGCGCGCAGCATCTCCTTCGTGCCGGTTTTGCCAGCACTTCCGGTGACGGCGATGACGCGGGCGTCCGGCGAAAGCCGCGCGCGGGCGGCGCGGCCAATCTCTTCCAAACCGCCAAGTGTGTCGCGCACCCGGATCAGAGGGCCATCACTCGGGGCCGCCTCATAACCCTCGGCCACCAATGCGGCCGCGGCGCCGGCCGCGAACGCCTGCGTGACGAAGGCGTGCCCGTCGCGCTGATCCTTGAGCGCCACGAAGAGGTCGCCGGGAGCAAGCGTGCGCGTGTCGATGGAGAGGCCCGTGACGGCCGCGCCGTTGGCACGTTCGGCGCGCCCTCCGGCGGCGCCAACCAGATCGTCGAAGGTCCAAAGAGGTGACGACATCAGTGGAGTTCCTTGGCGATCGGAATTCAAAGGCGGCATGCATGGAGCGGGGCCATGAAGCGGGCCTATCCGCTACGGCCGCGAGAGTGCATCCCTGAGACATTCGTGGTCTGAAAACGGAACGACGGTCTGGCCCACGATCTGGCCCGTTTCGTGGCCTTTGCCGGCCACCACGACGACATCGCCGGGCTGCATCATGCCGACTGCGGCGCGGATCGCTTCGGCGCGGTCGCCGATCTCGCGGGCGCCCTTTGCGCCGGCCAGAATTTCGGCGCGGATGGCCGCTGGGTTCTCCGTGCGCGGATTGTCGTCGGTGACGATGGTGACGTCGGCGCGTGCGGCCGAGATCGCGCCCATGATGGGACGCTTGCCGCGGTCGCGGTCGCCGCCGCAGCCGAATACGGAAATGAGCTTGCCGGACACGAACGGACGCACACCGTCGAGGGCGGCTTCGAGTGCTTCGGGTTTGTGGGCATAGTCGACGACGGCAAGCGCGCCGTTCTTCTCGCCGATGATTTCGAGGCGTCCCTTGACGCCGGTGAGCGTTTCGAGCGCGGGAATGACGACGCTCGCGTCTTCACCAACGGCCAGCGCCAAGCCGACGGCGACCAGCGCATTCGCGACCTGATAGGTGCCGATCAGCGGCAGGCGGATATCGTATATCTTGCCGTCGTGCACGAGCGTCAGTCGCTGCACGAAGCCGTCGCGCACAAGGTTCGTGAGGCGCACGGTCTCTCCGGCCGCGCCGACGCTGACGATACGCAGGCCCCGCCGCCGGGCTACCTCGGCGACGTCGGCTGCACGCGGCGCATCGAGATTGACGATGACGGGCGCGCCGTCCGGCAGCAGGTCCTCGAACAGGCGCATCTTGGCGGCGAAATAGGCTTCCGTCGTCGGATGGTAGTCGAGGTGATCGCGGCCGAGATTGGTGAAGGCGGCAGCGGCGATGCGCACGCCATCGAGGCGATACTGATCGAGGCCGTGCGACGACGCTTCGAACGCCAGGTGCGTGATGCCTTCGCTGGCGAGAGATGCCAGCGTGGCGTGCAGCGTGACCGGATCGGGAGTGGTGAGAGAGCCGTAGACGGCTCCATCCGGCTTCACGACGCCGATGGTGCCGAGCGACGCGGCCTTGCGTCCTGCCGCGGCGAAAAGCTGGCGCGAGAATTCCGCAACCGACGTCTTGCCGCTCGTGCCGGTGACGGCAACCACGGTCTCCGGCTGGCGGCCGTAAAACCGCGCGGCCAATCGCGAAAGCGCGCGCCTCGGTTCCTTTGTCCGCAGCACCGGGATTGCGAGCCCTGCCGGGACATCGGCCTGTTCCGCCACGAGAACGGCGACGGCCCCCTTGGCGGCGGCGTCGGCCACGAACCGCGATCCATCGGCCTTTGTGCCCGCGAGCGCCGCGAACAGCGTGCCGGGCCCGACCTGACGGCTGTCCGCCGAGAGGCCGGTCACGTCGATCGCATCCAGGCCGGAGGCCGGAGAGGCTATGTCCAAATCTGCAATGAGGGAGGATAGACGCATGATGTCTCGGCCGCGGCTGAAGACCTCGATGCTTCTAGGGTCGTGCGGGCGCGGCGTCAAACGCGGCGGAGGTGATTGTCGAATTCGGTGCCGGAGAAGGTGAGCAAATCCGCAGGAACGCCGCCGTCGTGGCCGAGACGCACGACGCCCTTGCCGGTGCTCATGGCGAACTCCGCCCTGCCGGCCGGCACGACGCCGCTGCTGTCGTCGATGGCGATCTCGCGGACGATCTTGCCCGTCTCCGTATCGGCATAGATGACGCGGTCGGCGCGTGGCGCGGTGGCGGCCAGATAGCGGCCGTCCGCACTTAGGGCAACCGCGCCGATGTAGCCCCGCAGCGCCACGCCCGGCGCCTCAGCCGCGTCAAGCAGGCG
Organism: Hyphomicrobium sp.; assembly: GCF_051860585.1. GTDB lineage: Bacteria > Pseudomonadota > Alphaproteobacteria > Rhizobiales > Hyphomicrobiaceae > Hyphomicrobium_C. The sequence goes on from NZ_JBHYDS010000001.1 coordinate 316,848, forward strand.
GACATTTTTGTCGAGGCTGACGCAGCCGATGAGAGCCGGGGCTTCCTCCATCGCGCCCTGCCACTGTCCACCGAACCAGACGTCGCCGCGCGGCGTCTCGGCGAGGTGGCGCAGGGACAGCTGGTTGAGTTCGCCGGACAGGCCATGGCGCACTTTGAGGGTGCCGGTGGCAAGATCGATGAAGGAGATATTCGGCTCCATGACGCCGATGCCGATGCTCTCGCGGCCTGTCGCGAGATCGTTGCCGAAGCCGCCGTTGGCGACCGCCAGCGTCTTGCCATCGGCCAGGACGATCGCCTCGTGCGGGCCGACGCCATAGGACGGGAATTCGCCGACGCGCCGCCAGCCGCCGGTTGCCTCGTAAACGCCGATGACGCCGTCTCCGGTATCGGCATCATGCTCGGTCGCGTAGATCAGGCGGCCGTCGCGCGCGAAAACGCCATGGCCATAGAAGTGCCGGTTCGGCGGCGGAGCAAACAGGCTGGGCTCGCGCGAGCCGTCAACGTCGAAGGCGAGCGCAAAGGCGCCGGGACGGCGGGCGAAGACGACGGCGCGGCGGAAGACGGGATCGACAGCGATGTCATGGCCGCGCTCTTTAATGGGGATCTCGCGCAGGACGCGGCCGTCCTCGGCGAAGATGACGACGCCATAAGCGTTGTCCGGAAAGCGCGCGGCGGAAATGTAAACCGGGCGGGCGGACGCCTCAGCGCCCCATGCCTCGTCACCGCCAAATGCGCGCGGGAGCGCCAACAGCGCGAGTGCCCCCGTCATCAGACCTCGGCGGTCAATCTCCATCGAGCTCGTTGAACCCCATATCGATCTCGGCATTCGCCGCCAGCTCGCGGACGACGATCGAGCGAATGCCGCCGATGTCGAAGCGCATCTTGCGCAAGGCGTGCAAGTGCGCCTCCGAGCCGCGCTCCTTCAAGCGTAAAGCATCGAGGGTGGCTGCGTCGGCGAGGAGGCTCGTCCAGGCGCGCGGCAGGAACTCGGCCATCCAGGGCTTGTCGGCCGGAACGTAGGCCGCGAGGCCGGTGGCGTCGAACAGCTCATGCAAGCCGGTAAGCGAGGCGCTGAGGTAGGCGCCCATCAGTTCGGCGCGGTCGAACGGCAGGCGCGCACGTTTCGGCGGGTCGGCGGCGAGCGCGGTCAGTTCCGGCATGAGGAAGCGGTCGCGGCAGAGCTCGAGCCCGGTCGCCAGCGCTTTGACGACATCGCGGGCGGTCTCGGACGCATCCTTATAAAGCGGGTTGTCGGATCCGGCGGCCACCATCTTCAGGCGGAAGCCGTCTGCGGCTGTCCACTCGTCCGCCATTTCGCGCGCGATTGTCGCCAAGTTGTCGGCGATGGCGCGCGCGAGCCCGCAACGATAGACGGCTGTCTCGTCGCTTCCCGCGACGAGGAGTGGGGCCTTGTCGTCATAGAGAAGGATTTCGAGCGCGGTGAGGCCCTGGACGGCGACGCTCTGAGACGCGAGCGCACCAGGCGCGATCACGTCCGGCTTGCGCGCGGCCACGATGGCTCCGAGCTGGCGTTGGGCGGTGGCGCGCGGATCGGGCCAGAACAGGATCCGTTCGAGGCGATGCGCGCGCGTCACGGGTCCGAAGCGGACGAAATCGAGCGAGCCCCAGGCGCGGACCGTATCTGCGAACGCAGCCGTTGCCGCCTGGCGCGACGGCGCATCGCCGCCTGCACTGCAGACCGCGCTGGTGGCATCGGCCAACTTTGCGGTGGCCGTCTTGAAGGTCTCGACGTGGGGGACGATGAACTGGTCGATGGCGTCCACGACCAGCGTGGCGTGGCTCTTGCGGACGGGAAGCGCGTGGGCGGGCGCTGCGGCCGAAATCGCAACAAGCAATCCGGAGGCGGCAACCGCGACCGATCTCCGTAGCCAATGTGATGTCACGCGACGGCTCCTGGGCAGACAGCGCCGTGTTCTAGGCTAGCCGCGCCCTTCGCGGAAGAGGCTAAGCGCCAGCGTGCCGGCCGCATTACTTACTTGTAAGAGACGGTCACTCGCAGAGGGCGGGGTCGCCCGCAGGCACGGGCTGCTTGCCGAGCTGGAGCTGGATGCGCGACAGGCGCTCGCGCGTCGAGACGCTGAGATACGGGCAGACGAGGCCGCGCCGTTCGAGATCTTCGAGCTTGGCGTAAATGACGTCGACGGCGAGCGGGGCGCAGCCGCAGCACTGCATGCGCTTCTGCATGTGCCGGTAGACGACGCCCGGCGTCGGGATCGGGGCTTCCGGCTGGTTGAGGATGTCGAGCAGAGCAAGCTCGATGTCGAAATCCGATACTGACTGACAAGAGCAAACGATCATGTTCTGTTTCCTGCCGCCCTACTGCCGCGCCGAAGCTTGGGCCTGCGACGCATACGCGGCGGCATTGACGATGAGACCCGGCGACAACACCTGGTCGAGACCGCGCATGGTGAGCGCGAACGTTTCGGCGTGATGGACGACTTCGTCGATCAGCGAGCTTTCGATCAGTGCGAACGCGCAGGCGCGCATAGCTGGGCACGTATTGTGCTGGCAGGCCGCGATCATCGAGACGGCAAGGCATTCGTCGCGGCAGAAGCGGGCGCAGTCCGTGGGGGACACCTCGATCTCGCGACGGGCGGCGGCGCTGACCGCGCGCACCCAGGCCGAAAGTTCGGAAACGGCCGTGCGCGCTGCATTGGGGCCGAGCGCTTGCGAATAGATGCGCCACGCGTCTTCCCAGCGATCGATGTCGCCGGACTTGTAGCCGGCGACCCAATGGCGGAAGCCGAGGCCGATCAACCGCTCCGCGCCCAGTGCGCCGGACAGCGCCTGGGAGTCGGCCGCGACCGCGGGGTGGATGTGGAGGCTAGAGCGCCGCATGGCGAGCCTCCAATACGAGGAAAGCCGCGGCGGAACATGAAGACGGAGATGCGCTTGCGAATGCGCCTGCACGACATGCGTGCGTCACCCCGTGAGGGTGGAGAAACAGTCCCATCGAACGTGCCTTCCTATTGTCGGGGTTCAAGGCCCCGAAAAGGATTCTTCGGTGTCGGTCAGCGCAACGGCTGAACGGGACGTAAGCAATCTGTTTCCAGCTCGCGAGTCAAGGGCGAGCACTATCACTTTAGTTGTTTGAAATCGTTCAAATCTTTCTTTTGAAGAATTCAAAAGTACGGATTTCAATTTCAGCGGCGATCGGCGGAGGCGGGCGCGCTTCGGCGAGCAACGTCGCTGCCGGCGGTTACGGCCTTGGTTCGGCGCGTGTTAGCGGGCTTTTCCTTACGCTGGACCTTGATCATCTGCTCGAGCGTGTGTTCGTCGAGAACGCTGATGAAGGCGTCGAGCGCGTTGTCGAACAGTTGATCGAGCGCGGCGAGCTGGCCTTCCGCGACCGAATGTCCGCTCTCCTGGCGTTCGATTTCGAGATTGAGAAGCTCCATCGCGCGGACGACGTCACCGATGCGAATGTCTGCTGCGGGCTTGGCAAGCTGCACACCGCCATGACGGCCACGCGTGGCCTTGATAAAGCCGGCGCGCGAGAGCAAATGCACGATCTTGAAGGTGTTCTGAAGCGTGATGTCCCGGCGATCGGAGATCTCCGCGACCTTCACGAGGTTCGGGGTCGCCACCGCGCAGTCGAGCAGAATGCGTATCGCGTAGTTCGTGGTCTTGCTTAAGCGCATTGTCTATCCAGCTCTTCGTTCGTGGGGATTCGCCACAGGTCCCATCATAGTCAGACCATCACGTTCAATCTAGACTAATTCCAAAGTGGTGAATAGTGCAATTGTTGACTGCATGCGTCAATAAGACTAGACGGTTCGACCTCGCTTGCCAACCTCGAGGAGTTTCGATGACCCGGTTCCGCAAGGCATTTGCCTTCGCCGCGATCTCGCTGGCTGCGACGGCGCCCACCGCCCGGGCCGAAGCCCCCAAGGCGCAGGACGTTCTGGTCAATTATTCGAATATTGCCGAGGCCACGTATGGAGATAGCCTCACGACCGCGCGCGCGCTCAAGGCGGCGATCGACACGCTCCTGAAAACCCCGACCGCAGACACGCTGGCGGCCGCGCGGAAAGCCTGGATCGCCGCCCGCGTGCCCTACATGCAGACGGAAGCGTTCCGTTTTGGCAATCCCGTCGTCGACGGCTGGGAAGGGCGGGTCAACTCCTGGCCGCTGGACGAAGGGCTGATCGATTACGTGTCGGAAGCCTACGGCGGGGACAATCCGGAGAACGAATTCTACGCCGCCGATGTGATCGCGAACCCGCACTTGAAGATTGGCGGACAGACGGTCGACGCCTCGAAAATCACGCCGGGCCTCATCCGCGATACGTTGCACGAGGCGGGCGGCGTCGAAGCGAATGTCGCGAGCGGCTACCACGCCATCGAATTCCTGCTGTGGGGCCAGGATCTGCACGGCACCGAAGCCGGCGCCGGAGAGCGCCCCGCAACCGACTACGATCTCAAAGCCTGCACGAACGGAAATTGCGACCGCCGCGCCGCCTATCTCACAGCCGCCACCGATTTGCTGATCGAGGATCTTGCGTGGATGACGGCGCAGTGGGGCGCCAAGGGCGAAGCCCGCGGCTTCATCATGAAGGACGATAAGGCGGGACTGACAGCGGCGTTTACCGGGCTCGGCAGCCTCTCCTATGGCGAGCTGGCTGGCGAGCGCATGAAGCTCGGCCTCATCATCCACGATCCCGAGGAAGAGCACGACTGCTTCTCCGACAACACGCACAATTCGCATCGTGGCGACGTGATCGGCATCCGCAACGTCTATCTGGGACGCTATACACGGACGGACGGCAGCACCGTTTCGGGGCCGAGCGTATCGGATCTGGTGCGCGACAAATCACCCGACATCGACGCGCGCGTGCGGGCGGCACTCGATTTTACCGTTGGGAAAATGGACGCGATGGTCGCGCGCGCCGAGACCGTCGAAGCCTACGATCAGATGATCGGCCCGAACAATCCCGACGGAAATGCCGTGGTGCAGGCGGGCATCGATGCGCTGGTCGCGCAGACGAAAGAGCTCGAGCGCGCCATCACCGTGCTGAACCTCAAGGACATCAAGTTCGAAGGGTCGGACAGCCTCGACCAGCCCGACAAGGTGGGCGGCGGCGGGAACTGACGGACCGGGTTGCGGCCGTTTCGTTTACAGACCGGCCTGCGGCCTCTGGACCGGGCAGCTTTTCCAGACCGGCGTTCATGGTATGGAAACCCGCCGTATGGAAATCCGCCCCCGGCACGTCTCTGCAACAGGATCGGCTCGGAAGTCTCATGCGCCGCGCTTTCGGACCGACTTTGACGCTTTCTGCCTTCGCGGCCCTCGTGCCGCTGCTGGCGGGCGCGGCGACGCTCGTCGCCCAGTCGGCGACGCAGGCGCCGCATCATCCTGCGACGCTTGAAGCGGGCGAAGAGCTGCCGGGCGGGGCGGCCACGTCGCGCAACAGCGTGACGGACCGGGATGCGTTCTCCCATTTCTCGACCAAAATCGGCTTCGAAGGTCAATCGAAGTTCAGCGTCGGCAACGCGATTTTCCGCAAGCTGTGGGTCGCCGCCCCGTCGTCGACGAAGGCATCGGACGGATTGGGGCCGCTCTATAATGCGCGCGGCTGCCAGAACTGCCATCTCAAGGACGGGCGGGGGCGTCCGCCGCTGGCCAACTGGCCGGGCGAGACAGCCGTCTCCATGTTTCTGCGCCTATCCATTCCTCCGGAGACCGAGGAGGAAAAGCGCCTGATCGACGAGCGGCGCGTGCTCAGCATTTCCGATCCCGTCTACGGCGGGCAGCTCCAGAACATCGCGGTTCAGGGGCATGCCGGCGAAGGACATATGCACATCACCTATTCCGACGTGCCGGTGACGCTGGCCGGGGGCGAGGTGGTGGTCTTGCGCAAACCGGCCTATTCGATCACCAACCTCGGCTATGGACCGCTGCATCCGAAGATCATGATGTCGCCGCGCATCGCGCCGCCGATGATCGGGCTCGGGCTGGTCGAGGCGATCCCCGAGGCGGACATTCGCGCCAAGGCCGATCCTGGCGACGCGGACAAGGACGGCATTTCGGGACGGACCAACGAGGTGTGGTCGCTGCGAGACAAAGCCGTCCGCCTGGGCCGCTTCGGCTGGAAGGCGGGCGAGCCGAGCGTCATGGACCAGAGCGCCGCGGCGGCGGCAGGAGATATCGGGCTTTCGAACCCGCTCGTGCCACAGGCGGCCGGCGACTGCACGCAGGCTCAGACGCTGTGCCAGAACGCGCCGAACGGAAATTCCGAGCAGGCCGGTGGCTTCGAGCTGCCGCAGGAACTGCTCGATCTCGTAGTCTTCTATTCGCAGAACCTCGCCGTACCGGCGCGGCGCGGGGCCGGCGACGCGACCGTTCTCCAAGGCAAGGCGCTGTTTCACGCGGCGGGGTGCGCGGCCTGCCACCAGCCCTCGCATACGACCGGGACCATTCCCGAGCAGCCCCATCTCAGCAAGCAGCTGATCTGGCCGTACAGCGATTTCCTGCTGCACGACATGGGCGATGGGCTCGCGGACGGACGGCCCGAAGGTCTGGCCGACGGGCGGGAATGGCGCACCGCGCCGCTGTGGGGCGTGGGGCTCACCCAAATTGTGAGCGGGCACACGTTCCTGCTGCACGACGGCCGCGCCCGCAATGTCGAGGAAGCGATCCTCTGGCACGGCGGCGAAGCGCAGGCGGCGCGCGACGCCTACGCCGCGCTCTCGCCTGAGGAACGTGCGGCGCTGCTGGCGTTCGTCAATTCGCTGTAGGACGTCCGTCGTTTCAGCGTCACGCGCTTCCGGGCGGTTTCCAGCCATAGAGCCAATCGAAACGGCCCATGAAGCGCTCGGGCGTGATGCGGGCAAGCGCGTAGTTGCGCGCGGCGGCGAGCGGCCCGGCCAGATGATAGATCCGCCCGTTCATGCGCGAAGCACGCGCGACGCGGCCGACGCGAGCACGGCGCTGCTTCTCGTAAGACTTGAACGCGCGCGCGGGATCGCCGGGGTGGGCCGCTAGCGCGTTCGCAATGACCACGGCATCTTCCAGCGCCATCACGCCGCCTTGGGCCAGGAAGGGGAGGACGGGATGGGCGGCGTCGCCCAGCAGCGCCGTGCGGCCAACGGCGAATTTCGGACGCTTAGGGAGCGCCAGCAACGGCCAGCTCCGCCATTGCTCCGGCCGCGCCAGCAAATCCCGGAGCGGCGGCGCAAAACCCTGCGTTCGCGCGGCGATCCAGGACCGGTCGCGCGGCGTGCTCCAGTCGTTGGCGATGCGCGTGTCATTGAAAATGGCGACGATCGCCACCGCGTGCCCTGAGCTGACCGGATAGTGGACGACGTGAACATCCGGGCCGAGCCAGAGATGGACCTCCGTCCGGTGCAGGGCCTCAGGCACATCGTCGATGGGAATGACCGTGCGCGCGGCCGTCTTGCCCGTGAAATTCGGAAGCCCGCCGCCGAACGTGCGCAGGCGCAACGCGGACCAGGCTCCGTCGGCGGCGATGAGCGCTTCGCCACTCACGAGTTCGCCGTCCGGACCTTGCGCAAAAACGCGCTTCTCCTTGTCCCTCACGACGCCGACGCCGAAGCCCATCTTGATCGTGATGAGCGGCTCGCGCTCGGCGGCCGAATAAAGGGCCGAGTGGACGTCGCGGCGATGCGCTACCCAATACGGCGCTCCGTGCCGGCTGGCCATCCAGCGGCCGAGCGGGAACGTGGCAAGTTCGCTCGCGTTGGCGGCGTCGAGCACGCGAAGGGCATCCGGCGTCATGGCGCGGGCGCGCAGAAACGGCGCGGCGCCGAGTTGTTCGAGGATGCGGGTTCCGTTGGGGCCGATCTGGATGCCGGCGCCGTCGTCGCCGAAAACCCATCGCCGTTCGAGCACGGTGGATGCAATGCCCCGCTTCGACAGCGCGAGCGCGGTGGCGAGGCCGCCGATGCCACCACCGGCGATCAAGACGCCGTCGAGCGCAGCGGCGTCGCGCGTTTCGAGCTGATCGAGCGGCTCAGACGTCATGACCGCCCTCAAACGTGCTCAGGCCGTCACGCCGCCCGCCACACCCGACACCAGGCAATCCCGGGGATCGCTTTCGCCTTCGGTGAGGCGGGGATCGTGAACAAAGAGCGTCGAGCAATACGGGCACAGAATCTGGCTGTCGGCGCCCATGTCGAGGAACACGTGCGGGTGATCGAAGGGGGCGCGGGCGCCCATGCACTGCAATTCCCTGACGCCGACGAAGATCTTCTCGGCGCCGAGATCGTTTGCGAAATGCGGGGTTGCGCTCTTGGCCATGGGATCGGAGGTCTCGCGACGGTTTTCGATGCGACGGAGCATAGCGGCGCGAGGGGCGAATTCCTAGCGCGGAACGCACGTTAACCGGGACAGTCAACCAGACCTATTTGCTGCGGCCGGCGCACGCTGCTACCCAGTCTGGACCGCAAGAGGGCTTCGCATGACACTTCAGTTGCCACAGATGGATCGCTTCTCGTCGGACGGTGTCGAGATCGCCTATCTCGACGTGCCGGCAGGGCCGGATGCCGAGCCGGTGCTGCTGATCCACGGGTTCGCGTCCAACGTCGCGACCAACTGGGTTCCGACGGGCTGGGTGGAGGAGCTGGCGGAGGCCGGGTACCGCGTCGTCGCGTTCGACAATCGCGGTCATGGCCAAAGCGAAAAGCTCTATCAGCTCGACGACTATGGCGCGCCGCTCATGGCCGAGGACGCGCGCCGCCTGCTGGATCATCTCGGAATCGCGAAGGCGCATGTCATCGGCTACTCGATGGGAGCGCGAATCGCGGCCTTTCTCGCGCTCGCGCACCCCGACCGCGTGCAGTCGCTGATTTTCGGCGGCCTCGGCATCAACATGGTGCGCGGCATGGCCGGAACGGGACCCATTGCGCATGCGCTGGAGGCGCCCAGCGTCGACGACGTCAAGAACCAGGCCGCGCGGACTTTTCGGGTCTTCGCGGAGCAGACCAAGAGCGATCTCAAGGCGCTGGCGGCGTGCATCCGTTCGGCGCGGGCACCGATCACGGCCGAGGCCGTCGGGAGCCTTGCGGCTCCGGTGCTGGTGGCGGTCGGCGACAACGATGTGGTGGGCGGTCCGGCTCCGGCGCTCGCCGCGCTCATTCCGGGCGCAGAAGCGTTCGTCATCGCCGGGCGCGAGCACATGAAGGCCGTCGGCGACCGCAGCTTCAAGGCTGCGGCTTTGGATTTCCTCGCGCGCCATAAGTTTTGAGCGGAGCCGTCCGCACGCTTCCCGCGTGCCTCGCAAGCTTCCCTCGCGCCAAAAAAGAGCCACGGCACGTCTTGGAGTGACACGGGAGTCACAAGGCCCCGGCGCGATAGCCGTTGCTCGTCGAGGGAACATCGTGGGGGATGCCGAGCGAGCAAAACTATCAACGGGCCGGGGCCTCGACGCACGAAGAGAAGGTCTGGCGCCCAACGCATACAGTGCCCGTTTGCGGACCTCGCAAACCTCTGAGAGGGAGGGGTGGAGATCCAAGCGGCGCCTCACAACCGGGCCTTCGCATTGTAGCAGAGACTCCAGATTGTTTGACCACGGATTCTTATTCGCGCGTCCAGCCTGTGGATAACATCCCCGTCGAGCCCGTCCGCAAAATGTCGCCCGGCAGCCCCACGCGCGCCGCAAGCCCGACCGCAAAGAGCCCGAAAAGTGGGGCACACGTTGTGTCTCGGAGGATGGGACCTTCACCGTTCGTTAGGCTTAATCGGTGTAGCGTTCCGACGTCATGCGTTTCAGTCGCGTTCTCGCCTTGCCGGTCCTTGCGACCGCTCTGCTTTCCGGTTGCAGTTCGGGTCCGGAGTTCGTCGCCAAGTATGAGCCATGGCGGGCGAAGGAAGAGAACTCGTGCCTGTCCTCGGGCGTGCTCGCCCGCACCACTTTCATCAAAAGCCGGTCTGCTCTCGGTGGCCCCAGCGTCTGCGGCACGGAGCGGCCGTTCGAGCTGTCCGCCGTCGATGACGGGCGGATCCGCCTGAAACCCGCGGCAATGCTGCGCTGTCCCATGATCCCGCAGGTCGAACGGTGGATCCGCGAAAGCGTGGCGCCCGCGGCCCGCTATTATCTCGGGTCGGACCTGGTCGAGGTCTCTGTGGCCGCGTCCTATTCGTGCCGGCCGATGAACAACGTGTCGGGCGCCAAGCTCTCCGAGCACGGCTACGCCAACGCGCTCGACGTGTCGGGATTCACGCTGGCGAGCGGGCGCAAGGTCACGCTCTCGCGCGGATGGAACGGCGCCGAGGACGAGCAAGCGTTTCTGCGCGCAGCTCGGCGCGGCGCTTGCGAGCAGTTCACGACCGTACTCAGCCCGGATCACGACCGTGCCCATCACGACCATTTCCATGTCGATCTGGCGCGCCATGGCCGCGATGGCCTGAAGGGCATCTGCAAATAGCGGGACAGTCAGACCGCTTACCCGTTGGCGGGAGCGAACGCACTCCCGTTGCGCTCAGGTCCGTGATGCTCTGGCGCTTGTTCCCGCGACGCTCAGGTTCCCACGGCGCTCAGGCGCTCGCGTCCTTCGGCTTCTTGCGCTTGGCCGCCCGGCCGGCGGTTTCCGGCCCTTCGTACGTGCAACGCCCCGGCGCGCGTACCTTCCAGACGAGGCCGGTCGGCGCGTAGTCCGCAACGACGGTCGCATCGAGCGATTTTTCGACCATGGCAACCATGATCGTGTAGCCGAAGCCGCGCCGCTCGGGCGGCTTTACTTCGGGGCCGTCACTCTCCTCCCAGGACAATAGAAACTCGCGGGCATCGCCCTCGCCTTCCATGCTCCAGGCGACGCGCACGCATCCGTTCTCGTCGGAGAGCGCACCGTATTTGCTCGCGTTGGTGGTCAGCTCGTGCAGCGCCATGCCGATCGCCTGGGCGGCGGGCGGCTGGAGGCGGACGGGCGGACCGTGGATCTCGATGCGGGTGCCGATGAGTTCGCGGAAGAGCGCAAGCTGGGAGCGCACGAGGTCGGCCACGCGCACGCCCTGCCAATTGCTTTCGATCAGCAGGTCCTGGCTCGCGGCGAGGCCCACGATGCGGTCCGAGAACTGCCGCACGAACTGCTTCGGATCCGTGACCGGCATCTGGCGCGCGATCGCCTGCACGACGGCGAGCATGTTCTTGGAGCGGTGATTGACCTCGCGCATCAGCAGCATGATCTGCTGTTCCGCCTGTTCGCGCAGGCGCGCTGCTTCGACAAGCGCGTCGCCAACGGCGTTGGCCTCGGCGACGACCGTGGGCTCAAACGTGACGGCACGGCCTTCGCCGAGCGCCTTCGCGGCCTTCTCCGCGAGATTGAGCGGCACGGATATGACACGCGCAATGCCGACGGCGCCGGCAATGCCGACGCAGGTGAACACGGCGACGATCAAGACGTAGTTGAGAAGCGCATTGCGGGCTGCGTCCTCCACGGTCGCGGAGGGCACGGAGACGTAAATGTTCCATGCCGCGACGCGCGAGGCGGCCGTTCCCCATTTCACGGTGCGGCCTTCGAGATCGGCGCTCGACACATCGACCTTGCTGCCGGCGATGCCCTCGAGCGCCCTCATCTTCTTGCCGACGTTCTCGTCGTGAAGGCGCGATCGCGCGATCATCACGCCGTTGCTATCGGCCACGGTGGCGCGCCATTCGGCCGGCAACTGCTGACGGTCGAGCAGGTCCTTCATCAACGCCGGCTCCAGCGACAGCGAGAGCACGTAGCGCATCTTGCCGTTGCTCAGCACCGGTACGCTGGCGGCCATCACGGGGCGGTTGGCCACGGCTCCGATCACGACATCGGAGATATGCGGACGCGTCATGTGCGCGACTTCGACATCGAAGCCCTGCGTTTTCGGCAGCGGAGCGCCGAACGGCACGCGCGTGTTGAAAAGCTGCTGGCCGTCGAGGTCGCGCAAGAAGGCATAGAGGCCGCGCGAGCCCAAGGCGGCTTGCGCCTGACGGTAGACGGTCGCGAAGTCGCCCTCTGTCAGCGCCGGCGTCGTGGCCAGCGTTTCGAGGATCGCGATGTAGCCGTTCAAGGTCTGATCCACATCGGCAGCAATGCGCTCGGCACCAACGCGAACCTCGCCGAACAGACGCGCACGCTCCGACGACGCCAGGCGCGAGGCTTCCATACCGAGGAATGCGAGCAGAGGGACCGCCAACGCGACAATCGAAAGTGCCAACAGGAAGGAGACCGGCCAGGGTGGGCGGATCGACAAAGGGCGTTCCATTCCGGGCCGTGCCCTCCTCACGTCGTTCTCACGTCACGTCGCTCTCAGGCCACGTTGCTTTCAGGCCACGTTGCTTTCAGGCCAGTGCCCGTCGCATTACGATCCTGCCGCACCGCGCATAGGCGGATCACCAGCCGCATACAATGACTTACGACTTAGTAGCACGCTCCGCGCACGGCGTCCAAACGAAGGGGCTCAGGACGCGGTTGCATCGGTTGCGAGGCGTTCTCGACTGTTCATTTGCGGAAGTTGACGCGACATCCCGCATGTAGACGCGCAACATCGGAAAAAAGTTCCGCCGTTGAACAGACGCGCGTTTTCGGCCATCCCGGCCGAGCCAGCGCGCGACAGCCACCTCGTTGCATGCCCCGTTCTATGCTTTGCAATTCTTGTTATTTGACCCTCCGGCCCATTCGAGGCTTCATGGTCCTGCAAGCGCAATCTTGCCATTGCCGCGGTGATTTCCAGTTCACTTGCGCCGCGTAACCAAACGCTAAGGAGCAACCATGACCTCCGCGACTCATCCCAACGGGCTCCGCCCCGCCTCAACTTTCGCCGTGGCTTGCGAGCCCGGCCTTCGCCTCCCCGTGTCCCGCTGTTCGTGCCGGTGTTGTTGACCGTAAATCCGCGGGCCTAGGCCCGCTGCAACCCTTCACACCCTTTGCGAGTTAGCCCGCCGACGACGGGAAAGGACACTCTATGTCAGACGCCTACATTATCGAAGTTGCCGATGAGACTGCCGGCATCGTTGTTCGCCAGGAAAGCGAGAAGAGCTTCCGCTTCCACGCTTCGGCGCCGCGCTACTATCCGCTCGACGGCAAGATCTTCAGTGCTCCGCGCGATGCCGAGCGGGCCGCTTTGGCTCAGTTCGGGCGCGCACCGAAGCAGAAAGCCCGGGCAGCTTGATTAGAGGCCCGGCCGGCCGCTTGCTACGCCGGCCGGGCTGAAACACTTCGAAGACCTCACCGACTTCACACACCCGCTTTACGACGACCCTTCTCCTGATGTGCGACCTCCCTGGACCCCGGCTCTCATTGGCTGCGGTTCATCCTCGGGCCGGCTTGCTTCCGCGGGCCGGCCCATTTTTCCAATTTCCGTTTCGTCCAAGAAAGGCTCATTCGATGTCTCCGTCCCGTTCCCTGCTCGCTGGCCTTGGCCTCGGGCTTGCCGCCGCCCTACTGCCGCTTCCCGCGCAGGCGGAAGACACTCTCCTCAACGCGTCGTACGACGTCTCGCGGGAGCTCTACAAAGAGATCAATCCGGCCTTCTCCGCGTTCTGGAAGAAGCAGAAGGGCGCCGACATCACAGTCAATCAATCGCACGGCGGCTCCACCAAGCAGGCGCTCTCGGTTTCGCAGGGTCTCGAAGCGGACGTTGTGACGCTGAACCAGCCGACCGATCTCGACTTTCTCGCGAGCAAGAATGTGATTGCCGCGGATTGGAAAACCAAATTCCCGCATGACGCGGCTCCGTACACGACGACGAGCGTATTCCTGGTGCGCAAGGGCAATCCGAAAGGCATCAAGGACTGGTCCGACCTCGCGAAGGAGGGCATTTCGGTCGTCATCCCCAATCCCAAGACCTCGGGCAACGGCCGCTACACCTATCTCGCGGCTTGGGGCTACGCGCTCGAGACCGAGAAATCACCCGAAAAGGCGCGCGCCTTCGTCGCCAAGCTGTTCGGAAACGTGCCGGTGTTCGACGGCGGGGGACGCGGCGCCACGACCACGTTCACGCAGCGCGACATCGGCGATGCGCTGGTGACGTTCGAGAACGAGGTGGCCCTGGTGGCGGCCGAATTCGGCGACAAGTTCGACGTGGTCTATCCGTCGCTGAGCATCGAAGCCGCGCCGCCGGTTGCGATCAACGACATCGTGACGAAGAAGCGCAACTCGGGCGAAGCGGCCAAAGCGTATCTCGACTTCCTGTTCTCGCCGGACGCCCAGGCGATCATCGCCAAACATCACTTCCGTCCGCGTGACGAAGCGGTCCTGAAGGCCAACGCCGCGCACTTCCCGGCGATCAAGACGTTCAAGCTCGAGCAGCATTTCGCCGGCTGGGCTGAAGCGCAGAAGGAGCACTTCGCCGACGGCGGCGTGTACGATCAGATCACGACGACGAAGAGCAACTGATCGGGACCGCACATTCCCTTTGTAGAGAGCCCGGCCCGCATCCCGCGCGGCCGGGCTTTTTCATTTTCGAATTTGCTTAGCACTTCTTCTTGGTTCTGCTGCGGAGACGCCATTTCTAACATCCTGGACACCACTCTCTCGTGTTTCAGCCAGGGGCCAGCCCGCTCGTGACATTCCACATCGAAGGCGTCGTCAGCGCGCTCAAGGCGGCGCGCGGCACGCTCGCCCGCACCGCCGACAAATCCGGACGCGTGCTCGACCTGCCCTCGCCGCGCCACATCGAGACGGCCATCTCGGGCCTCACGAGCACGCTGTTTCCGCGCCGTTACGGCGGCGCGCGGGCCGACAGCAACGGGGCGCTCGACTATTTCGTGGGACACACGCTGAGCCAAGCGCTCGAGGGCTTGCAGGCGCAGGTCATTCGCGAGCTTGCCTTCACGGCCTCGCTCGCTGCCGAAGGCATCGTCGATGCCGAGCAGACATCACGCTCCATCGTCCAGGAGTTCGCGGAGCGGCTGCCGGGCATCCTCGAAGTTCTCTACAGCGACGTGCGCGCGGCCTACGACGGCGATCCGTCCGCCAAGAGCCTCGACGAGGTTCTGCTCAGCTATCCCGGCACCAAAGCCATCATCCATCACCGGCTCGCGCACGCGCTCTACAAGCTCGACCTGCCGATCATCGCGCGCATCGTGGCCGAGCATGCGCATTCGGCGACGGGCATCGACATTCATCCCGGAGCGGAAATCGGCGGCAGCTTCTTCATCGACCACGGCACCGGCGTCGTGATCGGCGAAACGGCGGTGATCGGCGAGCGCGTGCGGCTCTACCAGGCGGTCACGCTCGGAGCGAAGCGCTTCTCGGTCGATGACAACGGGGCGCTGGTGAAAGGACTTCCGCGCCATCCGATCGTCCAGGACGACGTCGTGATCTACGCCGGCGCGACAATTCTCGGCCGCGTCACCATCGGGCGAGGATCCGTCATCGGCGGCAACGTCTGGCTGACGCGCAGCGTGCCCCCGGGAAGCAACATCGTGCAAGCGCAGGCCCGCAGCGACGTGTTCGACGGCGGCGCAGGAATATAAATCTTTTCTTGACGGCAGAACCGGAATGCGCAATTCGTTGATGCGTGAATTCGGGGTATTTTATTCTCCAATATAACAGATCAAGAGGACACTATGGCAGACGAAGCTCAAACAGCGTTAGGCGATGTCGCCGCGAGGCAACTTGCGAATGCGACCAAGACCGTTCCGCAGATGTCGAGCATCACCCCGCGGTGGCTCGTGCATTTCCTCAACTGGGTGCCGGTCGAAGCGGGCATCTATCGCGTCAACCGCGTGAAGGACGAGGACAGCGTCGAGGTCGCCTGCTCGCTGCGCGACGAGCGCGCCCTGCCGAACACCTACGTCGACTACGTCGACAATCCGCGCGAGTACATGCTCTCGGCGGTCAACACGGTGCTGGATATCCATACGCGTGTTTCGGACCTCTACTCGGTGCCGCACAACCAGATCAAAGAGCAACTGCGCCTGACCATCGAGATCATCAAGGAGCGGCAGGAGAGCGAGCTCATCAACAACAAGGAGTACGGCCTGCTCGCAAGCGCAGCCGCTTCGCAGAAGATCAAGACGCGCACGGGCGCGCCGACGCCGGACGACCTCGATGAGTTGATTTCGCGCGTCTGGAAAGAGCCCGCGTTCTTCCTTGCCCATCCGCTCGCCATCGCCGCCTTCGGCCGCGAATGCACCCGCCGCGGCGTGCCGCCGCCGACGATCAATCTGTTCGGCTCGCCGTTCCTCACCTGGCGAGGCATTCCGCTGATCCCCTCCGACAAGATCGAGATCAAAGCCGGCAAGACGAACATTCTTCTCATCCGCACGGGTGAATCGAAGCAGGGCGTCGTCGGCCTCTACCAGCCGGGCCTGCCCGGCGAGCAGAGCAAGGGCCTCTCGGTGCGCTTCATGGGCATCAACCACAAGGCCATCGCCTCGTACCTCGTCTCGCTCTACTGCTCGCTCGCCGTGTTGACCGAAGACTCGCTCGGTGTGCTCGAGGGCGTCGATGTGGGCAAGTATCATGAGTACAAGTGACTACCCCAACCCGGGCCCCAGTCCGCTGACGGGCCCGCTGCCGGAGCCGACGCGGGTCAACCCGTCGCTCGGCGGCGCAGGGCTAAGTCCGCAAGGGCTTAGTCCGACTTCCGGGCTGCCGGGCTCTGGGCTGCCAGACGAGGCGTCGCTGACGCGGCTTGCGAACCAGTTTTTCGCAGCGCCGCCCGGCTCGCCCGCAGGCTTTCTGCCGGGCGTTCCACCCGTGGCGACGCCTCAGGGACTGACGCCCGATGTCCCCAGCGCTGCCGACCCGACGCGGTTTACGCCGTCGCTTGGCGGGCTCGGGTTTTCGCCTCAAGGCGTGAACCCGACTTATGGAGTGCCGAACGAAGCGTCGCTCGCGAGGCTCGCGAACGAGGCT
The DNA here is from genome assembly GCF_051860585.1 of Hyphomicrobium sp. Classification (GTDB taxonomy): domain Bacteria; phylum Pseudomonadota; class Alphaproteobacteria; order Rhizobiales; family Hyphomicrobiaceae; genus Hyphomicrobium_C. The sequence continues at coordinate 333,668 of NZ_JBHYDS010000001.1, forward strand.
TTCTCGGCACCTGGATTGCCCGCTGGACTCTCGCCTGCGGCACCCAGCATTCCCGTGACGGCACCGCCGCAGGTGCTGGTTCCGGACGTCCCGCTCACGTCGCCGTCGTCGCAGGGGACAACGCCCGGGCTGTTCGCGATCCCGCTTCCGTTCGAGGCGGAGCTCAAGGCGCTGCTCGGCGGCGGTCCGGCTGTCGAACAGCCAGCCCACCACGACATGGTTCTCGTGTCGGATGTCCCGCTCTCGACTCCGCCGTCGGCGGGGACGAACAAGAGCGCGGCGGCGTCTCCCATTCCGCTGCCGTACGATGCAGATCTCAAGGCGCTGCTCGGCGAGATCGACGGCGAAAGCCGTTCGTCCGACCCGACAAACGGCGCTGCGTCGCCGCTGTATTTCCTCAACAACAACGGCGGCGGCAATCCCTACGGTGGCGCGGGCGGTATCGGCGTTCCGGGCGCGAGCGGTCCTGGCATTCACTCCGAGTTCGCCTCGGCCCATCCGCCGTTCGACGTCAACGCAATCCGCCGCGACTTCCCGATCCTCAGCGAGCACGTCAACGGCCGCCCGCTGGTGTGGCTCGACAATGCGGCCACCACGCAAAAGCCGCAGGCGGTCATCGACCGGCTGGCGCATTTCTACAAACACGAGAACTCGAACATTCACCGTGCGGCGCATGAACTCGCCGCTCGGTCGACGGACGCCTATGAAGGAGCGCGGCAGAAAATCCAGCGCTTCATCAATGCGCCGTCGATCAACGAGATCATCTTCACGCGTGGCACGACCGAGTCCATTAACCTTGTCGCAGCCACGTTCGGCTTGCAGCATGTCGCTGCGGGCGATGAGATCGTCATCACGCATCTCGAGCATCACGCCAACATCGTTCCCTGGCAGCAGCTTGCGCTCGCCAAGGGTGCAAAGCTGCGCGTGGCGCCCGTCGACGATAGCGGCGCGGTGCTGCTCGACGAATACGCGAAGCTGCTCAACAGCCGCACGAAGCTGGTCTCGTTCACGCAGGTCTCGAACGCCCTCGGGACCGTCACGCCCGCCAAGCAAATGGTGGAGATGGCGAAACGTGTCGGCGCGCGCGTGCTCGTCGATGGGGCGCAATCGGTCTCGCACATGAAGGTAGACGTGCAGGATCTCGGCGCGGACTTCTTCGTGTTCTCCGGCCACAAGCTGTTCGGGCCGACCGGCATCGGCGTGCTGTGGGGCAAGCAAGATCTGCTCGACAGCCTGCCGCCCTACCAGACCGGCGGCAACATGATCCAGGACGTGACGCTGGAACGGAGCATCTTCCACAAGGCTCCGAACCGCTTCGAAGCCGGCACGGGCAATATCGCGGATGCGGTTGGGCTCGGCGCGGCGATCGACTATGTCGAGCGCATCGGCCTCGAAAACATCTCGCACTACGAGCACGGGCTGCTCACGTATGCGACCCAGCGGCTGTTGAGCGATGTTCCGGGGATCCGGATCATCGGCACGGCGCCGGAAAAGGCGGGCGTCATTTCGCTCGTATTGAAGGGCGTGCCGAGCGAGGAAGTCGGGTCGCGGCTCAACCAGTATGGCATCGCCGTCCGGTCGGGGCATCACTGCGCCCAGCCGATCCTGCGCCGCTTCGGGCAGGAGACGACGGTGCGGCCCTCGTTCGCGTTCTACAACACCTGCGGGGAGATCGACCTGCTGGTCGAGGCGCTCGCCGACATCCAGCGCCAGAGCGGGCATTCGCACCTCTGACAGCATAAAAAATACGAAGCGACGACGCGGCGGTCTCACGGATGTGAGGCCGCCGTTTCCGTTTGGTCACGCGTGTCCATGACCGTAAGCGGCTCCGGCGTGCCGGCTTCATCGACCTCGTTGGCGAGCGCGATCAAAATATCGGCGTGGCACGGGTCGCCCGCCTTGCACCAGCAGGCGAGGTTCTTGCCGCGCAGCTCGTGCAGGTGCTCGCGGAGCAGGGTCATTCCCTTGAGCGTGGTTTTGAGCCACTGCGCGTAGGCATCGCGAGCCCACGCTTTGCCCAGATAGACCTGATGATCGAACGGAAAGGGGTTGCCCCATTTGCTGCCGCGGCCGACGTAAACCGTGTCGGGAGGCAGCCGCCAACCCTTGAAGATCTTGCGCTGGACACGTCGCGGAACCGCCATCGCTGCCTCCGACCGGCTTCTCAGGCGTGACGCTACGCGGCTTCGGCTCGATGCAAAAGAGGCCAAGAGTCGTTCCGCTCCAAGCGGACTCGCAGAACGACTCTAGGTCTTTGTTTTGTCGCGCTTCTTAACGGAAAACCGGTTCCCACTTTTCCGGAAGCAATCCGAGCGCAGGAATCGACAGGTATTATTTTCGCGACTGCTGTCCTGCACCCGCAGCGATGGCCGCGACCATGGCGGCGACGAACACCAATGTGGCCGGAGCGGCGAGCGGCAGCGATGCGAGCGCGGGGCCGGGACAGAAGCCCGCCAGGCCCCATCCGATGCCGAACACGCCGGCTCCCAGCAGAAGGCGGCGATCGATCGGCGCGCCGGCGGGCGGGACGTGGAATTGCGTGTCCGCGAGCGGCGCGGCGCGTTTGCGCACCAGCCAAAAGCCCGGCGCGGCGACGCCGATGGCGCCGGCCATCACGAAGGCCAGGCTCGGGTCCCATGCTCCCGCGATGTCGAGAAAGTTCTGAACCTTCGCGGGGTCGATCATGCCGGATAGGATCAATCCGATGCCGAACAGCAGGCCCGCGGCCAACGCGCCGATCACGCCCATGGCCAGCCTCCCACGACGTGGCGGACGATGTAGACAGTCACCACCGCCGTTGCCATGAAGACGCCCGTTGCCGCGATCGAGCGGCGCGACAGGCGGGCAAGCCCGCACACGCCGTGCCCGCTCGTGCAGCCGCGCGCAGCGAAAACGCCTGCCCCGACAAGTAGGCCCGCAACAACTGCGAGACTGAGGCTTTCCGTCACCGATTGCCGTACGGCCTCTCCTGTCGCCAGTGTCCAGGCGAACGGTGCGGCGATGAGACCTGCGAGGAATGCCGCGGCTTCCAGGGGCGCGCTGGCGCCGTAGGGCGGGAATAATCGGCGGACGATGCCGCTGATGCCGGCGATGCGGCCGCTCACGAGCAGAAGCAGCACGGCCGAGGCTCCGATCAGCGCGCCGCCCGCGAGCGAAGCCAAAGGCGTGAATTCCGTTGCTGGCATCACTTGGTCCCCATCCAAGCTTCCGTCATAGGCGAGCCCCACGGGACTGTCGAGCGCGCCTCGTGCGGTTGCTATTTCAGGGTCGCGTCGTCCGCACCGAACTTGTACTTCACGCCGAACGTGGCCTCGAACTGATACATGCTGATCTCGATCGTGTGCGCCGGATTTCCGAAGCCCGGCAATTCGCCACCGCGGACGGATTCCTCAGGCGCATACAGGCCCGCGAACTCCACCGACCAGGCCTTGTCGACCTTGTATTCGAAACCAGCCGTGATGTGATGCTGGACGACGGCAGGCGCGAGAATATTGAACTGCACGTCGCGAGCGGAAATCGGACTGGTTGCGTACGAATAGCCCGCACGCAGCGTCAGAGCCGGCGACGTGCGCCATTCGGCGCCGACCTTGATCACGTCCACGTCGTCCCATCCGAAACCGGGTCCGTTGTCGGCTCCGAGCGGGTTGCCCAGGAGAATGTTGGTGGAAGGATTGGCGATCGACGCGATCGAGCCGAACCAGATGTGCCGGTAGTCGAGGAGGAACGTCAGGTTCGGCGCAACGTCGACAGCAATGCCGGCCTGGACGCTGGCCGGAATGTCGAAATCACCTTGCTCCGCGAAGAGACCACGATATTTGTCGAACTCCTGCGACCAGATGGGTGTGTTACCGGCGACGCCGAGACGCACGTTGCGCGCGACCGCCCATTCCAAACCGCCCCGAACGCCGAAGCCCCAGGAGACCTCGTCGCCCTTTTCGGTAACGGCGTTGGGATCAATTGAGATGCCGGGCTGGGCAAATGCGCCAAGCCCCTTCAACTTGATCTGCTGGCGCGCCAGGATCGGCGCGACGCCGATCGACACCCCGGGTGCAATCGTCTTGGCGAAGGCAATCGACAGCAAAGCCTGCTGAAGATTAACACCCAAGGGTCCGCCGCCAAAAATCCCTGGACCGGGCGAGAACGCGCCTTGCGCGCTGGCCGGGTAATCCGTGTTCATGCCGCCGCTGCCATAGAGCGTCACGGCCACCACGTCTGCGAACGCATTGGGCGGGAGCCGGTAGCTCGCCGAGAAATTGGGAATGGCGAACCAATTGGTGTCGCTTTCGACGACGCCCGACGGCGTGAAGCCCGGCGCGAGACCGCCTTCGAACTCGCGGCGCGGACTGAAGGCCGAGACGGCCGCCGTTATCTCATTCCCGGAGTGGACCAGTCCGGCGGGATTGAGCGATGCCGCCGTCGAGTCGCGACTATCTGCGGCGCCCGCTCCCCCGAGCGCTTTATTGCGCGCACCATACCCGTGCTGGAAATATCCCTCGGTCGCGCTGGCGGCGAACGGTACGCTCAGCCCCACGACAACCACGAGCAATCCCGCAGCGCTTCGCACCTTCTCGCGTCCCAGCATTTTTCATTCCCCCAACGCAGGCCCCTCAGTGACACAACGCTAGGGTGCCGCCGCGGCGCGGCGAACGAAGAAGAAGAGCGTTGCATTTCCAAATTTGCGGGAAGGCGCGCTTTAGGTTCTGCGATCTTGGAATGACGAAGGCCCGCAAGCTCGAAAGCGAGCCGCGGGCCTTTAGCTGCAAGTTAGATCCGTCAGTCCGATGGAAACAGGTCGCTCGAGAAATAGCGCTCGGCCGAAGACGGCGCGAAGGTCACGATCGTCTTGCCGGCGAATTCGGGGCGATGGGCCAGCGTGAACGCGGCGGAGACGTTGGCGCCCGTGGAGATGCCGCCCGGAATGCCTTCCACCTTGGCGAGCCGCCGCGCCGTCGCGAAGGCTTCTTCGTTGGAGACGGTGACGACATCGTCGATCAGGCTCCGGTCGAGCACGGCGGGGACGAACCCCGCGCCGATGCCTTGGATCTTGTGCGGACCCTTTTCTCCGCCCGACAGCACGGGACTGGCGGCCGGCTCGACGGCGACGATCTTGATGTCCGGGTTGCGCGCCTTCAGCACGCGGCCGACGCCAGTGATCGTGCCGCCCGTGCCGACGCCCGCAACGACGACGTCCACATTGCCGCCGGTGTCCCGCCAGATTTCTTCAGCGGTGGTGCGCTCATGGACGAGCGGATTGGCGGGGTTCTCGAACTGCGCGGGGATGACGGCGTGCGGCAGGCCTTCGACGATTTCTCGCGCACGCGCGATGGCCGCACCCATGCCACCCGCGGCCGGCGTCAGCTCCAGCTTGGCGCCGAGATGGACGAGGATCTTGCGCCGCTCGATCGACATCGATTCCGGCATGACCAGGATGAGATCATAACCCCGCGCGGCGGCGACGAACGCGAGCGCGATGCCGGTGTTGCCGGACGTGGGCTCGACCAGCACGGTCTTTCCCGGCTCGATCTTTCCCTGCTGCTCGAGCACGTCGATCATGGACACGCCGATGCGATCCTTGACCGACGACAAAGGGTTGAAGAACTCCAGCTTCAGGAGAATGCGGGCGCCGACGCTTTCCTCGATCTGGAGCCTGTTCAGCGCGACGAGCGGCGTATGCCCGATGGTCTCGGCGATGTTGTTGTAAACCCTGCCGCGCCCCCATGAGGTCGTCGCCGCGAGCGTCTTGAGGTCTAGGATCTCGTTCATCGGGGATGGCTCCGTTCAGCATCGGGGGACTGTGCTTCGCGCGCGAGGCTAAGGCGCGCCAGCCGATGCGGAAACGAAGAAAAAGCGATTTGCATATTCCGCGCTGCACTTTCCAGCGCTGCGCGGTCCAAGACGCGGGCGAGGCCTTGGATTTGCTCGATGCGGCGGGCGGGCGCTATGCCGCCTGAGACCGGTGCTGTGCGTCCTGGATCGCCTGCCGGGCGGACGCGATCTCCTGCTCGGAGAACGCGAAGAACGCGTTGCTGCGGCGGCGCCGCTTCTCCATGTCCTGAAAACGCAGGGCAAGAAAGTTCGTCGGCTCGGCGATACCGGCGTAGGTGTCCGACTTGGCAACGACCTGGAAGCCGCACATGGCCTGGTAGAACGGCGACACGCGCCGATGGACCGCGATCAGCGTGACGTCTATTTCCGCCGCGGTCGACACGATCAGGCCGGCACGCACGAGCGACGCATAAAGGGTCGTCCGGAATGACCGGTTGGTGAGCGACGGGTCGACCGCCATGCGCGAGAATTCGACGAGGCGTTTCGCGCCCTGCTCATGCACCTCGTCCGGGAATTGCTCCTGACAGGGCATCGTGCGAGGCGGATAGCCAGCACCGCCGAGCGCTAAGCGCAATGACCCGATGCAGACGCCGTCGTGATAGGCGCCGACGGCGAACGTCGACGGTAACGCGTCATACTGATCGACGAACATCCGATCATCATTTTCCGCAATCCAGCCCGCCTCGCGGAAGGCGGTGTAGCGCAGGCGGTACAAATCTCCCTTGTCGGACGCCCAGCTGAAGATGCGCAGGCTGATCGGAAAATTTCGCGCTGCGTCGCCGGCGTTGGAGTCGAGCACCAGCGGCGGCTGGAAGACCATGTCCGATGTCAACGGCTCGATCCTTATCTTCGTAATGGGGACAACTGCTTAGGTGGCCTTCTGGGGGGCCGCGCGTGCTGTCCCAACGAACGGGCAGCCGCATCGTTCCCTCGGGGCCGATCCATGACGTCCCACCCCGTGGAGTCGCACCCTATGCAGTCACGTCCACACAGGGGCCGAGTTCGCGGTGTCCAAGCCGCACTGGCGGAGAGATCGCCCTTTGAGGTTTACTGGTGCGGACGGAGGGACTCGAACCCTCACGACGTTGCCGTCTCAGGATTTTAAGTCCTGTGTGTCTACCGATTCCACCACGTCCGCGTCCGGGCGGCGCCGCGCCGAGCGGCGGGCGGGCGGCCTTTATGCCTGTAGCCGGGGGGCAACTCAAGGCGGCTCCTCGGCTCGCAGGCACGCTGCCGTGCGTAATCCGTCGCGGCGGCCGTCTCAAGGGTGCGCGACCGCTCAGGTGGAGAGGGTTCGCGCGTCCGGCGGAGGGCTTTCAACCTCCATCGTGCGTAAGGGCGGCGCTCCATAGCGGATCATCGCGCGCAACAGCAGGTAGATGGTCAACGCATTCAGCGTGTGCCAGAGGAAATGCGTGCCGCGCAAATGGCCGCCGAGCGCGGTCAGCTCGCAGAGTTCCAGATCCAGGGTCCGGAAGGTCATCGACAGGAAAAAGACGCCGGCTGCGGCGCCCAAGGTTTTCCAGGCGGGGTGATTGACGAACGCGAGCCCAGCCGTCGTCAGCACAAGCGCCAGGAAGGCGGGAATGTAGCCGATCGTACCGTTGAGACAGCGCGCGCCGGCGCGGGCGGTGATCGGCAGCAGAGCGCCTTGTTCGCACTGCATCGTCTGGGCGTACCGATAGACCACGAAGAACGCGACAAGTCCGAGGGCGATGCCCCACCAATGCATGCGAATGAAGCGCCGCAGCAGCACGCCCAAGTAAACCAGAACGAACGTTGCGATCGGAATCATGTCGGCGAGCTGCGCCCACCGGGTTGCATAGGTGTGGAACAGGAAGCTGCCGACGGCGATGACGTACGTGATCGCAATCAGGCAAATCATGGACAGCCTGCGGCGCTCGGGCGGCACGATGTAATAATCGCGCGTCGCCGCTAAGGCCGCGAAGACGAATGCGCCGTTTGTCAGGGCGTTCAGGGGCTCAGCCCAGAAGGACGGATCCTGCCCGCGCTCGCAATAGATGAAAATCTTTGTTCCGAGGTCCATGCGGATTTTCCATGTCGAACGAGGACAGGTCGCGAGGCCGTGCGGTCAAAAATTGCCTCTACAAAGTGCGGCCTGAAATGCCGTAGGTAACAGCCGTGCGCTCGACGTCGGTCAGTTCTGGGCGCGTTTGTCCGGTGCGGCGGGCGTCGCCTTGGCTGCCTTCTGCATGAGCGTGCGCAGCTCGGCCGGGTCGTCCAGATTGATCGTATGGGGATACTCGGGGTCCTTGCCGCGCAGGTCCGTCATGACATCCCCTTCCGGCGAGTAGAAGATCGTGCGCGGTACGTACGTGCCATCGGGCGAGAAGGCGCCATTCGCGGTCGGCTCGGAGTCGACATCGACCAGGACCATCACCAGGTCGCGCGACGCGGCGACCACGCCGGGATCCTTCCAGACCTCGCGGTAGCGCTTGCACGAGGCGCACCAGGAGGCGTGGAAGACCATCACCACCGTCTTGCCCGTGCGGGTCGACTCCTGGATGCCCGGCCCGACGTTTTGCCAGGCGATTTCCGCGCCGTTCCAAAGCTCGGCCATCTTGGGAGGAGACGCGAGAGCGCCGCGGCCGGATGTCGCAGCGCACGCCAAGGCAACCAGGGCCCCGAGCAGCCGGGCGCGACCGGTCCATGAGGCGGACGGTCGTGCGGGTCCGTTGGTCATCCTGTTCGGCATCGCGGCGGTCTCCTGACCGAAACCTTTTCCCGCGTCTTGTGGGCCAGTGCAAGGCCGTCTGCCGGACGGCCGTAAATTCGGGCTGTCGAGGCGAAATGGGGTTTGCCAATGCCACCGTTCGGCCGCCTCGGCAGAATGCCCCCTCGCCCGGTCAAGACTGCGGATTTCTTCGGAGAAACAGCCCCAGCAAATGCAGCCGCCTCGGCAAGCCTCGGCTCCGATTTCGAGTGCCGGCGAGACACGTGTTTACCGTTTCCTCACCACGTCGAGGCGGGATTCCCTTAAGTTTCTGCGGGCATTGTTCGTCATCAGTCTTTTCTTGATGCCGGACGGAATCCCGTGACCGTATCGCCTTCTTTCCGAAGCTTCGCATCTCCGCAAGATGCTTCGAAAATGTCCGCACCGGCGCGGCCGTTGCGGGGGCTCACCGTCGGTTGCATCCTGATGGTCGGATTGATCGCGCTCCTCGTCGCGAGCTTCGCATTATGGTCAGCCGCCCGCAGCGACCAGCTTGTCCAGAAGCGGCTCGCACAGACCGTCGCCCTGGCACTCGCCAAGAGCGAACAGCAAATTTCCTACGATCAGGAAAGCGTCGCGTACTGGGACGATGCTGTCGTCAACACGCGCAACGCCTTCAACCTCGCATGGGTGGACGTCAATCTCGGCGTCTGGATGTACGACTATTTCAAACACGACCGCGTCTATATCGTCGACGCCAAGGAGCGCGTCACCTACGCGATGACCGACGGGCTTCGGGCGCCCTCAAACGGCGATATTCCCAACGCTGCGATCCGAAACCTCGTCGTTCAACTCCGCCAGTCAATTTCGCGCGGGTCGCTCGACGCGTTCGAAGCCGAAAAGGCTCGTATCCCGCGCGTGGAAGACCTCGGCATCATCGACGGGCGGCCGGTTATCGTCAGCGTCATGCCGCTGATCCCCCACACGAAGCAGATCGTGCAGGACCGCGGCACCGAATCCCTCATCGTCAGCGTGCGCTTTCTCGACCGCGGCTTTCTGTTCGACCTTGCGACGACGTACATGCTCGACGGTGTGCGCTATTCCAGCTCGAACGAACTCGACGCAAACGAGCAGTCGTATCCGCTGGTAAGCCGGGCCGGGGCTGTCATCGGCTATTTGGTCTGGTCGCCCAAACTTCCGGGCGCGACGATCTTGTCCGAACTGCTTCCCGCGCTCGCCGCAGGCCTATTCGGGATCGGCGCGGCGATCGCGCTGCTCATCCGCCGCCTCGGCCAGACCTATTCCGAACTCGCCACCAGCGAAGCTCAAGCCATTCACCTGGCCTTGCATGATCCGCTGACAGGGCTGCCCAACCGGACGTACTTCAACGACCGCCTCGAGGCGGCGCTGGAGGACGTGAGCGCCGGCAAATCGCAGCTCGCGCTGATGTTCCTCGATCTCGACCGTTTCAAGCAGGTCAACGACACGTTGGGCCACGCCGCGGGCGATTCCCTGATCCGCGAGGTTGCAGCGCAACTGAGCGCCACGCTGAAGCCGGGCGACATTGTCGCGCGCATGGGCGGCGACGAATTCGCGCTCGTCATGTTCGACGCCTACAGCCAGCAAGACGTCGAAGACACGTGCCGCGAGATCATCGAACAGGTCTCGAAGCCGTTCAACATCCTCGGCAACCAGGCAGTGGTCGGCGTGAGCATCGGCATCGCGATGGCGCCCGCGTGCGGGACCGAGCGCAGCGATCTGGCCCGCAAGGCCGATATCGCGCTCTATCAGGCAAAACGCGACGGCGGGCAGCGGGCGCAATTCTTCACCGGAGAGATGAGCGAGATTGCCGGGCGCCGTCACGCGCTCGAGGTCGAACTGCGCCACGCACTCGAAACCGGACACGATCTCGAGGTCGTGTATCAGCCGCTCTTTTCGACCGACGGTATGGCGATGTCGGGCGTCGAGGCGTTGGCGCGGTGGAACCATCCCACCCTCGGCGCCGTGCCGCCGCTCGTCTTCGTCTCGCTCGCCGAAGAGTGCGGTCTGATCGACAAGCTTGGCGCATGGGTGCTGGCGAAGGCCTGCGAAACGGCGCGGGCCTGGGATCTCGGCACGCTGGCGGTCAACGTTTCCGCCATTCAATTCCGCCGCCCGGGGTTCGCGAAGCGCGTTCTCGACATCCTCGAGAAGGCCGGCCTGCCACCCCAGCGCCTCGAAATCGAAATCACCGAAAGCACGCTGTTGCAGGAGCACGGCGCATCGAACGGTTGTCTCAAAATGCTCAGGTCGCGCGGCGTGCGCGTGGCGCTTGACGATTTCGGCACCGGATATTCGTCGCTCAGCATGCTTTTGAATCTCGACGTCGACCGCATCAAGATCGACCGCTCGTTCGTGCGCGATCTCGGCCAGTCGGCGCAGTCCAATTCGATCGTGCAGGCGATCGTCACGATGGCCCATGCCGTCGGCGTTTCGGTGACGGCCGAGGGCGTCGAGACGGCTGACCAGCGGGACATGCTGGTCGCCATTGGATGCGACACGCTGCAGGGCTACCTGCTGTCGACCCCGGTCTCCGCGCTTGCGCTGGTGGAGATGCTGCCGCATGTGGCGAAGCCCGACCTCGCGCCGGCCGCGGAACCCGATCGCAGCACGGCGGCGGCGTAGAGTCCGCCGGCCGCACTTGAAGCGCGGACTTCACTCAACACCCAATTCCTGCTTCACGCCCCGTGCCCTACTTCGGACAATCGACGGCAATGGTCGTTTCCGCCGATGGAATGAAGCGACGGCATTCCGTTGCGGCGGCCGCGTGATCCGTGTCGCGCGCCGCCTCCGGAACCGCGGACACAGCGACCTTCGCCGGTGGTTTCGCGACGTCTTCGCCAAGGGCCGAAAGCCTGCCGCGTGCCTTGTCCTGGGACGCGCGCGCATCGATCGACTTCGAACTGATCTCCACCGCGCGCCGATAGCTGGCGATGGCGCCCGACGTATCGCCGCGCTCCTCCTGGACCTCCCCCTTCAAGGTGTGGGCTTGCGGATAGGCCTCTTTGAGAGACATGGCCTTGTCGAGATCGGACCCTGCCGCGGCGAAATTCTTGGCACGAACGGCGAGATAGGCACGCGCATAATAGGCAACGGCCTCGTCCGGCTTGGCGGCGACGGCCTTATCCGCCTCGGTCTGCGCCGGGCCCTGCTCGCCGAGGTCGGACAGAACGATGGCGCGCATCGCCGTCGCCTTCGCGTCGGCCGGGTCGAGCGCGGTCGCGCGCTGCAATTCCGAGAAGGCGCGATCGTTCTCGCCGCGTGCGCGGAACACCTGCGCCCGGTTGCGATGCGCTTCGGCCACCTCGCCCTTCTTTTCGAGATAGAGGTCGAGATCGGCCAGCGATTGGTCGCGCGCGCCGCGTTCGTGCTGGATCACGGCGCGGCTGAAATAGGTATCGGCGTAGGCGGGGTTCGCGGCCACCGACTTGTCGAAGTCAGCGAGCGCCTTCTCGAAGTTGCCCGCATTGAAGTAGGACCAGGCGCGATTGAAGTGGCCGATGTAGACCTGTTCGCGCGGCAAGCGTCCGCTGTTCATCACGCGCGTGCAGGCGTCGGCGCTCGTCTTGCGATCGGCGGAGGTGCAGTCGGCGAGGTCCTGCGTCATGCCGGCCATGGCGGGCGTGGCCAGCAGGCCGAAACAGAGCGTGAGACGCGCATGGCGAAACAATCTCGAACGTGGGGATGGCTGCATCGGGGGTTCGCTCCATTTCGCGGGGACGACCCGCGGTTTGCACACCTTCGATCGAAGCCGCGACTGAACCTCAGCGCGGTTAACGCGGCTGTTCCCGACGGAACACGTCGCCTCAAAGATCACGTCGCGCTCAAAGACCACGCCAGAGCCCAACGACGCGGCCCGAGCGGCCGCATCCGCCCCTGGACGTGGCGGTACAGGCGCCCCACCTAAAAATGCGCTGCGACGGACTTTTTGTTTTCCCGCTTGCGCCCCTCTTGACGCGGCACGCGGTCCGTTCCATCTATGTTAATGTGATAAACATTCACATTTGAGGACCACGGCGATGCACGACATGGTTCTGAAACTCGACGACATCGGCCGGCCTGCGTGGCTGGCGCTGATGGTCATGAGCTTCATTGTCTTCTGGCCGCTGGGGCTGGCTGTCCTGGCATTTCTTTTATGGAGCGGACGCATGGGACGAGGATGGGGACGTAGTTGGGGTTGTAGCGCTCGCGATCGCGACCGGTGGAAGCAGCGCGCTGCCGCCGCCTGGGATTACGGCGGGTCGTCGGGCAACCGCGCGTTCGATGAATACCGCGACGAGACTTTGCGCCGGCTCGAAGACGAACAGCGCGAGTTCCGCTCCTTCCTGGAGCGCCTGCGTCTTGCCAAGGACAGGGCTGAGTTCGACCAGTTCATGACCGACCGTAAGAACCGGCCGGCGGATTCCGGCAACGCTGCCGGCGCGCCGCAGGCATAAAGCTCGCAAAAAACATTGCAGACAAGCGCATACGGGGCCGACTGACGAACCTGTCGGCCCCAATTTGTCGCGGCGTGGCGATTTAGCGTATACGGAATTTAGTAACCCTTTCTAATGAGACAGCCACTAGTTTCGAGTCTCGGGTTGGCAATTCAGCCGACCGTGGGGACGAATTTTCATGTTCGCGCGACGCGCGATCGCAGGCTGGGCGCTGGCCGCGGTTCTCTTGACCGCGACGGCATTGATCTGGACTGGCGATTTAATTGCGCTTTCTGACATCGCGCCAAAAGCCGTCTTTTGGGCCGTCGCGCTGGCGCTTCTCGGCGCCGGAATCGGCTGGGAGATCAAGCACCGGGCCGAGCGGGCGGAAGCCTCCAACGACGAGGCGTCGGCCGAGGCCGACATGCTCGTGCGCATGCTCGACGATGCGTTGGCGAAGGCAGAGCGAAAGCCGCCGTTGCTCGTCGAGCCGATCGACCTTACCGCGCTCATCGCGCACGCGAGCAAGCGTCACGGCAGAACGGATCTGGCCGGCAATCCAGATGCCGTGCATACGCTCGGCGAGCCAGCCGCAATCACCCAGCTGTTCCAGATCCTGATCGCCAATGCGTTGGCTTCGGGTTCGCGCGCGATCGTGCGGATCGATCACGGCACGACGCTTGTCGCCGTGCATGTCGACGACGACGGCCCTGGCGTGCCGCGCGCCGAACGCAGCCAAGTGTTCGAACAGCGCACTTATCGCCGTTTGCCCGCTTCCGAGCGCGCCGCCGAACGCGAAGCGTGCGTAACCGCCCGCCACATCGCGCGCGGCCACGGCGGCGACATTCTCATCTCCTGCTCACCGGAAGGTGGGGCGCGCTTTACTGTTCATCTGCCGCTCCACCTCGAGATGGAAACGGCGCGCCTCACGGTCATGGCGTCGTGACGACAGGCTGAGGTTCCCGCAGACGGCGCGTCTACCGGAAAGCCTTGTCGAGGTTGATCGCCTGATCGATCCCCTTGACGCTCTCGAGCCCTTTGACGCCCGCCAGGTTCGCGCCGTCGAAGTCCGCGCCGGTGACGTCCGCGCCGGCCAAATTCGCTCCCGAAAAATCGACCTTTGAAAGATCCGCTTCGGAGAGGTTGGCGCCTGTCAGATCGGCGCCGACGAGGCTCGAAAACGTCAGCACCGCGCGCGTCAAGTCGGCCCGGCGCAGGGTCGCGCCCGAGAAATTGCACGACTTCAAAACATTGCGCGCGAGCGTCACGAGCGTGCCCTGACCGGGGCGGCCCTCGAGCGGGCTGAAATTCGCCTCGGTAAGATCGGCGCCGCGAAAATCGGCGCCCGACAAATCCGCCTGGACGCGAATTCCGGTGAGATTGGCGCCAGCGAACCGCGGTGCGTCGGCGTAGCTGTTCTGCATGTCGGAATAGACGGTCGGGCGATAGATCGACGTGCCGCTCAGGTTGGCACCCGAGAGATCGGCGCGGATCAGCACGGCGCGGTCGAGGCGTGCGTTGGAGATGTCGGAGCCCTTGAGATTCGAGCCCGTCAGATCGACTCCGTAAAGATCGGAGCGGGCAAGGCTGGCCTGCTTGAAGTCGAGACCGGACAAGTCGAGGTAGGTGAGATCGCGGCCGGCATAATCGAGATGTTCGCCCGCCTTTGCCGCGAAGAGCTGCTGGGTGATCTGACGGACCGTGAAGTCGGCGTCGGGGGACACATTCTCTTGCGCGTTCTCTTGCGCTGCGCGCAGGCTTGGCTCTTGCGCTGCGCGCAGGTCTGGCTCTTGCGCTGCGCGCACGCCTGTCTCGTCGGCCGCGCGCAAGCCCGCCGAGCCACTCACGGATACCGCCAATGCCAGGGCCAAACGCCGTGCCTGCCGTAAAATGACAGCCGCCATGATGTCACGCGCTCCGCCGCAGCCCGCCAGCCGCGGCTCTCTTGCGTGTATGTTCGCTGCTCCGGATGACCAGAGCAAGCAGCGACTTTTCGCGGTGCACACGAGGCGTGGAGAGTGTGGCCTTCCGAACGCTTGGGTCTGGATTCATGCCGCCCCTGCTGTTCGATCCGTTTCCGGCATGCTTTGAAGGCATTGTAGCCTTTCGGCGATCGCTCGGGGCGAGGACTGGTGCGGCTCTCTTTTGCGCAGATGTTGGAGACGAGGGAGTTGGACACGGCGCCCCCCGACCCCATGTTCGTGATCAGCCGACGTTCACCGGGCGGCAACATTCGACTTTATCAACGGAGACTGGATCTGAGCGGACAGCGACGAGCGACAGCGTCACCCCTACTCGTTGGGTCGCTTCAAAGGAAGCTTCGGAGGCCGCTTCGGACGCCTTTCCGCGCCCTCCGTCCCGCGGCTTCGGTGTGCGCATGACCGATTTCTGCATCCAGATTCATACCGATCGCGCGCCGGACCTCGATCTGGCGGCCGTTCGCGAGGCCTGCGCCTTGCTCGCCCAGGACAAGAACCTGGTGAAATGTTTCACCGTCATCGAGAAGGGCTGCGTCGACCACTTCAACATCATGTTCAAGACGGAGCAGCCGCGCGCGTTCTGGGACGTGCTTTCGATGGCCCTGTTCAAGTGCGGCACCCACGGCGCCGCCCTGCGGAACGCGGCGATCATCATGTGCGAGGGGACGTGCGGCTGGGACGATTACCGTCTGTTGCACCATTACGACCCGGCGCAGAACCTGGATCCCGCGCCAACGTGCCAATCGCGCTCCGTTTAGTGAATCTCGTGGATCTCGTCGGTCCAGACGCGGAAATTCTTGAGCACGTTAGGGCCGAATGTCGTGGTGATGGCGACATCGGCTGCGTCGCGTCCGCGAGCGATGAGGACGCGCCCCTGCCGTGGCGTGTTGTTTCTCGGATCGAACATGTGCCACTCGCCGCCGAGAAATACCTCGAACCAAGCCGCGAAATCGCCGGGAGGATACGGCTCAGGCGTGCCGATGTCGCTCAGGTAGCCGGTGCAGTAGCGCGCCGGAATGTTGAGCGCGCGGCAAAACGCGATCGCCAAGTGCGCGTAATCACGGCACACGCCGACACGGTCGTCGTAGGCTTCGGATGCCGAGCGCGTCACGCGGGCGTTGTGGTAGCCGAATTCGATGTGACGATGCACGAAATCGCAGATGTCCTGGACGCGGCCCCAGCCTGTCGCTTTCTGTCCGAACAACTTCCAGGCAAGATCCAGAATTCGGTCACTGTCGCAAAAACGGCTCGCGAGCAGGAAGACCAGCGCATCTTCCGGTAGATTCTCGACGGGGATCTGCGCCGCGCGCGGTGCACTTGGATCCGGCGCGCCGGAATCCCGCACAACGGTATCGGTCGTGATGCGAACCGATCCGGCAGGGGCAACGATGCGGCTGCACCAGTTGCCGAACCCGTCGCGATAGCCCTCGATGGCTACGGCAGGACTGACGACAATATTGTCCGGAGCGACGAGATCGCCGGAGCGCGAATAGTGGACATTGAGCATCAAGATCATGGGGGTGGGCTGCGGAAGCTCGTACTGCAATTCGTAACCGACCCTGAGCTTCATGAATGTCCTTTTCGCCGGCAGCGCCGCAACGAGACGTTGCGATCCGTGAGGTGACGACGCTGCTATCTATAACACCGGCGCCAGGAAATAGCCTCACAAGTCTCGGCCGCCTCGGCTCGGCATACCTGCCGACCAACTCAGGCCTCGCCGACGCCGCCGCCGGTCGGGGTCGAGATCTCAATCGCGTCACCCGCCTCCAATGTCACGCTGGCGCAACCGGGCAGGTCTTCAACCGTGCCGTTCGCCCGCAGGATGGCATTGCGGCCGGCTTCCCCCGGCGCGCCGCCCTTGAGGCCGAAGGGGCGCACTTTTCGGAAGCCTGACAGGATCGCGCAGCGCATCGGCTCAAGGAAGCGCATGACGCGCAGCGTTCCGTCACCGCTGTTCCAACGGCCCTTGCCGCCCGAGCCGCGGCGGATTGCGAAGCGTTCCAGCAGCACGGGATAGCGTGTCTCCAGGATCTCGGGATCGGTCAGGCGCGTGTTGGTCATGTGCACGTGCACGGCGGCCGCGCCGTCGAAGCCCTGGCCATCCGCAGCGAAGCCCGCCGGCGCGCCCGAGCACAGCGTTTCGTAGTACTGCACGCGGTCGTTGCCGAAGGTGAGATTGTTCATCGTGCCCTGCGCCGAGCCCATGGCGCCGAGGGCCGCGAACAAGGCATTCGTGATGACCTGGCTTGTCTCGACGTTGCCCGCGACGACGGCGGCCGGAAACACCGGTTTCAACATCGAGCCCTCGGGCACGACGATCTCGATGGGCCTCAGGCATCCCGCGTTGAGGGGGATCGGCGCGTCGAGGAGAACGCGGAAGACATAAAGCACCGCGGCCCGCGCGACGGGAGCAGGCGCGTTGACGTTCGAGGGCTGCTGCGGCGAGGTGCCGGTGAAGTCCACTTTGGCGGAACGGCGTGCGCGATCGATCGTGACTCTGACCTCGATGCCCCAGCCGTCGTCGGTCTCGGCCCGGAAGTGGCCGTCGTCGAGGCGGCCGATGAGCTGGCGGACGGCCTCCTCCGCGTTGTCCTGGACGTGTCGCATGTAACTCGCGACGCCTTCGGCGCCGAATTCGGAGGCGAGGCGCATGAGTTCGCCCGCGCCACGGGTATTCGCTGCGACCTGGGCCTTGAGGTCGGCGATGTTCTGGGCCGGGTTTCGCGCCGGATAGCGAGCGCCAGTTAGGAGATCCAGTGTTTCGCGTTCGAGGAATGCGCCGCCGCGCACGAGGGGGACGCAGTCGATGTAAACCCCCTCCTCCTCGATAGACGTCGCGTCCGGGCTCATGGAGCCGGGCGCGGTGCCGCCGATGTCCGCGTGGTGGCCGCGGCTCGCAGCGTAGAACGACGGCCTGGTGCTACCTGGCAGAAATACCGGCGTGACCACCGTGATGTCAGGGAGATGCGTGCCGCCGGCGTAGGGCGCGTTCAGCATGTAGATGTCGCCCGGCGCGAAGGCGTGTCCGCGCTCGCGGATGACCGTTTCGACCGCGCTTTCCATGCTGCCGAGGTGAACAGGCACGTGCGGCGCGTTGGCGACGAGCTGGCCCGACGCATCGAAGATGGCGCACGAGAAGTCCAGGCGCTCCTTGATGTTGACGGACTGGGCGGTGGCACGGAGCGCTTCGCCCATTTCCTCCGCTAGCCCCATGAACAGGTTGCCGAACACCTCGATCAGGACGGGATCTGCGCCGGAGGCGACGGCCGTGCGCTCCCGCCGGGTGGTGCGCGTCACGATGAGATCGCGGCTGGCGGTCATCTCCGCCGACCAGCCGGGCTCTATGACGACGGTCTGGTTCGTCTCGACGACGATGGCCGAGCCGCCGATCGTCTGGCCGGCCGCGATGTCGTCGCGCTGCCACACGTCCGCCTCGTGCCAGGCGCCATTCGAGAAAAAGCGCGTCTTTGCCACCGCATCCGCCGGCGCCGCCGGCGTATCGCCGCCCGAAGTCAGCGGCTCGCGCGGCGCTTCGCTCTCGACCTCGATCATCGCGACGTGGATCTGCTTTTCCGGCGACATGAAGCCGAAGCGCTGTGCGTGTGCCGCCTCGAAGGCGCGGCGGAGATCAGCAATTTGAGAGTCGCCGCTACTTATCTCCGACTGTCCTGGATTTCCCCCCTCCCGGGCCCACGAGGGGGGAGGGAATGGTACGGGAAGCGCGACGTCCGTCGCCGCGTAACGCAGATGGAGATGGATCGCCGTGCGGTCCGTCTCGTGCGCGCCTTGCGCGGCAAGTTCGTCCGCGGTCTCCTGGATCATCGCGCCGGCAACCGTCCGCGCGGCCGCGAGGCCCGTCTCGTCGAGCGGGACCTCGAGCGTGCGTTGCCGGCTGGCGCGCACCGCCGAGTGCCCAATCCCGTAAGCCGACAGCAAACCCGAGAACGGATGGATGAGAACCTTGCTCATGCCGAGCGTGTCCGCCATCAGGCAGACGTGCTGGCCGGCCGCCGAGCCGAAACCGTTCAAGACGTAGCGGGCGACGTCGTAGCCGCGCTCGACCGAGATCTTTTTCACGGCCTTGGCCATGTTTTCGATGGCGATGCGGATGAACCCGTCGGCCACCTGCTCCGGAGACCGGCCGTCGCCCACCACATGCGCGAGATCCGTAAAGGCCTGCCGCACAAGCTCCGCGTCGATCGGCGCGTCGCCGTCCGGGCCGAATACCGATGGCAGGAACGCCGGGTCGAGTTTTCCTAGCATGACGTTGGCGTCGGTCACCGTGAGGGGGCCGCCGCGGCCGTAGCAGAGAGGACCAGGGTCGGAGCCCGCGCTTTCCGGTCCGACCTGGAAGCGGCCGGCCTCGTATTTCAGAATGGAGCCGCCGCCCGCCGCGACCGTATGGATGCGCAGCATCGGCACGCGTAAGCGTACGCCCGCGATTTCGGTTTCGAACGTACGCTCGTAGGCACCCTGCGCGTGCGAGACGTCGGTCGAGGTGCCGCCCATGTCGAAGCCGATGACGCGGTCGAAGCCGGCGCGCCGGGCGGTCTCGACGGCGCCGACGACACCGCCTGCCGGGCCGGAGAGGATCGCGTCGCGGCCGAAAAAGTGCGCGCTGGTTTTCAAGCCGCCGGACGACGCCATGAACAGAAGCCGGGTTTCAAGCTCGCCCGTGAACGCGCGCGCGACGCTCGCCGTGTAGGCGCGCAGAACGGGCGACAGGTAGGCATCGGCAACGGTGGTGTCGCCGCGCGGCACGATCTTGATGAGCGGGGCAACCGCGTGACTGACGGAGATCTGCGTGAAGCCCGCTTCGCGCGCGAGCGCTTCGGCGCGCAACTCGTGCTCGGGAAACGCGTAGGCGTGCATGAAGACGATGGCGACGCTTGCATAGCCGTCGCTCCGGGCGGCCGCGAGATCGGCGGCAAGCGCGCGCTCGTCGAGCGGCATCACGACGTGGCCGTCGGCGCGCACGCGCTCCGACGCGGAGATCACGCGGCTGTAGAGCATGTCCGGCTTGACGATGCGGCGGGCAAAAATATCCGGCCGCGCCTGCGTGCCGATTTCAAGCTGATCCTCGAGGCCGGCGGTCATCACGAGCACGGTCGGCTCGCCCTTGCGTTCGAGCAGCGCATTGGTCGCGACCGTCGTGCCGATCTTGACCGCGCGGATCTGGCCGGCCGGGATCGGCGCGGCGGGAGCAAGCCCCAAAACGCGGCGAATCCCCTCGGTTGCCGCGTCGGGGTAGAGGTGCGGGGCGTGCGACAGCAGCTTGAGCGCCGAAAGACGGCCTTCGGGCGTCACCGCGACAATGTCCGTAAAGGTCCCGCCACGGTCTATCCAGAATTGCCAGCCGACGCGCTCGCGCCCCATTCGCCCAACCGCTTTCTCACCGCCGATCAGGCGTGGCTATCGGCGCGATCAGCCAAGGTCAACCGCCGAACATGAAATTTAGTCCATGCCCTTCATCATCGGCCCAGAAGCGGGTAAGGGTTCGTCATGCCTCTCGACAGCCTACCAAATATCATCGAGCAGGAGCGGGTCCGCGGCCTACGCGCCCGCTTCGCTGATCTCGTGGACCGCTGGTGGCCCGGTCTCGGCCGCCTGCTGCGTCCGAAACCGATCCACCAGACGGCCGCCTTCTCGGCTGCCATCATCGCGCTCGCCGCCAAGATGGCGAAGGCGGACGGCGTTGCCGTGAAAGTCGAATGCCAGACATTCGAGCGGTTCTTCGAACCCGCGCCGGAGGAGGTCCCACGCATCCGCCGGCTCTACCAGCTTGCGAGCCAGGATACGGCCGGCTTCGAGCTTTACGCCGAGAGCGTGGCGCGCATGCTCAAGGACGACCACGACCTCAAGGTCAACGTGCTCGAATGCCTGCTGATGATTGCGTGCGCGGACGGCATCATGCATCCGGCCGAGGAGGCTTTCCTGCGCACGGTGGGTCATGTGTTCGGCATCTCGTGCGAGGAGTTCCGCAAGATCAAGGCGCCGTTCCTGCGCGAAATCGACAATCCGTATGACGTGCTCGGGGTCGAGCCGTCGGCGACTCCGCAAGAGGTAAGGACGCGCTACATCGATCTCGTGCAGCGGTTCCACCCGGACCGGCTGATCGCGCGCGGCGCGCAAGCGGCCCTCGTCAAGGCAGCGACGGTCAAGCTGGCCGCGATCAACGCCGCCTACGAAGCGATCGTCGCCGGGCGCCGGCTCCAAGGGGAACGGGCGTGAGTGTCTGCGTCATCGAACGGCCCGACAGCTCGCTCGTCGCCGACCTCCACCCCTCGCCGAATATCGAACCGCGCAAGCCCGGCTTCGCGCCGTCGATCGTAATCCTGCACTACACTGGACTGTTGACGGTCGACCGCGCGCTGGACGTGCTCTCGCGTCCCGATTGCAAGGTCTCGTGCCATTACGTGATCGACGAGAGCGGCCGCATCATCCAGATGGTCGCCGAGGACAAGCGCGCCTGGCATGCGGGCCTCTCCTCGTGGCACGGCGAAACGGACATCAACTCGGCTTCGATCGGCATCGAGATCCAGAACCCCGGCCACATGCACGGCTACCCGGATTTTCCCGATTCCCAGATGCGCGCGGTGGCCGCGCTTTGCCGGGATCTCGCCCTTCGCCACGACATTGCGCCGCAGCATTTCCTGGCTCACTCCGACGTCGCGCCCGGCCGCAAGATCGATCCGGGAGAGAAATTCGACTGGTCCTGGTTGTACGGACAGGGCATCGGGCATTGGGTTGTGCCGGCGCCCTTCGACGAAAACGATGCGGGCGTGGCGCCCGAGTCCCGCGGGGCGGACATCGAGCGGGCGCGGGCGCTTCTCGCCGCATACGGATATAAAATTGATCCCAATGGGCCTTTTAATCCCGACCTCAGGACGGTCGTGCGGGCCTTCCAGCTCCACTTCCGTCCGGCCTGCACGGATGGACGCCTCGACCGCTCGACCCTGGACACCCTGTCGCGCATCCAGCTCCCCGAAAGCCGCAAAGATGGCCGGTTCGTGTGATTAATCCTGACAATTGAATTCACGTCGTAAACGGCTT
The DNA here is from genome assembly GCF_051860585.1 of Hyphomicrobium sp. Classification (GTDB taxonomy): domain Bacteria; phylum Pseudomonadota; class Alphaproteobacteria; order Rhizobiales; family Hyphomicrobiaceae; genus Hyphomicrobium_C. The sequence goes on from NZ_JBHYDS010000001.1 coordinate 355,654, forward strand.
GGTCTGTGGCTCTCTCGTATACTTTGCAAAGCACATCTGTCGCGGCTCAGGAGACTGGCCCTGCCGCCGGTGTTTGTTGCATTGTGAACCCAAGCCCTACGAAAGTAGAAGCCGGGCACCAAGGGACTGCAAGAGGGGAACCGCCTAAATGAAGATCGTTATCGCCCCAGATTCCTTCAAAGAAAATCTGACCTCCCTCGAGGTGGCGAGCGAGCTCGAGGCGGGCCTGCGCCGCGTTTGGCCCGATGCGGAGTACGTCAAGGTCCCGATGGCCGACGGCGGCGAAGGGACGGTGCAATCACTCGTCGACGCAACCGGCGGGCGCATCGTGAAGTGCGCCGTCACCGGCCCGCTCGGCCAGAAGGTGCTGGCTTCCTACGGCCTGCTCGGAGACGGGCGCACGGCCGTCGTCGAGATGGCGGAGGCCTCGGGCCTTCCTCTCGTTCCCAAGGCTGAGCGCGATCCGCTGCGCGCCTCCACGTTCGGCACCGGCGAACTTGTGGCCGACGCCATTCATCGCGGCGTCGAAGAGGTCATCATCGGCCTCGGCGGTTCGGCCACGAACGACGGCGGCGCAGGGTTCGCCCAGGCGCTCGGCGTTAGGTTCATCGATAAGGACGGCGCGCCGATCACGGAGCCGCTCGGCGGCGGCGGCCTCGAAAACGTGGCCTCGGTCGACACGCGCTGGATCAATCCCGGCCTCGCCCGCGTCAAGGTGAGCGTGGCATGCGACGTCACCAATCCGCTGACCGGCGAGAAGGGCGCATCCGCCGTCTACGGTCCGCAGAAGGGCGCGACGCCCGAGATGGTGCAGGTGCTCGACCGCAACCTCGCGCATTTCGCCGCCATCATCAAACGCGACCTCAACATCGACATCGCCGACAGGCCGGGCGCCGGCGCCGGCGGCGGCCTGGGTGCTGGCCTGCTCGCCTTCACCGACGCGACGATGAAGCGTGGCGTTGAAGTCGTCGTGGCCGCGACCAATCTCGACGAGCACATGAAGGGCGCGTCGCTCGCGCTGACCGGCGAAGGCCGCGTCGACTTCCAGACCGCATTCGGCAAGACGCCTTCGGGCGTCGCCGCTTCCGCGCGCCGTCATGGCGTTCCCGTCGTTGCCATCGGTGGCGGCCTCGCGGACGACGCGAGCGGCGTGTTCCAGCACGGCATCGACGCCATCGAAAGCGCGACGCCGAACGCGATGCCGCTCGACGTTGCGATCAAGAAATCGCGTCAGTACCTGCAGGACGCGGCCGAGCGCGTCGCGCGCCTGATCATGATGGGACAGCGCATGGCAGCGTCCGCCGGTCAGTCCGCGTCGGTTGCGACCGTGGCGGCTGCTCCTCCGGCCGACACCGATACGGCGCCGGCCTACGTCAACGGATCGGCCGGTGCGCCGCTGCTGGCGCACCCGATCGCCCAGCGCAACAAGCCGGTGAAGCGTTTCCTGCGCGCCAAGCGCGTGCAGGGCCTGACGCGCGCCGCCGTGGAGCTGAGCCAGCGCCGCCGCCAGCGCCATCCGACTACCTAGGCCTCGTCGCCTTTGGCGTTTTCCGCCCTTGACGCGGTGCGCGATAGCGCCCTTATGTGCCCGTGTCAGCCGGCTGGACGGCCGCTGCCGCCGAAAGGCGGTGGAGGAAAGTCCGGGCTCCATGGAGACAGGGTGGCGGCTAACGGCCGCCGGGGGCGACCCCAGGGAAAGTGCCACAGAAAACAAACCGCCCGCTGGGCTTCGGCCTGGCGTGGTAAGGGTGAAACGGTGCGGTAAGAGCGCACCGCGCGACTGGCAACAGGAGCGGCACGGCAAACCCCACCCGGAGCAAGACCAAATAGGGGTGGCCACGTGCGGGGAAACCCGGCACGAAGGCGCGTCTTCACGCCAGTCACCCGGGTTGGTTGCTTGAGGCGTCCAGCAATGGGCGTCCCAGATGAATGGCCGTTCCCGACAGAACCCGGCTTACAGGCCGGCTGGCACTTTTCTCATTCGCGCGGTACGCGCCTGATCTCATTCGCGCGATGCGCGCCTGCGGCGATTGGCCAAGGCGCGTGACATTCTTTTGCCAATTCGTTGTATTTCAATGTTTTTTCAATGCTCGCCCGAAGCGCCTCAACCATTTCGCGCAACGGGCGTTAGACCCACGTCGGGACCCAATCTCAAGAGGAGTGAATGATGAAAGCGATCCTTCCTTTGGCCGCTGTGTTCGCGCTTGCCGCGACCCCTTTGATGGCCCGCGACGACAGCTTCTCCGAGCCGGTGGGCCCGCGCGGCCCCGGTCCCGGAATTTACGAGCGGATCAGCGCTCACTACGGCCCCATGGGCCGGGACGTGAAGGAGGAGTTCCGCGACGGTCCCTGCAAGATCGAGCGGGAATGGGAAAAGGACGGCGACTACTACGAGCGCATCAAGTGCAAGGGTCCCCGCCGCTGATCCGACCAGGCGACGATCCGCCCGGTAGGACTTGAGGCGCCAGTGACCTAGGCGCCCGCGTGCAAACAAAGCTTCTGCTTCGTGCACCATGAGACCGCAGTTGATTTGACAGGCCCCGTTTCCGGGACTTTGATCAGGTCAACTGCGGTTCCATTTTTGGAGCATGGTCACATGAAACGCATCGTGGCTGTTCTGGCATTGCTCACCGCCGCTGCTGCGCCTGCCCTGGCCGGCGGAGACTGGGACGGCGGCACTTACGAAGACAGCTATTACGAGCACCGTCACTGGCGCGGCGAGTACAGGGACGTCTACGGCGATCCCTACCGGTCGTCGTCGTACGGGGTCTACATTCCCTATTATGGCGCCTACTTCGCGGACGATCCGGGTTATCCCGGCCCGAACTGCGAGATCGAGCGCAAATGGCGCCACGGCCATTACCGCGAAAAGATCGAGTGCGACGAGGACGATTGAGCGGCGCTGCTGTTCGACGCGCTCAGTAGGCGCGGCCGTCCTTGTGGGCGAACGTCCACGTTCCATCAGGGGCTAGCACGGCCTTGAGATCGTCTGCCGGATAGGTGCCTTCGTCGCCTGGAGAGCGATCGCCGATTTCGAGATACGTCACGTCGGCCTCGCTCCGGTTCACCAGATGGTGGGCGATGCCCTCAGCTGGAAATCCCGCGCACATGCCGGGCGCGAGCACGATCTCTCCCTGATCGGTCACCAGGGTTGGCGTTCCCGACAGTACGTAAATGAACTCATCCTGCTGGCTGTGCCGATGCAGCAGGGCGGATTGCGCGCCCGGCTTCAGGGTCGTCAGATTCACGCCAAAGTTTTTGAGGCCGAACAGGTCGCCCAGCGGACGCTTTTCGCGCCCTGCCATGCGGCTGAAGAACGGCTCCGGATAGTTCGACGGCTTCGTTCTCAACGGTGACGAGGCAGCCTCGATAGCGATGCGTTTCACATCGTTGTCAGCACCCATTGGGGCATCTCCTCCGCGATCTGCGTCCGCGTTCAGAGCGGGCGGCCTTTGCCGGTCAGCAGCCATTTGGGATCGAACCAGCGGTCGGCGGGGCCATCGTAGGGCAAGCGCGTGATGTCCCAGTGCATGATGTATTTCGCGTAGACGTCCCACAGGACCGGTCCGCCGCCGATGAAGACGACGCGATCCTTAGCGAAGGCATCTGCCGGTCCTGAGCGTCCAGTGCGTTTAACTCATAATTCACTATGTCCGCGCACCCTGCATGATCAACGTCCCCATACGCGTGAGTTCCTCAGATGGCATTCTGGACCAAATTGGTGACCTCAATTTCGAAGGATGCGGGTCCCGTTTCGACCAAAGAGCGGCTTACGTCCGATCGCTTCCGACGCCCCCAGCGCCTCAAGGAAGGGTTCATCTGGGCTGACAGCATGATCTTGCCTCGACCATGCACCATCCGAGACCTCTCACCGCTGACGGCCGAAGTGGTTCTTTGGAACGACGACATCAAACCCGCCATTCTCAGGGGCGAACTCAAGCTCTATTCATCTGCTGACCGGAAAGAAGCAGATTGCATTGTCGCGAGCCGGGACGGAAACACCCTGTCGCTTCGCATTATGACTGCGTTTCGTCCGCCGACGCGGAACTACGCATAACGGCTCCCGCGTTTGCACCGAGCTGCCGCCAAATCACTGGTCCCGGACGACATCGCACCGGTGGCGGCATTCCTTGCCTCTGACGACGCGCGCGCGCCGATCACGGTCGCCTCACCTTCCGCGTCTGGAATAGCGGCCCTCGCATTGCTGGCTTTCAGAGCGGGCGGCCCTTGCCTGTCAGCAGCCACTTCGGATCGAACCAGCGGTCGGCGGGGCCGTCGTACGGCAGACGCGTGATGTCCCAGTGCATGATGTATTTCGCGTAGACGTCCCACAGGACCGGTCCGCCACCGATAAAGACGACGCGGTCCCTGTATTCGGCCAGCACGTCTTCGGGATTCTCGTGCGATCGCGCGGCGCGCAGGTTCATTTCCTTGGCGGCAAAATCGGGGACGGCGCCGATGGTCTTCGGCCCGGCGATCAGCACATGGCCGCGCGTGATGTCGAAAAAGCGTTCGACGTCGGCCTTGAACTCCGGCCGCGGATCGCCTTCCCAGGGAAGCTCGCCGTGCAGGCCGAGCTGGCCGCTCAGCCCAATCGCGCAAATGCAGCGGATGTCGCTCATACCGTCTCCTCGGTCGCAGTGTTCAACGGCCTTAGTTCATCTGACGCGCGGGCTCAAGTCTCTCAAGGCGCGGCCTCTCAGGGCGCGCGCGGGGCATCGGCGAATTTCTGGATCAGCCGGATCAGCTCCTGGGGCCGCTCGTGCTGGGGCAGGTGGTGGCACCCCTCCAGAACCGAGAGCTTCGCGCGCGGCAGAGCGGCGACCAGCTTGCGGCCCGCCTTGAGCGGAACGATCGGGTCTTTCCGGCACCAGACGGCGAGCACGGGGACATCGATCGCCTTGTAGCGCTTGGCGACGGCGGCGCGATCCGTTTCGGTCACGATGGCGCGGGCCGTGGCGAAGAATGCGCGCAGGGCGGCGGTCTCGCGATAGGGGGCGGCATAGCCTTCGACGTCGGCGTCGGTCACCTTGGCGTCGCCGCCCATGGCCTCGCTCAACAGCAGGCGGGCCAGAGTTTCGGGCGCCAATCCCGCCGCGAGGGTATCCGGGATCACCGGCGTCTTCACGAGGTCGAGGTAGCGCGCGGTCGATTGGGGCAAGGCCGGCGCGCCAATGACGATGATGCGTGCGATGCGGCCCGACGCTCGCAGGCTCTCGACCAGCGCCGTGCGCAGCGCGACCGTGCCGCCGAACGAATGGCCGATGAGCGTTACGTTCTCGAGGCCGCGCGCGACGATGAAGCTTGCGACGAGGGCCGCCTGGTCGTCGGCGCCGTAGGCGTCGTCGTCCGGCTTGTCGGAGCGGCCGAAGCCTTTGAGGTCGAGCGCGATGACGCGGAAGCGGGCGGCCAGCGCCGGCACGATGTCGTGCCACGTGAAGCTCGACTCGCCCAGGCCGTGCAGCAGCACAAGCGGGGGCCCGCTGCCCTGCTCCTCGAAATGCAGCGTCACGGGCTGCCCGTCCTTGAGCGTCAAGGCAATCCGCTCACCGCTCGTATTGGGGGCTGGTTCGAGAGGCTTGCCGACGGCGGTCGCTGCCGCCGCCGGATCGCACAGGCTCATGGCGGATCCGATGACGACGCAGGCCAAGGCCAGCAGGGCTGGCGCGAGGAAGACCGCGCCCCGCCTTCGCTCTCGCTGCCGTGCGCTCCTCCCGCGAGCCGTTCCTTCGCCGCTGCCGATGGCCAGATCCCCTGCGTGCCCGAGCCGTTGATCCTGTCTTACGCGCCCAGCGTAGCCCCGGCTTTTGTCATTTTTAGAGATAAGCGCGGCGCGCCGAATACGGAGCAAAACGCCATGCGAACCCCCGTAAATCCTTAACGATCCATTGACGCCCATACCGAACCATGTCATCCCATAACTGCCCGACCGCACCGGGCACGGGCCCGTGGTGTTGGCGCCTGCTTCGAGAGAGGGCCGAAGCACGAGCGACCGCCACGGCCCAGCCCCGGACGCGGGCACCCGTTTCGGGGGTCACACCCTCCGTCATCAGAAGATTTGGCAAGCGTTGGTTGGTTCGTTCGTGCTTCCCGCCGGAAAACCGGCGGCCACTTTTCCGGAAGCACTTGTTGCGTTGAAGAGCGAGGCTCGAAAAGGGGATGGATCGCTTTGTCTCGACATTCACCAACAAGATCGACGCCAAAGGGCGTGTCTCAATCCCGGCTCCCTTCCGCGCCGTTCTCGAGCGCGACGGATACAGCACCGGTGGAATCTACTGCTACCCCTCGATCGATGCTCCGGCACTCGATGCTGGCGGCGAGAGACTTGCGAAAAAGATCGACGGGCTTCTCGCGGGCTTGCCGGACTATTCGGACGAGCGAGACGAGCTCTCTGTCGCACTCTACGGCGACGTCCAGGTTCTCGGGATCGATGGGGACGGCCGTATCGTCGTTCCTGAAAGCCTTCGCCGTCATGCCGGTCTTCAAGATCAGGTCACATTTGTCGGCCTTGGCGACAAGTTTCAAATGTGGGCCCCTCAAGCCTTCGAGGACCGGCGCACACGGGCTCGAGAAAAAGCCCAAGAGCACAGAAAACTTTTCGGCGCGGGGAGCGCTCACCGCAGCGGCGGTGACGACGAGAGGGCACGGGAATGACGCCTCGGAACACCGGCGGGGAACCGGTGAGCCGGGACGTGCGGGCACACATTCCCGTGCTTCTTTCGGATGTGCTGGAGCAGCTCCAGCCGGCAGCGGACGAAACCTACATTGACGGAACGTTCGGCGCGGGAGGCTATACCCGCGCCATTCTCGAGGCCGCGCCCTGCCGGGTGATCGCCATCGAGCGCGACCCGAGCGCCTTCGCCAACGGCGCAGGCCTCGTCGCGGAGATGGCCGGGCGGCTCATTCTCGTGCCCACGACCTTCAGCGACATGGAGCAGGCCGCGGCTGACGCCGGGCATCCGGCCGTCGACGGCGTGGTGCTCGACATCGGCGTCTCCTCCATGCAGCTCGACGATCCCCAGCGCGGGTTTTCGTTCATGCGCGACGGGCCGCTCGATATGCGCATGTCGCAGTCCGGACCGTCGGCCGCCGATATCGTCAACACGGCGGACGAGGAAGACATCGCCAACATCCTCTATGAACTCGGCGACGAGCGGCGGTCGCGCGCAATCGCACGCACCATCGTCAAGGCGCGGGGCGACGCGCCGATCACCACCACCAAGGCCCTCGCCGACATCGTGGAGCGCGTGCTCGGCCGCGCGCGCGGCGACGAAAAGCATCCCGCGACGCGGACGTTCCAGGCGCTGCGGATCTACGTCAACGACGAGCTGGGGGAACTCGAGCGCGCGCTCGCCGCCGCGGAGCGCATCCTGAAGCCCGGCGGGCGCCTGCTGGTGGTCAGCTTCCATTCCACCGAGGACCGGATCGTCAAGCGCTTCCTGCAAGAGCGGTCCGGCAAGACCGAGGGCGGCTCGCGCCATGCGCCGGCCCCGATTGCCCCGTCCGAAGCCCCCAGTTTCCGAATTGTTAACACTCGCGGCATTACACCTAACAAAATGGAAACGGACGCCAATCCTCGGGCGCGTTCTGCCCGATTGCGCGTGGGAATTCGGACCGAGGCGCCCGCGTGGGACGCAAAAGACTGAATTCCGCCGTTTCCTCAGTCGAGTGAGTGAGGGGAAATCGTTCATGCATCCGGTCACTGTCTCAGCCGCGTTCCTGGCCATTTCCAGCGCGTTTTTGTTGTATGGACTCTCCTATGAGACGCGTCAGCTCGAAGCGCGCGTTAATCAAGAGCAGCGGCTGGCCGATGAAGCGCGCTCCGATATCGCCGTGCTCAAGGCCGAGCGGGCGCATCTCCTGAGACCGTCGCGCATCGAGCCTTTGGCGCGTGCGCAGGGACTGGCGCCGATCACGGACGGACAGATCGTCGAGGCCGTTCCCGGCGGGACGATCCAGACCGGAGCTATTGCCCGCTAGAGGCAGTCGGGGGCAGCGATGAGCGGCGCGAAGGGGAGGAGCAGCGCAGACAACGCCGGCGCAAGCTGGCGCGGCGCATGGCGGCGCAGCCGTCAGTCCCGCACGCCTGCCCAACATTCCCATCGCGCTGACGTCAACCGTCGCGCGGTCGCCAAACCCCGCACACGCCTCGTTATCGTCGGCATCGGCTTCATGTTCGCCGCCGTGGCCGTGCAGCTCGTGCGGCTGGCCGCGACGCCGCGCCCCGAGATCGTGGCGAGCTTGACCGAACCAATGGCCAAGAGCTTCGCGCGGCCCGATATCGTCGATCGTGAAGGGCGCCTGCTCGCGACCGACATCGAGATGCCCTCGCTCTATGCCGACCCGCTGCTCGTGCGCGGTGTCGACGATGTCGCCGAGCGTCTGTCGTTGGCCTTGCCGGAACTCAACGCGGGCGCATTGCGCCGCGACCTCTCCGACCGTAACCGCCGCTTCATCTGGCTGCGCCGGGGGCTTCCACCGAAGCTTGCCCAGGACATCCACAACCTCGGTCTGCCGGGGCTCGATTTCCGCACCGAACTCCGGCGCGCCTATCCGCTCGAACGGCTGGCGGGGCACCTGCTCGGGTCCGTGAACATCGACAATCGCGGCGCGGGCGGCATCGAACGCGCCATCGACGAGACGGTCGGCGTCGAGCCCGCGCATGGGTCCACGCCCAGAACCGGGATGCCCGTCCGCCTCACCATCGACCTCGGCGTGCAGCACGCGCTCGAAGACGAACTCAGCGCGGCGATGGGGCGATACGAGGCCAAGGGCGTGGCCGGCCTCGTGATGGACGTGCGCACCGGAGAGATGCTGGCGGCCGCATCGTTACCCGGCGTCGATCCGGCTCGCGCCGGCGAGATCCTCGACCCCGACCGCCTCGACAAAATCCAAGGGTCCACCTACGAGCTGGGATCGATCTTCAAGATCCAAACCGTCGCCATGGCGCTCGACAGCGGCAAGGTGAAACCCGACACCGTGATCGACGTCACGAAGCCGCTGACCGCGGGACGATTCACGATCAAGGACCTGCATTCGGCTGGACGGCCGCTGACCGTCTCCGAGGTCTTTCTGCGTTCGTCCAACGTCGGCGCGGGGCTGCTCGCACTCGGCGAAGGGCCTGAGCGCCAGAAGGCGTTTCTCGAGTCGCTCGGTCTTATGGGGTCGATGCGCACCGAGGTCGGTCCCGTGGCCGCTCCGCAGCTGCCCCCCAAGTTCGGACGCGTCGAGCAGATCACCGTCTCATACGGGCATGGCCTCGCCGTCGCGCCGATCCAGTATGCGGCCGCGACCGCCGCCCTCATCAACGGCGGCACCACCATCACCCCAACCTACATGAGCGGGCGCGCGCCGCCCGCCGAAGCCGGCCGCCGCGTCATCAGCGCGGAGACCAGCCGGGCGTTGTGCGTGCTGCTCCGCCGGAACGTCGCCGAGCAGGCTGGCACCGGACGGCGCGCGGACGTGCCCGGCTTCCGCGTCGGCGGCAAAACCGGAACGGCGGAAATGCCCGGACGGGGAGGCTACCAGGAGAAATCGGTCGTCTCCTCGTTCCTGGCCGCGTTCCCGATGGATGCGCCAAAGTACCTCGTGATGATCATGATTTTCGAGCCGAAGGGCACGGCGGATTCGGATGGCGAAGTGCTGGCAGGACGCAACGCCGCCCCGACCGCCGGCCGCGTGATCGCGCGTATCGCGCCCCAACTCGGGATTCGTCCCGACGGGAACGTCGCCAGCCTCGATTGAGGTTTGGTTTACGCAATCCCAACCGTTGATGATGGATAGTCTGCGGGAAACCGCAGTCATCGCCGCGTTGCAGAGGCCCCCAGTCGCGCCATGAGCGATATCGAGATCGTATCGGGCTATGACGCCATTCTGGCCCTCGAGCCGGTGTGGCACGACGTCGGCGCGCGCGTTGGCGGCGCAGGCGCGTTCGAACGGTTCGATCTCGTGCGCCAGGCGGCCGAGTCCATCTCCCGCGAGGGCGGCGAGCCGCTGGTCGCGTCGATCTCGCGCGACGGCGTGGCGATGACGTTCCTGCCGCTGCGGCGCGAGCGCATCATCGGATCGCGCGCCGCCGTGCCGCTCGCCTACCCGCTGGCCCAGTATACCAACACCGTCGGTTGGGCGATCACGCCCAACGACATGCGGCCGCTATGCAACGCCCTCAGCAAGGCCGGCCTCGACATGCTGTTGTTGAGGAAGGTGCGGGAGGACAGCGGCCTCCATGACGCGCTCGCCACCCACGGCCAATCGCAGAACGCGGCGGAGACGGCGCTCTACATCGATCTCAACGCCTACAAGACATTCGCTGCCTACGAGGCGTCGTTCTCAAACCCGACGCGGCGCAACCGGCGTCAGCGGAGGCAAAAACTCGAAGCTGCACGTGGGCCGCTGTCGTTCGAGGTGCTGTTCGGTTCGGAAGCGACGGACGCATTCGACACCGCTCTCGCCTGGAAACGCGATTGGCTCGCCACGCGCGGCATTTCCAGCCCGGTGTTCGATGGAGGTGCGTGGGAACGTCTGTTGCGCTCGACCGTCAATTCGGGTGCGGCTGTCGTGACCGCGCTTCACGCCGGTGGCGCTGCGACCGCCATCGAGGTCGGCTTCTGCGAGCGCGACACCTACGTTTCCTATCTCGGCGCTTTCGATCCGGCCCTCGGCGCGTTCAGCCCGGGGCAGGAACAGATGCTGCGGACGATCGCATGGGCCTTCGAGCAGGGCTTTTCGCGCTACGATCTGCTGGCGCCTTCAGATGGCTACAAGCGCCAGTGGGCGCGCGCTGAAACCGGCGTCGCGATCGACGACTACGCAGTAGCGCTCACCCCCGTCGGCCGGGGCGTCGCGGAGTTGCGCCGTCACGTGCGGCCGCTGGCTCGAGACATCTATTTCCGGCTTTCCCCTGAAGTCCGCGTTGCGGGCGGCCGCTACGGCATGCCGGCCGCCGCGGCCATGGCTGCCGTATGTGCCGGGGCCGTGCTCGCGGCGATCGAATAGCGGTGGCGCCTTTAATGGCGCACATCGCACCGATCTGGCTCTACGGCGCCGCTACGGGCCTGGCTTCCGTCCGTTGGGTGGCAAACACATCTGCGAACAGCGGCTTCAGGCGCTCCGTGCCGTAGATGGACAGGTGATTGTCATCGAAGTAGAGCGGCTTTCCATCCGCGACGGCCAGGCACCTCTCACCCTCGCACAACGCATCCGCCGGCTCGATGATCGTCACCGGCAAACCGGCGAGGGCTTCCCGCATGAACTGGCTGCGTTGGCGATGCTTCTCAGCTTCGATGGCGAATAGGCGATCCGGCGTCTCGCCGCGAATGAGGGCGCGCGCCATGCGATTGGGTACGTCGTAGCCCGCGTACGGCGGTTCCATGACGATCCAGGCGCGGGCGCCGGAAGCGGCGATCGCTGCAAGGGTGGGAGCGAGCGAGCGCGCAATCGCGGCTCTGTTCTCCTCGAGCGAAGCTTCGACCGATTGGGCATCGCGCAAGTAATGCTGCGTGCTGTCGACGGGCGCGACGGTATCGTGGCCGACAACATAATAGTTCCAGCGCGCGACGAGCACGACGTCCCTCAAGCCGCCCTTTTGCAGCAAGCGGGCTGCAGCCGCGTTCAGCTTCTCGCAGGTTTCCGGTCCCTTGCCCCGGCGACGGCCGATGCCGATCAACGGCGGGCAAGCTGCCGTTCCGACGAACGTCACGGATACCTTCGAGGCTTCCGCCAAGTCGCGGAACATGGGCCGTATGACGCTGGCATGGCTATCGCCCCACAACAGCATGGACGGGGCACCAGGGCCTGCGTCCCACACCCGGCACAGATCTCCGGCGTCAACGGCTTCGGCGGTCTGACGCGGGCACGCCTTGTCCTTCGCTCTGCTGGCGAGCCGCTTCCGCGTCAGTTCCTGCATCGCGGGTGGAAACCGCGCGATGAAGCCTTCGGTGGCGTATCCGGATGCGGCCATGGCCACGAGCGCCGCGGTTGCGGCAGACGCGGAGCCGACCGCAAAGCGTCGCGGCTTCCAGAACGCGCCGTGCCGCACGGGCTGCTCGAGGTAACGCCACGATACGACGGCCAGCGCGAACGAAAGCAAGATCAATCCGATGGTCTCGGGCGGCGTCAAATCGCGCTCGACGCTATAGCGGTAGAGCACGAGCAGCGGCCAATGCCACAGGTACCACGCGTATGAGACGAGGCCGACAAACACGACCGGGCGCCACGACAGCGCTTGGCCCACGCGCGTTGCATTGCCCACGCCGGACCAGATGATCAGCGCCGCGCCTAGCACCGGTGCGACCGTCGCCACACCGGGAAATTTCGTCTGATCGTCATAGCCGAAGACGGCAAACAAGATCAGGCCGAGCCCCAGCACACTCGCGGCCTCCAGCAGCCCCTGCGGCAGTACGCGACGCGCCTGAGGCACGCTCAGCGCGAGACCGCAGCCGGCGAGCAGCTCCCAAATCCGCGTGTGAGGATAGAAGAAAGCTCCCGAGCCTTGGCTGTCACCAAGCATGACCGCCGCCGCAAACGACAGAGCGAGCAGAAGTATAGTGATCGGCAACGTCCACCGTGGAAGGAACCGCGACACCGTCAGAAGCAGGATCGGCCAGACGATGTAGAATTGCTCTTCGACGGCGAGCGACCACGTATGCAGGAGCGGCGCATTTTCGAGCGAGGCGCTGAAATATCCGCCCTGCTCCGCAAAGAAAAGATTTGCGGCGAAGATCAGCGCGTAGAACATGCTCCGGCAAAACACCAGGATGTCCTGTGGCGTCATGACAAGCACGGCAAGCAGGAACGTCGTGCACAGGACGATCGCAAGCGACGGGAGGAGACGGCGCGCACGCCGCTCATAAAAGCGGGCGAAGCTAAACGTACCCTTCCGGACATCGGGCAGCACGATGCTCGTGATGAGGTATCCGGAGATGACGAAAAACACGTCGACGCCGACGAAGCCGCCGCCAAAATAGGGCACGTCAAAGTGATGAAGGACGACCGCGACGATCGATAGCGCCCGAAGGCCGTCGATATCCGGCCGGTACGGAGAGGATGCGCCTGCAGTACTCATCGGCAGCAGTGCCTCTGGCCGCATGGCAACACGCCGCGAAAATTCATCGAGATTGCCCGCCGAACCCTACCCACCCCACACGTGCCTTGCTCCCTACCATGGAGGGGAAATTGTTGCGAGGCTGGGCCGGGGGGCCGCACGCGGCGCAGCGTTGCAATGAATTCGATCCGCCTCGTCGCCTCGCTCCGGAATTCCGGGCGCAATCCAATGGGTTCGGCCAGGGTGCGAAGATCGCGGCCGCCGGGCCTCTCGGCCCTAGATGGGATCGATATTGAAGCCGACCGGCTATCTGCAGTTGCAATCCCTCAGGCACGGCTCGCAACGACATCGCGGCCGAGCGCGGCGAGCGCCGTACTGACGATGTTGGGCGCCGTCAGCCCTGCCTGCTCGTACATGCGGGCGGGCGCATCGTGATCGATGAAGGTGTCGGGCAGCACCATGGTGCGGACTTTGAGGCCGCGGTCCAGGAGCCCCTGCTCCGCCAGTTCGTGAAGCACATGAGCGCCGAAGCCACCGACGGAGCCTTCCTCGATCGTGATCAGCACCTCATGCTCCTTGGCGAGACGCGCGATCAACTCACGGTCGAGCGGCTTCATGAAGCGCGCATCCGCGACGGTTGCGGACAGGCCCATGGCGGCCAACTGGTCGGCCGCTTTCATCGCTTCGGCCAATCGCGTGCCCAGCGACAGGATGGCGACCGTCGTGCCTTCACGCACGATGCGTCCCTTGCCGATCGGAAGCGGGACGCCTTCGACCGGAAGATCGAGGCCCAAACCTTCACCACGCGGATAGCGGAATGCGCACGGGCGATCGTCGATGGTGGCCGCCGTCGCGACCATGTGCACGAGCTCGGTTTCGTCCGCCGCCGCCATGATGACGAAGTCGGGCAGGCAGCCGAGGTAGGCGAGATCGAACGATCCGGCGTGGGTCGGGCCGTCGGCGCCGACGAGGCCGGCGCGGTCGATCGCGAAGCGAACCGGAAGGCGCTGGATCGCCACGTCGTGCACGACCTGATCGTAGGCGCGCTGGAGGAACGTGGAATAGAGGGCGCAGAACGGCTTCAAGCCCTCCGTCGCGAGGCCGGCGGCAAACGTCACCGCGTGCTGCTCGGCAATGCCGACGTCGAAGGTGCGGTCGGGAAATTCCTTGCCGAACAGGTCGAGGCCCGTGCCGTCCGGCATCGCGGCTGTGATGGCGACGATACGCTTGTCCTTGTGGGCCTCCTTGATCAGGCTATCGGCAAACACGCGCGTATAGCTCGGCGCATTCTGCTTCGGCTTGACCTGGGCGCCGGTGACGACGTTGAAGCGCGCGACGCCGTGATACTTGTCGTCGGACGCCTCGGCCGGGCCGTAGCCCTTACCCTTCTTCGTGACGACGTGGACCAGGATAGGACCTTGCTTGGTCTCGCGCACATTCTTGAGCACGGGCAGAAGCTGGTCGAGATCGTGGCCGTCGATCGGGCCCACGTAATAGAAGCCCAGCTCCTCAAACCACATGCCGCCCTGCCAGAGGTGGCGCGTATATTCCTCCATGCGCGCGGCCCGGCGTTCCCAGCTTTTCGGCAGGCGCTTGGCGAGCTGCTTGGCGAAGTCGCGGAGTTGCAGGTACGTGCCGCTCGACGTGACGCGCGCGAGATAGGACGAGAACGCGCCCGTGGGCGGGGCAATCGACATGTCGTTGTCGTTCAGGATGACGATCAGGCGCTCGTCGCGGGCGCCCGCGTTGTTCATCGCCTCATAGGCCATGCCGGCGCTCATGGCGCCGTCCCCGATCACGCAGATGACATTGCTCTTCTCGCCCTTGAGATCGCGCGCCACCGCCATGCCGAGGCCGGCGGAGATCGAGGTGGAAGAGTGCGCGGCGCCGAAGGGGTCGTAGTCGCTCTCGGCGCGCTTGGTGAACCCGGAAAGGCCGCCGCCCTGGCGCAGGGTGCGAATGCGGTCGCGCCGGCCGGTCAGGATCTTGTGCGGATAGGACTGGTGGCCGACGTCCCAAATCAACCGGTCACGCGGCGTATCGAACACCCAATGGAGCGCAACCGTCAACTCGACGACGCCGAGGCCCGCACCGAGATGCCCACCTGTCACGGAAACCGCTTCGATCGTCTCGTGGCGCAGCTCGTCCGCAATCTGACGGAGCTCGGTCTCGGGATGCCGGCGCAGATCCTCAGGCGTAACAATCGTATCGAGAAGCGGAGTTTTACTCACGATCGGGCTTTTTCCATGATCACGGGACGCTGCCGCCAATCAAGGCTCGAAGCCGCGCAGCCGCCTTTTTTCTGCGGTTAGTCTAGCGCCTAACGTGCGGCGGATGAAGGGCGGATGTCCCGCAAACTGGGCCGGCGGCTGCGGCAGAACGTACAGCGCGCGGTGAGCCGGGTTCCAACGTCCGCCAACCGGAGCATTCAGGCCGCAGGGGCTGGCGCTATTCCGGATCGAGAGGCTCTATCCCCCGCGGGACGCCGTTGCCGACGGTCAGCTTCTCGACGCGCGCTTCGGCCTGCTTCAGCAGCCGGTCGCAATGCTCGCGCAGAGCTTCACCGCGCTCGTAAATGGTGATGCTTTCCTCGAGCTCGACATCGCCGCGCTCCAGGCGGCTGACGATGGTTTCCAGCTCCTTCAGAGCGCGCTCGAAGCTCAGTTCCTTGATGTCGGCGTTCTTGCTCGGCGGTTTGTTCATTCCGTCTCGGCCTTTTGATTCCATGCGGCGAATTTAGTGCCTCGGGCCGCCCGGCGCACGAACTCATTCGCCGCATCGAATCAATCTGTTAGCTGCCGATGTCCATCAGCGTCCGGACATGCACGGCCACCGATTTCGCCAGAGCGTCGAGATCGTACCCGCCCTCCAGCATCGACACGATGCGACGCCTGCCGTGGGTTTCGGCCGCCTTGCCCAGCTGCTCGGTCGCCCACATGAAGTCAGCCTCGACCAAGCGGAGGCCGCCGAGGGGGTCGCGCTTGTGGGCATCGAACCCGGCCGAGATCACGATCAGGTCCGGACTGAAGTTGTGCAACGGGCCCAGGATGCGGCTCGTGAACGCGTCGCGAAACGTCTCGCCGGCATCGCCTTCCCGCAGGGGAGCGTTCCAGATATTGCCGACGCCGGTTTCGGACAGCGCGCCGGTGCCCGGGAACAGCGGCATCTGGTGCGTGGAGCCGTAGAACAGGTTCTTGTCGGACCAGAAGATGTCCTGCGTGCCATTGCCGTGGTGGACGTCGAAATCGACGACGGCCACGCGCTCGGCCCCGTGACGGGCGCGTGCATAATGGGCCGCGATGGCGGCGTTCGAGAACAGGCAGAAGCCCATGGCGCGGTCGGCTTCGGCGTGGTGGCCCGGGGGACGAACCTGGCAGAACGCATTGGCGACGCGTCCGCTCATGACTTCATCGACCGCTTCGAGACCGGCGCCGACGGCGCGGATCGCGGCTTCGTACGTGCCCGGTGACATGACGGTGTCGCCGTCGAGATGAACGCTCCCGTCGCGCTTCTTCGCCAGCTCCGCCGCGCCTTTGATCTTGTCGAGGTGCCCGGCCGGATGCACGCGGCGGATCTCCTCCTCCGCATCGAGACGCATTGGCGCTTCGGCGCGCTCAAGCGCATTGTAGCTCTCGTGGGCGAGGACCTTATCGATCGCGCGCATGCGGTCGGCGCGTTCGGGATGTCCTGGGCCGGTGTCGTGTTCGATGAACGCAGGATGGGTCAGCAGCAGTGTCGCCATGCATCAGGCCTCGGACGTTTCCTCAGTTTTTTATTGAGGCCATGATAGCCAAGGCGATCCAGGTGGCCAGAGGTTTGAACGCCGGCAGTCGTCAGCGTGGTTGGGTCAGGCGTGCGCGCAGCCATCCGAAGGCGCGGAAGGGCGCGGTGATCGCATCGCGCAGCATCAAAAGGCAGGTCCAGGCGAACGCGGGCATGCCGGCGACCGGCAAGAAAATCATGATGAATGCGAGCCAGCGGACCGCGCGCGCCGCGTAGAACCCTATCCGGCCGGCATACTCCGCCCGGCGCTCCTGCGGCCAGAGACGCGACCACCAGCCAAGCGAAACCGGCAGGCTCAACACGCCGGCTGCGACCGCGCACAGATAGAAGATCTGCAAGCCGCTCGGAATTCCCGGGACGATGCGGCTGTCCAGCTCCCGCTCGCGGGCCGCATCGCGCGCGAAGACCTCCACCGTCTTGACCGCGACGTGGCCGGTGATCTCCCCCATCCATTCGCCGAGGGTATCGCCCAGCGGCAGGGCGGAAGCGGATTGCGGTGTCGCCGACAGCACGACGCGCCCATGGGAGCCGGGCGATGCCTTGAGCATGAGTTCGGTCGCGCCGTCTCCCAGCGACGCCAGAAAGTCGGCAAACGTGGCGCGCTGCAACGCATCGTCGAGACCGGCCACGGCCACGCGCTGCCAAAGCCAATTGCGGCCGCCCGGCTGGTGCGAGGCGCCCGCGCCGATGACCACGAGATTGACGTCCGCCGCCTCCGCGGCTTGGACGAGCGCGGCTATATCGAGGCTTTGCTCAGGTCCCTTCGAGGGACGGAACTTAAGCGCGGGGCCTTCGACGCGCCCGGAAATGACGGCGGTCTGGCCCTTCAGGCCAGCGAGCGCCTGCTGCAACGCCGACGGGTCGACCTGATCGACCAGCGCGGCTTTCGTCGCGGGATCGAAACGCGGCACGGAGGAGAGTGTGCGAGGGCCACCCGTTTCGAGCGCCAGCACGCGGATGTCCGAACGGTTGAGGGGACGGGCTAGGCGGTGGACGGCCTCCTCGAACAGGGTGCGATCGGTGAGCGTTAGGACAATATTCGGCCGGACCTCTGCGACGACGTCCGCCGGTGTCGCGCCGCGGCGGAGCCGGTAGGCGCTTTTGTCGACGACAACGTGGAGATCGGCCTCGACCGGCAGATCCTTGAGCGCCGTGCGGTTGGCGAAAACCGTGTCCTCGCTCAGATAGAGCGCGAGCTTCTCTCCTGCCTGTGCTTCGGGCGCGAGCGTGGCGCTGACGCGGGCCAACTCGTCGGGTGTTGCGGCCGTGAAGATCTGGCCGTCACGGTTGGCGAATTTCCAGTGGCCTTCGGGGGTGATGTGGGCGGCGAGCGCGGTGCCTTTGCCGAGTTTCGGAAGTGCCGCGACGTGCGCCGCGGCGTTATCGAGCGCACCGAGCCCGAGCTTTCCGACCTTGCCAAGGCTGGCGCCGCCGCCTGTTTCCGCGGCCTCGCGCGCGATGCGCGACAGCCACCCGGCCGCCGCCTGCTCCGCCATCCAAGGGGCGGCAGCGAGGAGCATCATCGCAAGGCCGGCCGCCCAGTGCATCCGCCGCATCGGTCGTCCTCGTTTAAAACTCCGGACCATTCCCACGCGGCCCGTCAACGTCCGGCCGCACAGAACTGGCCGATCAGGCCGGCATCAATTCGGGCAGCGCCCCGATCACGGATTGGCCGCCGCTCATGACCATCGCTGCAAGTCCCGGCCCCGTCACCGAAATGTTCTCGGCGAAGAAGCGGGCCAGCGCAATCGACTCCATGGCGTGCGGGCCGCCCTGCTCGAGAGCGTGCAATGCGCCCTTGGCCAGATAGTGGCCGCCGGCCGCGAGCGCGAACAAGCGGAGATAGGGCGTCGCCCCGGCGAGGGCGAGGTTGGGCGTGTGCTCGATGGCTTCCACCATCCAGTCGGTGGCCTCCGTGAGCGCCACGACGGTCGAGGCCAAACGCTGGCCCATGCGGCCGAGCTCGAGCCGTTCGATGCCTTTGACGCGGCGCGCCAGGGTCTCGTATTCGGAGATGACTTTCTTCACCAGATGGCCACCCGCCAGCGGCAGCTTGCGTGTAATAAGGTCGATCGCCTGAATGCCGTTGGTGCCCTCGTAGATCGGAAGAATGCGCGCGTCGCGGTAATATTGCGCGGCGCCGGTTTCCTCGATGAAGCCCATGCCACCGTGCACCTGGATGCCGAGCGAGGCGACCTCGCAGCCGATATCGGTCGAGAAGGCCTTGGCGATCGGGGTCAGCAGGGCGGCGCGGTCGGCAGCAGCGCGGCGGTCGGGCTCTGTCTCGCCATGCCGGGACATGTCGATCTCGCCGGCGGTGGCATAACAGATCGCGCGGGCGGCCCGGGTCAGCGCCTTCATGGTGAGCAGGGTGCGGCGTACGTCGGGGTGCGCGGCGATCGCGACTATGCCGGCGTCTTTCGAGGATGGCCCGCGGCCCTGGCGGCGCTCCTTCGCATAGGTCACGGCGACTTGCGTCGCCCGTTCCGCGATCGCGACGCCCTGGATGCCGACGGCAAGGCGCGCGGCATTCATCATGATGAACATGACGTTGAGGCCGCGGTTCTCCTCGCCGACGAGGTGGCCGATGGCGCCGTCCTTCTCGCCGAACTTCATCACCGCAGTCGGGCTGCCGTGAATACCGAGCTTGTGCTCGAGGCCCGCGCAGACGACGTCGTTCTCCGCGCCGGGCGCGCCATCGGGTCCCACCAGATACTTCGGGACCACGAACAGCGAGATGCCCCGCGTGCCCGCCGGCGCATCCGGGAGCCGTGCCAGAACGAGATGGACGATGTTCTCGGTGAGGTCGTGGTCGCCGTACGTAATGAAAATCTTGGTGCCGAAGATGCGGTAGGTGCCGTCCGCGTTGGGCTCCGCGCGTGACTTGATGACGCTCAGGTCCGATCCGGCATGCGGCTCGGTGAGATTCATCGTGCCGGTCCAGTCGCCGCTGATCATGCGCGGGAGATAAAGCTGCTTCAGCTCGTCCGAGCCGCCCGCGTGGAGTGCATCGATGGCCCCCTGCGTCAGCAGCGGGCAAAGACCGAACGCCAGGTTGGCTGCGTTCCACATCTCGCAGACGGCCATCGCGACCGTCTCGGGCAAGTCCTGGCCACCGAATTCCTCGGGACAGGGCAGCGCACTCCAGCCCGCCGCGCGGAAGGCGGCGTAGGCTTCTTTCCATCCGGGCGACGACACCACCTGGCCGTTTACCCAACGCGCGGGGGTCTTGTCGCCAGCCTTGTTCAGGGGCGCCAATTCCTCGGCCGCGAATTTCCCAGCCTCTTCCAGGACGGCACGCAGCGTATCCTCGTCCAGGCCGCGCTGGTCGCCGGAAAAATCGGTGGCCGTCTTGAGCGCAAACAGGATGTCGTCTACTGGAGCCTCGTAGCTCATGGCATGTCCTTTCCGGGCATCCGGCGAATCAGGGTTCGGCCGCGGTGCGGCATCATCAAGCGGAAGCCCGGACGGCGCAACGGACGACGCACCTGTCGATGGGGCCGCTGTTTATAAATCCTAGCGAAAGTCACAGCTCATGACGGTCCGACCGGCCGATCCGATGGCACTTGCCGAAGCCGGCCGCCTGCTCCGGGACGGCGCGCTCGTCGCCTTCCCGACGGAGACGGTCTATGGCCTCGGCGCGGACGCCACGAACGGACGAGCGGTGGCCGGCATTTTCGCGGCGAAGGGACGGCCGCATTTCAATCCCCTCATCGTGCACGTGCCGGATCTGGCGGCGGCCGAGCGGATCGCACACTTTACACCCGTTGCGCGCCACCTGGCGCAGGCGTTCTGGCCGGGGCCGCTGACGCTGGTGGTCGAGCGGCATGCGGAGGCGGGGCTGTCCGATCTGGTGTCGGCCGGGCTTTCCAGCATTGCCTTGCGCGTGCCGGCGCATCCCGTTGCGCAACAACTTTTAGCCGCTGCGGGGCGGCCGCTCGCGGCTCCCTCCGCCAACCGCAGCGGACGTGTCAGCCCGACCCGGGCGGCGCATGTCGCGGAGGATCTCGGCGACAGGGTCGCCATGATCATCGACGGCGGGGCGACGGCGCATGGGCTCGAAAGCACGATCTTGGACGGGCGAGGCGAAGCGGTGGTGCTCTTGCGGTCTGGCGCCGTTCCACGCGAAGCGATCGAAGCCATCCTCGGCGCCTCACTCACGCGCGGGCCTGCGAGCGACGATGTGCATCCGACGGCGCCGGGACAGCTCGCAAGCCACTACGCGCCCAACGCGCTTCTGAGACTCAATGCGCGGGATGTGCAGCCGGGAGAAGCGCTGCTGGCCTTCGGATCGGACGTCCCTGATACGGCGGGGCCGACCTTAAATCTCAGCGCGGAGGGCGATCTGATCGAAGCGGCGGCCGCGTTGTTCGCGGCGTTGCGCGAACTCGACCGCCCCGGCGTGAACGCCATCGCCGTGATGCCGATCCCCGAGCACGGGCTGGGCGAGGCCATCAACGACCGGTTGCGCCGCGCTGCCGCGCCACGGCCGTAAGCCCAAGCCGTAGGCTCACGCGGTCGGCAGCGGCGATCAACACCGGGACGAGCAGGTGACGCGGCACTGCTGCCGCGCGACCGTGCATTCGGTCACGCTCCTGCCCGAGCAGGACACCAGCTGACATTGCGAGCCGCAACTCGCTCGGCAATTCCAGTTTTGGTTCGCGGGCTGGTTGAAGCCGGAACCAACGCCGGACCCTGGCGTGGTCGATGGCAAAGGAGCCGGCGACAGGCGGGGCGCCGGCATTTCGCGCGGCGCGGGCATGGCGCGCGGCATCGGAGCCCGAGACGCAGCGCCCGGGGGCGTTCGCAGCGGCCCGGGAGACGGTTTCCAGGCCGATTGCGCTGCGGCCTGCGGGTATGTCCCCACGCCGCCGGTCTGAACCGCGACGAACGCAAAAAGCGCAACGACGAGCCCGAATGCAGCCCGTCCCATGGTGCGCATTAACTGCGATTTTTGCGTCATGGCGCCAAACCCTGATATGTGACGTGTCGATTGCGACCGCCGCGGCGGCCGCTTCCTTTTTTTCCGATTGCCGGCAGTTCGTCCATGACGTCGATACCCGATCGCTCCGCCGTACTCGATGACGCCCTTATCCAGCGTTTCGCGGAGATCGTGGGGGCCGAGAATGCCATTACATCTCCCGATGACCAGGCCCCGTATCTCCGCGAATGGCGCGACCTTTATGTGGGGCGGACGCCGCTTGTCGTAAAGCCCGCGAGTACGGAAGAAGTTTCACGGCTGCTCGCCCTCGCCCATGCGGAAGGCGTCGGCGTTGTGCCTCAAGGGGGCAATACGGGCCTTGTCGGCGGGCAGATCCCCCGCGAGAGCGGCCGCGACATCCTGATTTCCCTCACGCGCATGGGGCGTATCCGGAGCATCGATCCGGCGGGGGAAACGTTAACGGTGGAAGCCGGCGCGACGTTGCATGCCGTCCAAACGGCGGCGCGAGACGCGGGGCGCCTCTTTCCCCTCAGCCTCGCCTCGGAAGGAAGCGCCACCATCGGCGGCAACCTCGCGACCAACGCGGGCGGTGTCGCCGTTCTCTCGTACGGCACAATGCGGGCGCTGGTGTCGGGTGTCGAGGTGGTGCTGGCCGACGGCGCGGTGTGGGACGGCCTCAAGGCGCTTAAGAAGGACAACACCGGTTACGACCTGCGCGATCTGTTCATCGGCTCCGAAGGCACGCTCGGCATCATTACGGCGGCGACGCTGAAGCTCTTCCCGCTGCCTGTCGAACGCGCCGTGGCGCTCGTCGCGCTGCCGCGGCTCGACGCGATGCTGCCGTTCTTCCAGCTGGCGCAGGCGCGCGCCGGGCCGACCATGACGGCGTTCGAATTCCTGTGCGGCGACCTCATGACGTTTGTAACTCGCCATATCCCGGGAACGCGCCTGCCGCTCGCGGAGGCCGCGCCTTGGTATGCGCTCATCGAAATTTCGGGCATGGCGGCAGGCACGGCGTCCCCGATGCTCGATGCCATCCTCGCCGATGCTCTCGCCGCAGGCCTCATGAGCGATGCGGCGGTGGCGGGCTCGCTCGCGCAGGCGGCGGAGCTGTGGCGGTTGCGTGAGGCCGCGTCGGAAGCGCAGAAGGGCGAAGGCGGGTCGATCAAGCACGACATCTCGGTGCCGGTGGCGCGGATCGCCGAGTTCATCGATGCGGCCCGGCATGCCGTCGCGCGTGTCTGCCCCGGAGCGCGGCCCGTGCCGTTCGGCCACTTCGGCGACGGCAACGTCCATTACAACGTCTCGCAGCCGGCGGGTATGGCGCGCGCGGACTTCATCGCGCTGTGGGAACCGATGTCACGCGCCGTGCACGATGTCGTCGTGTCCTTCGGCGGATCGATCTCGGCCGAGCACGGCATCGGCCAGCTTAAGACCGGCGAGCTTCAACGCGTGAAAAGTGCCGTCGAGATCGATGTCATGCGGCGCATCAAGTCGGCGCTCGATCCGAAATGCATCCTGAACCCGGGTAAGGTGCTCGGACTCTAGAGCCTTCCGTTAGCGGCAGGGCCGCGCCTCGACCTGGCAATCGTAGCCGCTGCCCGATTGAGAGCAGCTCATGCGCTTGCCGACGGCCTTGCTGAAGCGCGCCCAGTCGCTGCCGTACTCGAAATCCGTGAAGCTTTGCCACGAGCCGATCGCAGCACGCTGCGCCGCCGCCTTGCTGGCGCCCTTGCCGCTGCCGTAGTGGTAGTGATCCGTCATGCACATCTTGCCGCCGACGCGGGCCATGTCGTGCATCGCGGCAAAGCCGGTCTGATCTGCCGCAGCGGGCGCGGCCAATGCTGCGATCATCACTCCCGCCAAGCCGAACGAAAAGCGTCGTTTCATGAAATCCTCCCATCGCCTGCCGGCGATTTTCGCCGATTCACACGATGCGCTCGACTTACAATTTCGAAATTTCCAGGACTGAGGCGCCGCAACCTCCCTCGGTAACTCCGCTTCGGTTCCGTTATTCGAGGCCAAGCGCCATGCTCATGCGCACAAGGTCGGCAATCGATCGCGCCGACATTTTCGTCATTACCCAGGTGCGATGAATTTCCACCGTGCGGGGGCTGATGCCGAGTTTCTGTCCGATCTCCTTGTTCGACAGTCCTTGCACGAGCAATTGCATGGTGTCGCGCTGGCGGTCGGACAGGGACTGGAACTTGCCTTTGAGGTCTTCGAGCTCGAGGCGCGATTTGAGCGACGATTCCGATGCGACCAATGCCTGCTCCACGCTCGCCACGAGGCGTTCGTTGCTGAATGGCTTTTCCACGAAATCGAATGCGCCGAGCTTGATCGCCTGAACGGCCAGCTCGACGTCGCCGTGGCCGGTCATGAGGAGAAGCGGGCGCGGATCGCCGGCGCTTTGCAGTTGCCGCAGAAGATCCAGGCCGGAAATTTCCGGCATGCGGACGTCGCTGACGATGCAGCCTGCCGCAAAGGGCGCCGCGAGAAAGGCCCCAGCGCCTTCGAAACACGACACGTTCATGCCGTGCGTTTCGAGAAGCATGGCGACGGCGTCGCGAACCGACGCCTCATCGTCAATCACGCTGACGGTCTTGCTCATCATCCTCCCTTTCGATCGGCAGTCTCATCAGGACACGCGCGCCGCGCGGCGAGGTGGCAATCACGAGACTTCCACCGTGCGCTTCTGAAATGGAACGCGCCACGGCAAGACCCAGGCCGGACCCTTCCGGCTTCGTGGTCGTAAACGGCGCCGGCTCGTTGACATCGAAGCCGGGCGGAAAACCAGGGCCGTCGTCCTGTACCTCGATTTCGGCCTCATCGTAAGACGTCAGCGTGACGTGCACTTTTATCGCGCCGGCGCGCGAAGCGGCCAGAATGGCCTCAGCGCCGTTCACGATCAAGTTGTGTATGGCCTGCTGCAACTGGATGCCGTCGGCGCGGATGACCGGAAAATCGGGCGTGATGCCGATGACGAGGCGAATGCCTTTTTTCTGCAGATCCTCGGAGAGAAGGTCGTCAAGCTCCTGGAGCTTGGCTTTGAGATCGACGGGGCGTTTCGTCAGCGTGCCCTGACGCAGGAGTTCGCGAATGCCCTGCAGCACGTCATTGGCGCGCGCGCTCTCACTCCTGATCTTGTCGACCGCGCGTGCGAGCAGATCCAGCCGGCCGTCCTGCATCGCCTTGGCGGCAATGCCTGCATACGTCGTGAGCGCCGTCAGCGGCTGATTGATTTCGTGCGCGATGGTTGCAGCCACCTCACCGGCCGAGCGGATGCGCAGGGCGCGGTTGATGGCCGCCTGCTGATCGCGGAGACGCGCGGCGGTATCCTCGCGCTCGGCGACGATGGTGCCGACGATCAGACCGGTGATCGTGAGCGCCGTCATCAGGACCTGCAACGCGCCGAGGCCGGGGTCGGGCCCGAAGCGGATCTCGGCGCCGATGATGAGGCCGACTTGGATGAGGAGGAGTCCGACCGCGGCGCCCGGCGGACCGTAGCTCAACGCAATCCAGAGCAGCGGCAGGAACAACAGATAGAAGAGCTGGAACGCGGTGGCGTCCTGGTAGCCGAACACCACCCCGAGCGAACAGATCAAGGCCACGAACTGCGCCACGACCAGCGGCTCCAGGCGCGGCCACGGACGATAGGTCACGGCCAAAAGCACGAGCGGGGCGATGACGAGGATGCCGATAATGTCTCCGACCGCGGCGCGCCAGGCCACCACGACCACCTCGTTCTGGAAGATGGCGCCGGCGGACAGAAGGATGACGACATACGCGGCGGCGGCGACCAAGGCCGCCGCGGTCCCGACGCCGATCAAGGTCAGGGCATCGCGCACAAGCCGAAAGCGCGGGTCGAACGTCGCGATATGCTGCAGCGCGAAACCGCCGGCGACGTAGGTGGCGCCGATGGCGATCGAAAGGCCAAATTCGAGACCCACTCCGAGCGCCGAGCCCCGCACCACGGCGTCGGCCAAGGCGGGGGCAATCAGCACGAACGGCGCATAGAACCAGCCGCCCAGAAATACGACGGCGATGCTGAGGCCGGGGGGCGGGTTCCACGGCGTGATGCCGAGGCCCCGGTAAGGCTTCACATAGCTCACGTAATCGAGCGCAACGTAGGTCACGAGGAAGAGGCACCCCAGGGCAAGGCGTCGATAGAGGCGGTCATCGTTCATCTTTGGCCCTGCAAATCCAGCCCTTTGACGAGCCTTTTCAAGGGTGAAGCCCGTCCATTATTCAACGATTTCAATAATTTACAGATACGTAATACTCCCTAGGGGCTCCTTCTACGTACTGAAGCCAATTGCGGCACTGGAACATTCGCCGCAGGTTGGAGCTTACAAGCCTGCTCGACCACTATCGCTAACAGAAGCTGACGGAGGACCCGATGATCGACGCCACCGCCGAAAACGAGTCTGCCCTGCGGCTGCCTGCTGCGTATTCGCAGGGATTCGCTCATGTCCGCGTCATCACCGCGATGACGAATTTGGACGACCCAGGCCCGCTGGCCGTGCCGGCGCGCTGTGAGCGTGCAGCCAATGACGAGTCCATTCTTGGCTCTTCCACGACGCAAACCAACGACTGCGTCGAGTTGAAGCCCGTCGCCTGAATCCGCCGCGCGGGCACAATAACAAGGCGAGATCCGACCATGCCCACCGGAACGAAATTGTTCGATATTTTCCTTGTAGCGTCCGCCCTGATCATCATGGTGATCTTGCAGACCGCATAAAATCGGGAGGCCGTGGTTTTGGCCTCCTGCCCCGGCCGCCGCGCACCCGATTTGCCGCATGACCGACATCAGGACACGCCGCGAGCCTGGCTCTCTCTAAATCTGCAAATCTGCAAATCTGCAAATCTGCAAATCTGCCGATTGCGAAATCGCTAGTGTCCAGCGCCATTTTCGGCGTCGGCCTGCAGGATGCCCGCCACGATGGCGCGCGCCGCGTATTCGGCCATGCACCTGTAGCCGAGATCGTTCAGGTGGAACCGATCGGATGACAGGTACGATGCGCCGGGATGCTGGCGCGCCAGATCGGCCATCGACTCATATCGATTGACCAGCAGCACGCGCTTCTCGCTCGCCACTGTCGCGATCTCGTTGACGATGCTCATATAGCGCGTGTCCTTCGACAGGCGCTCGACGTATTGGGGATCAATCAGCACGACGTCGATCTTGTGCGATGCAAGCCACGTCAGCGTCTCGCGCAACTCCTGGCCGAATACTTCCGGGTCGATGCGCGCGACCGCATCGTTGGTGCCGACCTGCCAGACGATCAGGTCCGGCTTGATCGCCGCGACCTCGGCCTTCAGACGTTCGGCCGCGCCTTCGGCAACTTCGCCCGATTGGCCGCGCGGAAACATCTCGACAGACAGGCCCTCGATGACGCCTTCGAGGTCGTTCTCCAATCGCACCGGATAACTGGCAAGCGGCGACGATGCGCCGACGCCGACGGTGGACGACGAGCCGAGCGCGATGACGCGCACCGGACGCTTTTGCAACAGAGCGCGCCTGACGTAGCGAAGCGGCGAGCGGCCTTCGTAAGACGGACTTTTGACTTTGCATTCGACGGAGGCATTCGGGACGTCCGCACGGATCATTGCGCGATGCGCCGCCTGGGGGCGATGTTCGCCCTGGACGGGCGGCGCAATGGCCGGCGCGGCGACCGGCACCGCCGCGGGCTTCGGATTGGGTCCGGTGGCGCCGGCTTCGTTTGCGGCAAAGCCCGCGGCCAGCGCGCACGCTAGGCTGAAGACGACCGGAATTCGGCGATCCATGCTGTCACCCCCAACACAACGAGACCAATCACCAAGATCGCCGTATCGAACAGCAGCGTCGGCTGGCCAAGATAGCGCGCGATCTGTCCGCCCAGCGCCACCAACGATGCCATGCAGAACACGGCCAGCGAGTTGCGCCCTAGGCTGCTGCAGTAGCGCACTACAGGTCCCATACGCCGCGAAAGTAAAGGAAATGCTGGATAGAAGGCAATTGCGATCGCCAACATGCTCACAATTCGAGCGGGGGAGAGATAGGCCTTGTCGAACAGGAAGACGTATCGAGGATTCGGTACCGCCATGGGATCGGGCCGATAGCCTATCCAAACGATGGTTGCTCCGAGCAGAACGAGCGCCACAGCCCAAGGCCAGGCCCGTTTCAGAAGATCCTCGGCGGCCGGGCGTTCGCGCTTCACCGACATGGCGACGTAGCCAAGCACGATCAGCAACTGCCAAGATAACGGATTGAAGAACCATGCGCCCTCGGCGGGCCAACTCGGCAGGCCGAGTTGAAACGTCAGCGTGGCGGCATACAGCGCCACCGATGCGGCAAGCGCGAGCACGAGTGAAAAACGCGCGATGACGACGAACACCGTCGCGATCAGCAACAGCACCACATAGAGCGGAAGGATGTTGAAGTAGCCGATCTGGTAGGTCAGCAGCACCATTCCGATCGACGCGCGCACGGTATCGACGAAGGCCGGGCCTGCGCCGTGCCATTCGAGAAACAGAGGATCGTTGAAGACCAGCGCGGCCGCTCCGAGCATCGCCACCGCCACGGAGATCGTGACGATCTGCGCCTGCCAGATTTCGAATGCCCGCAACAGCAACCGCGAGACGGAATGGCCCAAGGGCTTTTTCGACGTGCGGCCGTTGACGACGAACGCCATCGAGCAGCCGGCCAGGAACACGAACAGTTCGGCTGCGTCCGAGATGGCGTAGTTCCGCAACGTCAGGATGGAGTAGTCCATCCCCGGAATATGGTTGATGAAGATCATGACGAGCGCAACGCCACGCCAGAAATCGATCGCATTGGGGGGTCGCATCGTGCGTCTCGTCGGCGTTCTTTGCGCGGAGGGTGTTCGGGTGGGCTGTGTCATAAAGCCCGCGCCGCGGGGTCTAGACAAGCAATGATCGCAGCCGCCCGGCAAAATCGGCAGCGGTCGAACGCCGCGCGCAAGAGCGATTTTTGCAGTGCACCTTGAGCTTTCCCGGCTCCTCCCCCATGTGCACCCCACAGATAAACGTTGGGAGCGAACTATGATCGACGCCGCGAAGCTGCTTGATTTGGTGATGGGTGGAGTTGGAGGCGCACAAGACCAAACAGCGACTGGGTCCGTGCCGGCGACGCAACCGCGCGCGGGACCTGGAGCAAACACGACGCCGGGCGGCGATCTCATCGAACAGGCCAAAGGCTTTTTGAGCGGCCAGGGCGGCGGCATCCTGGGCGGGGCGGCAGCCGGCGCACTGGCGACGCTGGTGCTCGGCAGCAAGGGCGGCCGCGAGATTGCCGGCGATGCCCTCAAGCTGGGAGCGACGGCCGCGCTCGGCGGATTGGCCTACAAAGCGTACACCAACTATCGCGATGGCAAGCCGTTGATCGGAACACGCGCCGCCGAATTTCTCGCAGCCGCTCAGAGCGGGGCAACCGCGCCCGCGGCACCGCCCAAGGACGAGCATGCGCTGCTGCTGCTGCGCGCCATGATCGCGGCGGCGCTTTCCGACGGGCTGATCGACGAGACCGAACGCCAGCGGATCATCGGACGCCTTGCGGCGGCCGGCATCAATGCCGAAGAGCGCCAGTTCCTCGATCGCGAGATCGCGGCGCCGTGGTCACCGCAGCAATTCGCGTCGCTCGCATCGACGCCGGAGGCGCGCAGCGAAGTCTATCTCGCCTCGGCCATCGCGATCGACGCGGATACGCCGGCCGAGCAAGCCTATCTCCGCTATCTGGCGGCGACGCTCGGGCTCGAAGACGGTCTGGTCGCGCATCTCGAAGCGGCGGTGCAATCGGCCAAGGGCGACGTTGCGATCGCGCCGCAAGCGCGGTCCGCGTAGTCAGCTTCTCAAGGTGATGCGGCGGCGGACGGGGGCAGATCCTCGTCCGCCTTGACCTCGACGATCCCCTCGTCCGGATCGATCACGTAAATCGCGCGGTCGGGCTTTTCGCGAGCCAAGCGGATCGCAAGCGGACGCGCCATGGCCGCATGGGCCATGTGTTCGGCCTCCGTCCAGCGGCTTTCGGATGGATCGTCGAGATCGAGCGAGTCCGAAAACGCGTCAGCCCAGGCGATCAGATCGCGCGTCAGTTCGGGAGAGAGGTCCAGCACCTCGGGATTGATGTCTCCGTAGATGTCGTCATCGAGCGCCCAGAGCGCGTGCGTTCCGTAGTCGGCCATAACCTTGATCGAGTGGGATGTGGCCGGATCGACTCCCGGCGTCGGGTCCCAGTCGGCCTCATCATCCGACGGAGGGAACAGGCCACCGGAGTGGCCTCGGGATCCGGCCGAGGATCCGAAGCCGGCGAGGAACCGGATAACATATCCGGCATGGAGCAGGAGCGTTGCGCCGACTGCGGCCAGCGCCAGGGGATGTGCGAGCCATACGCTTTCGAGCTTGCCCGCCGACAACGCCCACACGACGAAAGCGGTCGCCGCAAGATAGATGATGAACGCGTTGGTCGATTGCCGACGGCCGACCTCGTCGGGCGGATCCTGGGCATCGAGCATGCGCGGGGCCAGAACGAAGAGATACACGGCTTGTCCCACCGCGGATGCGAGGAATAGCCAGGCCGCGATATCCAGCACCGCCATCAGGGTTGCGCCGCCCGCCAATACGAGCGCGGCTGCACCTAGCAGCCAGTAACTTCGCGCGAGCTCCGCCTGCTTCGGTTTGGTTGCGCCGATGGCGGCTATGGCGCGATCCAGAAAAAGCGACATGAGAGTCGCGCGCGTCGCGACGTAGCCTGCAAAGACGTAGAACGCTCCCACGAGGCGCAACGCGATTTCGGTTCCGTCCACGCCCCGTCACTCCCCGGCCCAAGCGAGACGTGACTAAACCATGTGCATTTCTCGGGTGTCGACTAAATTTTCCGCCTACGCATAGACAGAACTTTCTCCGGCGCCGTCGCTTGCCGGAGCTGCGTGTCGCCACGGAACTCCCTACGCCGGCGACTGCATGTAGAAGTACGCATAAACGAGAACAGCGGCGGCGAGCGCTAACAGAAGCGACCGGGTGAGGACGCGATAGTTCATACGCTGCGGAGTCGCTTGACGTGCTTCCGTTGGAGTAACGATTTCGCGATCTGCCATTGATATCTCTCCCTATCTCGGCCGGTCAGGTGTTCGGTCACGTGGCAGAAAAACGCGACCGGGCCGAGATTTGTTCCGGGAGCGGCGCCGGCGCTACGGCGCGAGCAGCGTCAGCGGCCACACGTAGGCCTGACCCATCACCAGCATGCCGACCATGACCGCGAGCGCGACGGAGTGGAAAAAGACGAAGCGTAGAATGGACCCTTCGTGGCCGTACCACCGTGTCGCCGTGGACGCGACGACGATCGACTGGGCATCGATCATCTTGCCCATGACGCCGCCGGAACTGTTGGCGGAGGCCATCAGGACGGGATGGATCCCGACCTGCTCGGCCGTGACGCGCTGCAGGCCGCCGAACAGCACGTTCGACGCCGTATCCGATCCCGTGAGCGCGACGCCGAGCCAACCGATGAGCGTGCCGAAGAACGGGTACAGCCAGCCGGTGTTAGCCAGCGCCAAGCCGAGGGTCGCGTCGGTGCCTGAATAGCGTGAGACGAATCCGATCGCGAGCATGCAGGCGATGGTGACGAGCGAGTAGCGGACGAGCCAGAGCGTGCGCGCATACATACGCAGCAGCTCGCCGGGCCGGTAGCCAAGGAAGAACCCGGCGATGATCGCCGAGACTAGAATGCCGGTGCCGGTCGCCGAAAGCAGGTTGAGAGAATAGACGGCCTGCTCGACGTGCGGCGCGGCGACGACCGGAGGCATCTTCTGGACCTGGCCATCCAGGCCGACGATCGGGATCTTCGCCGCCCAGACGGCATCAAGAGCGCTGCGAACCTGCGGCGTTCCCCAAGCGAATACGAAAACCGAGAGCACGATCCACGGCGTCCAAGCACGCCGCACGGCGGCCGCGGGCAGTGCGGCCGTGACCGGCTTCGCCGCCGAGGACGGCGTCGCTGCCGGCTGATCCGCGACCGTCGTCATGGGTGTGGCGGGCTGCCAGACGCGCAGGAACGCGGCCAGCGAGGCCATCGACACGAGCGCCGCCACGATGTCCACCAGCCAGGGACCGTGAAAATTCGAAACAAGATATTGCGGAATGGCGAACGCCGCGCCTGCGACGAGGATTGGCGGCCAAACCTCGATCATCTTCCGGAAGCCGACGAAGGCCCAGACGAGCCAGAACGGCACGATGATGGAAAAGAACGGGAGCTGCCGCCCGATCATGCCGCTCAATTCATGCAGATCGAGGCCGGTGACGGCGGCAAGCGCGATGACGGGCGTGCCGAGGGCGCCGAATGCGACTGGCGCGGTATTGGCGATCAGGGACAGGCCCGACGCGGCCAACGGGGTGAACCCGAGCCCGATCAGCATGGCCGCCGTGACGGCAACCGGCGTGCCGAACCCGGCCGCGCCTTCGAAGAAGGCGCCGAGGCAAAACGCGATGAACAAGAGCTGGAGGCGGCGGTCGTCGCTGATGGTGCTGATGGACCGCTGGAGAATGGCGAATTCGCCCTTCTCGCTCGTCATCTGATAGAGGAAAATGACGTTGAGAATGATCCAGCCGATGGGCAGCAGTCCGAACGCGGCGCCGTATGCGGCGGCCAGGCCCGCCATGTGCGGCGGCATTCCGTAAGCGAAGATCGCGACCAGGAGCGCGGCGACGAGCCCCAGAGCCGCGGCCAGATGGGCGCGGATCTCGAGGATCGCGATGCCGCCGAGGAGCACGACGACGGGAATCGCGGCGACGGCGGTCGACGCCAGCATGTTGCCGAATGGGTCATATGTCTGCGGCCACATGCATCCCCCAATGCGCCCACCCGATATCCGCCTCAGCTATACCACCCCTGCGGCGAACGGAAACGGATTGTGCCGCACTTGCCCCCGTCCCGATTTATCCGCCACCGGACAGCAACCTTGCTGATTTTTAGTTTCCACTTTCTGGCCCGCCGCACTAGCGTGCTCGCTCACACACAAACAATTCTGGCACTTCTGGCCGAAACACTTCTGGAACGCGCGTGCTGAAGCTTGGCTATCTCGTCATCGGAAGCATCGCGACGCTGCTGGCGATTGCGGGAGCCATGCTGCCCGGTTTGCCGGCGACCCCCTTCCTGCTCGTGGCGCTCTGGGCCTTTGCGCGCTCGAGCCCGCGCCTCATGCGCGAACTGGAGCGCATTCCCGTCCTTCGCCAAGCGCTGGCCGAGGCGCAGCGCTTCGAGGAGCGGCGCACGATCCGGCTCGAGGTGAAGCTGTTTGCGCTGGCCATGGCGTGGGGGTCGGTGCTGTTCACCGCCATCGCAGCCGGGTTTTCGAGACCGGTCCTGCTCGGGTTCGTGATCGCGGCCGCGCTTGGCGGCTCCTTCGCCATGTGGTGGTTTCCGACCGAGACCTGATCGATCTGGGCGATGCTT
This sequence comes from Hyphomicrobium sp., assembly GCF_051860585.1. GTDB lineage: Bacteria > Pseudomonadota > Alphaproteobacteria > Rhizobiales > Hyphomicrobiaceae > Hyphomicrobium_C. Next base: position 388,870 of record NZ_JBHYDS010000001.1, read on the forward strand.
CCTCCGCTGCCGGAGGATAATGTGCACGCGCGGGTTGTTTTCCAACCGCCATGCCTATTATGGGGAACCTTAATCGCCTTCGGCCGTTGAGGGAGGTTGATCGAGCGGCGGAATGACCACACAACCACAACTCATGCAGGCGACTATTAACGACGACGAGCGCTATCGCCTCCTCGTCGAAGGGGTGGTCGACTACGCGATCTACATGCTCGATCCCAATGGAATTGTCGTCAGCTGGAACAACGGCGCCCGGCGGTTCAAGGGTTACCAGGACTGGGAAATCATCGGCCGCCACTTCTCCACGTTCTACCGGCCGGACGATCAGCAATCCGGATTGCCGGAGCATGCGCTCAAGACCGCGCGGGTCGAAGGAAAATACGAAGCCGAGGGCTGGCGCGTCAGGAAAGATGGCACTCAGTTCTGGGCGCATGTCGTCATCGACCCTATTCGCGACGCCGCGGGCGGGCTGATCGGTTACGCGAAAGTCACGCGCGATCTCACCGAACGCCGCCAGGCCGCCGAACAATTGAGGCACCGCGAAGAGCAATTCCGGCTGCTCGTGCAGAGCGTCACCGACTACGCCATCTACATGCTGGATGTGAACGGGAACGTCACCAACTGGAATTCCGGTGCGCAACGCATCAAGGGCTACTCCGCCGACGAGATCGTCGGGCAGCATTTCGGCGTTTTCTATACGCCGGAGGAAAGAGCACTCGACGGTCCGCGCCAATCGCTGGCCGTCGCGGCGCGCGACGGCCGGTTCGAAAAGGAGGGCCTGCGCGTACGCAAGGATGGCACGACGTTCTGGGCGCACGTCGTCATCGATCCGATCCACGGCGAGACCGGCGACATCATCGGCTACGCCAAGATCACCCGCGACATCACCGAGAGGAAGCTTGCGCAGGAATCGCTCGAACGAACCCGCGAGCAGCTGATGCAATCGCAGAAGATGGAAGCGATCGGCCGCCTCACCGGCGGCGTGGCGCATGACTTCAACAATCTCTTGATGGCCATCACCGGCAGTCTCGAACTCATTAAGAAGCGGTTGCCGCCCGATCCCCGGCTGACCCCATTTCTCGACAATGCCATGATGGGCGCGCAGCGCGGCATTACGTTGACTCAACGCATGCTCGCCTTCGCGCGACGTCAGGAACTCGTCGTCAAGCCGACCGATCTTGCCAGCTTGATCCGCGGGATGCACGAATTGCTGCAGCGCTCGCTTGGCCCGAGCATCACCATCGAAACCGATTTTCCGCGCGAGCCCCTGTTTGCGCGCGTCGACCCGAACCAGCTCGAACTCGCGATCCTCAATCTCGCCGTCAACTCCCGCGACGCAATGCCGGGGGGCGGCACGCTGACGTTTACGCTGCGTAAGGTCACGCAGCCGGGCAGCACGGGCGTGGCGCCTCACGACGCCGTTTCCCTTTGCGTCAGCGACACTGGTGAAGGAATGGATGCGGCCACGCTGGCGCGCGCCTCCGAGCCGTTCTTTACGACCAAGGGCGTCGGCAAGGGCACGGGACTCGGACTTTCGATGGTGCACGGCATGGCGGACCAATTGGGAGGCAGCCTTGTCCTTCGCAGCCGCTTGGGCGAGGGAACGACGGTCGAACTCTATTTCCCGATGGCGGACCCCGTTTTGGAAGGAGCGCCCACGGTCGCGCATGCTTCCGCGTCGGAGGGGAAACGCTTCACAATTCTCGTTGTCGACGACGATCCGCTCGTGCTGTTGAATACCACGGCGATGCTTGAGGAGCTCGGACATACGCCCGTCCCCGCGCATTCCGGGGCAAAAGCGCTGGAGCTACTGAAGATCACCGACGTCGATCTGCTGATCACCGACCACGCCATGCCGAAAATGACCGGTGCTGAACTTGCAAAGGTCGTCGCGAGCGAACGCCCCGGTCTTCCGATCATCATTGCCACCGGCTACGCGGAACTCCCGAAAGGCGAAGGCCCCGAGCTCCGCAAGCTGCAGAAGCCGTTCGACCTCCGCGCGCTTGAGCGCGAAATCTCCAAGACGATCCCAGCGACGTAGCTGCCGCTCCTGGAGTGGAAGCGTTTCGGGTCTACTCGCCGTATGCGCGGATCAGCTCAGACCGCAGTATAGACAGACGTCGCACATGCAGACGTCGCACGGATTCCGAATCTGTCATCAGACGAATTTTTTGCGAACGACCTGCGTTCCTTGCCGACCCAACGGATTGAATTTTCGGTTGTTACACGCTAGTGGCGAATGAGGGCCATTCGGCTGCGGTCATTGGTTGTTCCTTCTCCTTGTCCGACGTTCAGCACTCAGAGCGTTTCGACGAGGGGGAAACTGTGAGCCGCACAACCATCATTCATCAGCCGCGACTTCCTGGTAGCATCCTGGCGCTGGCAGCCATGGGTGGCGTGCTCGCGTCCGCGGCGCCGGTGCGTGCACAGGATTTCATTGTCGGCTCGGGCCAGACGGTTGGCAGCCAGGCCATGACGGGCGCGGGCGATATCGGCCGCATCGAACGCGGCGGAACGATCACCGGCGGCGCGACGGGCGTCGAGATGCGCGGCGCCGACCAAATCCTCGACAACGGCGGCGCAATCAACGTCACGGGAGCTTCCTCCTACGGCGTTGACGCAGACGGCGCCAATGCCAGGATCACGAACAGCGGTACGGTGCTCGCGACCGGAGATTTCTCAATTGGCATTCTTTCGGCCGGGGCCGATAGCCTGGTCGACAACAGCGGTGACGTCTCCGCCACAGGGAGATTCTCCGCGGCCATTTCCGCTCGAAACGTCATCAACACCGGGGTGATTACGACCACCGGGCTGGGCTCCAGCGGTATCTATTCCTTCGGCGCCAATGCCACGAGCATCAATCGCGGGTCAATCGTCACCTCTGGGACGAACTCGGTCGGCATGTATTCAGATGGCGCCGAAGCGGCGGTCGTAAATTACGGCACGATTACTACGACGGGAAATTCTTCGGACGGCATTCGTACGTTCCAAGATGGCGCGGGGGCCATCAATTTCGGAACCATCACGACCAGCGGACGGGACGCTCACGGCATTTTCGCGGTCGATGCCTCTACCCGAATTGAAAACAGGGGAACGATTACGACCACCGGGGTGCTGGGCAAGGGAATGTCCTCGGAGAGCGACAACAACCAGATCATAAACGGAGGAACGATTTCCACGGCCGGCGATAGCGGCGTCGGCATCTCATCGTCGGGCGCCAACGCGAATATCCGCAACAGCCACACGATTTCGACAACCGGAGACTTTTCCGTCGGCATCTTTTCCGAGGGCGCGAATGACATCATCCGCAACAGCGGTAAGATCGAAACGACCGGAATGGAAGCGTACGGCATCGTCGCGCACGGCCCGGGTGCCCAGATCACCAATAGCGGCGTCGTCTTCACGACCAGCATGCTGACCGACGCCATCGTGTCCGACGAGGCCGATGCGCGGATCGACAACCGCGGGGCGATTATTACCATCGGCCTCTTGGCTTCCGGCATCCGCTCGGAGGGTGCCGGCGCGGAAATCGCCAACAGCAGCGCGATTGTGACGTCGGGGATGCAGGCGCACGCCGTCTACACGACGGGAGATGACGTGCGGATCACCAACAGCGGGACGATCGCGACGACCGGATCGCGCGCGCAGGGCATCGTGTCCGCGGGCGTGGGCGCCCGGATCGACAACAGCGGGGCGATCGTCGTTTCGGGATCGCAGGCCATGGCCATCCTGTCGTCGGGCGCGGACAGCCAGGTGACCAATTCGGGGCGCATCCTCTCCGATCAGTTCACCGCCATCGCCTTCTTCGGCGCGCAGGACAACGTCCTGACCCTCAAAACGGGCTCCGTCATCGGGGGCGCCATCGCGTTCGGCGGCGGCGCGGACACGCTCGTCGTCGATCGCGGCATCTCCCTCGTCTACACATTCGATAAGGCGCCCGAGACGCTCGATGCCGGCGGCGCACCCGTCGCGGTTTCGGGCGCGCGGGTGGCCGTGCTCGACCCGACGACGCTGGCGGCCGAGGACGTCGCGTTCGCGGATCTCACCGGTGGAATTTCATCTGCGGTCACGGGCCGGTTGAGCGGGCTGCGCTATGCAGACGGAGCGAAGCCGCACCGCGATGCGTGGATCCAGGGCTTCGGCGGATTCCGCGAGCCGACAGGGGATGGTGCCGCCACCGAAACCGATAGCCGTGTTGCAGGCGTGGTGTCCGGCGTCGACGCCCCGGTGTCCGCCAGCACACGCGCAGGCTTCTTCCTCGGCGGCTCCGGGGGCGAGATCGCAAACGCGCTCGACACGCAGAAGACCACCATCGACAGCGTCTTTGGCGGCGTCTACGCCTCGACCGCTTTTGGCAGCACCGCATTCGATTTCGTGTTCACGGCGGGCTACTCCGACTACGATCGCGAACGGGAGGTCGGCAACAACCTCGCCGTCGGCGGTATCGAGACGGCAACGGCCGGGTACGGCGGCGTTTTCATCTCGCCGGAACTCACCATCACGCAACCGGTCTCTCCCTTCGGCATTCGCCTCGAGCAGGTGCTCACCTTGCGCTATGCGGGCTTGTTCCTCGATGGTTTCTCCGAGCGCGGCGCGGCGGACGGATTTTCCACCGACGATCGGGACATCCATCTCGGTGTGGCGCGGGCGGCTCTGGCGTTGCCTTTCGAAAGCCGTTCGGCCGACGGCGCCTATGGACGGCTGACGCTGTCCGGCGGCATCGAGGGTCGCGCTCAGTTCGGTGACGGCGATTTTTCCGGCGCGCTTTTGGGACAAGCCATTGTGTTCGACGCGGGCGGCGATGACAGTGCGGTTGCTGGCTTCGTGAGCGCCAGGGGCGAGCACACGACCGCCGACGGCCTCACCGCCTTCATATCGCTCGAAGGCAAGGCGGAGGACACCGGAAGCCACTTCGGCTCAGCTTCCGGCGGGCTCATGTGGCGCTTTTGAGGAGCGCTTCGTTCAGCCGACGGCCCGGTCAGGCGCGCTCACGGGTAACGCCCTTCCGTTCGGTGCAGGGTCGCGAAGAGCGAGCGTCGCCATGCAGAATGACGGTTATTCGGAACCGTGGCAGATACCGATGGCAGAGAACGGACGCGAAGGCGGGATCCGCGGGAAGAGAGAGACGAGCGTCTTCCGCTTCCGCAGCGAGCGCGATGGCCGGGTTATTTCGAGACGGCGTCCGCCTGGATCGTGCCGTTCTCGATTGCGGCCCGTACCGCGCATCCGGGCTCGCTCTGATGGCGGCAATTGCGGAACCGGCACTGCAGCGCGAGTTCGGCAATATGATCGGGAATGGTTTCGACCTCCGGCGCCGCATTCCAGAGCTCAAGACCTCGAATGCCGGGCGTATCGATAATCGCTCCCCCGTGCGGCCGGACAAAAAGCTGCCGATGCGTCGTCGTATGACGGCCCCGGCTGTCATGGGCGCGGACTTCCTGCGTCGCTTGCAGGCTTTGTCCCATCAGGCGGTTGGTCAGCGTGGATTTACCAACGCCGGATGAGCCGACGAGCACGATCGTTCGATTTCCCTCGAAGTACGCTTCCAGGACATCCATGCCGCTTTCGCCCCGCGCGCTGATGGCGTGCATGGCGATACCGGGCGCGATTGCAGCGATCTGATCGATGAAGCTCGCGGCATTTTCCGTGAGGTCCGACTTGTTGACGATGATAACCGGGTCGGCGCCGCTCTCCTCCACCAGCCGGAGATAACGCTCCAGGCGGGGGAGATTGAAATCGCCGTCGGGTGCGGTCACGATGAAGACGGCATCGACGTTTGCCGCGAGAAGTTGAGGGCGACGTTCGCTTGCCGCCTTGCGGACAAGCGCGCTGGTCCTGGGCAGTACGGCCTCGATGCTTGCCGGGCCATCGTCCGGAGAAAGACGGATGGCCACGAAGTCCCCGACGCCCGGAAGGTCGGACCGTTGCGCGGCGGACTTGCGGAGCCGGCCGGTGGCCTCCGCCGAGAGTTCGGTCAGGTGAGTTGCGACCTGAAAATGCGTTCGATGCTCGCCCATCACGCGGCCAGGCACCAGGCCGTCGGCGGCGTAAGGTTGGAATTTCTCTTGCCGGAGCTCGCTCCAGCCCAACGTTTCGAGCGTCATTCCGCTGCCTCCGCAGGGGCATCTCGCTTGGTCGCTGCTATCAACATTTTTGCGCCTGCATCCGCCGACGCTGAACAAGCAAAAATGGCCGCCCCGCGAGGGACGGCCAACTCTGCCGGCGCGTAAAGTTTCGCGCCATGGCGCTTAGGCAGCGGCGATCGTGCCGACTGCGATCTTGCCTGTGCGGCGATCTTCCTGCGTGTCGAACGAGACCTTCTGGCCTTCGTTCAAGCCGCTCATCCCTGCGCGCTCAAGGGCAGTCGCATGGACGAAAACGTCCTTGCTGCCGTCGTCCGGCTGAATGAAGCCGAAGCCTTTTTGAGCGTTGTAGAATTTAACGGTACCGGTGTTCATCGTGAGTTCCTTAGTCTGGATAGGCAATAAGCGTTTGCGCGCGCATATGTACGCGGCAAATGCGGCTATACGATTTTGAGATTGTCTGAGCGCAGGCCCAACATGGTGGGCAAACGGCCTGATTGTCTGGCCAAAACCGATGGAGGTATTAACACCATTTAAGTCGCAACGGCAAAGTATTTATCTTGCCGGGACCGGCACGACCGGCGCCACGTGCCTGAGTTGATCAATTAAGGCGGCGGGATGGCCGATGACGGGCCGCGAAATCCGCACATCGGCGGGCCTAAGCTCCACGGATCCGGGCTTTAACCTCGGTCGCCCGGCCCGTTCACACTCAAGCCCATCGTCCTCGCGGCGCCTGCCCGTGACGAGCGGCACACATGACATCGCCCCCCTCGCCGAACGCCGAGGCAGACTATTTCTCCGATATTGCCGGTGCGGATCTGCCCGACGCTCAACAGTGAAGGCGAGAGATCAGGTGCCGGCTCACGGTGGTCAAACGTGGTTGCCGTCCGCCATTCATCGATCGCATCACCCTCGACGATGGCTCGATTCGCCGCTGCTGAGAGAACCTCAGTGCAAGCGGCTACGAGCGTCATGACTACGCGGAGGGACGGATGTGAGTCCGCCTCGCTTGAGGTGCTCAACGCATCGATAAAAGCAGCCAATGGACTGACGGATTCGACAAGCCAACTCCGACGCGGTTGAATCTTGCGCACAAGTCACAACGGCATTACCGCTATATCCGTTCAAGCATAGCGGAGCGCGCTGATGTCGATCAATGTCAAAGAAATGACGACCTATGCCATCAGCGATGATGGAAAGACCGTCACGCTCAGCCTCGTGGATGAGGACGGCAAGCCCGCATCGCTGCGGTTTCAGATTCCCGACATCGGCAATCTGTCCATGACCTTGCCGAGCCTCATCGAAGCCGCGTTGCGCCGCCAGTTGCGAGACGGTTCGTTCCGATACGCCTACCCCATCGGCTCCTGGTCCATCGAGCAGGCCACGGATCCGGCTTCCCTCATCGTGACACTGCGCACGAAAGACGGGTTTGGCGTCAGCTTCTCGATGCCCCGCGGGAACGCTCTGCTGCTCGCCGATTCCTTGTCAGAAGTCGATGCAAGGCCGACAGCCATGCTTGCGCATTAACAAAACTATACTATTTTAGTATAGATATATTGGGCATGTCGCTACCTATGGAAGATCGATGTTCATTCGCCAGATGACGTACCTCGTCGCTCTCGCGCGCGAAAAGCACTTCGGTCGCGCGGCCGAGGCGTGCAATGTCACACAGCCCACGCTGTCGTCCGGTCTCAAGGCGCTGGAACGCGAGCTCGACATGCGGCTCGTGCATCGCGGACCGCGATATATCGGCCTCACGCCGGAAGGCGCGCGCGTTGTCGATTGGGCCAGCCAGATCATCTCTGACTACCAAAGTCTGAAGCAGGATGTGGAGGTGTTTCGGGGCTGCCTCAAAGGCACCCTCAAACTCGGCGTCATCCCCGCCGCGATGCCAGCCGTGGCCGAGCTTACGACGCCATTCTCGACCAAGCATGTGCAGGTTTCGATCGAGGTCCACTCCATGACCTCGGCCGAGATCCAGCGTGCACTTGATAAGTTCGAGTTGGACGCCGGCGTCACCTACCTCGAGAACGAGCCGCTTCAGCATGTGCGCAAGGCGGCGCTCTATCGCGAGCGATACCTTTTCGTGACGAGCCGGTCGTCTCGAAGAGACACCGATGCCGTCATCACGTGGGAGGAGGCAGCCGCAAGCAACCTTTGCCTGCTCAACGAGAGCATGCAGAACCGCCGGGTCCTGAACAACCTGGCCCGCTCCGTCGGTCTGGATCTCACGCCGACCGTCACGACGAATTCTTTCCTTGCGGTCTGCTCCCACGTCTGCAGCGGAAAGTGGTCGAGCATCATTCCACACACATTCGCCTACATCTTCGCAGGCTGCGAGGATCTCATCTTTCTCCATCTCATCGATCCCGTGCACACGCAGACGATCGGCATCGTCACCACCGATCGCGATCCGCTGCCGCCGCTGGCGCGTGCGTTCATGGCGAGCGCGACACGCCTCAATCTTGAACGCGACTTCGGCAGCGCCAAGCTCGAACCTGCCTGATTGATCCGCTCAATCACGCCGTTAAGCAGATCAATTTGACCTGCCGGGCCGCAGATCTCACACATGCCGCGTCGCAACGGTCCGTTTCAGCAGAAAAAAATCAACCGTTGCGGTGAGGAAGCGCGAGGAGCGACGCACGAGCGGCCTGAACGAACGGCCTGATCGCGCATTCGTCCTTTAGACATCGTTCGATTCGATCGACCGGCACCCGCCGGCCGAAACGCTGCCTCTTGGCCCATGTCATGATGGAGAACCTCAATGGCTAAAATCGTATGTGTGCTCTACGACGATCCCGTCACCGGGCATCCCAAGTCCTACGCCCGCGATGATATTCCCAAGATCACCAAATATCCCGACGGACAGACGACGCCCACCCCATCGGCGATTGACTTCAAGCCCGGCGAGTTGCTTGGCAGCGTCTCGGGCGAACTCGGCCTTCGCAAATTTCTGGAGAAGGCGGGCCATACTCTGGTCGTCACCTCCGACAAGGACGGCGCAAACTCGAAGCTCGACCAGGAGCTGCACGATGCCGAGATCGTCATCTCGCAGCCGTTCTGGCCGGCGTACATGACGGCGGAGCGGATCGCCAAGGCGCCCAAGCTCAAGATGATCGTGACCGCCGGCATCGGCTCGGATCACACCGATCTGCAGGCTGCCATGGATCGCGGCATCACGGTCGCGGAGGTCACCTACTGCAATTCGAACAGCGTGGCCGAGCATGTCGTGATGCAGATGGTCTCGCTCGTGCGCAACTACATCCCGTCCTACAACTGGGTCATCAAGGGCGGCTGGAACATCGCCGACTGCGTGGCGCGGTCCTATGACATCGAAGGCATGCATGTCGGCACGGTCGCCGCTGGCCGCATCGGCCTGCGCGTTCTCCGCCTCTTGAAGCCTTACGATGTCCATCAGCACTACATGGATCGTCACAAGCTGCCGGATGCGGTGGAGAAGGAGCTGAACCTCACCTATCACTCCAGCCTCGAAAGCCTGACCAAGGTTTGCGATGTCGTGACGTTGAACTGCCCGCTCCACCCGGAGACGGAACACATGATCAACGACAAGTCCTTGAAGAACTTCAAGCGCGGCGCGTACCTCGTGAACACCGCGCGCGGCAAGCTCTGCGATCGTGACGCCATCGTGCGCGCGCTCGAAAGCGGCCAACTCGCGGGCTATGCCGGCGACGTCTGGTTCCCGCAACCGGCGCCGCAGGACCATCCGTGGCGGTCGATGCCGCACCACGGCATGACCCCGCACATTTCGGGCACCTCGCTCTCTGCCCAGGCCCGGTATGCGGCTGGTACGCGCGAGATCCTCGAGTGCTACTTCGCGGGCACGCCGATCCGCAACGAGTACCTCGTTGTGCAGGGTGGCAAGCTGGCGGGCGTCGGCGCCCATTCCTACAGCGCCGGCAACGCAACCGGCGGCTCGGAAGAGGCGGCCAAGTTCAAGCGCTAGAACCCAAGCCGGCGGGCGGGCATTCCACCTGCCGGCTTTTCTCTCCGAGGGCATGATGACGAGTGTTGATCAACCGCTACAGGGGCGGCGGAGCACGACCCGCATTGCAGCGTGGCTTGCGGTGCGCCCATGGCGAAACGCGATCATGGCTGGCGTGGGTGGCGCGCTTGCCATCGGAGCGCTGGCTCTCGCGAACGACGCCGCGGTACTTTCGCTCCTTATTCCGCCCTTCGGCGCGAGTTGCGTGCTGGTCTTCGGGGCGCCAGCCAGCCCCTTCGCACGTGCACGCAATGTCATCGGCGGGCACCTCGTTTCGGCGGCGGTGGGTTTGCTGATGGTTGCTCTTTTTGGCGCCGGTCCCCTGGGGCTCGCTCTCGGCGTCGGACTGGCCATTGCGGCCATGATGCTGAGCGACACGGTTCATCCCCCGGCGGGGGCCAATCCTGTCGTGGTTGCGCTTCTCAATCCCGGTTGGACGTTCCTACTTGCGCCAATCCTCATTGGCGCGACGACGATCGTGGTCCTCGGATTGGCCTATAATCACCTGCGATCGCGCATCACGATCTGAACCGCGCTCGCCGAGCCAAGCCGTACTTTCCCAGCCGGTCTACCGGGCATTTTGCCCGCAGAGAGGCCGGAGACCTTCTCATCCGCGATGGATATGCCACAATCCCTCAAAACCGGAGGGAACAGATGCGCCTTCTGCCGCTGTTGATTTTGCGCCTGATGGGCGTGGTTCTTCTTTGCCTGGCCCTGGCCATCGGCTGCCTGATCTACGATGCGCATCGCTCGATCGAAAGCGACGTCTCGGCGACCGCGGCGCGCGTCAACAGCCAACTGCAGGGTCTGTACTGGCACCGTTTGCTCTTGCGCAACGGCATGGAGGGCGGAAATCTGATGCCGCTGCCCGAATGGAAGTCGGTCTCGACGCAAAGCATCATCTCTCCCGGCGTTTGTGTGACGTTCGCGCCTCCTGGTTCAGATCAACAAACGCTTTGCAGCCAAGTCGAAGTGCTAGGCCCGCCGGCGCCGCAGTGGTTCGCAACGGCGTATCTCGGTCTGCTCGGGCGGCACGAAGCCATCGCGCAGCCGCTCTCCCTTCGCGATGCGACGGCCGGCGTTGTTGCGACGAGCGCCGAACCGGATGCGGCGCTGCGTAGGGCCTGGCGGGAAGTTTCAACGGTGGTCAAAATTTCGGCGATGATGGCTGGGGGCATAGCCATCCTGGCGGCCTTCATCGTCGGTCACGCCCTGTTGCCGGCTCGCGCCATCATCGATGCACTTCGCAGGCTTGAGGAAGGACAACTCGCGCTGCGGCTTACAAGGTTCAGAAGCACGGAGTTCAATCATATCGCGAACGCGGTCAATCGGCTGGCCGCGACGCTGTTCCAGACCCACTCGGAGCGCTTGGCCCTGACGAACCGGCTCTTCCAGGTCCAAGAGGACGAACGTCGAGCGCTCGCGCGCGATTTGCACGATGAGTTCGGTCAGGCCCTCACGGCCACATCGGCGCTTGCAACGCTGATAGAAAGCGGCGCACCGGCTGACCGGCCCGATATCGCGAAGGACGCGCGCTCCATTGCAAAAGCGCAATCGCATATGATGGATGCGCTGCGCTCCACCCTCGTGCGGTTGAGATCTCAAAGCATCGAGGAGGTCGGCTTGGAGGCGAGCCTCCGGCAGCTCATCAACGACTTCAATGCGCAGTCGAACACCGGCACCGTGTTCAAGTTGCAGATGTCGGGCAGCATTGCCGATCTGCACAAGCGCATCGCGGTCGATCTCTACCGGATCGTGCAGGAATGTTTGACGAACGCGTCGAAGCACGGCCGGCCTACCGAAGTGAGCGTCCGCCTCGAGCATGTCATGGATCGTGCGCCGCACGTCTCCTTGACCGTCGAAGACAACGGCGGCGGCGACGTCAGCAAGGTTCGGACCTCGTCGGGACACGGGATTCTCGGAATACGCGAAAGGCTTGCGGGACTCGGAGGAGCCCTCTCGATCGGTAATGCCCCGCGTGGACTTCGCATCCTCGCGATCGTGCCTGTTGGGCCGCCGGCTGCATTCGCATGAGCGGCGTATCCATCCTGCTTGTCGACGATCATCCGGTGGTTCGCGAGGGCTATCGCCGCCTGCTCGAGCGTCGTCCGCAATTTTCGGTGTGTGCCGAAGCCGAGGATGTGACGGCAGCGTATGCCGCCTACAAAGCGCACAAGCCCGACGTCGTCGTTATGGATTTGACTTTGCAAGGCGCGAGCGGGCTCGAAGCCGTGCGCCGCATCCGCGATTGGGACAAGGACGCGCGGATCCTCGTGTTCACCATGCATGCCGGTTCGGCCTATGCGCTGAAATCCTTCGAAGCCGGTGCGAGCGGCTACATCACCAAGAGCAGCCCTCCCGGCGATCTGATCAAGGCCGTCGAGGTCGTGGCCCGCGGGGGCCGCGCGTTGAGCGATGACATTTGCCAGGCGCTCGCGGCGGATCAATTGAGCGGCGCGAACCCCGCGATTGGAGAACTGTCGCCGCGCGAGACGGAAATTCTCAGACTTCTGGCCACAGGCCTGAGCAGCGACGCGATTGCCCAGCTTCTCAATCTAAGCCAGAAAACCGTCCGTAATCACCATTACACGATCAAGGCAAAAATCGGCGCCGAGAATGATGCGCATCTCGTGTGGCTGGCTCTCAGCGCAGGACTGATCAGTCCCGATATGCTCGCGGGAATGACCACGCAGCAATGAGCGGGCAAATTGCCTAGCTGGGCCGGGCACGCTGCTCTGGTGCGCTTTCTCAATTTCGCCAAATATTGGACGTGGGCCTCAGTCCACGCATTCGGCCGAGCCGGTGCCCGACACTGGCTGCCCGACACTGGCATGCCCATGCGATGGGCGATCGACGAACCGCTGGAAGGAGGCGCGCTCACTAAGCTCACAACAAGACGACGCGCTATATTCGCTGGTATATGACGTGTTGCCGCCATCAACCGGCGGTCAAAAAAACAAATCGGGAGGACGACAATGCCTTTGGACTCTTCAATCCCCAGTCACTTGAGATGCCCACGTAGCCGCCACCGTCGCGTCAGCGACACGTGGAAACCGCCCTACCCCGCATTTTCGGCGCTGGTCGATCCGTCCGTCGAGCAGATCGTGATGGCCTACTTCGGCGTTCAGTCGAAGGGCGACGACATGCGCGCGAAGACCTGCGCTGCCTTTCAGACAATCCGAGACAGCCTGAAGCTGACTGACGGACCTGAACGTCACGACCTCGTGCAGTTCGTCGACGCAGACGGCTACTTGAACCTGATCGTCGTCGCCTATTGGCAAGATCCAAAGAAGCATCAGAACTGGACCAACTCGCCCGACATCGCCGGTTGGTGGGCCTCCGACGACCGGCTTAACGAGGGCGTCGGTTACTTCCGGGAAGTCCTCAGCCCCCGCATGGAGCAGTTCGAGACGATCTACACGCACGACAACGGACCCTTCGAAGGCGTCAGCATTCTCTTCGGCAATATGAGCCAACCGATCTTCGAGCACGGGTACTGGGGTTCTATGCGCGATCGCCTGCCGGTCTCACAGAACGACACCATGGAGCCGACCGGCCAACTGACGGTATCGCAAGGCCAACCGAAAGCCGGAGGCCGCGTCGTCATCCGTGGCCACCAGAATTTGTGCTTGATCCGATCAGGCGAGGATTGGAGCCGAACGAAGGACGAGGAGCGCCGCGTTTGGTACGAGGACATCGAACCCGTGCTGCACCAGGGTATGAACTTTCTCCGGGACGACGGCCTCGAGGTCGGCTGCTACACCAACCGCTACTGCCATCACATGGATGAGGATGGCAATCTGCTGGAAAAGGGGTTTGGCGTCAGCCTTTGGAACTCCCTCGCCGCTCTCGAGCACTGGGGTGAGTCCCATCCCACCCATCTGCAAATTTTCGTAACGTTCATGCGCAACGTGCACAAGTTCACCGATCTCACGCTCTATCACGAGGTCTCGGTGTTCGACGCGGCCAACCAGCATTTCGAATACATCAACTGCCATCCGAAGACCGGCGTGCTTCGCGCGGTCTAGTGTGAGAAGCGAAGAGCGGCGTCGCTCGCAATGAGCGGCGCCGTTTTCAAGCACAAGACTCTAATTTATGCGGCAGGACGCGATCCGGACGCAGCCTCCGCTACGCAATAGGAGGCCGGCGTCAAACACTACCGATCCTGAGTGGACACCTGACGGCCGTCCGCTTCGCTCGTCGCGCCGCCGGTCGAAGCAAGTGACCGCTGGGCCCTGAAGGTGGCTCGGGTCACGAGACGTGGGCCCTGCACAAGTCGCACGCCCCGATTCATCAATCGCGGAGGGGAGCGCAACATCACCAGCTCGCGGGCGAGCGAGGGTGAGACCGCGAGCTGCGGTTTGGGCACGAGGCCATTCTCCAGCGCGGCCGTTTCCATATTCTCGCCGTCCTCACGGACGTCGAAGCGCCCCTGAGCCGCCTCGAGCGCGATGTCGACGGTCTCGAACCTGCCTAGGTAGCCCGGAACCGGTGGGTACTCACGCTTGCGCACGTAGCTCGCCTCGCCCTTCGTCGGCGATTGCAGGACATTGATGACAAGTGCCGCCACACCCTGCTTGCGGAAGCCGAGCTTCTCCGCGGCGGCGCGCGATACGTCGAGCTTGCGCTTTCCGCTGTAGGGGCCGGCGTTGGTGACCCGCAGCACGGAGGCGTCGCCGGTCTTTGGATTGTAGGCGAGGATGACGGTGCCGTCCGGCAGCAGCGGGCTCGCGGCGTTATCGGGGAGATCGGGGCGGAACACGGCGCCTGAGCTTGTCAGTCCGCAGGGATTCAGGCGGTCGAGACGGCAACTGTCGTAATAGGAGGCGAGCACATAGCCGCGCCAGCCGACGAGCGTATCGGTCTGCGCCAGCGTCCCGACGCGATGGCAAAACCCATGGAAGCAGTAGCGGGCGCCGGGAGACTTTGCCTCCGCAGTCGGCACGGCCGCCCCGCCAACGACGAGGACCGCGCCAGCGCTGACAAGGGCCGGCAGCGCAAGCCGCCACCCAGTGGCAAACGAGGCTGCAGCACGCAGCGGATACTTCTTTCGTGACATATGACGCGAGCCGATTCGCTAAGATCAGTTTTCCGACTTGCGGGACAACCGTGGCAAATGTTTGAGCAGACTCGCTCAAGCACGGTAAACGCACACTTAATGACCCGTGCGAAATGGCGTTCGCACATCGCCCTAAGTGGCCTCTAAATTGGCGAGATCTCGTCTCGCGAGGGCGAGGCGAGACGTCAATCCGCGGGAGCGGAGCGCTCTCCCTCAAAAATTGATCATGGCGCCGGTCGACACGGTGCGCAGATCCTCAAGCTGGCCTATCGCTCCGGCACCCGTGATGTCGGCGCTCTGCTGGCGGAATTTGATCCAGAGCGACATCGACGCCGCATCGAGTTCCTGCACGACGCCGCCGCCCACGCTTTCGAGTTCGCTCGACGTGATGGCGAGCGCAAGCGCGGCCGGTCCGAGCTGATCGCGATACCGGCCGTAGTCGCCGTAGAGAACAGTCGCGCCGAGAGCGGTCCATTTCTTCCTGACGCCAGCCTTGACGTACCAGTGCTCGCCGTCGGGTGGCGTCACATTGCCTGCGAGGATCGTGCCGCCATTGTCCTCATGGCCGTAGGCGCCATGGAGGAACAGTCCGCTCGCCAGGTGCTCGGCGTAACCGCCGGCCTGGACGTAGCTGGTATCTTTCTTGAGGATGCTTGCGACAGGGACCGTCAGGCCCTCGTCCGTGCTTTCGGAATAGCCGACGCCGAAAAGAACCTTGAACCCGGCGAACTCGCCCGCGTAGCGGCCGGCAAGCTGCCAATCATCGTCCTCGCCCCAACTCGCGGATGCGCTGAAGCCCGCCATGACAGGCGTGTCGTAGCGCACCGCGTTCATGACCAGGCCATCGCAGTCGCCGCCGAGCGGCGCGTTCTGCGCATAGCAGTAGCTCAGCTGTCCCCACGTGAGGGATGCTGGCGCCAGATCGCCGCCTCTGCGCACGATGAACTGCGGGAAGCCCGAAAGAAACGTCTCGTTGTCGATGACCTGCGTACCCGATTTGTCGGTGAACATGGCCGCGCTTTTGGCCGCCGGTGCGAGCTTGCCGACGCTTACCGTGCCGAGCGCCTTGCTCTGGACGTACCAGTAGGACATCTGCAGGTTCAGCCCCTGGCTGAAGTTGGCGTTGTTCTGGTCAAGCGCCGCCGTGCCGCTGCGGCCGAACGGATTGTCCTGCAGATTCTGAATGCGCATCATATAGCCGGCCGTCCAGCCCGGCGCGATCACCGCCTCGCCGTTGAGCTTGACGTGGCTCGCCTGTGTGGGGCCGAGCCCATGCAGGTAGACGTTGCTTTCGCCGCCATCGTCCCACCACGTGATCTCCTGCGCCACATAGCCGGAGATCGCCAGCTTCACTTTGCGCGTGCCTTTGCGCGCTGTGGTCGCCTCGAGCTCCGCGATCCGCTCCTCGAGGTCGGCGCAGCAATCCCCGCCGAGGTCGGCCGCCTTCGCGCTCCCCGCGACGGCGCAGAACGACAAGGCGATGACGAGCATCGACATCGGAGGTGCAGACGGTCTGGTCATTCGGGATATCCACATCGGCTTTCAGGTGCTCTCAGTTGGCGGTGGCGATCAGTGGCCGGCTGGCGGCCGCCCGCTGTTCGTGAATGATCCTGTTGATCTCGGGGCGGCAGGATCCGCAGTTGGTGCCGGCCTGGGTGGCCTCGCCCACAGCCGCGACGGTGCAGCAGCCGCTGGCGGCGGCGCTACGAATTTCGTGCGCCCCGATGCCGAAACAGGCGCACACAATTGCACCTCGATCGACGCTGCCGGCGCCCGGGCGGCCTGCGAGAACTGCAGTGCGCTTGCCGAGCGCCGGATCGGCTGCTGCGAGCTGCGCAACGGCCCAATCGCGGGAGACGGCCACCGGCTCGGGCGCCAGGAACAGTAGCCCCGTGAGGTGGCCGTTGTCGTAGGCCGCGAAACGCATGCGGCCGGTCTCGGCGTCGTGGTAGACGACGGGCTCGCTCAAGCGGCCGAAAAGCTCACGGGCATACGCTGACCAGTCTGCGGGATTGCTCGCGAAAGCAAGCTCGGCACGCCAGCCGCCGCTGCACTTGGCCGTCGCCCAGTACTCGGCAGAAATCTTGGCCGGCCTGCGCCGAAACACAGCGAAGCCGTATGTCGCCGCAACGAAGCGCTCGATGCGCGCGGGGACATTCTTCGACGCCGGCTGGCCGGAGACCGGATCGGCGATGCCGGGGACCAGGCAGTTGATGCGCGCGCTCGACGCGAACTGGTCGTTCCAGTGCATCGGCACGAAAATCGAACCCGCCTGCTGACGCGAGGTCAGAAGAGCGCGGACGAGCACCGAGCCACCGAGCCCCGTCGACACGCGCACGAGATCGGCGTCACCGACGCGGGACCGCGCGGCATCGCCGGGATGAATTTCCACGAACGGCTCGGCGTAATGCTGAGACAGGCGCTGGCTTTTGCCGGTGCGGGTCATCGTGTGCCAGTGGTCGCGAATGCGCCCCGTATTGAGGGTCAGGGGGAAGCCCGGCGGCGGCGGCTCGCGGTCTGCAAGCTGGACAGGGATCAAGCGGGCCTTGCCGTCGGGAGTGAAGTAGCGGCCATCGGCAAACATGCGTTGGGCTCCAGCGCGGCCTGCCGGCCGCGGCCACTGGAACGGCGCGAGATCCTCGTAGGCGGCGGGGCTCAGGGTTGTGCATGCGCCGATGTCGAAATCGCGCGAGCCGTCGTTTTCGAACGCCGACAGCGCGGCATGCTCGGCAAAGATTTCGTCCGGCTCGGCGTAGGAAAACGCATCGCGATGACCCATGCGCTTGGCCACCTCGGAGATGATCCACCAATCGGGACGTGCCCCGCCCGGCGCACGAAGAAAGCTGCGCTGGCGCGAAATCCGCCGTTCCGAGTTCGTGACGGTGCCGCTCTTTTCGCCCCATGCGAGCGCGGGGAGCAGCACGCCGGCGTGCCGGCAGGTGTCGGTATCGGCCGTCACGTCGGACACGACGACGAACGGACAGGCCGCGATGGCATCCTTGACGTTGCCGGCTTCGGGCATCGACACGACAGGGTTGGTCGCCATGATCCACAGCGCTTTGATACGGCCGTCGGCCACGGCGCGAAACATGTCGACGGCTTTGAGACCCGGCCTCGTCGCGATCGTCGGCGCGCGCCAGAAGCGCTGCACGCGGTCGCGATCTTCAGCCACCTCGATCGCCATGTGGGCCGCAAGCATGTTGGCGAGGCCACCGACCTCACGCCCTCCCATCGCGTTCGGCTGTCCGGTGACCGAAAACGGCCCCATGCCCGGCTGACCGATGCGGCCCGTCGCCAGATGGCAATTGATGATCGCGTTGACCTTGTCGGTGCCTGACGACGACTGATTGACGCCCTGGCTGTAAACGGTGACCGTGCGGCCGGTGGCGGCAAACAGGCGGTAGAACTCTTCCAACGCGGTCAGGGACAATCCTGTGCGTTGCACCACAGTGTAAGGATCGAGCAAATCGGCGGCGCGCAGGGCGTCGGCAATGCCCGACGTGTTCTCGGTGATGTAGGTCGCGTCAAGCGACCGGAAACGCCCCATGTAACTCAGCAGCCCGAGAAACAGCGCGACGTCGCCGTCCGGCTTGATGGCGAGATGCAGGTCGGCGATGTCGGCCGCGGCCGTGCGGCGCGGATCGATGAGGACGACCTTCATCTCCGGCCGCTTCTCCTTTGCCGCCGCGATCCGCTGATGGAGCACCGGGTGGCACCAGGCGAGGTTGGAGCCGACGAGCACGATCAGGTCGGCCAGCTCCAGATCCTCGTAGCAGCCGGGCACCGTGTCCGAGCCGAACGCGCGGCGATGCCCGGCGACGGACGAGGCCATGCAGAGGCGCGAATTCGTATCGATGTTGGCCGAGCCGATGAAGCCTTTCATCAGCTTGTTGGCGACGTAGTAGTCTTCGGTGAGGAGCTGGCCGGAGACATAGAAGGCGACCGAATCCGGGCCGTGCTCGCGGATCGTCTCGTTGAACCGCGCGGCCACGAGATCGAGCGCTGCGTCCCAGCTCGTTCGCTCGCCGGAGACTTCCGGGTAGAGTAAGCGTCCCTCGAGGCCGATCGTTTCGGCGAGCGCCGAGCCCTTCGAGCAGAGCCGCCCGAAGTTCGCGGGATGGTCCGGATCGCCGCGCACGCTGACTGCGCCACCTGCGTCGACGTCCGCCAGCACGCCGCAACCGACGCCGCAATAAGGGCACGTCGTCTTCACGCAGATCGGAGCGGCCATGTCCATGGGTCAGGCGGCCTCTACGGCGACATTGCTCGCAATGTAGATCTGGCCGCCTTCGACCTTGAGCGGAATGGTGCGCACGCAGCCTTCGTCCGCGCCCTGCGCCTTGCCCGTTTCGAGCGAGATGACCCAGTTGTGCAGCGGGCACGTCACGGATGCGCCATGCACGATGCCCTGGCTCAACGGACCGCCCTTGTGCGGGCAGCGGTCGTCGATCGCGAAGACGCGGTCATCCCCCGTGCGGAAGACGGCGACCTTCCCGGCCGGCGTTTCAATGCAGCGCGCGCCGCGCTGCGGGATATCGGCGATCTGCCCAATCGAGACCCAGTGCATGATGTCACTCCGCTGCCTGAGGGAGCCCGACCGCCGCGAGCGGCCGGAACTCGTGCTTGTGGAGACCCGAGACGCGCTCCGACCAGGGGTCGACCTGGGCGAACTTCTGCGAGTAGACGAAGCGGTCGAAATAGGCGCGGCGGCGCTCCTGGTCGTCGAGGATCTGACGGCGGATCTCGTCCGAACCGACACGCTTGGCCCACTTGTAGATGCGCTCGAGGTAGCGCCCCTGCTCGCGGTACATCTGCGTGAGGGCGACGATGACCTCCAGGGCCTCATCCTCGGTTTTGACGAGGCCGAGCACCTCGGTGCCCTTGATGTCGAGGCCGGCCGCGCCGGCAAAATGAATCTCGTAACCACTGTCGACGCACACGACGCCGATATCCTTGCAGGTCGCTTCGGCGCAGTTTCTCGGGCAGCCCGAGACAGCCATCTTGAGCTTGGCGGGCGTCCATGAGCCCCACATAAACTTCTCGATGCGCACGCCGAAGCCGGTCGAATCCTGCGTGCCGAAGCGGCACCAGTCGCTCCCGACGCAGGTTTTCACCGTGCGCAGGCCCTTGGCGTAGGCGTGACCCGAGACGAAGCCGGCCTTGCCGAGGTCGGACCAGACGGACGGCAGATCCTCCTTTCGGATTCCTAGCATGTCGATGCGCTGGCCGCCGGTGACCTTCACGGTCGGGATCTGGAACTTGTCCACGACGTCCGCGATCGCGCGCAGCTCCTTGGCGTTGGTCACGCCCCCCCACATGCGCGGCACCACGGAATAGGTGCCGTCCTTCTGGATGTTGGCGTGCACGCGTTCGTTGATGAAGCGCGACTGGTAGTCGTCGGCGTACTCACCGGGCCAATCGCAGACCAGATAGTAGTTGAGCGCCGGGCGACACTTGGCGCAGCCGCACGAGGTTTTCCACTCGAGCTCCTGCATGACGGCATCGATGCTTTTGAGCCCCTTGGCCTTGATCAGGCGTCGCACGTCGTCGTGTCCGAAGGACGTGCATGCGCACATCGGCTGGACGGCGACGGGATTGTAGGCATCGCCGAGCGTGCACTTCATGACCTGCTCGACGAGGCCCGTGCACGAGCCGCACGAGGCCGATGCTTTCGTGTGCGCCCGCACGTCGTCGAGCGTGGTCAGGCCCTTTTGCTGGATCGTCTCGGTGATCTTGCCCTTACATACGCCGTTGCAGCCGCAGATTTCTGCGTCATCGGGCAACGCTGCAACGGCCGCCATAGGGTCCAGCGGCGAACCGCCCTGATAGGCTTGGCCGAAAATCAAAGTGTCGCGCATCTCCGAGATGTCGACGGCCTTCTTCTTAAGATCGTTGAACCACGCGCCGTCAGCCGTCTCGCCGTAGAGCACGGTGCCGACGATGCGGTTGTCCTTGAGCACGAGACGCTTGTAGACACCTGCCGCCGCATCGCGCAGCACGATCTCCTGCCGGTCGTCACCGTCCGCGAAATCGCCGAGAGAGAACACGTCGATGCCGGTGACCTTGAGCTTGGTGGGGGTGTCGCTGTGGACGAAGCCTGGCACCGTTTCACCGGCCAGCTTGGCGGCTGCGACCCGCGCCATCTCGTAGAGGGGCGCGACGAGGCCGTAGACGTGGCCGCCGACTTCAGCGCATTCGCCGAGGGCGAGAATGTCGGGATCGGACGTTTGCATGTGGTCGTCGACGACGATGCCGCGATTGGTGTCGAGGCCAGTCTCCTTAGCCATCCACGCATTGGGCCGGATGCCCGCAGCCATGACGACCAGCGTCGCCGGGATAACGCAGCCGTCCGCAAGCGCGACGCCTTCCACCCTGCGCTCGCCGAGGATTGCCTTGGTCGATGCCTTCGTGATGACCTTGATGCCGCGGTTCTCAAGCTCGCGTTCGAGCATGTAGCCCGCCGCCGGATCGAGCTGACGCTCCATCAGGCTTGGCATGAGATGCAGCACGGTCACGTCCATGTCGCGAGCCGCGAGACCGGCCGCGGCTTCCAGGCCGAGCAGGCCGCCGCCGATGACGACGGCCTTGGCCCGCGATTGGGCGGCAAGCAGCATGGCGTTGACGTCGTCGAGATCGCGATAGGAGAGCACGCCGGGAAGCGTGTTGCCCGGCACGGGAAGAATGAACGGCTCCGAACCGGTCGCAATGACCAGCTTGTCGTAGGGCGCCGTCACCCCCTTGTCGGAGACAATCGTCCGCGCCGCGCGATCGATGGCGACGACCTTGTGGCCCTTGTAGAGGGTGATGCCGTTCTTGATGTACCAGCCGTCACCGTGAATGATGATCTGCTCATAGTCCTTTTCGCCGGACAGCACGGGCGACAGCATGATGCGGTCATAGTTCACGCGCGGCTCGGCGTTGAAGATGGTGATTTCGTAACGGCTCGGGGCTTTCTCGAGCAGGTGCTCGAGCATGCGTCCCGGCGCCATGCCGTTGCCGATGATGACGAGCTTTTCGTTCATGGTGCGGTGCCTCCTTGCTCGCTATTCGGCTGCGACGACGGATTGACGCGACAGGCTTTGTTCCGCCCTGGAGCCGCCCGGCTGCAGGCGGCGGACGGTGACGTCCATCCACACCAGCAGGCCCGCAACAATGACGAACAGGAGCATGAAGCAGCTCGACCAGACGCCCGTGAGATCGTTGAGCGCACCGAAAGCGATCGGCAGCACGAAGCCACCCAGCCCGCCGATCATTCCGACGAGGCCGCCGACCGCACCGACGTTGTTGGGGTAATAGGAGGCGATGTGCTTGAACACCGCGGCCTTGCCGAGGCTCATGAAGAAGCCGAGCACGAAGGTCGCGACGATGAAGGCGCCGACACCGATCTCGAAGTGCGAAGAGATATCGCCCTTGATGCCCCGCACGACGTAGCTGGTCGGCGGCAGAGACAGGACGAGGGTCGCGACCGCCGAGACGGCCAGGCTCCAGTACATCACGCTGCGCGCGCCGATACGGTCGGAGAGCACGCCGCCATAGGCCCGGAAGACGCTTGCCGGGATCGAATAGAGAGCGCCAATCATGCCGGCCGTGGCGATATCGAAGCCGTAGACGCCGATCAAATAGCGCGGCAGCCAGAGCGCGAGGGCGACGAACGCCCCGAACACGAAGAAGTAGTAGAACGCGAAGCGCCAGACACGCGGATCGCGCAACGCGGACAGCTCGAGCATGAACGGCTTCGCGGCCGCACCCGATTGACGCCGTTCGAGAAGCACCGGATCATCCACAGTGGTGACGAAGAACGTCAGCGCCATGACGGCCAGCACGACGGCCCAGATCACGGCGACCGTCTGCCAGCCCCATGCGAGGAGGACGAACGGCGCGGCGAATTTGGTGACAGCGGCGCCGACGTTGCCGACGCCGAAGATGCCGAGCGCCGTGCCCTGCTGCTGCTGCGGGTAAAAGCGTGACACGTAGGCGACGCCGATGGCAAACGACCCGCCGGCGAGTCCGACGCCGAGGGCTGCCACCAGCATTTGAGAATACGTGGTGGCGAATGCCAGCAGCAGGGTCGCCGCGCTTGTGGCGAGCATCGTGACGGTGAAGACGACGCGGCCGCCGAAGCGGTCGGTCCAGATGCCGAGAAAAATGCGTGACAGCGAACCGGACAGGATCGGCGTGCCGATCAGCAATCCGAATTCGGTTTCGGACAGTCCCAACTCGTCCTTGATGCGCACGCCAATGATCGAAAAGATCGTCCACACGGCAAAACACACCGTGAAAGCCAGGGTCGACATCCACAAAGCGCGTCCCTCCGCGCTCGACATCCCCAGTTGCATCGATCGGCCTCCTGCTGAAACAGCCAAAAAAAAAGCTGCCGGCCAAACCCCTGCGCAGTGCGCAATGGCTTGAACGGCAGCTTTGCCTGATGGGCGCCCATCGTTGGGCACCGGAGCCGTTCCTGAGCCGCCCGCGCCAATCTTTGGCGCTGCAGCATTTCTCAGAAACGACCTGATATCGGAGTCTTACGCGCGCCGACGGATCATCGGCAAGTCCAAAGAATAGACAAAACACGCTTCAGCGGCACAAAATTTGTGCAGCGCACGCAGAGGCCCCTCAGCGCTTCTGGGCGTCGATGTAGGCGTCGAGCCGGTCGGGATCGAACAGCGCGCCATCGAAGAATCCATCCGGGCCGAGCATCAGACTTGCTCCCGCCGAACCGACCGGCGTTGGCGCGACGAGCGCGCCTTCCACTTTGGCGTTCGCCGCGGGAAGCGCGATGCCGAGCGGCTTCAAGGCGCTGCGGTAGACGTCCGGCCGATACGTTTCGCGCGTGATCGCGACGTTCTCAGGCGTGTGCGCGACCTGTCCCCACCGCACCATCTGCGAATAGAACCAGAGCGCGTGGCTCTTCCAGGGAAACGTCGCCGCCTTGGCGAACGGCACGAAGAAGTCCTGCACCTGCTGGATTTCTCCGCCGCCGACATCGAGCGCGCCCGAGAGGCCGTGCAGCATCCACTCAGCGGTACGGTCGATGACCGCCCGCGCGGCCAGGATCTCCGCAAGCTCGCGATGGTTCTGGGTCGCACCGCACCACTGCGCGGAGCGGCACAGGGCGCGCAGCAATGCGGCGAGAGCGTCCGGCTCGCGTTCGGCCCAATTGGCCGCGACACCCAGCACCTTCTCCGGGCTCGAGCGCCAGAGCGCAGCCTTGACGGTCACGATGTGGCCGATGCTCGCCTTTGTCGCGGCGGTGCTCCAGGGCTCACCGACGCAATAGCCATCGATCGAACCGCTCGCGAGCGCGTCGGCCATCAGAGGCGGCGGCACGAACACGATCTCGACGTCCCGCTCGGGGTCGATTCCGCAGGCTGCAAGCCAATAGCGGAGTTCGTAGTTGTGTCCGGAGAAGGGATGGACGACGGCGAAGCGCAAGGCCGCTTCCCGCGTGCCCTCCTGGTTCGTGATCACGCCTCGCAAAGCGCGCCCCGCAACAGCGGGGTCGAGCCCGGCTTCGGCACCCTGCGCGCACATGCGGCCCCACAGCGCATTCGAAACCGTGATTGCGTTGCCACCGAGACCGAGCGCGATCGGCGCGATCGTCTTCGTCGCGAGCGGTGCGAGGCCGAGGTTCGCCGCAATCGGCATAGGAGCCAGCATGTGCGCGACTTGGAAATGCCCGACAGCCATGCGGTCGCGGATGTTGGCCCACGAGGTTTCGCGCACGAGTGTGAGATCGATTCCTTCCGTGGCCGCGAAACCCTTCTCCTTCGCGACAACCAGAACTGCGCTGTCGAGCAATGGCATGAAGCCGGCGACGACCTCGTATGAACGGCGCTCGCTCATGTGTCCTCCGGCGGAGCCAACAGGCCGGCGGCCGTGATCAAGCTCTCGGCAATCTCGGAAATCTTGCGGTTCTGATTCATGGCCGTCTTGCGCAGAAGCGCGTAGGCTTCCGCTTCCGGCAAGCCGCGCGTCTTCATCAGGATGCCCTTGGCGCGGTCGACGAGCTTACGGCTCTCGAGCTGGGATCGCGCCTCTTCCAACTCGCGCGACATGCGCGCGAATGCATTGAAGCGGCTGATGGCCATGTCGAGGATCGGCTTGACGCGCTCGCGCTTCAGTCCGTCGACGACGTAGGCCGAGACGCCCGCCTCCACCGCCGCTTCGATCGCCGCCTGGTCGGAGCGGTCGACGAACATCGCAATAGGCCGCTTCACGACGCGCGAAAGCTGGAACATGCTCTCCAACACGTCGCGATTGGGGTTCTCGAGATCGATGACGATGACGTCCGGCGAGAGGTCGGCAATGCGGCGCGCAATGCCGGCGACGTCATGCACGATGGTCAGCTTTGTGTAGCCCGCGTCGCGCAGCCCATCCTCGATGACCGCGGCGCGCAACCGGTTCTCATCGATTATGAGAATGGACAGTGTGATTTCTGCTTCGGACATCCGGTCGCTCTATCAGAGGCGCAGCGCCTTAGCATGAAACATCGCCGCGCAGCAAATCCTCAGCGTGGAGCCCAATCCTTGCAGCTTCCCGGTCGTTAGCTGATTTGCCCTCCAGAATGACACGTCGATCCACAACCAACGAAGGACCGGCATCGATTTCTTCGCGCACCTCAGGCTTTAGACGCCTGCTCACTACCACAACGGTGCAACACCAAAATGCACGGCCAGGAAACCGGCAACGAGGATGCCGTGGAAAATGAGCACTTTGACGGGCTCGATCTCGGACGCTCCGGCTTTGCGTTCAAGATCTTGTTTGCTGGGGTCGAATAGCATGATCGTCCTCCTCCTTCTCAGCCGCTCCATGTCCCCCCTACGAGGCATGTGCTTCTCTCGCTTCCGCCGCGGCGTCGAGCGCACCTTCTAGATCTTCGATCAGGTCGCTTTCCGCCTCGAGGCCCACCGAAATCCGCAAAAGGCCGTCGGTGATGCCGGCGGAGCGTCGCGCATCCGCATCCATGCCTGCGTGAGTCATCGTCGCGGGGTGCGCCACGAGGCTCTCCACCCCGCCGAGCGACTCGGCGAGCGTGAATACCTGCACCGCCTCCACGAAACGGCGGACGGGTTCTATCCCGCCGGTGAGCTCGAAGCTCAGCATCGCGCCGAAGCCGCTTTGCTGGGCCTTGGCAATAGCGTGCCCTGAATGAGACGGCAGCCCGGGGTAGTGAACCTTCGCGACCGCCGGGCAACCTTCGAGGTACTTGGCAATGGCGAGCGCGGTCTGCTGCTGTTGCGCCACGCGCGGAAAAAGCGTCCTGATCCCCCGAATGGTCAGATAGGAGTCGAACGCGGAGCCCGTGACCCCGACCATATTCGCCCATGCAGCCAGGACATCGGCATCCGCCTTATCCTGGCAAACAACCGCACCTCCCACGACATCCGAATGCCCATTGAGGTACTTTGTCGTCGAATGGACGACGTAGTGCGCGCCCAGAAGAAGAGGCCGTTGCAGCGCGGGGGACAGGAAGGTGTTGTCCACTACGACTTTTGCCCCGCTCTCCCGGGCGCGTTTGGTGATGTGCCGGATATCGACCACCCGCATCAAGGGATTGCTGGGCGTCTCGATCAGCACCATGGTAGGCGACGCGGCGAAGGCCGCATCCAATTGCTCTGGATCTCCCAGGTCGGCGAACATCACGTCGAAATGCTTGAGGTCGCGGCGCGCGGAGAGGAGGCGGTGCGTTCCTCCGTAGCAATCATGCGGTGCGACGAGAAGGTCATGGGACCTGAGCTGACTGAACGCGAGATCGACCGCCGCCATTCCCGACGAGACGACAACCGCCCCCTGCCCGCCTTCCAGCTCCGCCAGAGTCTCGGCCAAGAGCGATCGCGTCGGATTTGAGGTGCGGGAATAGTCGTGGGCGCGCGCGCGCTCGAAGCCTTCGAAGGAATAGGTCGTCGAAAGGTAGATCGGCGGGACCACCGCGCCGAAGGCGGTATCCGACGCAATTCCATTTCGCGCCGCGACCGTTTGTGGATCTTTCCGTTTTGTCATATGCGTCGCATCTCACGTCAGCCGCAAACGAAGCCGACCGCCAGTCGGCGATGGATCCGCCGCGCAGGATACTATATCGTAACACGATAGATCAAGAGGGCACCATGGCGAAAGCCGCTGCACAGGGCAAGTTTGCAAGGACTAGCTATGAGGCCCTCGCAGACTTCCGCCACGCGCTGAGACGTTTTTTCGCTTTCAGCGAGCAGGCTGCGGGTGGTGCCGGTCTCAGCCCACAGCAATATCAGGCGCTGCTGGCAATCATGGGCGCCCGGAATGACCTCGGTATTGGCGACATCGCCGAGCGGTTGATGATCCGGCACCACACCGCCGTTGAGCTCGTCAATCGTCTTGAGAAAAATGACTTCGTGACCCGGATCAAGGACCCGCGAGATGCGCGGCGCGTTTGCGTGAAGCCCACGGCCACGGCGGAGCGGCTCATGAAAGGCCTCGCGTCAGCGCACCTTCAGGAGTTGAAAGGGATACGCCCGGTTCTGCAGCAGTTGCTCGACCAGTTCGAGCCAGCGCCGGCGGAACCCGAAAAACGCACGACGGGCGGCCCGCGCTCGCGGAGAGGCATGACACCATGACGAAACCGCAGCCTCACCACGGGGCCGATGACCCGGCCTCGCTCCCCCCGCCATGAAGATCCTCATTCTGGGCGCGGGCGCGGTTGGGGGGTACGTCGGGGCCAAACTCCAGACGGCCGGTGCCGACGTCGTGTTTCTGGCTCGCGGGCGACGGCTGGACCGCCTGTCGGAGCAGGGTTTGATCATCGACAGCCCGCTCGGCAGTTTCTCGACGCCGGCGCGAACGACAAGCGCACCCCATCGCGGTCCTCCACCGGACCTCATCGTCATCGCATGCAAATCCCCGGCGCTGGACGACGCCCTTGAGGCGATCGCGCCGGCCGTCGGCCCCGCGACCCGCATTCTCTCGTTCCTGAATGGTGTCGCGCAACTTGAGACCATGCATCGGCGGTTTCCCGACGCGGAGCTGCTTGGCGGGGTCGCACACGGCGCGCTCACGCTCCGCGACGATGGGACCATCGCGCATCTCTCGCCGTTCTTTTCCGCGATTGTCGGGCCCGTGTCCGGGCATTCGGATCCGGTGGCGGAAAGCCTGATCGCGCTCTTAAGCAAAGCCGAGACCGACGCCCGGCTGAGCCACGACATCCGGCAGGACCTGTGGAACAAGTTCGTGTTCCTGACCACGCTGGCCGGCGCGACATGCCTGATGCGCGCCAGCATCGGGACCATCCTGGCGTGCGCGGATGGGGAGCGCTTCATCGTCCAGCTGCTGGACGAATGCCTGGCCGTGGCGCGCGCGGAAGGTTTTGCGCCCGACGAAGCCTCGATGACCGCCTACAGAAAAACGCTGACCGAGCCGGGGTCGACGCAGACGTCCTCGATGTTCCGTGATGTCCAGAGCGGGCGGCAGACCGAGGCCGATCACATCCTGGGCGATATGTTGCGCCGGGCTACGCACCACGGCATCGACGCGCCGCTCCTCAAGATCGTCAACGTCCATCTTCAATGCTACGAAGCGACGGTGGCGTAGGACCGATCGGCGCGCTCGAGTGCGAGCTCAGCCTTCAGGCATTCCAGATCGCGGTTGATCGACGCGACTGCGAGCGTGCGGCCGTTGCTGCGATAGCGCACGATGCAATCCTTGGCACCGATGTCGCCATCGACCGAGAGTTCGTCCCAGTGCTCGGCGTGGCCGACATAATTGATCTGCATATCGTAATGCTGACTCCAGAAGAACGGTACGGCATCGAAGGCCTGCCGCTCCCCCAGCATATTGAGGGCCGCCGTCTGCCCCTGGCGTTCGGCGACGACCCAATGCTCGACCCGAATGTTCTGCCCCGTATGCGGATCCGGCCAACGCGCGATATCGCCGGCGGCAAAGATGCCGGCGATGCTCGTTTCGAGGTATGCATTCACGAGCACGCCGCGATCGACGACAAGGCCTCCGCCTTCGGCCAACGAAAGACGCGGGCGAACGCCGACGCCAGCGACAATCACGTCGGCTTGCAGCTTGACGCCGCTTTTCAGCATCGCACCGCCGGCATCGAATTCGACGGCGGTATCCTCAAGATGAAAAATGACGCCGTGCTGCTCGTGAATGTCGCGCACAAGTCGGCCGATCTCGGAACCCAGGATTTTCTGCATGGGGATCTTGTCGGGTGCCACGACATGCACCTCTAGCCCGCGCGCGCGCAGGCTCGCGGCGACCTCGAGACCGATAAAGCTGGCACCGACGACGACGACGCGCTTCGCTGTCTTGGCGTGCTCGATGATGGCGCGGCAATCGGACAAACTGCGCAGCGTGTGGACGTGGGGCAGGTCCGCGCCGGGGATCGTGAGCCGGACAGGCTCAGCGCCCGTCGTAAGCAAAAGGCGGTCGTAGGGAACCGCCGCGCCCTCCGCAAGGACGACCTCACGCGTCCCCGTTCGCAGTCCGGTCACTTTCGCCCCAAGGCGCAAATCGATGCGAGCATCGGCATAGAAATTGTCGGGCCGCAGCGGCAGCCAATCCTCTTCAGCCGAACCCGCGAGGTAATCCTTGGAGAGGTTCGGGCGATCGACGGGCGGAGCGGTGTCGTCGCTGAGCATGACGATGCTGCCGGCAAATCCGCGTCGCCGCAGCATCTCGGCCGCGGCGAAACCGGCGGCTCCCCCGCCGATGATGACGATCCGGGCGGGGGTATCGGTCGCGACTTGCCGGATTTGCGGGGCGCGCTCGTGCTTGTCCTTCACGACGATGCGGCCGTCGCGCTGGTCCACGATCCAGCAGGACAACGGGCTGAAGGCCGGGGCGTGCACGGCCTCGCCGGTCCGCACGTCGAAACAGGCGTGATGCCAGGGGCACCGGATTTGCGCGCCGACCACGAGGCCGTCGCCGAGGGGCGCCTGATAGTGCGTGCAGTGGGCATCGACCGCATAGACGGCGCCGTCGACATGCACGACGAGAACGTCCTGCTCTCCGACATGGCCAACCAGCTTGCCATCGACGAGGTCCGTGACGGCGACGCCAAGCGTCAAATCTGGCCCCGAGGGCGCTCCGTTCTGGCTGGACATGTGATGCTCCGTCGTGGCGGTTGCACGCTCGCGGTATCAGGTGGCGAGCGCGAGGAACTCCTGGCGCACTTGCGGGTCGTCGCGGAAGCTCCCCAGCATACGCGTCGTGACGAGCTCCGTCCCGGGCTTGTGCACGCCGCGCGTCGTCATGCATTCGTGGGTTGCGCGGATGACGACCCCCACTCCTCTGGGCCGCAGGACCTCGTCGAGCGTATTGGCGATCTGCGCCGTCATTTTTTCCTGGATTTGCAGGCGCTTCGAAAACGCATCGACGACGCGCGCGAGTTTGCTGATGCCGACCACACGGCCGTCCGGTATGTAGCCGACCCATGCGCGGCCGATGATCGGGGCGAGATGGTGCTCGCAATGGCTTTCGAAGCGAACGGCGCGCAAGACGATCATCTCGTCGTAACCGTCGATCTCGTCGAAGGTCTTGCGCAAGATGGCCGCCGGGTCGAGCGCGTAGCCCGAGAAGAACTCTTCGAATGCTCTCGTGACGCGGGCGGGCGTCTCGAGCAATCCGGGGCGCACGGGATCGTCGCCCGCCCACCGGATGATCGTTCGGAACGCGGCCTCGGCCTCGTTGCGGGTGGGCTTGGCAAAACCCGAGGTCACGGTCTCGCATTTGTCGGCGGTTCGTCTGCTATTTGGCGATGACATGAACGGTTCCCGTCATTCCTGGATGGATCCGGCAGTAGTAGGAGAAGGTTCCGGCGCGCGGGAATTGGAGTTGGGCCGATTTCTCAGCGGGAATGGCCACGTCCCAGGCTTCGGACGTCTCCGTTGCCGTGTGATCGATGAAATCCTCGTTGACCCATTCGACCGTATCGCCGGGCTGCACAGTGATGTCCGCAGGCACGAAGGCGAGGTTCGTTATTTTCACCCGGACCAATTCACCGCCCTGAGATGGGAAAACCAGCGCCAGCTGGAACAGTCCGGCGAGTGTCGCGCCCATGGCTCCACGCATGTGTCCCTCCCCTAATGGCTTGCGCGCGCCAGCATCTCGGCGTGCTGGAGGTGTCCCTCGAAAATCTTGAGACCGGTTTCCAGCAAGCTCTTGAGCTCAGCGTTGCCGGACGATGGGATGAGCGTCGTCTTGAGCGCCTCGTTGACCGTCTTGTGATAAGCGACCTCGTTGGCGACGTAAGCCTTGTCGAACGCCGCGCCCGAAAGCTTGACAAGTTCGCCGTGCTTTGTTTCGGCTTGCGTGACCAGCGCCTTGCTCGTGTCGTTGTCCTCGGGCGTGACGCCCAGCTTCTTGACGAGGGCCAGCGCCTTGTCGTTCACGGCCTGGTGGTCGCGCACCATGTCGCTTGCAAAGGCGCGCACTGTCTCGCTCTTGGATTTTTCGAGCGCGAGCTTCGCGGCCTTGATATCGAGATCGCCGGCCGTATAGGCGATGTGGGCGATCTGCGGATCTGAGGGTTTGTCGGCTGCGGTGGCGATTGCCGTCGACAGGACGAGACCGGCAGCCAGGCCGACCATCTGGAATCTCAGCATTGTTGTTCTCCGTGCGTTGGGCCCGCGGCCCTGTTGCATTCACGGAGCATTGGATGGGAGTTGCGGAGAAAGGTTCCCGCTAGAAGCCGAGGCGGCACACGACGGCATCCGTAATTCGCTCGCAGCGCTTTCCGTCGAATGGGAAAACGTCGCCGAAGTGCGGTCCAAGGTGTTCCGCGAGCGCGTCCTTGAGAAGCTTGCGCGCACGATGCAGGCGGGTCTTCACGGTTTCCGGCAAAAGATCGAAGGCCGCTGCCGTTTCCTCGACGCTCATTCCCTCGACCACGCGTGCGACGAGCACGGCGCGGAAATCTTGCGGCAGCGCATCGATGGCGCTTTCGACAATGCGGCAAAGCTCTGTTTGCGCCATGGCGCGCTCCGGATCAATTGCTGGGCGGGACGAAGCCGGAAACGGAATGACATCCGCCATCTGCATCTGGCGGCCATCGCGGCCAATGGCGGAAATCGGCATGTCGATGCGGCGGCGCACGCGCTGGAACGCCTCGTTGAGAACGATGCGGGTCAGCCACGTCGCCAATGTGGACTCGGCGCGGAACGTGCCGAGTGCCGCGAAGGCTCGCAGGTATGCCTCCTGCAGGACGTCTTCGGCCTCGCTGTCATCCGCGACGATGCTGCGCGCCGCACGATAGAGACGCCGGTTGTAGCGTTGTATGAGGGTCCGCACGGCCAATTGATCGCGCGCGAGCGCCCTGGAAACAAGTTCGGCGTCGGACGCCGTTTCGAGCGGCTCTGGCTTATGCTTGTGCATGGGGTGCACTCCGGACGATGATAATTCATAGCCCGATTGGATGCAGACCGGTCGAAAAGGTTCCCGGTAACCGGCGCGACCTCGCACGAGATGTCGCGATGCCGGTCTCGGGATGCTGGCCTGGGATGGCAAACAGCGCGCTTAGAGTTGTCGAGCGCGGGTTCAACGCGCTCGGCCAGATGCATGGCGGCAGATCAACGGTCTCACCGGACCGCGCCTTTTTGTGTATCCAACATCCGGTAGATGATGCCGGGCGGCAAAACAAATTCGCCGTCTTGCAGCATCGTCGGATCGTAGGATCCATTGTTCGGGGCGGTTACACCGGCATAGCAATACGATCTGCCCCACTCGTCGCGGACAATCTCGCGGACGGGGGTGTCCGCGTAGTTGGCTATGACGGGGCCTGCTGGCGTCACGTTGCGCAAAATGAGGGGCTCAACGAACGCCAAGTCATTGAAATAAACGCTATGCGGCATGGCTCACCTCCCGAACGGGTGAGCGCGCCGTCTCGTGAGACACGCGATGCCGATCAACCAAATTCGCAGAGAACGAGTGGTGCGGTGTCGTGGGGTTGTCGATGCGCATGGCTGCCACCTCCAAATGAGATGGGGCCGTCCCCTTTTGAGCCTTAGCGCAGGTCGTCCAGCGCCCACCCATTCTATCTAAGCGGGGATCGCTGGCAATCAAGCTCTCGGGTATCTCCGCCGCCGCCAATCGCGCATTTGTGCAGCGCCGAAGAAAAAAACGAGAGCGGCGAGGGGGGAGGAGTTCGCCGCTCTCTAGGCGCACGTGCTGGGAGGTTCCGTGCGCCGTTAGTCGAGGACGCCCTCAAGGGCGTAGTGGGAGATTTTGGTCCGGTTGGCGATCAGTTCCTCGACAGTCGGCTCTCCCTTCATGGCACGGCCGATGGCAATCTTTGCCGCCGTGTAGTTCGTGCGGTAGAGATCCTTCTTGTCGAGGTTCTTGTCGTCGGCGCAACGCGGATCGAGCCAAACGGTGATGATCATACAGACATCGTTGGCGATCTCGGCCGGGAGAATGCCCTCCTTGAGGCAATCGACGATCGCATCGCCGATCGCGGCCTGAACGACGCCGCCGAATAGTCCGATGTAGGCCTCGCTCGTGATCGTGACCTTGGAGGTCATCATTGTCGCCGGCCGGACCATCTGGTTGAGATCACGGATCACGAAAAACCGCGTGTGACCGACGGTCTGTCCCATCATCGACGCGAACGCTGTGCCAACCGGCCCCTTGACGGAGCCGATCACGATTTCAGGCATCGCGTCGGTGACTTGACCCTCGGCGGCCAATACCGTCGCTTCGCCGGCGCGGAACCAAATATCCGTCATGTTATCCTCGTTACTTCCTGCTGTGTGTTGGACTGAATGGACGGGTGTCCAAACCTACATGCGCACCCGCTTCTTCTCGGGGTCGTAGAACGGGAATGGCACGACGGTCGCCTTCAACCGCTTTTGCATGCCATCGAGCCGCCCGACTTCCAGCGCGCCACCCATTTCTGAATGGGCAACATCGACCCGACCGAAAGCCAAGGTCTTTTTCAGGAGCGGCGATCGAATCGCGCTGGTGACGATACCGACCATTGCGCGCCCGACGTAAACGGGGTCGCCGTGCGACGGCTTTTCATTGCCGGCGATCTCCAGGCCGACGAGCTTGCGCAGCGGATTGGCGCGACGCTTCTCCAGCGCCGCCTTGCCGATGTAGTCCTCCTCCTTCTTCTGCGGCACCGTGAAGGCAATTCCCGCTTCGAAGGGATCGGTGGTGGAGTCGAAATCGTGGCCGCCAAAGACAAGGCCGGATTCGATGCGAACCATGTCGAGCGCGTCGAATCCGAAGGGCTGAATACCCATCGGCTGCCCCGCCGCCATGACCGCGTCCCACACCGTCGCTGCATCTTTGGGATGGCAGAACAGCTCATAACCCAGCTCTCCGGTGTAGCCGGTCCGCGAGATCAGCACGGGCGTGCCCGCGTGCCCGCCGATACGCCCCGTTGTGAAGCGAAACAGTCCGAGTTCCTGGATGGTGGGCCGGCCGGGCGGGGTCTGGATGATCTCCAGCAGGATTTCACGGGAGCGCGGCCCCTGAACCGCCACGTTGTGGATCTCAGACGTCGCGGTTTTCAGATGGACGTTGAAATTGGACTTGGCCGCCTGTTCCTTCAACCAGATCAAGCTGGCGTCATCGCCGCCAATCCAACGGAAGTTGTTGTCGCCCAATCGGAACAAGGTGCCGTCATCCACCATGCCGCCATGCGGGTAGCACATCGTCGTGTAGAACACCTGACCGACCGACAGCTTGCGGACATCGCGCGTCACAAGGCCTTGCAGGAACTCCTCGGCGTCCGGGCCCAGCACCTCCATCTTGCGCAGGGCCGAGAGGTCCATAATGACGGCGCGTTCACGGCATGCCCAGTATTCCTCGATGGCCCCGGCGTTGGCGAAGCAGTGCGGCACCCAGAAGCCGCGGTATTCGCCGAAGTTGCGCGTCAATGCCGACGTGCGGGAATGGAAACCGGATTCGCGGGTGAATTGGACGGCGGCATCAGCTGTCATTCTGTATCCGATCGAACGTTTGAAGGTTGCGTCTTTGGGGTAGACCCGGACCTGGATTTCCGTCAGGCGCCAGCCATTGGAAGGATCGATGTCGGAGGGACACGATGAGGCCGCGCAAACGAGATCGGCGAGCGCGCGCATGACGACATAATCGCCAGCCCGGGACCACGGCTCGTCCGACCAGATGTTGTTATGGGCGTCGACGTTGGTGTTGTAGAAGAAGTTGATTGCCGGCCAGCCCGCGTGGTCGCCGATCGAATAGTTCCTCAACTGCACATTGAAGTTTTCCGTACAGTTGGGATGGCCGAAATAGCCCATATCCTCGTAATAGCGGGTGGTGCACGCGAGATTGAACGTGTCGTGGCGGCCGACCGTATCCTGCACGATCTCGACCAGCGGATTGCGATCCTGGTCGTAGAATTTGGAGTGGAGGCCCGGCTTGGGATAGGCGGCGCCGGTGAGGGTGCGCGTCGTGACGGCATCGAGCCCTTGCGTGCGCCCTTCATCGAGCGCCTTGCGATTGAAGGCCAGGAAGTCCGAACACTGGCGGCCCTGCACGTCGATAATTTGGATGAACTCGCCCTCGAAGACTTCAAACTTCTCGGCGCTGGCAACGTTCACGCGAATGTCCAAACGGGGCTCGGCGATCGGATCGGGCAAGCTGACGTCACCGAGCATGCGCGGATGGGCGCGCTGAATGAAGACCAGCACGTCCGTCGCGGGGGACTGGTCCCAAACAACCATCGGCGTGGCGGGCGCGCCAAGAACGACAAACACGGATTTCTCGGCTTGAAATCTGACCAGATCGCCTACGACGGACTCCGGACCCAGAACCGTCGCGGCATGAGCGCGGCCGATATCCAGTCCACGGCGATACAGTCCGAAGCGAACGCGTGCGGCGTCTTCGCTGTCGCCTTGAAGGCATTGTTGAATGCCGGTCGCCTTCGCTTTCCCCGCCAAGCCAAGGGCGGCGAGGTCGCTCTTGCCGCCGCTACCGAAGACAACCACCTCGACGGATTGGCCGCCTTCGAGCGGGCTGAGTTCGATGCGATCGCCTTTGTCGAGTTCAAAGCCGGCTGTTCCGCCTCCCTTCAGCACGAAACGTTCAACACCCGGATCGAGAGAGGGACTGCCGGCCACGAAGACCTTCGGCCGGGCGCGTGAGGTGAGAATGGCGTCAGTCATTTGTCCTGATCTCCAGCACAATAGGTACGCTGGCCGCGCCACGCGGCGCGGCCAGATCGAAGCGGTGAACCGTGCAACTATTCGGCCGCCGCGGCCTTGCTCGGCTGGTCGAGGAACGTCTCCAGCGAGTCATCGAGCGCACTGAGCCACGGCGTGTGGTGCACGGGCGCCAACGTACCGGTCAGAGTCGATTTGAACGCCTGGTCGCGGTAGGTGAGGATGTTGTCCGACTTGTGGTGTTCCCACACCTTGAACATCCTTGCCACCTCGTCGACATCGAGGCGCGGATAGTCCGTCTCCTTCAGGAGATCGCGAACGAACTCGGTCTGAAAATCGATCGCCTCGAAAGCGTCTTTGACGCTCTCCTCGGAGGCGATCCATTTCTGGATGTCGTCCATCATGACGCCGGGGTTCGGAAGCTGGATCCGCCCAAGCACGACGTCACGTGCGTACCACGCTTCCGCGTCGAACATGTTGAACGTGTAGTACTGATCCTGAATGCCGATATACATGCACTTCGGATTGTTCCACCAGAAAATGCCCTTGTAGAGGTTCGGCGGATAGAGGCGATTGCGCGACTTCAAGCGCAACGCATCATCCAGGAACGGGAAGTGATTGGAGTAGCCGGTGCAAAGGATGATGGCGTCGAAATCTTTCTTCGTGCCGTCCTTGAAGTAGCAGGTCTTGCCTTCGACTTTTTCGAGGAGCTCGCGCTCGTCAAGCGACTCTGGCCACTTGAACCCCATCGGCTTCGTGCGCCAGCAGAACGTGACGGACTTAGCGCCGTACTTGTAGCACTGAATGCCGATGTCCTCGGACGAATAACTCGAACCGATGCACAAGACATCCTTGCCGGTGAATTCGTCGGCGGAGCGGAAGTCATGGGAATGGAGCGTACGCCCCAGGAATTTGTTGAGACCCGGAAACTCCGGCGTGATGGGCGTCGAATAATGACCGCATGCCACGAAGACGTAGTCGAATTCCGAGGTCGACAGTTCGTCCGTCGTCAGGTCCTTGACCGCGACCGAGAACTTTTCGCTGTCGGCGTCGTACGTCACCCAACGCACTGCGTGGTTGAGCTGAATGTAGTGCGTGATCCCGCTGCGATCGATGCGGCCCTTGATGTAGTCATGGAGAACGGCACGCGGCGGATACGATGGGATCGGCCGGCCGAAATGCTCCTCGAAAGAGTAGTCGGCGAACTCAAGGCATTCCTTGGGACCGTTCGACCAGAGATAACGGTACATGCTGCCGTGAACAGGCTCGCCGAACGTATCGATGCCCGTGCGCCACGTGTAATTCCACAAGCCGCCGTAGTCGCTCTGCCGCTCGTAGCAGACGATCTCTGGAATCTCCGCCCCTTTTTTGCGGGCGCTTTCGAACGCACGGAGAACAGCGAGGCCGCTTGGTCCTGCACCGATGATTGCAATGCGTTGTCTCATAATATTTCCCTTTCGCTCGGATTTATCGAGTGCACTTCACGTCTTGTGTTGTGGCGCGAGGCGGGTTTACGCGGATGCGCCTTCGGGATGCGTGCGGCGGCGCAGTGGATCGTAGAACGGCATCTGCACCACGGTTGCGGACCACTCGCGGTCGTCGGCAATCTTGAGCTCGGTGCCGATCCTGGTATGGGACGGCTCGATCTGGGCCATCGCCAGCGACTTCATCAGGTGCTGGCTGTACGTGGTGCTGGTAATGACCCCGACCTGCTTGCCGCCGGCCATGACTTTCGCGCCGGGCGCGATGGCCTTGTCGGCGATGACTTCCAGGCCGGTGATGAGGGAGCGTTCCTTGCCCTTCTTGGCGGCGAGCGCGCTCTTGCCGATGAAGTCCGGCTTCTTGAGATCGATGCTCCAGTCGGCGCGGACCTCCCATGGCGTCGTGTCGCCGTGGGTCATGTCGTAGGGGAAAAAGAGCAGGCCGCCCTCGACGCGAACGATGTCGAGACACGCCCACGACACCGGCATGACACCTTTGTCCTTGCCCACTTTCAGAATCTCGTCCCACAGGAACGGCGCGTCCTTCGACGAGCAGAACACCTCATAGCCACGCTCGGCCGAGTAGCCGCCCCGGGCGAGACGAACGTCCTTGCCGAACAGCTTCGACTTGGCATGATGGAAATAGGGTAGCGCCGACAGATCGAGCGGCGTATGCGGCGCCAGGATTTCCAGGGACAGCGGACCCTGCAGCGAGAGGATATGAACGTCGTTGTCGGCCTCGACCTTGACCTCGTACTTGCCGGCTTCGGCCGCGAAGGCTTTATCGAGATTGCCGCCGCCATGCGAAATCCGGAACTCGGCCGGTCCATCGACATAGACGATGACGTCGTCGATCAACGCGCCGTTCTCGTCGACGATGTTGGAGATGTGCGAGTCACCGGGCTTCGCTTTGGAAATGTCCGATGTCAGCACGTGATTGAGGAAGGCGAGTGCATCCTTTCCCGACACGTTGATCATCCGCAGCGCGGAGACATCGAACAAGCCGGCGCGATAGCGCACTGCCGCCGTCTCATCATAAGGATCGGTGCGATAGTTCTGGGGAATCGGCATTCCATTCCACGAAACGACGCCTAGGTCGGCACCCAAGGCAATGTGGCGATCGTTGAGGGCGGACTGTCTCTTACTCATGTGAGTTTTCCATTTTCGCTAGCACGAACGTGTTTTGGCTGAACGTTTTGCTTACTGGGCGGACCGAGGCCGTTGCCTCGGTCCGCCCAGTGGCCTGGCGGCTACGCGGGAAGCTGGAAGAACCAGTTCGAAATCAGCACCACAGCAAGTCCGGCGATGAGCGTGAGGTAGGGCAGCATGCCCGCCTTGCGGCGACCGACGTCGGCCTGGGTCAGCCCGAGATCGCTCAGCATGTGCGCCGGGAAAACACCCTTGTCCTGCACGTAGTGGCGGAACAAGAACACCGGGATGATGAGCGCTGCCGTTCCAAGCCCGGCCCAAAGCGCAATCGGATTCCAGACCTTGGCGCCCGCACCCATGAACACTGCGTTCACGAACGCCAGGATCGTTCCGGCGGCAAGCACCCACGTCGGCGCCCGCCACGGACGGGGAACATCCGCGTTGTCGATGCGGTGGATCCAGCCCGAGTTCAGATTGAGGAAGTTGAAGATGATGTAGCCGCAGTTGGAAACGGCGAGGATGAAGAAGAAGCTCGTCGCGTCAGCGCAAGCGATCGCGAGGATCCCCAAGTTGACGAGCAAATCCGTCCACATGGCTGCCGTGGGTGCGCCATGTGAATTGACGTGGCTCAGGTACTTCGGCAACCAGCCGTCGCGCGAGCCCTGATACAGCGTGCGC
Source organism: Hyphomicrobium sp. (assembly GCF_051860585.1). Classification (GTDB taxonomy): domain Bacteria; phylum Pseudomonadota; class Alphaproteobacteria; order Rhizobiales; family Hyphomicrobiaceae; genus Hyphomicrobium_C. Next base: position 428,421 of record NZ_JBHYDS010000001.1, read on the forward strand.
GATGAGCCTGCCATGGCGGTCATCAGGCACAGCATCAACGCCAGGATCATCATCATGACGAGGAGACTGGTGATCCAGCCGCCGTGACCGACCATGGTGCCCATGGCTTCAGCCACACCCGATCCATCGACAATGGACGGCGCGAGCATGCCTTCGAGGCCCAGCACACCTTGGAAGGTGAAGGGGACGAGCGTGAACAGAGCGAGGCACAGCAGGCCCGAATAGAAGATGGCCTTGAAGGTATCGCGGCCCGGGTCACGGAACTCGCTGGTGTAGCAGATCGCCGTTTCAAAGCCGTACGTCGACCAGGCGGCGATAAACATGGCGCCGAGGATCAGCGTCCAGCCCGCGACATCCCATGCACCCATCTCGGGGGCGTAGGCCGCCTTGAGTGGCGTCAGCGGCGTATAGTTCGACCAATCGATCTGGCCTGTGAGGATGGGAACGATCCCGACGATGAACATAGGGATGATCACGGCGAGGCCGATGAACTTTTGAACGCTCGCGGTGCCGAGAATGCCGCGATGCTGAATGGCGAAGGTGACCAGCATGAGCACCGCGCCGATGAAGAAGGCGGCATTGAACGAGAACGCTACCGGTCCCAGCGTCCCATGGAACAGAGTCCAGTTGCGGACGGCGGGCGTCAGCGCGGCGATCGCGTCAGCCGACAAAAGCGCGCCGATGGCATCTGCCGCGGCTTTGCCCTGGTTGGCGGTGAGCCACTCAGCGACGCGGGGAGAGTCCGCGGCGATAGACGAGGCATGAGCACTGATCCATGCCGCGACTTGCGCGGAATCGGCCGGCGGCACCGGTGCAAGCGCGTTGAGGATATAGGCCGCGGCAATGGAACACCCGAGCGACAGCACGGGTGTCCAAGCAAACCAATTACACCACACGGATAGCGGGGCGATAATCTTGGAGTAGCGCACCCAAGCCGCCGCGCCGTAGATCGAGGCGCCGCCGGACTTGTTCGGGAACAGACCGGCGATCTCGGCGTAGGTGAAGGACTGGATCAGTCCCATGATCATCGAAACGAACCAGACGAGAAAGGCGAGCTTTCCCGCCACGCCGGCGATCCCGCCGATGGAAAAGAGGACAAGGGCGGGAACGCCGCTGGCGACCCAGAATGCTCCCCTCCAATCGATTGCCCTGATGAGTTGACTGGAAGAGGCGGCGTCTGCCCTCCCATCCACTGCAAGCGTTCCCGGTACGGCCATCGGCGCAGCTCCTGAAAAATGCGGCTTCTCGTTCTCCGTGTCGTTCGCTCCGTTGCGGTCCCCCACAACCAAGTCCCCGGATGAACCAGTTTGAACCAATATAAACCACCGGTTTCCAGATGTGTCCATTTTACGCAGGCCTGCTATGCGAGCAAGCCCGAAAATTTGGCCAGTCCGCCCAATTTGTGGGCTGAAATACGGAAAAAAACGTTATTTTATAGGCTTACGCAGTATGCTGCATTGCGAGACTACTTTGGTTTTAATTGGTTTGAATAGGTTGAAATATAAATTTGTTCTGATACATTCGGATCTTACGGGCTTGGCCGTTCGACGTGGAAAATCGCCATGGAAGCCACGAAATGTGAGCGGCTGACGCATGTCTGGGCAGGCACGACGCTCGATGCCTTCTGTTTCATGGCCAAGGGACAGAGCGAAGCCGCCGCCCGGACTTGGGTCGAGGCGTGCGATCTGCTTGGCGAGCACCCGCATGGCGACGCGGTAGCTGCTGTTGCGCTCTCCAACGCGGCTGTGGGCAACGTTCTCTTGCATCGCTCCGCTGCCGCCCGGGCCGCTTTCCTCGCGTCCGAAGACTGTTGGCGCGCTGTGGCTGCGACGATCGAAACGCGAGAGCTGCCCGTCGCGACGACGAGTTCATCGTTCCACTTCAGACTTGCCGCGCGCGATACGGAGTCCTTCACGCGGCTCCGGCGCAAACGCTACGTGCAGCTGTGCCAAGCGGGACGGGAGATTGCCCGTTTCAATAGTCTTCAGGCGGGCTTGAACCTCAGCACGGCCGTGCTTGCGGATCGCATTCGGGACCTTCGAACCTGTCTCACGCAGGCCTTTGGCGCGTCCTGCGCGGAGATGGCTCTCCTATCAGAACGCGATGAAGACTCTGGGATTGCGCGCGCGTCGCTCCATGAAGCGAAGACAAAGACATTCAACCGGATCGTCGAGGCAGCAAAACCACCCCTGGATTTCTGGACACGACTCGACTGCGCAGTGAGACTGGCAGCGCTGTTGGCACCGCCTTGTGCGGGTCACTCAATCTCCCAGGCGGCCCACAGACGCTAAGGCGAACAAAGGATCGAGCATGCAGCTACCCTGGCTCACAGATGTCACGAGACACCCCTTCGTGCCTCTTCAGGTGAAGGAGATCGCGACCAAAATCTTCGATCGAATTGCCTTGTCGCAGTACCCCTACGGAACGCGCATTCCCGCCGAACGCGACCTCGCCGAAGAGTTCAAGCAATCGCGCGCGACCATTCGGCATGCCCTCGACTTTCTTGCGGCCTACGATGTGGTCGTACGAAAGCCGGGCAGCGGGACATTCGTCAGCTACCAAGCGCCCGCGCCTGCGGAGGCCGTCGCTGCCTCCACCGTGACGTCCGCCGGATATCCAACGATAAGCCAGCTGGCCGAAACAGCATCGCCGTTCGCGATGAACATCGCCGGCTCGATCATCGAGCCGGAGATGGTGCGGCTGGCCACCATCTACATGTCGTCACGCGATATCGCCGAGCTGGCGCAGCAGGTCGCCATGCTCGAGACGGTGGTGACTGAGGCGGACACCTTCGCGGCGCTCGAGGAAGGGTTCATGATGATCATCGCCCGCGGCACGCACAATTCTCTGATCGTCGCGATGTACGCCATTTTGCACGAGGTTCGGCGGCACCCGCAGTGGGCCGCAAGCCGCCGCGAGATGCTGACGCCGGCAAGGATCCGCAACAACCAGCACCTGTTTCGCTCGCTGTACAATGCGATCGAACGCAGAAACGTCGAGACGGCCGTTGAGCTGATCACGCTGCATGTCTCGAGCACGCATGAGACGATGATCTACGAGTCGTGATCGGAAGACGCGGCCAGCCCTACGTCGACGACGCAAGGGATTCGCGCTGATCCCACATCAAATCGAGGGAGCGCAGGTGTCTGACCAGCACCGCTTTGTGCTTCGCCCACCAATCCTGCATCGATACAAAATCTTGGATGCGCGCACGTCCGTCCACGATGGCCACGACGGGCCAATCGCCGACGAGGGCATTGTCGATGCCGAAGAGGTCCTTGCCCCACCATATCGCCTCGCCGAAGGCATGGTGGCCAACTCCGCCCACCTTCATCATCGACAGCACGGAGAACGGCTCGAACGTTCGAGCCCGCTGTACGGCTGATTTCCAGAGTTCGAGGGTGGAGGCATATTCCCAGGACACGGCGCTCCACGAGCCCGGGAAGCGCCTGCAGAATTCATCGTAGAAGGCGTTGGGGTCATCAAAATTGATTTGCGGCTCGTTGAGGCGCTGATCGTCGAAATCCGGGAATTGAAATACAAACCCTTCCATGAAGGACGGGCTGGTTCGCTCGATGAGCTCCGGGTAGTTGTCGCACGTACAGGAGAGCAGCTGACCTTTGAAGCCGCGGTTGAACGCTTCGATCGTGAGGGCGTGAACGAACGGCTCGTACACGGTGTCCCAACAGAGGATGTCGGGTGAAGCGGCCATCAACCGCTCCACAATTGTCCCGAAGTCTTCCATGTCGGGGTCGAACAGGCATTCCGCCACAAGCTCGATTCCCGCCGCCTCGAAGGCCGCGCGATAGGTTGCAATCGACGGCAACCCCAACAAATCGCGTTGGGCGCACATCGCTGCCGTCTTCAGATGGGGCTTGGTGCGGCGAAGCCAGTCCACGCCGGTGACGTTGTAAAGAGGATGCACCTCGCTCGGCGCAACCAGGGTCGGGCTATCCGGCGAGAGGTCGCTCGGCAGTAGCGTGGCGACCAGCATCCGATATTGGCTGACGAGCCTTCGCACCTCGGGGGAAATATCGTCACCGCCGATCATCAGCAGCAACTTCACCCCGTCTTCGAGAATGAGCTTGCGCGCGCCTTGCAGAGCCAGCTTCGGTTGATACATCGTGTCGAACTGAATGAGTTCGATCATGTACTTCCGGTTGCCGACTTTCAGACCTCCGGTGCTGTTGATGCGATCGATCCAGATCATCGCACCGTTGAGGCCCGGAACCGCCCAAGACTTCAGCGCACCCGTCAGGGGCGCCAGGAAGCCGATGCGAATCACCGTTTTGGAACTGAGACCGACGTCTCGCATGGCAACCGCGAGAGCTGATGCGACCGCACTTCTGGGCTTTAGGACCATAGACAGTTCTCTGCAAGGATAGGCCGGCGGGCGGTTGCGGGCACCGATGATATACCCGATCGTCCCGGAAACGGTCATCCCCCATCTCCGTCGGGATGCATTCGCGCCAACCCCGACGGCTCAGGTCTCCGGCTTGAGACGCCCGATTTGCGGTTTCAGGCGCTGTTCGCGCGGGCTTTGGTCATCGCGGATGTCTGCACATGGGACCTTAGCGACCCGAGCGCTGCGCCACGGACAACCCGCGCGGCCGATGCCACTTTTATCAAATGATCATGCGTTCGGGATCGTAGCTCATTCCGAAGCGAATAAGCCGTTCGATCAACTCAGGGTATTCGATGCCCGCGGCCTCCGCCGCACTGGCGAAGTCCTCGTCCGAGGCGATCTGCGGATTGGGGTTGGCTTCGAGAAGATAAGCCTCCTCGCCATCCGTGACGCGAAAGTCCAGCCGCGCGTAACCGCTGAGGCCAAGCAGCCGATAGATGTCGCGCGACAGCTTCTGCAATTTCGCGGCAAGTTTTTCACTGATCTCGGCCGGGCCTGTCATCACGCCAGCCTGATCCTGATAGTCCGGATCCCATTTGCCGCGGCCCGTCGCGATTAACGGTGATCCCGCAGGCCGGTTCTCGACGAAGAACTCCCACGGTGGCAATACCGTCACGCGCTCGTTGCCCATCATGCTGACATAGATTTCCCGGCCTTCGATGTACTCCTCGGCCAGCGCCGCCGATGATGCGGTGCGATGTATGAAGTCCACGCGCTCCATCAGTTTGACGTCGTCGCGCACGATCGACGCCCCCGAGATCCCGATCGAGCCCTCTTCTGTCAGCGACTTGACGAAGAGCGGAAACGCCAAGGTGCTGGGACGCTTTGTGGTGCGCCTCATGGGGAAGATGGCGAACTCCGGCACCTTCATCCCGTCGTAGGCGAGGATTTTCTTGGTCAGGGCCTTGTCGCGGGCGAGCGTGAGGCCGCGAGGGTTGCAGCCGGTGTAAGGCTGACGAAGCATCTCCAGGAAGCTGACGACGTGCTGATCGAAGTGCCCGACGTGGTTGAACTCCTCGGCGAGGTTGAAAACGATATCCGGTTTGTGGGCTTCGAGTGCGTTGGTGATCGTCGAGAGATCATTCGAGATCCCAACCAGCACGAGAGTATGACCGAGCGACTCAATGGCTTGTTTGACGTCGTATTCGGTTTTCCGCAGCATCCGCTCTTTGCCGCTGAGGTCGTTCATGTCCCCGTTCGGCAGCAATCGCTCGTCGGCCAGAAGAACGACCGTCAGCTTTTTCTTGGATCTCTTGATCGTAATCATAGCGGTAGTCTCGGGCTGTTCCGAATTATAGAGACGGTCGCGCGGGAAACGAGTCGCAAAACCCTCCTGACCGTTTCCGCCTTCGGACGCGTCTGTCTCAGCTTCAAAATGCGCGCTCGATGAGCGAGTTGGCGCAACACCTGATCGACGACGTAGGCCGGAACCCCGAGCGGCTTCGCTGTACGCCTGCGCAGCCGCGTCCGGTGTTCTGCCAGCAGGGCCGCTGCCGACATGTTCCCGCGCGCGCGACTTCCGGTGCCGCTCGCCTCGAAGATCCGCTGTAGCACGCCATCGAATTCGTCTTCGGCGTCTATGGCGTAAAACTCCCGCTTTTCTTCATAGTGCTCGGCGAGCGTCCGCGTGGATTCCTTCAATTCGTTCGCAATCCGCCGTGGCTTTATCTGAGGTTCGACGTCACGGAGATCGCGCATCCATGCATCGACCGCGCACAATTTCTCATAAGCCGGCCAATCGCGGTACTTCCGGCGCCAGCCGTTCTTGGAGCGAAGCCACACGGCGAACGTCTCGGCAAAATCCTCGACCGGGTGCGACTGCGCGTACCACGCGTTGAGATGCTGGACGAAATCGCGGCTATCCGAGTCCGCAACGTAGTCCGTCGGATACGCCCGTTTTGGCGAACCGAACACCTTGCGATATTCGCTCATTTTGCGAAGCTGAAACGCCTCGTCTACCGCATGTCCGGTTTCATGCCGTACGATGCTTAGTGCATCCTCCAGAGACGCACCTTCGGCTTCCAGCATCATCTTGCGCTCGAGGCGGATCAAACGCGGATGCAGCAGATAGAACGGCACGGCGAACCCAACGACCTCGTCGGGATTGTACCATTGCTCGGAGATCCAGAGGGTGGGGCGGAAGCGGATGCCGCGCGCGGACAGATCGTCGAACACAGAGTGCGCCCGTTGCTCGATCACGGAACCCTTCAGCCGGAGCGGCAAGTCGCAGAACCGCAGACGCAGCAGTTCGCTATCTGGCATACGATCTAGGCGCGATGCTCGTGTGGTCATGCTGCTCCAAGAAAAATGGCTCTGGCCGCCAGGGCGACCATAGAATGCGGATGCTCCCGAGTCGTTAGACCACGGCACACACCTGCAACACAAAAAAAATGATGCCGCCACGTGAAAAATGCAATCTGCGTCAATGAATTAGCCTTCGCGAGCCGAACGCGACGGCAATCCAGGAAAAAATTGCAACACAATAACATCGCACACATCGCTGGCGGCGTGTCGGGCCGGCCAGGCGTTTGGTGTCCATTTGTATCGGTAAGCGAACTTCACGGGAAGGCGCTGTAATTGCGCGATGGGATCGAGCGGTATTGCTAGTGCAGGCAGCGTCTTCTTCGTCTGCTAATGGCCCTTCACAGACATGGCCGCTTAGACGGTTCGTCCCAAAAGCCGACATTGGTGCCTTGGCCGGTCGGCGCCCCCCCGTGCACTCGCCGACCAAGTCTGCTTATGAGGGTAGCGCTGCCGTCAGATTTCGATCTTCTCAGCAATCTCGATTGCATCGTCGACCTCGATGCCGAGGTACCTTACCGTGCTCTCGATCTTTGAATGCCCGAGCAAGAGCTGGACGGCGCGAAGATCCGTCGGGTGGTTACCAACCGACGATTGTGACCCTGAGCGGACTTCAGCACTTCACTTGAGAACGGCTTCCTGGTCGGCGCTCTTCGCGTTCTGCTCCTGCATATGAAGCACAGGACGTGCGAGAGGATCAACGTCGGGCTTTTTCAGCGCGACCGCTCGACGTGTCTCAGTCCAGCGCCGAGGCTCGCTGCTCTGTTCTCAGCGTGCGGCGCACGAAATCATCGAGTGCGTTGTCGCTTTGGGTCGTGGTCACGGTGTTCGAAGGGGCGTACCACCCCTGGGTCGTCAGCACGGGTGGCATGACCGGCTTCCGGTAGAACTCCCGATACCAGGCGCCGATCAGCGTGCTGTTGCCGGGCGTCACGTGGCGGAGCTCGAAGGGACCGCCGTCACCCCAGTAAATTTGGCGATCCTTGGCGAAGGAGCTTCCGCGTCCGACGATCAGATGCAGGTATTCGGCCGGCAACTCCGTCACCTCGGTGAACTCGCGTGTTCCATGCTGCTGCTTGCCCGCGTAAAGCATGAGGCGCCGGTCGCCGTTCTCCCTGAGGATGACGCGCTTAGCTCCTGTCAGTTCGAGAATGCGCTCCAATCGGGCGCGCGTGCGGTCCTCGTAGAGGATGGTATCGGGCGTAGGATGGGGCGGCGCAACTTTCGCGATGGCTGCCAGCTCCGTCCGCTCCCGAGGGTCATGCTCCTTCGCCGCTTCGTAGGCGGCGAGCCACAACGCAAATGGTCCGAGCGCGAGCACGACGAGGGCGGCCGTTGCGATATTTGGGCGGGAGACAAGCCTCCATAACGCCAGGATCGGCATCGTGTAGAGCACGTACGTCGGCAGAACTATCCACGTAAACGTGACGATGAAGCCGATCGGCGAGAGCGCCTTCTCCGGGCCTTCCCCGAAGAGAAGCGCGAGGCCTGTTACGATCGTGCCGGCGAGGAAACACCATTGGAGCCCGGGTGGGGTCGATCTCTGCTCGCCGGTCTCGATCTCTTCCGCTCCGCTCTCGAATCCCATTTGCGGGGCGCTGCGGGCTCGAACGACGACGAACGACGCAACAGCGAGGAAGGCCGCCATCAGATACGGCGCCAGACCCACGAACTGCATCACGGTCTGAAATCCGGGAGCGTGCACCGCGATGATGAAAAACGTCGGGACGGTCCGGATCATGTGCAGGATCGCGCAAAGGCAAAGCAGCGCCGCGAGCACCGTGAGCGCAACGAGCTCGGCGCGCGATCGCTTGTCAGCCCTCCAAGAACACAAGGGAGCCGACGGCATAAGCGACAGCAGCGCGATGCACAGCAGCGTGAAAATCGCGTAGAGCGGTCCGGGGATGCCCCAGATGGCTCCGCCCGAGAAGCGATAGCTGAACGGGGTCGCGCCGAGCACCCCGAAGGCGCTGTCGCCAACCATCATGATGGGAATGAAGAGGCCCGCGATAGCCGGAAGTCCTGCATCGCGGGCACGGCGCAGCGATATGCCGGCGAGTGACGCGACGAATATCAAAAAAACGAATGGCTTGAAAACAATCACGGTCACGACGCCCAAGGCATCGCAGCCGCCGGGAGTGCTGCCGCACCCCGTTATCCACGCTAGGCCCCAAAGTAGAAAGGGCAGCCCGACAATCGAAGCGAAGAACAATCCGATCCGCCACGCGGCCGCGCGCCGAAAAGACGTGGGTTCGAGCCGTCCATGCAGTTGAAACATGTGTATTCCCTCAGCTCCGCCTACGCTAGCAGACTGCCGTAAGGACCAATTTTAAGCTCTCGCTCAAATTCGAGATTGGTTGTTCAGCATCTGTTAGGGATGCAAGCTTCCCCGGGATCAGGAGGGCGCCGGGCAAACGTCAAAGCGGGGTCAGCGATATCAGGCCGATCAGCATGGCGAGTGCTTTGCATGACGAGATTAGCGCCTGATCCAAGACAGCATCGGTCTTGCGCAGCCAGATGTCACGCGTCGGACCCTCGCGCTTGCGACCACTCTTGGCCCGATCATGCTCCGAAAAGAACGCGACCTTAGATCGCTGCTGCTAAGATCGCTAGAGACCCGAATCGGACGTTGGAAAATTTCAGAATCGGACGGTGCCGCCGAGCTTGCCGCCGGTCGCCACCTGCCCCTCGCTTTCGAGGCTGAGCAGCAGCGCCGCATCGAGATCCCAGCTCATTCCATCCGATAGGGAGAAGCCCGTCGTCAGCGAGCCGAACAAGCCGCTGTTGTCGAGCGAGGCGACACCGGCCGTAACACCGAGACGCGGAACGAGCACGAGACCACTTTCGAGCAGGTATTGCTTCTCGAAGTCAGCACCGACGCTGACACGGATCTGCTCCTCCGTGAAACCTGCAATCAATAGCCGGTCGCCCGCCGGGCTTCCTATGCCATAGTCCTCGACCTGCTCGTTCAAGTAGACGGCGCCCAACTTCGGCGTGACCAGCGTTGTCTCGTCTGCTCTCCATTGGCCCGCGATCTTGGCCGACCACATCCAGCGGTTGGTTTCGAACGTGCCGTTGAAGAACGCGGTGCCGATGTCATTCGAGGAGCCTCCATAGAGGAGGTTGGTATCGATAATGACGCCTTGAACGATCTCGAGCGAAACGTAAGGACCGGCGAGCCAGCCTGTGCCTCGAAGTACGGACTCGTCATCGGAGGGGTCGGTCATGCGGTCGACATGAAGCGAGATGCCGATCAGCGTGGCGGGCGTGAGCAGGTAGTCGGCGCCCACCGAAAACATGCCAAAGCTGCCCCATCCACCGTCGGTCTCATCGCGCTTCTGGGCCATCAGCGTGCCGTCGATCCAGACGTTCAGCGGTTGCATCGCTCCGGCGCCGTTGTTCCTGGCCGCGCGTAGCCCGACAAGGCTCGTCGCGATGCCGAGGTTGACGCCTTCTTCCCCGGAAGGTGTCACGCGTGTCTCGACACTTCTGGACGCCTTGGTCATGCGGCGGCGCTCGAGAAGCCCAGGCGTCTTTGCGTTGGTGGCGATCAGGTTTTGCCGCGCCTTCACGAAGTCGCGCACCTTGCCGTCGAAGTCGACAGCAACGGCGCCGGGATCGTAGGCTACGTTGTATGTGACGATGCCGACGTTGGAGGTCCCGAGCGCGCTGGTCAGAACAAAGCTGACTTTGGCCTGTCCTTTGAAGCCAGGCGTGGGCTTGAACTTCAGATAGTAGCCGAACGGCCCGGAGGGAGTGGCCGCCGCCAGCTCCCCCTGGATGATCGTTGCGGTTCCGGAATTCTCGGGTGAGACAGCGACGATCTTCGCGTCGGTGAACGGGCCACCCGTTGCGTCGCTATTGAGATAGACGTTCGGCGGCGGGGGACCCGCAGGTACCGATTGGGTCTTGTCGGTCACCGTTATGGCGCGCGGCATTACCCTCAGCGTGTAAGAGGCTGATCCGGAACCGCCGGCCGAGTCCGTGACCGAGATCGTGAAGCTGTAATTACCTTGGCTGATAGTCGCGAGTGGACCTGTGAGCTCGCCGGTCGACACGTTGAGCGTCAGACCGGGAGGCAATGCGCCGGCCGAAATGGAGAAGATCGGAGTGTTGTTGGAGTTCGCGGTCGTCGTGATGCCGGCCGCGTAAGCCTCGCTGGCCATGGCATCGGGCAGCGCGCTGCCTGCCGGCGTGAATGTGATGGACACCGGTGGGGCGGCACGCGTTACGGTAACTGTGTAGGTCTTCGTGGAACCGTTCTCCGCCGTAGCGACGGTGGCAATCGTATTCGCACCCACGTTAAGGGAAATCGCGCCCGACGGACTGCCGGACGCGACCGTGTTGCCATTGACCTTCACCGTCGCATTTGCATCGTCGAGCGTCGGTGTGAGGGTGAGCGAGGCAACGCCGTTGGCGACGGTCGTGGCATAACTGATGGTGTTCGCGGCAAACGACGGCGTCAGCGTGCCGGCGCTTAGGCCGAGACCGGACAGATCGGCATTGGCGGATGCCGCCCCGGACTGCCGTGTCACAGCGACCGTGTACGTCTTCGTTGTCGTTCCGTCCTGGGCGGTCACCTCAGTGGTAATCGTATTGTTTCCCACGTTGAGTGGGATCGCGCCCGACGGACTTCCGGACGCGACCGTGTTGCCATTGACCTTCACGGCCGCATTTGCATCGTCGAGCGTCGGTGTGAGGGTGAGCGAAGCAACGCCGTTGGCGACAGTCGTGGTATAACTGATGGTGTTCGCGGCAAACGACGGCGTCAGCGTGCCGGCGCTTAAGCCAATGCCGGACAGATCGGCATTACCGGACGCCGCCCCGGGCTGCCGTGTCACAGCAACCGTGTAGGTTTTGGTGTTACTTCCGCTGCGGGCCCTGACGACGACCGAAATGGAGTTTTGCCCGACAGCAAGCGCAATGGGAGCGGAGGCTGCGCCGGAAGCCACGACGCTGCCGTTGACGGTCACTTGGTTCAGTGTTGCCGCCGTGGGCGTAACGGTCAGCGACGTCACGTTATTCGCGACGGAAGACGTATAGCTTGAGACGCCTTGGTCGTAGGCGGGAGACAACGCACCGTCGCTGAGGCTGATACCGGTCAGTGTTGGAATGAGATAGGTCGCAGTTATCGTGACCGTATAAGTTTTAGGCGTCCCATTTTCCGCAGCCACCCTGAAGTTGACAACGGTCGTCCCACTGGACGAGAGGGATTGATTGAATTGGGCTCCCGATGCGCGGCCTGTCCCGTTGACTGTCAGCGAGGCGTTGGCATCCGACAGCGTCGGCGTAAACCGGATTACCGACGTATTGGTCACGGTCGCCGTATAACTTGTGATATTGCGGTCGAATGCAGGTGAAAGCGTGGTGCTCGTCACGGCAAGGTTGGACAGATCGTTGTCGCCCGCCCCGGCATTCGGTTGGCGCGTGAGAACCGACGTGTAGGTCTTTGTCGTGGTTCGATCCTGAGCCGTGACGACCGTGGTGATCGTGTTCGGTCCGTACTCGAGCGACATGGTCGTCGATTGTCCCGGTGCGATGGGGCTGCCGTTGACTGTCACCGTGGCACTGGCGTCGTCAGCCGTTGGCGTCACCGTCACCGTCGACACCCCGTTCGCCACCGACTGTGCGTAGCTCGTCGTGCCGGAAGAGAAACCGGGCGTCAGTGCGCCCGTGCTCAGACTAAGATTCGACAGGTTCGCATTTGTCGCCGGGGCCGTCGCCTGCCGGGACAGGGTCAGAGTGTACGTCCTGGTCGCTAAGCCCGAAGCCGAGGTGACGACGATCGTGATCGTATTGGCGCCAATCGCCAATGGGACAGCAATCGACGGTCCGGTTACGGTCGTGCCGTTGACAGTGACGGTGGCCGCCGGTTCATCAGTGGTGGGTGTCAGCGTGATCGACGAGACCGAATTCGGAACCGACGCCGTGTAGTTGGCGGTGAGATAGGAAAACGAGGGAACGAGAACGCCGTTGTTTGGTGTCAAGCTCCAGAGATAGGTATTGTTGAGGGGTTGGAGACACTGGATCGCAACCGTCATGGGTTCGATCCGAAGTGAGACCGTGCCCAAGCCGGTCACCGTTGTCATGCCCTGACCGGACGTCGTGTCGACGGGCGTGTCGACAGTTCCGAACACCTTCAGCGATCCCCCTCCGGGGGATGTGATGTCATAGGCTAGCCTTTCTCCGGGCTTGAAATTTGAAGGGTCATAGACGAACGTACCGCCACTCTGCGTGTACCCGGCGCTGAACGAGGCGTTGACATAGTCACACGTCGTCGACGGCGTCTGAGCCAAGGCCGATGCCGACGATCCGGACGCCGCAACGAGCGCCAGCAGCGCACCAAAGACGAACCTCAATGCCCGCGCGCTCATGCGTCCCCAAAAGCCGCTTCGTGCATTGCGGGCGAAGCCTCCCCGTCGCCGCGAACACAGGTTCCGCGGCGTACTTCTCGAATGTCGATCTGGATGTCACCCTGCAGCACCGTAGCGACTGCGGGGATGACGACGCGGACGCGCGCGGCGGCCCTCGATGGGCACACTGCGGTGAGCTGACAGTTGATCAGCAATCGATTCGCTGCGCGGTCAGAAACGCACCTGATCCGTTTTTCGTCGATTGACAGGATCTGATGGTCCGTAGGGCCGCACCCCTTGCCTCCCGCACCCGAATAGCCGTAGACAGAGCGTCGTGGCTGCACACCTCTTTCCTGTGTGCGATTCCTGACAGCCGAGTGGATCAGATCAGCGCAAACACCGCCGCTCCGAAGACTAACGCCTTGCTTGCGGAGGCGGCCGCCTTGCGGGCATCGACGGCGTTTTACAGCGCCGTGCGCGCGTACACTGAAGGACTTGCGCGCTTCCGCGAGGCACCGCGCCTCGTCAACAAGATGATCTCATACGAGAAGCGCTTCCGCGTGCTCGGCTATCTCCTCTACCTGCAGGCCGATCGGGAAATCTTCGGTCCGACTGGCGGGGCAACTTACGCTCGCCTCCTTGAGCTGTGCACGCGTCGCAACGAGGTGAGCCCGCGCGTGCTCAAGACGACGCTGGCCATGTTGCGTCTAACGCGCTTCATCGAGACCGTAAAAAGTCCGACAGACTCGCGCTCGAAGTACTATCGCCCGACGGCCAACATGCTGGCATTTATCGACAGCTGGCTTGGCTATGCCGTGGGCGCACTCGATGCGCTGCAGCCGTCTGCCCGGCGGGCTGAAGCCATGCGCGACGATCCGACCTTCGCCGACCGCTTTTTCGTGTCAGGCGGCCGCGATCACATCGACGGCACGCCTCCTGCGGATCACATGCCGGAGTTCATCGGCTATTTCGGCTCGCGCGAGGGAGCCGCTGCCGTCGTTCTGGCGGTGATGCTGGCCCAGTTCGATGGCACGCCCGTGCTGAGCCGTGCTCAGATCGCAAAGCGGTTCGGCCTGTCCAAGACACAGGTCTCGAGCGTCATCGCGGAAGGGGCCGGGATCGGTTTTCTCTCGGTGGACGACTCCGGCGTCCCGGCGCCGACCGATTATCTGCGCGAGAGCTACGCCAATTGGATTTCGATCGAGCTCGCCTTCTATGCTCGCCACATGCAGCGCATCTCTTGAGCGTTCATGTCCGGGACTAGTGGAGGAGTGAAACGTTTTTCTGATCCGCACTGCCCTCTTCCGCTTTCTCGGCAAGTCCGACATAATTTCTCTCGAGATAGATACGCCAGACGCTTGCCCTTCTTCCTGATCTGCGCTGCATCCCAATCGACATCGGGCCATCTCAGCAGACACTCGCGCAGCCGCAATCCCGTCGCCTTGGCAAATTCCAAGAACGGCTCATAGTCATCTCGCGCAGCATCGTCGAGCTTATCGCCCTCCTTGCCGACGAGCTCGCGCACCCTCTCCTGTGACTCTTCCAGAAAATGCAATTGTTCGGTTCCTGGCGAAACTGCACACCCCACGCCTTCGCCCGCGTGAAGAGCTTCTTCAGAACCTCTGTGCTGCTACGATTGACCGTCGCGCTGGAGATATAAGGCGCCGTTTCCGGATCCGCGTTCTTGCTTCGCAAGATCTTGTGCCGACGCCACGGCGTCATCAGTCACTTCCGTCAGCAGCTTGGTTTCGCCGAAATAGCCCACAAGGCGCCTCAGGTCGCGCCAGGTGTTGTCCGCGCCCGAATGATACTGGCCAACTTCATTCCAATACCGATCGGCCGCATCGTTGATCAACAACGACGTTGAGGAGGTACGCCGCTCAGACAGACGCTGCTCCGGCGCTCGTCTCGCACTACCTCCTCGGCAGCACGCCGCGAGGTTCGTCTGGTTGAGCCAAAAACCGCTGCCCGTCTATCTGGAAGTCATACTGATAGAACCGGGAACCCCTCTGCCGGTAGGTTCAATGCCGATTGGGTGATCGACGAATTTACACGGCCGCACTGGATCAGTGAGCTTCCGCGATCACCTCCCCGCTCAAGGAATGCGGCGGATTCGCTACTCATTGGCAGTGATCGACGGGACAGGTGTGGTTCTCCGGAGAGTTGGTCGAGATACTGCGAGGGTGGACGGTCAGCGGCGATGGCGGCGTTTACGCAGTCGTGCCACCGGGGACGCGCTTGACGCAAGCGTACTATATATGGTACGGTCTCTTTAATGGTACGAGAGGTCGACCCAACACCGCGCAAGATCCCGCTTCGGTTCTTCCGCACAGGCACCGGAGCAGAGCCGGTTAAAGACTGGATCAAGGGCCTCGACGCCGCCGATCGCAAGGCGGTCGGAGTGGACCTCATGCAAGTCCAGTTCGGTTGGCCCGTCGGCATGCCGTTATGCCGATCGCTCGGCAGGGGACTTTGGGAAGTGCGCACCGATCTTAGCGACGACCGCATATCCCGGGTCATCTTCTGTTTTTCTGATGGCGAGTTGATTGCTCTCAACGGCTTCATAAAGAAGACACAGAAAACCCCGCCTGCAGAGATCGAGACGGCGCTGAAACGCAAGAAGGAGTACGAACGATGACGACAAAGGCAAAGAAGAACCCACACCGTGGATCAAGTCTCGACGACCTTCTCAAGGAAGAGGGCGTCTTCGAGGAGTTTCAGGCGGCCGCCATCAAGAACGTCATCGCCTTTCAACTTTCAAGGGCGATCGAGGACAAGCATCTGACAAAGACGCAAATGGCGTCCCGCATGAAAACTTCGCGGGCGCAGCTCAATCGACTGCTCGATCCCAAGGACGGCAATGTCACGCTCGAGACCTTGCAGAAGGCGGCCGCAATCCTAGGTCGCGAACTCAAGGTGGAGCTGATTTAGGAGCGCGCCCATGGCGCAGCGATCCTCGCCGCGAAGCCAAGCTTCGCGTCGTCTTCCCCACCCCGATGCGTCCGACGCCACAACTTGCGTTTCATATTCCCTATCTTGTCTGCTTTTGCAGACGGCGCATTCAAAGCTATTTGATAAATCCGTCGCACGCGTCGTACCTAGCGAGGCCGCGTGCGATCAACTAGCATTCCCTCGGGCCACTCGCTGGAGATTGGTCGTTCGTTGACCAGCCCGGGAGGCCACGTGTCAGAAAATCTGAAGGCAGACATTTGCGTCATCGGAGGCGGTTCGGCGGGCCTCTCCGTGGCAGCAGGCGCCGCGCAGATGGGCGCCCGCACGGTGCTTATTGAAGCTCATCGCATGGGCGGCGATTGTCTCAACACCGGCTGCGTACCGTCGAAGTCGCTGCTTGCGGCGGCCAAGGTGGCGCATACGGCGCGAAGTGGCCATCGCTATGGCCTTACCCTGCATGACGCGCAAATCGATTTCGCAACGACCAATCGCTACGTCCACAGCGTTATCCAGACAATCGCTCCGCACGACTCGGTCGAGCGCTTCACCGATCTCGGCTGCCGGGTCATCACATCACGCGCCTCGTTCATTGATCACCGCACAATTGGGGCCGGCGACGTCACAATCCGCGCTCGCCGCTTCGTGATCGCGACCGGCAGCGGCCCGTCCATTCCGCGTATCCCAGGCCTCGACAGTGTTCCGTATTTCACGAATGAGACCATCTTCGAGAACACCGTTCTGCCATCGCACCTGATTGTCATAGGTGCAGGTCCGATCGGGTGCGAGTTGGCCCAGGCGCATCGCCGCCTGGGAGCAGCGGTTACGCTCATCGACGCCGGCCGAATGCTGTCAACGGACGACCCAGAAGCCGTCGAAGTCATCCGCAAACAATTTGCGGCCGAGGACATCCCTACGTTTGAGGCGGCGGCAATCACGCGGATCGAAAAGACCGGCGAAGGCAACGCCGTCGTTCTGCAGCACGAGGGACGCGAGAAAACCATCCGAGGCTCCCATCTCCTGATCGCAACCGGGCGCCAGGTGACTATCGATGGGCTCGGTCTTGACAAGGCTGGCGTGGAGGCCACGCCCAAAGGCATCAAGGTCGACGCTCGCCTACGCACCACGAACAAGCGCGTGTTCGCCGCCGGAGACGTCATCGGGGGCCACCAGTTCACCCACGTTGCGGGCTATCACGCCGGCATCGTGCTGCGAAATGCGCTGTTCCGCCTGCCCGCCAAGAACGCTCCGAAAGCCTTGCCGTGGGTCACCTACACCGATCCTGAACTCGCTCAGGTCGGACAGACCGAAGCGGCCGCGCGCGAGATCCATGGAGACCAGGTCCGTATCCTGCGCGCGGACTTCGCCCACAGCGACCGGGCGCAAGCCGAAGGCCGCACGGACGGCTTCCTCAAAGTGGTCGTTGGAAAACGGGGGCGGATCCTCGGCGCGACACTGGTCGGCGCACATGCGGGCGAATTGCTCCTGCCATGGATCCTCGCGATTTCGAAGGATCACAAGATCGGCGACATCGCGTCCCTGATCGTGCCATACCCGACGCTCTCCGAGATCAGCAAACGCGCGGCGGGGAGCTACTTTACGCCGGCACTGTTCTCCGCGCGAACCAGGAGACTTGTTCGCTTCCTCGGATTGTTCGGATAAAGCACGGGACGCATTCTGTGGTGAATATCGGCACGCTCGACATCTCGGTCGTTATTCCGACCCTGGAAGCTGGAGCGACCCTTTCCGAGACGCTGGGAATGCTGGGCAGCGTGGAAGAAATCGTTGTTGTCGATGGCGGCTCCCGCGACGGCACGCAGGACGTTGCGATCCGACACGGCGCCCGCTTTGTCCGAGCTGCAAAGGGCCGCGGTTATCAGCTTGCAGCAGGAGCGGATCTGGCTCGCAGCGAGTGGCTACTTTTCCTCCATGCGGATACGCACCTGGAACCCGGCTGGAAATCCGCCGTCACCGACTTCATTGCCAGTCCTCCCAATAAGGAAAAGGCTGCCGCTTTCAGCTTCACGCTCGACGACATGTCTCCGCAGGCGCGGCGCTTGGAATGGATCGTCGCGCTGCGCGCGCGGACCCTGGGGCTTCCCTACGGAGACCAAGGATTGTTGATCCACCGGGATCTCTACAGGGCTGTGGGCGGCTATCCATCTTGGGAGCTCATGGAAGATGTCGATTTGGTCCGTCGCATCGGTCGCAAACGATTGGTGATCTTGCCGATCGCAGCGAATACCTCCGCCTTCCGCTGGAAGCAGGAGGGATGGTTCACGCGCAGCGCACGCAATCTGTTCTGTCTTTCGCTCTACTACCTCCATGTGCCGCCGCGGCTGATCGCGCGCATTTACGGTTCGTCATGAAGACCAACTGCCATCTGGTCATCTTCACGCGCTATCCTAGGCTTGGCACGGGAAAGCGTCGCCTCGCCGCTCAGACCGGCGCGGTCGAGGCGCTCCGATTCCAGCGCGTGAGCCTAGCCAACACTTTGCTGAAACTGGGCAACGACGCCAGATGGTCGACGTGGCTCGCGGTGACGCCAGATCATTCAGGCCCTTGGCCATCCCGATACGGCATCGTGCGGCAGGGCACGGGCGATCTCGGGCAGCGCCTGATGCGCGTGACCAATCGCCTGCCCACCGGGCCCGTGCTCATTATCGGCAGCGATGTGCCCGGCATCCCCCCCGACCTGATCGCAAAGGGCTTCAGCCTGCTGGAAGGCCAAGACGCCGTCTTCGGTCCTTCGAGCGATGGCGGCTACTGGGCCGTCGGGCTGCGGCGAAGACCAAACGCGCCAAATCCGTTTCATGATGTCCGCTGGTCGACCGCGCACGCACTCGCCGACACGATGCGAAACTTGCAGGGACGGAACGTCGCCCTCCTACCCAAGATCGACGACGTCGACGACATTGCATCTCTCGCACGCTATCCGAAGTGGGGCATGCTCCACGGCAGCCGTCCTGGCTGATGCGTCCCCTACGCAAATCGCCTCGGCTAGCCGCGTGCACCGCTCACATACGCTGCCGTACGTTCGTCCCGGGGAGACTCGAACAGCCGCTTACAGTGATCGAACTCGACCAGCGTGCCCGCTCGATCCTTGACCCAGAAGAACGCCGCGTAGTTCGCAATGCGACGCGCCTGCGCCAAATTGTGGGTGACGATCACGACCGTGTAGCGCCCCCTGAGGCTCTCAACGAGATCCTCCACCACGGCAGATGAGATTGGGTCGAGCGCACTGCAGGGCTCATCCATCAGCAGCACCGACGGCTCAAGCACCAGCGCGCGCGCAATACAAAGACGTTGCTGCTGGCCGCCGGACAACGCTTGTGCCGGCGCATCGAGCCGATCGGAGATCTCGTCCCAAAGGCCCACGTCCTTGAGCGAACGCTCGATGCGATCGTCGATTTCGCGAGCGTTGCGCAGGCCGTGCTCGCGAAGTGGCAGTGCGAGGTTGCGCCGGATCGACAAGGGGAAGGGGTTAGGCCGCTGGAAAATCATGCCGACGTCGCGCCGCAATGCGTGAACGTCGACGCCCGGCGCATGAATATCGCCGCCTTCGCGCAGAATGCGTCCCTGCACCTGGCAGCCGGGAACCAAATCCGTCAGCCGGTTGATGCTCGAAAGCAAACTCGTCTTGCCGCAGCCGGAAGGCCCGATTAGCGCCGTGATGCAGCCGCCGAAGATGTCGAGGCTGATGTTGCGTAGAACCTCGTTTTGCCCGTAGCTCAGCGACAGAGCCTCAATCCGAATCTGCGGAACGGGCTCGCAACAAGGCGGCCCCGTAACGAGCGGTCCCAGCGTAAAGGCCTCTCCGGCTTTGCTGTCCGGCACGAGATCGCCGACGAAGGATGTGTTCATGAGCGTGAGGGCTTTCGATCTAGGGCGCGATTGGCAAGCCACAGAGCGGCGCTGTTGATGACAATAAGGAGAGCGATGAGGACCAGCGCACTGCCGTACGCGTTCGGATCTCCTCCGGCGACATTCATGGTCAAGTCATAGATATGGACCGAGATCGCGCGGCCCGAGTCGAAGACCGATCGCGGCATCCGATCGACGTATCCGCTCGTGAAGATGAGAGCCGCCGTCTCGGCCATGGCCCGCCCGATCCCAAGCATCAAGCCCGCGACGAGCGCCGGCGCAGCCGCCGGGATCAAGATCCGCACGATGGTTGTGCTGCGGGAAACGCCGAGCGCCGCCGCACCAAGGCGCCATTCGTCCGGCACCATCCGCAGCCCCGACTCCGCGGTCCTGATGACGATCGGCAGGATCATGCACGCCAGCGTCAATCCGCCGGACAGGATCGAGAAACCGAGCCCCATCCAAACGCAGAAGAACGCGTTCCCGAACAATCCGAACACAATGGACGGCACGCCCGCAAGGACATCGAGGCTGAGACCGACGCCGCGAACTTTAGCGCCGCCCTGTCGAGCGTATTCGGACAGGAGCGCGGCGGTCGCGAGGCCCAACGGGAACGCGACGGCGATGGCGACGACGAGAATGAGCACCGTCGAGACGATGATGGGAGCGATGCCGCCGCTGCGGCCGGCACTCTTCGGCGCGCTCGTTAGAAACGCCCAATCGACACGGCTGGCGCCGCGCCACAGGATGTCGCCAAGTAGCCAGAGAAACACTCCGATGATGAGCAGCGATGCCAGCCAGACGAAGCTCTGGAGCGCGAGGTTCCTCCAGAAGAACGTCGGCGTCGACCCGGTCCGCGCCGAGCCCGGGTATATGATCGCATCAGGCATGGACGACCTGACCTCCGCTGCGCCGCGCCGCTGCCGCAAGTGCCAGCACGAGCAGCGTGAGAGCGAGACCGGATACGAAGAGCGAGGCTCTGTGCGTGCCGGTGGCGTACGCCATCTCAAGAGCAATGTTGGCCGTCAGCGTGCGCACGGGATCGAACAGGCTCGACGGCAACTGCACGACATTGCCGCTGACCATCAGAACGGCCATCGTTTCGCCGAGCGCTCGCGCAGAGGCAAGCAGCACTCCGGCCGTAATGCTGTTGCGCGCCGTTGGCAACGCGACGGCAAGAATGATCGCTTCACGCGACAGGCCAAGCGCGGAAGCTCCTGTCCAATACGACTGCGAGACCGACGTCAGCGCGGCCTCCGTCGTCAGGGCAATGGTCGGCAGGATCATCAGGGCGAGCACGACGCTGCCGGCGAGAAGGCTGGTGCCAGGCGCGCGCAGTTCGTTGATCAACGGAACAAGCGTCGTCAGTCCCCACAGGCCCAGCACGACCGACGGAATACCGGCTAAAAGCACGACAGCCCATCGGAAGAGGCGCGCGACCGGGCCCTTCGCATAGAAGCGGCAGAAAAGCGCCAGCGCGACACCGAGAGGGGCCGCAATAAGCACGGCGAGCGCGGACATCGCCACCGAAGCCGCCAACATCGGCGTCAGGCCGAATGTGCCTTCGAGCGGATGCCAGGAGCTGTCCACGACGAACGACGTGACGCCGACCGCGGACAAAACCGGCCAAGCTTCTTTGGCCAGAAAGAGCAGAATAAGGAGCAGCAATCCGGCGGCGATCGCGGCAGACAGCGAAAGCGTCCACAGCAGCCGCCGGTCGCGGACGTTGGGAGACAGCGTCTTGACCATCATACGATCGCGGTCGACACGAAGCCGCCACCACTACTGCAAAGGCACAAAGAACTGTTCCTTGACGAGATCGTGGACGTCCTTTGACTGCGCGAAGTCGATAAAGCTTTTGACCGTGCCTTCCGGCGCAGTTTTGACGACGAGATTAAGCGGACGCGCGAGAGAAAATGTCTCGTTGCGGACGTTCTCGACAGACGCAGCGACGCCCTTGAGCGGCAGCAGCTTGATTGGCGTACCCTGTCCTGCTTCGAACTCAGCCGTGCCGATCGAGACGTAGCCGATGGCATTGGGGTTGCCGGCCACGGTCTTGATCCCTTGCTGATTGTCGCCGATCACAACGCTGGCCTTGATGTCGCTGTTCTTCAGTTTGAAATAGTGGGTGAAGAGATCGAGCGTGGACCGGCCTTCGGCTTTGTTGACGACCGTGATGGGAGCGTCCTTTCCGCCGACGTCTTTCCAATTCGCGATCTTGCCGAGATAGATGTCGACGATCTGCTCGTCGGTCAGGACTGAGACCGGATTGTCCGTGTTGAGGATGATGCCGACGCCATCGCGCGCGATAGTGAAGGCCGTCAAATCCGTCTCGTCGTCTTTCAGCTTGCGCGACACGAGGCCGATCGCGGCAAGACCCGCGCGGACATCGGCGACGCCACGCGCCGACCCGCCGGTCTGCACATCGATCCGCAGATCAGGGTTCGTCTCTTCCAAGCGCTTGCCGATTTCCGATGCCAGCGGCGCAATGGTGCTGGCCCCAGTAATCGTCAGCTGGCCCGAGAGAGGCGCGGCGGTGCTGGGCTCTTCTGCGGCAAAAGCGGTGACAGCGAGCAGAGTCAGAGTTGCGAAAGACAAACCAAGGGCGGCTTCGCGGATCATAGTCACGAACCTTCAGATTTGATGTTGAAGCTGAGTGTGCAGCAACCGAAGTCGAGCACGGGACTGTTGTGGCCATTTCTGACCGCAGGTGACAGCGAGTAGACGATCGATTTTCCCTCGCGCCGCGTGACGACGATCCCCGCCTGCCGCAAGACGCGGAGATGATGGGAGAACAGCGTCGGCTCGAGGTTCAACTCGCTATTGATCTCGTTGACCCGGCGCGCACCGAAGAATAGTTGCTCCACAACGGCCAATCTCGTTTTGTCCGAAAGGGCTTTCATGATGTCGGCGCAGGACACAAGCGATCACCTGGAACTGGAGTGAGGGGTCAGTCGGGCCACGCACATGGTGCGGCCCTTAGTTGAACGCTAGTTCCATTGAACCGCGCTTTGTCCAACTAAGAATTCATGCAAAGCTTATTGGGACGACGACGCACAATGTGTAGCGGAATCACGCATCAACACGGATTTTCTGCCGGCTGCGGCGAGTGACGGCATAAGTCGCGAGCGCGACGCCGATCTCGAGCGGCCGCACCCAATCCGGATGATCGTGAAACCCCGGTCCGGTCAGTCCGAGAGCTCCTGCCGTCAGATACGAAATCGAGATCGCCGGCAGGATGGACCACGTGAGCGCGTTCGATCGCAGGCAAACCCAAGGGACGACCCAGAGCAGGTACCAAGGGTTGATGACCGGAGCAAAAAACAAAAGCGCCATCAGCCACAGATCCGCAGGCGGAACCGTCTCCGGCTCCTTGGCCCGCCAGCGTAGGGCAAGGGCCGTGGCCAAAGCAGCACCGAGCAGGAATCCGAGCGGTCGCGCAGCTGGATCTCCGAAGACCGCCTTTAGCCCCGCGAACCCGAACGAATTGAATTCCCACCAGCGCGAGAAGACCTGCAAGCCCTCGAACTCGGTGGCGCCGGCCACGACAAACGGCAAGTAAAGCGGTGCGAGCGCGACGCCCGCGCCGAGCGCGGCCAGATAC
This sequence comes from Hyphomicrobium sp., assembly GCF_051860585.1. Taxonomy (GTDB): domain Bacteria; phylum Pseudomonadota; class Alphaproteobacteria; order Rhizobiales; family Hyphomicrobiaceae; genus Hyphomicrobium_C. The sequence goes on from NZ_JBHYDS010000001.1 coordinate 451,897, forward strand.
CATTTCCTTTGCAGAAAACACGGCGCGACAATGATCGCAAAAGGCTTGCACGCCAGCGCCAGTCCGAGCACGGCTCCGCTCCCAAGCAAGCGCCCGCTCCTGACGAGCGCATAGCTGGCAAGCATCAATGCCACGCCGACGATGTCCGCATGCGCATTCATCGACACTTCAAAGATCACGAGCGGGCACAGCGCATACCGTAGACCGGCAGCTGGTCCCGCGATCCGCGCGATCATCGCCCAAATGGCGAGATCCGCAGCGATGAAGATCGCCTTAAGCGCGGTGAGGCTCGCCGGCGCCGCCCATGCCGCAAAGCCAAACACGTATTGCAGCGTCGGCGCGTAGATGGTGGGAACGGCAGGATTGTTGACCTGTGCGAGGATGGCCGTCCAGATGTCATCCAGGCTGGCGTCGTCGGAGTATGCTGCAGGGGCGTACCCATATGGCGTGCCGTCCTGCAGTAACCGGTATCCGTCCCAAAGGTATCGCGCCCAATCGTCTTCGTAGATCGGAACTGTCCAGAGGCCAACGACGCGAAGCACAAGTGCGCACAGCACACCAGCAGCCAATGTTGCCCGCGTTGGAACAATCGCAGCAAACCAGCCAAAGCCCAACCACGCGACGAATAGGCTGAGCGAAAAGCGCCAGGCTTCAACCGGTGGTGTTTGCGAAAGCCACGCAAGGCTTGCGAAGGCCGTAAGGATCAGCACAGGCGCAAACATTGCCCACTGGATTTGCCCGGCCGAAAGGAGCGGAAGGGATCGAGACGATGTTGAGGCGTGAGGCTGCACGATTACGCCGCGCGCAGACACGGCGGTGGCAACCGGGTCCCTCCCCCGCTAGCGGCCGACGTCATTCAGAGCCCAATCGTAGAAATGGTCATTGACCGCAGTTACCGTATTGAGCTGCGTCGCGAGCGGCTCAGCCGCGTACTTTTTGAGGTGAGCGATGACGCCGTCATCGTCTCCGCCGAAGTCTTCGATGAACCAGGAATAGATCGACGACACGCGCAGCTTGCCATCGGCGAGCCGGACACCGCGCGAATGATTGATGAACTCACGGGCCGCCGCATCGAGCTGCGTCTCCAGCTGCTCCCCGGTGAACGCCTCCGTGCGCAGGTTCGGACAGCCGATCGACGCGCAGTTCAAGGCGTAGTGCACACGCGGATCCTTGAAGATCGGCCTGAGCAGGCCGTGCTCGATATCGTCGAGGCTGATCGGCGTGCCGGAAATCTCGACAACCTTCTTTTTCCACGGCCCGCCGGTCACGACCGAAAGAACCGTTCCGCCGAGCGAAATGTCCTTGATCGAGGCGACGGGGTAGTGGTCGAGAACGATCTCGATCGTCTTCGCGTTGTACAAATTGGCAAGCAGTGCGAACTGCTCCGGCCGGTCGAGGGTCGCGGGATCCACGCGCGTGATCGCCGCGATGTAGGCGCGCAGCGGCGCAAGATCTGTCGCCCGGAAGCCCGCGTAATCGACCTCGTTGAGACCGCTGGCATTGCGCTTCACGTGCTTCGCGAGCAAGCCACTCCAAGCCGAATGATCGACCTTGATCGTAGAGCCCGCCGCCGCCGTCGCAAACAGGCCGTCCGGCTCTTGCGCCGCGGATGGCGTAGCGTTTGAGGCCATCACAAGCGTGGCCACCATGCACATCGCACGCATGCCCGGCGCGCGCCAAGTCTTTGCTTTACTCAGCACTGTCATCCCCCCAACACGTCCCTCTAGATCTGCGATTGAATCAAAAGTTTCAAACGGATGCGTCCGCAAGCATCAGCCATCGACGCGACACGACGCCTTGCCCAGCACGCAAAATCTCGAGCAGTGACGATGATTGAGCGTCACCGTCGTGCGCGCTTCCTCGAGTGTGGCTCCCACTTCGAAGGCCGCCGCGTACGGAATGAGCGTGCAGGCCACGACGGTCGGCTCCGCGCTGCCTTTCCGCTTGAGGACCATTCTCGACGACGCGCACATGACCTGCTGCGGCTTCATGCCGAGAATGTCCCAGCAGCCCTCGCTGATCTCGACGACATCGTCGTCGGCGGCCATCTCGGGAAAGAGCACCAACCGCGACGGATCGTTGGCGTCGATGCGCAGTCCGAGATCTGAGAACAATCGATCGTAGCCGCGCCGCGCTTCGGGTTCGTCAACGGTCCGTGCCTTGCGCGCCGCAACCGAAACGTCGAACCCGTTCTCGCCGAGCCACACGAGCCCGTCGAGCGCGCGCTGCCAGGTGTGCGGACCGCGAATGGCCTCATGTCCCTCCTGCTCGAAATGGTCGAGCGACACGCGGAGCGCCAACCTGTTCGGAAAACGCCCCCCGAGCGCCAGCAGCTTGTCCTGGAAGCGTTGCATTGGCCGCATCGCGTTGGTCAGCACCAGCACGCGGTATCCGAGCGACAGGCTGTCCTCCAGCATGGCCAGCAGATCGGGGTTCATGAACGGCTCGCCGCCGGTAAACCCGATCTGGCTCGGCTTGTCGGAAAACTGCGTGGCCTCCTGAAGAAAGCGCAGAACCTCGGCGCGCGAGAGATAGACGAGCTGGTCGTTTTTAGGCGACGAGTCGATGTAGCAGTTGACGCATTCGATGTTGCAAAGCGTGCCGGTGTTGAACCACACAGTGTCGTAACGCTCGAACGGCACCTTCGCGCGCGGCTGCGATTTGACAGTAAAATCAGGGTCCGAAAACTTGACCGGATCTGCGTGCTTCCTGGCGCCAATAGCGTCGGCCTTGACTGTTTGAAGCGTCATCTTTCCCTTACTTCCGTGGCAAGAGTATTCCCCTACGCGCGTGCCCCAGGAACCGTTTAGAATGACGCCGCCGAGCGGCAAAAGAAGAAAACTGAAAAAGCTTAGATGCATCCTGCGGCGCGGCAATGTACGCAGCCGTTCAATTGAACCAAAACTCAATTAAAACGTAGTGCTAGAAGTGTTGCAGTGGTGTTGCGTCATGGGAAAACCGCAATCGGAAATTTGGCGCAGATAGCAGAAGTTGATCGATGCATGTCTGTTATCATCGGCAATATGCTGCCTTAAGGGTCCAAATAATATAACGCGCACGGATTCTTCATATCTTTATCGAGAACCAGTATTTCGGCAGGCGCATTCAAGTGTTTAGAGGTCTTCTCCAGCAGGTCGCTGCGACTCCCCAAGGGTCGGGGCGACGGTCTTGAGGAGAAGAAACAATGCGAATTATTGCCAAGGCAGCTGTCGTTGCTTTCGCGAGCGTAGCCTTAGCGTCTACCAGCTTTGCATCCGGCGGATATACCGGTGGGTTCCGTCCGCCAGTGGTCAAGAAGCCCGCCAAGCCGGGGCAACCCTCTGAGACCCAGAGCCCGAAGAAAAAGAAGAAAACAGGCGAGCTTACCGTGCAGGCCGCACCGATCGGCTAGCGCGACACTCACCGCCGCGTAACACGACGCCAAGCGGCGACGAGATCTTCTCTCTTTCTCAAAAGCACCACCTGCAGCATCGCGAGCGCGCTCGCCGGTGAGCGGCTGGTCGCGCCGGCAAACCAGCATGGTTCGGCGCGAAGCGAGGAGAGAACACGAAGCACCAGGGGACTTTAGTTAAGAGTTTAACGGGGGACTACAATGAGGAACTACACTGTAGGGCGCATTGCCGAGAAGGTTTGGCTGAGGTCAGCTCTGGCGATCGCGCTGTCGCTGCCGGTTGCGGGCGCAGCCCACGCAACGAGCGCCTACCTGCCAGCCAAGGGCCAGCTGGAACTCTCGCTCGGCACGAAGTACGAGGATTACGATCGCGCTTGGCAGGGAACGACTTACAACAGGTACACGCGCGTCACGACGATCCAGGAATATCGCGCGGCGATTTCCTATGGCATTACCGACAGGCTGTCGCTTGATGCGAACGGCGGTTACGGCACGCTGACTGGCGGTCTCGGCGGCAGCGCCACTTGCGCCACCTTATCGTATGACACCCTGGCAGGCCGCGATTGCCAGAACCCGATTCCGCAAGGAACCCGCGATGGCTTCCTCGACACGCACATCGGACTTCGCTACGCGCTCCATACCGAAAATCCGGACCAAGTGAACAGCTTGCCGTCGGTGTCCATCTATGGCGGCGCGATCCTTGAAGGCGACTACTACCCGCGTCCGCAGGCCTTGGGCGATGGCAGCAGCGGCTGGGAAACCGGCGTCGGGCTCGGCCGCTATTGGTCCAACATCGGGTTCGGCCTCAACGCTGACCTGAACTACGCGAACGTCAGCGGCGTGGTCCCGGATTACATTTTTGGTTCGGTCGGTGCATTCAAAACGCTTGGGCAATTCTTTGTCACCGGCACCTATCGCTATCAGCACAGCCTGAGCGGTTGGGATTCGGGCAAGGGACCGTATGTCGTGCCGGCCGGCACGCCACCCAACAGCTTCGTCAGAGACAATATCCGCATCGTGAATGCGCTTGGCCGTCAGGAAAACTTCCAGACCTGGGAAGCCGGCCTCGGCTACATCTTCGAAAGCGGCACCTCGGTTCACGGCACATATGCCGAAGTGTTCGAAGGCCGCAACACGGCTCAGCGCGAGACGTACCAGCTGTTCGTCACAATCCCCACTCAGATCCTCGGCGGCAATTGAGACCAAGAGCCATAAAATAAGTCAGATCCGGCCTCCTCGAGCGCAATCGCTCGGGGCGGCCGGATCAATTGCATACAACGCCACTTCGTCAACAATTGGGTAGTCAGAGTTGTCAATTGTGCAGCCAAACAGCACCGCGTTTCGCCTGTCCGACTTCGCCGGCGCACCTATCGTCCGCGCCGAGACCGCCGAATATGCATCGGCCGAACGGCAGCAGTCCTCTTCGGCAGGGCGTGGTCTAATGCGGCCTACCATGACTGCCGCCCAGATTCTCGTCGTGATCCCGACGCTCAACGAAGCCAAGTCCATCGGACCGACAATCGAACGGCTTCGCCGTCAGGGTTGTGTTGACGTGCGCGTGATCGACAACGGATCTAGTGACAGTTCCGCCGATGCCGCCAGTGCCGCAGACGCCGAAGTGATCGCCGAGCCGGTGAAGGGCTACGGCATGGCCTGCTGGCGTGGTCTGCAAGACCTGCCGCACCACTCTCAATGGATTCTGTTTTGCGACGCCGACGGCTGCGACGACATCGAGGCGTTGCCGCGCTTCATTGAAGCAGCCAACAGCGGCGCCGATTTCGTTCTCGCCAACCGTTTGGCCACAAAGGCCGGGCGCAAGAACCTCACGCTGCCGCAGCGTTTTGGAAATCAGCTCGCGACAAAACTGATCCGCCTGATCTGGGCCGCGCGATTCCATGATCTGGGTCCGATGCGGCTAGTCCATCGCGCGCTGTTGGATGAAATCGCCATGCAGGATCGGGGCTTCGGCTGGACGGTCGAGATGCAAATTCGGGTCGCCCAGCTCGGTGCACCCTATGCCGAGATCCCCGTTGCCTATCACGCAAGGCAGCATGGCAAATCGAAAATTTCAGGCACCATCCGAGGCGTTGCCATGGCCGGCAGCGTCATCCTTTCGACGATCGCGTATCACGCGGTCTCACGACACCAGCGGACCAATTCTCAAAAGAGCGGCGGAGACACACGATGATCAAACCCATTTTTGCTGCGGCAGGCATCGCACTCGGTTTCGCGATCGCTTCTTACAGCCTTGGTATCGGCCCGATCGGCGCAAGCGATGAGCAGCTGGATCTCAACGAGCTTGTCGTCACGGTGAAAGAGGAATTCCCGGATGTCACCCACATCGACACGGATGGCGTCGTCAAGCTCGTGTCGAAGCAAGACGGCAACCCGGTCCAGATCATCGATGTTCGTGAGCCGGAGGAGTTTGCAGTCAGTCACCTTCCCGGCGCCATCAACATTCCGCCTGAGACCGAGGACGACGCGTTGATCGCCGCGGTCAAACCGGATCAGCCGGTCATCGTTTACTGCTCAGTCGGCTATAGGTCTTCAATCCTCGCGCAACGCTTGCAGGCGGCGGGCCGCACCAACGTCTCCAACTACATCGGTTCGATATTCGCTTGGGCCAATGCCGGTCAGCCCTTGCAGTCGGCGAGCGGAGACGCAAAAACCGTGCACCCCTATGATAGGAAATGGGGCCGCTATCTGAAGCCCGAGTATCGGAGCTTCTAGGCATCGTCTCGCGGAGGCACGCTGGTCTCGCGCAAACTCTCAGCGTTGGCAGGAACGACATGCACATCGATATCGTCAAAGATTACTACGGCAAAATTCTGCGCGGCACCGGAGACCTCCGGACGAAAGCCTGTTGCACGCCGGACTCGATGCCGGACAGCGTGAAGGAATTGCTGAAGAACGTCCACGACGAGGTGCTGGCGAAATTCTACGGCTGCGGCCTGGTTGTTCCTGAGCTTCTGCAAGGCCGCCGCGTGCTCGATCTCGGCTGCGGCTCCGGGCGGGATGTCTATGCCCTGGCCCAGCTTGTGGGCCCCGAGGGTGATGTCATCGGCGTCGACATGACACCCGAGCAACTGAAGACCGCCCGCGATCACGTCGGCTGGCACATGGAGCGCTTTGGGCACAAGCGGCGCAATGTCGAGTTTCTTCAGGGCTTCATCGAAGCACTGCCGGCGCTCGGACTCGAGCCCGGCTCCTTTGACGTGATCATCTCGAACTGCGTGGTGAACTTGTCGATCGACAAACCCGCTGTCCTGAAAGGCGTGCTGGATCTCCTGAAGCCCGGCGGCGAGTTCTATTTCGCCGATGTCTACGCCGATCGTCGTCTTCCCGATGACGTTCGCGACGATCCGGTCGTGTATGGAGAATGCCTCGGCGGCGCGCTTTATTGGGGCGACTTCCTGAGACTTGCAAAGAGTGCCGGCTTCAGGGATCCGCGCCTGGTCACCAGCCGCCCGATCGAGATCGACGATCCGAAGATCCAGGGCAAAGTCGGATCGGCGCGCTTCTACTCGGCGACGTACCGCCTCTTCAAGATTCCCGAGTTCGAGGAGACTTGTGAGGATTACGGCCAGGCCGTCACGTATCTGGGCGGCATTCCCGATGCACCGCACACATTCACGCTCGACGGACACCACGCCATTGAAAAGGGCCGGATCTTCCCGGTCTGCGGCAACACGTGGCACATCCTAAAGCAAAGCCGCTTTGAACCGCACTTCCGGTTCCACGGCGATTTCTCGACCCACTTCGGCATCTTTCCTGGCTGCGGAACGAACATCCCGTTTGTTGCGCGCACGTCCGCTGACGGCAGCATTCCGTGCTGCTGAGCGGCGGTGAGTGTCCAGGCGCAGAGACAATGAGCGACAAATGAAGAGACTTCTGTTGGTCGGCGCCGGGCACGCTAATGCTCAGGTGCTGCGATCTTTGGCAGACGCACCGTTGCCGGGTGTCGAAGTGACCGTCGTGACGCCGAACGTCCTCGCCCCGTACTCGGGAATGGTCCCGGGGTGGCTGAGCGGCGCCTATGACTTCTCCGAGATCTGCGTCGACTTCGGCCCGCTCGCGGCGGCCGCCGGAGCCAAGATCGTCGTTGGCGAACTCCGTGAGCTTGCCCCTGATCAGCGTCGCGCCACCTTGGCCAACGGCATGACGCTCGACTACGATGTGCTGTCTCTCAACGTCGGATCGACTCTCAATCCGCCCGATCTGTCCGGCAAGCTCGTCTTGTCGCTTCGCCCGCTTGGCCGACTGCGCCAATCCTGGGAGACGCTGCTCGCTGAGATCGCAAACCGGCCCGCCGAGTCGTCTTTCACAGTTACAGCCGTCGGCGGTGGCGCCGCCGGGGTCGAAGCGCTGCTCGGTTGCCTCGCCCGCCTCCGCGCGCTGCAGCCGAACCGCGAGATCAACGGCACGCTCGCCACGCGAGGAGAAACGCTTCTTCCGGGCCTTGCGCCCGGCGCAGTCCGAGCTGCACACAAAACGCTGACCAAGGCCGGCGTGACGGTTCTGCTCGGCAGCGAATTTAATGACAAAATTGCCGATGAAAGCGATCTCATCCTCTGGGCGACCGGCGCCCAAGCTCACAGTTGGCAGCGTGCGAGCGGGCTTGCCCTGAGCGAGCGCGGTTTCATCCGCGTGGATTCTGAGCTCCGCTCGGTATCCCATCCGGATGTGTATGCCGTCGGCGATTGCGCCGAATGGGATAAGCCGCTTCCAAAAGCCGGCGTCTACGCGGTTCGAATGGGGCCGTTTCTCGCGCGCAACCTACGTGCATCGCTGGGAGACGGCGTGAGCGAAACCTACAAGCCGCAACGAAATTTCCTCGTGTTGTTAGCCACGGGCAATCATCGCGCCATCGCCTCGCGTGGCGGATGGTCGGCGCACGGGGCCCTTCTTGGGCGCGCGCTTTGGCATTGGAAAGATCACATCGACCGGAAATTTCTAAATCGTTTCGTCTTTCGCGCGTCCCCAAAGGTGGCGCCTCACAGCCAAACAGAACGTATCCTCGAGGGGCAACAATGAGCGAGACGTCGACACAGAGCCCGGCGCTTCCTCCGCCGCCCGCGACACCTCGCTCAGCAATCGCCCGCTGGCTGCCGCTCCTGCTGCTCGTGACCGCCACCGTGCTGGTGTTCGCGATGGGATGGCACAAGCTGCTCTCGTTCAAAACGATCGGCCTCAACTACGAGGCGATCCGCTCGTACATCGACGGCAATCTTCTCTATGCCATTCTGATCTACGCCGCGATCTACATCGCCGTAATTTCCATGTCATTGCCGGGCGGGGCGATCCTCACGCTGTCGGGCGGTCTCCTGTTCGGCTGGCAGATCGCTGCTCCGGCAACCATCGTTGCTGCGACCATCGGAGCGACGATCATTTTCCTCGTGGCCCGCTATGCGGTCGGAGACTCCGCTGAGGCGAAGGCAGGCCCCTGGGTCGGGAAGCTCAGCGCGGGCTTTCGCGAGAATGCCTTCAACTATTTGCTGTTCCTGCGGCTCGTACCCGCATTCCCATTTGTCGTCGTCAACTTGGTCCCGGCGCTTCTCGGCGTTCCGCTCGCGACCTATGTCCTGGCGACGTTCTTCGGCATCATCCCGGCCACAACCGCCTTTTCCTTCTTGGGATCGGGGTTGGGCAGCGTCGTGGAAGCGCAGAACGCTCTTTACACGGCCTGTATCGCAAACAACGCCGCCAGCCCGGATGCGTGCGTCTACTCAATTGATACGCGAGCGCTTGTCACGCCGCAGTTGCTGATCGCGCTTGGCCTTCTCGCCGTCGTCGCCCTTATCCCGGTCGCCTACAAAGCCTGGTCAAATCGTGAGGCCTCAAGCGACCGAGCGTGACTGCACGGGATTTCTGAACCGGTGCAATCTGGCCCTAAGCGGACAACGAGCGCGACTTCGCCCAACGACTGCTTATGGCCCTTCTCGGAACTCAGCGATGTCCGAGATGTCGTCCGCTCTAAAAGTGCCAGCGGACGCATACGAAGGTTATTATAGATCACATCTTGGGCTGCGCCCCACGCGCTCGAAGGTGCCGATGCATGGGCTCCGGTAGTGATGCTCGAGCGGAACCCGGTGATCGTGATCGCGCATGCGAAGTTCTCTGCGGTCATCAAGCACACTGCGCTTCAAATCGTACGAGCCGGTCTTGCCGAGGAACTTGTCTTCTTCCCAGTTGGTCGCCGGCCCGGATCGTCCTCGACGTGACCCCTCCTCCGCATTGGGCGACCGGCGCGACTGATCACGCGCACTAGCTGGTCAAACCTTCGAGCCTCTCAGAGAGCGACGCAGATAACGGAACCGGAAGAGCGTTGATGTGGCCATAATCCGCTTTCGTTACAAATGCAGGCTCGGGGACGCACTCAGCGGCCCGACCGCGCGTACGGCCGTCGAGACATCGAAGACACCATGGTCCCGCTAGACTCGCTTGACAGATTTTTTGTTTCGGCTTAGCGCGAACAAATCATGATCAAACGGCGAGAAATTACGTTAGTTCGCCGATTCTGAACACTCTGGCCTAAGTGTTGGTCGGAGCGAGAGGATTTGAACCTCCGACCCCCAGTCCCCCAGACTGAAAATTGCAGATACCAGGGCGATTCACGCGCTCGCAACGTCAAGATTAACTTATTGAAATTACGAAATTAATATCAACATAGCTGCTCATGCGTTCAACTCGCAGCGCTGCCACATTTGCGTCCCATATGCGTCCCACGCTGACCCTCAGTCATTTGCCACGAGGGTCAGAAAATGGCTGGCAAAGCTCAGCTCAACGACATCTTCGTGCGCAATATCCCTGTCCCGGCGGACGGCCGGGTCCAGTACCCGGATGGCAAGCTGCCGGGCTTTGGTGTGCGCGTGTCTTCGAATGGCCTCAAGGTCTTTTATCTGACCTATCGGATCGCAGGTCAGAGCCGCCGCATGATCCTCGGCCGCTATCCCTACAAGACGCTCGCCGCTGCCCGTGCCGAGGCACACACCGCCATCGGTCAGATCGCCAACGGCATCGACCCGCAGACAACGATCAATGACAAGGAAGCGCCCGTTGGCAGGGCACTGACATTTGCCAAGACCCTCGATCAGTTCGTTCAGCTCTACTGCTCGCAGCACAATCGTCCATCGACAGCCGCCGAAACCGAGAGAGTTCTTCGGTCGGTGTTTCTGCCGGACTGGGAGAACCGGGATGTCAGGACGATCTCACGTCAGGACGTTCTGGGCATACTTGACGCGATCGTGGCACGGGGCGCGCCCAGCGCCGCCATCCACGCCTATGCCGCCATCCGCAAGTTCTTCACGTGGTGCGTCGAGCGCGATCTTATTGAGGCCAGCCCGTGTCTTCATCTTAAGCCGCCTGCCAAGAAGCAGTCGCGCGAACGCGTTCTGAGTGATGACGAGATCGTCACGCTGTGGAAAGCGAGCCTCGCGCAGGGATATCCATTCGGGACGATCTATCAGCTGCTGCTTCTAACGGGACAGCGTCGCGGCGAAGTTGTCGGCATGCGTTGGGCCGAACTCGATCTCAAGCTCGGCGTGTGGACGATCCCCGGCGCCCGCACCAAGAACGGCAAGGCCCACAGCGTTCCTCTTACCCCGCGTGTGCGGTCGATCCTCAAGTCCCTGCCGCGCTTTGAATCCGAGTTTGTCTTCCCTGCCCGCGGCAAGCCGAAGCAGTCCTATTCCGGCTATTCGAAGGGAAAGCGCGAGCTCGATGCGGCGGCAGACCTGTATGACTGGACGCTGCACGATCTGCGGCGCACGGCTGCGACTGGTATGGCAGAGCTGGGCGTGCCGCCCCACGTGGTCGAAAAGATTCTCAACCACAGCACGGGGACGTTCGCCGGCGTGGCCGGCGTCTACAATCGGTTTGAGTATCGACAGGAAATGCGCAACGCGCTTCGCTTTTGGGCAGCACATCTCAAAAAGCGGATTAAAGGAAACAGGCCTGATGGCATGCCCAGATAAAATGGCAGGTGACCATGCAGAACGCGGTGGCAGATCGAGACGAGGTCAAAGCCAGGTGGGGCTACAGCGAGCTGTTCTCTCAACGGTTCGCGAGTGACTATAGTTCGGTCAATCTCTCTGCCGCCCTCCGAGACAAAGCATCAAAAAAGGCGGACTTTTCAGAGCTGCTTCCGAGTGAGCGCGCAGAACTTGTAGTGATGCTGTCGGGCGGCCCGCGAAATGGACTGGCTGCCAGCCTTGATGCCATCGAGACATTCCAGTGCTCTGCTTGGTCAAAGGAGGAGTTGGGACGCGTCTGGGCCATCTCCGCGTTCGATCCCAACGGCAAACAGCACATCATTCCCTATCTGTCGTTTCTGGCTGGACCTCGCCTTTCCAACGATCCCAATGATCCAAGATCGGCTGCTGACCAGGTCACGACGACGACTCCATTCAAGCAGGACACGCCCGGCATTGCAACGTCTCTGAGTTCCGTTCCGGTTCTGGTCGATGGCTACTGCCGAAGCGTCCTATTTATGCGTTCCGAGAATACGCTTGAGCGGTTTCTCGTCTGGGTTCCTCTGACCTTCATGCCTTAACGGTGGCCCCTTGGCCGCTACGGCTTGCCGCCACGCGGCGCGACTTGCTCTTGGGGGAACAGCTTTCCCCTGCGCAAACCGCCCTCCATCGACGATGCGTTGGTCAGACGGTGCCGCAGGCATCGATTGACCCATCGTGATGGAGCGTCTCTTGGAACGCATTTCCGATCTTGCTCATACCCCCGCGCACGCCGCTGACATAAGCCGCACTGCTGACCGTCTCATCAATGCCAAGCAGCTTCGGCACCGGGTCCTGTTCTCGCAACAACACATCAACCGGCTGGAGGCAGACGGCGCGTTTCCGCGTCGCATCCGCCTCGGCGCAGCCCGCGTGGCCTGGTCTTCCAATGAAGTTACGGCCTGGATGCAGTCGAAGCTCGATGCCCGCGGCCCCTGTTCATTTTCTGGCGATGTACCGGTGTTGAACGGGCTGGACCGCTTTGTCGGCAAAAAGGAGCTGCGCGAGCTGATCGTCTACAGTCCGCAGCACGTCCGGCTGCTGGAGCTGGAGCGTCGTTTCCCGGCTCGCGTGTGGATTGGCGAAAACCGCGTGGCCTGGCTGGAGCGGGAAATTCTGCACTGGCGCGAGATGAAGCGAATGCGCTGACTGCGCCACAGCTTCGTCCGCGCGACGCCAGACCCACTTCGGAGGAAAACATCGCTGTAGATAACTCTCAAACCTCTTGACACCGCTTCGGACTCTGATCGGCGAATCATGTCCAATTCAAACCCATGGCGACTATTGATAAGCAGCTGGACAGCAAGACTTCGGGTGCCGGTACGGCCCCCGGCCCCTATCTTGGCTTCAGTTTGCAGCCGGTCCGGCTTTGCGCCCGATTGCTTTCAGCACCTGCAGGCGACTCTGCTTCAACTGAAAGCTTGGATGATGTCGCAATCCACCGTGCTGATGGCACCCATCTGCTGGAGCAGGACAAAAGCGCACTGAGCCACAATCCTATATCGGACTGGGCCCCCGACCTCTGGAAAACCTTCGCCAACTGGCTTGAGACCACGAAGCGGCTGCAGCTCGATCCGGCCAAGACTGATTACGTTCTCTACGTTACGCCCGTAAAGGCCGGCGCGATAGTCACCGCCCTGCATCAGGCGCGGACCACCGAACAGGTTGAAGAGATTGTCGCCACGCTGAAGGCAGCATTTGCCGCCCGAACAGCGGAACCTGCTTGCGCACAGGACCTCGCGGCATTTTTGAATGCCGATCCAGCAATGCGCGTGGCTATCGTCGCCAACTTTACCCTGATCTCTCAAAGCGACCCGCTGCTGGAAATCCGCAACCATCTCCAACGATACGTGTCTCCTGCCGTTCTCGATGACATTTGCGCTGCGGCAATCGGATGGGTGGTCAAGACAGCCGATGCCCAGCTGAGAAGCGGGTCGCGTGCCATCATTGCCGTTTCCGACTTCAGCGCGCGCCTGCGCGCGATCATTAAACGCCAGGACCGGGATCACGTCCTCAACAGTGTGGCGACCGAGCCCGATCCGGCGGCCATCGACGCGGAAGTGCAGCGGAGTATCTATATTCGCCAGATGGAACTCATCGAATGCGAAAGCGATGAAAAGCTGCGGGCTGCCTCGGATTTTCTGCGCGCCGCGACCGACCGCACGCATTGGAGCGATCGTGGACAGGTCGATGAACAATCCCTCTCCGAATTTGATGATCGCCTGGAGCGTCGCTGGACGAGTACGAAGCGGTCCGTTTCGCTTCAATCGAAGTCCCTTTCCGAGGCGGAGCACGGTCAGCTGCTGCTGTCAGAATGCGTCAAGCCGTCCGGCGATCGCCTGCAGGGAATGGATGTTCCGCCGCACTTTCCTCCCGGTTCCGTACATGCGCTTGCGGACAGGCTCAACATCGGCTGGCACCCGCGCTACAGGGATCTGTTGAAGAAGCCAGACGAGGAGGACTCCAATGCCTGAGATGACACTTGGGCCCCTCCCAGCCAGACCAGATATTGTCTTAAACGAAGCTCAGCTGGTTCAGAACACCGCTCTGGGGGCGGTGCTGATCTGGCTCTTTGTACGCGCCTATAACAGCACCGCAACACGGCCCTGCCCTTTGCCCCTTTGCTTTACGGTGCTCCCAATTCTCTTTCACCACGTCACGCGCAAAGAAGCAGAATCGACCTCTCCCAACTCGTCCCTGTCAAAATTCGCCGAGAAATTCGAGCCGAACCGCGATCAGCTGCTCGCCGTTCATGACCGCATGCTGGTCATGCGTCCTCTGACACTGCGGTCTCTCCAGCTCGCGTCCGTCAGAGGTTTGATTGCAGTTGCCATAGAGGATGCGGCCGTTCTGACACTGCGGTCGCAGGCCCTGCCGGATCGTCAGAAGCCTGAGCGCCTGCGTGCCATGCTGCGGGCAGGCGAAAAGCTCGGCATCTGGTACGCGCCACATTCCATTCCAAATATTTCCGGCATTCTGCGGGTGTTCTTCTAATGAAGCTCGATATTCTCGAAATCATTCTCTGGTCAAAAGGCGGACATGCCCCGCGGCGGGTCGCGTTCAAGCCCGGCATGGTCAACATCATCAGCGGCGACTCAAAAACCGGCAAGTCGGCCATAATTCCAATCATCGACTATTGCCTCGGCGCGAGAAGCTGCGCCATTCCCACGGGGACAATACGCGATGCGTGCGCATGGTTCGGGATGCTGATTGATACCGCCGAAGGGAAAAAGCTGCTTGCACGGCAGGAGCCAGGCGGCCGCCAATCGACGGACAATATGCTTCTTCTTGAAGGTGATGCCGTGGGCGTGCCCGAACGCATCGAAAGTCATAACGCAAATGCCACTCAGATTCGCGCGCTTCTCAACCGCATCTCGGGCACGTCCAATCTGGATCTTGACCCTGAAAGCCAAGCGATTGGCTCATCACGGCCCAGCATTCGGGACTTTATGGCGTTCGTGTTTCAGCCTCAGAACGTGGTGGCTAATCCCGACGTGTTCTTCTTCAAGGCCGACACGACCGAACACCGAGAGAAGCTGAAGTCCGTTTTTCCATATGTTCTCGGCGCCCTTGACGCTCAAACGCTGGTTGACCGCGCCCGGCTCGAAAGGCTCTCCAAAGAGCTTAAGCGCAAAGAGCGCGAGCTTGGCAATATCCGCAACGTCTCGGCGCGCTGGCAGGCCGAAGCGCGGTCATGGCTGGACCGCGCGCGTGAGCTCGGTTTGATGCCGGAGGGCCAAAGTATCCCGTCAGACTGGCCGCAGCTGCTGGGTCTGCTGCGCGATCTTGCATCCCGGTCATTCGAGGATGTCCGGCCGAGCGCCGCAGCTGTCGATCTGGCGCTGCAGCAGACACTGGAGCTATTCGGCGAAGAGCGCCGCGTTTCTAGCGAGGCTTTTGAGCTTCGCCAGCGCTACAATGAACTCAAATCTCTTAAAGACACCGCGGACGCTCATGGCGGCGCGCTGCAGATTCAAAAAGACCGCCTGTCGCTGTCGACATGGCTCAAAGACCTGACCGGGGAGGACAGCGGTCAGGTTCTAGTTGATCCCCGCCTCGCCTCAACCGCAGAGCTTGACCTGTTATGCCGCGCGCTCGCTTTGATCGAGGCCGATGCCCGCCGCCGCCCTGCTTCAACGGAAACGATCGATCGCGAACTTGCGCGGGTGCAGGGATTTCTCAGCCACAAGCTTGAAGAGCTTCAGGCTGTCCGTGCCCGGCTCCGGGTCAGCGAAGATCTCCGACAGACCACAGAGCCGGCATACTCGATTCCGAATATCGAACGGTACCTGGGCCAGCTGCAGAACGCCGTTGAAACTTACGATACCATCGGATCAGACAGCGATCTGGCCGATGAAGTAGAAGGCCTGCGGGAGGAGGTTCAGCTTCTGCAGGAGCGCGTTGCAGAACATCAAATTCGCCGTCGTACCGAGCATGCGCTGCAGATTGTGCAAAAGATCGCTGCCGAGATCGTGCCCAAGCTGGACTGTGAGTTTGAAGACCTGCCGATCGAGCTGTCGATCAGCGAACTTTCCATCAGGGTCGTCGGTCCTGACCGGAAGGACTGGCTGTGGGAGATTGGGAGCGGAGCCAACTGGCTTGCCTACCACATTGCGGTTACGGCAGCGCTCCAGCGGTTCTTCCTAAAGAGCGTTCCTCATCCAGTTCCCCACCTGCTCGTATACGATCAGCCCAGCCAAGTGTATTTTCCGCGCAAGCTGGCCGACGATCGCTCTGAGGCCGGCGCAGAAAAAAGTCAGCGCCCTCTTGCCGACAAGGACGTTGAAGCGGTCCGCAAGGTCTTCGCCGCGCTGTCGGACGAAGTCGATGCGGCCAAAGGCAATCTCCAGGTGATCGTGCTGGATCACGCCGGCGACGAGGTCTGGGGGACTGTCAAGAACGCCAGCCTCGTTGAAGAATGGCGAGAAGGAAGGAAGCTCGTTCCCCTCGATTGGATTTCCTCGCCGGGCACTGACTAGGTACTGCTTCACAGCGGACCGTTGAGGAGCGCTACTCTGTTACGGTAGTACGCCACTCTTCGACGATGACCTTGTATGTGCGCGGCTTCATGCGTTCCAGATCGAACAGGCTTAGCGTTTCGTCTCTGAGGCTCACGATGTCGCCCGGCTGCACGACTTCCTCACTGGAATCAAACGCGAGGATGACGATTGTGGTTTCCTCGGCTCCTAGCAGGTCTGAGGTAATGCGGTTCCTCCACCCGGTCCGTTCGACCGCGGTCACGCACAGCAACACCCAGCCATCCTCGTTGTCATCCGGTGCCTGATGGCCCTCAAAGCCTGCAGCGACTTTCTGTGCAGCTTCCAGCAGCTCCAGTGACAGGCCGCGCCTGCGCCGTTCGGGTCGAGCGCACTGCGCTGAGACTTTCGTTGTTGCGCTCCTGCGGTCTGTGCAGTCGTGCTTGGGCCATGGCGGGCCCAGATGGTCGAAAAAGACACGGCTTCCGTGAACGTTTTCGTAATAGAAAACCTGAACCCCGCACACCGGACATTTGGCATTGGGATTGACAAAACAGGCTGAGATGTAGCGCCTGACCCCATGCTCACCAAGAAAGCGGCGAGCCGAATAGAGGTCGGCTGAGAGCAGCGCGGCAGATGTTCTAAATCGGTTGCGTGCATATTGTACGCACCAGCCGCAGGTGCATGAGGCGTAGTGATTATGCCCTGGCATCCCCTCCTCCGTGACCGGCGGCTCCGGCATCCGCCGGACCGCGCTCTACGGGCACAGCCCGCCGAGCCGCGCGCGATTCCACAACGTCGAAACGATAGTCCGCGTCTCGGCCCGTGCGGGTGACGATCGCTGCCGCGCAGTGCGTCAGATCATGTTTGTTGTGGATAGTTTTCGGCGATGCGAGAATTGAGTTTGCAGTGACAGACTGTTGAAAAGGATAATGAAAATAAAAGAAGAGAACATGAGAATTATTGCTCTTATATCGCAAAAAGGCGGAGTCGGAAAAACAACACTGGCCATCAATCTGGCGGCTGCCGCGCATCAGCGCGGCAAGGGCGTGATCATCGCTGACACCGACCCACAGCAGTCGACCTACCGCTGGTATCTGGCCCGCAAAGACACAACCCCCCTGCCCTATGCGGCGTCCGTGTTTGCCGACACTCTGCCCTCATTCCTCGACAAGGCGCGCGCCAACAAGGCGGACTTCGTTTTTATCGACACGTCGCCGAACTCGACCGAAGAAAGCCTCGCCATCGCCGACCAGTCCGGTCTGGTGATCGTGCCGTGCGGACCGTCGTTCATTGATCTTCGCGCCCTCAAGCGCACCGAGAATGTTGTGGGCCTGTCCGGCAGGCCGGCTCTTGCCGTACTCAATCTCTGCCCGGCCTACGGCAACGAGGCCGAACAGGCTGCGGAAGCTTTGAAGACTTTAGGCCTGCCAGTCTGCCCGCACCGCATCACCAACCGCGCTTCCGCCCGCCGAGCCTACGCCCTGAACCAGAGTGTGTTCGACTACGAGCCCGGCGGCAAATGCGCCCGCGAGTTTGATGATGTGTTTCGGTTTGTGTGTTCTCAGGAGAACATGAGCACTTTCTCTCATGAGAAAGTGAGGGCGAATGTCTAAACCGCCGCCCGTCAATCTCGCTGCTGCCATGGAAGCTGACCTTCAGGCTCATGATCCTATGAGCACCCGTACTCATGCTCCTGTGGGGCTGTCTGCTCATGCGCCGGTGAGTACAGCATCTCAGCAGACCATGAGAAACGCTGCTCATGTTCTCCTGTCGCCGGGTTCTCATGACGCTGTGAGCCACAATGCTCATGTTCTCATATCTGATCGGAAGGATACGCCAGTTTCTCATGAGGCCAGGAGTGCCCGTGATCTTGATCTCTTGGCCTCAGATGATGAGGTCGGAGGAGGGGCTCCCGCCTACGTGCCGCCATCGCGCGCCGGCATGAAGCGCATCCAGGGCTATTTCAGCCCGCGCGTGAAACGCCAGTTCCGCCTGCTTGCCATCAATTCAGATCTGACCGAGGAAGACCTCGTCGGACGCGCACTCAATCTGCTGTTCAAGGCGGAAGGCCTGCCTGAGATCGCCTTCGACAGAGGAGGGGCTCATGAAGCGGGCCCGTTCCGATGACCGATCCCAGATCGATCTCTTTGCGCCCTACGTGTCGGATCTTCCTCTGCGCGACCAGCGTGAGGTGATGGAGCGCCCGTTCTTCTCACTCGCTAAGAAAAAGCGCATGAAGCCGATCGACTATGTCAGCCCCGACGGCAACATCTTCGTCCGCGTCACGGCCAATGCTGACTTCGGCATGGCCACCATCTGGGATGCCGACATCCTGATCTGGGCCGCCTCGATGATCCAGCAGCTCCGCGCTCGCGGCAAGAACGACATCCCGCGCACGCTCTCGTTTCATCCCTATGACCTCCTCAAGACCATTGACCGACATACGGGCGGAGCCGAATACCGCTCTCTGCGGGAAGCACTGGCGCGGCTTCAGTCGACAACGATTGTCACCAACATACGCGCGCCCAAGGGCAAGAAGCACCGTCAGTTCAGCTGGATCGAATCCTGGACGGACGATGTCGACGATGAGCGCCAGTTCAGCCGCGGCATGAGCATCACGCTCGCTGACTGGTTCTATGAAGGCATCATCATGGATGGCGGCCTTCTGTCCATCGATCCGGCCTATTTCGCTATCACCGGAGGACGCGAGCGCTGGCTCTACCGTGTCGCACGCAAGCATGCCGGCGGGGCAGGGCCCGATGGCTTTGCCATCTCATTCTCGACGCTGTTTTCGAAGTCAGGCGCCGAAGGCACATCGCGCCGCTTCAAGTTCGAGATTCTCAAGATCGCGCGCGAGAACGCTCTGCCCGATTACTATCTCCGCATCGAGAACGAGGGCTCACCCGATCCGCTGCTGCGGATGATCCGGCGCGATGCGATCGGCATGTTTCAGGCCAGCGTCACTCCAGCAGTGCCCGCCGAGAAGGATAGAGTGTTCATGCCGCTCTCCAAGGACACCATCAGCGCATTCCGTAAGGAGTTTCCTGACGAGAACGTATTCGCCTTCAATGGTCGCTTTGCCCGCTGGCTGAAGGAGCGCTCGCTCTCGCCGGACGACTACCAGGCTGCCTTTCTGGAGTTCGCGCGCTCGCAGATCGCAGACGCTCTGGCTTGAGAACCGCAACGCCGTGGCCGCGCTGCTTTCCGAGCGTTCCTAATCTCCCGATGTTTGCGGCCTGCTGATGCTTCGCGGGCGCAGCCTAGGACTCGCCGCGAGTCGTCATGCGCCTGTATGACTCTCCGCTGCACCAGTCTTTCGGGTTATCGGGAACACCCCATCGGGTTTTCAGGAACGCTATCGGGGGATCAGGAACGGCCCGCCCGCAATCGCGCGGAAATCCTCGCCTGCTGAGTGCCGGGGTATCAGGAACACCTTCGGGAGAACAGGAACGCGTCGTCGGGGTTTCAGGGACAGATCATCGGGCGATCAGGAACAAAACTTCGGGGTATCGGGAACGGAGAGCCGCTGGGATATGGCCGCTGCTGCTGCATTGCACAGCTTTCGACCCGCTTAACTTACTTAACTGAATCTACCCCTTTAACTTACGCCTGCTCTCACACAGCAAGCTATGTAGAATCGGAGTTCTCGCCTGACGGCTCGAACAACCATATGTGAAACCCCCACGCTCCGCGTGCCCGTTTCACACTTCCCCGCCCAAAAGGGCTGACAGGCTTGGTGTGCGGATGGCTTGGCTTTGACTGTCCACACTCGTGCATGCCGAAAGCCTGGAAGAGGGCGCTTCGCTCGAACTCACCACAGGGACTGACCTCGCCGTCCGCTCCGCCGTCGCCGCCCGCCACGGCCGGGCAAGCGAGCGACGACGGCTCCGCAGGGACGGCTAAATAGCAGGGCGCAAACTGACCGCTAGAAGCGTTCCTGATCGAAGTCGCGTTTCAGAATCGAGCGGCCTTCCCGCTCCTCGCCCCGCACGCGCGCTTTCAGATCTTCGGTATAGCTGAGCTTCTCAGGGCTGCGCTCCGGCTTCAGATCGTTGGCTGGTTCCGGCCACAGCGCCCGGCGCGCAGCCGTCATGCCGGGCGGGTTGTAGGCCGGAGCAGGGGCCTCGGGCTTCTGAGGCGCTGGCGGTTCAATCTGCTGAGGCGCAGGCATGGCCGCGCTCCGGCTCCACATCTGAAGGATTCGCTTGCGCAGCCCCTTTGGGCCCGGATAGATGCCGTCTGCCATGGATCAACCACCTCGCTCTGGTTTCGCAGAGGTGGTGGCTTGAGACAGACGATCAAGAAGCTAAAGCAGTCCGGACACTTTGGTCTTCTGGTATGTGAAAGAAACAGGTTTGGACCGTTGCTCTCAAGCGGCGGTGAGAGCTTTGCTCGCAGCAAGCGACAATGCGATTGCCTGCATCAGGCAGTCAGCCAGCTTCTTCGCCAGAAGCGGTGGCACGGCGTTGCCAATCTGGCGGTACGCAGGATTCATTGTGCCGCAGAACCGGAAACCGTCCGGGAACGACTGCAGTCTCGCCGCCTCCCGCACACTGACAACCCGAGCCTGCGATGAATCGTAATGTATGTGGCTGTAGGTATCCTTTCCCATATGCGCCATGAGCGTGCGCGAGGGAAAATCAGGACGGAGTTTCCACCAGCGGTTTGGGAAAGAGTTCAATGGATACGGCGGCACTATTGAACGCTTGAGGCTCTCGCGCTCTTTTTCGGAGAGTTTTTCACCCTGCCGGTTCTCAAGCTTCCGCATCCGGCGCTGCCAAATAGCGACGGCTGTTGCATGGGCCTGCGGATACTCCGCTCCGTTCGGCATTTCACGGAATGTGTCCGCGTCGCGCGGAAGGCAACGGATAACATGATCCCAGATCCCCGAAGCATTTTCGAAGCCCGGCCAGTTTCTCATGAGCTTCGCGTAGCCACCCAGCCGCCGTCTGTCCTGAGGTGGGTATTCGACGAACTGATCGAGTCGTCGCGCGCCACGCCGCAGTCCTCCTTCAAGATGCAGAGTGATCCGGGGCAGGTCACCAAGCGCTTCCTCGCAGGTGACCGGCCCCGGAAGCCGGGACGATCCATAATCGCTGGGAACAAAAAGTCCGCCGTCAAAAAGGTCGATATTCTTAAGCGCAACTGACCGCGTACCGCTGTAGCCTGGCGGCAAGCTCATGTGATGGCTTGCCCTGGGAAAGATGACATCAACATCCAGATCGTTGTGAAGCGCGATGAGGAATGCGCGGTCTCTCATCTGTGGCACGCCGTGAAAGGCCGCGTTGATAAGTGTGTAGCGTGCACGATAGCCAAGTGCTGTAAGCGCCTCGGCCATCTCGGCGATGACGTTGTGACCGCCATAGTTCAGCGCGTCCGGGACGTTTTCGACGAGGATGGCAAGCTGCGTGCGCAATGGTCAGCCCTTCGACAAGACCGCACCGAGGCGTATGCGCAGCTGCGCGCTTCGCACGAGCATCGAGAGTCGTTCAAACAGGCGGCAAGCGGCGAGAGCTATTTTGAAAAGCTTAAGGCTATGGCAAAAGCCCAGCGTGAGAAGGCCGCCGAGCAGAGCAATGAACGTGATCGCGGGCGGGAGCAGGAGCGCGACTAGACGGCGGGACTAGATGCCCCGCCGCGGTTGTGCCTGCTCTGCGCGCACAGCCTCGATTGAGGCGTGGCAGCAGCGCTGACTGCTTTCATCGCATGCGTCATTGGCCAGATCGTTGAACAGAACTCTCAGAAAAGAGTGCAGTTCGCTGTCGGTGCAGGACGCCGCTTTGTTGCGTGAGATGATGAGCATGGTTGTTTCCTCCATTTTCAAAGGAGGCCCCGACCATCGGAGCCTTTCGGGCTCGCGCCGCCACCATGCCCCGAGGGAAGGCTTCCGGTGGGTGGTCGGCTTTTGAAAACGGAGGACGCAAGCGTGTTCGGCAGGGCCAGCGCATAGCGGCTCCCGCAGCTGGCGACCTGGCAAGATCCAAGGCGCAGCTTGGGTTTCGCGCCAGGACGATCCTGTTTTGTTCTTTTTGATATACTTTACATATAGACAATTTTGTACGTTCAAGGCGTACAATTTCTTGTTTTTGTAAAGAAGCTATGGCGGTCACTTTGAAGACGTGCTATATTGTCCGTCATGAGCGAACAAAAGGACGAACGGCTAAAGAGCCTTCTTCAGACCGTGCCTCCCGGCTTCTTAGTCGATTCCCGTTGGCTGGCGGCTCGCAAAATCCGGCGATCGTCCGTCCACGACTACGCCAAACGCGGATGGCTGGAACACGTCACCCATGGTCTCTACCGGCGCCCCACCCACACAGAGGCTGCTGCCGGGTCCGAACTGCAGGACTGGAGAATACTGGTTCTCTCCCTTCAGAAGGTCATGGACTACTCAATCCACGTTGGTGGCATGACAGCCCTGCAACAACGGGGATATTCGCACTATCTGCGGCTCGGCGGCAGCGAGCCTGTCTTCCTGTACGGCGAGCGTATCCCGTCATGGATCAAGAAAGCGCCCACGAGCGCACGGCTCTCGCTTCGGAGCCTCAAGCTTTTTGACGGCTCAACCTTAGGCGTGGACCGCGAGCCGAACTTTGAAGCTGAAACACCATCAACTCTTACGCCGTGGTGGAACTGGCCGCTCCAGACCTCGTCTCCCGAACGCGCAATTCTCGAAGCTCTCGATGAATTGCCGGAGCACGAAAGCTTTCACTCAATCGATGTTGCCTTTGAGAGCCTGACCACACTCAGCCCCAAAAAACTTTCTGCACTCCTAGCGCAATGCAAATCCGTAAAGGTGAAAAGGCTTTTCTTCGTCTTTGCTGATCGTCATGCGCACACATGGCGCAAGCATGTGCAGCCGAAGTCGGTCGATCTTGGTGCAGGGGATCGCTCGCTGGTCAAGGGAGGAAAGCTGCACACGCAGTATCGCATCACAGTGCCGCCCGAATATGCGGCTCCGAGACAGGAGGCAGGTAGTGGCACGTGAACGCTACGAAGAACAGGTACGGCTGCTCGTTCAAATTATTCCTATCGTCGCCGAGGAAACCTCCTTTGCTCTAAAAGGAGGCACCGCGATCAATCTCTTTTACAGAGATATGCCTCGCCTCTCGGTCGATATCGATCTGACCTTCCTGCCAGTGAAAGATCGGGCTGAAAGCCTCAAGGACATCGACGACGCCCTTGAACGCATCCGGGGAAAAATTGAAGGCAAACTCCCAAAAACACGCGCTCAACGGATTGCCGGTGGCGGCGGTGGTGAAACCCGTGTGCTGGCAAGACGCGGTGGAGCCGAAGTCAAGATCGAGACGTCCCCGGTCACTCGCGGCGTTGTGAACGATCCCGCAATTCGCACGGTCACTGCAGCCGTGGAAGAACGCTTCGGGTTTGCCGAGACGCTTGTCGTGTCATTTGAAGATCTGTTCGGCGGCAAGCTTCACGCTGCCCTAGACCGACAACATCCTCGCGACCTTTACGATGTGAAGCTGCTTTATGAAAATGAGGGACTGACCGACGCTCTCTTCAAAACATTCCTCGTCTATATCGCGAGTTCCGGGCGTCCGCCCCACGAGCTGCTGAAGCCGACACTCGCGCAGCTTGACGCACCGTATGCCGCCGAATTCGAAGGCATGACAAATGTAGCGGTGCCCCTGGCTGATCTCATCGCCACCAGAGC
This sequence comes from Hyphomicrobium sp., assembly GCF_051860585.1. Taxonomy (GTDB): domain Bacteria; phylum Pseudomonadota; class Alphaproteobacteria; order Rhizobiales; family Hyphomicrobiaceae; genus Hyphomicrobium_C. The sequence goes on from NZ_JBHYDS010000001.1 coordinate 475,948, forward strand.
GCGTCTCCTCGCAGACATCCAGGTCCGGCTTGACGAACCCGCGCGAAAGTTCCTGCTGTCGCTTCACGACGCTGAACCCGAGTTTTCACTCATAGGGCTGCCGCAAGCAGCAGACTTGCCGGCGGTAAAATGGAAGCTTCAAAATCTTGAACGGCTCAAGCGGGAGAACCCGGACAAACACGCTGAGCAGCGAATCGCGCTTAAAGGGGTTTGGGCTGCCTGAGTCTCTCGACCCGCCTTCGGCCCATCTTATCCCCTGCACATACAGACTCAGGCGATCGCAAAGCTGCGTACGGGCTTTGCGTCCCATGTGCGTCCCAGGCGATTTTTCGAGGATGAGGGGTTTGGCCTAAGCCTTTGAAGTAATTGGTCGGAGCGAGAGGATTTGAACCTCCGACCCCCAGTCCCCCAGACTGGTGCGCTAACCAGGCTGCGCTACGCTCCGACTTCGGCCCCCCTTATGTCCGGCAATGGGGCCGCGGTCAACGCTTCGTTCCCGGGTGGCGGCAACTCGATCCTAACCGGGCCGGGTCAAGGCTTCGATGGCGTCGGCATCGACCGGAAACCGCGCCAGTCGAGGCGGCGGGCCCGAACCCGAATAGGCCACGGCGGCATAGGTGCCGAGTGCGGTTGCGAGGTCGTGGACCTGGACCGCCAGGGCGTCGGCCGAGGCCGCCAAATCGGGAGCCGGAGCCTGCCCACCAGCGCTTCGTGGACGCACGGTTTCGAGCAATGGGCCCACACCCGTACCGCGCGCCTTGGCGACCGCCTCAATGCGCACCCAGGCGCGTAGAAAACGTTCATCGGCATCGCGTCCGCCGAGCGGGGCGCCAGCCGCGAGACGGATCGCCTCCGCCTCGATCGGCGCACGGCGCAGCGCGGGCATGCGGACGATGCGCGATTTCTCGATATCGATACCGATCGGCCCAGCGTCAGAAATCGCGATGACCGCGAGACCGGGCGTGTGGGCGATGCTGAAGCTCGCGTTGCGATCGGGGAGGCTTGGCTCTCCGCTTGTGCTCCGCGCAAAGGCGATGCCGCGCACACTTGGTCCGAGCTTGCGTTCGAGTGCGATGCGAAGCGCGATATGCGTGAGCCGCCGGTCACGGCGTGCGTCCGCCAAGGCCATGGTGGCCAGCTGGCATTCGCAAGCCTCGCTCAGGCGAGGCGTTGCGGCCTCGACGTGCTCGAGCGCCGCGGCGCAGGCCTGCAGATCGACGAGCCAAAGCTCCATCTCACGCATTGCGAGCCCTCGCACTGCAAAGGCTCGCTTCCTCACGGATCATGCGACGCACGCTCGGCCGCAAGACGGGCAGGGCCGTCGCCAAGGCGCCTCTCGCTCTAGGCACCAACGGCGCGTGCACGCCGCGCGGGACGCGCTTGCTCGGTCTTGCCCATGGTTTCGAGCAAGAGCGACCGGCACTCCTCGAGTTCCTTGATGGCCGCTTCGATGGCCGCGAGGTGGCTGACCGCGCTGGTGCGTCCACGCGCGCCACGACGCGCGGGAACCGGAGCCGGCGTGCGGGCCGCCACGGCCACGTTGGCTGGCAGCGCGCGCGCATCGGGAGTGGTTCCGCGCAACACGGCACGCGTTTCGGTGTCGCCCGGCTCGCGCCCATGCTGCTTCACATGATCGATGCCTTGCTCGCGCAGGATCTTCTGCACACCCTTGATGGTGTAGCCCTCTGCGTGCAGCAAATGACGAATGCCACGCAGCAACTCCATGTCTTCCGGACGATAGTAGCGCCGGCCGCCGCCACGCTTCATCGGACGGACTTGCGGAAAGCGCGCTTCCCAGAATCTCAGGACATGCTTCTGGACATCCAGCTCGTCAGCGACCTCACTGATCGTGCGAAATGCTTCTGCTGCCTTGCTCATCGTTACCCCTCGATGCCTTGGCTCAGTTTTACGGACGGCCGCGCCCGACCTTGCACCCGCACCGCTGAGGCGCGCCGCCCCACATCAACTCCGCGGTCTGGACCCTGACACTTCCGGTAGGCTTCGACCGAAGATGAACAAACGCCCAACGCTACAGCTTTGTGTTGGCAATGATACCTGCAACGTTTGGCGCCGTCTCGATCAATTCGTTAATATAGCCACAGCTTTTTTCTCAACGCGACGATGCGCGTTCGCCCTGACGGCGCGCGCGAAATCCGATTAGTCGATGGAGGATGCTGGCTTGCGTGCGACGCATTCGCGCGTCTCGCCGGCGTGCGGCAATCGTGTGATGCGAGCGGATGGTGTGAGGACGGGCGCGCACGAGAATTGCTGCGGGAGGTTGCAGCGTCTTGGGCCGAGCTTTTGGGGCCGAGCTTACGGTGAGGCGCGAAAGCGATTGGCGAGAGCGGGGCCGCAGCCAGCTCGCCGGGGGCGGTGCGTGAGGGTCCGCGCACGACGCCCAGCGCAATATTGCTCCGCGATTACTCCGCGGCCTTCGGACGGCATTACTCCGCGGCCTTCGGACGGCATTACTCCGCGGCCTTCGGACGGCATTACTCCGCGGCCTTCGGCTGGCATTACTCCGCGGCCTTCGGCTGGCATTACTCCGCGGCCTTCGGCCGACGCGAGCGCCCGGAGTTGATCCGGTCCTTCATGATGTTGCTGGGCCGGAAGACGAGCACGCGACGCGGCGTGATCGGCACTTCTTTTCCGGTCTTCGGATTGCGTCCGATGCGTTCGCCCTTCTTGCGAATGCCGAACGAGCCGAATGACGACAGCTTCACCTGTTCGCCACGAGCCAGGCTGTCCGAAATCTCGTTGAGAACGAGCTCGACGAGCTCCTGGGATTCGTTTCTCGGAAGGCCGACCTTGCGGACCACTGCCTCTGCGAGATCGGCACGTGTCAATGTCTTGCCGCCGCTCATACTTCTGGGCCTCCCCGTAGCTAGGTATTTTTCCTTATGCTACCGGCAGTGTAACGGGCGGTCAATAACAGATCTCAAACAAGCAACTGATATCGCAGGGGGATTTAGTCATCCCTTACACGGCCTAATTTTGGGCCGTCTGCCGTCTGATTTGTGCGCTGCAGCGTCGCGATTTCGCTTTTGCGAGATTACCAGCGGGCGAGCACCGCACCCCAAGTAAATCCGCCTCCCATGGCCTCCATGAGCACCAGGCTGCCCTCTTTCAGACGGTGCTCCTCGAAGGCCTGATTGAGCGCCAGCGGGATGGAGGCAGCTGACGTGTTGCCGTGCCTCTCGAGCGTCTTAACGATTTTATTCGGGTCGACGCCCAGCTTTTTAGCGATGCCGTCGAGGATGCGGACGTTGGCCTGGTGGGGGATGAACAGATCGATTTCGTCCGCGGCATAGCCGGTGGCGACGAGCGTTTCCTCGATCACGCCCGAGATCTTCTGGACCGCATGGCGGAACACCTCGCGGCCGTTCATGCGCAGATGGCCGACCGTCTTGGTGGAACCGGGGCCGCCGTCGACGTAGAGAAGATCCTCGAAGCGCCCATCGGAGCGAAGCAGCGTCGACAGGATGCCACGATCCTCGCGCCCGTTGTGCTGAGGCTGCGCCTCCAGGACGACAGCGCCCGCGCCATCGCCGAACAGCACGCAGGTCGACCGGTCGTTCCAGTCCAGAATACGGGAGAAGGTTTCGGCGCCGATGACGAGCGCGCGGATCGACTGGCCCGTCTTGATGAAGTTGTCGGCGATCGTCATCGCATAAACGAAACCGGAGCATACGGCCTGCACGTCGAAGGCGGCGCCTTTGGTGATGCCGAGGCCAGCCTGAATGCGGACCGCCGTCGACGGGAACGTGCGGTCGGGCGTGGCGGTCGCGCAGATGACAAGATCGATCTCGACGGGGTCGATACCGGCGCGCACCAGCGCCTGCCGGCCGGCACCGATCCCGAGCGTCGATGTCAGCTCGTCATCGTCGGCGATGTGGCGCGCGCGTATGCCGCTTCTCTCGACGATCCATTCGTCGGTCGTGTCGACGATCTTCGCCAGATCGGCATTGGTCATGATGCGCCTGGGAAGATGCGCACCCACGCCGCGGATGACCGATCGAATTACTGCCAAGGTGTCCTCGTCCTATCCAGCCGCTGGGGCTATCCTGCCTCTTGTGGGCCAAGCGGAGCGGATTGCGCCTCGGGGGTCGTCGCGCTCTTGCCAAGGCGATGGTGGAACGCCTCAAGATCCGCGGCCAGGCGCTCGAGCAGCCCGCTCACCGACATCTCGTAACCGAGATCGACCGCGCTCGCAAAGCCCAGTGCGTCCGTACCGCCGTGGCTCTTCACGGCAATTCCGTTCAACCCGAGGAAAGTCCCGCCATTTACACGGCGCGGATCCATTTTCTCCTTCAGCACGCGGAAGCCGCCGCGGGCGAGAAACGCGCCGATTTTGGACAGCGTCGTACGCATCATCGCGTCCTTGAGATACTGGCCGATCTGGCGCGCGGTGCCTTCGGCCGTCTTCAGGGCGATGTTGCCGGCGAAGCCTTCCACCACCACGACGTCGACCCGGCCCTGGCCGATCTCGTTGCCCTCGATGAAGCCGTGGTAATCGAGCGGCAGTTCGACGGCCTTCAGAAGCGCGTTCGCCTCCTTGACCTCTTCGGCGCCCTTGATCTCCTCGACGCCGACGTTCAGGAGGCCGGCCGTCGGGCGTTCGATGTGGAACAGCGCGCGCGCCATCGCCGCGCCCATCAGTGTGAAATCGCATAGCTGGCGCGCCGTGGCGCCGATGTTGGCGCCGACATCGAGCACGATGCATTCGGCGGTGATGGTCGGCCAGAGCGCGGCGATGGCCGGGCGCTCGATGCCCGCCATCGGGCGCAGGATCAATTTGGCCATGGCCATCAAGGCGCCGGTGTTGCCGGCCGAGACGGCCGCGTCTGCTTCACCCTTTTTGACGGCCTCGAGCGTCAGCCACATGCTGGAGCCCTTGCCGCGGCGGAGCGCCTGGCTGGGCTTCTCGTGCATGGAGACGACTTGCAACGTATGGACGACCCGCGACTTGGCCGCGAGCGCCGGGCGTTCCGCAAGCAACGGGGCAATGCGCGCCTCGTCACCGAAAAAGATGAAGCTCAGCGCCGGGTGGCGCTCGAGCGAGAGCGCCGCCCCTGGAACCACGACTTCGGGGCCGTGGTCTCCCCCCATGGCGTCGAGCGCTAGTGTTCGCGGCAAAGCCATGTGGCGATCTTCAACCTGTCGAACGAACTGGGCCTGATCTTCTGCATTAAGGCGACGGCTCGTGCCCGGCGCGGCGCTGAAGCCGGCGGCCCGCATTCACCGCGCCAAAAGCCTCCCGCGGCCCCCAAGGCAAAGCCAGCGGGAAAATACAAGTTTGCCTCTTCGAGACAACCTCTTTCCGCGGTTGCGAACATGCACGACGAATATGTCTCAGACGCCACGGGGCGCGGGACCGTCACGGCCGGAAGCGTTTTTTGTGCGTCAGGGCTTGGGCTTGAGCTTGGCCAGCGCCGCAAATGGATTGGCGGCTTCCGGCTCGGCCTTGATCTTGGGGTCGACCCAGTCGAATTCAGCGTCCGGCGAGCGCGGATAGGGATCGAGCGCCGCTGAAATCATGCCGAAAACCATGGTTCCGACGTCGATCCGTCCGTCTTCGATCGGCTCGACGTCGGGCATGCTTAGGATCTCGCGGTCGCCCGCGGGCGGAGCCTTGTCGTCGAGCGCCTCCGGTGGTCCCAGTTCGATCGAAAACGTCTCGGAGATGCGCGCGAGAACGGGCTCAAGACTGACGACACACGCCTGGGCGACACTCGCTTCCAGTGTGCCGGAGAAGCGATAGCGGTCTTTTCCCAGGGATTTGATGGTGTAATCGACGCCGACGCTCTCGCAGGCGAGGATGTCGAGTTCGCGCGCCAGTTCAATGCACTCCTCGGGCGTGGCCTTGCGGCTGCGGCTCAGCGTGCGGTCGCCGATTTCGGCCGTCTCGTGCGTCCAGTCGCGCAGTGCGGTCATGCGGGTCTCCCGGAATTTGCGGCGCGGGGCGGCGGGGCCACCACGGTATCGGCGAACTCCGCGATGCCGGTGGTCAGCCGGTCGAGCGGCACGGCGCTAAGGTGATCATTCAGCTTCACTATCCGGCGCGCAAGGGCATCCGCGCCCTGCGGACTGGCCTCGAGGCCGGGCACGGAGGTGGCAAGTTCGGCGCTCAATTCGGCTACGGGATCGGCAGCCTGCACGGCGCGGCGATAGGCCAGACAGCGCTCCCCCAGCGCCTGCGCGGCGCGCTTGACCTTTTTGGGCACGGACATGTCGCCGACGCCCATCTCGCGCAGCGTGTCATCGACGTCGGTGACGAACGTTTCGCTCAGGTATCTGGCGACGCGCGCGGTTCGGCGTCCGTCCGCCCCAAGACGTTCAAGCACCGGAAACATGAGGGCAATGATCATCGCCGTCCGGCCTTCTGGCGTATCTGAGACACCCTGGCTGCCAAAAAACGCCGGCTGCCTGGCCTGGGTCACGACCGCGCCATAAAGGTCGACTGCTGTGCGACGGTCTTGGGCTCGGCTTTTCAACCAGGTGAACACGCAGGTTATTCCGTCTCGTAAGAAAGGGGATGGGGAGGGCCGCGCAGTTGCCTTGTGCCCGTCTTTTAAGCTAAGGGCGGGGCTATGAGCGCAGGGAAATCATGAGTCTCCAAGGGGGTCGTTGCAGCATGCGCCGTTCGGACGCATCGCGCCAGGGCGCGTCAGGCCAAATGCGCCAGGGCGCGTCGGACACTCCGCACCACGGTGCCGAGCACCGCAGAAGCTGCGCGGAGGGCCGCGGTCACGCCGGCATGGCGCGCCGTGCACTCATCCCCGTCCTGATCGCGCTCAGCGTCGCGGTCTCCGCCTGCAGCGAGCAAATCACCAAGCACGGCCACCTGTTCCGCGAGACGGACATCGCCCAGGTCCAGCCCGGCATGGGACAAGAGCAGGTTCGCCTCGTTCTCGGAACGCCGACGACGACGACCACCACCGGCTCGGGCCAAGTCTACTATTACATTTCGAGCACCGAAAAGAAGACCGCGTTCCTCAAGCCTGACGAGGTGGATCGGCAAGTGCTCGCGGTCTATTTCACGCCAACGCTGACGGTCGACAGGATCGCGAATTACGGCCTCAAGGACGGCAAGGTGTTCGATTTCGTGTCGCGCACGACGCCGGCCCCAGGCGGCAAGGAAGACGGCATCATCAAGCAGCTCTTCCGCAACCTCGGCGCCAAGCAGATCTTCGGCGAATAAGGACGGCTTCGACGCACGCACTGGCTATCTGGAGCGGATGTGGCTCCGCGCCGCGCAAACCGACCAGACATAGGCGACAGCTCTGACGAAATGAAAAAGCCCCGGAGCACATGCTCCGGGGCTTCGTCGTGTGGCGTGTGTTCGCTTTTAGCTGTGGGACAGAACGGCCAACAGCAGCAGCGCAACGATGTTGGTGATCTTGATGGCCGGGTTCACAGCGGGGCCAGCGGTGTCCTTGTAGGGATCGCCGACGGTGTCGCCGGTCACCGAGGCCTTGTGAGCCTCAGAGCCCTTCTGATGCTTGACGCCGTCCTTGTCGACGAAGCCGTCCTCGAACGCCTTCTTGGCGTTGTCCCAGGCGCCGCCGCCCGAGGTCATCGAGATGGCGACGAAGAGGCCGGTGACGATGACGCCGAGCAACATCGCGCCAACCGCCGAGAACGCCGCGCCGCGGCCGCCGATAGCCTCGATGGCGAAGTACAGCACGATGGGCGAGAGCACGGGCAGCAGCGAGGGGATCACCATTTCCTTGATCGCGGACTTGGTGAGGATGTCCACCGCGCGCGCGTAGTCCGGACGCTCGGTGCCCTTCATGATGCCGGGCTTGGCCTTGAACTGACGGCGCACCTCTTCGACGATCGAGCCCGCGCAGCGGCCGACGGCCGTCATGGCGATGCCGCCGAACAGGTACGGGATCAGACCGCCGAGCAGCAGGCCGACGACGACGTACGGGTTGTCGAGACCGAAGTTGATTTCGACGCCCTTGAAGTACTGGAAGGACGTGGAACCGGCCTCGTTGGCCTTGGCGATGAAGTACTGCAGATCGTAGTTGTAGGCGGCGAACAGAACGAGCGCGCCGAGACCGGCCGAGCCAATGGCGTAGCCCTTGGTGACGGCCTTGGTGGTGTTGCCGACTGCGTCGAGCGCGTCCGTCGAGCGGCGAACGTCCTTCGGCATGCCCGCCATTTCGGCGATGCCGCCTGCGTTGTCGGTGACGGGGCCGAAGGCGTCGAGCGCGACGATCATGCCGGCCAGGCCGAGCATGGTGGTCGTTGCGATCGCGGTGCCGAACAGACCCGCAATGTTGTAGGTCGCGAGAATGGCGGCGACGATGGCGAGCGTCGGGAGCGCGGTCGCTTCGAGCGAAACGGCGAGGCCCTGGATGACGTTCGTGCCGTGGCCGGTGACCGACGCCTGGCTGATCGAGCGCACGGGGCGATAGCCGATGCCCGTGTAGTACTCGGTGACCCAGACGATGGCGCCCGTCAGCGCGAGGCCGATGAGGCCGCACAGGAACAGCGACTGTCCGGTGATCGAAACGCCGTTGGCCGTGCCGACTTCACCGAAGCCGCCGAGCACGTACTCGGTGGCGCCGTAGAGGCCCGCGATGGACAGAACGCCCGATGCGATCACACCCTTGTAGAGCGCGCCCATGATCGAGTTGTTGGCGCCGAGCTTGACGAAGTAGGTGCCGATGATCGACGTCACAATGCACGCAGCGCAGATAGCAAGCGGATAGACCATCAGGGCGGCGAGGTTGGCCTGGCCGGCGAAGAAGATGGCGGCGAGCACCATGGTCGCGACCACGGTCACGGCGTAGGTCTCGAACAGGTCGGCGGCCATGCCGGCGCAATCGCCGACGTTGTCGCCCACGTTGTCGGCGATGGTCGCCGGGTTGCGGGGATCGTCTTCCGGGATGCCGGCTTCGACCTTGCCGACGAGATCGCCGCCGACGTCCGCACCCTTGGTGAAGATACCGCCGCCGAGACGGGCGAAGATCGAGATCAGCGATGCGCCGAAGCCGAGGGCGACGAGCGCGTCGATGACGACGCGGTCAGCGGGGGCGTAGCCCAGCGCTTCGGTCAGCACGAAATAATAGATGGAGACGCCGAGGAGCGCGAGGCCAGCGACAAGCATGCCGGTCACGGCGCCGGCCTTGAACGCGATGTCCAGGCCCTTGGCGAGAGAGACGGTGGCGGCCTGCGCGGTGCGGACGTTGGCGCGCACAGAGACGTTCATGCCGATGTAGCCGGCCAGGCCGGACAGCACGGCGCCGATCAGGAAGCCGACAGCCACGAGGGCGCCGAGCAGAACCCAGGCCAGCACGAAAATGGCAACGCCGACCACAGCGATGGTCTGATACTGGCGATTGAGGTAGGCGCTCGCGCCTTCACGGATGGCGCCCGCGATTTCCTGCATCTTTGCATTGCCGGCATCGGCCTTCATGACCGACTGAACGGTCACGGCCGCGTAGACAATCGAGAGTGCGCCGCACGCGACGATCCCCCAGAGAATCTCTGTCATTGAAGTGTTTCCCCTGTTTGGTCAGCTCGTTGGCTGCGACGTCGCACGAAGCCGGTGTGCGCGACAACAGAAACCCGCCTGATTTGGTCGCCCCGGACGAATTCGCAGGGCGCGCGCGGGACCATGCCAAAAGACCCAGACCGTTGCAATACAAGCACAACAGCCCCGCACCGCCCCAGGCGGCCGGGACAGGCTAGCCTTCAATGCGGTTTTATTGCGTTATTTCAAAATACTAAGCGGGCGGCTCATGAGCCGCCCGCTTGCAAGATCTCGTCCATCCTTTAGACCAAGGATCCGCTATCGCCCTCTAATGCGACGGCGTTGCGCCTTGAAACCGGCCGGGCCGAATCGAATTCGGCCTACTTGCAGGGACGCGCTTCGATCTGGCAATCGACGCCGCCGGTGCCGCCCGAGCACTTCATGCTCTTGCCTGCCGCACGCGAGAAGCGCGCCCAGTCGCTGCCGTATTCGAAGTCGGTAAAGCTCGACCACGACCCGATTGCCGCCTTCTGCGCGACGGCCTTGTTCGCACCGGTGCCACTGCCGTAGTGGAAGTGGTCGGTGAAGCAGGTGCGCCCGCCTTCCTTACGCAGGTCGTGCATATAGGCAAAGCCCGAGTCATCCGCGAACGCAGGCGCGGCGACCGCCAAAACCAGGACCGCCGCCGCTACAGCTTTAATCTTCCGAAGTGCCGACATTTCCGCCTCTTCGCCTTTATCTGACGTCTGCCCGTGAGGCGCGGAGTTTGCCTGATTCACGGAATCGTCTCGATAGACCTTACGTAGTGGCCGCGCGAATAGGCTTCTTCCGAGGCAAAGTCGCCACAGGATCGTGACCGGCGTTTTGGAGGGGCGTGGCGCCCCGGCGGGACTACTTGGCGGCAACGACGCTGATTTCGACCAGCATGCGCGGATCCACCAGCTTGGCTTCGACGCAGGCGCGCACGGGCGTATCCTTGCCGCCGGTCCAGGCCTTGTAGGCTTCGTTCATCGCTTCGCGGTGGCGGATGTCGTTCAACCAGATCGTGGCCTGGACGACGTTCGACTTCGTGGTTCCGGCCAGAGCCAACAGCCGGTCGATCTCGCGCAGGACTTCCTCGGTCTGTCCCTTGACGTCGCGCGAGAGATCGGACGGCACAATGCCTGCCGTGAAGACAAATCCATTCGCCTCGGCGGCCTTGGAATAGATCTCGGTCTGCTCGTGGCGCGTGATGGTCATGACTGGCATTGCTCCGGTTGCGTGAATTCGGCCCGACCGCTTAGCAAAGGATGGGGGCGAGCGCCAGAGCCTCCGGCGCGGAGGCCGTCCGGCGAAGCGCTGCCCTCGGACGAGGCCACCGAGACCAGGGCCCCGGTGGCGGATCCGGCCGGCTTAAAGGAGCGGTTCCTCGTGGATACGTTTGCCGTCCACGGAGAGCGCCTTGATGGCGACGTCTCCAGAGCTGCCGACGGCTAGGATTGCCGAGATTTTCTTGTCGCGCACCTGCTGTTCGAGCGCGAGGCCCGTGCCTTCAGGCACGAAATAGCTTTCGATGCCGTAGCGGACGGACGCTTTTGGTGGCTCGGTGGTGGTGGCAGGCGTGCTCACGTAGGAGACGATACCCTTCATCACGACGTGGGTCGGATCACCAGGCGGGTCGAGCGTCGCGGAGGTGCCGACGACCTCCCACTGGTCCGACCCGGCCGGTTTCAACGTCACGTAGACCTTGTCGCCCTGCACCGTCCCGGCAGGCACCGGAATTTCGCGGCCGCCAAAGGTGTAGCCGAGGACGACATAGTCACCGCGGAAGAGATCCCGGGGATCGACCGGGATCACCTCGGCCACGATTTCGCGGCCGTCCCGCAGCAGGCTCACGCGGCCGTAGACCATCCAGGCCAGCGCGGCCGTCTGAAGGACGGCGACGAGTGTGATGGCCACCCACGATGTTGGCGACAACTTGATCATGACGCGCCTCCCTGAAGCTGCGGTTCGGCGCGTGAGTGTATCCGGTAGGCGAGGGCGGCCAGCGCGGAGACGATGAGGCCGGCGACGAGAAAGAAGAGCGACGTGTTGAGCAGCGTGCCGATCGTCTTGACGTAGATGGCGAGGATCTCGACCGAGAAGCCGATGTAGCCGAGCCAGAGCGCGCCGCTGTTGCCCGATTGCAGGCCCCAGAAGATCGACGCGATCAGCAGCGCCATCGCCAGCACGGCCAGCAAGGTGAACACGTCGAGTTCGGGCGACTTGTAGAATTGCAGCGCCCAAAGCCCGGCCATCGTGATGACGAGACCATAGTTGAATGTGCCGGACCAAAGAGCCGGCAACTCCGGCTTCAGCCGCTCGCCCGCAATCGCGGCGGCCATGACGCCGAGACCGGCAGCGGTGACGAGGCCGTGGGCGTCGCCACCGTTCAAGCGATAGCCGAGGCTGACGATGAAGCCCGTCAGCGCGATGCCGGACAGATGCAGACCGGGCCGCCAGCGTTGCCAATAGAAGGCCGCCGACACGATCGCCCACGGGACGAGGAACGGCCAGAAGACCGTGTCGAGCCGGAGCGCTTCGGCGATGCCCCAGTAGGTGACGAGGATCATGGCCAATGCGAGCGCGGGGTTGGAGCGCAAGCCGACGCCGGCGACGAAGGCGCCGGCAGCCCACAGCAGCACCGCGTCCGCAGGGTTGCCGTCCATGTGATACATCTGCGAAATCAGCATGATGCTGCCGCCGAAAATGCCGATGCCCATCAGCACGGCGGCATGGGCAAAGCCCTCCATGCCGCGCCGCGCGAGCAAGCCCGCGAGTGCGTACGACGTCCACAAGCTGGCGAGGAGAAGGCCCATGCGCAGGATGCGCGGCATCTCCTGCCAGTTCGAGGCGACGAAGCTCATGACCGCGAAGCCGATCAGCACGGCCGAGAGAATGGCGAGCGCGTTGGCGAGACCGAGCGTGCGGATGCCTTTCTCGACATCGACGCGGATCGCCGCCTCGCCTTCGGGCGTAATCCAGCCCGCCTCGCGCCAGCGAACGAGGTCGCGGTCGATACGTTTGCGATAGCTCCACATGGGATAGGTGCCTTGAATGTTCGGTCCGGGCTCGGACAGCGGAAGGAGGTGCCGGTGGTTGCCAACCGATGGCTAACCCGGCACGAGCCCGACCGCATACTGATCACCGGAGCATTATGTCGTGAGAATGGCCGAGCGCCAGCGCTCCCTGCTCCGGGCCCGGACTGACAGCCGTCAAGCTTAATGTCCGGTGTCGCGCGTGCCGTTGTCCAGCCATGCTGCACCGCACCGCAAAACGGCGCGGCGGCGATGTCGAGACTGATACGGCCTATCCCCCGACGGGCGAGTTTACGGCTGAGGCGGCGTCGGTGCGGGAGGCGTGGGAGCAGGCGTCGGAGCGGGCGTCGTGGAGTCGCTCGTGGCCGGCGGTGCGGGTGCCGCGCCGGGCGCTGCCAAATCCGGCGCAGGTGTCAATGCGGTGTAGGCGATGACGGCCAAGGCGATGGCCGCAGCGATTGCAACAACGACTTTTGTGTCCATAGCGTTTCCTCCGTGTTCCAAAGCAACACGAGCGCCTTTCATACCACGCTTTGTCTGCACTCGCCATAAACCGGGCGCCTCGCGTCCGCCCGCGAACCCGTACGGAAAGGCTCGACGGAGGAGGCGACACAAGCCACAATGCCGCCACCGGTACACCCGGCAATCGTGCTGTGCTTCCAACCGCTTCCGAGATGGCGCCCATGGACCTCGACGCAACCTTTTTGGCGCGCATCCAGTTCGCCTTTACGGTCTCATTCCACATTATTTTTCCCAGCTTCACGATCGGGCTCGCGGCCTTCATCGCGACGCTGCTGGTGCGCTGGCGCATGACCGGCCAGGATCACCTGCACCGCCTCGCCCGCTTCTGGACCAAGATTTTCGCGGTCAGCTTCGCCATGGGCGTCGTCTCCGGCATCGTGCTTTCGTACGAGTTCGGGACCAACTGGAGCCGCTTCTCCGTGGTGGCGGGTAACGTCACCGGGCCGCTGCTCGGCTACGAGGTGCTGACCGCGTTCTTCCTCGAAGCGTCGTTCCTCGGCATCATGCTGTTCGGCTGGAACCGCGTGTCGCCCAACCTGCACGTCACGGCGGCGGTGCTGGTGGCGATCGGCACGTCTCTGTCGGCGTTCTGGATTCTGGCCGCCAACAGCTGGATGCAAACACCGGCCGGGCACGAGGTCATCAACGGCATCGCCTATCCCGTGAGCTGGCTCGAAATCATCTTCAACCCCAGCTTCCCTTACCGTTTCTCGCACATGTTCACGGCGGCCTATCTCACGACGTCGCTCGTGGTTGCGGCGGTGGGCGCGCGGTACCTGTTGGCCGGCCGGTTTGTCGAGGAATCCAAGACCATGCTGCGCATGGGCATCGGCATGGTCGCGCTGCTCGCGCCGTTGCAGCTCGTGATCGGCGACGCGCACGGCCTCAACACGGCCAAGCATCAGCCGGCCAAGGTCGCCGCCATGGAAGCGCATTGGGACGGCAGCAAGCCCGCCGACCTCGTGCTGTTCGCCTGGCCCAACGAAAAAGAAGAACGGAACGACTTCGAGATCTCGATCCCGAACATCGCCAGCTTCATCATTACCCACGATCTGAACGGCCTCTTCAAGGGACTGAAGGACTTCGCGCCCCAGGACCGGCCGCCGGTGAAGCCGGTGTTTTTCGCCTTCCGCGTCATGGTCGGGCTCGGGATGCTGATGATCGCCGCGGGTCTCGTCGGCGCGTTCCTGTGGTGGCGCGGACTTCTGTTCGATGCGCGCTGGTATCTCTGGCCGCTGTCGCTGACGTGGCCGGCGGGCTTTATCGCCATTCTGGCCGGCTGGTGGGTGACGGAGACCGGACGCCAGCCGTGGCTCGTGTACGGCATCCTGCGAACGAAGGACGCTGCATCGCCCGTTTCAGGCGGGGCGGTCCTGACCACGCTCATCGCGTTCGTGATCGTTTACTCGATCGTGTTCTCGATGGGCATCTATTACATCAACCGGCTGATCGAGAAGGGGCCTACCGGCGCCTCCGTCAAGCCGCCGGACGGCGTGCCGTCTCGCCCGCTGTCGGCCGCCGAAGAAGCCGCACACGAAGCAATCGAAAAGAAGGGCTGAGGCATGGAGAGCTTGGAGGGCATGGCCTATTGGCTGCCGCTGATATGGCTCGTCGTGCTCGGCGTCGCGGTGGCGCTTTACGTGGTGCTCGACGGGTTCGACCTCGGCATCGGCATTCTTTTTCCGGCGAGCCCGGAGGAGGCGCATCGCGACCAGATGATGAACTCCGTCGCGCCCTTCTGGGACGGTAACGAGACCTGGCTGGTGCTCGGCGGCGGCGGGCTGCTGGTCGCCTTTCCGATGGCCTACGGCATTCTGATGCCGGCGGTCTATCTGCCGGTGATGTTCATGCTGCTCGCGCTCGTGTTTCGCGGGGTCGCGTTCGAGTTCCGCTGGGTCGCGAAACCGCATCACCAGATGTGGGACATCGCCTTTGCCGGCGGCTCTATCGTCGCGTCGTTCATGCAAGGGCTCATTCTCGGCGCGTTGCTCGAAGGCATCGAGGTGCGGGACGGAGCCTACGCGGGCGGCACCTTCGACTGGCTGTCGCCGTTCTCGCTGCTGACCGGCGTCGCGGTGGTGGCGGGCTACGCGCTGATCGGCGCGACGTGGCTTGTGATGAAGACGGATGGCGCGGTTCAGGAGAAAGCGCGCGAGCAAGCCAAATTTCTGCTGCCCGTGGTTCTGGCCGCGCTGCTGATCGTCAGCCTCTGGACCCCATTCGCCGTTCCGCGCATCTATGAGCGCTGGTTCAGCCTGCCCAACTTCTTCCTGCTTTCGCCGGTGCCGCTGCTGACTGCCTATGCCGCCTGGTCCTGCTGGTCCGGGCTGCACAGCGGCCACGACACGCGCCCGTTCGTTTCGACCATCGCGCTGTTCCTGCTCGGCTTCCTGGGCCTCGCCGTCTCCAATCTCCCGCTGGTCATCCCGCCCTCGGTGGACGTCTGGCAGGCCGCGGCGCATCCCTCGTCGCAGCTGTTCATGCTGATCGGAGTCCTGATCCTGGTGCCGGTCATTCTGGCCTACACTGTCTTCGTTTATTACACCTTCCGCGGGAAGGTGCGGGCTGGCGAGGGCTACCACTGACGGCCGGCGGGCGTTGGAGCGGGAATTCATATGGGCTTTGAGCTTTTCAAGCTCACGAATGTGCGGCGAGGCGTCGTGTTCGCGCTCGTCCTCGGTGTCGCCGCCCCGCCTGCTTTTTCGGACCAGCTCGCGAGCGTCGTGGCCGAAAGCGGCAACATCGTTCTGATCTTGGGCAGTGTCCGCAAGACGCTGACCAACAAGGGCCTCGACAGCCAACCGGCCCTGACACCCGATGGGCAATGGGTCGTCTACACGCGCAGCGCAAAGCCGCCGCCCGATCCATCCGACGACGCGCTCGTCGACTGCGCCTCACTCAGCCAAGCCGACGAGTTGCGGCAGGTGAAGAGCGACGGCAGCGGAGATCTGCTTCTTATGCGGGGGCGCAGCGGAGCCGAACCGAGCCAGGCGCTCTGCGGCTTTCACAACAAGCAGTTCTCGTCAGACGGCAACACGATCTACTTCCTGTCGCCGGCCTGGACGACGTCATCGGGTTTGCACATCTATTCGCGGGAGACGCAAACGGCGCGCTTCGTGATGCCGTCGAACGATTACGTGGTTCTGTCGTGGTGCACGTCCGACCTCAAGGACGCGATCATCGCGCAGCAGCATCGCTACTTCAAATTCGGCGGCAGCTTCGACTGGTACTGGCTGTTCGACCCGAGCGGTAAAACGGAGACCGCGCCAGTGGGCGAATTCGATTCCGTCGAGGCTATCAAAAGCGATCTCGACGCCAGCGGCCAATGCCAGGGTTGACCGAACACGCGAGCCCGGAAAGCGGCGCGCCGTCGCGGGCGCGGCAGGCGGTCAGCTTCTTGTCGATCGCTTTGCTGATGGCTGTCACCTACTACCTCGCCGCGCGCGCCGGTCTCGCCATGCTGGACGATGCCGGCGTGGCCGTCTTCTGGCCCGCATCAGGCATAGCGGTCGGAGTGCTGCTGGCGGCGGGGCGGACCAGCATCGGGCCTGTGGCGCTCGGCGTGGCTGCGGCCACGATCACCGCCAACGTCGTTGCGGGGCGACCTCATTTCCTGTCGTTCTCTTTCGCCATCGCAAACGCAGTCGAGTGCTCGACGGTTGCCTGGCTCGTGCACTCCTTTCTTGGCGCGCGGCTTCAATTCGACAGCCTGCTGCGTGTGCTCTGCGTGTTTCTGGCGGCCATCATCGGCAGCGGTCTCGGAAGCGCACTCGCCACGCTGGCGCTCTACCTCACCGATCGCTCCTGGACATCCTGGGGCGACGACTGGCACGTCTGGTTCCGGTCGGACCTCATCGGCATCGTCGCGCTTTCGCCCCTCATCGTCGGCCTGCGCACGCTCTTCACGACACGCGCGACATGGCAGGATAACCTGGAGGGCGTCGCGCTAACCGGATTCTTGGTTGCAACGGCTTATGTCATCGGGCCGAGCGGCTTTCAAATGTCCGCCTCGGGTTTCAACCTTCCGATCGCGCTCATATTCCCGCCATTACTGCTGCTCGCGATCCGCCATCCCCTCACCTATTCCCCCATCGGCGCATCGGCGGTCGCGCTGGTCTTCGTCGGGTCCATCATCGCAGAGCAAGTCGGGACCGCCTCGTTTCGCATTTTCAACGCGCAGCTCACGATTTTTTCGCTCATTGGCTGCTCCCTCTCGCTCAGCGCGCTCATCGCCGAGCGGCGGACGGCAGAGACCCGGCAGACCCTGATGGTGCGCGAGCTCAACCACAGAGTGAAAAACGCGCTGACCGTGGTGCAGGCGGTCGTGGAGCGATCACGCGAAGGCACGTCCTCCATGGGCGATTTCTATGCCGCGCTCGGCGGCCGTATCCGGTCGATGGCCCGCACACACTCGCTTCTCAGCCGCGAGCGCTGGCATGGGCTCGAGCTGGAGGAGCTGGTGGCGGCGGAGCTGGCACCCTTCCAAGTGTCCGACGCCCACACGGTGCACGGTCCGCGGGTCATGCTCGGGCCTTCGCTCGCCCAGTCTCTCAACCTCGTGTTGCACGAGCTTTCGACCAACGCGGCGAAATATGGCGCGCTGTCGCAACCGGGAGGGACCGTCGCCGTGACCTGGGCGGTGGAGGAGACCGGACCCAACGTGGCAGATACGCTCGTCATCACATGGAAAGAGACGTGTCCCGCGGCCCTGCGCGACATTGGCCCCGAGGGTTTCGGCCTTGCGACCATTCGCGAGCTGCTTCAGTACGAGACCGAGGGAACGGTCGATCTGACATTCCCGCCGACGGGCGCGCTGTGCGTCATCCGCCTGCCGCTGTCGGAGCCGGGCGTTTCGCTTGCCTAGTCCGGGGAGGCTGGCCTAGTCCGGGGAGGCTGGCCTAATCCGGGGAGGCTGGCCTAATCCGGAGAGGCTGGCCTAGTCCGTCCGGGACGCCCGGACCATCAGGCTATATCCGCCCCGTTTTTCGTAAAGCGAGCGATCAGCGCCGAGATGCGTTCGTGGTCGAGCGGCTTGTTCATGCGATCGATCGCGGCGCGATCGGCATTCGTCGGCAATGCATCGTAGGCCGTGATGATGGCATACGGGATGTTGCGGGCGATCAGAACATCGACAAGTGGATCGGCGAAGCAATCCCTAAGGTTCATATCGACGAGGGCCAGCGAGATCGGTTGGGTTTCAACCACCCGCAGGGCTTCCCGCACGGTCGGCACCGGGCCGATGGCGTGTGCGCCGGCCTGCTCGACGATCGATTTGAGCGAAAGCGCAACGTTCCAGGAATCTTCAACAATCAGAACCCCAACCACCGGACTTCCGGCTCGCATCGTCTCGTTTCGCGGGACAATTGACATCGACGTTCCGACTCTCGTTCGCGCTACGCCTAATGACTACGGTGTCCCAAGCGATTGGAGCAAGCTTATAATCACCGTTCAGTTTCTTCAACTTCCAGGGTTGACGCAGCCCTATCCGGCCTGTGATAGCGTCACCTTATGACATCACAACCCATTCATGTGGTCGGTGGCGGACTCGCCGGCTCGGAAGCGGCTTGGCAGATCGCCGAGCAGGGCCTTCCCGTTGTCCTTCACGAGATGCGTCCCGTACGCACAACGGAAGCCCACAAGACCGACGGGCTGGCGGAACTCGTGTGCTCGAATTCGTTCCGGTCGGACGATTGGGAGACCAACGCCGTCGGCCTGCTGCACGCGGAGATGCGGCGCGCGGGATCGCTCATTCTCGCGGCAGGCGACCAGCACAAGCTTCCGGCTGGCGGGGCGCTCGCGGTCGATCGAGATGCCTTCTCGGCCGAGGTCACGGCGCGCCTCACGTCGCATCCCCGCGTGACGATCGCGCGCGGAGAGATCGAAGGGCTTCCCCCGGCCGACTGGGACAACGTCGTGGTCGCGACCGGGCCGCTGACATCGCCGTCGCTCAGCAGCGCCGTGCGGGGCCTGACCGGCGAAGCCGAACTCGCCTTCTTCGACGCCATTGCGCCGGTGGTGCACATCGAGTCCGTGGACGAAACCATCGCGTGGCGCCAATCGCGCTACGACAAGGCCGGGCCTGCGGGCACGGGCGCGGACTACATCAACTGCCCGTTCTCGAAGGACGAGTACGAAGCCTTCATCGACGCGATGCTGGCCGGCGAGAAGACCGTCTTCAAGGAATGGGAAGCGAACACACCCTATTTCAACGGCTGCCTGCCGGCCGAGGTGATGGCGGAGCGTGGCCGCGAGACCTTGCGTTTCGGGCCGATGAAGCCGGTCGGCCTGACGGATCCCCGCACCGGGCGGCGGCCGTATGCCGTCGTGCAGCTGCGGCAGGACAATGCACTCGGCACGCTCTGGAATATCGTCGGGTTTCAAACGAAGCTCAAACATGCCGAGCAGGTGCGGGTGTTCCGCATGATTCCCGGCCTCGGGGAGGCGGATTTCGCCCGCCTCGGCGGACTGCATCGCAATACGTTCCTCAACTCGCCGAAGCTGCTCGACGCGGAGCTGCGGCTCAAGGCGCAGCCGCGCCTGCGTTTCGCCGGACAGATCACGGGCGTCGAGGGCTACGTGGAAAGCGCGGCCATCGGGCTTTTGGCCGGGCGGTTCGCGGCTGCCGAGCGGCTCGGGAGCGCGCTGCCACCGCCGCCTGCGACGACGGCGCTCGGCGCGCTGCTCGCGCACATCACGGGCGGGCATCTCCTCGATGCCGAGGCGAGCGGCGCCTCGTCGTTCCAGCCGATGAACATCAATTACGGCCTGCTGCCGCCGTTGGAGACGGCTCCGGCCGCCGGTTCGGACGGCCGCAAGCTCAAGGGCAAGGAGCGCGGGGCCGAGAAAAAGCGCGTCATGTCGCGGCGCGCGCTGGCCGACCTCGACGCCTGGATCGAGACAACAGGGCGGGCGGACGCAACGGGCCACATTTTGGCTTAGGGCGACGCGGCTTCGCGCATCATCGGCTTAGAGCGACGCGGCTTCGCGCGTCTGGGTCGAGTGATGGGCAGCCGAGACCGAGGCGACGCGTCGCGGGCTCGGACGATTGATTACGATGCCGCCGCGGTGCTCTCATAGAACGCGTCAGGTTCACTCGTGGAGGCGCAGATCTTCGATGGATTGCGCGGGTCGTTCAGTCACGCTGGCGGTTTCCCCTCCCCCTTGTGGGGAGGGGTTAGGGGTGGGGGGACCCCCGACGGCTGGCGTTCTGGATACCCCCCCTCCTAGCCTCCCCCACAAGGGGGGAGGGACAGCGTTGCGTGGAGGTGGCCGGTCCCACGGCTGAGAGGACTTGGCGGCACACTCGTTCGTGGAGACGCATTTGGGCGACGCCGAGGCGAGGATTGTAAAGATCGTCGCGAGCATCGACGCCATCGGCGCCGCTGACTGGGATGCGTGCGCCAATCCGGACCCGTCGACGTTCAATCCCTTTCTCGCGCACGCCTTTCTCAAGGCGCTGGAAGACTCCGGCGCAGTCGGACCCGGCACGGGCTGGACACCGCATCACCTCGCCCTCGAGGACGCCGACGGCGCGGTTTCCGGCGTGATGGCGCTCTACGGCAAGACCCACAGCCAAGGCGAATACGTGTTCGACCATGCCTGGGCGGAAGCACTGCATCGGGCCGGCGGCCACTACTATCCGAAACTCCAAGCCGCGGTGCCGTTCACGCCTGTCCCGGGCCGTCGCATCCTGGCGCGACCTGGTCCCCGGGAGGCGGAAACGGAGCGCCTTCTCGCGCTCGCCGCGCGCGCGGTCGCGGCCCGGATCGGCGCGTCGTCCGTGCATCTCACCTTCCTCACCAAAGGCGAATGGGAGCGCCTCGCTGGCGAAGATTTCCTGCAGCGGACGGGCCAACAGTTTCATTGGCACAACGCCGGGTATCGGTCGTTCGACGACTTCCTCGCGACGCTGGCCTCGCGCAAGCGCAAGGCCATCCGCAAGGAGCGCGCCGAAGCGCAGTCGTCCGTCGAGATCTTCAGCGTCACCGGCAGTGAGATCACGGACGCGCACTGGGATGCGTTCTTCGGCTTCTATCTCGACACCGGATCGCGCAAGTGGGGGCGTCCGTACCTCAACCGCGACTTCTTCTCGAAGCTTGGCGCGGCGATGGCCGATCGCTGCCTGCTCGTGTTCGCGCGGGACGGCGACGATCTGGTCGCCGGGGCCCTGCACCTGATCGGCGGCGATTGCCTGTACGGCCGGTACTGGGGCTCGTCGGCCTATCATCCGGCGCTGCATTTCGAGCTCTGCTATTATCAGGCTATCGACTACGCCATCGCGCATGGGCTCGCGCGGGCGGAGGCCGGAGCACAGGGCGAGCACAAGCTCGCGCGCGGCTATCTTCCGGAGACGACCTATTCGTCCCACTGGCTGGCCGATCCGCGCCTCGAAGCCGCCGTCGCGCGCTACCTCGCCGAAGAGCGCGACGACATCGCCGAAGTCAACGCGCTGCTGCGGGAGCATGGCCCATTTCGCAAGGATGGCGGTTCGGCCGGTGAGGGCTAGGCGGATCACAGACGGGCCGGGGGACTTGCGGAGCACGGACGGCGATGCTCTTAAGGGGCAGCAGTCCCACCCGAGAGAGCATGCGCGCCATGGCCTATGACACCAGCAACGTCTTCGCGAAAATTCTGCGCGGCGAGATTCCGGCTCACAAGGTGTTCGAGGACGACGACGTGGTCGTTTTCATGGATGTGATGCCGCAAGCGCCGGGCCATACGCTGGTGGTGCCAAAGGCCGCCTCGCGCAACCTGCTCGACGCGGACGACGCGGTACTCGCCAAGCTGATGCCCGTCGCCGCCAAGGTCGCGCGCGCCGTCAAGACCGCGTTCGCGGCCGACGGGGTCAGCGTCTTTCAGTACAACGAACCGGCCGGCGGGCAGAGCGTCTTCCACCTGCACATTCACGTCGTGCCGCGCCACGACGGCGTGGCGCTCAAGCCGCACACGGGCGGCATGGAGGACGGCGCGGTGCTCGCCGCAAACGCAGAGAAGATCAAGGCGGCGCTCGCGAGCTGACACTCGGTCGCTCGGTCGCTGGCTCAACGTCGCGCGATCAGCGGATGGGAGAGAGCTTGTCCCGCAGCGGGGCAGCAGGTGCGTGCTTGTCGGGCGCGGCTGCGGCCGGTACGACGGACGCCGTCCAGGGCGAAGGCGCTTCCTCCCGCGTCTCCGCGGCGGCGGTTTTGTCGTAGCAGCCCGCAATGCAGGCCAGATTGCTTTCGGCGGCATCGGCCGGATTCGGGTTCGCCTCGGAGGATGTGGGGATCATCTCGCCCTGCGTGGCGGCCTTGGGCTGCTCGGCCTCGCGCCGCGCAAAAACAATTTCCGGGGTCTGGCCGACGGGGCAACCCGCCTCGCAGATGACGACTTCGAAACCCGGATGGGCCGCGGCAAGCGGATGAGCTTTCGCCGCGTTCTTCTTTTCAGCCTGGATGACGCTTTCCGCGCGGCGCGTGTAGTAGTCGGCCTGCGGAGCGGCCGAAGCCGAAGACGCCTCGTCCGCCGAGAGTGCCGGGGCGGCTCCGCCCGCACACACGAGAACGCTCAGAATCGCAACGCCGATGCTAGGGCCACGCATGTCACGCTCCGCTGGGCAACAGATCCAACAACGGGGCACTGTCGCAAAGCGGAGTTAACGAATTGCTGCGCGGCGCGGGCTAGAGCGTTTTCCGATCCGATGAAATCGGATCGAACGCTCTAGTCTTCTGTTTCGTCGCATTTTCTGACGACGAACCGGTGTTCGTCGGAAAATGCTCTAGGGCCTCTTGGCGGGATAACGCCAATAAGCGCCACGATCGGTCGCGATTTCGTCGAGCAAGGGCGTCCGCAGCTTGGGCGGCCGCGTGCCCGTCGCGATCAGCGCGCCGATGTCGGTCAGCAGCGCGTTGTTCTCGGCGTAGCCCGAATGGTTGAGGCTGAAGCTGTCCGTGCTCGCCGCCGAGACGTCGATGGTATCGATACCCGGCAGAATAAGCGGTCCCGTCGCAGGGACGTCGCCCGCACGCGGAATGCCGCCGTAGAAATTGCGCGAGACGCGCAGCGCCCGGTCGTTGCCGGCGGCATAGAGCGTCACGCCGTTCGCCAGGCCCTGGATCTCGGCCACGATGTTCTCGAAGTTGTCGCGGTCGACGTCGGGCGCGGCGAGGATAATCTGGCTGATCTGCACATGATCCGGCTTCGAGCGGCGCAGGTCGCGCAACACCTGGAGCGTCGGCTGGTTGCCCATACTGTGGGCAATGATGCTGACCGACTTCGCGCCGGACTTGTTGATCACCATCTCCATGAACTTCTTCAGGTAGGGCTCGGACTGCCCGGAGCTTTCGCGGTCGTACGTGTAGCTCGCGAGACCGCCTCCCGACGGCCAACTGTAGGCGAACGGGGCGCCATCGAACTTGAGGTCGTAGGCGATCTGGGCCGTGCGGTAGAGCGCGTAGTCGAAGGTCGTGTTGTAGCCGTGGATGAAGATGAAGGCGTGATCCTTGTAGCGCTGCGAGGCGGCGAGGCGCTCGCGCACTTGCGCCAGCAGCTCGTCCTCCGTCATTGCCTTGATCTCCTTCATCGTGAAGTGGCGGTCGGGGTCCTCGGCCTCCTGGTAGAGCGTGATGTTGAAGACCTTGATCGCCCAGG
This sequence comes from Hyphomicrobium sp., assembly GCF_051860585.1. Taxonomy (GTDB): domain Bacteria; phylum Pseudomonadota; class Alphaproteobacteria; order Rhizobiales; family Hyphomicrobiaceae; genus Hyphomicrobium_C. The sequence continues at coordinate 499,639 of NZ_JBHYDS010000001.1, forward strand.
GGCGCTCAACGTTCGGCACCTTGTGAGCCTTCGGCACCGTGACAAGAGCACGGCCCAATTCGAGGCGACGGCCACGCTCGCTGCCGTAATCGAGGCGGTTCTCGTTCGGCGCCTGCGTGCGGTCCGTTCCGTAGTAGACGGGCACGACGTCCCATTCTCCGGCTTCGGTTTTGGCTGCGTCGGCGGCAGGCGGCGGTGGCGCGGGTGCAGGAGGCGGAGCGCCCTGCCCGAAACTTTCCGGCGGTGCCGAGCCTCCCGCGGGCGGTGGCCCTGATCCCCCAACCGGTTCGGGCGGAGCTGCGCCGCCTGCGGGCGCTTGGGTCTCGAACGAGGGCGCTTCCGATCCGACAGGAGGAGGCGCGGCTGATCTCGGAAGCGAGGGCTGCTCGGTTTCGATCTCTCCTTGGTCGGCGGAATCGGGTTCGGACCGGTAAGGCTTAGGCGCAGAAGATTCAGGCGCGGCCGCGCCGGGAGCCGGCTCCGAATCCGGGTTGGCAGGCGTTATTTCTCTTCCGGCGGAACGTTCCGCGCCTTCGGAGGATTTTTCAGGTGCGTTCGCCTTCTGTGGCGCCTCGCCGCATGACCCGAGAGCAAAGGCCAAAAAGCAAAGCAACCCAATGCCGATTTTACGCAAATGCGCCTCCCCCACACGTCCGACACGCCGATTGCCATTGAAGGATCGCAGTCGGGTGCCCAATTGCCTAAATACGGACCGCCAGATGCGGCGGAGCGTAGAACCGATCCAAATCGAGATCAATGCGATCACACTTGGCCTCCTTGCTGTCCGCAGGTGGCCATTTGATTGGTCGTTTCATGGAGCGTGATGCGGCGGCGAGACACTATTCTCTTGACGGGATTCGGTCCTTTCCCTGGCGTTGACGAAAATGCCAGCGAACGGTTCGTACCCAAGCTCGCGCATCTTGCGGCGCGCCGCTTCAGTGCGCACCGTGTCGTGGCGCGCATTCTGCCCACCGAATGGGAACGCGGGCCGGCGCGGCTGGCGACGCTCTATCAGCGCGAGCGGCCGAAACTCGTGCTTCATTTCGGCGTGTCTGCGAACGCGAGTTCGTATGTCGTGGAAACGCGGGCTCGCAACACCTGCGCACAGCGTGAGGACGCGACAGGCGCGCTGCCGAGCGACACCGTGCTCGCGCGGAACGGCCCGGAGACGCGCGACGTGGCCCTTCCGGCGGCCGACATCGTGGCCAGGCTAGCAGCGCTCAGAATTCCGGCGACGACATCCGACGATGCGGGCAGCTACCTCTGCAATGCCGTGCTCTATCGCTCGCTCGAACTCGCCGAGGAGCAGGACATCGACGGCGTCGGCTTTTTCCATATTCCGCGCGTCATCCCGCCAGCCCTGCTGAAATCGAAAACGGAACGGCGCGAGATGCGCTTCGACTGGGGCTCGGCGCTGCTCGGCGGGCTCGAAATCGTCCGCACCTGCCTCGGGCGGCCGCCTCCTTCGCGCCGACACGTTAAGTTCCTTTAACTCCCGTCTAACTCCTGTCCGGCATGATGCGGCCCAGGAGGCCACCATGCCGCTCGACCGCCGCACCCTGATCTCGACCGGACTCGTGTCCGCCGGCCTCGCCACGGCCGCCGCGGCTGCGGGTCCGCGCGAACGCGTGCCGGCGTCTCAGCCTTCGCTCGATTTCACATTGTCGCCCGACGGTCACGGCGACCAGACCGCGCGTCTCCAAGCGGCGATCGACGACGCCGCGCGGCGCGGCGCGCCGCTGATGCTCGGCGCGGGGCTCTTCCGCGTCGGCCACATTACGCTGCGTCCGAACACGCGATTGATCGGCGCGGCCCGCCAGTCGGTGCTCGAGTTCACCGGTGGCGTCGCCTTCATCACGGCGAACGAGGCGCCGGGCGTGCGGCTCGAAAGCCTCGTCGTGGACGGCAGCCTGCTCGGCATGGATGCCGCCCTCGGCACCGGGCTGATTTCGATCTTCAACAGCGACGGCATTTCGCTCGTTGATCTGGACGTGCGGCGCGGCCTCATGAACGGCATCGCGCTCACTGAATGTTCGGGCCGCATCGGCGATTGCGAGGTGCGGGACATGTCGCAAGCGGGGATCTTCAGCCTCGATGCGCGCGGCCTCGATGTCGCCCACAACGCCGTCGTGGATTGTGGCAACAACGGCATCCAGATCTGGCGCAGTGCAGCAGGCGAAGACGGGACGACGGTGGTCGGCAACCGGATCGCGCGAATTGCGGCGAAAGCCGGCGGTACAGGCCAGAACGGGAACGGCATCAACGTGTTCCGCGCCGGCGGCGTGCTGGCTGCCTCGAACCGCATCGAAGCGTGCGCCTATTCCGCCATCCGCGGCAACAGCGCGGAAAACATCCAGATGGTCGGCAACGCCTGCCGCAAGCTGGGGGAAGTCGCGCTCTACGCAGAGTTCTCGTTTTCGGGCGCGCTGATCGCGAGCAACGTCATCGACGAGGCCGCCAACGGGATTGCCGTCACCAATTTCAACGAAGGCGGGCGGCTCGCTGTCGTGCAGGGCAACCTGGTTCGCAATCTCTTCCGGCGTGAGCAGGAGCCCGTCGACAAGCGCGGTATCGGCATCGGCATCGAGGCGGATGCGGCGGTGACCGGCAACGTGGTGGAAGACGCGCCGACGGCCGGCATCTCGGCGGGATGGGGGCCGCATCTGCGCGATGTCGCGATCACCGGCAATGTCATCCGCAAGGCCGGGATCGGCATCATGGTTTCGTCCGATCCGAAGGCGGGAGCGTGCCTGATCAGCCAGAACATGATTTCGAACACGCGCGACGGCGCCATCCGCGCCATGGATCACGGGCAACCGCATGGGCCAGATCTCGCGTCGACGGATGCCCCATCGGGAAGCCGCCTCGTCATCAGCGGCAATCTGGCGGTTTGAACCGTCTTTTGAGCGTGCTTCTTACCGGAAAACCGCTGCACACTTTTCCGGAAGCACGCTATGGCTTTGGCGGTGTTGCCCGGATCAGCTTCAGCAGCTCGCTGTCCTTCGAAATCTGGCCGGTGTCACGGCATTCGTTCTTGGCTTCCTGCGTGCACTCGACCGTGACGGTGTACGGCACGCCGAACCGCATGATCGTGTATTCGGCCAACAGGCCTTCCTCGCCGCCTTCGTTGCGGTCGTCGAAGACGGAGACGGCCGGACCGGCGGCCGGTGCGGCGCCGGGGCTCTTGTTCTCGTAAATCGGGAATTTATCCGGCGCGAACTCGTGCTGCACGCGAAGGTCGGCCGAGACCGAGACCGTCACGTCGCCGTAGCGCTCGACAATCTGGTACCAGACGGGATTGTCCTCATCGACGACGACGTCGCGCTCGGTCGCCGGGCGAGGCCCGAGCCGGAACGTGCTTTCGACCACGCCGGGCGTCGCCCCGAAGGCGAGCACGGGCAGCTTCAGCTTGGCCAGCTTGTCGTCTTCCGTGGGGCCGAGCGAACGGGCCGAAGCGCCGGAATTTGCAGAGACAAAGCTCGCGATTTCAGGATCGGACCATTGTACCGCGATCAGTTTGTCGGCGGCGGATACGGCGGCTGGCGCGGCCGTCCACGCCATCAAGGCTGCGCATCCGCCGGCCAAACTGTGGACGATCCGAAGCGACAAGCGATTGATCGGCATGCGGACACATCCTTGTTTTATCAACCGAAGTCGTTTGACCGACCGTACTCCTGCTGGCTCTGGCCGGTTTGAGCCGAACTCGTTTGGTCCGAACCTGGCCCGAGCTGGCCTGAGCGCGCGCGGCGGCGAGCTTACCCGGCGGTGGCAGTCACGATCAAGACAATCCCGGATAGCGTCTCCCGCGCGCCACGCACACGCGCCTTGGTGGCGGCTGCCGGTTGAATGCGTCGGCTGCACAGAGTATTCGCATGGGACCACGCTCCCTGGGGGGAGCGCCGCAATCGATGCTGCACGCCGGTTCGCGCACGCGCGCTTTCCCCGGATGCAGCGCTGCCGGTTGCGGTCTGAGTTGTGCGTGGAGTGCCCAATGGCCTGGCGAATTTTCCGGACCGTACTCGTCGGTGCTGTCGTGTCGGCCGCTCTGCTGATCGCGTTTCCGCCGACCGGCCTGCTCAAGGATCACTTGGCGGCCACGATCGGGACCACGCTCGGACGCAAAGTCACGATCGGCGACCTGCGGCTCAGCGTACCGCTGAAGCTCGAAAGGCCGCGCCTCAACGTCGAGCTGGACCAGGTTACGATCGCCAACCCGGAAGGAATGCCCGTCCGCGATCTGTTCACCGGACCGACCGTCAAGACGACGGTGGACCTGCTGCCGCTGCTCAAGGGCCGCGTGCGGATGGAGGCTCTCGCCTTCGTCCAGCCCACACTTGCGCTTGAGGAAGATGCGGCCGGCAACCGCAACTGGGTCTTCGCCGCCAGCCAACGCCCCGCCGCGACAGCGACCGCATCCGCTCCCGTGTCCGACTTCACGCTGCCGCCGGCGATCACGATCGACAATGGCGCCGCGACTTACCAAAGCTCGCTGACGGGCTCCAAGGCGGCGGCGAGCGCCATCACCTCGGTGCAGACGCTCGATGCGGTCTCGGGCGCGGTCACGTCGAAGGGGCAACTCGCGGCCGGGGGCGAGACGGTGACCTTCGACGTCGCGCTCGGCGACTATTCGGCGTTGACCACAGTCAAGACCACTACGCTCGTCGCACGGATGGACGCACGCCCGCTCACGGCCAGCATTTCCGGCGACGCTTCGTTTTCCACGATGGCCGAATTCAAGGGCAACGTGGTGGCGTCCACGCCTTCGCTCGTTAGCTTGGCGCAGTGGGCCGGCTCTGACGCAACGGCGTCGGGCGAGCCGCTCAGAACATCGCTCGAGGGCAAGATCGCCGCGGCAGGCGATGTCATCGCCTTCACGGAAACGGACGTGATGGTCAACACGACCAGCGGACGCTTCGACGGCACGCTCGATCTCGCGGGCGAGCGCCCGAAAATCGCAGGCGCGATTTCCAGCGACCACATCGATCTTCAGCGCCTCGCCGGCACGGCGCGGCGGCCGTCTCTCGCGCCGGAAGCGATCCAGGAGGATTTCGAACCGCTGGTGAGGCCGTCGTGGGAGCAACTGCTCAACGACCTCAACACGCTCGAGGCCGGTCCGCAGGCGGCCGCGGTAGCGGAAGCTGCTCCTTCCGCCGCGGTCAGCTCTTCGTCCGGTTGGAGCGATCAGCCCTTCAATCTCAAATCGCTGCGCACGGTCGACATGGACGTCGAGATCCGCGCGGCGGAGATTTCCTACGGCCAGCTCGATCTCAAGCAGGGGCGCGTGAAGGCCGGGCTGACCGACGGCGTGCTCGACGCCACAATCGAAGAGCTGGCGGTCGGCGAGGGCTCGGCCAAGGGAACGATCAACATCGACAGCCGCGCTTCGCCGCCGCGCGCGAAGGTGGCGCTCAATCTTTCGAAGGTCGCCGCCGAGCCGATCGTGACGGAGCTGACCGGCAAGCCGCTGCTCTCCGGCACCTCGGACGTCGTCATCAACGCGTCGGCGGCTGGCCAGAACCAGGCTCAGCTCACCTCCACACTCGACGGCAAAGCGCATTTCCAGATGGGTCGCGGCGCGCTGCGCGGATTCGACGTGCGGCGCATGATCTTCGAATGGTGGAAGAGCTGGAAGTTCGATCTCGCCATGAAGACCGGCTTCGAGCGGCTCGATGCCCAGTACGACATCAAGAAGGGGATCATGCGCAGCGAGCCCGGGTTCTCGATGGGCGGGCCCGAGGTCGAGATCAATTCGACCGGCTCGGTCAACGTGCCGGCGCGGAAGCTCAACCAGGAAATTCGCGTCAAGGCCATTCCGCCGCCGACGGCGTTTCCGATCCCCGTGCGCATTTCAGGCGATTGGTCCAAGCCGTCCGTCGGCATCGACTGGGGCGGACTGTTTTCGTCGGCGCCGGGATTGGGCGGGCCGCAGGCACTCGCCGCGTCACCTGAGCCGGCGCCCGCCAACGTGCAAGCGGCGATCCGGCGCGTACTCGCGGCCGATATCCCGCCGGAACGGCTTACGCCCGAGGCACGGCAGATGTTGCAATGGCTGCTGCCCGCGGAGGGCGCCGCACCTGAAAGCTCGACACCTGAAGGCACCACTCCGTAGTTTCACGAAGGGGCGCGCGACGCGCTCGGAAGATATTCGTCTTGATTGTGACTTAGTCGTTGGCGATCCACTTATTTTTTATGTTTCACGAACGATTCAGCGCACCGGATGCACCCGCGGTTGCGTTGCCAGAACCAGACAGTTTGGGGCATAATCGACCAGGGATCCGGATGCGTGTTTCGGCATTGGGAACGGGGGATGTCGCGTGAGAGTGGTTCGTAAGTTTGCGCTGTGCGCCGTTCCCGCATGCGCGGGGCTTCTCCTTCTCGTTCCGGGCCGCGCGCCGGCTGAAGTGAAACCCGATCTCTCGTCACGTTCGATCGACATGGCAACGCGCGCGCTCGTTGGCCGCGATCTCAGGACGTATGCCCTCGTTCAAAGCCTCGCAGGGGCGGCAACCGGAACCGGCTTCGGCGTGATGCGCGGCGGCGACGGCTCCTGCTATGGGCGGGATGCGAGTGGCAGCCTCGTTCAGCTCGCGCGTTGCAGCTTGCTGCCGCCAGAAGGCACGCCACCGGCTCCGACGCCCACCCCAACGCCGCCCGAGACGGGCGAAGGTCCGGTCACGCCGCCGGCACCGACGCCCGGCGAGCCGCCAGCACCGACGCCGCCAGAGAAAGCCGGCTTCGCCTACTATCCGCCGGGTGCACTCTACGAGCGCGACCAAGGCCGCGGGCGCGTCGACCGCTTCGTCTACATGCCGGACATGCTGTTCCCGCTGAAGCTCGCCGAAGGCCAGTACCCGCACATGAATTCCCAGATCTGGGGGTATGGCGGCGGCGGCTGGAACGGCAAGGGCGCGGCCGGCGGCAGCGACAGCGATCCGCGCAACTACGACCCGATGAAGCAGCGCGACAACTATTGCGAAGTGCGCGGCTGGGACATGCCGATGTGCCCGGGCGGTGCAGGACACCAAGGGCAGGACATCCGTCCGCCGTCCTACAAGGACAACTACTGGGAAGCCGTGGCCGCTGCCGATGGTCAGATCGTCAACGTGACGAGCAACACGACCGTGCAGCTCAAGGCCACCGACGGCACGGACTATTACTATCTCCACATGCATCCCAAATCGATCACCGTGAAGACGGGTGCGAAGGTCAAGAAGGGCCAGACGCTCGGCCGCGTCTCGCGCTACATGGGCGGCACGGTCTCGACCAGCCTGCATCTGCATTTGCAGGTGCGCCAGCGCGTCAAGGTCGGCGACAAGACGCTGCAGGTTTACGTGCCGACGTTCACGTCGCTCGTCGCCGCGCTGCGTCGCTCCAAAGGTCTGGATGCCGGCATCGACGCGGCCGGCAATCTGATCGTCGACGCCGGCCTCGAGATCGGCGCGCCGCAACCGCCGCCCACGCCGCCTGCTCCTGCGCCAGAACCCACGCCTGCGCCGACGCCTTCGCCAACACCCACGCCTCCTCCAGCGCCGGCTCCAACACCCGCGCCGGAACCCACGCCCGCGCCGCAGCCAGAACCCGCTCCGCAACCCGTGCCCGAGCCGCCTGCTCCGCAGCCGGAGCCTGCACCTGTTCCGGAACCGACGCCTGCACCGCAGCCAGAGCCACCAGCGCCTGCGCCGGAGCCCGCTCCGACACCGACGCCGGAACCGAAGCCCGCACCGCAGCCTTCGCCGGCTCCCGCACCGGCACCGGCACCCGCTCCTGAAAAGGGCTGGTGGCAATCGAGCAAAGACAATTGGAACGCTTGGTGGAACTGGGCCACGGGCCCCTGATCCGCGACGACGATCCACGACGACGCCGTTTAACGTTGAGCTAGGAGTCGCATAGATGCCGAGACATACGCCAGCTGCTGCCGTGGCGATGCTCATCGCGATTGCCGCGCCGCTTGCCGCCGCCGAAGCGCAATTGCCGCCGTCGAAGTACGACCGGCTGCAGCGCTCGCTCGAAGAGAAGTTCGCGCCGAAAAAGACGCCGCAGCCGAAGCCCTCGCAATCGGGTGGAAGCTCGAAGTCGGACGATTTCATCTACATCGAGCCCACCGACAAGGAGAAGAAGCCGACCGACCAGAAGCGCTCCGACGCCTCGTGGGGGGAACGGATCTTTGCGCTGTTCGCGTCGAAGGAGCCTGCGGCCGCAGCTGAACCCAAGGGGGCGTTCAGCCAGCAGACGGCGGAAGCCGACTCGGCGCGCGAGCCGTCGTTCTTCCGCTCGCTCTATCCGCGGAAATCACGCTCGCGTCGCGAGGCAGAGCGCGGAGAACGGCGTGTGCCCGTCGCCAAGCCGAACAGCTACGTCGTCCAGCTCAGCCCAAACGCCACCGACAAGGACATCGAGGATCTCCTCAAAAAGTATCACCTCAAGATCACCAAGATGATCGCGCCGCTCGGCGTGATCACAGTCGAGGTCGACGAAAGCGCGGCGCCCCCCGCGCCCGTGACGTCGCCCGCGCCGGGCGCCGCGCCCGAGGACAGCAAGGCTCAGCTTCAGAACGTGCTCGAGCCGCCGCTGATCCGCGACCTGCGCGACGAAAAGGTCGTCGACGGCGCGTTCGTCAACTCGACCATGCAGGCCAAGCACCTGCCGAAGAGCAAGGGCGCATCGATCGCCGTCGGCGACGAGGTGTTCTCGTGGCGCTGGCAGGCCGGCGACACCTTCGACGGCAACTGGGGCCTGAAGGCCATTCGCCTGCCGCCGGTCTGGACCATTCTCGATCGCTATCGCAAGGCGAACCCACAGGCCGTGCGGCCGAAGATCGGCATCATCGACGGCGGCTTCGCGGCGAACACGATGGTGCCGTTCGCCTCGATGCAGAACGTCAATCCGCTGGTGTTCCATACCGCGAGCTGCGGCACGCATCACGGCATGCACGTCGCCGGCATCATCGGCGCCAACCCCGGCGATCAGCCCGGCATCAACGGCATCGTGCCCGGCGCGCGCATGGACGCGATCGCGGTCGACGACAAGATCGTGGGCGACTCGGGACAGGCCGGCGTGGACGAAGGCTGGGAGGTGCACGCTCTGCTGTTCGACGACGTGCTCGCGAAGACGCTCGACTACGTCTACGCCAACCTGATGCAGCCCGACGGACTGCGCGTCATCAACGTCAGCCTCGGCTACAATTTCGTGGCGAGCGATCTGCTCGGCGACGCCAACCCGGAAGATGTGCCGGGTCTCGCCTTGCATGTCACGCATCAGGCCAATCTCATCCGGCTGATGGCCAGCCGCGTGCAAGAGCATGTGCTGTTCGTCGTCGCGGCCGGCAACGATTCCGAAGGCCGGACGACGCCGATCGACGCGAAGTGGGCCTCTCCCTTCGCCTGGGCCGGCACGCAAAAATCCGCGCAAGGGGACTCTCCGCCCAACATCGTGGTCGTCGAAGCCGTCGACCGGGACGGCCTGCGCGCGGACTTCTCCAACACCGGCGGACAGGTCGCGGCGCCCGGCGTCGATATCATGAGCACGCTCGCAGCCGACAAGGTGCCCTTCGCCGTGTGCAGCGGCACGTCCCAGGCGGCGCCGCACGTGGCCGCGCTGGCTGCGATCCTGTTCGAACTCGCGCCCGACAAGAAGCCGGCCGAGATCGCTGCCGTGCTGCGCAAGAGCGCGACGCCGCCACCCGCAGGCGCAAAGCAAGCGGCCACGATCGACGCCCTCGAAGCGGTGTACGAAGTGGCTCCGCAGGCGGCGCGGATGGTCGCGGATCTCGACGGCGACGGCGTGGTCGGGCCGAGCGACCTGGCGCTGTTCTCGCGCCAGATCGCGTCGCTCGCGGGCGCGGCGACGACCAACGCCGCATTCACCGAAGATCTCAACGGCGACGGCGTGATCGACGACAACGAATGCTTCTGGCCGCAGATCGACCTCAACGGCAGCGGACAGGGCGCGCTGACGCCGCGAGACGCGCGTCCACTCAACGGCTCAAAGCGGACGGATCTCGCCGCGATGGACTTCCTGTGGTCGGACGCCGCGACGCCGTTTGTCACGGCCATGGCGACTGCCGGCCTTTCGACGCCGCCCGAGATCTACGCGGTCGCTGAATCCGCGCCGGAGCCGGTGACGCAGTGCCGGCGTCTCGTCAATTCGACCGTTGTCGCCACTGGCCCCACTCAACCCACAGGCACGGGCGGCGGTACGCCGATCGCGGCAACGGCCGGCACGACGCCCGGCGCCGACACGAGCGACGCGAAGGCCGTGCGCAGCGAAGTCGAGGCGGCGATTGCCGAGCTCCGCAAGACGCATCCGAACCTGCACGTCACGATCAATCCGGCAACCGGATTGCCGAGCACCGTGATGGGGCTCTCGCCGCAGCCCGGAGGCACGGCCGGGCTTGGCGCGGCCAGCGGCTCGGGTGAGCTTTCCGAAGAAGAAACCAAGCGCGCCGTCGAAAGCTATTTCGGCACCGGAGGCCTCGGCACGCTGTTTCCGGCCAAGAACAAGAGCGCCAAGCAGCAGTACGTCGACCGCCGCAAGGATCCCGATTTTCCGGATCGCTATGTGGCTGAGGTGGAGCAGCGCATCGAGGGCGTGCCGGTGTTCGGATCGTCGGCCAAGCTCACGGTCTCGCGTTCGCTCGGCGTGACGAAGTACAGCGGCACGACGTCCAACGCCGCCGTCGAAACCACGACGCCGAAGATCGCCGAGGGTGAAGCGGTGGCGGCGGCGCGCGCCAAGCTCAGCGACGTCCTGCGCAGCGCACCGGACGCCTCGCGGGCGTTCCCGCTTGCGCCCGATCCGCAAAAGGCCGAGGTCGCGAAGCCTGAGCTGACCGTGTTCGACCCCGCGCTCGTCGGCAAGGCGAAGGCCGGCCCGACGCGGCTGGCGTGGCTCGTCACCATCGACTCGTTCCGCATCTTCGTCGATGCGGCGACGGGCGAGGCCTTCTACTACTACCGCGACCAGCCGTCGGGCATGCTGCGCCGGATTTACGATCTGGCGCAGACGACCACCTTCCCGGGCACGATGGGCATCGACGAGGACGCCCGCACGCGCGCCGAGAAGCTTTCCCCCGAAACGCTGATCGCGTTTCGCAACTCGGGCATCGTGCGCGACTACTTTTTCCTGACGTTCGGCCGTAACAGCTTCGACGACCGGGACGGGTCGGGCGGATCGCCGCTCGAAGCCTACGTGCAGCATGGGCGCACGCAGAACGCCTACTGGTGCACGACGAAGTCCTACGACTGCCCCAAAGGCAACGTGATGGTCTACGGGCCGGGCTACGCGGGGGCGCTCGATATCGTCGCGCACGAGATGACCCACGGCATCATCGCGCACGAAAAGAACCTGCTCTATCTCAACGAGCCCGGTGCAGTGAATGAATCCTTGGCCGACATCTTTGGCGCGCTCATCGAGCTCGACGCGAAGGGAGACGGCGGCAACTGGCTGATCGGCGAAGCCTCGCCGGGCTTCTCCGTGACGGCGCCGCTGCGCAGCCTGGCCGACCCGAACCTCAAGGACGCCAACGGCCTCTCGATGTTCAATCGCGCGGCGCGCTTTTCGCTCGCTAACCGCGGCCAGCCGGATCACTACGCCGATGTGCTCACGCCTGACGACGCCCAGTGCGGCTCGACGGCGTACCAGGACAACGGCTGCGTGCACTTCAACAGCGGCATCCTGAACAAGTTCGCCTACCTGATCTCGGAGGGCGGCACGCATCGCGCCATGACGGTGCGCGGCATCGGCCGTTACAAGCTCGCGCGCATCACCTATCGCGCCATGACGGTCGGCATGAACCAGAGCTCCACGCTCGCGCACGCGGCGAACGCCTTCGTCGAGGGCTGCTTCGAACTCGCGAGCGGGGAGATCGGCGGACTGATCCCGACCGACTGCGAGCAGGTGATCGCGTCGCAGCGCGCTGTCGGGCTCGAGATGCCGTCCTCGTGAGGGGCCAGGTTGCAGATGTCGCGGACGCTTGAGAAGCACGAGGGAGTGAGCATGACACGGGTCAATCTCGACCGCCGCCAGATCGCCGCGGGGCTTGCCGCAGCGCTGGCCGCGCCGTTCGCGCCTTGCCTCGGCCTCTCGCCCGCACTCGCGCAAACGAGCCGGGGAACATGGTCCGAGCTGACGCGGCTCGCCGAGGAAGCGCAGCGGCTCGGCCTTTCGGTTCCGCGCATGGGGCTCGCGCCATCTTCCGGAGGCGACGACTTCTCCGAGATCCAACCCGCGCTGGTGGACTTCATGGACGGTGTCAGCGCGTCCGCGCCGGATGCCCCGGGGGCGACATCCGCCGACGTCGACAGCCTGATCGACCGCGCGTCCGAGCTTCTGCGCACGAGCCGCAACGCCGAGCGCGTGCCGCGCGACATTCCGGAAGGGCCGCAGGCGACTGCCGTCACGGCGCCCAAGTTCGAGGACATCGCCGCCAGCTATCGCCAGCTGTTCGACACCTGCGTGATCCGCCCGGAAAAGCGGTCCGAGGTGATGTGGTACGTGTCGAAGATCGCCGACCCGACGCGGCGCAAAGCCTACGAGCAGGTGTTCGAGGAAACCTGCGTGCCCTGGTACGTGGTAGCGATCATTCACGGCATGGAATGCTCGTTCGATATGAACTCGCATCTCCACAACGGCGACTCGATCAAGGCGAAGACCAAGCAGGTTCCGGCCGGCCGGCCCAATCCGTGGCTTCCGCCGTCCGACTGGGTGTCGAGCGCAGTCGATGCGCTCAAGTACGACAAGCTGCACGAGCAGGCCGATTGGAGCCTGCCGCGCATCCTCTATCGCTGGGAAGGCTACAACGGCTGGCGCAGCCGGCTGCTCTACAAGATCAACACGCCGTATCTGTGGAGCTTCTCGAACCACTACACGAAGGGCAAGTTCGTGGCGGACAACGTGTGGGATTCGAACGCCGTGTCGAAGCAATGTGGCGCGGCCGTGATGCTCAAGGGGCTCGTCGAAGGCGGGCATATCGCAACGCCGGCTTAGGGGGCGCAGGACTACTCGCGCGGCGCGTTGGCCACAACAGTTCGCCTCACGCGGAAGATCGAAGCGCTTGGCGTCGTCTCAAAACAACATCCCGCTCGCCTAGCTGAAGTTGCAAAATTTTAGGATTATCGCGTGACCCCGTTCGGGTCCGTCATGCTGCGCGTGGAGGCGTCAGCATCCGCGCCGGCGTTATCACCATGCCATGTGTTGTTGATCGTTGATGGAGCCGAGTGCGAGACCCCGAAAAGTTCTAGCACCGTAGTTACGTCGTCCCCCGGGGCGGGCATCGACATCAAAAGCGCGAAAATGAAACAGCTGACGGGGATCGCTATGATCGCGTCGCGAAAAGTCGGTGTTTCACCGAGCCTCAAGCTCATTTTCATTTTTACGCAACTCCACGCATACGCCGACACGCGCCCACGACGAAATTTATGCACAGAATTTTCTTATTCAGTCAACTGACATGCAGGCAATTGCTCAGCGTGCTCACGGAGGTAGTTGCGCGCCATCGATCCGATTACTGCGAGAACGAGCCGGTTAAGACGTGGACTTGGCGAGGCCTGCCGGCGCTACTCGGTCGCCATCGTGCTAAGCGCCAAGGCTCTCAGAAGGATGGTTCGGGGCCTGGCGCGCTTGGTAAGATCCTGATCAGCAGGACCTGCCTTCAATATTGGACCGTCTGATTTCGTCACGATGCTGCCGATTCCGGGATCGCCGGCAGTTTGGCACGCCCGGCTTTGTGCCACGCGTCCCATCCCCGACATCCAAGCAGGGTTGCTAAGAAGACCAAAATTCCCAATGCTGCAGAAGCGGTCAGAAATGTAAGATTTCGCTTAACAACGACCTCCTGTTCGCCAAGCTGAAAGAGCCACCTTTTAACGGCTATCGCATTGGCATTGTTGTCATCCGCCATGTTGCGCAAGGTGGCGTAAGCAGCTGCCGCGCCGGCCGTATCAGCAAATAATGGATTGACAATCTTAGCGTACAATTGCGTGGCGACGCCATCCTGCTTCTTGTACAACTCCTGAGAATTCTTAATAACCACATCCGCGATCGCGGAGATCTTAGCAATAACACCTCTGACAGCTACTTCCCCTGAGCTGGCGCCGGAGCCAGACCATCGGATGGTTAGTCGCTTACCCTCTGTTACGTTTATCGAGGATTGCTTATCGCTCAATCCGATGCTCAGGCCCGCGAGGACCTTTGGCGGTGGATCCACGGAAAGAGATGCGGTGTGCGTCGGCAAGTATAGCGACAGCAAAATTACGAAAAATACCGCTGCAGCGATCGGAACAAGCGTCAATATCGTCCGATAGCGTTGCCCGAGTGCGAGAAGATCGGAAAGCGCAATCTCTTCGCTGGAATCGGAGAGGTGGGTGGCTCGCGTGTCCATCACAGTTGCTCCCGAATGAATTTTTTTTTAATTCGGTTCCGGTGGCTCAGCGTACGGAACCACAAAAAAATGAGGTACGCGGTCTCCCGGGGGAGGTATCGCCATCACAAGTGCGAACACCAAGCACACAACGGGAATCGCGATTACTAAGTCGCGAAACGTGGGCTTTTCACCCGGCCTAAACCGGTCCAGATACATTTTAAGCAAACCCCCGCAGACCATGGCTACCTCTGCCGTCAGAGGATTGTGCGCAGAGCAATTATCGTCAGTCAACTGGTGTCAGCTTCGGATATCTAAAATTATTGGTTGCCAATTTTTTGAAGCTACAGATGCAGTTACTCGCTCTCGCTTGGACCGAAACCTCCCCTCTACTCCAAAAACCGCAGCTGCGATTGTGCCAGTGAATTTCCATCGTTCAGCATGTCGAAATAGGCTTGTACGACCTGATTGACGAGCGGGCCTGAGCCTTCGAAATCCTTGCCCTGGTTTTGCTGCAGAGGCTTTTGCAATTCGCGCAGGGCGGCCAGCAAGGCCTGCGGCTTGTCCTTCAAGTCCTCGAGTTCTTCGGGCTTCTGCGCGGCGAATTGGTCGAATGTCTCGACAGCTTCGGCAAAGTTATCCATCGCGGGGTCGAACCGCGTCATGTCGATGACGACACCCTGAGGCGGCACCACGCCGGCGATGATTTGGTCGAACTCTTCTCCCGAACTATTGGGGCCGAGGCTCTGCATCATTTCATCGAGCGTGTCCGAGTCGATCTGTTTCGGCCGTGTTTTCGGGAACGTATCGATGACGCGGTTGGCCGCGTGCAGAACATTCGCCGCGTGCCAGGTGCGCGACCGTCCTTCCTTGGCCTCGATGGCGGCCACCTCCCTCCCTTCGACCTCGCGCATGAAGGGCCGCAACTCCTGGAGCATCGCCTCGCGCTTGGCCAGGAAGGCGTCGGCCAGGGGCACCATACGGGCGTGCAGCGCCTTGCCCTCGGCCATGCCGTCCGCTTCATAGGCTTTGCGTTCGTAATACTGGTTGGCCTCATTGAGGACCGGCGCAACCGCGTCATACGCCTCAATGTAACTCGCCATCACGGCGTCGAGCGCGGGCGTGTCGGGTTTAAGACGCGCGGCACCGCGTGCTTCCGTCAACGGGCCCGAAACGTCGTAGACTTCGTACATGCCATACGAGATGTAGCGTTCCTTCCCGGTCGGCCCGGCCTTCATGTTCACCCAGCTCGCATAGCGCTCCCAAGAGTCCCGGGCGCGTTCGGTCATCCTGGCCACTTCGATGTAGAGGTTCGCTTTCTGAATTGCCTCGTCGATGTCCTCGGCGGCGGCACAGGGCGGGGGCGCCCACGGCACGAATGCCGCCATGAAGGCCGCGATCACCATGAGGATCCGCGAAACGCGGGCACTGTGCCAAGACCGTAACGAATGCATGCGTTGCTCCCTCGGCAACTAACGACACGTGGCCACGAGCCGTCGAACCGATGCCTAGCGACAGAGTGCCAAATATTAGGGCGTAGGCAAATGGGTCAGGGGGATACGGTAACCGGCAGCCGCAGCAGTGGCCGTATGGCGCAAAATTAGCCGAGCATTTACGTCGCAGGCGGCGGGCCAGACGAAGAGGCGCTCGCACTCTGCGACGGCCGCTTCCACTCCGAAACCTTGCTCTGACCGCCGAGGACTGTGGAACAGAACCCGCCCTGCGAAGTTCTCGGGAAAAATTCCGCAACATAAAAGCAGAGACGGCCGCCGGCCCCTGCGCCGCACTCGTTAGACGTGAGGCAATCGACGTTTCGCCTCCTTGCGACGCAGCACCTGCGCCCCACATTAGATACGCCAACGTTCCATTGCCGACGGGCGGCGCTCGCCCCTAACCGTATGCGGGTTCTCACGCGTGGAGATCAATCGGCCTCGACCCGAGAAGACTGTTCTGGTCTTGCAAGGCGGCGGCGCGCTCGGCGCCTATCAGGCTGGCGCTTACGACGCGCTAGCCGCCGCCGGCCAGGTGCCGGAGTGGGTCGCGGGCGTGTCGATTGGCGCGATCAACGCGGCGCTCATCGCCGGTAACCCGCCTGAGCGGCGCGTCGCGCGATTGCGCGAATTCTGGCAGCGCGTCTCGAGCCGCCTGACAGGCATGCCGTTCGCAACCGATGATGTCTCACGCAAGCTTTTCAACGAGACGAGCGCAGCCCTGGTCGCTTCGACGGGCGCTCCTGGATTCTTCGAGCCGCGGCTTCCGCCGGCCGTGTTCATGCCTCCCGGATCTCCGCAAGCCATCAGCATCTACGACACGAACCCGCTTTACGCGACCCTCATGGACCTCATCGACTTCGATCTGCTGAACTCCGGTGCGGTCCGATTGAGCGTCGGCGCTGTCCAAGTACGCACGGGGAACTTGAAATATTTTGACACCGAAACGGGAACGATCGGTCCCCAGCACATCATGGCGAGCGGCGCGCTGCCCCCTGGATTTCCGCCGATTGAAATTGACGGCGAGCTCTACTGGGACGGCGGGCTCGTTTCAAATACGCCGTTGCAGTACGTGCTCGACGGCCGGTTTCCACGCACAGATACGTGCGTCTTTCAGATTGATCTCTTCAGTTCCACGGGTCCGACACCCGAGACGCTGTTCGATGTCTCGCAGCGCGAGAAGAGCATCCGTTATTCAAGTCGAACGCGCCTCAACACCGATCTCGTCCGCGAACTTCAGACCATTCGCCGCGCCATCCGCAGGCTCGAAAAGCGATTGCCGGACGATTTCAAAGGCTCTCTCGACTGGAAGCTTCTCAACTCCTTTGGATGCGATGCGGCAATCACGATCGTCCACCTCATTCATCGGCGCGCCGCGTACGCGACGCAGTCAAGCGACTATGAATTTTCCCGCTACACGGTCGAGGAAAACTGGCTGGACGGCAAGACCGACGTCGAGATGACGTTCCGGAATCCCGCCTGGAAAAATCGCGAGAGACCGAAGGAGGGCGTCGCCGTTCTGGATCTGACCAAGGGACTGGATGACATCCGGCCGGAAAGGACGCCATGAAAATTGCAGATGTGCGAAAGCGCGCCTACGCGATGCCACTGACCAGCCCGGCATTTCCTCCAGGCCCCTATCGGTTTGTCGATCGCGAGTACCTAATCATCACGTATCGTACCGACAGATCCGCTTTGGAAGCCGTCGTTCCCGAGCCGCTGACTTTCGACGACCCTATCGTCAAGTACGAGTTTATCCGCATGCCGGATTCAACCGGTTTTGGTGACTATACCGAGTCCGGCCAAGTCATCCCGGTCAAATTCGACCGCGTCGACGGCGGCTATACCCACGCCATGTTCCTGAATGACGGGCCGCCAATTTACGGCGGCCGCGAGCTTTGGGGCTTTCCGAAAAAGTATGCGCAGCCATCGCTCGGCCCCGACAAGGATACGCTCGTCGGCACGCTCGATTACGGAAGCGTGCGGATCGCGACGGGCACGATGGGGTACAAGCATCGGGCCATCGATCTCGCGTCCATCGCCGAAACGCTGGCAGCGCCAAACTACCTTCTGAAAATCATTCCGCATGTCGACGGCAGTCCGCGCATTCTGGAACTCGTCGACTACAGGCTCGAAGACGTGACGGTCAAAGGCGCTTGGACCGGCCCTGGCGCGCTCGACCTGCGCCCACATGCGTTGGCACCGATTGCAGACCTGCCGGTGCGCGAAGTCCTGTCTGCGACGCACATTCTCGCCGACCTCACCCTCGGTCTCGGCAAAGTCATCTTCGATTACATGGATCCAAAACAGGACAACGCGCCATGAAACTCGACGGCAAAGTCGCACTGATTACAGGCGCCGCAAGCGGCATCGGGCATCAGATCGCGAGACGCTACGTTGCGGCAGGCGGCCGGGTCGCGATCGCGGACCTCAACCTCGATGCCGCCAAGGCGGCTGCGAAAGAACTCGGCGGTGAACGCGACGCGATCGCGATCGCCATGGACGTCAGCAACGAGGATCAGGTCAACGCCGGCGTGGAAAAGGTTGTCTCGACATTCGGCACGGTCGACATCCTCGTCTCCAATGCCGGAATCCAGATCGTTCATCCGATCGAGGATTTCCCCTTTGCCGATTGGAAAAAGATCATGGCGATCCACGTCGATGGCGCCTTTCTGACGACCAAGGCGTGCGTCAAGCACATGTACAAACAGGGCTCCGGCGCCCTGATCTACATGGGTTCGGTGCATAGCCACGAAGCCTCGCCACTTAAGTCCGCCTACGTCGCGGCGAAGCACGCCATTCTCGGTCTCGGCCGCACGATGGCGAAGGAGGGCGCGGCGCATGGCGTCCGGTCCAACGTTATTTGCCCGGGGTTTGTCCGCACGCCGCTCGTCGACAAGCAGATTCCCGAGCAGGCGCACGAGCTCGGAATCACCGAAGAGCGCGTCATCAAAGAGGTTATGCTCGGCGAAACCGTCGACAAGCAGTTCACAATGGTCGAGGACATCGCCGAGGTCGCGCTGATGCTGGCCGCCTTCAAGACCAATGCACTGACAGGGGAGAGCATTATCGTGAGCCACGGCTGGCACATGAACTAGAGGCGCCGTTTTACTGCCGCCGGGGCGCGCAGCTTTTCCACTCGGCCCGACGTCATCCCAGCGTGACGCCGCAGGCGGCAGGCCAGACGAGGCCGGAGAGCGTGTCGGCGCGGGGCTTGTATTCGCAGCCGATCCAGCCCGTGTAGCCCGTGGCGTCGATGGCGCGAAAGATGGCGGCGTAGTCGATCGCCGCCAAGCTCGGCTCGCCGCGATCCGGCGGATCGGCGCACTGGTAGTGACGAGCGAGGTGCCCGAACTCGGCAATGGCCGCTTCCACGCCGCCCTCCATCATGTGGCGATGATAAAGGTCGAACTGCAGGCCGAGGTTGGGCGCGCCCACCGCCGCGATCATGTCGCGCGCGTCCGCGGTACGGGTAAGGAAATAGTCCGGCATGTCCTTCGTGTTGATCGGCTCGATTAGGAGATCGATGCCGAGCGGCGCGGCCCAGCTCGCCGCCATGCGGAGATTGTCCACGTAGGCCGCGCGCGTTGCGCCGTGGGTCGCGAGCCCGGCCATGACGTGCAGGCGGGGACAACCCAGCGCTTCGGCGTAGTTCAGCGCCAGATCGACGGCGGAGGCGAATTCGTCCTCGCGTCCGGGCAGCGCGGCGAAGCCGCGCTCGCCCTTGTCCCAATGGCCGGGCGGAAGATTGAAGAGCGCCAGGTCCAGGCCATTCGCGCCCAGCCGCGCGCGGATGTCGGCTGCCGGCACGGCGTAGGGGAACATGAACTCCACGCCCTTGAAGCCCGCTTTCGCCGCCGCCTCGAAGCGATCGAGAAACGGTAGGTCCGTAAAGAGAAAGCTGAGGTTGGCGGCAAAGCGGGGCATGGGCACTCAATCGTCAAAGGGCTGGCGTGAAAGGGCGGCGCGAAAGGGCTGGCCGCTCAATCGAACGACTTCGACTGGCGGAGCTTCTTGACGCCCCCGCGTTTCACCTTGCTGTCGACGCGGCGCGCCTTGGCGGAGCGGCTCGGCTTGGTGGCGATGCGCCGCTTCGGCACATGGAGCGCGGCGCGCACCAGTTCCACGAGACGCTGGCGGGCGTCGTCCCGGTTGCGCTCCTGCGTGCGGTGGCGCTCGGCGCGGATGATCAGAACGCCCTCGTCGGTGATGCGCCGGCCGGCGAGTTTGACGAGGCGGTCGCGCACCGCGAGCGTCAGGCTGCCGGAATGGCGCACATCGAAGCGCAGCTCGACGGCGGTCGAAACCTTGTTGACGTTCTGGCCGCCCGGACCGGAGGCGCGGATGAAGCGTTCCTCCAACTCGTCGTCGTTAATCGAGAGGGTGTCGTTAATGTCCAGCATGGTTCGGATTTAGCAGAGTTCCGCGGCCGGGAAACCTGGAATGTCACTGGCGATGGCGCGTGGCGCGGCCAAAGTGTTTCCTTGGGCACTGACAGACGCCGCGAGACGGCGGAGGGTTAGGGTATCTGTCTAATGGAGGCTTTCATGCTCACCACATTCGACCTCGTCATCTGCAGTTTCCTGGCGATCGTTCTCCTGCCCCTGACGATTTCATCACTCATTGCGGGCTCGCCGGCGCCGCCGCACAACATGTTCATTACGAAATACTACGAAGCGGAACCGCGCCTCATGCTGCTGAGCAACCTGTTCCTGCTCACAGTATGCGCCACCGCCATCCACAAGCTCGCGACCCACTTCGGTCTCTTGAGCCAGTCCATGTCGGACAGCCTCGAGTTGTGGATCGGCGTGCCGTTCTTCATCCTGCTGGTGGCGTTCCTCGGCCTTTTCATCAAGGCCTTTCTCAAGGTGCGCCGGGCGAAGACGGCTTGAGTCGTCTGTGACGCGGAGCCCGCGAAGGCGATGGGTCGCTTCAGGGCGAACCCACCGCCTTGACGCATTCGGTCACGCCGTACTGCCACGGCGGGAGACGGAGCGCGAAGGTTCGCTCGAACTTGTCACACTTCAGCGCCGCATTGACCGGGCGCGGGGCGAGCGCGGGATATTCGGACGAGGCAATCGCTTCGAGGTTCGGCGCGGCGCCTGTGCGCGGGGCGCGGGCGAGCAACTCGGACGCCAGCCCATGCCACGTCGTCTCTCCCGTGCCGGCCGCGTGGTAGGTACCCCACGGCCCTGCTTCCGGCGGGTTTGCAGCCAAGCGGCAGGCGATGTCGAGAATGGCCGCCGCGAGGTGAGGCGCGTACGTCGGGTTGCCGCGCTGGTCGGCGACGACGCGCAGCGGTTTGCCGGATTGGGCTTGCGCAAGCATGCGGGCGGCAAAGCCGTTCGCGGCGGTGCTGAACACCCATCCTGTTCGAATGATCACATGGCGCGGGTTCGCGTCCGCCACCGCGCATTCACCTTCGTATTTCGAGCGCCCGTAGACCGTTGCGGGCGACGGCGTATCGTCTTCCTCGTATGCGGTGGGTTTTTCGCCATCGAAGACGTAGTGCGTCGAGAGATGGATGACGGGAATGTTGCGGCGGGCCGCGGCTCGCGCCAGCAGCGCCGCGCCTTCCCGGTTCAGCGCGAACACGGCCTCTTGGTCGTGCTCGGCCTTGTCGACGGCGGTGTAGGCCGCGCTGTTGATGACCATGTCCGGCGACAGGTCGCCGAAGGCGCGCTCGATCGAGCGCGGGTCGCGGACATCGAGGGCCGGACGCCCGGCCGCCAGAGCCTTGATTTCCTGCCGCGAGGGCGCCGCCTCGATCAACGCCCGCGCCACCAGTCCGTGCCAGCCTGCTATCAACAGCCGCATGTCATTCCGGTCTTATCCGCTCGTCCGGATGCAGGATAGCAGCGCCGGGCCCAGACGACACGTGGGGCGCGCGGGAGACGGCTTCAAGCGCACGTCGCGAGACGGACGGACTTACCGCCTTCGGCGACGGCCGCGATGTGCGGACGCGGCAGCGCACTCGCCGAGGCGCCGCTCAGCGCGTTGCTGACGATGTCCTGCTCCATGCCATGCTCCAGACCCTCGCGCGCGAGGTCATGGGCGTATTGCAGCAGCGCGTCGTGGATCGCGGCCCGCAGCGTTTCCGCGAAGGCCAAGCGCGCGCGGCCGCCGGCGACGAAGCCCTCGGTCGAGGTCAGGTCGATCGTGCAATCCGACCCGGAGAGGCGGGTGACGCCGTGCATCAGGTCGCGAACAGCGCGCAATTCACGTTCGTAATCGAAAGCGAGGTCGCGCTTCATGGATATGTAATCGGTAAGCTTGCCCATCTGAATTTCTCCCATTCGCCGCTCTGCGGCATGGGTGAAGGCTCGATTTATTCGCTTACCAAACGATTAATAACGCGCCGTGGCCGGATTATTATCTTAGATATATCATATAGTTGATAACTGTCGCAGGTTGCCGGTCAGCGCACGTGGCGCAGCCAGTTCAGCGCCTCCTGCGCAGGTCCCGGAGAATCTCGCGGGCCGCGTTGTGGCCGGGAACACCGGTCACGCCGCCGCCGGGATGGGCGCCCGAGGCGCACAGGTAGAGACCGGCCAGCGGCATGCGGTAGTCGGCGTGGCCGAGGACGGGACGCAGCGAAAACAGCTGATCGAGCGACAGGGCGCCGTGGAAGATATCGCCATCGACCATGCCGAAGCGCTGCTCGATATCCAGCGGCGACAGAATCTGGCGGCCGAGGACGCTCGCTTTGAAGTTCGGCGCGTGGCGCGTCACAGTCTCGATCACGAGATCCGCAAAGGCTTCCTTTTCCGCGGGGTCCGCCCACGAGCGGGGAGCGGGCAGGTGCGGCGCGACGTGCTGGATGAACAGGCTCGCGACGTGGCGGCCCTCGGGCGCGAGGGTTTTGTCGAGCATGGAGGGGATCAGCATCTCGACCACCGGCTCTTTCGACCAGCCATCGCGGCGGGCATCGAGGTAGGCGCGCTCGAGGTAGTCCATCGTTGGGCCGATGACGATGCCCGCGCCGAGGGTTCCATCATCCTCGCCGCGGCCGCGCATACAGGTGAAGCGCGGCAGCTCCGCCAGCGCCACGTTCATGCGGAAGCTGCCGGAGCCGGATTTCAACGTCTTCAGGCGATGATGCAAATCCGGCGCGACGGCGCCGCCGGGTACCAGGCGGGAGAACAGCAATTTCGGTGGAATGGCGGCCGCGACGGCGCGGGCACGCACCACTTCGCCGTTTGCCAGCGCGACGCCGGCGGCGCGGCCGTTTTCGACCACGACTTGGGCCACCGGCACTTCGGTTCGGATCTTGGCGCCCTTTTCGCGCGCCGCCGACGCGATGGCCGCGCTGATGGCGCCCATGCCGCCAATGGCATGGCCCCAGACTCCGGTCTTGCCGTTCACTTCACCGAAGCAGTGGTGGAGCAGCACATACGCCGTACCGGGCGTCGAGGGCGCCGCGTAGGTGCCGACGATGCCGTCGAAAGCGAAGGCGGCCCTGACAGTCTCGTTCTCGAACCAGCGCGCGAGATAGTCGGCCGCGCTTTCGGTAAAGAGGGCGGCGAGATCGCGTTGCGTCTCGAGCGGCAGCTTCAAAATGGAATGCGACAGGCGCGCGCCCTTCCAGAGCGCCGCGAGCCCGCCACCCGAATTGGGCGGCGTTTCGAGCACCAAGCGTTTCAGCACCTGGGCTGCGCTGTCGAGGGCGGCGTCGTAGGCGGGAAGCCGGGCGGCGTCGCGTTCGGAAAAGGCCGCGATGGCCCGCTGGCGGGCGGCGAGACCGTAGGGCATCACGAGCGCGCGCGTGTCGTCGACGGGCCAGAAGTTGGCGACCTTGCGTTCGACGACACGCAGGCCGTGCCGATGCAGTTCGAGGTCGGCGATGACTTTCGGATTGAGAAGGCTCACGGTGTAGGCGGCGACGGAATTGCGGAAGCCCGGATGGAATTCCTCGGTGAAGGCCGCGCCGCCGACGTGGGCGTTTTTTTCGAGCACCACGACATCGAGGCCCGTGGCCGCCAAATACGCCGCGGCCGTCAGGCCGTTGTGGCCGCCGCCAATGATCGCAACGTCGTGCACTAGTGTCCCGATCCTGAAGTTGGCTTGAGTTTGCGGCTAGGTCCCGGAGCGAACTTCGGAATCACAGGGGACACTCGTCTCATAGATTTTCTCGTGTGATTCAGATCGATAAATTCGCATCCGACCTGGCCGCTCAATGTGGCGAATTTATCGATCATCACACGAGCGATCCTCCCCGAAAACGCGTTGCGTTTACGGAGACCTACATCGCACCTAGCCCCAGGTACAGACCGACTTGCTGCACCGCTTGCGGGTGCCGCCGATCACGCAGGTCGACGCCTCGAAGCGGCAATAGCGGCAGCTGTAGGAGGACAGGCAGCCACGATAGCTGCCGCCCTTCTGAAACTGGCAGGTGGTGATGTGCTGGCAGTCGCGGCCGGGATTGACGGCCTGGGCCAGGCTGCCCCCCGCCGTGGTGAGGGCCACGACTGCGGATAGGGCCGTCAGGCTGACAAGGCCGATCAGGACTTTGCGTAGGCGTTGCATGGCGATGCCCGTGCGGTTTGATCCAACCGGCCAACTTTCTGCCACATTTCGGCATCTGACAACTAGTGATCGGCGTCCGCGCAGCCCCACGGAACAGGCTGCTCGGCGGCGGGGTCATTCTGCCGAAAACGAATGCTCCCGATTGCCGCCGCGTTTCGTGGCTCCACTCTGTTTCAAGGCTCCGCACTGGATGTCGTTGAACTCGAAGTCAGGTTTCTCACATGGCGCCCGTTTCGACCCCTTTCATCCGCCAGCTCGGAGCGGATGACGTTGGTCACTTTCGCAAGCTCCTCGATCTGTTCGGCGACGTGTTCGAGGACCGCGACACGTACTCGGGCGCACAGCCCGACGACGCCTATCTGAAGCGGCTGCTTGGCGGAAACGCCTTCGTCGCGCTCGCGGCGATGCGGGATGGCGCAACCGTCGGAGGCCTTGCAGCCTACGAGCTCATGAAGTTCGAGCAGGCGCGCAGCGAATTCTACATCTACGACCTCGCGGTGGCGGCCGAGCATCGCCGCCAGGGCATCGCAACGGCGCTCATCGCGAAGCTCAAGGATATCGCGCAGTCACGCGGCGCGTATGTGATCTATGTCCAGGCGGATCTCGTCGATGATCCTGCGATCGCGCTCTACACGAAGCTCGGGATCCGGGAGGACGTTCTGCACTTCGATATCCCGGTGCCGTAAGCGACGCAGCGCGGGCGGGGCTGCCAGGTGCGTCCGCTCGTTTCCCCGGGGTGGACGTTGGCCGCCCTATCGAGTGACGCTCGACTGGATGTTGTAAACGGCGTCTCGACAAACTACGGTCGACATTCAGAACCGATCAGGGAGCCGCAATGCGCAGCTTGGCCGTTATTGTGTTGCTCGCCGCTACCCCGCTCGCCCCCTCGTTCGACATCCATACATTTCGTTTGATCGATATTGCGATAGCGGCAGAGGACGTCAGTAGCAAAGACGCATTCGATGCTGCGAAAGAGTTGGGCACGGCGGACGCGTGGAACGCGTTTCTGGAAATCTATCCCACCGGCTTTTACGCCAATCTTGCCCACGGCTACTTGAAGAAGCTCGGAAGCGACGCGCCGAAACCAGCTCAGGCCAAGAAGCAGGTCAGCGCCAAGAAAGCGCCTGCGACTGGCGGTGCGCCGCTCGGCCCTAACGTCAGCCTGGCAGGTAAACGCCTCTTTCCCGACGACAGTCCTTGGCACCAAGACATTTCTGAGGCTCCCATCGATGCAAACTCCGAGGCGATCCTTGCCCGCATCGGCATGGACAAGCCGCTGCGCGCAGACTTCGGGCCCGAGTGGGAGGGCAAGCCCGTCGGCATCCCGTATGTCGTCGTCGGTGCTGACCAGAAAAGAGTACCCGTAACGTTCACTTACGCGGACGAAAGCGACGCGGGCCCTTATCCAGTTCCGCAGGACGCCCCGATCGAGGGCGGCCCTAATGGCGACGGGGATCGCCACATCCTGGTGCTCGATCGAGACAGCTCGCAGCTATGGGAATTATTCAACGCCTTTCCCGACGGCAATGGCGGCTGGAAAGCGGACAGCGGCGCGATCTGGAACTTGAAGGAAAACCAAGTTCGCCCCGCAGGTTGGACATCGGCCGACGCCGCCGGCCTGCCCATTCTGCCCGGTCTCGTTCGCTACGACGAGGTTGTTGAGAAGGGGGCAGTGGAGCATGCGATGCGTTTCACTCTCGCCAAGTCGCGTCGGGCCTACGTTCCGCCGGCCAGCCATTGGGCGAGTAAGCTGAACGATGAAGACCTGCCGCCGATGGGCATGCGCGTGCGTCTCAAGGCTGATTATGACACTTCGGGCTTCGGGCCCGAAGCCAAGGTGATCCTCGAGGCGTTGAAAAAGTACGGCATGATCCTCGCTGACAACGGC
Source organism: Hyphomicrobium sp. (assembly GCF_051860585.1). Classification (GTDB taxonomy): domain Bacteria; phylum Pseudomonadota; class Alphaproteobacteria; order Rhizobiales; family Hyphomicrobiaceae; genus Hyphomicrobium_C. Next base: position 525,899 of record NZ_JBHYDS010000001.1, read on the forward strand.
AGTGACAATTTCATCAGCGGCGCTCCCGACGACCGATGGGACGTGGACGCCTTGCGTCAGCTCATGCGCGTGACGACGAAGGATCTCGAGATCATCGAAATGACAGACATGGTGATCGACGAGCGAAGCAAGTAGCTCACGCTCGCTGTCGAAGTCTGCATCCGGCTCTAAAGACATCACGGGCGTGTCATCGCGAGACTGCTGTCGGGTCCGGGTGACGATGTCTCCCAATGGCCCGAAGCTGAAACGAAACCGGGGCGCCTCGTGAGAGACGCCCCGAATTTAACCTTTGTCGATCGGACGGCCGGCGACTACTCGGCGGCGAGCTTCTTGTCGGGCTGGACGAGCGTCATGTAGTCGTTGAGCAGCGTCTCGGAGATCTGGCCGGGTGTGTACTTGAAGTCCCCGATCTCGGAGACCGGCGTCACCTCGGCCGCGGTGCCGGTGATGAAGCATTCGGTGAAGCTGCCAAGCTCATCCGGAAGAATTGCGCGCTCGCGCAGTTCATAGCCGCGCTTCTTGGCAAGCGCGATGACCGTGCGGCGCGTGATGCCGTCCAGGAAGCAATCGGCCTCGGGCGTGTGGATGACGCCGTCCTTGATGAAAAAGATATTCGCGCCCGTGCATTCGGCCACGCGGCCGCGGTAGTCGAGCATCAGCGCGTCGGCTAGCCCTGCTCGCTCGGCGCGATGCTTCTCGATGGTGCAGATCATGTAGAGGCCGGCCGCCTTGGCCTTGGTCGGCGCGGTGGCGGGATCCGGGCGGCGGTATTTCGCGAAACCGATGCGGATGCCCTTCAGGCGCTGTTCCATCGGGAAGTACGAGCCCCAATCCCAGGCGGCGATGGCGAGATGGATCTTCGTCTTCTGGGCGGACACGCCCATCTGCTCGCTGCCGCGCCAGGCGATCGGGCGCACGTAGCAATCGACGAGCTTATTTGCCGCCACGACATCGCGGCAGGCCTGATCGATCTCGGCCACGCTTTGCGTGATTTCGAATTCCAGGATGCGGGCGCTCTCGATGAGGCGTTCCGTGTGCTCGGTGAGCTTGAAGATCTCGCCGCCATAGGCGCGCTCGCCCTCGAACACGGCGCTGCCGTAGTGAAGGGCGTGGGTCAGGATGTGGATGTCCGCTTCGCGCCAGGGTACGAGCTTGCCGTCCATCCAGATGAAACCGTCGCGGTCGTGGTAAGGAACGATCTCAGCCATGGTGACGTCCTGTTCGGCTCCCTCATTTCCCAGGCGTCCCTCTCAGCGTCACGCGTAACGTGACCGGGGTGGCGCCGAAGGGGAAAGAGCATTGCCTGCTGCGCGGCGCGGGGGCCGCTTGAAAATGACTTGCAAGACGTATCAATGGGCTTCAAATATGTCAACATGGCTGACATAACTCGCGACCCCTCCGCAAACCCGCGCACTGGAGCGCCCGGCGACACCGCCGAGGGCCAGTCCGTGCCGGGCAAGCCGCGGGAGAGCTTGATCGCGCACGTCGAGTTGTTTTTCTTCGCCTATCGCGATTTCACCGGCGATCCCGACGCCGTGCTGGCTCAATTCGGCTTCGGGCGGGCCCATCACAGGGTGCTGCATTTCGTCTGCCGCAATCCCGGCCTCAGAGTTGCCAACCTTCTCGAGATTCTGAAGATCACCAAGCAATCGCTCGCGCGGGTGCTGAAACAGCTCATTGGCGACGGATTCATCGTGCAGCGTGCCGGAGCGGAAGACCGCCGCGAGCGTCTGCTCTACCCTACCGCCAAGGGCACGCGCCTGGCCGACCGGCTGATGGCGTTGCAGGTTCAGCGGGTGGAGGCTGCCTTGGCGGCGGCGGGACCTGAGGCGGAAGCGGCGACCAGGCAGTTCCTGCTCGCCATGATTTCCGAAGAAGATCGTGATCAGGTCAGAACTCTGACCCGCGCCGCGGGGCGGGACGACAAGAGCGGCGGAGAGGACGGGACATGACGCAATCCAGCCAACGCGCGGACCCCCTGCCCGACGATGCGCCGCACGTGCTGATCGTCGACGACGACCACAAGATCCGCGACTTGCTCGCGCGCTATCTTTTCACCCAGGGATTCCGCGTCACGACGGCCGCCGATGGCGCGATGGCGCAGGCCTCGCTACGCGGGCTCGACTTCGACATCGTGCTGCTCGACGTCATGATGCCCGGCATCAGCGGACTAGAGCTTGCACGCGAGATCAAGCGGGAGCGCGACATTCCGATCTGCATGCTGACGGCGCGGGCCGAGCCTGAGCATCGCATCGAAGGCCTGGAGATCGGCGTCGACGATTACATCCCGAAGCCGTTCGAACCGCGTGAGCTGCTGCTCCGGCTGCGCAACATCCTGCGCCGCAGCCAGGGCGCGCCGCAGCAGCCTGCCCAGCCGCCCTCCGACGAGGTGCGCATGGGCACGTTCGTGTTCCACATTGCGCGGGGCGAGTTGCGCCGCAACGACGAGACGGTCAAGCTGACGGAACGCGAGCGCGATCTCTTGCGCCAGTTCGCACAAAAGCGCGGCCTGCCGATCCAACGCCATGAGCTCGCGACGGAGGATACCACCGGCAACGACCGGGCCATCGACGTGCAGATCAACCGACTGCGCCGCAAAATCGAAACCGACCCTTCCAACCCGGTCTATCTTCAGACCGTGCGCGGCAAAGGGTACATCCTGTATACCGATTAGCCGTGGACCTGCTCGGACCCTTCAACAGCGCATCCAACCGGGCAGCCCAAGCGTTCCGCTCCTTGACGGGGGCGTCCGCACCGGCGGCCGAGCGCCTCAAGGTGGCCAACCGCTCCTTCCTCAGCGCGCTCGCCGAGATGATGCCCAAGGGGCTCTACGCGCGTGCACTCATCATCATCATCGCACCAATCGTCGTGCTCGAAGGCGTGATCGCCTTCGTGTTCATGGAGCGCCACTGGCAGAACGTGACGCGCCGGCTCTCGGAGACGACCGCGCGGGACATCGCCGCCCTGATCGACATCTACGAGGCCTCGACGCCCAACGAATACGACGAAATCATCCGCATCGCGCGCGACCGGCTGAACCTTTCGATGCAGATCCTGTCTCCGGGAGACCTGCCGGAAGCGCGCCAGAAACCGTTCTTCGATCTGCTCGACAGGGCGCTCTCGCGCGAGATCTCCCGCCAGGTCAAACGCCCGTTCTGGATCGATACGGTGGGCCAGTCGCGCCACGTCGAGATCCGCGTGCAGCATGTGGACGCCATCCTGCGCTTTCTCGCGGTGCGCACGCAGACCTACGCCTCAAACTCGCACATCTTCCTGCTCTGGATGGTGGGCTCGTCGGTTATTCTGCTCACGGTCGCGATCCTGTTCCTGCGTAACCAGATCCGGCCCATTCTGCGGCTTGCCGAAGCGGTGGATGCCTTCGGCAAGGGGCGGCCCGTACCGGACGATTTCCAGCCGAGAGGCGCGCGCGAGGTCCGGCAGGCGGCGGCCGCATTCATCGAGATGCGCAATCGCATCCGCCAGCACGTCGAACAGCGCACGACCATGCTTGCGGGCGTCAGCCACGACCTCAGAACGGTGCTGACCCGCTTCAAGCTCGAACTCGCGTTCATGGGCGAAAGCCCTGACGTGCAGTCGCTCAAGGACGATGTCGACGAGATGCAGCACATGCTCGAAGACTATCTCGCCTTCGCGCGCGGGGACGGCGGCGAGGAAGCCACGCCGACCAACCTCACCGATCTGCTCGAGGACGTGCACGAGGAGGCGCAGGTCTACGGTACGTCGATCGAGCTCAAGTTGCGCAAGCGCCGCGGCGACATCATCCTTCCGCTCAAGCGCCAGGCCTTCAAGCGGGCGATCACCAACCTGGTGTCGAATGCGGTGCGCTACGGCGACCAGATCGTCATTCGCGCCGCGACGGAAGGCCAGTGGCTGCGCGTGGAAGTCGACGACAATGGGCCCGGCATTCCGGTCTCGGAGCGGGCGAACGTGTTCAAGCCATTCTATCGCATCGACCGGTCGCGCAATCAGAACGACGGCAACAGCGGCCTCGGCCTCGCCATCGCGCGGGATATCGCAAAGAGCCACGGCGGCGACATCACGCTCGGCGAAAGCTCGATGGGCGGCCTCAGGGCCATCATCTCCGTCCCGCTCTAGAGCCGTCCCACTGCTAGAGCTTCGACGGCCCAATCCGGCGTTTTCCGGCCCCAAAACACCGGTTTCAAAGCCCTCATCCGGGCGGCCATTCACGGGAACTTGAGTTACTTTATACCGCTCGTCTTTGTAACGTTATTTCCTGACCGAGCGGGAAAGCGTCCCGCATGCCGAAGGAGTTGACGATGATCCGAGCCATGACAGCATCCGTAGCGGCCGCCGCCGCGCTCGCTTTGTCCGGTCCCGCCTCCGCCGCAACACCCGTGTCACAGGAAACGCCGAGCGCCGACGCCTGCACCAAGAACATCGATGCGATGGGCGCGAGCATGGGCCATACGGCCGAAACTGCGCCGGACGGGCGCTCCGTACTGCGGTTTGTGCTGCGGACCAACGGGCTCGATTACGAGGTGATTTGCGATCCCAAGACGGGCATTCTCGGCGATATCACGCCGCGCACATCGCACTGAACCATCAGAACGTTTTTGCTATGAAATCAGCGGGTTCGCATTGTTGCGGCCCGTTTTTTTGTGCTCAGTCCGGGTACTACACATGTCCGTGATTGGGAAAAATGCCGCGTTGCACTAACTGTAACAGTATAGCATAACTTTGATCAGCGAGGGTGATGCTGCACTTGCAGCGGCGTCGAAGCCCAAGCTGCCCGCCAAGAGGGACCGCCACCCGCTTGACGGTCGTGACACTCAATACGGCGCGTGTGATCGAACCGGCTCTCCTCCTTGCTGGCTAGATCGCCCCGTATCGAGATCGCAGGGATCCGGTGGTTGGCCTTCGGGCTATGCGCCGGGTTCGAATGAGGATACGCAGCCGCGGGCGTGGGTCGTGTGACCCGCCATGATCACTTCGCCAGCTCGCGGCTGCGCCCCTCTCCAGCCAAAACGGCTTTTTTCAGCAGATCTTCGAAGCCGCCATCGGCCATCAGCACCGCCAGGGCAGCCGCCGTGGTGCCATTGGGCGAGGTCACGTTCTGACGCAGCGTGGCGGCATCAAGCTCTGAGCGCGCCAGGAGTTCGCCCGAGCCCGCAACAGTGGCGCGCGCGAGACGTCTCGACAGATCAGGATCGAGCCCGGCAGCGACCGCAGCCTTCTCCAGACATTCCGCAAGCAGGAACACATAGGCGGGGCCCGAGCCGGATACGGCGGTGACGGCATCCATCGCGGCCTCGCCGTCGACCCACACCACCTCGCCCACCGCCGACATCAGCGCTTCGCAGGCGGCGCGGCCTTCCGCGGTCACGTGGGCGTTCGGCGTGCATGCGGTGATGCCGCGGCCGATGGCTGCGGGCGTGTTGGGCATGGCGCGCACGACGGCGGCGCCCTGGGGAAGCTGCTTTTCAAAGCTCGACAACGTGCGACCTGCGGCGATGGAGATCGTCAGCGTGTTGGGGCCGGCGAGGCGCGCCACAGAGGGGAAGACGACGTCCATGAGCTGCGGCTTCACCGCCACCAGAATGACGCCGGGCGCCTCGCCCGTCGCATCGATGACCGGTTCAGCCGTGACGCCCAAGCGTGCCAGCAGGGCGGCGATCTCCGGCGGCGGCGCGGGATCCTGCACACGAATACGCGCGGGATCGAACCCGCGAGCGACCCAGCCCTCGAGCAGGGCGCCGCCCATCTTACCCGCTCCCACCAAAAGAAGCGGCCCGTCGAATGTGAATGCCATGGCTGTCAACCTGATGCGGAGCGGTGTAACGGGCGCCCAGAGGGCCCAGCTCCGCCGGCCTCAGGCTTGGCCCTCGGTCTGGAACATGGTGGACACGAGAGCTTCTCGGCTTTCCTTACCTGCCCAGACGACGAACTGGAAGGCCTGGTAGTAGCGTTCGCAGGACTCGAGCGCCGCCTTGAGGATCGCTTCGCATTGTCCGGGCGTGACGACCGCACCGTTCAGGAGCAGGGCGTGGCGGAACATGACGAGGCCTTCCTGCGTCCACAGATCGAAGTGGCCGAGCCAGAGCTGCTCGTTGATCTGGGCGATCAGGCGGTACATTTCGTTGAGGCGCTGTTCGGGGACGCGAAAATCGAATGCGCACGCGAGGTGCAGGGCTTCGAGGTCGTCACGCCAGTTCAGCGAGACATGATAGTCCGTCCAGTTGCCGCCGACGACCAGCGTCAGTTCGTCGTCACCTGCGCGATCGGTCGCCCAGTCATATGTGACCGCGAGCTGCTCCACCAAATCGATCGGGTGAATCACGCGCTCGTAGGCCTTTTCGGACGATGCCATTCTGGCTCCTTCAAACCTGCGCGACGGCCATTGCCGCCAGCGCACCGCGTCGCCGACACCTGCACGTCCTCCCATGTCGGGAATGGGGCAAATCACCGGTTGTCCTCAGTCGCGGGGACGAAAACAGAGGGGCGTCCGAGTCGCAAGCCAATGGCGGTTTTGTCCACGAGCATCTGTAATTTCGACACTTTTTCACCACCTCTCGCGCCGCCGGTGTGGACACGCGCCGCTTGCCACTCGACAGGCGCGCGCAATGCGCGGGTGGGCGCAAATCAGTCAGCAATCACGTGAGAAGTTCAGCGGCCGCCGGTTGCTTCGAGTGCGGCAATCCGTGCTTCGAGCGCCGATACGAGCGCGGCGAGACGTTCATTCTCGCCGCGAGCTTTTTCCGCCATCGCCTTGACGGCGTCGAACTCTTCGCGCTTCACGATGTCCATCGACTGGAGGATGCGTTCGGCCTGGCCGCGCATCACACCCTCGACCTCCCGCTTCACGCCCTGGGCCGCACCGGCCGCGTCCGTCATCAGCTTCGCGACTTCATCCAGCAGGCGGTTCGAGGTCTGGGTCATCCGGTGTCCTTCGCGTCACAATTTCGCTAACGCAGCTGCGATATGGCGCTCTCGCCGCCGCGTGCGCGGCCGATGGCGGCATCGTCAGGGTTTTGCTGATGCGGACTATGGTGGCTCGGGCGGCGCCATTCAAGCGCCGCCGCTGTCACAAGGGGCACGTGTTTCAAGCGATCCTGGCGCTTGACTCGCTTCCCGGGACCCGGCAGCGTCCCGCCGCCATTGAACCCGCTCCGCCGGGCGACACCCGAGAGCTAAGGGGCGCAAACGCCATGACCATTTTCGCTCTGCATTTTCCGGATTTCGATCCTGTCGCCCTCTCGATAGGGCCATTCGCGGTCAAATGGTACGGGCTCTCCTATCTGGCCGGGCTCGTGATCGGATGGCTCTATATCCGCCGCCTCCTCAGCCAACCCCACCTCTGGCGCAACGGCACGCCGCCGTTCAGCGTGGCGAAGGTGGACGACCTCCTGCTCTACATCACGCTCGGCGTGGTGCTCGGCGGCCGCCTCGGCTACGTCCTGCTCTACGAACCCGCCACCTACCTCGCTGCGCCCGGCGACATCCTGGCCGTCTGGAAGGGCGGCATGAGCTTCCACGGCGCGCTCGCGGGCTGCGCCCTCTCGGTCTGGCTGTTCGGCAAGCGCAATGGCGTCAGCGCGCTCAGCGCCATGGACCTCGGCACGGCGGCGGTGCCGCTCGGCATCTTCTTCGGGCGCATCGCGAACTTCATCAACGGCGAACTGTTCGGCCGCGTGTCAGACGTGCCGTGGGCGATGGTGTTCCCGCACGCGCGCTACCTGCACCCCGACGTCGAGCCCGCGACGCGCCATCCGAGCCAGCTCTACGAAGCCGCGCTCGAAGGGCTGGTGCTGTTCGCGGTCATCAGGCTGCTCACGCACTCGTTCGGCGCTCTGAAATCGCCCGGTTTCGTGACCGGCACGTTTCTCACGGGCTATGCGCTGGCGCGCTCGTTCGGCGAGATCTTCCGCGAACCGCACCTTGCGCACGCGCTCAACATCGGACCGCTGACGGCCGGGCAGATCTATTCATTGCCGATGCTGGCGGCCGGCCTCTATCTCATCTGGCGCGCGCGGCAAGAGGCTGCGCCCGGCGCGCAATGACGGGCGGGTCAAAGGAACGATCCGAGACGCCGCTCGAGGCTAGGCTCAAGGAGCGCATCCGCCGCGAGGGGCCGATGCTCGTCTCGGAGTACATGGCGCTCTGTCTCGACGATCCGGACTACGGCTATTACCGGCGGCAGCCGGCGATCGGAGCGGACGGAGATTTCGTCACGGCGCCGGAAATCAGCCAGGTGTTCGGCGAATTGATCGGGCTGTGGTGCGCCGTCGTCTGGCAGCAGATGGGCGCGCCGGAGCGGCTCAACCTCGTCGAGCTCGGGCCTGGGCGCGGCACCTTGATGCGCGATTGCCTGCGCGCCGCGAAGATCGTGCCGGGGTTTCGTGCGTCATTGACCGTGCACCTCGTCGACCGCAATGCAGCGCTGCGCGACGTGCAGCAAGCGGCGCTGGCGGACAGCGGCGTGCCGTTCCAGTTTCATGCGGACGCGTGCGACGCCTTGCGGTCGCCGTCTCAGATTGCCGGCGAGCCGACTCTCGTTCTCGCCAACGAATTTCTCGACGCGATGCCGATCGAGCAGTGGCAGCATGTGGACGGCGCATGGCGCACGTGTCAGGTCGCGCTGGATGCAACCGACGGCGGCTTCCGCTTTCAACCCGACTTGACGCCGGCCATTGCGCCCCGGTCCGTACCTCCCACCCTGAAACCGGGCGAGGGCGACATCTTCGAGGTCTCTCCGGCCATCGACGCGCTCGCCAGCAGCCTGCGCGCGCGTGCGGATCGCGCACCGCTCGCGGCGCTGTTCATCGATTACGGGCACGCCGCGTCCGGTTTCGGCGACACACTGCAGGGCGTGGCCGGGCACAGCTATGTCTCGCCGTTTCACAGGCCCGGCGAAACGGATCTTTCGGCGCAGGTCGACTTTCAGCGCTTCGGCGAAACGTGTCGCGCCTCGGGGCTCACGACTGACGGCCCCGTTCCCCAAGCGGAGCTGCTGGGGCGGCTCGGCCTCGTCGAACGCGCTTCGCGCCTGATGTCCGTCAACCCGGACAAGGCAGGCGCCATCGAGGCGGGCGCGCAGCGGCTGCTCGCGCCCTCGGGCATGGGCTCGCGCTTTCTCGCGCTCGGCGTAAGGTCGGCGGGCCTTGCGCCGCTACCTGGGCTTGCCTAAACCGAAGCGACGCATGGCCGACTCGGTCCTGACGACTTGGCCCTAACGACTGCGAGACCCCATGCTGAGCCCGATCCAGGCCGACAGCCTCTCCATCCTGCCCGGCATCCGGCACGGGTTCTTCACGCGGCAGGGCGGCACATCGCGCGGGCTTTACGCCAGGCTCAATTGCGGCGCGGGCTCGAAGGACGATCCGGTGGCCGTGATCGAGAACCGTTCGCTCGTGGCGCAGCACCTCGGCAGCTTCTTCGACGACGTGCAGACCATCTACCAAGTGCACAGCGCCGACGTGCACGTGGTTAACGCGTTGACGCCGCGCGAGAGCCTGCCCAAGGCCGACGGGCTCGTCACGCGCACGCGTGGGCTGGCGATCGGCATTCTCACCGCGGATTGCGCGCCGGTGCTGTTTGCCGATGCCGAGGCCGGCGTGGTGGGGGCGGCGCATGCGGGCTGGCGCGGTGCACTCGGCGGCGTGCTCGAGGCCACCGTCGCCGCAATGGAAAGCCAGGGCGCTGAGCGGTCTCGCATTTTTGCGGCTCTGGGGCCTGCAATCAGCCAGAAATCCTATGAGGTCGGGCCGGAGTTCGTCGCCGTGTTCGAGGCCGCCTCGTCCGACAACTCACGATTTTTCACGGTCCCCAAGGGCAAAACGACGCCCCACTTCGACCTGCCGTCGTTCGTGATGTATCGGCTCGGCAAGCTCGGCATTCATAACGCCGAGCGAGAATCGCCCTGCACCTATGAGAACGAATCGATGTTCTTCAGCTTTCGACGCTCCACGCATCGAAAAGAGCCCGATTACGGGCGCCAAATCTCCGCCATTGTTGTGGCCTAACTGCAAAATCCACAGTCTCGCTGTGGATGTTGCGGATAGAATTAGCCACGAAACCGTTTTCACCTCGATTCCGTCTGGACGCATTGCAGTCGTGTAGTTACAGGACTCGATAGTGGGTACCGGCAAAAGTTCGGGAGTGGATGGCCGCAAAGTTCGTACGCCGGCCGCCGGGTTACAGCGGATCATTCATAGGGGGACGTCATCGTGACGACCATTGATGCTGCTGCAGCATGGCGTGGAAACAAGTCCGTCGTGTTCGCAGTGTTCGCAGCTTTCATCGGTTTCGGCCTCGGCGGATGCGAGACGGGCGCGAGCCTGTTCCCAGCGGCGAGCGACCCCGGCACCTCAATCAGCACGAACGGCGCAACGCCCGTCCCGCAGGCCGCGAAGATCGCCATCGCGCCTGTGATCGGCGCGCCCGATGTCGTGGCCAAGCAGCTCCAAGCCCAGCTCACGACCGCGATCGAGGGCCAGCGCATCACCGTCGCCAAGTCGCCGACCGAAACCGCGGAATATACCATTCGCGGCTATGTCGTCTCCGCGCGCGAAAAGGGACGCACGAAAGTTTCCTACATCTGGGACGTCACCGACCCGGCCGGCAAGCGCGTCAACCGCATCACGGGCGAAGAAGTTCTCTCCGGCGCGCAGTCGAAAGATCCGTGGGCCGCAGTGACGCCGCAGGTCGTCGACACCATCTCCAGCAAGACGGCGGGCTCGCTCGCAACCTGGCTGCCGACGCAAAGCGCCGTCGCCGCTGGCGCAGCCGCTCCAGCCGGCGCGCAGGCGAACGCGCAAATCTCGAACGCGGCAGCCGGCGCGGTGCAGACGTCGGCCGTCGTGACGGGCGGGCAGATCGCGCCGCCGCCGGCTTCGGCATCGATCGCACCTTCGGCCGCTGGCGGTCCGACGACCGGCAGCATCGAGCGTCCCGGCGCGGTGAACGCCATGGTGCCGAGCGTCGTCGGTGCACCGGGCGACGGCAGCGTGGCCTTGACCACCGCCATCCAGCGCGAACTGACCCGCAGCGGCATCGCGCTCACGGCAGCGCCCTCCGAACAGACCTACCGGGTCGAGGGCAAGGTCGTCGTCGGGCAAGGGGCCAACGGCAAGCAGCCGATCCAGATCGACTGGGACGTTAAGGATCCGAAGGGCAAGAAGCTCGGCACGGTGTCTCAAAAGAACGAGATTCCGCAGGGCTCGCTGGACGGGGCCTGGGGCAAGACCGCAGACGCGGCGGCTTCGGCCGCAGCCCAGGGCATCCTGAAACTCATCCCTCAGACGAAGGTCAACTGACGCATGCCGCGGGGTCCATACTTGATGGACCGCGACACTACATCAACAGAGTCTGCTAAACATGCCGAGCCCGGGTGGTTTACACGCCCGGGCTCGCGCGTTAGAACGCGCGCCATCGAAGGGACGCAAGAGGACACTCGATGCCATTCGATGGGCGTGACGGCATGGGCAGAGGCGGCCAGACTATGAAGATCGTAGCTGGAAACAGCAACCGGCCGCTGGCTGACGCCATCGCTCAGTACCTCAAGGTCGCGCCTGCCAAGTCCCAGGTGAAGCGCTTCGCGGACATGGAAGTGTTCGTCGAGATCCAGGAGAACGTGCGCGGCCAGGATGCCTTCGTCATCCAGTCGACGTCGTTTCCCGCCAACGACAACCTGATGGAGCTCCTGATCCTCATCGATGCGTTGAAGCGCTCCTCCGCGCGCCGCATCACCGCCGTGATCCCCTACTTCGGCTATGCGCGCCAAGACCGGAAGCCCGGTCCGCGCACGCCCATCTCGGCCAAGCTGGTCGCCAACCTCATCGAGCGCGCCGGCGTCGATCGCGTGCTGACCGTCGACCTGCATGCCGGCCAGATCCAAGGCTTCTTCGACATCCCGACCGACAACCTGTTCGCCGCGCCCGTCATGGTGCGCGACATCCAAGAGCAATGCGACACGAAGAACCTCGTCGTCGTGTCGCCGGACGTCGGCGGCGTGGTGCGCGCGCGCGCTCTCGCCAAGCGGATCGACGTGCCGATCGCGATCTGCGACAAGCGCCGCGAGCGGCCGGGCGAGTCCGAGGTCATGAACGTGATCGGCGACGTGGACGGCAAGCAGTGCATCCTGATCGACGACATCGTCGACAGCGGCGGCACCATCGTCAATGCGGCCGACGCATTGCTCGAGAAGGGCGCGACCGACGTGATGTGCTACGTGACCCACGGCGTGCTGTCGGGCGGCGCGGTGTCGCGCATCCAGAACTCGCGCCTCAAGTCGCTCGTCATCACGGACTCGATCCTGCCGACCGCCGCCGTGCAGGCCGCGCGCAACATTCGCGTGCTGTCGATCGCGCCGCTGCTCGGAGAAGCCATCCTGCGCACCTCGCGCGAGGAAAGCGTGTCGAGCCTGTTCTACTGAGGGCTGATGCCGCTCATGCGGCCTCACGGCGCCAGGGCGGAAACGGATCCGGAAGTTTGGACCAGGCGCTCTGATCGGGCGGGGCCCCTTCGGACACGGTCACCAGGCAGGCGTCCAGGTCCCGGCGCATCGCCGCCTCGTCCATCTCGCTCAAGCCGATGAATACGATCTCCTGACGGCGGTCTCCCCACAGCTCGTGCCACGCGCTCTTGATGCGCGACACCATCTGCTCGTCCTCGGGCCAGTTCTTCTTCGGGACCGCGGCCCACCAGTAGCCGATGGCCTCATGCTTCACGACGGCGCCAGCCTGCGCAAGCTCGCCCACCCATTGCGGGCGCGTCGCCAGCCAGAAGAACCCTTTCGCGCGGATCACCCCCGGCCAGGATTTGTTGAAGAACGCATGCAGCTTGGCCGGCTCGAACGGCCTCCGGGCGCGGTAGACGAAGCTCGATATGCCGTATTCCTCGGACTCGGCATGATGATCCTTGTGGCCGTTGAGCTCCTTGAACCACGTGGGATGGCGATGGGCCGTCTCGAAGCTGAATGAGCCAGTGTCCAGGATTTCGGCGATCGCCACGCGCGCGTTTGCGGTCTCGATGACGCGGGCGTCGGCGTTGAGCGCCCGGATAATCGAACGGGCGGCGACGATCTGCTCGGGCGTGGCGATATCGATCTTGTTCAGCACGATGACGTCGGCGAACTCGATCTGTTCGACAAGAAGCTGCACCAGCGGCCGCTCGTCCTGCTCGGACGCGCGTTCGCCGCGGTCGCCAAGAAAATCCTGCGAGGCATAGTCCTTGAGAAGGTGCGCCGCGTCGACCACCGTCACCATCGTATCCAGGCGGGCAACATCCGACAGACTGAAGCCGTTCTCGTCGCGGAACTCGAACGTGGTGGCCACGGGAAGCGGTTCGGCGATCCCGGTCGATTCTATCAGCAGATAATCGAAGCGGCGCTCCGCGGCGAGCCGGCGCACCTCGCCCAGCAGATCGTCCCGCAGCGTGCAGCAGATGCATCCGTTCGACATCTCCACCAATGTCTCGTCCGTACGCGAGAGTTTTGCGCCGCCCTTTTCGACAAGCCCGGCGTCGATATTCACCTCGCTCATGTCGTTGACGATGACCGCAACCTTCAGGCCGTCGCGATTGTTCAGGACGTGATTGAGCAGCGTCGTCTTTCCGGCGCCGAGAAATCCCGAGAGCACGGTAACCGGAAGACGGCTATCGCCGGTGGCTGCATCGCCTTGGACGTGCGCGGCAAGCTTGCTGTCCATGAAGACTCCTGGAGGTATCTGAAGTTTTTTTGAGGTGGCAAATCCCAAGCACATGGGCTCAGTGAGTTGCGAAGCGCGGCATGCGCCCTCGATGTCGCGCGGCCGCCGCTCAGTTCAGCTTGACCGACCCGAACAGGCGAACGCTCGCGCCGGGCGCCAGCACGTCCTCGCGCCGCTTGAACGAGGCGTGATTCAACACCTCGTCGTCGGCCAGATTCTCGCCTTTGAGGCCGATCGTGTAGACGGGTACGAGCGTCCCGCCGACGTTGCGCGCCGACGTGTAGGCGATTTCGGCGGAGACGAGCGTGTAGCCCGGCGTCGGGATTTCCTCGAGCCCGATGCGGTCCTGATCGAAGGCGTGCAGCACGCCGACCCGCGCGGACCAGTTGGCGTCGCGGTAGTAGAGACCGCCGCCGAGACGATGCGGAGGAATGCGCGGCACGTTCTCGCCGTTCTCGAACTCGGCATTGACGAAATCGTACTGACCGTCGATGCCCCAGACACCATTCCAAATCGGCGCGACATCGTATTGAGCCGCGACTTCGGCGCCGTAGAAGCGTGCGTCGCGTTGCTGGAAGAAAACAAGATCGAACGCCTCGTGAGCGTGACCGCCGCCGCCTGCGCCGCCTCCCACTTCGCAATGGAATTCGCCGCCGGCCTCGGCTGCGCCATCGCATTCGCGGTCCGTGAGCTGGCGATAGATGAAGCCGTCGTAGCGTGTGTAATAGGCCGATGCGTCGAAGCGGAGCGCGCCCGTCGATCGCTTCAGTCCCGCCTCGATGGTGCTCGCGCGCTCCACATCCAGGAACGGATTGCCGACCTCGAAGGTGCCGGTCGCTTCGTGCATGCCTTTCGAGAACAGCTCGGCTGCATCGGGGGCGCGCTCGACATATTGCCCCGTGAGACGCGCGACGGTCTGGAAGGGAAGCGCATGGAGCAGGCCGAGGCTGGCGCTCGTCGGCGTGAAGCTGCGCTCTCCCGCAAAGGTGCTGGGCAGGAAATGATCCGGATCGCCGGGATCTTCGGTAAACGCATCCCAGCCTCTGCCATCGACCGAGGTGTGCTCGATGCGGGCCGCGGCTTGCAGCTTGATCGATTGCGTCAAGCCGAGTTCTTCAAACCAGAACGCCGCGATGCTGTCCGTCGAGACCGGCTCGAGAAGCGATTCACCTTCGAAGCTCTGGCCGCGCGTGTCGCGGCTGCCCCACTGGGCACCGATCGCGCCGCTCAGTTCGCCGAGCGCCGTGCCGACAGGAAGGTGCTGCAGCTCGACGCGCGCCTCCTGCTCCTTGTTCGTGAAGCGTGAGCCGACCTCGAAGTCCGTATCGACAGTTGGATCGTGGATGGCGAGTTCGTCGTGCGCGTAATCGGACGCGCCGAACCAGAAGCGCACCGCTTCGAGCCCGAAGTCGCGGACGCGCCACTCGCCGCGGGCCAGCACCTTCTGTTGCTCCATGTCGATGCGCGGCGCGTGGCCCTCGCGGGCCTCGTCGCCAGGAATGCCGTAGAGGCTTTCAATGTGGGCGAACGCGATGCCGATAAAGCCATCGTTCCAGACGCGTGAAACGCCAAGCGCGCCGCCCTTGCTGTCGACGAACGAGTTGAGTTCCGTGCCGCGCGGCGTTTCGTAATCCTCGGCCGTGCGCGCAAATCCGTCGGCGTGCACAACGATGCCGTTGGGCGTGCCGGCCGTGACGTTGAAGGCGCCGTCTTCGCCTTCGTCGACTGACGTCAGGCCGCCACGCACCGCGCCGCTGACGCCGCCTTTCGGCGCGAACGTCGGAATGCGCTCATTCTCCACCGCGACGACGCCGCCGATGGCTTGGGAGCCGTAACGCAGCGTGGCCGGGCCGCGCACGACCTCGACCCGGTCGGCCGCGTTGGGATCGATGGGCACGGCGTGATCTTCGGAAATGGCGGCGACGTCGTGGGTGCCAATGCCGTTTTCCTGGGTGCGGACGCGGTAACTGTCGAGACCACGGATGATGGGTCTGTTGGCGCCGGGTGCGAAAGAGGTGCTGGTGATGCCGGGCTTGTTGTCGAGCGAGTCGGTGAGAGTCGGCCCGTTGGTCGCGGCAATCTCACCCTCCGTCACGGTCGTGACCGCCACGAAGGCATGGTCGTCGAGGACAGTGCCGGGCGGGACAGCCACCTGCTCGGCTGCCGGGGCTGCGGATTGAGGTGCAGCGCCAGCCGGCTGGGCTTTCTTGGGATGAGGCTTAGACTTCACCACGGGGCTCGAGGTCGTCACTTCGACCGGCGGGAGTTCTTGCACGGCGGGTGTTTCCTGCGCGCCGCTTCCCGTTGCGGTCAGCAGAGCCATGGCGGCCGGCCCCACCGCGAGGTACGTGCGCCCGATCAACCGCCCCATTCGCGAGTATCCCCTACGCCCCAGCATCCCACACTCCGCAATTTTGGATGTTATATTATCCGTTGATAGCGGCAGGCATTGACCTTTGCAACGGCGAATTCCGGATTTTATCACAAATTGGAGGGGACAGTTGCAGGCGTGTCTCGGCTGCATCATTCGGCTTCATTGCACTGATAATACACAGCAATTCAGTTTGAGCGCATTTTGGCAGCCCCGCCGCGATGACCGCTCAACCGCGAATCAGGCTCGCAGCGGCGGCTTCAACGCTCGAGACATAAGGACTTGTTTATATCTTATTGCGGTGTGAGGGCTGCGAGGTTATACGAAGGCGGAATTTCGCACCGGTAGCCCGTCGCCGCCGGCCAACGCGCGCACATGAGGCCCAAATGACCGACTACATCGTCAAAGACATCTCGCTTGCCGACTTCGGCCGCAAGGAGATCGACCTCGCGGAAACCGAAATGCCCGGCCTGATGTCCATCCGCGCCGAGTACGGCCCGAGCCAGCCCCTCAGGGGCGCGCGCATTGCCGGCTCGCTGCACATGACCATTCAGACCGCCGTGCTGATCGAGACGCTCAAGGCGCTCGGCGCCGACGTCCGCTGGGTCTCGTGCAACATCTTCTCGACGCAGGACCACGCCGCGGCCGCCATCGCCAAGGCCGGCACGCCGGTGTTCGCATTCAAGGGCGAGACGCTGATCGAGTACTGGGACTACACCGCGAAGCTGTTCGACTGGCACGGCGGCGGCTTCCCGAACATGATCCTGGACGACGGCGGCGACGCCACCATGCTCATCCATCACGGCCTGACGGCCGAACAGGGCGACACCGCGTTCCTCGACAAACCGGGTTCCGAAGAAGAAGAAATCTTCTTCGCGCTGATCAAGCGCCTGCTCAAGGACAAGCCCAAGGGCTGGTTCGCCGAAGCCGCCAAGTCGATCCGCGGCGTCTCCGAAGAAACGACCACGGGCGTTCACCGCCTCTACAAGCTCGCCGAGCAGGGCAAGCTGCTGTTCCCCGCCATCAACGTCAACGACAGCGTCACCAAGTCGAAGTTCGACAACCTCTACGGCTGCCGTGAATCGCTGGTGGACGCGATCCGCCGCGGCACCGACGTGATGCTCGCAGGCAAGGTCGCGTTCGTCGCCGGTTTCGGCGACGTCGGCAAGGGCTCGGCCGCATCGCTGCGCCAGGCCGGCGCGCGCGTCATCGTCTCGGAGGTCGACCCGATCTGCGCGCTCCAGGCCTCGATGGAAGGCTATGAAGTCGCGACCATCGAGGATGCCTTCAGCCGCGCCGACATCTACGTCACGGCGACCGGCAACAAGGACATCATCACCGTCGAACACATGCGGCAGATGAAGGATCGCGCCATCGTCTGCAACATCGGCCACTTCGACAACGAGATCCAGGTCGCGGGCCTCAAGAACTTCAAGTGGGCCAACATCAAGCCGCAGGTGGACGAGATCGAGTTCCCGTCGGGCAACCGCATCATTCTGTTGTCGGAAGGCCGCCTCGTGAACCTCGGCAATGCGATGGGCCACCCGTCGTTCGTGATGTCGTCGTCGTTCTCGAACCAGACGCTGGCACAGATCGATCTGTGGACGAACCCTGGCAAGTACGAGAAGAAGGTCTACACGCTGCCGAAGGTTCTCGACGAGAAGGTCGCGGCGCTGCACCTCGATAAGCTCGGCGTGAAGCTGACGAAGCTTCGCCCGGATCAGGCCGATTACATCGGCGTGCCGGTCGAGGGCCCGTTCAAGCCCGAGCACTACCGCTACTAAATCGACGATCTCCTCTCCCCGTCACGACGTGGCCCTTCGGCTGCGCTGACGGGGAGAGCGGCCACTGTGCCCCGGTTGGACTGGCATCAGTCCCAGAAGCTCCCCATAATTCGACAGCGATTCGCACGGCCGACACCACACTCGGCCGATCAAGCATGCGCGCGCGTTCGTGCCGTTAATCCGACGACACCGCCGAATTCCGGGATCAATGCCTATCAAGAGCCCAACACCAGAGCGGCAGAACACGCGAGTCGAGATCGCCATGCTGGTGCTCGCGAGCCTGGCCTGCGTCGCCGTCTTGACCGCCACGCTGGCCTCTGGCCGCAGACTGATCGAAACCGGCGGTCTGCCGGGCGGCACGTGGCTGCTGGCCGCGCTCGTGGCCGCGGGCGGCGCCGGCACGATCTACCTCCTTTACGAGACCATCACGTCCATGCGCCGGCAGGCCAGCCGCGCCCAGGACGAGGCCCGGGACCTGCGCCGGCAGCTCGCCGCGGCGGAAGCCTTGATCAAGGCCGAGCCGCAGGTGCTCATGCATTGGGAACAAGGACGCGGGTTCTCGGTCGTCACCAATACCCTGAGCGGCGTGCCGGGCCTGCCGGGCAACTCCATCGAACTCGTGCGATTCAATTTCTGGCTCGACCAGAAGAGCACCGCGGCGCTGAAGTCCGCGCTCGACGGATTGCTGTCCGAAGGGCGGGCGTTCAATCTCATTCTCAAGACCGCGGCCGGCGGCCACATCGAGGCGGATGGACGGGCGGCAGGCGCGCGCGCCGTGCTGCGCTTCAAGGACGTGGCGGGCTACAAGCGCGATCTGTCGGTCATTCTCGACCAGCATATGCGGCTGGCGCGCGACGTCCGGTCGAGCCGTGCGTTGCTCAGCGCGCTGCCGCATCCAGCCTGGCTCAGCGACGCGGCCGACCGGCTGACGTGGGTCAACAGCGCGTACGTCAAGGCGGTGGACGCGGAAAGCGAAAGCGAAGTCATCGACGGCCAGATCGCGCTTCTGGAATCGCGCCAGCGCAAGGCTGTCGCGCGCGTGTTGAAGTCCGGCCAGACCTACAACGACCGTATTTCGCTCGTCATCGGCTCCGAGCGCAAGGTGCACGCGGTGACCGTGCTGCCGCTCGGCGACGCCACGGCGGGTGCGGCGATCGACGTTGCCGATATCGAAACCGCGAAGGGCGAACTGGACCGCCAGGTCGCGGCCTACGACCGGACGCTCGATCGCGTGGCGACGGCGGTTGCGATCTTCAGCTCCGAGCAAAAGCTCACGTTCTTCAATGCGGCCTATTTGAAGCTCTGGAAGCTCGATGCGGATTGGCTTGCGACCTCGCCCGGCGACGGCGCGGTGCTGGATCGCCTGCGCGAACTCGGGCGGCTGCCGGAAGTCGTGAACTACCGCGAATGGAAGGCGCGCCTTCTCAAGGGCTACAAGGAAGAGAGCGAGCAGGAGGACTGGTGGCACTTGCCGGACGGGCGCGTCGTGCACGTGATGGCTGCGCAGCGGCCGGACGGCGGCGTGACCTACCTCTACAAAGACGAGACCGAGCGTCTTGCACTGGAGAGCGATTACAACGCCCTTATCAACGTGCAGCGCGAGACACTCGACAGCCTCAAGGAAGGCGTTGCGGTGTTCGGGACCGACGGTCGGCTCAAGCTGCATAATTCGTCGTTCGCCGCGATCTGGAAGTTGTCGCCGAAGAAGCTGGACGAGGACAGCCCGCATATCGACGAGTTCATCCGCATCACGCAGGCGCTGCATGGCGGGGAAAGCACGTGGCTGGAAATCAGCAGCGCCGTGACCTCCTTCGAGGATCGCGAGCCGCTCGAAGGCCAGATGCTGCGGCCTGACCAGAGCGTGATCGACTACGCGGCGACGCCGCTTCCGGACGGCGGCACGCTTTTGACGTTCGTCGACGTGACCGACTCCAAGCGCTATGAGCGCGCGTTGATCGAACGCAACGAAGCCCTCGTCACCGCCGACAACCTCAAGAACCAGTTCATCAGCCACATTTCCTACGAACTGCGCACGCCGCTGACGAACATCATCGGCTTCAGCGAACTGCTGGCCAATCCGATCTTCGGCGCGCTGACGGTGCGACAAAAGGAATATCTGGAAGACATCTCGTTTTCCTCCAAGACGCTGCTCGCCATCATCGACGACATCCTGGATCTCGCCACCATCGATGCGGGCGGCTTGGAGCTGACGCTCGAGACGGTGGACGTGCGAGCGATCATCGATCAGGCGATCGTCAGCGTGCGCGAGCGGGCGGCGCATGCGCGCCTCACGCTCGATATCGCCATCGCGGACGATGCGACGACGTTCATCGCCGACACTCAGCGGGTGCGGCAGGTGCTGCAGAATCTGCTCTCGAACGCGGTCGGCTTCTCGAAGCCCGAGGGCGTCGTGCACCTCTCGTGCTGGCGGGAAGACGGCGAAATGGTGTTCCTGGTCGAGGATGAGGGCGTCGGCATCCCGAAAGACCAGCAGGAGCGCATTTTCGAGCGCTTCGAAAGCCGGAGCCAGGGATCCAAGCATCGCGGGGCAGGACTTGGCCTTTCCATTGTCAAGAGCCTCGTAGACCTGCACGGGGGCGACACGGTGCTCGACAGCGAGCCTGGAAGAGGGACCAAGGTCACGGTACGCTTCCCGGAACGCGGCTTGGAAGAGAACGTGAATGTCCCCACCAGCACTGGACCCGATGCAATCGCCGGACGACCTGAAGCAGGGCGCCCCGACGCAGGACGTGTGGCACGTCAGTGACGCCTCGGAAGAGGACGCCGGGCGGCTTGCCCAGCGTATTGCGCTCAAGCTCGCGCCAGGCGACGTGGTGGCGCTCCACGGCGATCTCGGTGCGGGCAAGACGACCTTCGCGCGGGCGTTGATCCGGGCACTGCTGGGCGATGCGACCGCCGAAATCCCGAGCCCGACGTTTTCGCTGGTGCAAAGCTATGCGGCGCCGCGCTTCGAGGTCGCCCATCTCGATCTCTATCGCCTCGCGGGCGAAGACGAACTGGACGAACTCGGGCTCGACGAAATCCTTACCCACGGCGCGGCGATCATCGAATGGCCGGAACGTGCGCCGCATCTGCGTGCGTCGGCCCGCCTCGATATCTTCCTCGCGCAAGGGACCGAGCCGGACCAGCGCACGATCCGTTTTTCGGCTGACACGACGTGGAGCAAACGGCTCGGCCGGCTCGCGCAGATGTCGCGATTCCTCGACCGGCATTCGCCCTGGGGCGAGGCCACGGCCAGCTACCTGCAGGGTGACGCGTCGGCACGCGCGTATGCACGGCTCGGGATCGCAAACTCAGCCTCTTCCCCTCCCTCCTCTCGCCAAAGGCGAGTCTTCGACTCGACGTTGGGGAGGCCGGGAGGGGGGGAACCACAGCGGCCTGCGTTTGGGATTCCCCCCACCCCTAACCCCTCCCCACAAGGGGGAGGGGAAGACTCGCCTCCGGCGAGCTGGGGAGGGGAAGTGGTGTCCCGCCGCACCGCCATCCTGATGGATCAGCCGCGTCAGCCGGACGGCCCGCCGATCCGCGATGGACAGCCGTACAGCCGCATCGCCGGACTGGCGGAGGATGTGCGCCCGTTCGTCGCCGTCGCGTCGGCCTTGCGCGGCTGCAATCTCAGTGCGCCCGAGATCTTCGCCGCCGATCTCGACGACGGATTCCTGGTGCTCGAAGACTTCGGCGATCGCGTGTATGGCGCCGAACTGGCTGCGGGCTCCTCTCAAGAAGAGCTGTGGCGGGCGGCGACAGAAACGCTGCTGGTGCTCAGCACGATCCCGGTGCCGGACGAGATTCCTCTCGCCGGCGGCGATATCCATCGCGTTCCGGCGCAGGACCGGGAGGTGCTCAGCATCGAAGTCGACCTCTTGCCCGAGTGGTACTGGCCGGCCGTGCACGGCGCGCCGATCCCCGCCGATGCGCGCGCGGCGTTCGCCACGGCGTGGGACGATATCTTCACGCGGCTCGATGCCGAGCCCAAGGGCTGGGTGCTGCGTGATTTTCATTCCCCCAACCTCGTCTGGCTGCCGGAGCGCGAGGGCTACCAGCGGGCGGGGCTGCTGGACTTCCAGGACGCACTCAAGGGATCGCTCGCCTACGACCTCGTTTCGCTGCTGCAGGATGCGCGCCTCGACGTGCCGGAAAAGCTCGAGAACAAGCTGCTCGCCTACTACCTCCGTATGCGCGGCGCGGTGGAGCCGGGCTTCGAAGCAGACCGGTTCCAGTTCGCCTATGCGGCCCTCGGAGTTCAGCGCAACACCAAGATCCTCGGGATATTCGCGCGTCTCGCAGCCCGCGACGGGAAGCACGCGTATTTGCGTCACATCCCTCGCATATGGGGCTATCTGGCGCGCGGGCTCGCCCATCCCGAGCTTGCCGCGCTCTCCCGCTGGTTCGATGCGCATTTTCCGCAGCCGGTCCGCGAGGAGCCTCCCAACATCCCCACTTCCAAGAGTTCACCTGCATGACCCTACCTGTGACGACGGCCATGGTGCTCGCGGCCGGATTCGGCAAACGCATGCGCCCGCTGACCGACACGATGCCGAAGCCGCTGGTGCCGCTCAAGGGCAAGCCGCTCATCGATCATGTCCTCGACCGGCTGTCCGGCGGCGGCATCACACGCGCGGTCGTCAACGTGCACTATCTGCCGGACATGATCGAAGCGCATCTCGCCGGGCGGACGCGACCTTCGATTGTGATTTCCGACGAGCGTGACGCCATCCTCGACACGGGCGGCGGCGTGGTACGCGCGCTGCCTCTGCTGGGGGATGCGCCGTTCGTGATCCACAATTCCGATTCGGTCTGGATCGAGGGCGTCAGCTCGAACATCGAACGGCTGATCACGGAATTCGATCCCCAGCGCATGGACAGTCTCATGCTGCTGGCATCCGGCGCGACGAGCATGGGCTATGACGGCCACGGCGATTTCAGGATGGAGCCGGACGGCCTGCTGGCGCGGCCGGGCGAGCGGCGTGAGCAGCCGTTCGTGTTTACGGGGGTCTCGATTGCGCACCCGCGCCTGTTCGACGACGCGCCGCAGGGGCCATTCTCGCTCAACCTGCTGTGGGACCGGGCCATTGCGCGCGGCCGCCTTTTCGGCCTCCGGCTCGACGGCTCCTGGATGCATGTCGGCACCCCGCAGTCGGTCCACGACGCGGAACAGTGGATAGACCGGTCCGCCGCCGTCTAAGCGCTCCATTTGCGGGCTATACGGGAGGCTTACTCGCGTTTTCCCGCGTTGGCGATGCACGCCCTGGGCTTCTGAGACGGCTGCGCATGCGCAAGCCTTTCGGATGGCTGTTCAATTGCGGCTCACTCGGCCGCTTTCCCGGAGCAACGCACGCCCATGACGCCGCCGGTCCGCGCCAACATCTCCACCGTGGAAGCCGGGCGTCCGTTTCTGGATAGCCTCGCCTCCGCGCTGCTGGACGGCCGCCTGCCCGCCGACGGGGGCCCTGCGCCGACGCCGCTTCAACTCGCACGCGTGACGCTCTACCTGCCGACGCGGCGCGCCACGCGCGCGCTCCAGGATGCGTTTCTGCGCGCCGCGGGCGGGCGGGCGCTGCTGCTGCCGAAGATCGTGCCGATCTCGGAGGGCGAAGAGGATCTGTCGCTCATCGCCAGCGCGGCGCGCGCGGATATGCCGGCCGCCGGTCTCGCCATCGCGCCCGCCATCGGAGAACTCGACCGCCGCCTCGTTCTCACCAGCCTGATCCGCCGCTGGACGGAGGCGATGCACAGCGCGCGCGGGGCCGACGCCGACGCCCAGCCATTCGCGGGCGCGGGCGCCAGCACGCCGGCCCAGGCCGCCGTGCTCGCCAAGGAACTCGCGAATCTGATGGACATGATCGAGACCGAAAACGTCTCGCTCGACGGTCTCGCCAAACTCGTGCCGGAGACGTTTTCCGAGCACTGGCAGAAGACGCTGACGTTCCTGGAGATCGTCACGGCGTACTGGCCCGCGCATCTCGCCGAGCAGAATTTGATCTCGCCAGCCGAGCGGCGCAACGCCGTGATCCGCGCGGAAGCGGAGCGGCTGACGCTTTCACCTCCGATCGCACCGGTAATCATAGCCGGCGTCACGGGTTCGATCCCGGCGACGGTGGAGCTGATGCGTGCGGTCGCTCGTCTTCCAAACGGGGCCATCGTGCTGCCGGCTCTCGACACGGAACTGGACGACGCGAGCTGGGACGCCATTGGCTCGAGCGGCTCCAAGGATCGTCATCCCGAGCATCCGCAGTTCGGCCTCAAGACGTTGCTCGACGCGCTCGGGTGCGCCCGCTCGGAGGTCACCTCACTCGGCGGTCGTCCGTCGCCGCAGGTTCGTGCGCGCAACCGGCTGGTCGCGGAGACGATGCGTCCGGCGGGAACGACGGAGCGTTGGGAGACCTTTGCGGCGGCGGCGCGGGACAATCCAGTTGCAAGCGCGCCCTTGGGGTTGAGTCTCATCGAAGCGCCAACGGCGCAGGACGAAGCGGAGGCAATCGCGCTCATCCTGCGCGAGGCAGCGGAGACGCCGGGACGCACGGCCGCGCTCGTGTCGCCGGACCGGCTGCTGGCGCGGCGCGTCGCCATTCGTCTCGAAGCCTGGGGGATCAAGGTTGACGACTCGGCCGGGCGGCCGCTCATCAAGACGCCGCCAGGCGCGTTCCTGGATCTCGTCATCAACGCGGTCTCGTCGCGATTTGCGCCGGCCGACGTTGTGGCCCTGCTCAAGCATCCGCTGACACGCCTCGGGCTCGATCCGTTCGCGGCGCGGCGTGCGGCGCGCGCGCTCGAGCTGACGACGTTTCGCGCGCCTTACCTCGGAGACGGCCTGGATGGCGTCGAGGCCGCATTCGAGAAAGCCGCTGGCGCGCAGGCGCGTCGCGAGCGAGCGCACACCGCAGTCAAGCGCTTGTGGACCGAGGACTGGCAAGGCGCGCGAGACCTGCTCGCGCGGTTGAGGATTGCGTTTGCGCCGCTGGTCGCGCTGTACGGCGATCCCGCATCCACCACGCTCCGTGATTTGGCGCGCGCACACACGACGGTGGCCGAAGCGGTTGCGCGATTGCCGGAAGATTGGGACGCGGCCGAAGACGACAGCCCGCTGTGGCGCGACGAAGCCGGCGTCACCGCGGCGCGCTTTCTCGCCAGCCTCATCGACGAGCAGTTGCCGGACGTCGCTCTCAAGCCGGCCGATTACGCCGACCTCTATCGCAGCCTCGCGTCCACCGAAACCGTTCGGCCGCGTGGGCCTGTGCATCCGCGCTTGTTCATCTGGGGTCCGTTCGAAGCGCGCCTGCAGCAGACCGACGTCGTCATTCTGGGTTCTCTCAATGACGGCACGTGGCCGAAGTCATCGGATCCGGGGCCGTGGCTCAACCGGCCGATGCGCGATGCGCTTGGGCTGCCGTCGCCCGAGGAAAAGATCGGGCAATCGGCGCACGATTTCGCGACGCTGCTGGCCGCACCCGAGGTGATCCTGACGCGCGCCGAGAAGAAAGATGGCGTGCCGACGGTGCCGTCGCGCTGGCTCTTACGTCTCAAGGCGCTGCTCGATGGGATGGGACAAGCGTCCGCGCTCGAGCCGCGTCTGCCGTGGCTCGCCTGGGCGCGCCGGCGCGATGTGGTTCCTCCTATGCCGCGTCTCGCCGTCCCTGAACCGCGGCCTGCCGTTTTCCAGCGCCCCCGCAAGCTTTCTGTCTCGCGCGTCGAAACGTGGATTGGCAATCCCTACGCCATTTTCGCGCGTGAGGTGCTGGGCCTCGAACCGCTCGATCCGCTCGGCCAGCAACCGGGACCGGCTTTGCGCGGCAGCATCATCCACGATGCGCTGTCGGAATTCGCGAAGGCCTATCCGGCTGCGCTTCCCGGCGATATCGAAGGCGAGCTGGTGCGGTTCGCGCGCGCCTCTCTCGACTCCTACGCCGCGCATCCGCGCATCGCCGCGTTCTGGATCCCCCGCTTCGAGCGCTTTGCCGCGTGGTTCGCCGCGACCGAGCCGCGGCGGCGCGCGAACACCAGCGAGGTGAAAGCCGAGGTCTCGGGCGCCATGGTGTTTGCCGCGCCGGCGGGGCCATTCACGCTCACGGCGCGCGCCGACCGGATCGACATATCCGACGTTGCGCTCGTCATCTCCGACTACAAGACCGGCTCGCCTCCGCCTGACGCAAAGGTTCTGGGCGGGATCGCGCCTCAGCTCCCGCTCGAAGCCGCGATCGCGCTCGACCGCGACCTCGGGTTCGAGAAGATCGCCAAACGTCCGGTGGCGACGTTGCGCTACATCCGCGCTTCGGGCGGTGAGCCGCCGGGCGACGAGCGGGATGTGAGAAGCCCCGACGTGGCGGCGCTCGCGGCCGAGACACTGGACGGGCTCCAGCGCCTCGTGGCGCGCTTCGACGACGTGCGCACGCCGTACCGGCCGTTGCGGCGGGCGCGTTTCGGGTACGACTACGACGATTATGCGCATCTTGCGCGGGTGGCGGAGTGGTCGTCCGGCGCATCGCTCAGCGAGGAGGCTTGAGCATGTCGGACCGCATGGCATCTCTGCAATCGGAACTCGACCGCACGACGCGACGGCAGGCCGATGCCGCGGATCCGGCCGCGTCGGTGTGGGTGAGCGCCAACGCGGGCACGGGCAAAACGCACGTTCTGACGATGCGTGTATTGCGTCTGCTGCTGGCCAATACGCCGCCGCAGCGCATCCTCTGCCTCACGTATACGAAGGCGGCCGCCGCTGAAATGTCGAAGCGCGTGTTCGACAGTCTCGCGCGGTGGGTGATGCTGCCCGATGCCGAGCTTGGCCGCGTGCTGCGCGATTTCCTCGGCCGGGCGGCCCGCGCGGACGAGATGGCGCTGGCGCGGACCTTATTCACGCGCGCCACCGAAACGCCGGGCGGCCTCGCCGTCCAAACGATCCACGCGTTTGCGGAACGCCTGTTGCAGCGCTTCCCGCTCGAAGCGGGCGTGACGCCGGGCTTCAGTATTCTCGACGACGACACGGCGCGCAAGCTGATGCGGGAGGCGACCGATCACGTCATCGGTGACGCGGCGCGCGCGCGCTCCAGTGTGCTCGGGCGCGCGCTCGAAACGGCCATCGCCTACGCCGCCGACGACCGGTTCGACGATGTCCTCGCCGATGCCTTGCGGGAGCGCGACTGGCTCGAAGCGGCGCTGCGGCTGCCGGCGGCGGAACCCGGCGGGGCTGATGGCCTCGACGCCGTGGACACGCTCTACCGGCGCCATTTCGACGTACGGCCCGGCATTACGCGCGCCGCCATCGAAGCGGAAACGGCATCCGTCATGTCTCCGCGCGATCTCGACCATGTCCGCAATGTCCTCGCGGGCGGTGGCAAGACCGATCTGGGCATGGCGGCCAAGGTTGCCGATGCGTTGGCTGCGACGACCGACCGCGAGCGGGCCACGGCGCTGGCGGGCTTGTTCCTCAAGAGCGACGGGGAGCCGCGCGAGAAGTTTCTGACCAACGGCCTCAAGGCGAGCAACCCAGAGGCCGACGCGATGCTGTCGCGCGCGCAGTCACGGTTCCTCTCCTTGTGGGCCGAGCAGCAGGGCGCGGCGGTCGTCGAGGCGACGATGGCGCTGATGCGGCTCGCCGATGCCGTCCAGCAGCGCTACACGGAGGCGAAGGTGCGCCGCGCGGCGCTCGACTTCGACGATCTCATCGCCCGCACGAAGGGCCTTCTCTCGACGCGCGAGCAGGCTGCGTGGGTGCTCTACAAGCTCGACAACGGCCTCGATCACATCCTCGTCGACGAGAGCCAGGATACCAGCCCCTCGCAATGGCGCGTCGTCGAGGCGATGGCCACCGAGTTTTTCTCAGGCGACAGTGCGCGCGAGGACCTCGTGCGCACGCTGTTCGCAGTGGGAGACGAGAAGCAGTCGATTTATTCGTTCCAGGGCGCGGCCCCGGAAATGTTTTCGCGCATGGGCGATAGGTTCGAGGCGCTGGCGGCGAGCGCGGGCCAGCCGTGGCGGCGCATTCCGCTGACGCTGTCGTTCCGCACCGTGGCGCCGGTGCTCGAAGCCGTCGACAGCGTGTTCGCCGATCCGCTCCGCACGACCGGCATCGCGCCCGCGCCGCACATCGCCAAGCGCCTCGGCCACGCGGGGCTGGTCGAGATCTGGCCCGTCGAGCCCCCAGCGGACGTGGCGACCGTCGATGCCTGGTCGCCGCTCGACGAGCTCTCGGCAGACGCGCCCGACGTGCGCCTCGCCAACCGGATCGCGGACACGATCAAGGGCTGGCTCGATACGAGTGAAAACCTCGAATCCGCCGGGCGGCCGATCGAGCCGGGTGACGTTCTGATCCTCGTGCGCAAGCGCCAGCCCTTCGCGACGCCGATGGTGCAGGCGCTCAAGGCGCGCGGCATTCCAGTTGCGGGTGCTGACCGCATGCGGCTCACAGAGCAGATCGCAGTTCAGGATTTGCTGTCGCTCGGCGATTTCCTGACGCTGCCGGAAGACGATCTTGCGCTCGCCGAAGTCTTGAAAAGCCCGATCTTCGGTCTCGACGACGCCGATCTCACCACGCTCGCGTTCGACCGCGCCGATCCAACGCAACGGCGCAAGCGGACGCTCTGGAAGGCGCTCTTGGAAGCGGGTGAGCAGGATCTCGCGTTCGTCGAAGCGGCGAGTACGCTCAAGCGCTGGCGCAAGGCCGCCGACTTCCGACCGCCGTTCGAGTTCTTTGCCGACATCCTCGATCGCGACCGGGTGCGCGCCAAGCTCATTGGGCGTCTCGGCCCGGATGCCGCCGATCCGCTGGACGAATTTCTCAACCTCGCGCTGACGTACGATGACGGCGCGCCGCCTTCGCTGGCTGGCTTCCTGGCCTTCATGCGCGACGGCACGCGCGACATCAAACGCGACATGGAGCACGG
This sequence comes from Hyphomicrobium sp., assembly GCF_051860585.1. Classification (GTDB taxonomy): domain Bacteria; phylum Pseudomonadota; class Alphaproteobacteria; order Rhizobiales; family Hyphomicrobiaceae; genus Hyphomicrobium_C. The sequence goes on from NZ_JBHYDS010000001.1 coordinate 554,637, forward strand.
CCGCAACGAGGTGCGCGTGATGACCGTGCACGGCGCCAAGGGCCTCGAAGCGCCGATCGTGTTCCTGCCCGATACGTGCAGCGCGGGCTCGGCGGCGAGCCAGGGCGGGCGGCCGATCCGGCTCGACATGACGCGCCCCGCCGGCATGCCACCGCCGTTCGTGTGGCCAGTTAAAGGCACGGGCGACCTGGCGCAGATTCGCGACGCGCGCGACAGCCTGCGCCTTCGCGAGCGCGAAGAACGCGACCGGCTGCTCTACGTCGCGATGACGCGCGCGCGCGACCGGCTTTACATCTCGGGCTTCGCAGGCCGTCGCGGACCGGAGCCCGGATGCTGGTATGAACTTGCGCGCATGGGCCTCGACGGCACGCTCGAACGCACGCGGGACAGCCAGGGGCGCGAGGTGTTGCGACGCGCCTCGCCGCAGCTCATGGCCGCCGAGCCGCCGAAGGGTGCGTTGGCCGCCGTGCGTCAGGCCGCGGATCTGCCGCCGTGGGCCGTAGCGCCGGTGCCGCGCGAGGCGCAGCTCACCGTGCCGCTGGCACCGTCCCGGCTTGCGCCCTACGACACCGATGACGAAGGCGAACCGCTCGCCACGCCGCCGCCGAAAGATCGCCAAGCGGAGCCGGCGGCCTTCAGCCCGCGCGGGGCTGAGCAGAACCGGTTCCTGCGCGGCACGCTGACCCACGCGTTGCTGGAGCATCTGCCGGCGATTTCGCGCGACGCGTGGCCAAGGGCGGCGGACGCCTATCTCACCGCACACGGCCTAGGCGTTTCGCCCGCCACGCGTGCTAGCATCGCGGCACAGACCCTCGCCGTGCTGTCCGACCCTGCGTTCGCCGAGGTGTTCGGCGCGGACAGCCAGGCCGAGGTTCCGATCGTCGCCATCATCCCGCGCCCGGATGGCGTTGCAGGCCCGCCGCTCAGGATCACCGGCCAGATCGACCGGCTGGCGGTGCGCGACACGTCGGTGCTGATCGTCGACTACAAGACCAACGCGGCCGCGCCGCGCACGGTCGAGGGCGTTTCGCAGGCCTACCTTTATCAGCTGGCTGCCTATCGGCTGGCCGTGCGCGAAATCGCGCCCGGCCGCGAAATCAGGGCTGCCCTGCTCTGGACGCAGGGGCCTCATCTCATGGAAATTCCAGCAGAAATCCTGGATCAGGCCACCAAAGACCTCTGGCGGCCGGACACGCTGCCGTCTTGACGCCCGAGGGGGGCATTCTTACGTTCACGGTCCGCAGGCCCGATCCTACTTTCGGGCCGCAGGCCCGGCCACCCCCGCGCCCGCCGTGCCGCAACAGGAGACACCCATGACTGCACTCGTATCCGATCAAACGTTCGACGCAGAAGTCCTGAAGTCGAGCGAGCCCGTTCTGGTGGATTTCTTTGCCGAGTGGTGCGGTCCCTGTAAGGCGATGGCGCCCGCTCTCGAGCAGGTCGCAGCCGAACAAAAGGGCAAGGTGAAGGTCGTCAAGATCGACGTCGACCAGAGCCCCGCCGTGACGACCAAGTACGGCATTCGCGCCATGCCGACGCTTCTGCTGTTCAAGAACGGCGAAGTGGCCGGCCAGCATGTCGGCGCGCTCGTACAGAAGCGCAAGCTCGAAGAGTGGCTCGGCCAGCAGATCGGCGAGAACCTCGTCAAGGCATAAGCCGCGACCATCGTTTGCGGAAATTCAAGTGATTGCTGAAATTCAAAGGGCCTTTCGCGAGGCCCTTTTTTATGGCGAGAGATCGCCGCTCAATTGGCCTGGGGCTCGACGCCTTCCTGCAGGGCCAGGACGTGGCCGGCGAGGTAGAGCGATCCCGTGACGAGGATACGCTTCGGGCCCGGATGCAACACGTCGATGCGCCGGAGCGCAGCCTCGACGGACGGAGCCGCCTCCGCGCTCAGCGAAACCGACTGCGCCGCCTCCGCGACCGCGTCGGGCGAGAACGGGGCTTCATGGGCGCCGGGAATGGGCACGCCGATCACATGGCGGGCGAGGCCGCGGAACGCGCCGAGGAAGCCGGCGGCATCCTTGAGCCCCAGCATGCCGACGACGAGATAGAGCGGCTTCGGAGCGCGTTCCTCAAGATCGGCAAGAGACTGGGCGAGGAACTGCCCGGCGGCCGGGTTGTGTCCGCCGTCGAGCCACAGCTCGGCGCCCGGATGCAGCAGCGACGGCAGCGGGCCGCTGTCGATCCGCTGCAAGCGCGCGGGCCAGCGCACCGTTTCCAGGCCGTGCTCGATGGCCTGCTCGTCGACGGCGACTTCCGCAAACTCGAGCGCGGCGGCGACGGCCGTTCCGGCGTTGATGATCTGGTGGCGGCCGATGAGCGCGGGCAACGGCAGATCGAGAAGCTGATCCGATTTCTGGACGATGAGGCGGCCGCGCTGCTCGTAGGCGTCATAGTCCTGGCCCCAAACGATGAGGTTCGCGCCGACGCGCCGGGCTTCGCGCACGATGACCTCGTGCACGACGTCATCCTGTTGCGACACGATGCACGGCACGCCGCGCTTCAGGATGCCGGCTTTTTCTCCAGCGATCGCCTCGATCGTGTTGCCGAGCTTGTCGGCATGATCGAGCGAGATGGGCGTGAGGATGGTCAGTGCCGGGCGATCGATGACATTCGTCGCATCGAGGCGTCCGCCCAGTCCGACCTCGAGCAGCACGACATCGGCGGGGTGCTCGGCGAAGGCCAGGAAGGCGGCGGCGGTCGTGATCTCGAATTGCGTGATGTCGTCGCCGCTGTTGACAGCCAAGGTGCGCGACAGGACATCCACGAGATCCGCTTCCGCGATGGGGCGCGTGATGCCCTCGGATACGGCCAGCTCGATGCGCTCATGGAAGCGCACGAGATGCGGCGATGTGTAGACGTGCACGCGCTTGCCGGCGGCCGTCAGCATCGCCTTCAGGTATGCGGTGACGGAACCCTTGCCGTTGGTGCCGGCGATATGGATCACGGGCGGGAGCTTGGTGTGCGGATCGCCGAGCTTGGCCAGAAGCCGCTCGACGCGACCCAGGGACAAATCGATGAGCTTCGGATGCAGAAGCTTCATGTCCGCGAGGAGCTGGTCGCTGGTCAGAATGTTAAGCCCCTCCTCTGCGCCTCGTCATCTTCAGCGACAATCCGCGAGACGAAGGCCAAGGTCGACAGAAATCGCTGTGACGGGATGCTGTGCCGTCCGCCCGAGTCCACGTCCGCCCAGGTGCATGGCGCGCACGCCTCCGCACCCGTATTGGACTTAGTTCTTGGGCGGATTGCTCGTGGTGCTGGCGGCGCGGGCGGTGGTGGGTTCGCCCTGCCGCTCGGGCGCCGCTTCGGCCGGCTTGGCGCCGAACCGCTGCGAGTCGTCGACGGGCTCGACCTCGATCGGCGCCTCGATGAGCTTGCCGTCGGATACCCCGTTGGCCTGCGCCTTGCCGTTGCCGCGACGCGCCTTGGACTTATCGATGGTGGCCGAACCCGACGTGAGAAGCGCGCAGATCCGGCTCAGAGTCTCGCGCATCTTGTGGCGATGCACGACCATGTCGACCATGCCGTGGCTGAGGAGATATTCGGCGCGCTGGAAGCCGTCCGGAAGCTGCTCGCGAATGGTCTGCTGGATGACGCGCGGGCCGGCGAAACAGATGAGAGCGCCAGGCTCCGCGATGTGGACGTCGCCAAGCATGGCGTAGGACGCCGTCACGCCGCCCGTGGTCGGGTCGGTGAGGACGACGATGTAGGGCAATTTGGCTTCGCGCAGGCGTTGTACGGCGATGGTGGTGCGCGGCATCTGCATCAGCGAGAGAATGCCCTCCTGCATGCGCGCGCCGCCGGATGCGGCAAACAGAATGAACGGAGACTTGAGCGCGACCGCGCGAAGCATGCCGGCGATGATCGCCTCGCCCGCCGCCATGCCGAGCGAGCCGCCCATGAATTCGAAGTCCTGGGCCGCGGCAACGATGCGGCGGCCGTCGAGCGTGCCTTCGCCGACGAGAAGCGCATCCTCCATGCCGGTCTTGGTCCGCGCATCCTTGAGGCGGTCGGTGTAGCGACGGCCATCGCGGAACCGCAGCGGATCCTGCGCCACCGTCAGCACGGACACCTGCTCGAAGGCGCCGCCATCGAAGAGGCTCGTGAGGCGGGCGCGCGAGCCCATCTTCATGTGATAGTTGGAGCCGGGAACGACGAACTGGTTGGCCTCGAGGTCCTTGTAAAAGACCATCTGGCCGGTCTCCGGGCACTTGACCCAAAGATTTTCCGGCACCTCGCGCTTCGTCGTCAGGAAGCTGCGGATCTTGGGCCGTACGACGCTATTGATCCAGTTCACGCTTCACTGCTCCTCGAAAATCCGTTCATTCGGCGTCCCACCAGCGTGCCTCGACTGCACCGCCCGGTTCTCGGGACACCCTAGAATCCCCAATCGCCATCGCAAGCAGGCGGCTTCAGCACGCGCCCAGCGGCCGGTCGATCATGCGCGCAAAGCCGCGCTCAAACCTTCGACCAAACTTAGGACGGACGCGGCTGTATTTCCAGTCGCGCGGCCGTCCTGCGCCAAGCTGTCCTCGATGGACCGCACCAGGGCCGAACCGACGACGACGGCGTCCGCGCCTTCGGCAATGGCCCGCGCCTGCTCAGGCGTTCTTACGCCAAATCCGACGGCTACGGGAAGAGTTGTCGCGCGTTTGAGGCGCGCCACCTGCAGTTGTACGTCGGCTGGATCGGCGGAGCCAGAGCCCGTGATGCCCGTGATCGAAACGTAGTAAAGAAAACCGGACGTGTTTTTCAGCACGGTCTTCAAGCGCTTATCGTCGGTCGTCGGCGTGGCGAGGCGAACGAAGTTCAGTCCTCGCTCGACGGCCGGCAGGCAAAGCTCGTCGTCGGCTTCCGGCGGGACATCCACAACAATCAAGCCGTCGACGCCGGCGGCGGCGGCGTCATCGAGGAATTTTTCAGCCGGGTAGACGTAGATCGGATTGTAGTAGCCCATCAGGACGATCGGCGTTTCGTTGTCGGACTTGCGGAACTCCCGGACCATGTCGAGGGTGTTGCGCATCGTGTGGCCGGCCCTGAGCGCGCGCAGCGACGACGCCTGGATCGCGGGACCATCGGCCATCGGATCGGAGAACGGCATGCCGAGCTCGATGAGATCGGCGCCGGCCTTCGGCAGCCCTGCCAAAATTGTCTTCGAGGTTGCGAGATCCGGATCGCCCGCCGTGACGAAGGTGACGAGACCGGCGCGGCCTTCCGCCTTCAGCGCCACGAAGCGCCGGTCGATCCGCGTTTCAAATTTCTTGGTCAAAGCTTGATCCCCAGATAGCCCGCGACGGCGAAGACATCCTTGTCGCCACGGCCGCACATGTTCATCACCAGCAGATTGTCCTCGGGCAGGGTGGGCGCGAGCTTCGTCACCCAGGCCAGCGCGTGCGACGGCTCGAGCGCGGGAATGATCCCTTCGAGGCGGGCCGAAAGCTGGAACGCCGTCAGCGCTTCCTTGTCGGTGATCGAAACGTACTCGACGCGGCCCGTGTCGCGCAGCCACGAGTGCTCGGGGCCGACACCCGGATAGTCGAGGCCGGCCGAGATCGAATGGCCTTCGAGGATCTGGCCTTCCTGGTCCTGCAGCAGATAGGTCCGGTTGCCATGCAGCACGCCGGGGCGGCCGCCGTTCATCGAAGCGGCGTGACCGTTTTCGACATCGAGGCCGTGGCCGCCGGCTTCGACGCCGTAGATCTTGACGCTCTCGTCATCGAGGAACGGATGGAACAGGCCGATGGCGTTCGAGCCGCCGCCGATGCAGGCGACGAGCGTGTCTGGCAAGCGGTCCTCCCGCTCCTGCATCTGAGCGCGTGTTTCTTCGCCTATGATGGCCTGGAAGTCGCGCACCATGGCGGGATAGGGATGCGGACCGGCCGCCGTGCCGATCAGATAATAGGTGTCGTGCACGTTGGTCACCCAATCGCGCAGCGCCTCGTTCATGGCGTCCTTGAGCGTACCCGCGCCGGAGGTGACGGGATTGACCTTCGCGCCGAGCATGTGCATGCGCGCGACGTTCGGAGACTGGCGGGCGACGTCGGTTGCGCCCATGTAGATTTCGCACGGCAGGCCGAAGCGGGCGCAGACTGTCGCGACGGCAACGCCGTGCTGGCCGGCGCCGGTCTCGGCGATGATGCGCGTCTTGCCCATGCGGCGGGCGAGCTGGATCTGGCCGAGGCAGTTGTTGATCTTGTGGCTGCCGGTGTGGTTCAGCTCGTCGCGCTTGAAGTAGATTTTCGCGCCGCCCTTGCCGCCCGCTTTCTTGGCTTCTGCGCGGCAGTGCTCGGTCAGCCGCTCGGCGAAATAGAGCGGGCTCGGACGGCCGCCGTAGTGGAGCAGGAGATTGGTCAGGTCCGCCTGGAAGGCGGGATCGTTCTTGGCGGCATCGTAGGCCGCCTCAAGATCGAGAATCAGCGGCATCAGCGTTTCGGCGACAAAGCGGCCGCCGAACATGCCGAAGAAGCCGGTGTCGTCGGGACCGGCGCGCAGCGAGTTCGCCTTCGCTTCGGTGGTCTTCTGCTCTTTCGAGGCCATCGGCCTTATCCTTTCGGTTCGAGCCTGCGGGACCGGCCCGCACGCCCGACTGATTTCACGCTTGATTAGCGGCCTTTGCGGCGCGAAGGAAGCGCCGGATCAGCTCCGGGTCCTTTTCACCCGGGCTGCTTTCGACGCCTGACGAAACGTCGACAACGGCAGCCCCCGTCAGTGCAATCGCCGCGGCGACGTTGCGGGGCGTCAGGCCACCGGCCAATGCGAATGGATGGCCGCCTTCGGCCGCTTCCAGAATGTGCCAGTCGAAGGCGAGGCCGTTGCCGCCCGGCAGCGCGCCGGGGCCTTGCGGCGGCTTGGCGTCGAACAGCACCATGTCGGCGCGGCCGGGCTGCACATAATTCTTCGCGGCCGCGACTTCGTCCGCCGTCGAGACCGGCACCGCTTTCAGGATCGGAATGCCGCCGCGGCTGCGGATGGCCTCGACGCGCTCGACCGTCTCGTGGCCGTGGAGTTGAATCATATGCGGGCGCACCTCGGCCGCTACGCGATCGACCAGCGCATCGTCCGGATCGACCAGCAGCGTCACTGTCGTGACGCCGGGGCGGGTTTCGGCGTGGCGCGCGAGGCCGGCCGCTTGGGCGATGCTGACGTTGCGCGGGCTTTTCGCATAGAGCACGAAGCCAACCAGATCGGCGCCGGCGTCGAGCGCGGCGTCGAGCGCCGCCTCGGTGCGCAATCCGCAGATTTTCACGCGTGTCGGCATTGGGATTCGTTTCGCTGCTCGAGTTCTTCCAGCATAGGTATTGCCGTGTGGCACCCCCTCACCCGCTCGCTGCGCTCGCGACCTCTCCCCAAGGGGAGAGGGAAAGTGGTGCGCCCCACTTGCCTCTCCCGTCATGGCGGAGCCATGCTTCGCATGGACGGAAGAGGCCGGAAACGATCGAAGGTTTCCGGGTGTGGGGGGCGCCGCAGGAAGCTTCGTTAGAAGGAGAAAGTAGCGTTCTTACGCGGCGTTGCGTTTGTCGGGCGGCGCGATGGCCTTGGCGCGGGCCGAGATCTCGGCGTCGCGCTCGCGCATCAGCCTGTCCGACTCCATCTGCCAGCGCTTGGCCTCGCTCGTGCGCACGCGCGCGGTGCGGCGCCATCGGGACTGCGTCAGCCAGACGGCGGCGCCGCCGAGAAGCACGCCGACCAGCAGCGCGCCGAACAGAAAGCCGTAGAACGGCATGACGACGGAGAGCACGGGCGTTTCCGGACGGAACGGGTCCAGCACCAAGCGAACGGAATGGCGATTGGCAACCGCGAGCGTCACCAGCAGCGCGGCTGCCGGGAATGCGATCAACACCCAAATGATCCGTTTGAGCACGCTATCTCCTCTCGACCGGCATTACGACACCCTCGCCGCTCGCACACGGTACGCGGCGCGAACGCGCTGCGTAACTGGGCTCAGTCGTTGGTGTTGAGCCGGTCGCGCAGTTCCTTGCCCGTCTTGAAGAACGGGACGAATTTCTCGGCCACCGGCACCGGATCGCCCGTGCGCGGGTTGCGGCCCTGGCGCGCGGCGCGATGCTTGACGGTGAAGGCACCGAAGCCGCGCAGCTCGACGCGATCGCCCTGCGCCAGCGCGTCGACGATCTCGTCGAACACGACGTTGACGATGCGCTCGACGTCGCGATGGTACAGGTGCGGGTTCGAGGCTGCGATTTTCTGGATCAGCTCAGATTTGATCATGTACGAACCCTCCCGGAAAAGTATTGTTATTCTTCAATTTTCCGGAGGTTGCCAAACGGAAACGAGGCCGTCAAGCCCGAGTCTGCCAACGGATGGTGACAGGGTTACGAGTTCGGTCATGCGGGCCAGGGCGCCCAGCGCCAGTGCGCCGGCCGCGGCGGAGGCCGATCCGGTCACTCCGCCCCAAGTCCCCTCGGCCGTCGGCTTCCAGCTGACGACCTTCAGGTCCTTCGAGATCCCGCGCGTGTTTTCGAGCCAGCGCACGGCTTCCGTCTCACCGCCGATCTCGTCCACGAGCTTGCGCTCGAGCGCCTGGCGGCCCGAGAAGATCCGGCCCTGAACCAGTCCGTCGACGGCGGCGGGGTTGATGCCGCGGCGCTCCTCGACGAGGGACAGAAACCAGCGGAACCCGTCGTCGATCGTGTCCTGCATCACCTTGCGGGCGCCGTCGCTGGCGGGTTCAAAGGGGTTCGGGGTGGCCTTCAGCTCGCCGCTCTTAACCTCGTTGAACTTGATGCCGAGCTTGGCCAGCAGCTCGCTCACCTCCGGCCATTGGGCCAGCACGCCGACCGAGCCGGTAATGGTGTTGCCGCGCGTGACGATGTGGTCCGTGCCGAGACCGACGATGTAGCCGGCGGATGCGGCGACGGTGCCGAATTGCGCCACCACGGGCTTGGTCTGGGCCACATCGCGGAGGGCGAGATAGAGGCTTTCGCCGCCGGTCGTGGTGCCGCCGGGGCTGTTGACGAAGACGATCAGCGCCTCGACGTGCTTGGCGTCCTTGATCTTCTTCAGCATGGCGATCTGGTCGCGGTCGTCGGTGATGGTGCCTTCGATGGCGACGCGCGCGATCTGCTTGGTGCCGGCCAGGGTGGACAGGTCCTCGCTGCCGAAGACCATGGCGCCAAGCAGCAAGCCGATGAACAGGACGGCGGCGCTGCGCCAGAACGTGATGCGCCGGCGCATGCGGCGGCGATCGAGAACAGCTTCGATTTCTAGGGACATCTCTCAGCGCGCTCCTGGGGCTAAGCCCGCAAATTAGGAAACCCTGCCATCCTGCGCAATGGCGCTTCGTATTCTCCCTTTAGCAGAAGCCGCACCGGAAAAAGAAAAATGCGCGGGACTTTCGCCCCGCGCACCTTGGTAAATCTCAACGTAAGCGGCTTTAAACCGCCTACTCCTCCGTTTCGGAGTCGTCGGCGTCCGCGTCGCGCTTCTTGATGGCGGCTTTGAAGATGTCGCCAAGCGAAGCGCCCGAGTCCGACGAACCGTACTGCGCCACGGCCTGCTTCTCTTCGGCGATTTCGAGCGCCTTGATCGAGACTGTGATGCGGCGTGCGGCCTTGTCGACGGTGAGCACTGCGCCATCGACCTTCTGGCCGACAGTGAAGCGTTCCGAGCGCTGCTCCGAACGGTCGCGCGAGAGATCCGAGCGCTTGATGAACGTGGTGAGGTCGCTGTCTGCGATCTTCACCTCGATGCCGTTCTCCTGCACCAGGACAACTTCACACGTGACCTGGTCGCCCTTCTTGTACTTGGCAAGAGCGTCCGCCGGATCGCCGCCGAGCTGCTTGATGCCGAGCGAAATACGCTCCTTCGAGCTGTCGACGTCGAGCACGGTCGCTTTGACCGTGTCGCCCTTCTTGTAGTCCTTGATGACCTCGTCGCCGGCCTTCTGCCAGTCGAGATCGGAGAGGTGGACCATGCCGTCCACGCCGCCGTCGAGACCGATGAAGAGACCGAATTCCGTGATGTTGCGGATCGGACCTTCGACAACGGTGCCCTTCGGGTGCTGAGCGAGGAACGCGTCCCAGGGGTTGTCCTGGGTCTGCTTGAGGCCGAGCGAAATGCGGCGCTTGGCGGGGTCGACCTCGAGGATCTGCACTTCGACCTGCTGGCTGGTCGAGACGATCTTGCCGGGGTGGACGTTCTTCTTGGTCCAGCTCATCTCGGAGACGTGGATCAGGCCTTCGACGCCCGGCTCCAGCTCCACGAAGGCGCCGTAGTCGGCGATGTTCGTGACGGTGCCGGAGAAGCGCGCGCCGATCGGGTACTTGGCCTCGATCGCCGACCACGGGTCGGACTGGAGCTGCTTCATGCCGAGGCTGATGCGCTGCGTCTCGGGGTTGATGCGGATGATCTGCACCTTCACCGTGTCGCCGACGTTCAGGATCTCGGACGGATGGTTGACGCGGCGCCAGGCCATGTCGGTCACATGCAGCAGGCCGTCGATGCCGCCGAGGTCGATGAACGCACCGTAGTCGGTGATGTTCTTGACGAGGCCGTCGATGATCTGGCCTTCGGCGAGACGGGCGACGATGTCGGCGCGCTGCTCGGCGCGGGTCTCTTCAAGAACGGAGCGGCGCGAAACGACGATGTTGCCGCGACGGCGATCCATCTTGAGGATCTGGAACTGCTGCGGCTGATGCATGAGCGGGCCGATGTCGCGCACGGGGCGGATGTCGACCTGGGAACCCGGAAGGAACGCCACGGCGCCGTCGAGGTCGACGGTGAAGCCGCCCTTGACCTTGTTGAAGATCACGCCGGTGACCTTCTCGCCCTTCTCGGAGAGCTTCTCGAGGCGGGTCCAGCTTTCCTCGCGGCGCGCCTTGTCGCGCGAGAGAACGGCTTCACCCAGCGCGTTCTCGATGCGCTCGAGGTAGACTTCGACGGTGTCGCCGACCTTGATGGTGCTGGGCTGGCCGGCAATGCCGAATTCCTTGACCGGAACGCGGCCTTCCATCTTCAGACCGACGTCGATGACGGCGAGGTCCTTCTCGATGCCAACGACCTTGCCCTTGACGACGCTGCCTTCAAAAAGATCGTCCTTGGCGAGGCTATCGGCGAGCATCGCGGCGAAATCCTCGCGCGACGGCGAATAGTCTTTGCTCACTTCAGCGGACATTCAAACTCCTGGCGGTGTGTTGATATGAATGGAATGTACCGCCGTAGACGCTCCTTGAAGCGGCTGCAGCGGCGCGGATTAGGTCTGGCCGAGAGCCCTGCCGGACGTGCGTTTGCACGCTCGGACGGTATCTCCCGGAACGTCTCTGTTGATCTTGGTCTCAGCGCCGCCGTGATGGGCCTCAAGCCCGCCAGTGAAATTTGAGACATTTGCACTGCAAACGTCCCTAGTGGCTGATCTTCCTCTTGATCAATCCGACAGCGGCGTCGAATGCGGCTTCTATACTCAAGTTGCTGGTGTCAAGCAACTCCGCATCTTCAGCCAGCATCATAGGGGCGCTGGCGCGGCCTGAGTCGCGGGCGTCCCGGGCCAGAATGTCCTCCAGCACGGTTTCATAGGCAACGGCCGAGCCCCTGGCCTCGAATTCGGCAAACCGCCGGCTGGCGCGGACCTCGGGGCTCGCGGTGACGAAAATCTTCACGTTCGCGTCCGGGCAGACAACGGTGGCGATGTCGCGTCCGTCCAGCACGGCGCCGGGCGGGCGGCGGGCGAAATTCCGCTGATAGGCGAGCAGCGCGGCGCGGACCTCCGGGATACGGGCCACGATCGAGGCGGCATCCCCGGCTGCGTTGCCGCGAAGGTCGGCGTCCTCCAGCTCGCGCGGATCGAGGTTGCGGGCGGCCGCGACGGCGGCCCAGGCATCCTCCAGCCGGAAGCCGTTGCGTGCGACATCCCGCGCCACGGCGCGATAGAGCAGCCCGGTATCCAGGCAATGAAACCCGAAGTGGTTCGCGAGGCGCTTGGCCAGCGTGCCCTTGCCGGACGCCGCCGGACCGTCGATGGCGATGATCATGGCGTTTTTCCCTCTCCCCATCGTCCTGCACTTGCGATGGGGAGAGGGCTGGGGTCGACGATCATGGGACATCCTGCCGACGTAGCATTCGCGGAAACTTGCGTGGGTCCCGACCTGCGTCGGGATGACGTTAGTGGTGAGGGAGCCGCCCGCCTCCTTGTGACGTCATCCCGGCGAAGGCCGGGACCCACGCAAGCATCAGCTTGCGCGACGTCGAGGACGTCGAGAGAGAGAGCGGTCCCCGCGAAGGGCTTCGCCATGACGCGAGGGGCAGTATGCGCTGCGATCCGTTGCTGCCCCTCACCCCAACCCTCTCCCCGCAGGCGGGGAGAGGTGGCTGTTGCGGCGATGATCATGGCGCGAGGCCCTCGCCGAAGCGGGCGCCGAGGCGTTCCATCAGCGCGCGGAACTCGGGGAAGCTGGTCGCAATCATGGCCGTGTCGTCGACCGTCACGGGCTGCGCGGCGGCAAGCCCCATGACCAGGAACGACATGGCGATGCGGTGATCCAGATGGGTCGCGACAGTGCCGCCGCCCGGCACTGTGCCGGTGCCGTGGACAGTCAGCGTGTCGCCGACGGCTTCGGCTTGGACGCCGTTGGCCGCGAGACCTGCGGCGGTCGCAGCCAGGCGATCGCTTTCCTTGACCTTCAGCTCGGCGAGGCCGTTCATGCGCGTTGCGCCCTTGGCGAACGCGGCGACCACGGCCAGCATCGGGTATTCGTCGATCATGGCGGGGGCGCGGGCCGCCGGAACGTCGACGCCCGTGAGGGGCGAAGAGCGCACGCGGATGTCGGCCACCGGCTCGCCCCCCTCCTCGCGCTCGTCGAGGAAAGCGATGTCGGCGCCCATTTCCTTAAGCGTCGTGTAGAGGCCGGTGCGCGTCGGGTTGATCAGCACGCCTTCGACCGTCACGTCCGAGCCCGGGACAATCAAGGCCGCGGCGATCAGGAAGGCGGCCGAGGACGGGTCTGCGGGCACGGTGACGTCGCGGCCTTCGAGCTCAGCCTGACCCTTGATGGTGATCCGGGTCCGCTCGCCATCGGCGACGCACGTCACCTCAGCGCCGAAGTGGCGGAGCATGCGTTCGGTGTGATCGCGGGTCGGTTCGCGCTCGATCACGGTCGTCTCGCCGGCCGTGCCGAGACCGGCCAGCAGGACCGCGCTTTTGACCTGGGCCGAGGGCACCGGAAGCTCATAGACGATCGGCACCAGCCGCGACGACCCGCGGATGGTCAGCGGCAGGCGCTCGCGATTCTCGTCGACCTCCACGCCCATCTGCTTCAGCGGCCCGAGGATGCGGCCCATCGGGCGTTTCGAGAGCGACGCGTCGCCGATCATCGTCACGGCGATGTCGTGCGGCGCAACCACGCCCATCATGAGACGCGAGCCAGTGCCTGCGTTGCCGAAATCAAGCGGAGCGGCGGGCTGCGCGAGGCCGCCCGTGCCGCGGCCGAGCACCTCCCAGACGTCGCCCGATTTGCTGGCTGGGGCGCCGAGCGCCGTCACGGCCTGCGCGGTGTTGATCACGTCCTCGGATTCCAAGAGCCCGCGAATGCGCGTTCTGCCGGTCGCCAGCGCGCCCAGCATGAGGGCGCGGTGGGAAATCGACTTATCTCCAGGTACGCGAAAACGGCCCCGGAGAGGGCCGGATTTGAAGGCAGACAGCGGAAAGGGGCCGGCGTGGGTCACGGAGCGGAAGCCTGATCTTTGGAGGAGGAGCAAGACGTTCACGGATGTCTGACACGGATGCCTGGCACGGATTTCCGGCCGTCTTGGAAGCCAGGGCATAGAGCCGCCGGAGCCGGGTGCTGTCAACGGCGCGGACGCGAGTTTCCAGCGTTCCGCTCGGAAACGTTTTGACAGCCGTGATGCACTATGGCAGACCCCGCTATCCCAAATTCACTACTGAGCAAAAAAGCCATGGCGACGAAACAAGCGCGCGGGACCAAGCGTTCCTGCCAAAGCAACGAATGCGGCGCGCGGTTCTACGACCTCAACCGCAATCCGATCACGTGTCCGATTTGCGGCTCGATCTACGAACTCGCGTCCTCGCCGCTGGCGATCGCCGCGAGCGAGGAGAAGTCGAGCCGCCGGGCCCGCAAGCCCGACTTCGTCGAGAAGCCTGTGGTCGCCGAGGCGGTCGAGGCCGATGTCGACGAGGTGCTCCCCGAGATCGAAGACGCCGAGGACGTAGCGGCGGAAGAAGACGAGACCTTCCTCGAAGAAGAAGAGGAAGAGGGCGGCGACGTGTCCAACATCATCGGCGGGCCGGTGACCGAGGGCGACGAAGAGCGCTAAGTACGCGATAAAGTGCGCTGCGCTCGCGATTAGGGAGCGCTCCGCACTCGATTAGGAGCGCTCCGCGCACGGCGGCCTTTCCTTTTGTTGGGCCGGCCGCCAATTTCGCTCTTGCAGATTCGGGGCGATCGGCCTAATGAGCCGGTCTTCTCATTTCGCGTCCGATCCGAAGGGTCTGACGCGCGCGGACGAGGGAGAATTTCCGCCCACGTCCGTTCCCATGGTCAGGGGCCATAGCTCAGCTGGGAGAGCGCTTGCATGGCATGCAAGAGGTCAGCGGTTCGATCCCGCTTGGCTCCACCACTCCTTTAGGCTCACGCGCTTATAGCTGTCCGAATGGGCAGCGAACGCTCCGGCGGTCGCTCCGCCGTTTTCCTTCTAAGTCGTTGATGATGCTAGCTAGATCGTCGGCCTTCCGCCGCTTCCTGCTCAACGGCCGCGGCGAGGCGCCCGGCGCGCATCCTCATGTTCCCTCACATGGCCTTTGTCGCGGATTGGCAGCACGGCGGATGGATTTTCGTCGTGCAGAGGCCGTATCCTGCCGTGGGCGGCAACGCGCTGAAAGCGGACGCGCACGCAATTTTGCGATGCCGTGTCGGCCGGGCGCGAGTTGGATCGTCTTCAGGATGGGCGACCAACGCAGAAGATCCAACGGAGAGGACACGAGATGGCCAAGAACACCATTTGCATTTGGTACGATAAGGACGCCGAAGCTGCCGCCCGCTTCTACGCCGCAACGTTCCCAGACAGCACGGTCGGCGCCATCCATCGTGCGCCCGGCGACTTCCCCTCCGGCAAAGAGGGCGACGTGCTGACGGTCGAATTCACCGTCGCGGGCATTCCGTGTCTCGGCCTCAACGGCGGACCCGCCTTCAAACACAACGAAGCGTTCTCTTTCCAGATCGCCACCGAAGATCAGCAAGAGACCGACCGCTACTGGAACGCCATCGTCGGCAATGGCGGGAGCGAGAGCGCGTGCGGCTGGTGCAAGGACAAATGGGGCCTCTCCTGGCAAATCACGCCCCGCGTGCTGACCGACGCGATGGCCGCCGGTGGCGCAGAAGCCAAGCGCGCGTTTGCAGCCATGATGACGATGCAAAAGATCGATGTCGCCGCCATCGAGGCGGCGCGGCGCGGCTGACGACCCGCCTCACCCGCGTGCGAGCCACGCGCGCCAGCCACCGAAGCCGGTGATTTCGGTGGCGTTGGCAAGACCGTAGGGCTCGCAGATGAAGCCCTTCACGGTGCTGCCATCGCTCAACGTCACCGTGCCGATCCCCAACGGCGCGGGAATGAGGGCCACGAAGGACCCAAATGCCTCGTGGCTCATTTCCCAGACCTCGACCTCAAGGTTGCCGGCCCCTTCGCCGTCGAACAACAGGCCCGGCTTCGCGGGCACTGTTCCGGCGAGGGCGTACAGGCGGTAGCCCGGCGCCGTGCGCGTGGTTTCGCGCAGGTACGCGTTTCGCTCGCGAAGCTGGCTGTTGAGCGGCTGCCCGGACAAGTGCGCACCCACAACGGCCACCGCGACGCGATTTTTCGCAGGTGAGGTGCTGACCGGTCGCGTCTCGTCGAGCGGCTTCCCCGTCGCGCCGAGCTTGAGGTTAGGCCCCGCGCGGTGCAGACGATCGCCAAGCGACGCCAGCATGCCGTCCTGGAACGCGCGCCCGATGACCGTCACGCCGAACGGCAGCCCATTCGCGCGGAAGCCCGCAGGTACGGCGAGTGCCGATAGATCCATCAGGTTGACGAAGTTGGTGTAGAGGCCAAGGTTGGAATTGCGCCTGACCGGATCGGCCAACACGTCGGCAATCGTGTACGTCGTGCCCGTGGTGGGCAGCAGCATCACGTCCATTTTCTGCCATTCCGCTTCTGCCGCCCGCGCGAAGCCGGCCAGGCGATAGAAGCCGTCGAACGCTTCAACAGCCGATAGCGCGCCAGCGCGGCGGATGATGTCGCCAACGACGGCGTGCATCGCATCCGGGTTCTGCTCGGCAAATTCGCGGATGGCGGCCAGCCGTTCTGCCACCCACGGTCCGGAGTAGAGCAACCGCGCGGCATCGCGAAATGGCGCGAAGTCGAACGTTACGATTTCGGCGCCTGTCTCGGCCAAGCGCTCGAGCGCCTCCCGATAGAGCGTCTCGGCGTCGCGATCGCCAAAGAATTCCAGCCCATCACTTGGAACGCCGACGCGCGTGCCGCCCGGTACGGCGCTGACGGAAAACGGACTTGGAAATTTGCGCGAGTAGGCATCCGCCGCATCGAAGGCCGCAGCGGTTTCCATCACTTTTGCCGCGTCGGCGACAGTCAGTGCAAAAATGGACACGGTGTCCTGCGTGCGGCAGGCCGGCACGACTCCCGATGCGCTCAACGCACCCTTTGTTGGCTTCAAACCAACGATATTGTTGAAGGCTGCCGGTACGCGCCCGGAGCCTGCCGTGTCGGTGCCGAGCGCGAACGAGACGAGGCCAGCGGCCACGGCAACGGCCGAGCCGGAGCTCGATCCGCCGGAAATGTAGTCCGGATTGAAGACGCTCGCCGGGATACCGTACGGCGACCGCGTGCCGACAAGACCGGTCGCGAACTGGTCCATGTTGGTCTTGCCCACAACAATTGCGCCCGCAGCCTCCAGCCGTTGCACGACGGTTGCCGACCGCTCGGGCGTGTAGGCGAAGTCCGGGCAGGCGCAGGTCGTCGGCACGCCCGCGACATCGATGTTGTCTTTGACGGCGAATGGGATGCCGTAAAGCGGCCCCTTCGTCGCCCCGCGCGCCTTGGCGAAAGCAGCTTCGCGCGCGACCAGATTGATCCACACGGGCCGCTCGCCGGCGGCGGCGATGCGGCGGTAGACCTCGCCGATCACATCCTCGGGTGTGAAGGCGCCTGCCGCGTAACCGGCGGCCAGCGTCTCGATGTCGAGCGAGAGCGATGAGAGAGCTGCGCTCACTGTGCAGCCTCCGCGGTATCTTCGGTGATCACCGCGAGCGTCTGGCCCAGCGAAACGGCCCTGCCCTCGGCGCAACGGATCTCGCCGAGCGTCCCGGACACCGGCGCGTGCACGGCCATCTCCATCTTCATGGACTCGACCACGATGAGAACGTCTCCCTCCTTGACGCGCGCGCCCTTCGCCACGTTGATCTTCCACACCGCGCCGGGCACCGGGCTGGCAACTGCCACCGCGCCGGGCGCAAGCGCGTCCGCGTCGTCCGGGGCGGGGCCGGCATCACTCGCAATCGCACCGGACTGGTCGCTGTCCTGCCAACGCGAACGCTCGGCGTCGAAGGCTGCCTGCTGACGCGTTTTGAAAGCCGCGATTTCGGTGGCGTTGCCGGCCAGGAAGCGGCGGTAATCGGACAGCTTGAACGAGGTGGGCTCAATCTTGAGGCCGCATTTTCCTTGCAGGAAGCCGTCGCGGAACTCGGCCAGCTCCTCCGCTGAAACCGGGTAGAAGCGGATTTGGTCGAAGAAGCGCAAGAGCCACGGTTTGTCGTCCTCGAACTCCGGCGTGATGCGATAGGTGTTCCAGATCTGCGCCGTGCGGCCGATGAACTGGTAACCGCCCGGCCCCTCCATGCCATAGACGCACATGTAGGCGCCGCCGATGCCGACGGCATTCTCGGGCGTCCACGTGCGGGCCGGATTGTACTTGGTCGTGACGAGGCGGTGGCGCGGATCGACGGGGGTCGCGACCGGCGCGCCGAGATACACGTCGCCGAGGCCGAGCACGAGATAGCTTGCCCCAAAGGCAATTGCTTTCACGTCGTCGATGCTATCGAGGCCGTTGATGCGGCGGATGAACTCGATGTTGGACGGGCACCACGGTGCGTCGGCCCGGACCGACTGCATATATTTTTCGATGGCGAGCTGTGTCGCCGCGTCGTCCCAGGACAGCGGCATGTGCACGATGCGGCTCGCAACCTCGATGTCGCCGACATCGTCCATCCCGTCTTCGATCTCCGACAGCTCGCTCAGCAACGCGTCGAGGGAGAGAACGCGGCTGTCGTAATGCACCTGCAGAGAGCGGATTCCAGGCGTCAGATCGACGATGCCCGGCGTCTCCTTGATCGACAGCCGCTGCATCAGGACGTGGACGCGAAAGCGAAGCTCGAAGTCGAGCACGATCGGCCCGTACTCCACGAGCAGATACTTGTCGCCCGCGCGGCGATAGATGACACGCGGCAGCGCGCCGTTCGCCTCGCGCACGCCGACGATGCAGTCGTCGGCACCGTGCGGTCCGGACTGCGCCGCCAGGAGCGGCGCGTGCACGAGCGTCGCGATCTCTCGATCCTGCCGCTCCTCCAGGCCATGCGCCTCGCCCGGCGTGAGACGCTTGAAGCGGATCTTGTCGCCGGGGCGCAACTGCCCGATCTTCCACAGCTCCGCCTGGACGATAGTGACGGGACAGACGAAGCCGCCGAGCGAGGGGCCGTCGGGCCCCAGGATCACGGGCATGTCGCCGGTGAAGTCGACCGCGCCGATGGCGTAGGCGTTGTCATGAATGTTGCTGGGATGGAGACCGGCTTCGCCGCCATCGCTGCGCGCCCATGCGGGTTTCGGGCCGATCAGACGCACCCCGGTGCGGTTGGAGTTGTAGTGCACCTCCCATTCGGCGGCGAAGAACGTCGCGATGTCGTCATCGGTGAAGAAATCCGGCGCGCCGTGCGGGCCATAGAGCACGCCGATCTCCCAGGCGTGCGTCACCCGCGGAATGAGATCGGCGGCGAGCGGCCTGCCGTTGTCGTTGGCGACCGCGCGGGCTTCGGCGATGTGCAGCACATCTCCCGGCAACAGCGCGCGGCCGCCGTGTCCTCCGAACTTGCCGAGCGTGAACGTTGCGCGGCTGCCGAGGTAGTCCGGCACGTCGAAGCCGCCCCGCACGGAGAGATAGGCGCGCGTGCCTGCGCCGGTCACGCCGCCGAGCTTCAAGACTTGGCCGGCAGCGATTGCGACGGGCTGCCAGAACGGGACGGCGACGTCGCCGATGCTGGCCTTCAAGGCCGCGCCCGTGAGGCAAATGACGGCATCGGTATTGAACTGGAGCGTGGGGCCGGTCAGCGTGATCTCGAGGCCCGGGGTCCCCTCGCTGTTGCCGACGATCCGATTGGCGAGGCGAAACGACAGGTGATCCATTGGGCCGGATGGCGGCACGCCGACGGCCCAGTAGCCGGTTCGCCCCGGCCAATCCTGGATGGTGGTCTGCGTGCCCGGCGTCAGCACCTCGACGCTCGCCGCGCGATAAGGGAACGTCGCCAACGTGCTCGTAAGCACGTCGCCATCGACGAAAACTTGCGACGCAACCAGCTGCCGCAAGTAGCGCAGATTGGTTTCGAGACCGCCGATCTCGGTGCGATCGAGGGCCGCCTGCATCTTGACGAGCGCTTCGGCGCGCGTCTCGCCCCGGACGATCACCTTGGCGAGCATGGGGTCGTAGTAAGGCGACACCTCGGCGCCGCTCTCGACCCACGTCTCGACGCGTGTACCGGCCGGCCAGGCGACATGGGTCAGGAGCCCGGAACTCGGGCGGAAGTCGCGGCCGGGATCTTCGGCGTAGAGGCGGACCTGGATCGATGCGCCGTGCGGCGCGACGCGCTCCTGCTCCAACGGCAGCGTCTCGCCCGCAGCTTGCCGCACCATCCACTCGACGAGGTCGGTGCCGGTCACCTCCTCGGTGACGCCATGCTCGACTTGCAGCCGCGTATTGACTTCGAGAAAATAAAACGCGTCCGTGTCGCTGTCGTACAGAAATTCGACGGTGCCAGCGCTCTCGTAGTTGACCGACTGGCCGAGTTTGCGCGCGGTGTTCCAGAGAGCTTTCCGCATGGCCGACGAGAGGCCCGGCGCCGGCGTTTCCTCGACGACTTTCTGATTGCGTCGTTGCGCGGAGCAGTCGCGCTCACCGAGGGCGATGACGCGACCCTTGCCGTCGCCAAAGATCTGCACCTCGATATGCCGCCCTCGCGCGACGAACTTTTCCAGGAAAAGACCCGGATCCTTGAAGTTGTTGCGGGCGAGGCGCTCGACGCGCTCGTACAGCGGAGCCAAGTCTGCTTCCGAAGAGACCAGCTGTAGGCCGATGCCGCCGCCACCGGCCGTGCTCTTCAGCATGACCGGGTAGCCGATGCGGCGCGCCTCGGAACTGGCTTCCTCGAGCGAGGCAACGAGGCCTGAACCCGACGCGAGCGGCACGCCCGCCGCCTCCGCCAACTCGCGCGCTTTGTGCTTGAGACCAAAGGCGCGCATCTGTTCCGGCTTGGGTCCGATGAAGACGATGCCGGCGTTGGCGCAGGCGTCGGCAAAATCGGGATTTTCAGACAGGAATCCGTAGCCGGGGTGGATGGCCTCGGCGCCCGTCGCCTGCGCGGCTTCGAGGATGGCGTCTGCGCGCAGATAGCTTTGCGCCGCCGCGGCCGGACCGATGCAAACGGCCTCTCCCGCTTGCGCGACATGCATCGCGTGGCGGTCGGCCACGGAATAGACGGCCACGCTGGCCACCCCCATGCGATCGAGCGTGCGGATGATGCGGCAGGCGATGGCGCCGCGATTGGCGATCAGAACTTTCTTGAACATCCTAGGCGCGCTCCGGCCAGATCAGAACTTCGATGGGGGTTGGGTTGTAGGCGTTGCAAGGATTGTTGAGCTGCGGGCAATTCGAGATGAGAACGATGACGTCCATCTCGGCGCGCATCTCCACGTACTTGCCGGGCGCGGAGACGCCGTCCGCGAAGGTGAGCGCGCCATCTGGCGTCACCGGAACGTTCATGAAGAAGTTGATGTTGTGGGCGATGTCGCGCTTCGTCAGCCCGTACTGCTCATTCTCGACAACGGCCAGAAGGTAGCTGTCGCGGCAGGCGTGCATGGTTTTCTTTTCGAGCGCATAGCGCACCGTGTTGCTCTCCGTCGCGCACGCGCCGCCGAGGGTGTCGTGGCGGCCGACGGTGTCGGCGGTGATCGTCATCAAGGGACGGCAGAGGTCGGACAGGAGCGTCGATCCGGCGCCGAGGTAGACGTTGCCTTGCTCGCGGATGGTGTCGGACGCCGAGTAGCGTTCGTGCGGGTCTGCCGCGCTGAAAACAAGTGTGTCGGCGGCCTGGTTGCCTTCGAGATCGACGATCCGCAGCGTCTCGCCGTGCTTGACGACGTGCATCCAGTAGCCGCCCGCACCGACGGTCTCGCGATAGGTCGCGGCGGAGGCCTGCAATGTGCTTTCCTTGATCATTGTGTTCTTCTCGTCAGCAGCCGCAGCCGGCGTGGAACAGGCGGTTGTTTTCGTAGCCGCGCGCGTTCTCCGGCGCAGAGAGACGGCAGGCGTCGTCGGCGGCCGCGGGCAGACCTTCGAGGATGTCGAAGCGCACCGGTTTGCGCGGATAGACGGCACTCGGATCGAGCGGATGCGGGCACGTGTGAAACAGCACGAGAGTGTCCATCTCGAAGCGGAGTTCGACCTCGGCGCCGGGCTTCGCAGCCGTCGCATCGAACTGCAGCGCGCCGTCCTCGGCGGTGGTCACCTTGCTGAACCAGTTGACGTTGGCTGCGAGGTCGCGGCGGCCTAAGCCGTACTTGGCCGCCTCGACGAGGAAGCTGTCGCGGCCGTTCTGTTGCCAGTCGTTGCGGCGGTCCTGGTAGCTAGCGCTTCCCCAGCGCGCCGCGACCATGGCCCTATGGCTTGAGCCGCAGACGGTGTCGTGCCAGCCCGCGGTGTCGCCGACGATCGCGCAAAAAATGCGGCCCATATCGGAATAGAGGCAGTGGCCGGCGGTGAGCTTGAAGGTGTGCTGGCACTTCAGCGTGTCGGGCGCGTTGTAGCGCTCAAGCAGGTTCTGCGGATTGTAGAACAGCATGCCGACGTTGGCGCCGCCTTCGACATCCGTGAGGCGCAATCGATGATGCTGCCGCATGATCATCGACCAATGCTTTCCGCCGGGCAGCGTGTCGCCGTAGATCGCTCCGTTCACTTTTGCTCTCCTCGGCCGGAGATGGTCCGGCCCCGCTGGTCCGGGTCGTCCCGGGGGAAAGTCGCCACGCGCAGGGTCGTCCCCGCGGAATTTCGCAGTTAGTGCACCTGCTGCTCCGCCTTGGGTTGCGCCTGGGCCGGCTCGATCTGCAGCGCGGGCAGCGGCCCGGCTCCATTGAGGTCGGCGGCGATCTTGCGCGGCCAGACATCGAAATCCCGGGTGACGGTGGCGCCGACCGGAAGATCGCCCGTCAGCGTCGTGCCGTAGCGTTCGAGCTCCTCGGGCCGATTGCGTGGCCGCTCGAAGGCAATGACGCGCGTGCCGAGGCGGAACGCCTCCGAGAGGTCGTGCGTGACCATGACGACGGTCAATTCGTTCTCGTTCCACATGCGCCGCATGAGCACGTGGATGTCGGCGCGGATGCCCGGGTCGAGGGCTCCGAACGGCTCGTCGAGAAGCAGCACCTTCGGGCGGCGATTGAGCGCCTGGGCCAAGGCAAGACGTTGCTGCATGCCGCCGGACAGAGCCGCGGGATACTTGCCTTCGTGGCCCGTGAGGCCGACCTCGTCGAGAAGCTTCTGCGCCTCGTCGCGCGCCGCGCGGCGCGCTCCGCCGAACAGCTTTCCGAGCAAGCGCGACTGCTCGAACTCGCGCCCGATCATGATGTTTTCCAGCACCGTCAGATGCGGAAACACGGAATAGCGCTGGAACACGACGCCACGGTCGCTGTCCGGCTCCGCCTTCAGCGGTTTCCCATCGAGGAGTATCCGGCCGCGCGTCGGCGCTTCCTGGCCGAGCAGCATGCGCAGGAACGTGGTCTTGCCGCAGCCCGATGGGCCGACCAGCGCAACGAACGCGCGTGGCGCGATCGTGAGGTTGATCTGCTCGAGCACGACATGGTCGCCGTACTCCTTCCAAACCTTGTCGAAGACGATGCTGGTCATGACGCGCGTGCTCCCTCGAACCAGGGAAACGCTCGGCGTTTCAGGAGCCGCAGGCTCCAATCCATCAGGAATGCGAGCAGGGTAATCCACAGCACATACGGAATGATCACGTCCATCGACAGGTAGCGGCGGACGAGAAAAATGCGGTAGCCGAGACCCGACTCGGAGGCGATCGCCTCGGCGGCGATCAGGAACAGCCAGGCCGGCCCGATTTCCAGACGAAGGGAATCGATGAGGCGCGGCAGGATCTGCGGCGTCACCACGCGCGTGGCGATCTGCCAGGACGATGCGCCCAGCGTCTGCGCCTTGATGATCTGCTCGCGCGGGATCTCCTCGACGCGCTGCGCGATGTCGCGCACGAGCTTCAGGGCCGTGCCGACAACAATCAGCGTGATCTTCGAGGCTTCGCCGAGCCCCATGACGATGAACAGGATCGGCAGAAGCGCCAGGCACGGGATCATCGAGGCGACGGCGACGAAGGGGCTGAGGGTGGCGGCCGCCACCGGCAGCATGCCGGTGACGACGCCGAAGACGAGGGCGATGGCGGTCGAGATCGTCAACGCGGTCAGGAGGCGGTACAGGCTCGCGGCCGTGTCGGACCACAGCAGATAAAGTCCGGTGCGCTGATCGGCCGTAAACGCATACTGGTTCACCGCCTCGGCGATGGTGCCGAACGCCGGCAGCAGTTTGTCGGCCGGATTGACGGCAAGCCGCAGGTCCGAGCCAACCATGTAGGCGGCGATGGCGAGGACGAAGGGAACAGCCGCCAGCGCCACGTGCCAGCCACGGCTCGGCCTGATGTTGATGGCGCGCATGTTTCCTCCGTCCCGCGTCGTACTCAGGAGCTTGCGTCGGTCTCTAGAGCTTGCCGTCGGCGGCGGCCTGCATGTAGGTCGCGTCGTAGCGGAGCTTCACGTTGGCCTTGTCGCCGTAGACGGAGCCGTCGGGGAAAGCGACGCCAATGGCGCCTGCCGATTTGGCGTCCTTGCCGAGCAGCGCTTTGTCAAAAAGGAAGGTCGACACGCGCTCGGTCGTGGACTTGACGTCCGGCCCCGTGGCGAAGGCCACGGCGTCCTTCGGCGTAGCGAAGAGCTTGGTGGTCGCTAGCTGCTCGTCGAAACCCTTGATATCCGTGCCGGACGCCTTGGCCATGTGCTCCTTGGCAGCGGGATCCTTCTCCAGCGCGGCCATGGTGTCGTACCAGATGCCGACCAGGGCTTTGCCGAAGTCCGGATTGGCCTTCAGAACCTCGGTGTTGGCGACCATGAGGTCGATGATCTCGCCGGGAATCTGGGCGCTGTCGAACACCTTCTTGGCGTCCGGCGATTCCAGGATGGTCGAGACGACCGGCTTCCAGGTGACAACCGCGGTCACGTCCGGCGTCTTGAACGCGGCGGCCATGTCGGCGTCCGAGGTGTTGACGACCTTGAGGTCCTTCTCGGCGAGCTTCACGCTTTCGAGGGCGCGGGCGAGCAGATAGTGCGAGACCGAGAATTCCACGAGGTTGACGCTCGTGCCCTTCAGCGCTTCGAGACCGCCCGACTTGACGATGATGGCGTCGTTGCCATTCGAGAAGTCGCCGACGACGACGGCTGTGGTGTCGACACCGCCGGCGGCAGGAATCGAGAGGGCGTCCATGTTCGTCAACGTCACGGCGTCGAAGGCGCCCGCGGTGTACTGGTTGATCGATTCGACGTAGTCGTTGAACTGCTTGACCTCGATGGTGATGCCGTACTTGTCGGCCCACTTCTTCACGATGCCGCTGTCGGCGGCATAGCCCCAGGGCATCCATCCGACATAGATCGACCAAGCAACCTTGAAGTCCTTTTTCTCCTTGGCCGCGGCACCGGGCACGGCGAGCGCCATGCCGAGCGCCAAAGCGGCGGCAGCGCCGATAACTTGCGAGACAGTTCGGTTCATGAAGTTCCCCAATGCTGACCAGTTGCAGGTCGCAAAGGGCTTTCGGACGAACGGCGGCGCACGTGTGACGAGGAGGCCTTCCGTTCAAGAGCCGAAGCTCCTTGCGGCGTAGGTCTCCCGGGCTTTTATCCCGCCGTGGCTTCGCGCACCCCATCCTCGGGCGTCAGCGAGAGCGCCTCTCTCGGACCAGCACCGCCATCACGCGGCCGGAACCCTAGAGGCATTATGTGAGGGTAAATTGCACGACCCGTGCCAAGCAAAAATTGCAGCGATTATCGGCTTTCCGCGTGCGCGAAGGGCGTCACGCCTGGCGCTAATTTCGCCAAGTGATGCCTCGTTGGGCAAATTGCGGCCGAACGGGCGTCGTTCGGCGGAGCGCTCCCGGCGAGGGTCAAGCGCGATCTCGCGCTCCGCACAACGAGCGTCGCGGACGCGAATGAAAATGCGATGTCGGCGGGATCAGCCGTTCGAGCGCAGGGCGTGCTTCGCCGAGAGTTGCGCGGCCTCATGGCGCACGGACGCAGGGCGCGCAGACGCAGCCTGAACGCGCGTGCGCTGCTGCTCTCGTTGCGGGATGCGACGCAAAAGGGCCGCGCGCGAGGCCGCCTTGCGGGCGGCGCGGCGCCAGAACAGCCGGTCCGTCACCTGCAGCACGTCGACCGCGAGCGTCAGGGGTGGCGCGACCATCAGATAGAGCACCTTGGTGTCGGTGGCGCACTCGGGCCATTCGCGGCGCGCGATCCAGAAGGAGCGCGCCACATAAAATCCGACTAAAGCCAATATGAGAGCCCAACCGGAAAGCAAAAATGAAAATGAGTTCGTGTCGTCTGTGATGGTCACGGGGGGTACACCGTCGCGTGTCGTGTCGTGGCTGGGAAGGTCGTCGTCAGTCAGTCTGATCTGCAAACCCTAACATCGAACAACGGCCGCAGTTCCACCCTGCCGAACACTTAGGGGGTTTTCGGGGATACGCGCGTGGGATGTAAGGGCTCAACTTTTTCCCGCAGGGCGTTCGTCGCCGTCCGACGTATAGGCGGGCGGCACGTAGACATTCAACGTCTTAAGCGGTGTCGCGCCGGTATTGCGGATCTCGTGCCGATCGCCGCGCTGGATCAGCATCAGCGCGCCCGCGTCGAGCGGATAGACATGGCCGTTGACGCGCGCTTCGCCGGTCCCGCTTTCGATGTAGAGCCACTGATCGGCACCACGGTGGGCGTTGTCCGGGCCGCCTTCCGAGCCTCCGGGCGCGATCACCATCGACGCCGCCTGCGAGTGCGCGTCGCCCGTCAACACGTGAAAGCCGTTCGCGAACGTCACCGAAGCCTGTTTCATCGCAATTTCCTGCTGGCTGCCTCGAAAAAACGCTTGGCGCGGCGCAGGGTTCGCTAGTGTCTTTCCGGTTTTGATGGAATTGCGGAAAGACTCTAGCCCTTTGTTTTGGCGTGCTTCCTATCGGAAAACCGGTTCCCACTTTTCCGGAAGCACGCTCGCCGACGTTTACCGTGAAACATTCGGCTGCGGGGTCGCCGCTCCCGCCTGCCAGCGGTGGCATCGAAGATGCAGCGCTACCGACATGACGCGCAACCGCACCCTTTCCGCCCTCCCCCGCTGTCTCGTATTGGGACTGCTCGCCGTTCTTGCGCCCGGTGCAAGCCACGCGGCGCCGGATCGCGACGGCGCTCCCGAGACCGGCTATGAACTGATCGCGTTCGAAGCTCCGGGCTGCAACTATTGTCCGGTCTTCCGCCGTGACGTGGAGCCCTCCTACGCCGCCTCACGCGCCGGGAAGACCGCGCCGCTCAGGTTCATCGACGTCAACGAGCCCGTGGCCGACAGCTTCCAGCTCTCGAGCCCCGTGACGATGGTACCCACGCTCGTGCTGGTCCGGAACCGGATCGAGATCGGGCGCATCAACGGCTATTTCGGGCGCGAGAACATGCATCACATGCTGAACGCGCTGCTGCCGGCGGAGTAGCAGGGAGCCAGTCTAGGACTCGGCGTCTCTACTAGGGCTCGGCTTCTCTAGGACTGGGCGTCCTGGCCGTAGGATTTGAACCGCTCAAGCACGATCACCATCTCGTCGTCGCCCAGCAGGGGAGGCGCGCCGAGGGTCAGCAGCTTGTAGTATTGCTCCGCCAGCACCTCCACCTCGTGGGCCAGCTCCAGAGCGCGGGGCAGCGTCTCGCCGAGCGCGATCGCGCCGTGGTGCGCCATCAGACACGCGCGGCGCTCCGTCAGACCCGAAGCCACATGCGCGGCAAGCTCCGGGCTGCCGAACGTTGCATAGGGCACGACCGGAATGTCGGATCCGCCCGCGACCGCGATCATGTAGTGAAAGGCGGGGATGGACTTGCCGGCGCACGCCAGCACCACCGCATGCAGCGAATGGGTGTGGACGACCGCGCCCATGTCGGGGCGTGCCGCGTAGGCCGAAAGATGGAAGTGCCACTCGCTGGAGGGCTTCTTCTGCCGTCCCGGTACGGAGCCGTCGGAGGCCACGAAGACGATGTCCTTCGGGCCGATGTCCTCGTAGGCGAGCCCGGTCGGCGTGATCAGCATGCCGCCGTCGGTGCGCGCCGACACATTGCCGGAGCGCCCTGGCGACAATCCGCTGCGGCTCATGGCCAGCGCCGTCTCGATGAGCTCGCGGCGCAGGCGGGTCTCGGCCGGCCGCGAACGCGCTTCGCCCTCTTTTCCGCGCTTCGATTTTCCGGCCTTGCTCATGCGGCCGTCTCCCGGCGTTCTGGGTAGAGCCCGAGCAGACCGTCGCGGCTTGCGGCCGCGATGCCGCGCTCGGTGATGAAGCCGGTGACGAGGCGGGCCGGCGTGACGTCGAATGCGGGGTTGGCGGCCGGAGAGCCGGGGGCCGCGATCTCGACCGGCACGACCGAGCCGTCCGCGAGACGGCCCAGCATGATGAGCACCTCGTCGGCGCCGCGCTCCTCGATGGGGATGTCGCGTCCCGATCCGAGCGTCCAGTCGATGGTGGAATACGGCAACGCAACGTAGAACGGCACGCCGGTGTCATGCGCGGCGAGCGCCTTGAGGTAGGTGCCGATTTTGTTGGCGACGTCGCCGTTGGCGGCGACGCGGTCGGTGCCGACGATGCAGAGGTCGACCTGACCCTGCTGCATCAGGTGCCCGCCGGCGTTGTCGACGATCAACGTGTGCGGCACGCCATGGCGTCCGAGCTCGTAGGCCGTCAGCGCCGCGCCCTGGTTGCGCGGGCGCGTCTCGTCCACCCACACATGCACGGGGATGCCCGCGTCATGCGCATGATAGATCGGCGAGGTCGCCGTGCCCCAGTCGACGCAGGCAAGCCAGCCCGCGTTGCAGTGCGTCAGGATGTTGACCGCTTCGCCGTTGTGCTTCTTTTCGGCGATGGCGCGGATGAGCGCGACGCCGTTGACGCCGATGTTGCGGCACGTCTCGACGTCGTCCTCGGCAATGACGTGCGCCTTGGCATAGGCGGCCGCGGTGCGTACGCCGACAGGTAAGGGCTGGACGTGGCGGCGGACTTCTTCCAGCGCCCATCTCAGGTTGACCGCCGTCGGCCGCTGGCGCGCAAGGTGGTCGATCGCGTGCGCAAGGCCCGCATCCGATGCATCCGCTTGCAGCGCGAGCGCCAGTCCGTATGCCGCCGTGGCGCCAATGAGCGGCGCGCCGCGCACCTGCATTGTGAGAATGGCGCGCGCGGCGTCGTCGAGCGTGCGCAGGGTGACGGTCTCGAAGCGATGCGGCAGCCGCGTCTGGTCGATGATGACGACGGACGCGCCGTCGTCTCCGGGCCAGATGGTTCGATACGCCGTTCCGTCGATCTTCATCGTGCCTATCAACCCAATTCGCGGCAGGTCGCCATCACTCGTCTGCCCCCGGGACGGGCGGTCCCAGGGGAACATGGATCGTCTCGTCCAGGCCGCAGCCCGCGCACGCCAGATGATACCACTCGGCATAGGGCCGCGCCGACCGATCCGTGACGATCAGGCCCTCGCGGTCGCAGTGCGGGCAGGCGACGCTTTGCTCCGGGTTCGCCCGCGCCAAGGCGATGCGCTCCAGTGCAGTGCGGATTTCGCCCGCTGCCAGCGCCATCAGTGGCCCTCGAACGCAACCAGGGCGTGACAGTCAATGCCATGGCTTTTCAGAAGCTTGAGGCCGCCGAGCTCGGGCAGATCGATGATGAACGTCGCGCCGACGATCTCGCCTTGGGTCCGGCGCAGGAGCTTGGCCGCGGCCTCCGCCGTGCCGCCGGTCGCGATCAGGTCGTCGACGATCAGCACACGCTGGCCGGGGGCGATGGCGTCCTCGTGGATTTCAATCACATCGACGCCGTATTCGAGCGTGTATTCCTGGCCGATGGTCTTCCAGGGCAGTTTGCCCTTCTTTCGGATCGGGATGAAGCCGCAACCCAGGCGGTCGGCGATGGCGCCACCCAGGATAAAGCCGCGCGCCTCGATGCCGGCGACCGCGTCCACCTTCAGGTCCACGTAGGGCTCGGCCATCCGCGCGATGGCCGCTTTCAGCCCTTCGGCATTCCCCAGCAGCGTCGTGACATCACGGAACATGATGCCCGGCTTCGGGTAGTCCGGAATCGTACGTATCAAATCCTTCAGCGCCGGCACGTGCCACCTCCCCGTCAAAATCGCGGCGCAACTTAACAATAACGTCGCTTGCAAGATAGACGGCACGGACCCGGGGTGGACGGCGCGCAAGACGAGGCTCAGAGGCCTCGCATTTTTAGTTCAGGTGTAGACATGACGGATGCGAACTTTCCCCTTACGGCCGATGGCGATTTCGACGACCTTCCGCGCACGCTGAGGCGCGAACGGGAGTCGCGGGCAAGGCAGGCCCGCGAGGTCAAGGAGCGGGAGCAGCAGGAGCGCGATGGACGCGCGATGGCGTCTTCGATGGGTGACCCGCCCGCCTACCTGTCGCGAGGCCGGGCGCAGAAGCCAATGTACGGCGACGACCCGATCCCGGCAGCCGTGCATCGCTTCGACGTGCCGTTCCTGCGGCTGGCGATGTTTTTCATGAAGGCCGTTCTGGCCGCCATCCCGGCGCTCATTCTTCTCGGCGCCATTCTCTATTTCGCGGGCAAGGGGCTCGAAGCGTATTTCCCGGAGCTGGTCCGCATGAAGATCCTGATCACCTTCCCGCCAAGCTAAACGGCCGGGCTAAACTGCTGAGCCGCGATCTCGCCCGCACTCGGCAGCGAACCAAAAGCAAGCCCGCCGGCGCACTACGCCGGCGGGCTGCTTTAATTTAGTGGCAGGCGACTAGAGCGTGTTCGACCAGTCGTCGAGTTCCTTCTTCACCTGGTCCTTGCCGTAGCCGTAGCGCTCCTGAATCTTGCCTTCGAGCTGCTCGCGCTTGCCGTTGACGACATCCAGGTCATCATCCGTGAGCTTGCCCCACTTCTCTTTGACCTTGCCAGAAAACTGCTTCCAGTTGCCTTCGATACGATCCCAGTTCATGCGGAACTCCTCTTTGCCAAATCAACGGTGGTGGTGGTGGTGGTGACGTCAGACCATGCTTCGCGTTTCGCCCGGGGATGCCGGAGCGTTGTTCGATCATGGGCTGAAGTTTGAGTGGGCGGTGGCGGGCTCGGCTACAGGGCTCGAGCTCGCACCGCGGTACGCAATTACGCTCGGCGAACAAATCCGAGTACGAGCGAGATAACCAAGAACACGATGGCTACCCAGAAAAGAAGGCGTGCGCCCTCCATAGCCGTACCAGCAACGCCGCCGAAGCCAAGAAAGGCCGCGACCAACGCGACGACTAGGAAAACTACGGCCCAGTGCAGCAAATTGCCCATCGAACCAACTCCCAAACGTTTAGTGCTTCTTCGATGGGGGAGTAACGATCTGAACGAAGATTGGTTCCGCGCCGCGCGGTGTTCAACCGCGCGTTTTCAACCCCCTACGATGGGTCGCTTAACCGTATGCGCCGGATCAGCCGCCAGGGCCAATCGGGAAGGCGCGCGTCCACGAGGCGTTGCTCGTATCGCGTGCGGTGACGGTCAATTCGGGGGCGCCGTTCGTCACGTAGTCGAACGAGACGGTGGGGTTCTGCGCAACCGTGATCGAACCCGTCATGTCGAAGACGAGTTCGTCGCCTTGGTGCGCCTCGACGCGATCGACCATCAGCAACGGAATGTAGAGCAGCGAAACGGGATCGAGCACCATCCCCGTATGGTTCGGATGGTTGAGCGCAAGGCGCGCGCGGGCCATCTGGTGCGTGCCGTTGGGCTTGGCGCCGACGCCTGCGAAATCCATCTTGCCCATGTTGGCCGCGATCTCGGCCGGGTCTCCGACCGGAGGCGCAGAGCATGAGGCCTGGCCGCCCGCGAACTTCACCAGCTGCTCCGCCATGTAGAGCGTGCCGTCATCGGCTTCCACCACGACGCGCACATCGGACTGCTGGTCGAGGCGGAAGTTGATGCCAAGATGCGCGCGGCTGCGCTTGCCGCCCAACTGGAACGTCGCGGCCACGGGAGACGGGTTCATGTCGACGACGAAGTAGACGGTCTTGATGGTGCGGCCGTTGGCGAGCGTCACGTCGGCTTCGAAGGGGACGCTGCGCACGTCGTCGGGGCGATAGGGAGCGCTGATCGCGATGACGCCGGTTCCGCTCTTGAGAGGGCGTCCACCGAAGGCCTCGGCATGGATGCCCGACCAGGTGTCGCTTGCCTGCGCTGCGCCCGTCATCAGCGCTGCATCCGTCATCAGCACCGTGGCCGCAAAAGTGGCCAGTGCGATGGGATACTTCAAAAAGCGCGACCAGCGGACCATGGGGACTTTTCCCTTCTCGAGACCCGAATTTTCCGGAACAATTCGGCCACTACGACGCTCCTGGCGGCACGGTTCACCTGCTGGCGAACAGCCAGCGCGACTCCGTGTGCGTACGGACGGGACTTTCCCCCTCGGCTCGCGGGAAGTCAATCGGGACGCGGGCGCGGAGCCGGCCTTGGGGGGCCGGCGCCGTCAATGACCCTGCGCGTCAATGCCCCGCGCATCAATGGCCGGCGACCGGCCGGAAGCCAGCCTCGGCGGCTTCCTTCTCGGAGCAGAACCAACGCTCGCCTTTCGCGGGCTCGACCTTCACCTTGCCGTACCAGGCGCTCCAGGGCGTGTGATAGATGCGGCCGTTGGCGGTGATATTGCCCTTGATCGCGCAGCCCTCCGGCGCAGTCGTCTCCGCCACCTGCCAGCGCTGTTCGCGATAGAGCCAGGCCGGCTGGGCATCGCCCTGCCAGATGCCGACCTTGGCGCTGCGGGCTTCGGCCTCGATCGCCTCGTAGCGGCGCGAGTATTTCACGAAGGCCCAGGCATGGCCCGACTTCACCATTTCGGCGTTGATGTCATGACCGTCGATCGCGCACCAGCCGATCGTGCGGCCGTACTTATCGCGGCCAGCGGATTGGCAATCGACACGTCGCGTGCCGACGATCTTTTGCAAGGCGGCCGTCGCGGCCGAGCCGCAGTTCCAGGTGCCGAGCCATTTGCGCCCGCAGGTCTGGCCCGCTTCCGGGGCGTCGATGCCTTCGAGGCGGACGCGTTCGCCGGCAATTTCCAGCGTGTCGCCGTCGACGACCGTCGCGCGGCCGCTGACAACTGGAGCCTCACCCCTGACGTCGCCGGGGGCGGGACGGGCCGCCACCGTGGAGGGAGCCTGAAGATAACCCGCCAGGGCCAGCGCCAAAGCCACCGACCCAACGGGACGTACAAGATCGCGCAATACACTCATAGGTTGCAATCTAGCCGAGTCGAATGACGAAACGAAGGTCTGCTGATGACGCAATCGTGGGGAAAATCTGTTGGAGGAATGGCGTTAAGTTGCGTATAGAATTGAGTTTATGCTTGATTTCAGGTTGCCATTCGCGACTACTCGCTTGAGTTGTATGTGTTCGTGTGCTCCGCGGCGGCAGCCCGGGGTTGGCCGTGGATAAATGGCCTCACCGCGGAGACGAAGCGGGCCGCGCGCTGACACAATTGCTTCGTATGTGCTGGAAGGTTGAGCCGGCGGGCCAGATTCGGGGGATGCGCCCCTGTGGCCTGCCCAAGGTCGGGAGCCGATGACGAACAAACCGCCGCCGCAGGGAAGGCCGCCCCGGCCGGATCCCTATCGTCCCTCCGACGAGCGGGGACGACCGCCCCAGCCCCGAGCCGCCGATCCGTACTTCGATCAGACCCATCCGCCGCGTGACGGGGGACGACCGGTTTATCAGCAGGATCCGTACGCCCCGGCTCCCGTGCATCCCAGTCGCGCCGGAAGCTTTCCGGCTCAATACGGCCGTCAGCCGCCGCAGCGCGGGTCCTCGGGCTTCGGGTCGGTGATCTTCTACAGCGTGCTCGGCCTGATCGCGATGGCGGCCGGTGGAGCCGCGTTCGCGGTCATGGCGCTGCCGGCCAATTTCGTCCGCGACCGGGTGGTGCTCGCCGTCAAGGAGAAGACCGGACGCGATCTCGTCATCGCGGGCCCGGCGTCGTTCTCGCTCTATCCGACGCTCGGCATTTCGCTCGCCGACGTGTCGCTTTCGGCTGGACCGGGCTTCGCGGGATCGGCGCCGCTCGTCACGATGAAGGCGCTCGACGTGAGCGTCGCGTTCTGGCCGCTGTTGCAGCGGGACGTGCGCGTCAGCTCGCTCGTGCTGCGCGACCCTGTGTTCACGCTCGAAGTCGATGCCAATGGACACCGATCCTGGGACTTCGCAGAGGCCGACGCGTCCGAGCCGCGCGTGCGGTTTGCGCAGGCGGAAGGCCTTTCGAGGCCCGACGCGCCCATCTCGGATGCTGCCCCGAACGCGCTGCCGCGCAAGCCTTCGATGCTGCGCGTCTCCGACGTCAAGCTCGAGGACGTGCGGATCGACAACGGCACGCTCAACTGGCGCGACCAGCGCACCGGCAGCACGTCCGAATTCTCAGCCATCAACCTCAAGCTGGCGCTCGCGGCCATGTCGGAGCCGCTGACGGCCGCCGGCCATCTCGACTGGAAGGGCAAGACGGTGCGCTTCGACGGCGCGCTGACGTCGCCCGCCGACGTGGCCGACAACCGCCCCGCCAAACTCAAGTTGGTTTTGGGCGCGGACGCGCTCGATGCGACCTTTGACGGCTCGGCCAAGCTCAAGGGCGATCTCAGCGCCGAAGGCATTCTGTCGGCGAAGTCGGCGTCGACGCGGGCGCTGGCGGCGTGGTTCGGCTCCGACCTGCCGCCGTCGCAGGGGTTCGGTCCGCTCAAGGCGAAGGGACTCTTCCGCGGCGCGCCGGACCAGCTTTCGTTCTCGACCGCCGAAATCGAACTCGACCGGACGACGGCGCGCGGCGACATCAAGCTCGATACGCGCGGCGCGCGGCCGATGGTGACGGCCGCCCTCAAGCTCACCGAACTCGATCTCAATCTCTATTCGTCCGAGGGCGCGCGCGACGTTCCTCCGCCTCGCTCCCCGGCCGCAGGCGCGGCGCCAGTGCCGCCGCCAGCCAAGACAAAAGCGACCTCGATCGACGACCTCTTGCAGGAGAGCGAAGCGCCGGCCGCCGTGCCGGGGCCGCGCGTCAAGGGCTTCACCAAGCGGGACGGCTGGGGTGACGAGCCGCTGCGGCTTGCCGCGCTCGGCAGCTTGGACGCCAACGCCCGCCTTTCGATCGGCAAGCTCACGGTCAGCACAGTCCGCCTCGACCAATCGGATGTCACGGTGGCGCTCAAGGACCGGATCATGACGACGACGCTCAACGATGTGCGTCTCTACCAGGGCACCGGGCGCGGCACGATCACGCTCGACGGGACACGCGGCACGACGGCCCACATGAGCGCCAACGTGCAGCTCGACGGCATCGAAGCGCTGCCGTTGCTCAAAGACACGGCGGAGTTCGACCGGCTGACCGGCAAGGGGCGGCTGTCATTCGCCGTCGCCGGACAGGGCGCGACCGAGCGGCAGATCATCGGCACGCTCAATGGGAAGGTGGATGTCGCCTTCAACGACGGCGCGATCGTCGGCATCAACGTTGCGGAGATGCTGCGCGGGGTCGGCAAGGGCAAATTCGGCGGTCTCTCCGGCTCGCCCACGGACAAGACCGACTTCAGCGAGATGACGTCGACCTGGACGCTCACGTCGGGCGTCGCGGAGAACAAGGATCTCAAGCTGGTGAGCCCGCTGCTGCGCGTCGGCGGCGCGGGGCGCATTGCGCTGCCGCCGCGCGAAGTCGACTACATGCTGCGGCCGAAGCTGGTGGCCAGCCTGCAGGGACAGGGCGGCGGAGCGGACGCGCTCTCGGGTCTCGAAATCCCGGTGCGGGTGCACGGCCCCTGGGACAATCCCGCATTCACGCCCGATCTCTCCGCCGTGCTCAAGGATCCCGATAAGGCGATGGAGACGATCAAGGAGATCGGCGGCAATCTCAAAGGCAAGAACGCGAACGAGATCGTCGACAGCCTGATCGGCGGGACAAAGGAAGAGCGCAAGGCCAAGAAGGCGCAGGGCAAGAAACTGCTCGAACAGTTTTTGAACCCGCAGTGACGGGCGACGAAGCGCGGCGTTCGTGACGGCGGCGAAGCGCGACGTTTCGCTTTTTCCAGCGTGCGCAGCGCGTTCGGATCCCGATCTTAGAAAGCGCGCGAAGTCACCACCCGAAAGGTGCGACGACCGCACGCGGACTTTTGATCCGCCGCATGCAAATTTCTACTTGCGATGGGGGGTCACTTGCATCATATCACCTGTCTCCGTTCGTCCACCTGCCCTTAAGGTCAAGGACTTCCATCCCCACACCCCCAGGTAAGGAGCGTTCGGGTTAAATCTGTCTGCTGGTTGGGGAGGGTCATATGGCCTTTAATGACACCCTCTTCCAATTGGGGATGGACTTGACTCGTTCAAGCCCCGCCCAAAAGGAAGATCTTTCCGCGTCTGCGCAGGGTGCGCACGCGGCACTTGAGGACGCTGCCAACGACCGCGAAAGCGGCCGTCATTCTGGCCGCCATCTCCTTGTCGATCTCTACGGTGCCCATAATCTTGACGATATCGGGCATGTGGAACGGACTCTCAGAAAATGCGTGGACGCAGCCGGCGCAACGCTGCTGCATCTCCATGTCCACGCGCTTGAGCGCACGGGCGGCGTCACTGGCGTCGCCGTGCTCGCGGAGAGCCATATCTCGATCCACAGCTGGCCGGAACAGGGCTACGCCGCGCTTGACGTGTTCATGAGCGGCGAAGCGGATCCGCAGCGCGCCGTCTCCGTGCTCACGGAGGCGTTCGGAGCTGCCCGGGCGATCGTCAAGACGCACACCCGTGGTGACGCTCCGAGCAAGGCGGCAACCGGCAAAGCCGGCGTGAAGGCAGGCAAGGCGCCGAAGGGCGCTTCCGCCGTTAAGCCCCGCGCTGCCCGGAAGGCGAAGGCCGCCTAACGGCGGCAACGACCAAGCACGACAACCCGTCAGACAGAGATGCGGGTCCGGTTCGCCGGACTCGCGTTTTCGCGTGTCCGGAGTTCCACGGCCGGCGTCGCGCGCCCCCGCCTTGCGGGCAGCGTCAGTGATGGCCGTTGGTCAGCTTCTTGATTTCCATGATGCCGCGGTTCAGCTCGGCACCAAGCAGGATGATGACCGCCGTCACCTGAAAAAAGATCATCGCAATCATGAGCTGAGATAGGCCGGCATAGAACCGCGCATAGTTGCTGATCGAAAGATAGTAAGAATAGAAGCCCGCGATCGCGAGCCAGAGCACGACGGAGAACGCGACGCCGGGCCACACGTCTGCCAGGCGACGCTCTCCCGCCGCGAGCCAGAGATGGAAGGCGAGGAGCTGCGTGCCGATGACGGCCGCGCCAAGCGTGTAGCGCACCGCCGGGGCGAGCCAAGTCGAATCCAGGAATGACCTGATCAGCGAGGGCTCCACCCACGAGGGCTCGAACTGCGCGGCGAGCGCGGGGCCGACGACCACCGCCCAGGTCAGCACCAGCATCGAGGCGCCGCTGATCAGCACCAATAGCATGCTGAGCCCCAGGCAGACCGGATAGGGTCGCGTCTCGGCGACGCGGTAAGCGCCGTTGAGGGCAGCGCGTAGCGTCTCGACCGCGCTGGTGGCGAAGAAGAGCGCCAGGAAGCCACCGAAGGTCAGAAGATCGATGCGGGTCTGGCCCATGATGGCGTCGATCTGCGGCGCCAGCGCCTTAGCGACATCCGGAGGCAGATTCTGGAAGAGCTGCGAAACAGCCTCCGCCGCCAACTCCCGGCCGCCGAAAAGACCCGCAAGTCCGCCGAGAAAGATGCAGAACGGGAACAGCGAGACCACAAAGGAGAACGCCACCGCGCCCGCCATGGCGAAGCCCGAGTGCTCGTAGAGGCGGTAGAGAGCGGCAAGGAGAGTTTTGTAACGCTTCATTGGTGGGCAATCTGACCGTGGAATGGGCTGGATGAGCGACGAACCTAGTCCATACCGCGCACTGCGGTCCATGTCCTCAAGGCCACGCACTTTCATCAAATGCGCGTCTTATCTAACGTCCTGGCGCCATTAACGATCCAAGCGTCCGCGTGCGGCGTGCCAGCGCGCGCAGGGGCGCGTGAGGGCGGCCCCGTGCGATGCTGTCGCGCCAGCACGAGATGTCTTGACGGCCGGGCTCGGAAATTTGCACATGACAGCCGGAATTGACGCCCCCTGAACATGCCGGTCCGATAAGGGTCCCGGGACTACCGCACCCACGAGAACAATCATCTGAGGAGACTAATCCATGGCGGCTGTTGAGCTGAAGTCGGAGAGCGACCTTCTGGCGGCAGGGCCCGAACGCCTCATCGCACGCACGGCGGAGGTGGTGGAAGCCGCAGATCGCATCCTCGGCCTCGCCAAGACGGGCGTCCGCGCGCGGATCAAAGCGGTCGGCGGCGTCGACGAAGCGCAGCACACGGCGCACGGCCTCGCCTGGCTCGCGACCACCGTCGAAGCGTTGCGCCAGATGAACCTCTGGGCCGCCCGCCTCAAGGACGAGGGCGCCTTCGGAGAACCGGAACAGCTCATCCTGCTCGTCGCTTTCGCCGAGTACGGCGCGCAGATCGCCGGCGGCATTCCCATGAGCCAGCTCGAAATCATCCGCCCGGATGCGCTCGGCGTGCCGCGCGCGGAGGTCCGCAAGTACGAAGACGCCGTGGCCGACGTGGTCGCGGCCGGCAGCACGGAGAGCGTCAAGGCCAAGCTCGCCGAATTCATCAAGCATCAGCAGGGCGCGACGACGTTCGGCAATTCGGGCCTCGACGAGACGATGGCCGCCATTCACGAGCAGATGCGCAGCTTCTCAGAAGCCGAAGTCGTGCCGCATGCCCACGAGTGGCATCTGGCGAACGCCTACATCCCGCTCGAGATCGTCGAGAAGGTCGCCGAGCTTGGCGTGTTCGGGCTGACGCTGCCGGAGGAGTACGGCGGCCTCGGCCTCGGCAAGCTCGCCATGTGCGTCGTGTCGGAGGAGCTTTCGCGCGGCTACATCGGCGTCGGCTCGCTCGGCACGCGCGCGGAGATCGCGGGCGAGCTGATCCTGCACAACGGCACCAACGAACAGAAGGAACGGTATCTGCCGAAGATCGCCACCGGCGAGATTTTGCCGACGGCGGTGTTCACGGAGCCGAACACGGGCTCGGATCTCGCCTCGCTCAAGACGCGCGCGGTCAAGAGCGGCGAGACCTACAAGATCACCGGCCAGAAGACGTGGATCACGCATCCGGTCCGCGCCGACATCATGACCGTGCTGGCGCGCACGAACCCGGACGAGAAGGGCTACAAGGGCCTCTCGATGTTCATCGCCGAGAAGCCGCGCGGCTCGGACGAGCAGCCGTTCCCTGCCGACGGCATGACCGGCGGCGAAATCCACGTGCTCGGCTATCGCGGCATGAAGGAATACGACATCTCCTTCGACGGCTTCGAGGTGCCGGCCGCAAACCTGCTCGGCGGCGCCGAGGGTCAGGGCTTCAAGCAGCTCATGAACACGTTCGAGGGCGCGCGCATCCAGACGGCCGCGCGCGCTGTGGGCGTGGCCCAGTGCGCCATGGACCTCGCGCTCAAGTACGCGCTCGACCGTGTGCAGTTCGGCAAGCCGATCTACTCGTTCCCGCGCGTCGCCAACAAGGTGGTGATGATGGCGGTCGAGACGATGATCGCGCGCCAGCTTTCCTATTTCGCCGCGCGCGAGAAGGACGAAGGGCATCGCTGCGATCTCGAAGCGGGCATGGCCAAGCTGCTCGGCGCACGCGTCGCCTGGGCGAACGCGGACAACGCGCTGCAGATCCACGGCGGCAACGGCTTCGCGCTCGAATACCCGGTGAGCCGCGTGCTGTGCGACGCCCGCATCCTCAACATCTTCGAGGGCGCGGCCGAAATCCAGGCGCAGGTGATCGCGCGCCGGCTGCTGGAAGAGAAGGGCTGATCGAGATCCCTTTCGCACGGACAAGAGGGGGGCAGGCCGCTGGGTCTGGCCCCTTTTTTCTTTGAAGGTCTACAGGCATGTTTACCGCGCCCGCGTGGCTTTGGATCATGTTCACAGTCGCCGGATCGGCGGCGCAGACCGCGCGTACGGCCATGCAGCGCGAGCTGATCGACGTACTCGGCACCATCGGCGCGACGCACGTGCGCTTTCTGTTCGGCCTGCCGTTCGGGCTAATGTTTCTCGGCCTCGTCGCCCTCCTGTTCCCCGACCCTTTGCCGCCCGTCTCCGCCACCGCTCTCGCCTGGATCGCTGGGGGTGCGGTGTCGCAGATCGCCGCGACGGCGCTGATGCTGGCCGCCATGCGCGAGCGCTCGTTCGTCGTGGCGACGGCGCTGGTCAAAATCGAGCCGGTCTGGATCGCGCTGGCGGGGGCCCTGTTCCTCGCCGATCCGCTGACGCCTGCGGTGCTCGCCGCGATCGTGATCGCGACGCTGGGCGTGCTGCTGACCTCCTGGCCCCGGCCAAGCCACGGCGGACGGGCGCCTTCGGCCGGTTCGGCGGTGCTGGGACTTGCGGCGGGCGCACTGTTCGGATTTGCGGCGCTCGGCTATCGCGGCGGTATCGGAGCGCTCGGCGGCTCCTCGTTCGTCGCGGCGGCTACCTTGGCGCTCGCCATCGCGCTCACGCTACAAACGGCACTCCTGACAGGCTATCTCGCCGTTCGCGACCCGGGCACGCTGCGGGCCATCGCGCGCGCGTGGCGGCCGTCGCTGTTCGCCGGCTTTATGGGCGCGCTCGCGTCGCAGTTCTGGTTTCTCGCGTTCGCACTGCAGAGCGCGGCGCTGGTGCGGACGGTGGCGCTGATCGAGATCCTGTTCGCGCTGTTCGTCTCGCGCGGTCTTTTCCACCAGCGGCTTGGCGTGCGCGAAGGCTTGGGCCTACTGCTGCTGGTGGCCGGCGTCGCCGCGGTGCTCAACTCCGCTTGACGGCGAAGCCGTCTCCGCTTGACGGCGACGCCGTGGCCGTCAGCTACATGATCAGGCGCGGCGTGTTGGTGGACCGCAGAATGTTGACGAAGCCCGCAGAGATCGCATCGGCGCTGTTCGCCTCGACATAGAGATTGCCCCCGCACTCTTTGAGGACGCGCGGAATGTCGTCGGCACGCGTGGCCGGGCCGCCGATCTGGCTCGGCTGGCCGAGGGTCGCCATGTAGCCCCAGTCGTCGAGCATCGGAATGTAGGGCGTGTGCAAAATGCCGACACGTACGTTCTTGGCCTTCAGCGTTTGGCAGAAGGCCATCTTGAACGGAGCAACGTCGTTGCGATAGGCGGTCTGGCTCACCCACATGCGCCCCGGGTCCTGCACGCCATCGGTCGCGATGATCAATATCTTTATGGGCTTGGCCGCGCTGGAGCCGTCGCCGCCGGTGCCGATGGCGGTCACGACGGCGTTGATGCCTTCCGCGAACTTGGTGGCGCCTTGCGTCTCGCCAGAGGTGGCCGGCGCGGTTGGAATATTCCAGCGCAGCTGCGACCGGTTGTTGGTCATGGCCTGCTTGACGGCGAAGTTCGTGTCGAAGGAGCGGATCGACGCGCGGATGTTCGTCGAACCCGGATCGAGTGCGTCGAACTCGTCAACGAGGCGCACGATGCCGGCGTTGACCGCGTCGTAGCGCAGAGTAATCCCTTTCGCCTTGGCGTAGAGGTAAGCAT
Source organism: Hyphomicrobium sp. (assembly GCF_051860585.1). GTDB lineage: Bacteria > Pseudomonadota > Alphaproteobacteria > Rhizobiales > Hyphomicrobiaceae > Hyphomicrobium_C. The sequence continues at coordinate 595,844 of NZ_JBHYDS010000001.1, forward strand.
CGCCGTAGCCCTGCACGGCGACGTTGTCGTGGCAGGCGAAGGCGCATCCGAGCTTGGTCTTCAGCAATGCCTGGCCCGCTGCGTCCGCGCCGATGGCCATCGAACCCGACGTGTCGATGAGCAGCGTGATCTCCATATAGGGGACGAGGCCGGCGGCCGCGATCGCGGTCCCGGCAAGCTTGATCGTATCGACGCCCAGCAGCGTCAGCAGGTGCGGACGGTACGTGGCGGTGTAACTGACAGTCGACGTGATCTTGCCGTCGATCAGTTGCACGTCGACATCGGCATGTGCGTGCACGGCCGTGATCGTGGACAGCTCGGTCGCGAACATGCCGGACGCCGTGCTCGTCGCCGACAGAAGTATCTGCTGCGTCTTGCCGGAATTGTTGACGCCTTGGGCGAGGAATTCTGTGCGCGCGCGGGCGGCGCCGGCCAGGGACGCGGAATCCGAAATCGCGTCGAGCTTCGATTTGGCGCTGTAGGCGGACGCCACGTCGACAGCTATCCCCGCGAAACAAACGATCACGAGCATGAGCAGTGCGAAGGGGATGATGACGCCCCCATCGTTGCTGCGCGCCCACGCGGCGAGAGCGTTCCCGCGAGCGCCCTTCGCGGCGTCCGCGTGTTTCCGGCTGATCATGATCGGGGACGCTCGCTGCTTCGGTAAGATAGTCCACCGTACGACCGACCTCTAACTGATGAGTTAACTGACATTCACAACAAGACGCATTTCATATCCGCATGTTGGCGCTGCGCTGCCGGCCGCGCTATTCCGTTATCGGACTATTCTTTGTCGCGCAGCCGCCCGTTCCATCGCTCGCGTTGCTGCTGAAAACAGGTTTCCAGGCATCCTGAACCGCTCTAAACACCCGGGATGATCCAAAAATCCATACTGATCACGGGCGCATCGTCAGGCATCGGGTTGGCGTCCGCGCGCCTGATGCGGGCGAAGGGGTGGCGCGTGCTTGCAACCGCGCGGACCGAGGCGGACCTCGACATGCTGCGGCGGGACGCGGGCGTCGAGGCGCTTCACCTCGAACTCGCCGATCCGCGTAGCGTGGCCTGGTGCGCCGAGGAAGCCCTGCGGCTGACCGACGGGACACTCACGGCCCTGTTCAACAACGCCGCCTACGGACAAGTCGGCGCGGTCGAGGATCTCGATCCCGCGATCCTGCGCCAGCAGTTCGAGGTCAATTTTTTTGCGACGCATGATCTGACGCGGCGGCTGATCCCGGCGATGCGCGCCAACGGGCACGGCCGGATTGTGCAATGCTCATCGGTGCTCGGGATCGTCTCGGTGCCTTACCGCGGCGCCTACTGCGCATCAAAATTCGCGCTCGAGGCGTTGAGCGATGCGATGCGGCACGAGTTCAAGGGGACCGGCATCCATATCTCGATCATCGAGCCGGGACCGATCCGCAGCCGCTTCGTGGAGCGCGCGCTCGCCAACTTCCGCGCCACGATCGACATCGAGCACTCGGCCCACCGCGCCACCTATCTGGCGCGGCTCGCCGCCATGGAGCAGGGCGGTAAATCAACGTTCAAGCTCGAGCCCGAGGCGGTGGCGTGGAAGCTCGTCCATGCGGTCGAGAGTGCCAAGCCCAAGCGCCGCTACATGGTGACGGTGCCGACTTATCTCGCGGCGGCGGCAAAGCGCCTGCTGCCGGCGTCGTTCGCCGACTGGCTCGCGCAGCGCATTTAAACGGAGTGCACGCCCCTTCGCGCGTGAGGCGCGACCTTCGGTTCACCATTCGTCAACAAACAATCGATATAGTATGTCCACGGACGTAATGCGTGCATCTCGCACATTTGCCGCTGCACGCGGATATCGGCGTGGGTATTGATCATGTCGCTACTGGACACTCTCACACGCACGTTTTTCCCCGGGAAAGAAACCGGCGGCGGCCGGCAAACCGGCAAGCGCGGCGAGGATCTTCGCATGGTCGTTCGCGTCCCTCAGCGGATGCGGACCGGCTTCGTGTGGAATGAAAAGCTGATTACCGCCCGCCCTTGCATGTTCAAGGACATGTCGGTCAGGGGCGCGCGTGTCGAAATTTTCGGCGATCCCATCAAGCGCAGCCTTCTCGCTGAAGGCGTGCTGGTCTATTTCGACACCGAGAAGCACGAGGTTTTGTGCTCCGTCGCGTGGTCGAAAGGACAGACGCTCGGCCTGCGCTTCGAAGGCCGCCCGCATCCGCCGTCACGAAAGTACGGCCGCTAGGACGCTCTAGGGTGCCCCGCGGAACTTGTGCACCAGACCCGCTTTGCACCCCGCCTTGAACTCGGCGTTGGTGATCTTGCCGTCGCCGTTCGTGTCGACTTTCGCGAAGTCGTCGATGTATGGCTTGGCGCCCTGAGCCGAGAGATCGCTGCGACCCGCCGCCGTATTCCAGACGGCCCGGCAGTCGTCCTCGCTCAACGCCTCCGCGGCCGCGACGGCGGTCCACGCGATCCCGGCGGCGGCGATCAGCGAAGCGATCCCGTACGCTTTTCTCATCGCATCCTCCCTTTCGATCCGCCCACCCGGGTCCGGACGTGGAAGATGATAATGTTTCTTCGCTGGGGCGCGAAGCCCCGAACGGGATCGCGCGCTGCGAATGATGTCCGTGGGGATACATTTCCGTATGGATCACCCGTGGCCCTTGTGGGCTCGTTCTCCAGCCAACACGTGGAGCACAGCAGCGTAGCCGTGCCGAGGCCTTTGATGGACCTTCTGCAGCCGGTTTGACGCAACAGCCCAAGAAGGAGCACGAGCAATGACCCGACGCTCAACACATATCGCCACTGCCCTCACCGCAGCCTTCATCATGGCAGGCGCGGCGGTCCCAGCCGCCCACGCCACGTATCTCGGCTACGGGAACGGCGATCCCGGCAACTGGGATCTTTGGACCGAACAGGCCGGCGGCCCGGCGCAATTCAAGGCCGAAGAGGCGCGCGAGAGGCAGTGGGAGCAGCGCCACTCCATGCATGTGCAGGAGGGCCGCACGGAGCACGGCCACACGCACATGCACAAACATCAGACGCCCAGTGGAAGCAAGTCCTCCTACTGACGCCTAAACGCGGCGGGTGTCGTCGTCTGCCCGATCCGAATTCGTGCTGGCCATAGGCAGAGGCGCGTCTAGTTGGCGAAGCGGAAGTGCAAGACGTCGCCGTCCTTGACGACGTACTCCTTGCCTTCGAGACGCATCTTTCCGGCTTCCTTGGCGCCGACTTCGCCGCCTGTGGCGACGTAGTCCTCATACGCAATCGTCTCGGCGCGAATGAAGCCCTTTTCGAAGTCGGTGTGGATGACGCCCGCGGCCTGGGGCGCCTTGGTGCCGCGCGTGATGGTCCAGGCGCGCGCTTCCTTCGGGCCAACCGTGAAATACGTCACGAGGTCGAGGAGCTGATAGCCGGCGCGGATGAGGCGGTTGAGGCCCGGTTCGGCGAGGCCCATCTCGGCGAGAAACTCGCCGCGATCGTCGGCCGGCAGACCTGCGAATTCGGCCTCGATCTTGGCCGAGATGATCACGGAGACCGCGCCTTCCGCCTTCGCTCTTTCCGCGACGCGGGCGGAATGCGCATTGCCGTTCGCCGCCGAGGCTTCCTCGACGTTGCAGACATAGACAACCGGTTTCGACGTGAGGAGCTGAAGCTCGACGAATGCCTGGCGTTCCTCGGGCGTGATGTCGGCCACTCGGGCGGGCTTGCCTTCGCGCAACGGCGCGAGCGCCTTCGTCATGACGGCGAACAACGCCTTGCTGTCCTTGTCGCCGCTCTTGGCTTTCTTCTCGACGGGGGCGATGCGCTTCTCGAGGCTTTCCATGTCGGCGAGCATCAGCTCGGTTTCGACGACCTCGGCATCGGCCAGCGGATCGATGCGGTTTTCGACATGGGTGACATCGTCGTCCTCGAAGCAACGCAGCACGTAGGCCACGGCATCGACTTCGCGGATGTGGGACAGGAATTTATTGCCGAGGCCTTCGCCCTTGGACGCGCCGCGAACGAGGCCCGCGATGTCGACGAAGGTCAACCGGGTCGGAATGATCTGGGCGGACTTGGCGATGGCGGCGAGCTTGTCGATGCGCTCGTCGGGGACGCCGACCTCGCCGACATTCGGCTCGATCGTGCAGAACGGGTAGTTCGCCGCTTCAGCCTGAGCGGTCTGAGTGAGCGCATTGAAGAGCGTGGATTTGCCGACGTTCGGCAGACCCACGATACCGCATTTGAATCCCATGGGACCTTGCCTTCGAGGTGAGGTTCGATTGGTCCGAGGCCCTACACCGGCACCGGCCGGGGATCAACGCAAAACGCCCGCCGTGGCGGAGGTGTCGCGGAATCGCCCGCTACCAGGCTTTCAGGGCCGGGCGCGGGCGATTTGCTTACGGGGTTGAGGGCAGCCGCGCTGCCCCTACTCGCTGTCGTCGTCCTTGCCTATGATTTCCTCGGAGGCCGTCAGCAAACCGATGGTCGGGTTGTTGCCGCAGTATTCGCCGATCTTTTCCATGTCGGCGACGAATTCGTCGGTGTCGAAGATCTTGTTCTCGGCGTCGGAGGCATGGTAGCCCGCGATCCACATCAGGATGAAACCGAGACCTTCCTCGTCGCTCTTCGGAGTGCTGATTGCGCCCTTGCACGTCATGGTGGCGAGATCGATCGCCTCGGCGCCATGCTCGGTCCCGTTCGCGCCGAGGTGCCGGTTCGAGACGGTGAGCAGTCCAAGCTTGGGCTGCGCCTTGCATGCCGCAAGGATCTTGTCGAAATCCTTGCCGAGCGCGTCGAAATCCACGACAGAGCCCTGCTCTTCCGTGTTGGTGTATCCGGCGATCCAATACAGGATGCCGCCCATTCCCGACTTGTCGTTTTCCGTACCCGAGCTGATGCTCTCGATCAGCTGAGAGCAACTCACCGCCGACACATCGACCTTATCGGCCGACGCGGGTGTGCCGAGGCTCGTGATCATGGCCAGACCAACGGCCATCGTGGCCAACAGACGCTGCATGTTTTTCATCCCCGAAAGTTCAGACGACAATTGGCTGCCGCAAACGGATTCAGCCGTGTTTTGCTCCTAATGAGGATGGCTTAACCGAGCCTGACCTGGACCGTCCAGTGGCATCGCGTGGATCGGTCAACGGACCTTTTTGAGCTCGAATGCCGAGTAGCTGGAAGGGCTTGGCAGCTTGTCCTTGTTGGTCATGGCGTCCGCCAGGGCTTCGGCCAGATCCGTCCCGTCTTCCAGGTCTTTGACGGCGATGACCATGAACGGGCGCTGCCACTCGGTTGCGGCCCCTTTGGCGCACGTCGGGCAGGGCTCGCGGTACTGGCCGAGGTTCAGGGCGGAGATCGGCACGGAGTCCTGGACCGCACCCTTGACGATTTCGGCGGTCCGAAGCGCACGGCGGCCGGCCCGCGCCATTTCCTCCGCGGGATTGCCTTCCTGCGAGGCCGTGCCGACGGCTACGATTTCACGCGCGTTGGACAGCCCGTCGCGGACCTCCTGATCGAGCACGTCGCGCGCGAGTTCGTCGCCAGTGATGACCCGGCCGTCCTTTTCCAGGTTGTCGGAGCTGCCGCGCACCCAGAGGAACTGCTTCTTGGCGACTACGACGTCGAAGGTGCCGCGCCGGCCGCTCTTGTCATAACCCTCGATGGCGAAAATCAACGTGGTGCGTGTCTGGCGCTCGGGCTCGGCCGGCGGCAACGGGGCGATCTCCGTCTGCACGAAGGGCGCGGCGTAGGGATCGGCGACGGTGTTGTGCACCACCACCGCCGTCGTGGTCGCGATCACGGTCGAACCTAGCGCAACTGCGGCGCCGGCCTTGGTCTGCAGGAACGTCGCGATCCAATTGTACCAATCCTGCCAATTGCGGATGCGGTCGAACCACTTGTAGGCGCTCCACGCGCGGCGGGCTTTCTTGGTTTTGCGGAACTGCTCTTTGAGCCCGCTGGTGTCGAGAGGCATGCCTTCCCCCGTGCCGTTATTTCCTCAGACGCAGCCTAGCGCGACATCTCAACAGAAAGGAGACGCGAACCCAAGGACATCCGCGTCAGTCGTCCGTCTTGCGGCCCGCGAGCCACTTCTTCAGGTTTTCGGCGATCGCGTTGGCGCTTTTGTTCGCCCGCTCGCCGGCCGGGTGGCTGCGCGGCTTTGCGGCCCGGGGCGGTTCGGGAGCGGAGTCGTCCGGTTTCGCGGTCTTTTCCTTGCGCGGGTCGGACGATTGGCCGAGGTCCTTCGCGACGTCGGTCAGGAAGCGCGATTGATCGTTGCGGGCCAGCCGCGGCGCGGCCTTGCCGATGGCCTCCAAGAGCGGTGCGAGCCAAGCTTCGTCGGCTTTGGCGAAGTCGTTCAAGACCCAGCGCGCCACCAGCTCCTTGACGCCCGGATGGCCGACGCCGATGCGCACGCGCACGTAGTCGTTGCCGAGATGGGCGGAGATCGAGCGCAAGCCGTTGTGGCCGGCGTTGCCGCCGCCCGTTTTCACTTTCAGCTTGCCGGGCGCGAGATCGATCTCGTCGTAGAAGACGACGATGTCCTCTTCCGCGATCTTGAGGAACCGCGCCGCTTCGCCGACGGAACGGCCGCTTTCGTTCATGTACGTGTCGGGCTTCAGCAGCAGCACTTTTTCGCCGGCGATCTCGCCGTCGGCGGCGTGGCCCTGAAACTTTCGCTTCCACGGTCCGAACCGGTGCTCCCGCGCAATCGCCTCCACGGCCATGAAGCCGACGTTGTGGCGATTGCGGGCGTACTGGCTGCCCGGATTTCCAAGGCCAACGAAGAGCTTCATCATGCTCCCACTCGGATCGAGACCGATAGTGCCGCTTCGGGAGCATGGGCCCGCCGAGCGACCTCAAACAAAAAAGGCCGGCTCCCCGTATAGCGGGGCGCCGGCCTTTCGTGCAAATGCGCGTGCGGCTTACTTCTTGCCGGCGGGCTTGGCAGCCGGGGCCGCCTTGCCAGCCGGAGCGGCCGGAGCACCCTTGGCGGGGGCTGCGCCCTTGGCCGGAGCCGCGCCCTTGGCAGCGGCTGCTGCCTTAGTATCGGCTGCAACGGCTTCGGCAGCACCAGCAGCGGCTTCTTCATCGTCCTTGTTCTTGGCGCCCGCGATGGTCGCGATCGTAAAGTCGCGGTTCGCGATCACCGGCTTCACGCCTTCCGGCATGGTCACGGAGGAGATGTGGATCGACTTGCCGATTTCGTAGCCTTCGAGATCGACCTCGAAAGCCGTCGGGATGCGGTCGTAGGGGCAGAAGATCTCGACGTCGTGGCGCACGATGTTGAGAACGCCGCCGCGCTTCAGACCGGGCGACAGAGCATGATTGATGAAGCGGACCGGCACCGAGACGCGGATGATGCCGTCCTTGCCGATGCGCAGGAAGTCGACGTGGAGCGGGTGATCCTTGACGGGATCCAGCTGCACGTCGCGGGGAATGACGCGGATCTTGTTCGAGCCGACTGCGATCTCGAACACAGACGAGGTGAAGTGGCCTTTGATGTACTGCTTCCAAAGATCATTGCCGTTGATGGCAATGGTTTCGGCGGCCTGGTTGTCACCATAGATGACTGCAGGAACGTTCCCTTCGCGGCGAGCTTGACGTGCGGCCCCCTTGCCGGCACGTGGGCGCGCCGTGGCCTTGATCTCTACGATCTCAGACATGGCATTTTCTCCAATGAAAAAAGGGCCTTACTACAGGCCCATGGGCTGCGGCCGGCCTCCAAGGGTGCCGGGCAGGTCTCTCGCAATTGCTTGAGATGGGCGGCTTATACCCGCGGCGGGCGGACTTGGCAATTGGCGAGGCTCGACCGGCCGGCCCGTTCATGTCCGCGGATCCCCGGCTCCGAGGACCGGTTAACGCGGGGGGCCGCCGCCCTGACCCTGCCCACGTGCCTGTGCTATCATTGCCCAATACCGTTCCACGAGACCCCACCAACACGACTTGGACCCTATTGCCGTGATGAACCGCAAGACCACCAAACGCCGGCCGGCGCAGGAGCAGGACCAGCTCATCTACTCGGCGCTGCAGGAATCCGGGCGGCCGGTCTCGGCCTACGAACTGATCGACCAGCTCCGGGACCGCGCGACGCTCGCACCACAGACCGTCTACCGCGCGCTCGACCGGCTGATCGCCTCCGGCTCAGCCCACCGGCTCGAATCCCTCAACGCCTTCGTCGCGTGCTGCCAGAGCGCCCACGAGGGAGCCGCAGTGTTCGCGATCTGCGACGATTGCGGCACGGTTTCCGAATTCGCCGAGCCGAGGGCGGTCGAGGCACTGGCCGGATGGGCCAAGCGGTCGAACTACACCGTGCGCGCCATGACGCTCGAGCTCAGGGGCCGGTGTGCGGCCTGTTCCGCCGGCGTTGCCTGACGCGGCGCCGTTCGCCAAATCAATTCCGACCAAAGAAAAAGCGCGGCCCTTTCGGACCGCGCTTTTCCGTTTCGGTTTGTCGCCGGCGATCAGGCCGCGCCGTGGCGCGACTGGCTCGCCTCGATGACGTCCTCGAACGTGCGCAGGCCCGTCGTCGGCGCCGACACCAGCACCGCCATGTTGCCCGGCTTGTGCTCATTCTTCAGCATGCGCATGTGGGCCTTCGGGATCTGCGTCCACGAGAACACTTCCGACATGCACGGATCGATGCGCCGCTCGACGACCAGCTTGTTGGCCTGGCTCGCCTGCTGCAGGTTGGCAAAGTGCGAGCCCTGCACGCGCTTCTGATGCATCCAGAGATAGCGCGCGTCCATGGTGAGGTTGTAGCCGGACGTGCCGGCGCAGATCACCACCATGCCGCCGCGCTTCACGACCTGCACCGAAACCGGGATGGTCGCTTCGCCGGGATGCTCGAACACGCAGTCGACGTTGACGCCCTTGCCGGTGATGTCCCAGATCGCCTTACCGAACTTGCGCATCTCCTTCAGCCACTCGTTGTACTCGGGCGTGTTGACCTTCGGCAGCTGGCCCCAGCACTTGAAGTTCTTGCGGTTGATGACGCCCTTGGCGCCCAGTTGCATGACAAAATCACGCTTGTCGTCCTCGGAAACGATACCGATCGCATTGGCGCCGGACGTGGCACAGAGCTGGATGGCGAACGAGCCCAAGCCGCCCGAGGCGCCCCAGACGAGCACGTTATGGCCCGGACGCAGCACGTGCGGGCGATGGCCGAACAGCATGCGGTAGGCGGTGGCGAGGGTCAGCGTGTAGCAAGCCGCTTCTTCCCACGTCAGGTGCTTCGGACGTTCGAGCAACTGACGGTCCTGGACACGGCAGAACTGCGCGAACGAGCCGTCCGGCGTCTCGTAGCCCCAGATGCGCTGGCTGGTGGAGAACATCGGATCGCCGCCGTTGCACTCCTCGTCGTCGCCGTCGTCCTGGTTGCAATGGATGACGACCTCGTCGCCGACCTTCCAGCGTTTCACTTTCGAGCCGACCGCCCAGACGATGCCGGACGCGTCAGAACCCGCGATGTGATACGGCTGCTTGTGAACGTCGAACATCGAGATCGGCGTGCCGAGCGAAGCCCAGACGCCGTTGTAGTTGACGCCGGCCGCCATCACGAGGACGAGCACGTCGTGGCTGTCGAGTTCCCACGTCGGCACAACCTCGACCTGCATGGCCTGATCGGGCTCGCCCTGGCGGTCGGCGCGGATGGCCCACGCATACATATTCTTCGGCACGTGGCCGAGCGGCGGAATCTCGCCGATCTCGTAAAGATCCTTCTTGGCCGTAACAACAGCAGGCGCAGCCGGTGTCGCCGTTGTGCTGCCTTTGGTTGCGGCGCTTTGGCTCGACATGTTCTCGTGTCTCCCGCGAAAATGCTTTCCAGGCCTCCAGTGGTGGCCCGGTGGGGGTTCTCCCGTATCTTGTCGGCTCGTTTCAAGCACTTTTTCGCGCCGCAATAAAGGGGCTGCGGCGGAGAACGTCAGATCGATCCTCAATTCCGGGCCTTGGCGGGCCGGCCGGGGCCGACGCGTCACGGCGTCCCGCCTCACGAAGAGTTAATGAAGGCACGCTAAGACTGCTGGTTTCGCTGGTCCCAGCGCTTCGGAGAACCCACCATGACGTTGGAGGATGTCCACAAGGCTTTCGGCGACATCGCCATGGCCGATCCCCTGAGCTACTGGATCGTCGGCGCGCTGACGCTGCTGGCCTTTACGGTCATGCGCGCGATGCTGCCGTCCAAGGCGCTCGCCATTGTCTTTGCTCCGGGGCTCTTCTGGGGCGGCCTGGCCGGCATCTACATCGCCAGCCAGCTCGGTTTCGTCGTCAGTACGGAACGGAGCGCCCAGATCGTCGTCACGTCCACCTTCGGCATGTGCGTCGCGCTGCTGGTCATGATCGGGCTCGCGCGCCTCGTGGATGCCATCGTGCGCATCCGCTCGCCGCTGACCAACACGACCCGCATGAAGGCCTAACCTCCCCGCACCCCGTGACGAATTAGACTTTTGCCTTGCGCCCGGCGGCCGGTACGCTATGGGACAGCGGACATGCGGGCGAGGGTTTGATGATGTCGGACAAATCAAGCAAAGACGTTGGAAAAGGCGCCGAGCGCGACAAGCCGTGGCTGTTCCGCACCTATGCCGGGCACTCGAACGTCGCCAAGTCGAATGAGCTCTACCGGAACAACCTTGCCAAGGGACAGACCGGCCTTTCGATCGCTTTCGACCTGCCGACGCAGACCGGCTACGATTCCGATAACGAACTCGCCAAGGGCGAGGTCGGTAAAGTCGGCGTTCCCGTTTCACATCTCGGCGATATGCGCACGCTGCTTGACGGCATCCCGCTCGACCAGATGAACACGTCGATGACGATCAACGCCACGGCGGCGTGGCTGCTGTCGCTCTACATTGCGACGGCCGACGCGACGGGAGCCTCGCGCAGCAAGCTCACCGGCACGATCCAGAACGACATCATCAAGGAATATCTCTCGCGCGGCACCTACGTGTTCCCGCCTGAGCCGTCGCTGCGCCTGATTAAGGACACCATTGTCTTCTCGTACCTCGAGGTTCCGAAGTGGAACCCGACGAACGTCTGCTCGTACCACCTGCAGGAAGCCGGTGCGACGCCGGTGCAGGAGCTTTCCTACGCCCTCGCGACGGCCATCGCGGTGCTCGACACCGTCAAAGCCTCGGGCGAAGTGCCGGACAAGGATTTCGGCACGGTGGTCGGCCGCGTCTCGTTCTTCGTCAACGCAGGCATGCGGTTCATCACCGAAATCTGCAAGATGCGCGCGTTCGGCGAGCTGTGGGACGAGATCTGCCGCGAGCGCTACGGCGTGACCGACGCCAAGAACCGCATGTTCCGCTACGGCGTGCAGGTGAACAGTTTGGGCCTGACCGAGCCGCAGCCCGAAAACAACGTCTACCGCATCCTGCTCGAGATGATGGCCGTGACGCTGTCGAAGAAGGCGCGCGCGCGTGCCGTGCAGCTGCCGGCCTGGAACGAGGCGCTTGGCCTGCCGCGTCCGTGGGATCAACAGTGGTCGCTGCGCATGCAGCAGATCGTTGCCTACGAAACCGATCTGCTCGAATACGGGGATATCTTCGACGGCTCGGAAGTGATCGCGCGCAAGGTGGCCTCGCTCAAGGAGGAGGCCAAAGCCGAACTCGCCACGATCGAGCGGATGGGCGGCGCCGTGGCTGCCATCGACTACATGAAGCGCCGCCTCGTCGAGAGCAACTCGTCGCGCGTTGGCCAGATCGAGACGGCCGATCTCGTCGTCGTCGGCGTCAACAAGTGGACCGAGACCGAGCCGTCGCCGCTGACAGCTGGGGAAGGCGCGATCATGGTCGTCGATCCGGCCGTGGAAGCCGAACAGATCGGCCGCCTCAAGGCGTGGCGCGAGGCGCGCGATGCCAAGCTGATCGAAAAATCGCTCCGGGAGCTCGAGGACGCGGCCAAGGAAGGCCGCAACATCATGGAAAGCTCGATCGCGTGCGCCAAGGCCGGCGTGACGACGGGCGAATGGGGCACCACGCTGCGGCGCGTGTTCGGTGAATACCGCGCCCCGACGGGCGTCGCGCAGGCCGCTCCGGAGCGGGCCGGCGGGCAGCTCGACGGGGTACGCGCAGCGGTCGATGCACTTTCTGCGAAGCTCGGGCGGCGCATCAAGTTCCTGGTCGGCAAGCCGGGCCTCGACGGGCATTCGAACGGCGCCGAGCAGATCGCCGTCCGTGCCCGCGACGTCGGCATGGAGGTCGTGTACGAGGGCATCCGGCTGACGCCGGCGCAGATCGTGCGCGCTGCCCTGGAGGAAAGCGCGCACGTCGTCGGGCTCTCGATCCTGTCCGGCTCGCACGTGCCGCTGGTGTCCGAGTTGATGGACCGCATGCGCAAGGAAGGCCTGGAGGATATTCCCGTCATCGTCGGCGGCATCATCCCTCCGGAGGACGCGGTGAAGCTCAAGGGCTTCGGCGTGGCGGCCGTCTACACGCCCAAGGATTTCCAGCTGAACGACATCATGGCCGACATCGTCCGGCTGGTCGAACGCCACGAGAAGGCCGCCTAGGGCCGTTCCGCTTAAAGTGCAATCGCGGAACGACTCTAGGTTTTTGCTTGGTCGTGCTTCTTACCGGACACCGTTGCTGGCATGGCTTCGCCATGACCGGTTCCCACTTTTCCGGAAGCACTCACTTTTCCGGAAGCACCCTAAGCCACGGCTCTTACTTCGTTCTCGAAACGGCCTGGCCCTCGAAACGGCCTGAGTTTCGCCAAGAATCAGGCGCAGTTACCCTGCGTGCGGCGAACTCCAGGAACGGACGTACGGTCTCAGGAGGATGCATGCGTGAAGAAACGCAAAAGCGGCCCGATCGCCTTCACCGGCTGGATCTGGCGAGTTGGCTTCCGTCGCTGGCTGTGTTGCTCGTGCTGTTCGGCGGCCTGCTGGCCGTCCACACCACGGTGCGGAAAGAACGCCCAATCGGCGGTACGGTGCTGAGCGCGGTGTGGCGCATCAACCAGGATACCGGTCAGCGTTATTCGGACATTCACGTTGCGCTGGACAACAAGGCGCAGGTGCGCGCCGGCAGTCTTGCGCCCGCGCTGCCGAAGGTCGGCTCGCGTATCACGCTGCGCAAGCGCGCCATGCTGCTGGGCTACACGACCTACCAATGGGATGGGTCGCCGGCCGTCGCGCGCGCCGCCTCGCCGTCCGTCCGGCCGGAACCGGCACCTTCCACCACACCGGCGCCGACGCCCGTATCCATTCCTTAGAAGGCGGGGGCTTCGCATCGCGCCGGCGCTCGGCTATAGAGTCGCGCGAATTCAGCGCCGAGACCGATGATGTCCCGGCGCGCCTGACACCCCGTCAAGGACACGCCCATGCGCGACGAAACCAAACGGCGGCTCGACCGCCAGCTTTTCCTTCAGAAACTCAAGTGGGCGGGGGCGGGGCTCGCCGTCGTCGCCGTCCTCGCCATAGGGCTCTGGTTTTCCGGCCTGGATGCGTCGGTCGAAACGCACCGCGTGGCGGGTGTCGTCGAGAAGATCGGCCCACTGGTCGGCGGCTCGTCGCGAGCCATCGAGGACGGGCTGGGTGTGGACGTCCGGCTGAACGACGGGCGGAAGATCCATGTCGCGGTGCTGAAAACGACCGATCCTCATGTCGGTGACACGGTGCAGGTGGCCGAGCACGTGCACGGGAGCGGCCGGGTGACGTTTTCCTGGAAATAGCGCGTTCCTGAAAATAGCGCGCGGGAGGCCTGACTTCAGGCTCAGGAAGCCGCGTTGACTGCGAAGGGGCCGCCGCTATAGTGCGCGTCGTTCCCGTTCGTTCTGTGTGCAAGCCTCTGTGGCGGAATCGGTAGACGCGGCAGACTCAAAATCTGTTGTTGGCGACAACGTGCCCGTTCGAGTCGGGCCAGAGGCACCACGGGACTTCAACTTCGCACGTCTCCAATGTCATAGGGCGATCCGCTTTTGGGCAAGACGCCACCACCTGCCGAGACGGCGGCGCCGCGCGCACACCATGCTAAGCGCGCTGCCGCACGACGCTCGAAGCGCGCCGCGCAGCGTGGCGCGGAGGCGGCCCGTCGTGCGGGCGCCGACGACGCCGTGTGGTCGACGGACGAGGTCAAGCCGTTCTGGGAAACGAAACGGCTCGGGGAGATGAGCCCCACCGAGTGGGATTCTCTCTGTGACGGGTGCGGGCAGTGCTGCCTCGTCAAGATCGAGGAGGAGGACACCGGCCAGGTGTTCCTGACGCGCCTCTCCTGCAGCCTGCTCGATGTCGGCAGCTGCCGCTGCAAGGACTACACCAACCGTTTCCAGCGCATGCCGGATTGCCTGTCGATCGACATGAAGGCCGTCAAGAAGCTCAAGTGGCTGCCGGAAAGCTGCGCCTATCGCCGACTGAACGAAGGCCGCGGGCTGGCGTGGTGGCATCCGCTGATCTCCGGCGATCCGGACACCGTGCATCAGGCCGGCGTTTCGGTGCGGGACTGGGCGCGCTCCGAGGCGGGCGTGCCGCAGGACGAAATCGAGCGCTACATCATCGGCGAAGCGACGTCCTGAACGGACAATCGCCGCCGGAACCGTTGTGCCGCCGGAACAATCTCCACCGGAACACTGGGCTCCACCGGAACACTGGCCCACTCCTGTGCGTTCTATCCTCAGACGGGCGTCATCACTGGCGACCGTCAGGCGCCGAAAGGTGCTGCCCCGTCCCGGAGCCGAAAGGCTCCTGAGCGGGGTACGTCTTTGTGGGCACCCCTCTGTGCAGCGCCGCTCATTCCGGCTTGTGGTTCAGACACACCGAATTGATGCAGTAGCGCTTGCCGGTGCCCGTAGGCCCGTCATCGAACACATGCCCGAGATGCGAGCCGCAGTTGGCGCAGGTCACTTCCGTGCGAACCATGCCGTGCGAAATGTCCGTGTGATAGGCGACGGCGCCGGGCAGCGCCTGATCGAATGACGGCCAGCCCGTGCCGGAATCGAATTTGGTATCCGAGGCGAACAGCTGGTTGCCGCAGGCCGCGCATGTGAACTTGCCGGCCTCATGGGTGTCCAAGTGCTCGCCCGTGAAGGGGCGCTCGGTGCCCTTCTCGCGCAGCACGCGATACTGCTCGGGCGTCAGCTTGGCCCGGAAATCCGTTTCGTCCTTGTTCATGGCGTTTTCTCCAGTCGGTCTTTTCTTTTCGTTTCGTTTGCGGCGTCAGGAGCGGGCTTTTGTCCGTTCCGGCCTCTGCGGCCGGATGGCGCGCGTCGCCAGCAAGGCGGCGACAATGGCCGCGTAGATCAGCGGCTCGGCCTGCCACGTCTTCACCAGCATGACAAAATGCACGGCTGCCGCGGTCGCCGCCAGATAAACCCAACGGTGCAGCTTCTGCCACGCCGCCGCGCCGAGCCTCTTGATCATCGTCGCGTTCGACGTCACCGCCAGCGGGATGAGGATCAGGAAGGCCAGCAGACCTATCGTGATGTAGGGACGCTTCCAGATATCCTTCAAGATCGCGGTGAGATCGAGGGCTTGGTCGAGCCAGACATAGACGACGACATGCAGCAGCGCGTAGGCGAACGCCAGCACGCCGAGCGTGCGGCGATAGCGGATGAGGTTGACCCCGCCGAAGCGCCTCAAGGGCGTGATGGCGAGGCCGAGCACGAGGAAGCGCAGCGCCCAGAGACCGAGGAAGCGTTCGAGTATCTTCAACGGATCGGCGCCGAGCTGATCGGAGACGGCGAGATAGAAGGTCCACGCGGCCGGCACCAAGCCGAGCGCATAGAGGCCCCAGCTGCCGGGGCCGATCAGCGCGGACAGCCGCAACGTCGCACGCGGCTTCACCGCTGCGCCGATGGGAGCGTCAGTAGTTCGCACGGAGGTCCAATCCCGCGTAGAGCTGCGCCACCTGATCGCCATAGCCGTTGAACATGAGCGTCGGGCGGCGCTTGGCGAACAAGCCGCTGCCTTCACCGATGCGCCGCTCCGTCGCCTGGCTCCAGCGCGGATGATCGACCTCCGGATTGACGTTCGAATAGAAGCCGTATTCCTCCTCGGCGAGGGCCTGCCATGTCGTCGGCGGCTGCTTGTCCACGAATGAAATCCGCACGATCGACTTGATGGATTTGAAGCCGTACTTCCACGGCACGACGAGGCGCAGCGGTGCGCCGTTCTGGTTTGGCAGTGTCTCGCCGTACATGCCTGTGGCAAGGAGCGTCAGCGGATGCAGCGCTTCGTCCAGGCGCAAGCCTTCGACGTAGGGCCACGGCAACGGCTGGAACAGCCCGCGCTGGCCGGGCATCTCGCCGGGCCGCACGAGCGTTTCGAAGGCGACGTATTTGGCACTGCCGAGCGGCTCGACGCGTTTGATCAGGTCGGCCAGCGGAAATCCGACCCACGGGATGACCATCGACCAGCCTTCGACGCAGCGCAGGCGATAGATGCGCTCCTCGAGCGTGACGGGCTTCAGGATGTCGTCCAGCGTCAGGGTCGCGGGCTTGGCGACGAGGCCATCGATCTTGACCGACCATGGGGCGGGCTTCAGCGATCCTGCGTTGGCGGCGGGATCGGCCTTGTCGGTGCCGAATTCGTAGAAGTTGTTGTAGCTCGTCGCGTCGGCCTTGCGGGTCGGCGTTTCGTCGGTCGAGAACGGGCTGCGCTTGGCGGCCAAAGGCGCCGCGCCGAGCTGCGCCGGCAGGACGGCGAGGCCGGCCAGACCCGCGATACCGGCCATGATCTGGCGGCGCTGGAGATAAACGGACTTCGGCGTTATTTCTGAACGCGGAATATCGGGCGCATTGCGGATCAGCACGGGGAAAGCCTCATTCTACGTTTGGCTGAGCTTACAGCTTTTTGTACGCTCAAAATCCAGTTCGGTTTCAGACCCCCTCGCTTAAATGGGTCTGACGAACGGCCGCGCCAGCCCGCATATGGTGGCTCGACGGAAAAGCGTTGTGACTTCTGGGGACGTTTGGGGAGCGGCCGCGCGTGGCCGGGGGACATGAAGCTCAGCAAGACGAATTACCTCGTCTATCGCGACTGCGCCCACAATGCGTGGATGAAGGTGCACAGGCCCGATGCCTACGCCGCCGAACCGCTCTCGGTTTTCGACCAAGCCATCATCGAAACCGGCAACGACGTGGACGTGCGTGCCCGCGCACTCTTTCCGGGCGGCGTGCTGATCCGGCGCGGTGACGCGGCCGGCACGGCCGAGCAGGTCGCGGTGCACGCACCGGTGCTCTACCAGCCGGTGTTCGAGACCGACCGCTACACGACGGCTTGCGACATCCTGGTGTGGAACGGCGCGCAGCAGGCCTACGATCTCTACGAGGTGAAGGCCTCGACCAGCGGCGAGGACCGGCGCGCCAAGGACGATCTCTACGCCCACGACATCGCGTTTCAGGCGCTCGTGCTCCAGGAGTGCGGCGTTCCGCTCGGCCGCCTTCATCTCGTGCGCCTCAACGGCGCTTACGTGTCCGACGGAACGCTCGACATCGGCCAGCTTTTCACGCGCGAGGATTTCACCGAGCGGGCGAGCGCGCTCTTCGAAGCGGTGCGCGCCGAGATGGACGCCGCGCACGACCTGATCACGCTGGCCGAGATGCCGCCTGCGCCCTGCGCCTGCATCTTCAAAGGCCGCAGCAGCCAATGCACGACGTTCGCCGCCATCAACCCCGACGTGCCGGACTATAGCGTTCACGACCTCACACGCATCGGGGCCTCGCCGAAGAAGCTCAAGGCGCTCGTCGATTCCGGTATTCTCGATATCCGCGAGGTGCCGGCCAACTTCGAGCTGACCTTGCCCCAGCGTCATCAGGCGGAAGCGGTGCGGAGCCGGCAGCCTTACGTCGATCCGGCGCCGCTCGGGGCGTTTCTCGACGAGATCCGCTATCCGGTGGCGTTTCTCGATTACGAGACCTATCCGTGCGCCCTACCGCGGTTTCCGCGCTACAGCCCGTACAATCACGTGCCGTTCCAGTTCTCGCTGCATACGGTCGAGCGGCCGGGGGCGGAGGCTGTGCACCGGGAATTCCTGTTCACCGAGAGGTCCTGCCCGGATCGGCCGTTCGTGGACGCGCTGACGGGCGCGCTGCCGGCCGAAGGCAGCATCATCGCCTGGAACAAGCCGTTCGAGAGAGGCATCAACGCCAAGCTCGCGGAGCGGCTGCCGGCGGAGGCGGACCGGCTGGCGGCGATCAATGCGCGCTTCATCGATCTCATGGACGTGTTCAGCGAGCAGATGGTCGTCCACCCGCGCTTCCGCGGCAAGACCTCCATCAAATGGGTGCTGCCGGCACTGGTGCCAAAGCTCTCCTACAAGGGGATGGCGATCCAGGAGGGTGCGACGGCGAGCGAAACCTGGAACGCCATCGTCACGGGCGAGCTGGAGCCCGACGAGGCGGAGGACGCGCGCCGCAACCTGCTCGCCTACTGCGGGCTCGATTCGCTGGCGATGGTCGAGATCTGGCGCGCACTGCTGGACATTTATGCGGCCCGCGAAATCCGCGAAGCCGGCTAAGACGGCCGGGCACGCCCGCGCCGGCCGGACAGCGAACTCAGGCCGGCGCCTACTGCGCGGGCTTGCACGGGCCCTGCTCACCCGGCTGGTCGGGCGGCTTGGGGCCGAAGTTCTTCAGGTATTCCTTGGTTGCCTGATAGGCGAGGTGCTGGCCCTGGCACGTTGGCTGCGTGACCGAGCCGGTCTCGATCTCGTTGTCATCATCTTCCTTCTCGACCTTAGCAGCGCGCTCCGTACGCTCGGGGCCTTCGGCGCGCGTCTCGCGCGAGACCTTGGCGTGGCGCGTTTTCTGGTGCACGCCGACATCCTTCAGCGAGCCCATCTCCCGGATGGTATCGCGGCAGCAGCCGGCTAGTGCCAGGGCGGCGAGGAGAACAGCAGCGTTGAGAAGTCTGGGCATTGCGATCCTTGCAGGGCGGTCATATTGGCCTACGCAATACCGGCGCCGCGCACAGCGGCTTGAGAACGTCTCATTCTTGTTTCCTGAGTCGGCCCCGCTAATCCACAGGCTGTGGATAAGAATCCACAGTGTTTTTCGGGCCTTGCGTTCTTTAAGCTCAGTCCGTTGACGGCCTGAGGCTTTCCCGCCTCACCGTCCCGCTTCACCCGACGCGGCGCGCGGCCACATCGATCACGGGGCCGGACGCGGCGTCACGGCGCACGTGGCCGTGCTTTTCGAGGTGCGCCTTGAGCAGGCGGACGTTCTTGCGGTTGGCCCGGAACGCGACGTCGAACGCATCGCCGACGAAGGGGATGATGCCGACGACCGTGTCGATCGCCGTATTGGCAATCATGCGGCCGAGAACGAGGCGCGACACGCCGAGCCGGCGCGCTTCCCAAATGAGATAGCTCGAGATCGCCTGGGATACGAGGTCGCCGACCACCGGGACGAGCCCGATGATCGCGTCCAGGCCGACGCGCGTGTTGGTGCCGGGGATCACGAACATGTCGTCCATCAGCCGCGCAATCGCCTCGATACGGGCGACGGAAGCCTCGACTTCGGGGTCCGCGTAACGCTCGACGGTGTTCGTTTTCATTCGCTCTCTTTGAACAGCCTCCCGGAAAATCGGGAAGCTTGTCTCCTCACGCCGCAGGTCCTAGTTTGAAATCCATGCGGCCGCCAAGGCTGCAATACGTTGGAACGGCGGGAGTTCCATTCAAGATTGGGGAATGACAATCCGCGCGGTCATGCCGCGCGGTGGGACGGAAGGGATTGCACCATGCTGTTGCGTCTTCTGCTGGGCACGAGCACGATTTTTCTGTCTCTCATCCTCGGCGCCTTCGCGCTGGCGCTGGTCGGCTACAATTCACCCGAAACGCTGTCGCGGATGCTCGGCTGGGCGCGCGACCTGAAGGGCGTCATCACGACAACAGGCATCGATCCCAAGTACAACATCTGGGTCGAGCTGCTGCTCGAAGAACGCCAGCTCCTCTTCATGTTCTTCACGATTGCCGCGCGCATCTTCCTGGCGCTCATCGCCGCGCCGTTCGTGCGACGCGCCTGAGCCCGCGTCGTCTCCCCAAAGCCGGTTAACGCCGCGTTAGTCCGCGCGCGCGATAATCCTTCCGGGCCGCACAGTCCTGAGATTTACAGGCGTCGTGCCGCTCCTCCTGAAACCGTGTCGGTCGGCTTCGCGTGAGGGCTCGAAGGGGCATGGACTACGACGGGCGAGACCACCGGCCTCCGTACCATCCGGACGGGCCGCATTATCAGTATCCGCCACAGAGCTACGTGCCTGTGGAGGCAGCGGAGACGCGTGCGTGGTCCGGCCGCTTCTCCGACCTTCCGCTTCGTTTCCGCTTGCTCGTGCTGGCCCCCGTCGCCGCCTTCTGCGCCGCCGCAGTCTGCATCGGCGCGCTCTTCATCTATTACACCGTCGCGTTTCCCGATCCGCTTTCGATGCGACTCAAATCGACCGGACCCGTCATCCGCATCGTCGGGCACGACGGCAGCCCGATCGCCGAGCGCGGCGTGTCGCGCGCTTACGTTCCCCTCGACATGTTGCCGGCGCGCGTGACCAACGCCGTGGTGGCGACGGAGGACAGGCGTTTCTTCGCCCACCATGGTCTCGACCCGCTCGGGCTGTTGCGCGCGACGCTCGTGAACCTCAAATCCGGCCGGCTGACGCAGGGCGGCTCCACGATCACGCAGCAGCTGGCCAAGAACCTGTTTCTCTCCTCCGACCGGACATTCGCCCGCAAGGCGGAGGAAGTGGTGCTGGCGCTGTGGCTCGAGCTCCGGCTTTCCAAGACCGAGATTCTGGAACTCTACGTCAATCGCGTCTATTTCGGCGGCGGCGCGCACGGCATCGAGGCGGCGTCGCAACGCTACTTCGGAAAATCCGCGCGCGAGCTGACGCTGCCCGAGGCGGCCGTAATCGCCGGGCTGCTCAAGGCGCCCTCCAAATATGCGCCAAGCTCGAGCCCGGTGCAGGCCGTCACGCGCGGCCGCGTCGTGATCGGCAAGATGCTCGATGCGGGCTTCATTACCGAGGAGGACGCTCGCGAGGCGCGCGCCGCGGAGGTTCGCTTCTCGCCACTGATGCGCGTGCCGGACCAGGCCGACATGGCTTACGCGGTCGATTACGTGCTCGATGCGTCGGCGTCGTTCGAGGGCAGCGACCGCGACGAGATCGTCATCGAAACGACGCTCGATGCGGGGCTGCAGCGGCGCACGGGCGAGATTGTCGAGAAGACGCTCGCGGCATCAGGCGCGACCCTCAATGCGGGTCAGGCGGCGGTCGTCGTGCTGGCGCCGGATGGCGGCATCCGGGCGCTCGTCGGCGGCCGCTCCTACGCCGACAGCCAGTTCAACCGCGCGGTCAAAGCGCACCGCCAGCCGGGATCGGCTTTCAAACCCGTCGTCTACCTGACCGCGCTCGAACGCGGGCTGACGCCGGATTCCGTTGTGGTGGATGAGCCGATCAGGGACGGGCGGTGGTCGCCAAAGAACGACAACGGCCGCCATGTCGGCGCAACCACGCTTCGCAACGCGCTAGCGCAATCGATCAACACCGTCTCGGTGCGCCTGCTGCTCGATGCGGGCGCCGATAAGGTCGCGGCGACGGCGCGCCGGCTCGGCATGACCTCGCCCCTCAAAGCGAACGGATCGCTGGCGCTCGGGACGTCCGAGGTGTCGCTGCTCGATCTCGCGGGAGCTTATGCGGCGTTCGCCAACGGCGGCTACGTCAATGCGCCCTATGCGATCCGCCGCATTCGCACAGGCGACGGCAAGGTGCTGTTTCAGCGCCTCGCGGCGCGCTCGGCGCCTGCCATTCCGCGCCGCTCGGTGGCGGCCATGAACGACATGCTGTCCACGGCGGTTCAGTTCGGCACCGGACGGCGCGCCGCCATCGCCGGGCACATGGTGGCCGGCAAGACAGGCACGACGCAGGATTTTCGCGATGCCTGGTTCGTCGGGTACACCGCGCATCTGACGGCGGGAGTGTGGGTCGGCAACGACGATGGCCAGTCAATGAACAAAGTCGTCGGGGGCTCGCTGCCGGCGGAAATCTGGCACGGCGTCATGGAGGAGGCGCATCGCGGGCTCGCGCCCCTGCCGCTGCCGGACGCTGCCGGGCGCAGCGCGCCGCTTGCCGACGCCGAAAAGGCCCACCCGGTGGCGCGGATCGAAGCGGATTTCATCGCCAAGGCGCTCACGCCGGCCACGTTGGCAGAGGCTGAGGCGGTGCCGAGCGACCGGGGGGCTTCGCGGATCGAGGGGGCGGCGGGGCAAACGACGGTCACCGGGACCAGCCGCATCGTGGTGCGGCCGCCGCGAGCCAATTGACGCTCAGGCGTCGTCCGACACGGCACCGTAGCGGTGCAGATCCATGCCGTAAATCTGGAGCCAGCGCTTGGCGTCGTCGAGGGCCGGCATGGTCTCGCTGACCAGAGCCCAGAAGCGGGGGCCGTGGTTCATTTCACGCAGATGTGCGACCTCGTGGGCGGCAACGTAGTCGAGGATCTCCGGCGGCGCCATGATCAGGCGCCAGGAAAACGAGAGCACGCCGGTGGTGGAGCACGAGCCCCAGCGGCTGCTTTGGTCACGCACGGCAATGCGCTTCGGCGAAACGCGCAGGCGCTTGGCGTGGTAGGCGACGCGCGCATCGAGGTCGCGGTGAGATTCCTTCGCCAACCAGTCCTTCAGGCGGCGCGGAGCGTGCTCGGGCTGGCCGGAGACGTGCAGTTCCGGGAACGAGCCGGTGAGCTTGCGCTCGACAGGCAGGCGGCGCGATGCGCCCGAGTAAATCACGCGATGCGGCTCGCCGCGCAGTGGAATGAAGACGCCATCCTTGAACGGCACGGCGGTGGGCAGGCTATCGAGGCGTGCGCGCACCCAATCGATGTTGCGGGTGATGAAGGTGCCGGCCTCATCGATGTGGCACTGAACCGGCAACGTGACGATGACCGTGCGCC
Source organism: Hyphomicrobium sp. (assembly GCF_051860585.1). Classification (GTDB taxonomy): domain Bacteria; phylum Pseudomonadota; class Alphaproteobacteria; order Rhizobiales; family Hyphomicrobiaceae; genus Hyphomicrobium_C. The sequence continues at coordinate 618,685 of NZ_JBHYDS010000001.1, forward strand.
GCGAGCGGCTGATGCGCAACGTGAGGCGGCGCGCGCCGGGATGACGGCGCACCTCGACCGGCGCTCCGAGGGTGTCGAGTTTGTCGCTCTTGAGCGACGGAGACGCAAAGCTTCTTGTCTTCCGCATTGATGACTTTCGGAACCGGCGCTGATTGTGCGAACGCGCGACGCTCTGTTGGTTGCGATACGCTGTGTTGGTTGCGATGGATCGAGCGGCTGTCTCATGCTCTGGCGCGCTTCGCGCCGCGCTCGATCCTTGCTCTCCACTTAGCAATAGACTGAACCTCATCACCAGTCTGAAATTGTGACGCGTCACACAGATTCGAGCACTGTTGCGTTACAGCCCCATGCACATCGGAACACGACGACCCCGTGCGCGACATGAGTTTTGGCGTGCACACCGCGACGCGCTTTTTTTGCTTGCCGTGAGCGCACGAGTGTGCGGCGCTGTATCAAACGTCGTCAAAACTTTCGGCGCGGCGGGTCGAAATCGTACCGCAAGCGGTCCCGCACTTTCCCGCGCCAAGACGTTGAACGCTCGACGCGGATCGACAACGCAGGGCTACCGCGAATTATGCGGAAGGGCGCGCTCCGGTGCGTCGAAATTCGGCAATTTTCGCATGTCGAGAGTCGGCCCGCCATCGTCCGCTGGCGGCGCCTCGCGCGCGCCTTCGATCCACGGGGGCGACGCGGGAAGCGCGAACCGTCCGCGTTCCTGGACGGGGCCCGACGGCTGCGGCCGCGACGATATGGCTGGCGGCGCGTGCGCTCTGTGCGCTCCGGGCTTCGTCATCACCAGCGACGGCGTGGCGATCAGGACGGCCACCATCACAAGCTGAATGACAAGGAACGGGATGGCGCCCCAATAGATCTCGCTCGTCTTGACAGGCGGCATCATGCGGCCCGTCACCTTGTCGCGATAGGCTTCGCGCGGCGCGACGCTCCTTAGGTAGAACAGCGCGAACCCGAACGGCGGGTGCATGAAGCTCGTCTGCATGTTCACAGCCAGCAAAACGCCGAACCATATGATGAAGGGCGTGACGTCGGCCACGTGCTCGCTGATCACGCCGGCGCTGTCGGTGGTGCTGATGACGGCCATTCCCATGCCCTTGGCAAGGGCGATCGCTTCGGGGGAGTTTCGGAAGATGGCTTCGGCCGCGGGCTTCAGCAGCGGCACGAGGATGAAACACAGCTCGAAGAAATCGAGGAAGAAGGCGAGCAGGAAGATCAGCACCATGACGGCGATGAGGAAGCCGTACATGCCGCCCGGCAGCGAGGTCAGCAGGTGCTCGACCCAGATGTGGCCGTTGACGCCGTAGAAGGTCAGCGAAAAAATCCGCGCGCCGATCAGGATGAACATGACGAATGCCGAGAGCTTCGCCGTCGCCTGGGCGGCCTGGCGGACGATCTCGGAGTTGAACCGGCGGCGGTCGCCGTCGCTGTAGCGTTTGCCGGCGGCCAGAAGCATCGCACCGACGGCTCCCATGGCGCCGCCTTCGGTCGGCGTCGCAATGCCGACCAGGATCGTGCCGAGCACCAGGAAGATGAGCAGCAGCGGCGGCACCATCACGAAGGTCACGCGCTCCGCGATGACGGACAGCGCGCCGCGGCCGGTCAACATTGTCCACGCACGATTGATGACGGCGGCGGCAAATGCGAATGAGATGCCCCAGGCCATGGCGAGGATTGCGGCGTCAATTCCCTGATACCGGCTGCCCTCCATCATCCAGGCGGCAAATCCTGTCGACATCACCGCCAGCACGAACAGCGAGAGCAGCCCGCGCGAGCCGTCGGGCTCGCGGTGTCCGACGGCCTCGATCGGCAGACCGGGCGCGGAGCCCGGCTTGAGCATGGACGCGACGAACACATAGACGGCGTAGAGACCGGCGAGCAGCAGGCCGGGCAGGATCGCGGCCTTGTACATGTCGTCGACCGAACGGCCGAGTTGGTCGGCCAGAACGATGAGAACCAGCGACGGGGGAATGATCTGCGCCAGCGTGCCCGAGGCCGCGATGACGCCAGAGGCCAAGCGGCGGTCGTAACCGTAGCGCAGCATGATCGGAAGGGAGATCAGGCCCATTGAGATGACGCTGGCGGCCACGACGCCGGTGGTCGCGGCGAGCAGCGCGCCGACGAAGATCACCGCATAAGCCAATCCTCCCCGCACGGTGCCGAAGAGCTGGCCGATGGTTTCCAGGAGATCTTCGGCCATGCCGGAGCGCTCGAGGATCAGCCCCATGAACGTAAAGAACGGGATCGCAAGCAGCGTCTCGTTGCGCATGACGTCGAAGATGCGTCCCGGCATCGATTGCAGGAGATGCCAGGACAGCGTGATGACTCCGTCCGAATGCGGGGCCAGCTCAACGCCGACAACGAAGAAGGCGAGCCCGACCGCGCCGAGCGAAAACGCCACGGGGTAGCCGAGCAGCAAAAAGCCGACGAGAGCCAGGAACATGATCGGCGCGAGATTTTGCGCGAGAAAGGCGGTCATGCGATTGCCGGTTTCCTGTTGATGTGGCCCCTCGTCGCCGGGAGGTGGCCGCTCGGCCCGGTGGTGTTCATGTCCGGCCGGCAGGCGGCGCCGACGGGCCGCCCCCTTCGTGAGACTGGTCCGAGCCGGCCTCGATGGCGGCCTCGTGGTACGAGCCGTGCGTGACCGGCTCGGCCAGGTCGCCGCGCATGATAGCAATCCGCTTGATCAGCTCAGAAATCCCTTGAGCGAAGAGCCACGCGAACGCGATCGGGATGAGGATTTTGACGGGCCACTGTGGCAGGCCGCCCGCATTCGGCGATTGCTCGTTCTGAGCGTAGGAGTTCGCGAAGAAGATCGAGGACGTGTAGACGATCATGGCGGCGGTCGGCAGCAGGAAGACGGCGTGGCCGATCAGCTCGATGATGTTGCGCGCGCGGGCCGACAGGCGGCTGTTCACCACATCGATGCGAATGTGCTCGTTGACGGCCAGTGTCCAGGGCGCGGCCAGCAGGAAAACCGCCGCGAACAGCCACCACTGCACCTCCAGGAGCGAATTCGCGCTCCAGTCGAAGGCCTTGCGCACCACGGCGTTGCTGGCGCTGATGACGGCCGCGACGACGATGAGCCACGCAACCGAGCGCCCCAGCGCTCCGGACGCGCGATCGATCAGGCGGCTCACGGCGAGCAGCTCTTTCATCGTCCTCCCCCTCGTGTCCCGCGGCGCGCACTGTGTTCCGCGGCGCGCGCTTGGCTTTCTGCCTTCGGGCTGGCCCCCTCGGCAGAGCGCCGGGCAGCCTTCCTATATCCGAAAGCCTTCCTATATCTGAACGGACGGCCGGGGAGAACTCCGGACAGTTCCTCCTTTGCGCGTTCCACACGACCTCCGTTGCGCGTTCCACACGACCTCCTTTGCGCGTTTCACACGACCACCGTTGCGCGTTTGCCGCCGTTGACGTAGGGCAGTGGGTCCAACCATCCCCGACCCCCTTGCCATCCCGACCACCGTCGCAGCCCCATGCGATCCCATTACCCAGGAGCACGTCCATGTCCGATTTGAAGGCGCAGGTCATCGAGCGGCTGCGCCGCGTGAAGGGACCGGACCTCGACGGCAACATCGTCGATCTCGGGCTGGTCTCGGATATCCTGATCAAGGACGGGCGCGTCTATTTCTCGATCACCGTTCCGGCGTCGCGCGCCGAGGAGCTGGAGCCGCTGCGCGGCGCGGCGGAGAAGGTGGTGCGCGAGGTCGAGGGCGTCACGGGCGTCGTCGCGGTGCTGACGGCAGAAGCGGCTGCGGGACAGCGCCGCCCGCAGGCGCCGACGCGGCCGACCGCCTCCTCTGCGCCTCCTTCGGGCACGTCGCCCGAGCATCCGCGCGTCACGGCGGCGCGAGCGCAAGGAGTCGCCGGGGACAGCGCGCGCCCGGCAGCGCCAAAAGGGGCGCCGCCTCCTGCCGCCGCTACAGGCGTCAAGCAGACGGCCGGCGTTCCCGGCGTCAGGCACATCGTCGCCGTCGCGTCCGGAAAGGGCGGCGTCGGCAAGTCGACGGTCGCCGTCAATCTCGCGCTCGGCTTCCAGGCCATCGGCCTCAAGGCCGGCATCATGGATGCGGACATCTACGGGCCGTCGCAGCCGCGTCTGCTCGGCATCACGGGCAAACCGACGCAGGCCGAAGGCAAGAAGCTCGTGCCGATGGAAGCCTACGGCCTCAAGTCGATGTCCATGGGGTACATGGTCGACGAAGGCACACCGATCGTCTGGCGCGGTCCGATGGTGGTCGGTGCGCTGAACCAGATGCTGCGCGAGGTGCTGTGGGGCGATCTCGACGTGCTCGTGATCGACATGCCGCCCGGCACCGGCGACGTGCAGCTCACAATTGCTCAGCAGGTGCCGCTGGCGGGGGTCGTCATCGTCTCGACGCCGCAGGATCTCGCGCTCATCGACGCGCGCAAGGGCCTCGCCATGTTCAAGAAGGTGAGCGTGCCCATTCTCGGCATCGTCGAGAACATGAGCTACTTCATCGCTCCCGATACGGGCGCGCGCTACGACATCTTCGGGCACGGCGGGGCGAAGGCGGAGGCCGAGAAGGTCGGCGTGCCGTTCCTCGGAGAAGTGCCGCTGACGATGGACGTGCGCGAGACGTCCGACGCCGGCCGGCCGATTACCGCGACCGCACCGGACAGCGCACCGGCGCAGGTGTTCCGCGAGATCGCCGCCAAAGCGTGGGGCGAACTTGAGCGCGCCGCGGGGCGCGGCATGAAGCCCCCGGAGCTCGAAGTGATGCATGACGGGGAAGCGCTGCGCGTCGCGTTCGCGACCAAGGACAATCACGAGTTGCCCGCCGAGTTCCTGCGCGTGCTGAGCCCGTCGGCCGAGGTGCAAGGCCACTCGAAAGAGCAGCGCGTGACGGTCGGCGGCAAGAAGAACGTCAAGATCCGCGAGTTGCGCGGCGTGGGCAATTACGCCGTGCGCATCGTGTTCGACGACGGGCACGACACGGGGTTGTTCACGTGGAGCTACCTCCACATGCTGTCGCTGCAGAAGGACAAGAAGTGGGGCGAATACCTCGCCGAGCTGAAGGCGAAGGGGTTAGAGCGGTAGGACGCTCGACACGCCTGACCAAGCTTCGCTCACCCTCCCCTCGACGGGGAGGGTCGCACGAAGCGCGGGGTGGGGTGAAAAGCCGGGAGTATCGCTCTATACCACTGCGCAAGGATCGTCCCCCCACTCCTGACCCCTCCCCGCCAGGGGGAGGGGAAAGAGAGCACGGGCCGAATGAAGGCGAAGGGGCTGTCGCGGTAGGGGCGAAGGCGAGGACAAGGGGGCGGCCAGTTTGCTATTTTTTGAAAGCCCATTGACGGCTGCTTTTGACCCCAAGCAGACATGCACCCTAGACCATCGCGTCGCGCATCAAACAAAACACCGGCTTGACAGCCTACCATGTAGTAGGTAGATACAGCCATGGCTCATGTCGATACCAAGTCCGCCCTGCTTTCCGAAGCCGAAGCGCTGATCCGTACGGTGGGCTATGCCGCGTTCAGCTACGCGGATCTTTCGGAGCGCGTTGGCATCCGCAAAGCCAGTATCCACCATCACTTCCCGACCAAGGAAGACTTGGGAACAGCCCTCATCGACGCTTATCTTGAGCGGTTCATCGCCGAGCTGGAAGCGCTGGCGGCACGCTCGGTCAGTCCGAAACGAAAGCTTCTGTTGTACGGCGACTTATTCGCGACCAGCTTGCAGGACGGACAAATGCCCCTGTGCGGCGCGCTTGCTGCGGATGCGGCCTATCTCCCCGTCTCCATGCAGCAGCGTGTCAAAAAGTTCTTCGAGCTTCATCTCACATGGCTCGAAAAGGTTGTTGCTGCCGCAATCGCGGTCGGAGAGATCGAAGGCGGCCAGACCCCCAAGGGCTGTGCCTTGTTGCTTCTCAGCACGCTACAAGGCGCAAGCATCGTAGCGTGGGCCTTGAAAGATCCGTCGCTTGTTAAGCCCGCCTATCGGCAGGCCATGGAGAGACTAACCACGTAAAATTTTTTGTCCGGCGCACCTACCTACTGGAAGGATGGCTATGTGCACATCGTCGCAACTGAAAGCCCCAGGCGCGTCCAGCGAATACGAGACCAACGCGCTGACACATGTGCTTAGCCGGTGCACCTGCCGGAGAACAATCTTGAGATCCGCGCTCGCTTTCACGGTCGCCCCACTCGTCGGCGGAGTGCCTGCCCTGGCGAATACCATACTATCTGTCAGTGAAGTTGCGCCCGGCGTATTCGTTCATCAGGGCCGCTACGAGCTGCAATCACCCGAAAATCGCGGCGACATGTCCAACGCCAGCTTCGTCATCGGCAACGCCGCCGTCGCTGTCATCGATACGCTCGGCAGCGCCAAGGTCGGACGTGAGTTGCGGGCCGCGATCAAGGCCATCACCGACAAACCGATCCGCTACGTCATCAACACCCACATGCATCCGGACCATGTGTTCGGCAATGCGGCCTTCAAGGAAGACAATCCGCAGTACGTCGGTCATCACAAGCTCAGGCGTGGGCTCGAAGCACGGAGCCAAAGCTATATGGCGTCGAGCAAGGACATGCTTGGCGAGGACGCTTTCGCGGGCTCTGAGATCATCCTACCAACGCTGAACGTGGAAGACACACTAACCCTCGATCTGGGTGGAAGATCCCTCTTGTGCGAGGCGCAGAAGACTGCCCACACCGACAACGACCTCATCATCACCGACAGTAAAACCGAAACCGCGTTCTTTGGCGATCTGCTGTTCTCTGGCCACATCCCAACGCTCGACGGCTCTCTTCGGGGCTGGCTATCGCTGATCGAGCAGCTCGAAGGACGCAAAGCGGCCCGCGTTGTTCCGGGACACGGTCCTCATGCAATGCAACTCCCCGGCGCCATCATGCCGGAGAAGCAGTACTGGTCGATCGTTGCGTCCGATGTGCGCAGGCTCATCAAGGACGGCAAAGACTTGATGGAAGCGACAAAAACTGTCGGGCAATCCGAGCGTGCCAATTGGAAGATGTTCGACCAGTACCACGTCCGAAACGTGACAACCGCTTTCGCAGAACTTGAATGGGAATAAGAAGAGAGGAGACTCATCTCAATGGAAACGAGCAGGCACTCACTCAGTCGATTTGCGGCCGTCATCGTGATGGCGGGCTTTAATATTTACATGAACGGCACGGCTCGCGCCGAAGATGACATCTGGCCGTCGTTGCAGAGCGAGGTGTTCGGATCGCGCCCAATCCAGGAGAACGACGGAGTCGTCGTCATAGATGCTCCGGAGCGGGCAGAAGACGCCGCAGTTGTTCCGATCACCGTCCGCATTCCGCCAACCGTCAAAGGTCCATTGAAGTCGATGTGGTTGATCATCGACAAGAACCCGGCGCCCGTGGCGCTCACGCTGACCTTTGGTCCGGCGGCAGGAGAAGGCGGCGGGGAGCGCCGCTTTACGACGCGCGTGCGGATCGACATGTATTCCTTCGTTCACGCGATCGTCGAAACGGAAGACGGCGTGCTGCACATGAACAAAGCCTTTGTGAAGGCATCCGGGGGCTGCGCCGCGCCGGCTCCAAAGGATGCCGACAGAGCCAATGACGACCTCGGGAAGACCCTAGTCAAAAGCTTCGATCCCGCTGTCGAAACCGCGGCGCTGCGCGAGGCGCAGATCATGATCAAGCATCCTAACAACAACGGATTGCAGATGGATCCGGCAACACGGGCCTACATTCCGGCTCGCTTTATCCGCGAGGTCACGGTGACGCGTGGAAGCGGTCTAGTCTTTAAGGCGGAGACCAGCTTTTCCCTCTCTGCCAATCCAAACTTCCGCTTCACCTACGAGAACGCAAAGGACAACGCCCTGGACGTGACCTCGATCGATACCGACGAGACGACCTTCGTTGCCCACTCCACGCAGATCGCCGTCGCGCAATAACAGAGGAGAAAGTAAGCACATGTCGTTGATGGATTGGAAGACCTACCGCAATTCACTGTTGGGCCGGATCGGTGAGTTGGGAAAACTCTCGCCGGACTCCGTGGGCGGGTATCTGATGGCAACCGGAGCGGGCGCCAAGACCGGGCATCTGAACGAGAAGACCCGGCAGCTGATCTCGCTTGCGGTGGCGGTGACCACGCGATGCGACGGATGTATCTCGGTGCATTCCCAAAAGGCGGTGGAGAACGGTGCGACCAAAGAGGAAATCGCCGAGGCGCTCGGCGTTGCGATTGCGATGAATGCAGGAGCGGCACTCGTCTACTCAGCGCGCGCTTTAGATGCCGTAGATGCAGCCGCTTAGCAAAAGTCGCGTGGAAGGCGTGATGAGCGCCTTCCACTTCTGCTCCTGGCCCTCAGCCGACATCCACAAAACGTTATCCCCGCCTCCCCATTCTCCGCATACGCTCACCGCATCCCGCTCATCCGGGGCCGGCGTGAGCTGGACGTTTGGTGAGTAGGAGCTGCGCCTCCCTCAAACTGGTACCATCAGCTAGGCTGGAAAGGTTCGGAGCGGATTTCTCGGTTGGATGGACCGTGAAAGCCAACGTGTGCACGGTGGATGTTCGGGTCATGTCGGAGACATGCTTTCAGCATGACGCCTTCGCGCCGGTGAGGTTGCGTCATAGCGGGGTCCACTCGTTCGGACATCAATTCGCGATGGCGTGAGCAGCAGCGGAGCGAGGTCCTGCCGAAGGCGGGCAAGTGAAGGTGGGCCGCATCCCGCGTTGTTCCCACGGCCTGCCGCTCCGCTCCCCGGAAGGGGATCAAGACCTCAGCACCACCCGCTCTTTGAGACCATTCGTAAAATGCACGCGAGACCGAGTCCTCGCGGCTATCAAGCCATGCCTTGTGAACCCGCTCACCCCGTAAACGGCACCACGACCTGTCGCTGCAGAAGGACAAGAAGTGGGGCGAATACCTCGCCGAGCTGAAGGCGAAGGGGCTGAGCAGGTAGGCGGCGCGGTTTCTCAGAACGTTAGTTTGTAGACTGACTGCATTGTCGGAGTGGGCGGATTTTGCTGGCTCATTCCCGCTAATCGCTTCCAGCCAACTGGACACAAGCTGTCGAATCACTGACCGCATGGATGATGATCGCGTCCTAATGATGCGATCACGTCATTAATCTGGCGCGGCGCTGACGCTCCGCGATCCAGAGATCCAATGTCGATCAGAGTCGGGGGACAGAATCATGCGACGGGCGATTGCACTTTCAGCCGTGTCAGCCATCGCGCTGGCATTCAGCGTTTCGGCATCCAACGCGCAGACATCCGAGTTCAGCGGGTTCTATCTCGGTGTCCACGGCGGCTATCTGGATTTCGACACTGATACGCCGATCGAAATGGACGGCGGCGTAATCGGCGCGCATGCGGGTTACAATCACTTTTCCGGGCCGGTGCTGCTGGGTGTCGAGGCTGATTTCGACTGGTCCAGCGCGTCTTACAGCCAAGGCGACGCTTTCTTCAGGATGGCGGTAGATACCGAATTTGTCGCGAGCGTTCGCGGCCGTTTAGGCTGGCTTGCGAGCCGGAACACCCTGCTGTTCGCAACGGCCGGGTACAACTGGTCCGAGCTGCATGCCAGCACCACTTTTGTTGGTTTCGGCACGCAAACCAAGACAACGGACGTGGGCGGAGCGGTTGTTGGCGGTGGCGTCGAGTACAAGTTTTCGCAGGACTTCAGCGGCCGCGTCGAAGGCCTTCATTACTGGGCGCGCAACTCGGGCGACGACATCGGAGAAATCGACGTCATCCGCGCCGGTCTCTCGTACCACTTCAAATAAACAGAAACGCCCGCCTTCCCTTCGCGGGAGGCGGGCGAATTTCTCTAGCTCTTCCTACGCGCGTTCGTCACCCCGTAAACGGCACTACGGTCTGGCGCTGGAGGCCGAGGCCTTCGATCTCGAGTTCCATCACGTCGCCGGCCTGGAGATACTGCGGCGGCTTCATAACCGAGCCGACGCCGGGCGGCGTGCCGGTGGTGACCACATCGCCGGGCTCCAGCACGCAGAACTGCGTGACGTAGGCAACCAGATACGGGATCGAGAAGATCATCGTCGCCGTGGAGCCCTGCTGCTTCACCTCGCCGTTGACCTTGAGCGACATCTTGAGGTTCGAGGGATCGGGCACCTCGTCCGTCGTGACGAGCCATGGCCCGAGCGGGCCGAACGTCTCGGCCGCCTTGCCCTTGAACCACTGGCCGTTGCGCTTCATCTGAAAGCGCCGCTCCGACACGTCGTTGCAGATGGCATAGCCCGCGACGTAGTCCATCGCGTCCTTCTCCTCGACGTAGCGCGCGCGCTTGCCGATGACGAAGGCCAGCTCCAGCTCCCAATCCATGCGGTCGGAGTTCTTCGGATAGATCACGTCGTCGAAGGGCCCGGAGACCGTGTTGCCGAGCTTGTTGAAGATGATCGGTTCGGACGGGATGTCGAGACCGGCTTCCTTGGCGTGGTCGGCGTAATTGAGACCGATGGCGATGAAACTCCACGGCCGCGCGACGGGTTGGCCGATGCGCACACCCTCGGGCGCGAGCGGCAAAGCCGACGGATCGAGCGCCTTGAGCCGCGCCAGCATCTCCGGGGCCAGCGTTTCGCCCGTGATGTCGGCGACGTGCTCCGACAGATCGCGGATCTTGCCATCCTGATCGACAAGGCCGGGCTTCTCCGCACCCTTCTGTCCGAACCGCACCAGCTTCATTGTCTTCCCTCGAATTCTCGCATTGCCTAAAGTCGGGCGGGAGGTCCGCCAAATGTTCGAAGGCTTTACATCACACACCGTTCCGGTGGGCAACGGCATTGAGATCGCAGCCTGGACGGCCGGGTCGGGGCCGCCGGTGCTGCTGCTGCACGGCTATCCACAAACGAGCCTGTGCTGGCGCAAGATCGCCCCGCGCCTGGCGGAGCACTTCACGGTGGTGCTGGCCGATTTGCGCGGCTACGGGCGGTCAAGCAAGCCTCCGGGCGGGCCGGGACATGCGGCCTATTCCAAGCGTGCGATGGCGGCGGACCAGGTGGCCGTGATGCGGTCGTTCGGCTTCGAGCGCTTTCGGCTCGTCGGGCACGACCGGGGCGGGCGTGTCGCGCATCGTCTCGCGCTCGATCATCCGGCCGCGGTCGAGCGGCTGGCGGTGCTCGACATCTGTCCCACGGCGGACATGTACGCGGCAACCGACAAAGCCTTCGCGACGGCCTACTACCACTGGTTCTTCCTGATCCAGCCGGCTGACTTTCCCGAGCGGATGATCGTCAACGACACGAACCACTTCATCCGCCACACGCTTGCATCTTGGGGCCGGACGGACGGCGCCTTCGACGAGGCCACGCTCCGCCATTACGTGGAAGCCTCGTTCGATCCGGCCGCGGTTCATGCGGCGTGCGAGGATTATCGCGCGGGGGCGAGCATCGACCTCGACCACGATGCGGCGAGCGCGGCGGCGGGCGACAGGCTCACTATGCCACTGCTGGCGCTGTGGGGCGGGCGCGGGATCGTCGGCCGGACGTTTGATGTCCTGGGGATCTGGCGGGCCCGGTCGGCCTCCACCGTCACCGGGCACGCCGTCGACTGCGGCCACTTCCTGCCCGAGGAAGCGCCGGAGGAAACGTTGAAAGCGCTGCTCGAATTCCTGTGAGCAACGCGCCGATTCAAGGCGCGCCATGCACAGGGGATGTCCGCCCGCGCCTTTCCGTGAGACCCCGACTCGGCCCAGGTTGCAGAGACGCAATTCGAAAACGGGGGCTCGGCATGTCGTTGCTGTTCCGGATCATCTACGCGGCGCACGCCAAGGGCACGCACCACAAGCTGGCGCTCGATGCGCTCAAGCAGCTGACGAGCCCGGAGACGGAGCGCTGGCAGCGCCTGTTCCTGAAGCATGCCGAGACCTATCTCGCGGGTTCCAAGGCGCCGGACGACCAGTTCAAGGACTTCAAGAACCACGTGCTGCATGTGCGCGACGCATATTGGGGCGGCGCGCTCGGCAAGGCGGACGAGTGGTACGCCAAGCTGTGCACGGCGCTCAGGGCCGAGGACTGGGAGGCCGCCGCGTGGAGCGCAGGCGTGCTGTCGCACTACATCACCGATCCTATCCAGCCCTTCCATACCGCGCAGTCCGCGGCCGAAAACAGCATCCACCGCGCGGCCGAGTGGTCGATCTCGCGCTCGTACGATGCGCTGCGGGCGCAGGGGCTCGCGACATCCGGCGATTTCATCGTGACGGCCGGCGACGGGCCGGGATGGCTGCGCGATCTCGTCTGCCGTGGCGCTGAAAAAGCCAACGCGCACTACGAGGCATTGATTGCGCATTACGATCTGAAGGCGGGCGTCATCGATCCGCCGGCGGGTCTGGACGGGTTCAGCCGTAAAATCCTAGGCGATCTCGTGGTGTACGCGGCGGCGACGTTCGCCTGCGCGCTCGACCGCGCCTTTGTCGAGACGGGCGCCGTGCCGCCGGACGTCGATCTCGGGCTCGATACCGTTCTGGCCGCGATCAAGATCCCGGCCAAGGCGCTCGCCAAGCGTTTGGCGGACGCCGAGGACCGGCGCGTCGTGACGGCGATGTACGACGAGCTGGTCACGACCGGGCGGGTGTACGCGACGTTGCCCGAGGACGACCGCGTCGTGCAGGATCTCTATGCCGTCGAGATCGAGGCGCCGCGCCTCGCCCAGCGGGCGGAGCACCGCGCGGCGGCGTTGCAGGTCGTGCCGACGTCTGTTTCCCAGGCCGCCAGTTCGAAGGCTGCCGCTCCGCCGCCCGCATCCGCAGGCGGCCGCGCAGCCCCCATAGACATCGGCAACGCTCCAGCGCGTTCGTCGGCCCGGTCATCGGCAACGAAGCACTATCTGACGCTGGCCGACGCCATCGAGCGGGCGCCGTCGATCGGCCCCAAGACGGCGGACCGGATGGCTCCGCTCGGGGTGACGTCCGTGGCGGACTTCCTGTCGGCCGCACCGGATGCCATTGCCTCGGGGCTCAACTCGCGGTCGATCACGGCGGACACCATCGCCCTGTGGCAGGATCAGTGCCGGCTCATGCTCGATATTCCGGGCTTGCGCGGCGGGCACGCCGAGTTGCTGGCCCAGGCGGGGTATCGTGACGCCGAGACGCTGGCCAGCGCCGACGAAGTCTCACTTTGCGCGGATGTGTTGGCCTTTGCGGCCACGGCAGCGGGCCAGCGTATTCTCCGCGAGGGCACGCCGCCGGATCTCGAGCGGATCAAGGGATGGCTGGCTGCGGCAAAGACGGCGCGGGCTGCTTGACCGGCCGCCGCTCCAGGCCATCCGGCGCACGCACGGCCGCTCTTTGAGCCGCATGTTGAGACTTATGGGCGGGCGCTCCCGAGCCACGAGGCCATCCTCGCGCCGACTTTACGGATTGACACTTCCGGCTGGCGGCCTATCCCTTGGGGAAGAACCTGAGCCGGGTGCCTCCGGGCGCTATGGCCGGCCTCAATACACCGCACCGGACACACGATAAGGGGACACGACCGTGACCAACGCACCCGCCGCCACCAACGCTTCGGCCGCCTCGCAGACCGCCGCCGGAACGGCCATCTGGATCGCGCTCATCGCGGGCCTCACCGTCATCGGCAGCTACGGCTATGCGTGCGCCGCGCCGCTTGCGGCTGTCGCTGCCCTCGCCGCCCTCAAGATGGAGCGCACGGACGGCCTGATCCTCGTCGGGCTCGCCTGGGTCATCAATCAGGCGGTCGGCTTCCTGCTGCTCAACTACCCGCACACCGCCGAGACCTATCTCTGGGGTGCTGCCATCGGCTTCGCCGCATTCGTCGGCTACTTCGCGGCACGCGCGGCTGCCCGCGCCAACGTCCCGGCCCTCGCCGGCTGGGTGGTCACGTTCCTGGTCGCGTTCGCCGGCTATCAGGCCGCTCTCTACCTCGGCGGTCTTGCCTTCACCGATCCGTCGAGCGGTTTCACGTCTGCAGTTGTTGCGGAAGTGTTCGCGATCAACGCCGTGGCCTACGCCGGCTTTGCCCTCGTCTATCGTGCGGCGGTCGCGCTTTCGGTGATCGCGCCCAAGCGGCGCGCTTCGGCTCAGGCAACGCCGTCCGCCGCCGTCTCGGCGTAAGGCCAAGAACGCAGTGCGGCGCTATCCCGCTCGCCGCCTGATCTGCCTCACCGAGGAGACGGTCGAAACACTCTATCTCCTCGGCGAACAGGACCGCATCGTGGGCGTCTCCGGCTATGCGGTGCGCCCACCGCAGGTGCGCAAAGAAAAACCGCGCATCTCGTCGTTTCTGTCGGCCGACATCGACCGCATCGCGGCGCTCGAGCCCGACCTCATCCTGGCGTTCTCGGACATCCAGGCCCAGGTGGTGAGCGATCTCGCCCGCCGCGGCCTGCCCGTCTACCTCTTCAATCAACGCAACCTCTCCGGCATCTTCGCGATGATCCGGACGCTCGGCGCGCTGATCGACTGCCCGGACAAGGCCGAGGCGCTCGCAAGCGGTCTCGAGGCGCGCGTCCGCGATGTCGCCAGCCAAACGGAAAGCCGCACCCACCGGCCACGCGTCTACTTCGAGGAGTGGGACGACCCGATGATCTCCGGCATCGGTTGGGTGTCGGAGCTGATCGAGATCGCGGGCGGCACCGACATTTTCGCGGATCTCTCCACGCAGGCCGCCGCCAAGGACCGGATCGTCACCTCGGAGCAGGTCATCGCGCGACGCCCGGACGTGCTGCTGGCGTCGTGGTGTGGGAAGAAGGTCCGCACGGACAGCTTCAAGGCGCGCGAGGGTTGGGATGCCGTGCCGGCGGTGGCGGCTGGGCGGATCGTGGAAATCAAGTCGCCGCTGATCCTGCAGCCTGGGCCGGCCGCCCTAACGGATGGCCTCGACGCCATTCGGGCCGCGCTTGCCTGAACGGCGCGTTACGCTACGGCGCAACCGACATCGTCATCGGAGCGGAGCTGACCTGCTCGCCGCCGTCGAAGGCGCCCTCGTCGCGGTTGTAGAGATCGTTGCGGAACTGCACGACGCCGTTCTCCGACCACGCCGTCAGATAGACGAAATGGACCGGCACCGCGGCAGGCGGCTTGAGCGTCGCCCGCTGCCCGCCGGCGATGGCGGACGCGAGCGCATCCTGCGTCCAGCCGTTCTGGCCGGCCAGCACCCATTCCGCCAAGGCCAGATAGTTTTTCACGCGGACACAGCCCGCACTGAAGGCGCGCTCGTGCTGGTCGAACAGCGTCTTCATCGGCGTGTCGTGCATGTAGACGATTTCTTTGTTCGGCATGTCGAAGCGCATCGTTCCGAGCGCATTGTGCGGGCCGAAGTCCTGCCGGAAAACGTAGCGTTCGGCCTCGGGCCCCCACCAGTTGACGAGCGCCGGATCGATCTCCTCGCCGCCGAAGGACGAGAAGACGCGGATATGCTCTTTGTACAGGTAGGCCGGGTCCTTGCGGACAGCGGGGATGAGCGCCGCGCGCGCGATGGACTGCGGCACGTGCCAATAGGGCAGCAGGTTGACGGCCTGGATCGAGGCGCTGATGGTCGGCGTGGGCGTGGCGCGCTTTCCGGCAACGGTGCGGCTTGTCAGCTCGACGCGGCCGCCGGCGATGGCCTGCAGCTCGAAACTCGCGGAGTTCATGAGCACGAAACGGGGCGCCGACAGTTTCGGCATCAGCTGCTGCATGCGCCCGAGATTGAGCTCGAGCTGGCGAACGCGCGTTTCAACCGGCACGTTCAGGATTCGCTGCGTGATGCCGTAGACGATGCCGTTCGGCTCGACGCCGTTGCGGAGCTGGTAGCGTTTCACCGCCGCTTCGAGGGCGTCGTCGAACACGTAGGAGTTTCCGCCGCTGCGCAGATCGCCTGTCATCTGGAGCTGGCGACGGAGGGTCGCGACGTTGGCGTCGCTATCGCCGAGCTTCAACGTGACGCGGCCCGGCAGGGCCGGCCAGCCGCCCGCCTGGGCAATCGACCGGTAGCTGGCGATGGCGTTGCTCATCTCGGCCATGCCAGCCGGGCTTATCCACGCAATCGAGCTCGGCTCCGGGGGCGGGATGCGCTGCCGCTGCGCCTCGGCCGGCGCGGCCAAACCGAGCGCCAGCGCACAGGCGGCCAGGATCGCCGCCGCGCCGATCCGCGCCTTGCCGAGGTTGCGAGAATGGATTTGACGCATGTGGACCTGTTGTCCCTTGAATCCCGCCAAAGAGCGCCTCGCCTGAGAGGGCCGCACCGATACGCGCCTCACCACATCGGCGGCGCGGACAAGATGCCGCCGCGCTTCCACAGGGCGTTCAGCCCGCGCTCCATGCCGAGGGGACTTTCCTTCCCGACATTGGCCTCGAATATCTCGCCGTAGTTGCCGACCGCGGCGACCGTCTCGCGCAGCCATGTCTTGCTGAGACGAAGTTTCTCGCCGCTCGCGCCCGCGCCTTCGACGAGACGCTGGGCGTCGTCGTTCAACGGATCGGTCGTTGCGGCGGACGCGCGGTCGAGACCGACTTCCTCCGCGTTGACCAGTCCGGCGAGCGTCCAGCGCACGATCTCGGCCCATTCGTCATCCGACTTCAGGACGACGGGACCCAGAGGCTCCTTCGAGATCACTTCCGGCAGGATCGCGTGCTTGTTGGGCTCGGGCAGCGAGGCACGGAACGAATAGAGCGCCGAGCGATCGCCCGAGAAGGTGTCGCAGGCGCCGGATGTGTAGGCCTTCAGCGTTTCGTCGCGGGTCGGAAACGACATGACCTGCGCATCGATCTCATGAGCCTTGAAGTAGAAAGCCATGTTCTTTTCCGTCGTCGTACCGGCCTCGACGCAGACTTTCGAGCCGTTGAGCTGTTGGGCCGAAACAAAGCCGCGCTCGTCGCTCGTCATGAAGCCCTGGCCGTCGAAATAAAGAATGCCGGCGAAGCGCAATCCAAGATCGACCTCGCGGTTCATCGTCCACGTGGTGTTGCGTGACAGCACGTCGATCCTGCCGCTGGTCAGGGCGTCGAAGCGTTCGCTGTTTTCGAGCGGCACGAATTCGGCCTTGTCGGCATCGCCGAAAACCGCGGCAGCCAGGGCGTGGCAAAACGTGACGTCGAGGCCGGACCAGACGCCCGTGTCGGTTCTGGCGGAGAAGCCAAGCAGACCGGTGTTGACGCCGCAGATCAGTTTGCCACGTGCACGAACCTGATCGAGCTTTCCGGTTCCGCCCGCAGAGGGCGGCACCGGAAGAGCTCCGGTGGTTTCCGGCGGCGCGGGTGCGGCCACGGATTCAGGCGCCGTCATCGCGGGAGCAACGGGGGCGGCCGGCTGCTGGGCTTCTGCCTTCGCGGGTTCGTTGGCCGCGGGAGCGCCCGGCGCCGCCACGGGCGTGGCCGCGTCGACGGCCGCGCCGTCTTTCGGTGTCTCCGCCCGGCAGCGGCTCTTCGGGACCGTCGTGAACTGGCCGGGCCCATCGCCGTCGTTTTTGCACGTGCACGGTCCGCGCGGACCGTCGCGCAGGGCGCACAAGCGATAGGCGGCATCGGACGGGCCGGCGGAGGCAACGGAGAGCGCCGCGACGAGGCTGGCACTCAGCGTGGCGACGATTGTGCGTCTCGGCATGTGATCTTTCCCCACCGGCGGCCGTTGCGGCGTAACCCTTTCGGGAACTTACCGCTTCTGACGGGATATCCAAGCCGCATCGCGCCGCCGCATTTACGTTCAATGGATGTTCTCGGCATGCGTCATGCACGCATGTATCCCGCGCGCTATCGTACGCGCGATTGGCACGGGGAAGTGGCGGGACATGGCGCACGATCAAAGCACTGGTGGCGATCCTTCGCCCGCGCACGCGCTTCTGCGCCGCATCGTCGCCATCGAGCCGGGCGAAGCCATTGCGGCGACCGGATCCTTCATCACGTTCGCCCTTGTGCTGGGCGGCTATTACCTGATCCGGCCGGTGCGGGAAAATTTCAGTGCCGAAGCGACAGCCGATCAGCGCCAGCTCTGGTTTCTCCTCGTTTTCCTGGTGATGCTCGCAGCCGTGCCGCTGTTTGGATGGCTCGTGGCGCGGTTCTCGCGCGCGTTGATCCTGCCCGCGCTATACGCGGTGTTCGTCGCGATCATGCTCGGCTTCTGGATCGCGTTGCGGGCGGGCGCGGGGCCGCAATTCAGTGGCGCGTTCTTCGTGTTCGGCAGCGTGTTCAACCTGTTCGTCGTGTCGCTGTTCTGGATCCTGATGTCGGATCTCTACGACAGCGCGCAGGCAAAACGGCTCTACGGGTTCATTGCGGCCGGCGGGACGACGGGGGCCGTGCTCGGGCCTTTCGCGGCGAGGGGCCTGGCGCCGGTGGTCGGGCAGGAGAACCTGCTGCTCGTGTCGGGGCTCGCGCTGCTCGCGGCGGCGGCGCTCTCGATCTGGCTCAGGCGCGCAACGCAGCCCGCGACGCTTGCCAAGGACAACGTGGCGGACGCGCCGCCCACGCTTCGCTCGCTCCTCTCAGGCGCGGAACGCGTGGTGCGCGATCCCTATCTCCTGCGCATTGCGCTCTACGTCCTGATCGCGAACCTTCTCTCGACGTTCTTCTATCTCGAGCAAGCGCGACTTGCGGGCGAAACGATTCTCGACGCAACGGCGCGCGTCCAGTTCTTCGCCGAACGCGATCTGATCACAAGCGTGCTCACCGTGCTGGTGCAGGTGGCGCTGACCGGGCGCATCATGTCGCGCCTCGGGATTGGCGCGGCGGCCGCGGTGCTCCCCGCCTTCACGCTGGCGGGTCTCGGCCTTTACGCCGCGATGCCTGAGTTGCATGTCGTGGCCGCCATCATGGTCGCCGAACGCGTGGCAGCGTTCGCCTTGTCCAATCCGGCGACCAAGGTGCTGTACACCGCGGTCGGCGTCGACGAACGCTATAAGGCGCAGAACTTCATCGACACCGTGGTCTACCGGGGCGGAGACGCGCTCTCGGGCGCGGTGTTCAATGGTTTGACGAAAGCAATGGGTTGGCCCCTCGCCGCGGTCGCAGTCGCATCCATTCCGCTTGCCGGCGCGTGGCTTTGGATCGCATCGCGTTTCGATAAGGCCCTGCGCGAGCGCCAGGACATGGCCCGCTAATTCGCCTGTCATTTCAACTTCCGGGCCGAAATGACGATGCAACGGTATTGTTTTTGTAAATATCATTCGTCGTTTATCCAATCAAATTGAACACACTACATTTACCATTATCAGGCAAAACTTCCCTAGCAATTATTGCTTGCGTACTCGGCTCTTGCGCCGCTGCGCTCATGCAACTTGCGATGTGCGCATTTTGCTTTTCGGGGATCAACGGGGCCATGGCATTCCTTTCGCAATTCCGAGTTTTGACCAAAATCTTCGCGGTTATCGGTGTAATGGCGGCGGTCGCCATCACGATCACCTATTTCGGGACCACCTCTCTTGGCAGCCTCAACGCTGCAACGGACCTCATGGAGAAGAAGGCTGGCGGCGCGCTGCTCGCGGCCCGGCTCACGCGTGACGCGATCGCTCTCAATCGCGCCGAATACATGCTGGCCGCCAATCCCACGCCCTCGACTCGTACAGAGGTTCGCAAGGCGGTCGATGCGGATCTCAAGCAGTTCAATGAGAAATTCGACAAAGTAAAGCAGAGAACCAGCGAAAAGGACGCGGCTCATATCGCGGCCATCGAGGCTGCGTTTGCCGCGTATAAAACAGAGCTGAACGATACGTTTGCCGTTGCCGCCGGAGTCGCCGACTTTACCGCGACCGCAGAGGTCGTGAAGCTTCAGCAATCCGTAGCCGCGAGTGCAACGAAGGTGCAGGCCCTGCGTGACTCTTTAGCGGACCTCTTTGGAGCGCTGGACGCCGAAGTCAGCAGCTTGTCTGCCGCGGCGACCGACGAGTACAATCGGACCGTCCGCATGATGCTGATCGTTGCCACGGTCGGCATCGGTCTTGGCCTCGCGATGGGCTTCGTGATCAGTCAGTTCGGCATCGTCAAGCCGCTCCGCGACATGGTGCGGGTGCTGCAGAACCTTGCTGCCGGCAATTTCCAGGTGGACATCGCCGGGCAAGAGCGCGGCGACGAAATCGGCGAAGTTGCCAGAACCGCCGTCGTCTTCCGCGACAATGCGGCCGACAAGATCCGGCTCGAAGAAGAGCAGAAGGCCGCCGAGTTGCGCGCCGTCGAAAATCGCAAGGCCGACATGCGCAAGCTGGCGGACTCGTTCCAGGGCGCCGTCGGCAGCATCGTCGATGCGGTCTCCCGGGCATCGAGCCAGCTCGAAGGCGCGGCCACGTCTCTGACGACCACTGCCGAGACAACGCAGCAGCGTTCCGGGATGGTGGCTGCCGCTTCGGAACAGACCTCGGTCAACGTCCAGGGCGTGGCAGCGGCATCCGAGCAACTCGCCTCGACGGTCACCGAAATCGGCCGGCAGGTGCAGGAGAGCAGCAACATTGCCGCGCAGGCCGTCCATCAGGCCTCGAAGACGAACGACCAGGTCACGCAACTGTCCGAGACGGCAAACCGGATCGGCAACGTGGTCGGGCTCATCAACACGATCGCGTCGCAGACCAACCTGCTCGCGCTCAACGCCACCATCGAAGCGGCGCGCGCAGGCGACGCCGGCAAGGGCTTCGCCGTCGTCGCTCAAGAGGTCAAGGCGCTTGCAGCGCAAACCGCCAAGGCGACAAGCGAAATCGCGGCTCAGATTTCCGGAATGCAGACGGCGACTGGCGAAGCCGTCAACGCGATCCAAGAGATCACGACCACGATTGCAAAGATGTCCGAGATCTCGGGCGCCATCGCTGCGGCCGTGGAGCAGCAGTCGGCCACGACGCAGGAAATCAGCCGCAACGTCATGGAAGCGGCCAAGGGAACCAGCGAAGTCGCCATGTCGATCACGGACGTGAGCCAGGGCGCGAGCGACACGGGGACGGCGTCGGCGCAGGTGCTCTCGTCGGCACGGCAGCTGTCGTCCGACAGCCGCTCGCTGCGCGAACAGGTCGACAGCTTCCTGCGCACGGTCCGCGCCGCCTAGAGCCGTTCCGCTTTAAGTGACATCGCGATTACGGCATCAGAAATCGGCGGGAGGGGACAGCTGTCTCCTCCCGTTTTCTGGCGTCGTCACCGGCTCGCGCACACGCTCGTGCAGGCATCCCTCTTGATTTGCCCATGCGGTTTGCCCATGCGGGCACACCGATATCGCTCCTTTTTTTGAGATGACGTGAAACCCTACTTAGGGGGTTGCCGTTTTCTCATCAATGGCACCGGACGGCTCGCCTCACCCGAGCCGCCGTCGAGGAGCCGCTATCGCAAGAAAGGACAGATCATGAGAGCGATCACACGGGCCGGCGTGGCCCTGACGGCCGTGCTTGCCGCCGCTTCATTCACCGCCACCGCAGAGGCCGGCAGAGGCTTCGGGCACGGTGGATTTGGCGGACACGGTCACAGTTTCGGCCATGGCCATCATGGCTTCGGCCATCATCACGGCGGTTGGGGCCGCGGGCTGCGGTTCGGCGTCTACGCACCCAGCTACGGCTACTACGACGATTATTATGACGGCGATTGCTATCGCGTTTACCGGCGCGGCCGGTACCGGACCATCTGCGACTAACCGCGAATTCTACCGGTCGCGGAGCCCCGGCGCTTGCGCCGGGGCTTTTTGCTGTGAAGCATGCGTGCTGCGTTGTTATTCGAAACACGGCGGCGTCGGATCCTCTATGCTCCGGAAGTGAACACAGCGCGGCGGGCGGCGACCACTGCGCCGTCTGCGGTTGCCAATTCGACGCCGGTTTCCGGCGCCGGTTTTCGTCGGTGGTGACGCGGGCGATGTCGCGGCGCGTAGAAGCGTGCATGAAGCGCGCGACACGCCCGACGGGCAAAGGCTTGTTTCCGGCGCACGCGACACTCATCTAAAGGCCACGCAGCGCTCGGAAAAATCGGGAGTCGATGATGACCAAGAACCCGCACCGGATTTCGGGGATCGACAGCGAGGAAGCGCAACCGGCGCACATCAGCACGAAGCCCGCGCCTGCCGAAACGTTCGACCAGAAGCCGCATATGGCCAACCAGCCGTTCAGCGGCTCGCGTCAGCCGGCACAGAGAAAATCCGTCACCGGAGTTGCGACCTACAAGGGGCCAGCCGGCGGCTGGGGCGCCCTCAAGGCGGTCGCGCGCGCGCTCAGCAGCGAAATGGCCGTACCGCGCGAGGTGAAGGGTCTCCTGACCATGAACCAGCCGGCCGGCTTCGATTGCCCCGGCTGCGCGTGGCCTGACCCGCGGCACACCTCGTCGTTTGAATTCTGCGAGAACGGCGCCAAGGCCGTGGCCTGGGAGGCGACCAGCAAACGCGCTACGCCCGAATTTTTCGCCGCTCATACGGTTTCAGAGCTTTGGGAGTGGTCCGATCACGCGCTCGAAAGCGAGGGGCGCCTGACGCATCCGATGGTCTACGACCACGCCACGGACAGGTTCCAACCGATTTCCTGGAACGATGCGTTCGAGCAGATCGGGGCCGCGCTCCAGGCTCTGCCCGATCCGAACATGGCGGAGTTCTACACCTCCGGCCGGACCTCCAACGAAGCCGCATTCCTCTATCAGCTCTTCGTGCGCGAGTTCGGCACCAACAATTTTCCCGACTGCTCGAACATGTGCCACGAGGCGACGAGCGTCGGGCTGCCGGACTCGATCGGCGTCGGCAAGGGGACGGTGACCATCGAGGATTTCGACCACGCGGACGCGATCTTCTGCATCGGGCACAACCCGGGCACCAATCACCCGCGCATGCTGGGTACGCTGCGAGAGGCGTCCAAGCGCGGCTGCAAGATCGTTGTGTTCAATCCGCTGCGGGAACGCGGGCTCGAGCGGTTCGCGGCACCGCAAAATCCATTCGAAATGGTGACCCTCGGATCGACGCCGATCGCCTCGTCCTATTATCAAGTCGGCATCGGCGGCGACGTGGCCGTGCTCAAAGGCATGATGAAAGCGCTGATCGACAAGGATCGCACGGAGGTCTCGGCCGGCCGCGCGGGGCTGCTCGACCGGGACTTCATCGCCAACCACACGCGCGGTTTGGAAGACCTCGTGTCCGATATTGACGCGACCAGCTGGCCGCTGATCGAGAAATTCTCCGCACTCACGCGGGCTGACATCGAGGCGGCCGCAGACGTTTACGCCGAGGCCGAGCGCGTCATCATCTGCTACGGCATGGGGATCACACAGCATCGTCATGGCACGTCGAACGTGCATCAGATCGCCAACCTGCTGCTTTTGCGCGGCAACATCGGCAAGGAGGGCGCCGGGATCTGTCCGCTGCGAGGCCATTCCAACGTGCAGGGCGACCGCACGGTCGGGATCACGGAGGTGCCGTCGAAGGACCTGCTCGACAATCTTGATCAGGTGTTCGGCTTCCGCGCGCCTCGCGAGAAGGGCCACAATGCCGTCGCGGCCATCGAAGCCATCGAGAACGGGCAATCGAAGGCGCTGATCTGTCTTGGCGGCAATCTGGCCGTCGCCATGTCCGATCCGGACGTCACATTCGCCGCCATGCGCAAACTCGATCTCGCCGTTCACATCGCGACCAAGCCCAACCGCTCGCACCTGCTGCTGGCCAAACAGAGCTTCGTGCTGCCGTGCCTCGGGCGCACGGAATTGGACATCCAAGAAACCGGGCGGCAGAGCGTGACGGTCGAAGACTCCATGGCGATGGTGCACGCCTCGTCCGGCGGGCTCAAGCCGGCCTCGGAGCTGCTCAAATCCGAACCTGCCATCGTCGCCGAACTGGCGCTGGCAACCCTGCCCGATACCGTCGTGCCCTGGCAGGCGCTCGTCGCCGATTATGGGCGCATCCGCGATAAGATCGAAGCCGTGTTTCCGGATTTTTCCGACTACAACGCGCGCGTTTCCGAGCCGGGCGGCTTCCGCCTCTCCGTGCCGGCCTCACGGCGCGTGTGGAAGACGCCATCGGGCAAGGCCGAGTTCCTCGTATCTCCCGGTGTCGAAGAGGATCCGCGGTGCGAACAGGCGGGTGCTCTGCTGCTCGCTACCGTCCGCAGCCACGATCAGTACAATACGACGATCTACAGCCTCGACGATCGCTATCGCGGCATCACGGGCCGTCGCGATATCATCTTCATGAACGCTGCCGACCTGACGGCGCGCGGTCTGCAGCATGGCGACGTCGTCGATGTCGAAACGCTCTGCAACGAGGACGAAGCGCCGCGCACGCTGTCCGGTTTGACGGCCGTGGCGTTCGACATCGCGGCGGGATCCGTTGCTGCGTATTATCCGGAGGCCAACAACCTCATCGCCATCGACAACTACGACCGGCGGAGCGGCACGCCGTCCTACAAGTCCGTACCCGTTTCTGTGAAGCGCGCGGCGGCGTAGCGAGCGGAGGGCTTCGGTCGGCCTCGCGGCCGTGCAGCCGCCCGCGAACAGCGGCCGATCGAGACGCCATCGTGGCTGCGGGCGGCACGCCAACGTTCGCGGAAGGTCAATCGGCGGAGGCCGCTACCCACGAATTGCCATTGACTCAAAACGTGTCTGGATGCCCCTTAACTATACGCAATACTGCTATTTTTTGGCGATCAGCGGCGCGCGATTTGGATCGCCGGGTTACCCATTAAGTTGGGAACGTTTTTCCAATTTCGTACTCGGGCACTCGGTCGTTCGGTTGACGTCGACTCTACGTACTTTGCGCTACCTCTCGGAAATTGGGAATTTTCTGGCTGTGTAATCCACACCTCAAAACCAAGCGTGAGTGGCTTATCGTGACGAGCTGCCCTGACCACTCAACGAAGCGCCCTGATCACTCCACGAAGCGCCATGCGCTGGCGACGGGCGGCCGTCATGGCTGACGATTGGAGCAATGTTTTCAGCTGGCCGCTCATCGCCATCCACTCAATTTTGACGCCCGACGGCAAAGTGCTGACGTTCGGCTCCAACCAAAGCGGACAGCAGGGCGCGCAGCTCTACTACGACGTGTTCGACCCGGTCACGAACACGCACAACACCCTCACCCACACGACCGCCACAGACCTTTTTTGCTGCGCCGCCGTGATCGTGCCGGGGACAGGCGAAATTCTGTTGGTGGGTGGAGACGCGCGTCCTCTCGGCTCGACCAACGCTGGCGTGCCAGATGTGAACATCTATCGCTATCAAGACACCAGCATCCAAGCCTCTCCCACTGGGCCGATGGACTTCGCGCGCTGGTATGGAACGGCAATCTCGCTCCCGACCGGCCAGGTGTTCGCCATTGGCGGCAGCGACGAGACCTATAAGTACAACGGGTACTCGGAAATCTACACGCCGGGCCTCGGCTGGCGCACGCTGACCGGCGCCTATATCGACGAATACGAAACCTCGTCCAACTATCCGCGAACGTGGGTCGCTTTCGACGGGCAGATCATCACCTTCAAGCCCGGCGACCCGACCGTCTATGCGATAGACCCGACCGGAAGCGGATCGGTGCACGCCGTCGCAGAACTGCCGTTCACCACGGCGTGGTGGCAGCCGGCGGTCATGTTCGACGTGGACCGCGTGCTGATCCTGGCGAACGACGGCTTTGCCTGGATCATGGATATCAGCGGCTCCACGCCGACGTTCCAGCGCACCGACGCCGTCGGGCTCGACCGAATTTGGTCGAACCTGACCGTGCTGCCGGACGGCAGGGTGCTGCTGACGGGCGGTAGCTCGGTCGACGCGTCAAGCAACAACACACTCACCAATCCCAACTACACGGCCGCCATCTGGGATCCGGATACCGGCGATTGGACCATCGGCGACAGCGCGACCGTTCCCCGCCTCTATCACTCGACGACGCTGCTGCTGCCGGACGGAACGGTTCTGTCGCTTGGCGGCGGGGCGCCCGGGCCAGTCACGAACCTCAACGGAGAGCGCTATACGCCGGACTATCTCTTCGACGCCTCGGGAAATCCCGCCGTGAGGCCGGTCATTTCCGGTGCGCCCGGAGAACTTCACGCGGGCGACACCTTCACGATCACGGTTACCGGCCCTGACTCGATCGACACATTGGCTCTCCTCGCCTTCGGCGCCACGACGCACTCCTTCGATATGTCTGCACGAAGGATCGAGCTTCATTTCACGACGCTGGCAGACGGCACGTTGTCGGTCGAACTGCCTGACAACGCGAACGTGCTCACGCCCGGCTATTGGATGCTGTTTGCAATCGACGACGACGGAACGCCGTCAGTGGCGTCGACCGTCCACATTCAAGTCGATCAGCCATTCTATTTGCCTGGCGCAACAAAACTGAACCTGGGCGTCGGTCTCGAGACGAACGGCAGGGCGGCGTACGACGGATACTCGGATACGCTCGTTCTGACGCCCAACGGGGCCAACAAATCCGGCAGTGTGATGTCGGAAACGCGGGTCGACCTCAGGAGCGCGTTCTCGATCTCGTTCGAGATCAACGTCGGAGCGAACGACGCCGCATCCGACGGTTTGGCCT
>NZ_JBHYDS010000002.1:0-141533 GCF_051860585.1 Hyphomicrobium sp.
CGGAGACGGCATAGGCGGTCAGGCCAATGGTCAAACCCATCTGCAACAGCCCCCCGCCCAGGGCAATGCGCCGATCACGATGCCGGCGCCCGGGGACGCCGTGTTGTTGTCGACAATGAAAACGATCGGCAGCTTCCACTTTGCCGCCAGCTTGTAGGCCTCGAAAACGCGGCCCCGCGATGCGGCCCCGTCGCCGTAGAACGCCAGCGTCACCGTATCGTCGCCGCGGTAACGCGCGGCGAACGCGATCCCGGTTCCCAGCGGTGCGCAGAGCCCTGCCGATCCGTGCCCGCCGTAGAAACGATGCTCCGACGCGGCCATGCGGACCGTCCCGCCCTTGCCGCCCGACAATCCGCCGCGACGTCCCATCAGCTCGGCCATCACAAGGCGTGGTTCGATCCCGCGCGCCAACAGCGCGCCGTGCGTGCGATAGCCCGTGATCACGGGATCCGTCTCGCGCGCCGACATCATCATGCCGACGATCGACGCCTCCTGACCGATCGACAGCGGGCACGCGCCATGGATCACCTGAAGGGCGTAAAGCTGTCCGGCCTTTTCCTCGAAGCGGCGGATAAGCAGCATCGCGCGGTAAGCCGCAATCTCCTCGTCGGGCGAGAACATGAAGTCCTCCGCCTGAGCCAAGTGAGAAAGGCTTTCCATTGCTGCTCCTCTGTCAATGCCGCACGCCGGACGACGCATCGCACGCTCTCGCGCCCGGACTTCGCCCCTGCGCGAAAACGTGACCCTCGCCCTTCGCGAAACAGTAGTGTGCCATCGAAACAAGTAAAAGACACGACGAACACGTCAGCGTGCGTGGCGTGGGCCCAGCATCCGCCGGCCACCGCGCTGCAGCAAAAAATCTTGAAATACCAGGATGCCCGTCCGCTGTGGCAACCTCACGGCGACGATAGCGGAATCAGCCGTTGGGCATGGGCTTGGCGACGATACGATCGTCCGGCCGGGCAAACCCGAGCACGTCGCGGGCAATTTCCTCGACGAAATCCGGATCGGGCGGATCGGAGCGCATCAGCGCCACGTCGCGCGAAAGCTTGGCGCGCACGGCCTCGAGGCTCTGGTTTTCGAACTGCAGAGCGCTTTCGCGCTCGAGCAATGCGTCCCGTGCCTCGAGGCCGTGACGGCCATGGAGGGTGTGATAGGCGAAATAGGCCGTTAAACCTAGGCAGAGAAGCAACACCAGAGCCTGCCGGGGCCTAGCTCGCCGATCATGTATGGGTGGACGCAACACAGGTGTTCGACGATACGCTTTATGAGATCCGGGAACGGGAGAACCCTAAACCTCGCACGATTAAAGCGAGGTAAAGCCCCGTCGCGCATCTGCCCAACCGCCGGGAGCATTATGACCCTGCCCCGTCCGATCGCTGTCGAGTTGCTGCCGCATGATCCGCGCTGGTCCGCAATGGCCGAACAGGCGGGCGCCACCCTTTCGGCGGCGCTCGCGCCGATCATTGTGACGGTCCATCACATCGGCTCTACCGCAATCCAAGGCATTTCCGCCAAGCCCATTCTCGATCTCATACCGGTGGTCCAGAGCTTGCCGGAGCTAGACGCACATCGACGTGACATCGAAACCCTGGGCTATGAATGGTGGGGAGAACTAGGACTTCCGGGACGGCGCTATTGCACAAAAGACGATCGGCACACGGGGCGTCGGCTTGTTCAGCTTCACTGCTACGAAATCGGCTCGAGCGAGATCAGCCGCCATCTGGCGTTCAGGGACTACCTCCGCGAGCGACCGGACCTTGCGCGCGAGTACGAGAGAGAGAAAGCGCGCTGCCGCAGCCTTCACCCCGCAGACTCCCACGCGTACAACGACTGCAAGAATGCATGGATCAAGAGCGTAGAGGCAGAAGCACTCACGCGGCATCGCCGCTGACGCGGTGAAGGGTCGTCTCCCTAGACAG
The DNA here is from genome assembly GCF_051860585.1 of Hyphomicrobium sp. Taxonomy (GTDB): domain Bacteria; phylum Pseudomonadota; class Alphaproteobacteria; order Rhizobiales; family Hyphomicrobiaceae; genus Hyphomicrobium_C. The sequence continues at coordinate 1,923 of NZ_JBHYDS010000002.1, forward strand.
CTCGCGCACCACGCAGGATGGAGCGGCCCGCATAGCGCGCAACATCGCCCAGCTCGCCCTCGATGCGGATGAGCTGGTTGTACTTTGCGAGACGATCCGAGCGGCACAACGACCCGGTCTTGATCTGACCGCAGTTGGTCGCGACGGCGAGATCCGCAATCGTCGAATCTTCGGTTTCGCCCGAGCGATGCGACATGACGGCGGTGTAGCCTGCACGCTGCGCCATCGACACGGCGTCCAGCGTTTCGGTGAGCGTTCCGATCTGGTTGACTTTGATCAGGATCGAGTTACCGGTCGCCGTCTTGATGCCCTGCGAGAGACGCGCCGTGTTGGTGACGAACAGATCGTCGCCGACGAGCTGCACGTTCTTGCCGATGGCGTCGGTCAGCGCCTTCCAGCCGGCCCAGTCGTCCTCGGCCATGCCGTCCTCGATCGAGATGATCGGGAAGCGCGAGACGAGATCTTCGAGGTAGCGGGCCATGCCGGCGCTATCGAGGCTCTTGCCCTCGCCGTGCAATTCGTACTTGCCGTTCTTGTAGAACTCGGTCGAAGCGCAATCGAGCGCCAGCATCACGTCGTCGCCCGGCTTATAACCGGCGTTCTCGATCGACTTCATGATGAAGCCGAGCGCGTCGTCGGCGCTCTTGAGATTGGGTGCGAAGCCGCCCTCGTCGCCGATGCCCGTGTTGTGGCCGGCGTCCTTGAGGTTCTTCTTCAGGGTGTGGAAGATCTCGGCGCCGATGCGGATCGCGTCCGCACACGTTTCCGCCGACACCGGCATGATCATGAATTCCTGGATGTCGATCGGGTTGTCGGCGTGCATGCCGCCGTTGATGATGTTCATCATCGGCACCGGCAGCACATGCGCCGAGGTCCCGCCGACGTAGCGATAGAGCGACAGGCCCGAGGCATCCGCCGCAGCCTTCGCCGCCGCCATCGACACGCCGAGGATAGCGTTCGCGCCGAGGCGGCTCTTGTTCGGCGTCCCGTCGAGCGCGATCATCGCCTGATCGATGCCGCGCTGATCCTCCGCATCGAGACCGATCAGCGAATCCGAGATCTCGCCGTTGACCGAGTCGACCGCCTTGAGCACGCCCTTGCCCAGGTAGCGGGACTTGTCGCCGTCGCGCAGTTCGTTGGCCTCGTGCGCACCGGTCGACGCACCGGACGGAACCGCAGCCCGCCCCATCGAACCGTCTTCGAGCATCACGTCGACCTCAACGGTCGGGTTGCCGCGGCTATCCAGAATTTCGCGGCCGAGGATGTCGACGATGGCAGTCATGAGAGTTTCCTTGAAAAAAAACGGATGGGCAGGAAGCCGGATGGACAAATGCGTGTTGTGCGAGGATGGTCGGAGCGCCGGCGAATGCGGCGTGCGCCAGCAAGCCGCAGGCGTTGTACCCGGGTTCGCCGGGCGCGGAAAGACCCCTGTGGGTAGGCAACCCTACCCACCTGCCGCGACAAACGCGACCGGCAGGCATGGCGGTAAAACAACGATGATCAGGAGCGCGTAGGTAGAATGGCGGATCAGAAGACCTATCAAGGCTCGTGTCACTGCGGCGCGGTGCGCTACGAGGCACGAAGCGAACCGATTTCGCAGGCGATCAGTTGCAACTGCTCCATGTGCCGGCGGAAGGGGACCCTGCTCGCCTTCATTCCAGGCTCCGATTTCACGCTCACGGCCGGAGAAGACGCGCTGACCGACTATCGGTTCAACAAGCACGTCATCCATCATCTCTTCTGCAGCACCTGTGGCGTGACCAGCTTCGCCCGCGGCACGCTGCCGGACGGAACGCCGACCGTCGCGCTCAATGTGCGTTGCATCGACGCCATCGATCTCGACGCGCTGACGATTACGCCCTTTGACGGCAAGAGCGCCTGACATGAAGGCGGACGGCGCTCTCGTTCTTTTCTCGGGCGGCCAGGACAGCACCGTCTGCCTGGCCTGGGCGCTCGCGCGCTATTCGCGCGTCGAAACGCTCGGCATCGACTATGGCCAGCGTCATGCTGTCGAACTCACCCAGCGCCGCGTGGTGCTCGATGAGATGCGCCGCGGCTTTCCGGAGTGGAGCGCGCGTCTCGGCGCGGACCACCACATCGACCTCAAGGAGCTGGGGCGGATCAGCGAGACCGCACTCACGCGCGACGCCGAAATTGAAATGACGGCGGCGGGGCTCCCGTCGACGTTCGTCCCCGGGCGCAACCTCTTGTTCCTCGTCTATGCCGCCGCCCTCGCCTACCGCCGCGCGATCACGACCCTCGTCGCCGGCATGTGCGAGACGGACTACTCGGGCTATCCCGATTGCCGCGACACCACCATCCGCGCGCAGGAGCAGGCCATCGCGCTGGGCCTCGACAAGCCGTTCGCAATCGAGACGCCGTTGATGTTCATCGATAAGGCCGCGACGTGGGCGCTGGCCGACGCGCTGGGCGGCGCGGCCTTCGTGGAACTGATCCGCGAGCACACCCACACCTGCTATCTCGGCGACCGCACGCATCGCCACGCCTGGGGCTGGGGATGCGGCACCTGCCCGGCGTGCGACCTCCGCGCCAAGGGCTGGGACATTTGGCAAAAGCAGGTAAATAGCCCCGGCACCTGAACGCCCCGATCCGACCCCCAGCCGGAGCCGGTCGGCGCCTGGGAGATCTTGGGTCGGCATTGACAAATATTTTTGTCAATGCGAGCGTGCGCCCATGATGGACCTCGATGTGATCGACGATCCGGTGCGGGCATCGCTCGCGCTCGATCCCATAAAACGGCGCCTTTTGGCGGAGCTGTCCACGCCGGCTTCCGCGGCGTCTCTGGCCGCGCGCGTCGGGCTCACGCGCCAGAAGGTCAACTACCACCTGCGCGCCCTCGAGCAGCACAAGCTGGTGGAGCCGGCCGAGGAGCGGCAATGGGGCGGCCTCACCGAACGGCTGATGGTCGCCACCGCCACATCGTATGTCGTCTCGCCGTCGGCGCTGGGAGCGATCGGCGCCGACCCGGCGCGCAACACCGATCGCCTGTCGGCGAGCTACCTCATTGCACTCGCGGCGCGCATCGTGCGCGAGGTCGGTGACTTGTGGCACCACGCGCGCAAGAGCGAGAAGCGCATCGCGACGCTCTCGATCGACACCGTCGTTCGTTTCAAAACGCCCGCCGACCGCGTGGCGTTCACCAGCGACCTCGCCCACGCCATCACGACCTTGGTCGCGCGCTACCACGACGAGAGGGCGCCCGGCGGACGCCCGCACCGCCTCGTGGTTGCGTCCTATCCCGCACCTGTAGAAGCAAAAACCTGAGAGGACCGCCCATGCCCATCAAGAAGGACGGAACAGGAAAACGCTGGGTCGAGATGGAAGTCCTCGTGCCGGGGACGCCCGAGCAGGTCTGGCAGGCGATGGCCACCGGCGACGGCAACGCGGCATGGTTCACCAAGGCCACGATCGAGGAGCGCGTCGGCGGCAAGCTGGAATTCGACTTCGGCCCAGACATGAGCTCGTCGGGCGAGGTGACGATATGGGAGCCGCCGCATCGATTCGGCTACGTGGAGCGCGATTGGAGCAAGGACGCGCCGCCGGTTGCGACCGAGATCGTCATTACGAGCCGTTCCGGCGATCAGTGTCTCGTGCGCATGGTGCATTCGCTCTTCACCTCCTCCGACGACTGGGACGACCAGATGGAAGGATTCGAGGGTGGCTGGCCCGGATTCTTCGAGGTGCTGCGAATTTATCTCGGGCACTTCGCGGGAAAGAAGGCGGTGTCCGCCCGTGTCATGGCGTTCACCAAGAGCGACCAGCTCGCGGTCTGGTCGCGCCTCACGCATGAGCTGGGCCTCGCAGGCCTCAATGCTGGAGAGCGCCGCACCACATCCGCGCAACCAGAGAGGATGACGGGCGTCGTCCACGCCGTCCACCAGGACGACCAAAAGCGCTATGCCCTCTTGCGACTGGACGAGCCCGCGGGCGTGGCCATGTTCGGCACCTACGGCATCAGCGACAACGTCAACGTGAGCGCGATCATCTTCTTCTACGGCGACGACGCGGCGGAAAAGGCGCAAGCAAGCGAAGACTTATGGCGCGATTGGTTGGGAAAAACCTTTCCAAGCGCGGCCTGACGCCTGCAACCGCCGCCGCGCGTCAGCCGTTCAACGCTTGAGCGGGGGCGTTTGCCGCAATGTATGCTTAACGGGGCAGCCGGGAGTCTTGCTTCTGTCCGCCGGCCTCCTACGTTCAAGGGACCTGCCATCCCCGTCCCCCACCCGATGGAGTCTCCCCCATGGCCGAAATGAAAGCCGAAGCGAAGAAGGCGGCTGCCGAAACACGCAAGATGCCGCTCAAGACCCCGAGCGATCTCGGCGGCAATGCCGTTCGCGACCTCACGGGCGCGCTGAACGAGCTGCTAGCGGACACGTTCGCGCTCTACATGAAGACCAAGAACTTCCACTGGCATGTCAGCGGCCCGCACTTCCGCGACTACCATCTGATGCTCGACGAGCAGGCGGGGCAGATCCTGGCCATGACGGATCCGATTGCCGAGCGCGTGCGCAAGATCGGCGGCACCACGCTCCGCTCGATCGGACAAATCAGCCGCTTGCAGCGCGTGAAGGACAACGACGCCGATTACGTCGATCCGGAAGGCATGCTGGCCGAGCTGCGCGACGACAACAAGGATCTCGTCCAGCGCCTTCGCAGCGTCCACGACCTCACCGACGAGCACAACGATTTCGCGACATCGAGCCTGCTCGACGTTTGGATCGACGAGACCGAACGCCGCCTGTGGTTCCTGTTTGAAGCGACGCGCAACACCTAAAGCGCCGCGGACCGGACCTGTTGCGGTTGCATGCCTTCGCACGCGAGACGGCGTGTGGGACGCAAACGCTACGTTTTCGCGCGCGACGGAAGTCTCTCTCCACGTCATCCCGACGCAGGTCGGGACCCACGCCAGCCAACCAAGGACGCTCCGCCGGCGAGGACTCCGCACCTTCGCATGCGCGGACACTTGCGTGGGTACCGGCCTTCGCCGGCATGACGTTGTGTGGTTACGGCGATCACGCCGCGTCGAGGGCGATCGCAGGGCGCGTATCGGGCCCTGCCGCCCTCTTCGCCATTTCCAGGGCCGCCACGCGCGCGTCGAAATCGAGCCGCAGCAGGTCGTTCAAAACGGCGTCAGCCACCTCGTACTCGCCGCAGCGCTTGCAGCGCACGACCAACCCGTCGAAATCGCCGGATGTGAGGTTTTCGGCTTCCGCGCCACAAACTGAGCACTGCATGCGTCGTCCTCGATTGCGTCTCCTGAAGGATACCCGCGAGCCCAGGCCCCGGTTCCCGATGGGCCCCGCGCTTCCCGGACGCCCGTGCTTCCCCGGACGCAAGTCCCATCCCGATGCGACTGCCGGCCGCTTGACATCGCGCCCCGAGGCCGTAGGCATCGCAGCATGTATGCCGTGAAAGAGATCTTTTACACCCTGCAGGGCGAGGGCGCGAATGCCGGCCGCGCGGCGGTCTTCTGCCGCTTTGCGGGCTGCAACTTGTGGTCCGGCCGCGAGGTCGACCGCGACACGGCCGACTGCCGCTTCTGCGATACGGATTTCGTCGGAACGGACGGCGCCGGCGGCGGAAAATTCCAGGACGCGGACGCTTTAGCGTCGGCCGTCGAAGCCGCCTGGACCGGCGGCGAAAGCGACCGCTTCGTCGTCCTCACGGGTGGGGAGCCCGCGCTTCAGGTCGATGCGCCCCTGATCGCTGCGTTGCATAACCATGGATTCACCATCGCCATCGAAACCAACGGCACGCTGCCCCTGCCAGAGGGCATCGACTGGATCTGCGTCAGCCCCAAGGCCGGCACCCAGATCGCCCTCAAGGCCGGAGACGAGCTGAAGCTTGTTTATCCGCAGGCGGGCCTCGATCCGGAGAGTTTCGCCGCCTTCGACTTCCCGCGCCGCTATGTGAGCCCGATGGACGGTCCCAAGCTGGCCGAAAACACCGACGCGGCGGTCAGCTACGTCAAGGCCCACCCGGCCTGGCGACTGTCCGTCCAGACCCACAAGCGGATCGGTATTCCGTAGGCATCCGCTGGCCGTGGACGAAAATGCGGGCCACCGCCTGCTGCCCCTTGCCCCACGCGCTGGGGATGGCGCCGCCGCCCAAAATCCCCTATGTCACGCCCCATGCGCATCTATAAGGAATTCCTGTTCGAGGCCGCGCACTACCTGCCGTCGGCCCCCATCGGCCACCCGAACTCCCGGGTGCATGGCCACTCGTTCCGTGCGCGCGTCGTCATCGATGGCGAGCCCAACGCGGAGACCGGCCTCGTCTTCCATTTCGACGACCTGGCGGCCGCCATCGCCGACGCCCAGGATGCGCTCGACCATCGGCTCCTGAACGAGGTCGAAGGCCTCGATATGCCGACGCTCGAGCGGATCTCGATGTGGATCTGGTCCCGTCTTCAGAACCGCGTTCCCGGCCTGGCCGAGATCCACGTCTCGCGGGACAGCTGCCACGAGGGCGTCATCTACACGGGAGCGGCCCGCCCCGCCCCGCTCGCGGCGGAATAGCGACCTCCGATCGCTGCAAACAGGAGCTACGAGCCTCATGGGCAGCAAAACAACCGGCCTCACGCTTCTCGGCGGAGCCACGGCGATCCCCGAGAGTCCCGACAAGGCGATCCTCGAGCGCGTTCCGAACCCGCACCCCGATACCGCCTACGTCGCCCGCTTCGCCGCTCCGGAATTCACGTCTCTCTGCCCGGTGACAGGACAGCCGGACTTCGCCCACCTCGTGATCGACTACGTGCCCGCCGATTGGCTGGTCGAGAGCAAGTCGCTGAAGCTCTACCTCGCCTCGTTCCGCAACCACGGCGCCTTCCACGAGGACTGCACGGTGGCGATCGGCAAGCGGCTCGCGAAGCTTCTGGAACCGGCCTATCTCCGCATCGGCGGTTACTGGTATCCGCGCGGCGGCATCCCGATCGACGTGTTCTGGCAATCCGGCGCCGTACCGCCGAACGTCTGGCTCCCCGACCAGGGCGTCCCGCCCTACCGCGGCCGTGGCTGACAGGAGAGCTAGACGCGCGTTTCGGCGGCGGGCTCTGCGACGGTCATGTCGTTTCCGCGCCAAGTGAAGCCGTCACCGGTCCAGCCCTTGAGCCAGATGACCGGCAGCGCCACGTCGCGCGCCACCCAGGCCAGCGGCGAGAGCGTCGACACATGCCAGCCCGCGGACTTGGCCAGCGCGAACTCCGCGCCGTACCACACGACACCGAGCAGCGCGCACGCCTCGGCCCCGTCGAGCCCGATCGCAGGCGCCGCCAGCGCGGCCGACGCGAGCACCGGCAAACTGCCCGCGAGCACTTCGGGAAGATAGCAAAACTGGAACGTGGCGCGCCTCAACCGGGCCCAGCGCACCTGCCGGTCGATGATCTGGCGGCAGTTGCGCACCCCGAGCGGCTGCTCGAACGGCCGGTCCACCAGGCGCACGCGAAGACCATGCTGGCGCACGACCTTGGTCGCTGCCGCATCTTCCGCGATCTCGATGCCGAGCGCGCGAATGCCACCCGCGGCGTTGAGCACCGGCTTTGGCCACAGCATCGACTTGCCCTGTGCGAACCCGAACCCGCAGGTGTCCGCGGCAAGCTGAAAGCGCGCCTGATAGGTGTTGAGGAACGCGCACTCGACCTCGGCCCAGAACCCTTCGGGCTGGCTCCCGATGGGCGGCGAGCACACGAGACCCGTATCGTCCCGCAGCGCGCCGAACAGCTGCGCGATGTAGTCGGAGGGCATGAGGACGTTGCTGTCCGCGATCACGACCCACGCGGCCTGCGCCGCGTCCCAGCCCTTGATGATGTTGTTGAGCTTCGGGTTGGCTGTCGCCCCGTCGTCGCCGATCAACAGCCGCGCCCGAATGTGCGGATGCTCGGCGATGAGGCGGCGGACGAGCGGCACTGCGTCGTCGTTGGCGCGCGCCGCGCAGAACAGCAGCTCGGTAGTCCGGTGAGCAAGCTCGAACGTGGAGCGCAGCGTCATCTCATCCAGCGGATCGAGACCGCAGACCGGCCGGATGATGCTCACGGCGGGCCAGTCTTGCGCGGAGGATAAGTCCTGCGCGGACGATGCGACGTCGCGCGACCTGCGCACGCGCCAGATCGCCAGGCCCGCGGAAGTGAGATGAACCGCCAGCACAACCGCGCAAAACGTCAGCGCAATCCATTCCATGCCGGTCGCCATCTCCCGCCTCGTCTCTTTCGACGCGCGGAATTTCTTGGCGGAGTCCCATGACAGGCCGATGACGGAGTGAGAGCGGCCGTAACCTACGTAGCGGCGGTCAAAAAAATGGGGGCGCGGCTCAGCGCCCCCATTCAAGTGGGAGAAGGTGCCTTACCGCACAGTGCTGCGTCGCAGAACGAGCGTCGTGTGAAAGACATGCGATGAAACCGCAAGCGGGGGTTGTGCGTCAACGCTGAGAGCGCACCGCGCGAGGCGCCATATCGACGCGCTCGATTGTCATAAAAGTGAGATGTTTTCGAGGCTTCGCATTGTTGCCTCCTCACCGCCAAAAAACTGAGATGGACATCGGCTAGAACTCCGACTCGATCGCAACAACAGGATCATGAGCCAGCATGACGACCAGCATCGACCATCTTGAGATCGGCGATATCGTCGAGATCAAGTACCGGGTCTGGCGCAAGGCGGATGACGGCGGCGAGGACATCGTCGAGCGCTGGATTTCGGCGCATATCTGCCGACGCGAGTCCGGCGCGCGACCCGTTGCCCGGCTCGCCGACGGCCAGATGACGGAAATCCGCTCCTTCATGAGCTGGCGCCTGATCGCGCCCGCCCGCATGTCCCGCCCGCTGGCGGCCTAAGCATGGCACGACCCGGCGGGCCCGCGCGCCGATGCGTGCCCGCGCCTTGCTATGCAACGGCGCCTACGCCGTCCGTTATCCCGCCGAACGCGCCGGTGCGGCCACTCGCGCGGGCGCAGGCGCTGCGCCGGTCTCGACCAACACTGGCCGGCGCGACGGAGCCGGCTGCTTCTTGGCAGGCGCAGGTCGCTTTGCAGCAGGCTTGCTGACCTTCCGCTTGGCCTTCCCGGCGACCGGCTTCGATTTCGCCGCCGAACCGGACAGGAGCTTTTCGAGCGCTTTGATGTCGCTCCGAAGCTTGGCGACCTCCGATAGGATCAAACCAAGCGCTTCCTTCTTGCCGAGCTTTTTGCCCATTTTGCATGGCCTCGCGTGAACGCTGACAATCCAAAAGTATTGCACAAGCGGTCTGGCGACAGCGCGGAAATTTCGCGCAAATGACGCCCAGCGGCACGCAAGCACGCTTTTAAGCATAAGGGTCTGCGGTCCGGCGCGCTTTGGCGGCTCAGAAATAAATGCTGTGTCCCGCACGCAACGCCAACCCCGCGTCCTGGAACTTTCAGCGACGGACTGCGTAGTTCTAACCGTTGACCGTCAAAGCGGAAAAGAGCGCGCCGTGATCATCGTCCATTTGGGGACGCCGGCCGCTGGCAACGGGAGTATGAGCGTTGAATATTACATTGCGCGACGAATTGATCATGGCATTTGCAGACGGCGAGCTTGAAGCCCCCCTCGCCGACAGAGTGCGTGAAGCACTCAAGACGGACACCCGAGCCCGGACCAAGCATGAGATGTTTATCGGTACGCGGTGCATGCTCGCCCGCGCCTTCAACGGCGTGTTGGACGATCCCATACCCGCTCGCCTGACGAAGCCCCTCCAGCGGGCGGCATCTGGCGGGAGCTAGCCGCCCATGCCGCGCCTGAACGCAAGAATCTCCGCAGCCGCCTCGCGCGGCTGCTCGAGTTGCCACCAATGACCGCAATCGAGCACGCGCACGGCGGCTCCGGTTACCGCCGCCAAGCGATGCGCGAACGCCGGCCTGGCATAGGGATCGCGCTCGCCCCATAGCACGAGACCCGGCGCGAAACGCGCCTGCCCATCTGTCTCCACGCCCCACGCGTCGAAGACATCGCGGCCCGATCGGTAGAGCGCGAGGATCGCTGTTTTCATGCGCGCATCGATCCGGCCCGCGGTCTCCGCCGCCATGGCCGCATCGAGCCCCGCGCGTCCCAGCATGTCGATTGCGAGCGGCCCCATGAACCGCTCCATCGCCTTTTCGCCCGCACCCGGCGTCTGCCACAGCCGCGCCGTCGGATGCCACGTGTAGCCCGGGGTCGAGGGAGCCCCGCCCGCGACCCAACTCCGCACCAGACCCGGCCGCACCGCGATGGCCCGCATCGCAAGGATCGATCCCCAGTCGTGCGCGATCACATCGCGCGGGGCCGGAATCTCTTCGAGCGCAGCGATCAGCCAGGCGACGTACTCCTCCTTCGACGAGCCGAACCCGGGCGGCGCATCGCAGCCGAACCCCGGCAGCGAGAGCGCCACCGTCCGCTCGACCGGAAGCTCCTTTCGAAGTTCGCCATCGAGCCGGGACCAGACGTCCGCCGTGTCTGGAACGCCATGCACGAACACCGTCGTCATCTTTTGCCTCGCGGGAGAGAACCGTACGAAACCGTTTCGCATACATCGGCGCGCCGCTAAAGGTTGCTTCGCGAGGGCGCATGACAGCAGGCCCTTGATCCGCGTCGAGCAGAAACAAAGCGATGCGTCAAACAGCAGGAGGGAGCCGTGGCGGCGCAAGGGTCAGACGAACCGATATCCCGCGGCCCCGCCAGGCCGAACGGCCCCGCCACGCCCGGCGGCCGCCGCATCGTCGTCCTTACTGCGCAAGGCACGCTCAGCGGCATTGTCGTCAACGGATTGGCGGCGCGCCTCGGTGCGCTCACCGTGATCTCGGAACAGCCGGAATCGCGCGGAGAGATCTTCCGGCGCCGCGCCCGCCTGTTGGGCATCGTTCCGGCCATCGGGCAGGTCGCGCTGGGGATGATGATGCGCTTCGACCGCCGCCGTGGCCGCAAGCTGAATGAGATCTACGCGACTCACGGTCTCAACCCGGATCGCGATCCGGCCATCCCTGTCCGCCCGGTGCCGTCGGTGAACACGCAAGCCTGCCGCGATCTGCTCGCCCAACTCAAACCCGACGTGGTGGCGGTTTATGGCACGCGGCTCTTGTCGCGCCAGACGCTGGCCGCCGTCCCTGCCCCGTTCATCAACTATCACGCCGGCATCACGCCCAAGTACCGTGGCCAGGATCCCGGGTACTGGGCGCTTGCAACCGGCGACGCGGAGCACGCCGGTGTCACGATCCATCTTGTCGACCAGGGTGTCGATACTGGAGCGGTACTCTATCAGCAGCGCGTCACGTTCGGACCGGGCGACAACCTCGGCACCTATCAGCACGTCCAGGCGGCGACGGCGTTGCCGCTGTTCGCACGCGCCATCGAAGACGCGCTGGCCAATCGCCTCGCACCGGTGGCCGTCGATCTGCCGTCGATGAAATGGTTTCCGCCGACGCTCTGGACCTACGTCCGCATCGGCCTCACGCGCGGCGTCTGGTAACGCATGCGCTAAAAAAGTGCGTGGCGGCACACGGTGCGCCGCCACGCTATTGAGCCTAGAACCTGCTGGTCACACCGAAGTAGAACGCGCGTGGTGCACCGGGCGAGATGTTGTTGTCCGTATGCGAGCTCGCATAATACTTCTCATCGAAGATGTTTTCGACGTTGAGCTGCGCGTCGAGGTTTTCCGTCAGATTGAAGAAGAGCGCGCCGTCCACGCGGGTGAACTCCGGCAGCACCGTCGTGTTGCTCGTCGAAGCGAAGATCTCCGAGCGATGCACAACGCCCACACCCGCGGCAAACATCGGCGTGAACCGGTACTTGTTCCACAGTGTGAACATATCCTCGGGAACGTTCGGAAGGTTTCGACCGACAGGCACAATCGCGGTTCCGCTCGTCCCTTGTGCGCTGGTCACCTCGGCGAACGTTCTGGCGTAACCGCCGGCAATTTCCCATTCGTCCGTGATATTGCCCGTGAGTTCGATTTCGCCACCGCGCGTTTCGCTGGTGCCGCTGGTCACGAAGAATCCAGGCCTCGTTGAATCGGGGAACCGAGTGTTCTCACGCTCGAGACGGAAGAGCGCTGCCGAGAACATCAGACGCGGCGCAACTTCCCACTTGAACCCGACCTCGTGATTGTTGAACTCCTCTGGCTCAAGCTCCGAAGCGGCGAGGTTGAGGCCCGTGAACTGATCGCCCGTCGATGGCAGGAACGACTTCGAGTAGCTGGCGTAGAGCGAAAGCTGTTCGAAGGGCTTTACGACGACACCAATTCGCGGCGACCACACATCATCGACCCGTCCGAATGAGGCGCCATTCATAAGATTGGTCGCATCGATGTCGAAGCGGTCGAAGCGCACGCCGCCGATGACCTGGAAGTACTTCGTGATGTCGAACTGATCCTGAACGTACACCGACGATGTTGTGACGTCCGACTCGGTATCAGTGGTTAGATCCGTGAATGAAACCGGAACGTTGATGGTCGGGTTTGTGCTCGGGATATTGTTGTAGCGCCGGCGCGGAATTAACGCAGGAGGCGAACTCGGGCCGGTGTTGGGATCCGCCGGATCGAAGAGACCGTCGAACCGGAACGAGTGCGAATCCTGCTTGCTGAATTCCGTGCCCACCACCAGCGTGTGCCCGTACCACCCGCCGTTGTACTTGTAGGTCACGTCGGTCTGGTTGACGAAAGTCTGCCGTTCGAGCGTGCTGTTGTACGCCTCGGCGGTGTAGTTGCCCGCCCCGTTGACGCCGGTCGCGGCAAAGACGTTCTGATAGAACTTGTCGAAGTCGCCGTAGTAGGTGTGGTTACGAACCTTCAAGTCTTTGCTGAACTTGTGTTCGATGGTCGCGGTGAAGTTCTGCCCATCGAAGTCCGAAACGCTGAGGTTTGGATCGCCAAAGAACGCTTCAATCGATCCCGGAAATGGCCGCCGCCGCGTGCTGCCCGGAATTGCGATCGACGGAATACCACGATCGGCGGTCCGTTCGTCGTGGAAGTACTCGTAGCTCAGCCAAACGCGCGTATCTTCGGTCGGCCGGAAGAGCACCGTCGGGTTGATGCCGTAGCGCTTGAGATCGACGCCGTCGCGGAAGCTGCCGGAGTCCTCGTAGATTCCGTTGAGACGCACGGCGAAATCGTTGCTGACGCGAGCGCCGACATCCGCCGCGGCGCGGTAATGATCGAACGACCCGATCCAGGCGCTGCCTTCGCGAACGTCCTCGCCTGCCTTCTTGGTCACGCGGTTGACGACGCCGCCGCCGCCGCCGCGACCGAAGATCATGGCGTTCGGTCCCTTGAGAACCTCGAGCCGATCGGCGTTGTAGAGATCGCGGAAATACTGCACGTCATCGCGCACACCATCGACGAAGAAGTCCGCCGTGGTGCTTTGGCCGCGGATGACGATCTGATCGCGGTTGCTTTCACCCTGAGCGACGATCACGCCCGGCACGTATTGCAGCGCCTTGTTGACGTCGAGGGCGTGCTGATCCTTGGCCCGCTCTTCCGTGATGACGGTGATGGACTGCGGAATGTCGATCAGCGGCGTATCCGTCTTGGTGCCGGAAGAGGAGCGGGTCGCCCGGTAGCCGTCGATGCCCCCCGAAGAAAGACCGCCGTCTGCGTCACCTGCTTCTTCCGTTTCGACCGGCGCTGGCTGCGCGACGGGAACCGGAGCTTGTGGTGCGGGCGAGACCGGCGCTTTCTTTTTCGCGGCGACGCTCTTCTTCTTGGCTTGCGCCGTCACTTCGAGAGCCGGCAGCTCTTGGGGTTTTTCCTGCGCAACGGCGCCCGGCCCGGCCCCCAGGCCGATGGACATCACGCCACTGGAAACGAAAATTGCGATCGCCGCGGAATGAGATCCACGGCCTTGAACACGTAACATTGCCCACCCCCAACAGGAAAATTCCGATCGGTCGTGCCGCACAAGGCGTCTGGCGGCACGACCGCTATCGCAAGCTCACTGGCTAGTAGCGGCCTCGTTGGGAGTGCTTTGGCTGGCTCGCTTGCTTGAGGCGACCGTCGGATTGCGGACTGTAGTAGTCGAGAATATCGCCACGCTTCGGCCGCATTCGCATCGATCCGTGGCAAATTCGACACATCCCGCGCAGCTACTGCGGGGCCTTTCCGACCAATTTCCGCAGCTCATTCAAGCGCTCAAGCGACTCAATCGCGACTGTTTTGTCGAGCGTTGCAAGCGCCAGAGTGATGGCTTCGAGGCACACGAATGTTGCCCCGTGCAAAGCAACCCGGCCGGCATTGCCCCGATGCACGGTCACCACCACGGAGGCATGCGCAGCGAGACCTTTTTCAACGGAGTCCGTGATGAGCACGATGGGCTTACGCAGGCGGCGCGCCTCGGAGATACAGGCCGTGGCCTCCTTGTAGGGCCGGCCGTAGGCAAGCATGACGAGCGCGTTCAGCTCCTTCATTTGCAGAAGCTGATCCGGCAACGGCGCGCCACTCCCATCGAACACCTGGGTGGGCCGTCCGCTTCGCGACAATTGAAGCGCGAAGTAGCGCGCCAGATAGGACGACGGGCCGATCCCGAACACGCCGAGCTGGCGCGCCGGCGCGAGCAGGTCGACGGCCTGCGAGATCTGCAAGCGCGTCTCGGAGGACGAGAGCGCCTCGAAGGCGTCGCGGTGGTCTTCCAGCACCCGGTCGACGGCGGCTTCGCGTTCAGCGCCGATCCCCGTGAACGTCCGCGCCATGTTGTCCGCGGCGGACTGGCCTTGCCCGAACGACGCCGCCAGCGCGCTCTTGAGATCCTTGAGCCCCTCATAGCCGAGCGCTTGGACGGCACGGATGACGGTCGCATCGGACGTGCCGATCGCCGCGCCCAGCTCGACAGCGGATTTCGTCAGCGCCTCGAACCTGTTGGCATCGATGAAGCGGAGCACGCGCACGAGCGAGGGCGACAAGCCGCGGCACCGGACGCGAATACGCTGGCCGAGCTTGTCTCCGGTCTTCGACTCCGTTGCTGGCTCGCTTGCCATGGGATGCCTTGCTGAATTGCTACTACAGAGATCAACAAGACAGTAGCGATTGCTACATTTTGAGCAAGTGGGCCGAATTACATGGGGGTTATGGTCGGAAAGCCGGCGCATATCGCGCGGCATGGGACGACCGAATGGCCTCGGCGAAGCGTCGCCACGCGGTCATCGCCTCGGTCGTTTCAAGGCGGGCAGCCGACGCGCAGAAAATGAGGACGGCCCAGCGACAGCCACGAACTCGCAATTCGTCGAAGTTGCACGGTTCGATATTCTCGATGGCCACGCTGTCACGCCTTTGGCGTGCGGACCCGAGCTATCGCGGCCTGCCAGCCGCTCCATTTCCGGGCCCGAACTGTGTCGTCCATCGCGGGGACAAATCGACGATCGAGCCGCCACATCGCCGCGAACTCATCCGGTTCAGGGCAGACGCCTGCGCGGTATCCCGCGAGAAAAGCAGCTCCAAGCGCCGTCGTCTCCATCCCCATCGGACGATCCACGGGCGCGCCCAGGATATCGGCAAGGAATTGCATCGTGACATCGCTCGCGGCCATGCCCCCGTCGACACGCAGGACGGTTTCGACCGCGGCGGGCCAATCGGCGCGCATGGCATCCAGCATGTCGCGGGTCTGATAGCCGACCGCCTCAAGCGCCGCCTGTGCGATCTCGGCGGATCCAGAATTGCGCGTGAGACCCACTAAGGCGCCGCGCGCCTCGGCGTCCCAGTGGGGTGCGCCCAGCCCCACGAACGCCGGCACCAGATAGACCTGCTCGGCCGGATCGGCCTTTTGCGCGAGCGCGTTAACCTCGGCGGCCTGGCAAATGAGATGCAGGCCGTCCCGCAGCCATTGCACGGCCGCGCCGGCAATGAAGATCGCGCCTTCAAGTGCATACGTGCGCTTGCCGCCAAGCTGGTAGGCGATGGTGGTCAGAAGGCGATGGCGCGAGCGAACCGGGTCTGGCCCAGTGTTGAGGAGCGCAAAGCAGCCGGTGCCGTAAGTTGACTTCATCATACCGGGCGTAAAGCAGCCCTGCCCGATTGTCGCGGCCTGCTGATCGCCGGCAACGCCGAGAATCCGGATCGCACCGCCAAACAGATCGGGCAGCGTTTCGCCATAGTCTGCGGCACAGTCTCGGACCTCCGGCAACAATGGGGCGGGGATCGCAAACAGGTCTGCCAGTTCCTCATCCCATTCTCCACGGACGATATCGAAGAGCAGCGTGCGTGACGCATTGGTCGCGTCCGTCGCGTGAACGCGGCCACCTGTGAGGCGCCAAAGAAGAAACGAGTCGACCGTTCCGAACGCAAGCCTGCCCTGATCGGCTGCAACTCGCGCGCCGCTCGTGTTGTCGAGCAGCCAGGAGATCTTGCTCCCCGAGAAATACGGATCGAGCACGAGACCGGTCTTTTGCGTGATCAAGGTCTCATGTCCAGCAGCGCGCAACGCTGCACAGGTGTCAGCGGTGCGGCGGTCTTGCCAGACGATCGCGTTGTGGATCGGTTGACCCGTTGCACGATCCCAAAGGATCGTGGTTTCGCGCTGGTTGGTGATGCCGATGCCCGCAATATCCTGTGCGCCGACGCCGGCCTTCGCCATCGCGTCTCGCACCGTTGCGACCACCGCCGACCAGATCTCCTCGGGACAATGTTCGACCCACCCCGCGGCCGGATAGATCTGCCGCAACTCCTGCTGCGCGACGGCCACCAGCTCCAGCTTTCCATTGAACACGATTGCCCGTGTCGACGTGGTGCCTTGGTCGATTGCAATGAGATGGGTCATACGATGTTCGAGCGTCCGATTTTCGCTATAGGCCGTTTGGCTGAGGCTATACAGAAACGGACATTCGGCCAACGAACTCGGCGGCACCAATCGCGCCGTCGATCACACCACTGTTGAGAAAGCCGCGGTCGCAATACGGACTCGAAGTCCGCAATTCTCAGGCCGCCCTTAGGGTAGGCGCGACCGTCTTGCCGCCGAACCGATTGTGCAGCTTGTCGAGCAAGAGGTAGATCACGGGCGTCGTGTAAAGCGTCAGGATTTGCGACACGGCAAGCCCGCCGATGATGGTGACGCCGAGCGGATGGCGCAGCTCCGACCCCGCCCCCGTGGCCACCGCCAGCGGCACGGCGCCGAGTACCGCGGCCAGCGTCGTCATCAGAATCGGCCGGAAACGCTCGAGGCACGCTTCGCGGATCGCGTCGCGTGGAGGCAATCCCAAACGCCGCTCCGCATCGAGCGCGAAGTCCACCATCATGATACCGTTCTTTTTCACGATGCCGATCAGCAGGATCACGCCGATGAAGGCGATGACCGAGAGGTCCATGCCGGTCACCTGCAAGGCGAGAAGCGCGCCGAGACCCGCCGACGGCAGCGTCGAGATGATCGTCAGCGGATGCACCAGGCTCTCGTAGAGCACGCCAAGCACGATGTAGACCGCCGCCAGCGCCGCCAGGATCAGAAGCTGCTGCATGCGCGCCTGCTCGGCGAAGGACTTGGCGTCGCCGGCCGGCTCGCCCCGGATCGACTGCGGCATATGTAGACCCGCCAGCGCCTGGTCGATGCCGCTTAGCGCTGTCTCCAGGCTCGCGCCGGGCTTCAGGTTGTAGCTGATGGTCACCGCGGGGAACGGACCCTGATGGTTGATGACCAGCGGCGCAGTGTCCCGGCCCAGCGTCACGAGCGTCGATAGCGGCACCGCGCTCCCTGCGCGGCTCGAAACATAGATCTTCGACAGATCTGCTGGCTCCCGCTGGTGGCGGGGATCAATCTCGATGACGACGCGATACTGGTTGCGTGACGTGTAGATCATCGAGATCTGCCGCTGTGAAAGTGCATTGGCCAGCGCCGCGTCGATATCGCTGATCTGGACGCCGAGGCGCGAGGCTACTTCGCGGTCGACGGTGACGTTGAGCTGCAGCCCACCCTGCTCGCGATCGGTCGCGACATCGACGATGCCCGGAATCTGGCGCACCGCAGTCATGATCTTGGGCAGCCACTCCGTGAGGGCGCCGAGATCGAGGCTCCAGATCGTGTATTGATATTGCGACTTCCCCTGCCGCGCGCCGGTGCGGATGTCCTGCGACGGCACCAGCCGCGTCTGCAGCCCCACGACTTTGCCGAGCGGCCCGCGCAGCCGGTCGATCACGAGGGCCGTGGTGAGGTGCCGTTCGCTGAGCGGCTTCAGCGAGATGAACATCCGGCCCTGGTTCATCGAGGGATTGGGCCCGCCGGTCCCTACCGAGGAGCCCACTCCGGCGACCGCCGGGTCGGCGAGAACCACATCAAGCGCCTGCCCTTGAAGCTTCGCCATGGTGCCGTAGGAGACGTCCGCGCTGGCTTCCGTCGAGGCGATGATGAGCCCGGTGTCGTCGGGCGGAAAGTAGCTTTTGGGCGTCGTCACGTAGAGATGGACCGTGACGGCGATCGTCGCAATGAAGACAAGCATCGTCGCAAACGGCCGGTTCAGGACCACGTCGAGCGTCCGGCCATAGCCCCGGATGATGCGCCCGAGCACGCCCTCCACGATCCGGTCCAGGAGATTGGGCGGCTTGGTGTCGTGCGGCTTCAGGAAGTGTCCGCAGATCATCGGCGTGAGCGACAGCGACACCATCGCCGAGATCGCAATGGCAAACGCGAGCGTCATGGCGAACTCGTGCAAGAGACGCCCGACAATGCCGCCCATGAACAGCACCGGAATGAACGCCGCGATGAGCGAGATCGAGATCGAGATGACGGTGAAGCCGATCTGCTGCGCGCCGGCGAGAGCGGCCCTCATCGGCGTGAGCCCACGCTCCATGTTGCGGTAGACGTTCTCGATCATGACGATCGCGTCGTCGACCACGAAGCCGACCGCGACCGCGAGCGCCATCAGCGTCAGGTTGTTGATCGAATAGCCGGCGAGCCACATCGCCGCGCACGTGCCCGCGAGCGACAGCGGCACCGTAAGCCCCGCCGCGATCGTCGGCGTCGCGCGCCGCAGAAACAGAAATACGATCAGCATGACGAGAACGACCGACAGTCCGAGCGTCACCTGCATGTCATGGACGGAGGCACGGATGGTGGTGGTCCGGTCGGTCAGGATCGAGATGTCGAGTCCCGCGGGAATCCACTGCTTGAGCGACGGCAGCAGCGCCTTCACGCGGTCCACCGTCTCGACCACATTGGCCGTTGGCTGCTTGGTGATGATGAGCAGCACGGCCGGTTCGTGGTTGAACTGCGCGGACGAGCGCGTGTTGCGCGTCCCTTGGATGACCGTCGCCACGTCGCCGAGGCGGACAACGTCGCCGTTCTCCCGCCGCTTGACGACGATGCGCGCGTAGTCGGCCGGCAATCTGATCTCGGTATTGGCGGCAATCGCGATCGCCTGCTTCGGCCCGTTGATCGATCCCATGGGCGCCAGCACGTTGGCATTGTCGATGGCGGTCCGGATCTCCTCAAGGCTCACGCCGAGCGACGCGGTCAGCGACGGATCGACCTGTACGCGAACGGCCGGCTGATCCGCGCCGCTGACGGTCACTTCCGCCACACCCTCCACTTGCGAGATGCGTTGCGCGATGACCGTATCCGCAGCGTCGTAGATGGCATTGGTGGACATGGTCTTCGACGTGAGCGCCAGGATCAGCACCGGCGATGACGCGGGATTGACCTTGCGCAGCGTCGGCACCTGCGGCAGGTCCGTCGGCAGGTCGGCGGAGGCCGCGTTGATCGCTGCCTGCACGTCGCGCGCCGCCGCGTCGACGCTACGCCCGAGGTCGAACTGCATCGAGATCGACGACGACCCGAGAGCGTTGACCGACGTCATCTCCGTGACACCGGAGATTTCGCCGAGCCGCCGCTCGAGCGGCGCGGCCACGCTCGCCGCCATCGTCTCGGGGTCGGCGCCGGGCCGGCTGACAGTGACGCGGATGGTCGGGAACTCGATGGCCGGCAGGCTCGCGACGGGAAGGTGCTCATAAGCCACGGCACCGAGGAGGAAGAGGCCGGCCGCCAGCAGTGTCGTGCCGATGGGCCGCTCGATGAAGATCCGCGAAACATTCATGGCCCTACTCCACCGGCGAGTGTGCCGCCGGGAGGCGAGCTGGTGCCGCCTCGTCGACGGACCCACGGGAAAGCCGTGCGCGCAGCCGCTCCATAGCGAGGTAGATGACGGGCGTCGTGTAGAGCGTGAGCAATTGGCTGAGCAGCAGGCCGCCGACGATGGAGATGCCGAGCGGATTGCGCAGCTCCGATCCCGTTCCGCCCTCGAACGCCAGCGGCAGGGCGCCGAACAGGGCCGCCAGCGTCGTCATCATGATGGGCCGGAAGCGCAACGCCGCGGCCTCCCGGATCGATTGGATCGGGGCGAGACCGCGCGTGCGCTCCGCCTCGAGCGCGAAGTCGATCATCATGATCGCGTTCTTCTTCACGATGCCCATGAGCAGAATGATGCCGATCAACGCGACGAACGAGAGGTCCTGGCCGGCGAGCGCCAGCGCCAGCGCTGCGCCGATGCCCGCCGACGGCAGCGTCGTCAGGATCGTGAACGGATGGATGAAGCTCTCATAGAGCACGCCAAGCACGATGTAGATGGTCACCACCGCGGCGAGGATCAGCCACGGCTGGCCCTCGAGCGACTTTGAGAACTCGGCCGCATCGCCGGCGAACGTCCCGGCGACCGTGTCCGGAAGCCCGATCGACTGCTTGGCCTGGTCGATGACCCGGAGCGCATCCGACAACGAGGACTTCGGAGCCAGATTGAAGCTCAGCGTCACCGCCGGAAACTGGTTCTGGTGCGCGACGACGAGCGGCGCCTCGACGTAGTCGATCTTCGCAACCGAGGTCAGCGGCACCTGCGCCCCAGTCGACGACGGAATGTAGAGCCGCGCGAGCCGGCCCGGGTCGCTCTGGTCCTCCCGCTTCACCTCGAGCACCACGCGGTACTGGTTGGCCTGGGCGTAGATCGTCGAGACTTGTCTCTGGCCGAACGCGTTGTTCAAGGCGTCGTTGATGGCTTGCATCGTGACACCGAGACGCCCGGCGGTATCGCGGTCGACGTTGATCCGCGCAGCCAGACCGCCGTCCGCCGCTGCCGACGACGCGTCGCGCAGATGCGGCGAAGCTCTGAGCGCGTCCAACATCTTCGTCGCCCAGGTGCGCACTTCGGCGGTGTCCGTGGAGACGAGCGTGTACTGGTATTGCGCGCGGCTCGCCTGCGTCGAGATTTGCACCTCCTGCTGCGGCTTGAAGTAGACGGTGACGCCCGGGACGTCCGCGACCGCCTGCTTGAGGCGGCCGATGACCTGGTCGGCGCTCGCAACACGCTCCTCGCGCGGCTTCAGCATGACTTTGATGTTGCCGGTGTTCTCGGTGGGGTTGAGCTCGCCGATGCCGACGATCGAGGCCACGCTGGCGACGTCCGGGTCGGTCGAAATCGCCCTGATGACGTCCCCCTGCAACCCACGCATCTCTTCGAACGACACCTGCTGGCCTGCCTCGACCATTGCCGTGATCAGGCCCGTATCCTGGATCGGCAGGAACCCCTTCGGCATGACCGCATAGAGCCAGATCGTCAGCGCAACCGTGGCCACGGTGACGAGGAGCGTGGCCGCCTGATGCCGGAGCACGACCTCGAGCGAGGCCGAATAGGCCCGCACGACGCGGTCGATGATCGTGCCGGCGGGCTTTCCGGTCTCTCCGCCGTCGGGATGCGTTTCTCCATTGTGCCCCGCCTTGAGAAGACGCGAGCACATCATCGGCGTGAGCGTCAGCGAGACGATCGCCGATACGATCACCGCGATCGTCAGCGTCAGCGCGAACTCCGAGAACATGCGCCCGACGAGGCCGGTCATGAACAGCAGGGGGATGAAAACCGCGATCAGCGAGAGCGTGAGGGAGATCACCGTAAAGCCGATCTCGCGCGCGCCGTCGAGCGCCGCCTGCATCGGCTTGGCACCCCTCTCCATGTGGCGCACGATGTTCTCGATCATAACGATGGCATCGTCGACGACGAACCCGGTGCCGATCGTCAGCGCCATCAGCGACAGGTTGTCCAAGCTGAAGCCGCAGAACCACATCACGCCGAAGGTGGAGACGAGCGAGACGGGCAGCGCGACACCGGCAATGATCGTGGCGCGGATCGAGCGGAGGAACAAGAGCACCACCATCACGACCAGCCCCACGCTCAAGACCAGCGTGAACTGCACGTCATGCACCGACGCGCGTATGGTCGCCGTCCGGTCCTGCACAGTCTCGAGCTTGACGGCCGCCGGCATCGCCTTCTGCAGGCGCGGCAGCTCGCGCTGGATACGCTGGACCGTCTCGATGACATTGGCGCCGGGCTGGCGCTGGACGTCGATGAGCACCGCAGCCTTACCGTCGTGGCGCCCGTCGACACGCACGTTCTCGAGGCCGTCCGTCACCGTCGCCACATCCCGGAGCCGCACGGTGCCCCCATTGCGATAGGCAACCACGACGTCCTCGTAGCCCGCCGCGCTGTCGAGCTGGTCATTGGTCGCGATGGTGTAGGACTGATGCGCACCGTCGAGAGAGCCCTTGGGTCCGGCCACGTTGGCGTTGTTCACCGCCGTGCTGACGTCCGCGAGGCTGAGGCCATAGGAAGCAAGCCGCGTCTGATCGGCTTCGATGCGCACTGCCGGCCGCATACCGCCCTGGATCGAGACGTGACCCACCCCCGAGATCGAGCTCATGCGTTGCGTGATCAGTGTATCGGCGAGATCCGACATCTGCCGCAGCGTCTGCGTGTCCGATGTCAACGCCAGCGTTACGATCGGCACGTCCGCCGGATTGACCTTTGAGTACGACGGCGGATAGGGAAGATTGCGCGGCAGTGTCGACCCGGCCGCATTGATCGCGGCTTGCACGTCCTGGGCCGCCGCATCGATGTCGCGATCGAGCGCGAACTGCAGCGTGATCCGGCTGTAGCCGAACGTGCTCATCGAGGTCATCTGCTCGAGCGATTGGATCTGGCCGAACTGCCTCTCGAGCGACGCCGTGACGAGCCGGGACATCGTGTCCGGGCTCGCGCCCGGCAGCTCGGTCGTCACCTCGAGTGTCGGGAAGTCCACCTGCGGAAGCGACGAGATCGGCAGCGCCAAGTATCCCAAGATGCCGCCGAGCACGACAGCCACGGCGAGCAGCGAGGTCGCGATCGGCCGCTGGATGAACGGCGCGGAAACGTTCATGGCGCATTACTCGCGTTGTTCCTCCGGCCCTCGCGATTGCCGTTCTGTGCCGTGTGAGGCTCGCCGGTGAGCGGCGGCGCAGCAGGTGGGGGATTGGTCACGTCCGCGATCTTGGCGCCGTCCGAGAGCCTGCCAAAGCCCGACGTGATAACCTTATCGCCGGCATTGAGACCGGCTTCGATCACGGCCTCGGTTTCGGTCTGCCGCCCGACCGTAACCTGCCGCACGGCCGCCATGCCGTCGTCCGTCACCACAAAGACGAAGGTTCCGGCGGGCCCGCGCTGGACCGCAACCGGCGGCACGACGACGACGCCTTTCAGCGTATCGACGCGCAGCCTCACGTTGACGAACTGGCCCGGCCACAGCGCGAGCGTCGTGTTCGGGAATTCCGCCTTGAGGCGCACGGTGCCGGTCGCGGGATCGATCTGATTGTCGATGACCTGCAAGGAGCCCGTTTCGAGCTGCGTCTTGCCGTCGGTCGTGAACGCTTCGGCGACCAGGACCTTGCTCGGATCGTCCTTGCGGATCTGCGGTAGATCCTGCTGCGGCAGCGTGAATAACACGGAGATGGGCTGGATCTCCGTGATGACGACGATGCCGGCCGCATCGGCGGAACGGATGAGGTTGCCCTCGTCGACAATGCGGATCCCGGTCCGGCCCCGCAGCGGCGACACGATGTTGGTGTAACCGAGGATCGCCGTTGCATTGTCGATGGCGGCTTGATCGGCCTTGATCTGCGCCTCCTGCTGCCGCACCAGCGCCCGCTGCGTATCGATCTGCTGCTGCGATTCCGCGAGCGTGCCGACCTTCTCGTAGCGTTCGAGATCATGCTTCTGGTTGGCGAGCAGAGCCTCGTCGAGGGCCTTCTTGGCGAACGCCTGATCGAGTGCCGCCTGATAGGTCGCCGGATCGATCTTGGCGAGCAGGTCGCCTTTCTCGACGGTCTGTCCTTCCTTGAAGTTGACCGAGAGCAACCGGCCGTCGACCTGCGGCCGCACCGTCACCGTATTGCGGGCACGCACCGTCCCCACGCCCTCGAGAGTGATCGGAACGTCGGCAGTCTGCGCCATCGCAATGACGACGGGAACGGAAGCGGCGGCAACGCGCGTCGCATCCTGCCCGCGCCCCTCGGTCTGCGTGGAACCCGGCAAGCCCCAATACGCCGTAGCGCCGCCCGCGAGGAGCAGCACAAGAATCGTAACGAACGTCAGTTTTTTCATGAGGGCACCAGGGCCACAGTCTATGGAGGCACGCAGCCAACTTAGGCCCAACGCCCAAACGGAGACATTCCGTCGTGCTCGGTAGCCTCTAGGTAGTGTCTGAGGCTCAAATGCAGATGCGCGCGCCGCTTACATTTTTGTAAGGCGTACGACACGGATTTTCAAAGCGCTTAATGTTCGGCGCCGAGCGGAGCCGTCGCGAAGAAGGTTAAGCTAGAATAGCCGCTTCGCTCTGACGTCCGGTTAGCCCGGCTAAGCGAACTCAACCCGCCTTGAGTCCGCTTCTCGGACGATGCACCCACATAAGACCGCGATTCAACAACGCACGCGTTCTTCGTCACGCGCGAATGCACTCGTTTTTGGGATCGTAGAGCGGTTCGAGGGTGACAGTCGCGGGCACACGCTCGGTCGCCACTTCCAGCTCGTAGGTGCCGGACAGCACGAACTCCGCATCCACGCCCGGATCGGGGCGGCGCACGTAGCCGTAGCCGATCGAGCGGTTGACCGTGTAGCCAAACCCGCCGCTCGCGAGCCAGCCCACCCGCACACCGTTGCGATAGATCGTTTCCCGGCCGAGCAAGACGATGGACGGATCCACCGTGAAGCAGGCGAGCAGCCGCGGCAGCGGCTTCGTGCTCTGAGCGGCGATCGCTTCGCGGCCCTGGAAAGGCGTGTTCGATTTGAGCTTCACAGCCCAGGAGAGCCCGGACACCAGCGGCGAGTGGTCCGGACCGATCTCCGATCCCCACGCGCGATAGCCTTTTTCCAGCCGCAGGGATTCGATCGCGCGATAGCCCGCGTTGGCGATGCCGTGCGGCGCGCCAGCCGCCATCAGTGCCTCGTAGACGGCTGCCATGAACTCCACTGGAATGTGCAGCTCCCAACCGAGTTCGCCCACATAGGTGACGCGTAACGCGAGTATTGGCGCACCGGCCAACGTAATGGGCTTGATGCGGCCGAAGGGAAAGCCGGCACGCGACAGATCCTCGCTCGTCAGCGACGACAGAACATCCCGCGCCCGCGGCCCCATGACGGCCAGCACGCCATAGGCGGACGTGACGTCGATCAGGCGTGCGTCGAGGCCGGCGGGAATCGAGCGCTTGATCCAGTCGAAGTCATGCACGGCGAAGCCGGTTCCGGTCACGACATAGTATTCGTCGGGCGCCAGGCGGCCAACCGTCAGGTCGCACTCGATGCCGCCCTTGCCGTTCAGCATCTGCGTGTAGGTGAGGTATCCCGGTGCCTTCGAGACATCGTTGGCGGCGATCCAGGACATCGCCTGCTCGGCGTCCTTGCCCACCATCACAAATTTTGCGAACGAGGTCTGATCGAACACGGCGACACGCTCACGTGCAGCCCTGTGCTCGCGGCCAACGGCCTCGAACCAGTTCTGACGCCCGTAGGCGTAGGTATCCTTCTGCTCTTCACCGCCACCAAGATCGGCAAACCAGTTCGGGCGCTCCCAGCCCGTCTTCTCGCCGAATACGGCGCCTTGCGACTTCAGGCGATCATAGAGCGGCGAGCGGCGCAGTGGGCGGCCGGACTGATGCTCCTCGTGCGGCCACGCCATCGTGTAGTGCTTGGCATAGGCCTCCATCGTTCGCGTCCGCACCCAGTTCGTGTCGAGGTGATTGCGGCCAAAGCGGCGGATATCGACCGGCCAGAGATCGTAGGGCGGCTCACCTTTCGCGACCCATTCGGCAAGCGCCATTCCCGCGCCGCCGCCGGCTGCGATGCCGAATGCGTTGAAACCTGCGCCGACGAAGATGTTTCGCACCTCGGGCGCTTCACCGAGAATGAAGTTGCCGTCCGGCGTGAAGCTCTCGGGGCCGTTGATGAACTGGCGGATGCCGACGGACTGCATCGCCGGCACGCGCCCGGCGGCAAGTTCCAGCAAAGGCTCGAAGTGCTCGAGGTCGTTGTCGAGCAACTGAAATTCGAACGGCTCGCCGAGCTTCGTCTCCGTCCACGGCATCGGGTTGGGCTCGTAGCCACCCATCACAAGGCCGCCGACCTCCTCCTTCCAATAGGTGAGGCGGTCCGGATCGCGCAGCGTCGGCAGGCTCGCCGTCACGCCGTCGATCTTTTCAGTGATCAGGTACTGGTGCTGCATCGAGACCAGCGGGATGTTGACACCGGCGAGCTGGCCGACCTGCCGCGCCCATTGGCCGGCACATATGACAACCTTCTCGCACGTGATGCGGCCCTGGTCTGTCACGACGGCACGTATTACGCCCCTTTCAACCTCGATGGCCGTGACGCTGACGCCCTCCTTGATCGTCACGCCGCCTTGGCGCGCGCCCTTGGCGAGCGACATCGTGATGTCCGATGGCGACGCTTGGCCGTCGGTCGGCAGGAAGGCCGCACCGACCACATCGTCGACCTGCATGAGGGGCCACAGATCCTGCGCTTCCTTCGGCGTCAGGAGCTGCATGTCGAGGCCGAACGACGTGGCCGTCGTGGCCTGGCGCTTCACCTCGGTCCAACGCTCCTCGTTGCAGGCAAGGCGCAGGCCGCCGTTGCGCTTCCACCCGGTGGCGAGACCCGTCTCCGCCTCGAGCTTGTCATAGAGCGCGACGGAATAGCCGAGCAGCTGCGTGATGTTCGCGCTCGAACGGAGCTGGCCGACAAGACCAGCCGCATGCCACGTGGAGCCGGATGTCAGCTTCCCGCGCTCGAGCAACAGCACATCCTTGAGGCCCATCTTGCCGAGATGATAAGCCGTCGAGCAGCCGACGATGCCACCACCGATGATGACGATCTTGGCCGATGTTGGCAGCGTGCTCATGACGACTCCATCGTCTTGTAGCGGGCGTAGGACGCCTCGAAGCGGGAAAGGTTTTCGGCCGTGTAGGCCGCGTAGTCGAAGTCGACTGCCGAGTGGATTTCGGAAACCATGGCCCAGAGCGTTTCACGCAGGAGCGAGACAGCGGTCATGGCGGCGGCTTGGCGCCGGAGTGCGTCATCGACGGGGCGGCCGAAGTAGGCAGAGACGAAAGCCTCGGCCATCTCGGGCGGCATAGCGCTGTTGGACGCAAGGCCGCCGAGATCGAACAGCGGCGAATTGAAACCGGCGTAGTCCCAGTCCAGCAGCCAGAGCCTCTTTCCGTCGTCGAGGATGTTGGCCGCGAGCAGGTCATTGTGGCTGAACACGACGTCGATCGGGCCGACGGCCTTCTCCAACCGCTCCGAGCGATCGAGAATGTCCGCGAGCAGCAGGCCATGGCGGCTCCCACCTTCATGCAGCGTGTGCGCGTAGTCGCGGATGACATGGAACGGCCAGAACATTGGCGCAGGGCCGCGTAGATACCGTGCGACGTCGCGATGGCACCGTTTCACCAGATCGACAAGGCCATCGAAGTTCGACGGGTTGCGCACATCTTCCGGCGCGAATGTGCGACCGTCGATGAAATCGATGACCATGAGGCCAGGCTCGGCGCGAATGACGGCCGGGCTGATCCCAGCGGCCTCTGCCGCCCGCGCGGCGGCAAGCTCGTTCGCACGTACAATGCCGTGAACGAGAATGTCCCCTCCTGTACGGACGACATACTTCCGGCCGCGATCCTCAACGACGAAGTTCTTGTTCGTGATGCCGCCAGCGAGCGGGACCGGATCGACGCGGCCGAACCAGAGGTCGAGGTTGGCGATGCGGTCTCGCAAAGACTCTGACCCGTGGTCATCCATGCGTCACCCCGCTCTGTTGGGCGGCAATCCGGCGTGCGGCCGCGCCGATCAGGCGGTCTGCGGTGATCGCTATTGCGGCGACGCAGAGACCCGCTACCAACCCCTTGCCGACATCCGCCTTCGTGAGCGCCATGTAGACCTGCTGGCCGAGATCGCGCGTACCGACAAGTGCGGTAATGACCAGCATCGAGAGCGCCAGCATCACGGTCTGATTGATGCCAAGCAGGATGGTCGGCAGCGCAACCGGGAGGCGGATGCGGCGCAAGATCTGGCCCGGGGTGCATCCCATCGCGACTCCGGCTTCCGTCAAGATCGGCGGCACCTGCCGGATCCCATGCGCGGAGTAGCGAACGGCCGGCGCCAGCGCATAGAGCACGATGGCCAACATGGCCGTGAAGTCACCGACGCGGAACAGCATGACCGCCGGAATGAGGTAGACGAAACTCGGCAGCGTTTGCAGCGTATCCATGATCGGCTCGACAACGCGCCAGGCGCGCGGGTTCAGGCCGGCGTAGATGCCGAGCGGAATGCCGATCAACGACGCAAACAGGACGGAGATGGCGCAGAGGTAGATCGTGATCATCGCGTACTCCCACTGTCCGTTCACGACGATGAACAGCGAAAGCCCGGCCGCGAGCGCCGCAAGACGGAGCCCGCCCAGCCACCAGCCGGTATAAGCCAGCGCCGCGACCACCAGCGGCCAAGGCTGCGCCAGCATGAAGCGCTTTACGGGCAGTAGGATATTGAGGAGCACGAACGTCTTTACCGCGTCGAAGACGTCGAAAAAGTTGATGTTGATCCACTTGACGGCGTCGGACCACCACGGCGCAGTCGAGAGCTGCAGCTCTGGCGGGTAGGTGGCGACAAACGGCAGGACGAGGCCGAGCAGATACGTTACCGCGACGAACCCGGCGAGCGCCAGAAAGTACCGTCGCCCACCGCCTTTGGCTTCGCGCACGCGCGCGCCTTCGGCGTAGGCCTGACTGAGGCGGTCGAGCGCGATGGCGAGAACCACGATGGCGATGCCGGCTTCGAGACCGCGGCCGATGTCGAGACGGCGCAGGCTCGACAGCACGTCGAAGCCAAGACCGCCCGCACCGATCATCGAAGCGATAATGACCATATTGAGCGACAGCATGATCACCTGGTTCACGCCGACAAGCAGCTGCGGGCGTGCGGCGGGCAGCATCACCTTGACAATCATCTGCCGCGGCGTCGTGCCCGCCATCGTTCCGTATTCCACGATTTCGCGCGGCACGGACTCAAGCGCCGTCATGGTCACGCGGACCATCGGCGGCAACGCATAGATCATGGTCGCGATCATGGCCGCGACCGGGCCGAACCCGAACAGGAACAGGATCGGCACGAGGTAGGCGAACGTAGGCACCGTCTGCATGAGGTCGAGGATCGGCGTGATCAGCTTCTTGAAGAGCGATGACTTGTAACCGCCAATGCCGAGGAGCAGCCCGCCGGCGATGCCGAGCGGTGCGGCGACGACGATAGACGAGAGGGTGAGCATGGCGCTCGCCCATTGGCCGAAGACCGCGAGATAGAGAAAGGCGCCGCCCGCGATCAGCGCGAGGCGCGCCCCGCCGAAGCGATAGCCCAAGGCCGCGACGCAACCGACGACGGCAAGCCAAGGCATGGGCGGCGCGATCTGGACGGCTGTGGAGCCGCGTCCGTCCCGCAGCCCGGTGGCGAGGATGGACGTCGCGAAATCGAGCGGTACGTTCAGCAGGTCAGCGATCGACCGCGTCAGCTCCTTGAACGTGAAGAGGCCGAAGCTCGCCTCCTCGATGAGCCACTTCATCGCCGCCGAGATGGCCGTATCGAGACCTATCCGCCAAGCCGGTGGAAGCTCCCGCATCCAAGACGGCAGGTTTTCCTTGAAGATGAACGACAGCACAGCGAGCGCGGCAATGACACCTACGGCGACGAGCGCTGGATTGAGCCGCTCGTCTCCGGCCGACGCGCTGCTGTCCACGGCAGCCAACGTCATGTCTGCGCTCCGGAGCCGATGAGCACGGCCATAACGGCGCGCCGGTCGACGATACCGATCTGTTGGCCGGCTTCGTCGGCGACGCCGAACGGGAGATCGGAGGCTTCGATACGCCCGGCAAAGTCACGGACTTTCGCCGTTGCAGGCACGAGCCCGGCGACGCTTTCGCCGGGCGCCGCGTTGCGCATGATGGCACGGGCTGAGAGGATCTTGCTGCGCGGGGCGTCACGCGTGAATTCGGCGACGTAGTCATCGGCCGGCGCCCGCACGAGGTCCTCAGGCGTGCCGACCTGAACGATCCGGCCGTCACGCATGATGGCGATGCGGTCGCCGACGCGCACCGCTTCTTCGAAATCGTGGGTGATGAAGACGATCGTCTTATGCAGCGCGTCCTGCAGCCGCATGAACTCGTTCTGCATCTCACGCCTGATGAGAGGATCGAGCGCCGAAAATGGCTCGTCCAGAAACCAGATGTCCGGGTCCGTGATCAGCGAGCGGGCGATGCCAACGCGCTGCTGCTGTCCACCCGAAAGCTGGTACGGCAGGTTCTGCTCCCGCCCGCCGAGCCCGACGAGATCGATCATGTCGCGCGCGGCCTTCTCCCGCTCGCGCCGCGGCATGCCTCGGATTTCGAGCGGGAAAGCGACATTGTCGAGCACGCTCAGATGCGGCAGCAGCGCGAAGTGCTGGAATACCATGCCCATCTTGTGGCGACGCAGCTGGATTAACTCAGCGGGCTGAGCCGCGAGAAGATCCACGCCTTCAAACAAAACCGCGCCGCTCGTGGGTTCGATCAGGCGTGAGAGGCACCGGACGAGCGTGGATTTGCCCGAGCCGGAAAGCCCCATGATCACGAAGATCTCACCGCGCTCGATTTCCAGCGAGGCGTCCACAACGGCCGCGACGTAGCCCGCCGATTTGAGCGCCGCGTCGGTTGGCGCCCCGTGCTTGGCCAGGAAGCCCTGCGGGTCCGGCCCGTAGAGCTTCCAAAGGTTTCGGCAGACGAGGGCAGGACTGGTCATCTGCAGACCCGTTGATCCAATCCAAGAGGAATGCGTTTCAGGTCCTGATCGGGCGAAAGTCCGGAGCCCGGATTGCAGACCTGAAACGCAATGATGTGGGATGCGGACCTAGCCGCCGATCCACTTCTTCCAGCGCGGCTCGTTGTCTTTCATCCACGCAGCGACGACGTCGTCGAGCTTCTTGCCGTCGAGATCGATCTCGCCGACCATCTTGCCCATTTCGTCATTGGTGAATTCGAAACCCTTGATCGCCTTGTGCGCCGTCGGCCACTTGTCTTTCAGGCCCGACCATGCGGCTTTCCAAATCGGGCCGCGCGGCTTTCCGCAATCGTAGGCTTTTTCTTTGTTGATGCCCCATGACGGGTCCGAATAGCAGGCCGGCTCATATTTCGGAAACTCGACCCATTCACCCTTGTATTTGATGGGCGCCCAATGCGGCGCGTAAACCCACAGAATGACCGGTGCCTGGCGCTGATAAGCGGATTCCAGTTCGGCAAACAGGGCGGCATCCGTGCCGGCATGCACCACCTCGAACGGAAGATCGAGTGCTTGCACGCGCTCATCGTCAAAACCACCCCAGGTCGCGGGGGCGCCGACGTAACGGCCCTTGGGCGCCGTCTCGGGAATGCTGAACTGCTCGGCGCACTTCTTGAGAGCTTGCCAGTCCGGGAGACCCGGACACTTCTCTTTCATGTAGAGCGGGTACCACCACTCCTCGACCGCGAGCATGCCCGTTTCACCGAGGTTTTCGACCTGCTTGGTGCCGACGGCCTCTTCGAGCGCATCCTTGCCGGTTGTCGCCCAGATCTCCATGGCGACATGCACGTCGCCAGTCTTGAGACCCGCAAACTGCGCGAGATAGTCGGCCTGCACGTATTCGATATTGAGGCCGGCCTTCTTCAGCACCTCGCCCATGATGTGGGCGCTGACGAGCTGACCGGTCCAGTCGTGAAGCGTGAGCTTGATGGGGTCCTTGGAATCGTCCGCCAGGGCCGGCGGCGGCAACAGTGAGGCGAACGCGAGAGCCGCCAGCGCGGCTGTGGAGCGGAGCTTCAACATTTTTCACCCGATGCGATTTTGAGGTACCGACAGAACTCCCTGCGCATAGTGACGGCCGTTGCAAAACGTTCGAAGTCGGCCTGCAAGCGCATTGAAGCGTCGCGCAAAGTCCCACAAACTGTCAACAAACTTTCAAATGATTTGTTGTCTTTTGTGGTTTTTGACTGGAAACTGGGCGCAACACGACGTGAGATGCCCATGAATTTTCCAACGCGATGGCAGAGCGCAATCCTTGATGCACTGCGAGTAACCGGACGCGAGTCGATCGCGTCGCTGGCAGGAAGTCTCAACGTGTCGGACGAAACCATTCGCCGGCATGTGAAAGATCTTGTCGATCAGGGCGCAGTGCATCGCGTGCACGGCGGCGTCATTCTCGCAGGTGCGTTGGCTGAACCTCCGTTTTCGCGGCGCATCAAAGAGCGGGTGGAAGCCAAGCGTGCCATCGCGAAGGCCGTAGCGGATCGCGTCTCCGACGGCATGACGCTCCTGATGGATTCCGGCTCGACCACGACTTATGTCGCGCACGCGCTTCTGCAGAAGACGGGACTGACGATCGTGACCAACTCGATTGAAATCGCGCGCACGATGGTGGGCCGAGGCGACTGCGCCGTGCATCTGGCGGGCGGCGCGTTGCGGGCAGACATCGGTGCCGCCGTCGGGCACGAAGCGATAGAGCTGATCCGCGAATTCCGTGGCGACCTCGCCATCCTTTCCATTGGCGGCATCCATGCCAAGGATGGGTTCATGGACTTCGACATCGACGAGGCCCGCGTCGCCCGCACGATGATCGACCGGGCGAACCGGGTGATCGTGGCGGCGGACGCATGGAAGTACACGGCCAAGGCACGCGTGCGCGTCTGCAGCTTCGAGCCGGTGTCGATGTTCGTCTGTGATGCGGCCCCGCCCGCGTCGCTCCGGCAGAAATTCGACGCGGCCGGAACGGAAATTGTCATCGCCCCGGCCGAAAGGGTCGCGGAGAGGGACCGCGCCCCATTGTCCACGCCGAGCTCGTAAAAGTATGGGCTGCCTATAGCCCGGTACCTTCTTTGTTTGACTGACGTGGAAAGCCCCGTCACTTTTCAGTGTATTGCAATCGCACGAGTGGGTTTGATGCCGACCGCCTTCGACAAGCATGCCCGCATCGTCATTGTCGGTGGCGGCGCCGTGGGATGCTCACTGGCCTATCATCTCGGCCGTCGCGGCGAGCGCGAAGTTCTCGTCCTCGAAAAATCCCGCCTCACGGATGGCTGTACGTGGCACGCGGCCGGGCTCGTCGGCCAGCTTCGCGGGCGGCGGAACCTCACGCGTCTGATGCAGAACTCGGTCGCGGTGTTCGACCGCCTCGAAGCGGAATCCGGGCACGTGATCGACTGGCGCAAAGTCGGATCGCTGCGGCTTGCGTCATCACCGGAAAGATGGAGCGAGATTCGCCGTTCGATGACGCTGGCCAAAAGCTTCGGCTTCGACTGTCATGCGCTTTCGGCCGCCGAAGCCCAAAAGCTTTTTCCCTACATCGATCCCGAAGGAGTCGTCGGCGCCGCGTTCATTCCCTCGGACGGTTACGTCGACCCCTACGGCCTGACGCACGCCTACGCCGCCGCCGCGCGGAAAAGCGGCGTGACGATCCAGGAGGGTGTCTGCGTTACCGAAATCCTGAAGGAAGGGCGCCGTGTCACCGGCGTCGCTACGGACCACGGCACCGTGGGGTGCGAGATCCTCGTCAACTGCGCGGGCCTATGGGCCAAGCGGCTCGGCGAAATGGCAGGTATTTCCTTGGCGGCGGGTGTCGTCGAGCATCAGTATTTCCTGACCGAGAAAAAGTTCGATCTGCCCAAGACGCTGCCGACGCTGCGAGACCCGGACAAGAATTTCTATCTCAAGCCCGATGTCGGCGCGTTCGCCATCGGCGGCTGGGAGGATGGAACGCAAGGCTGCTGGCGCTCGCGTCCGCCATTCGCATTCGGTCGCGAGCTGTTCCCCGAGAATTTCGATCGCCTCGAGCTCTTTGCGCTGCCGTGCGCCGAACGTCTTCCGGTGCTGAACGAGGTCGGCATCCAGACGGTGATCAACGGTCCCATTCCGGTCTCGGCGGACGGCGAGCCGATCATGGGCCTCGCGCCCGAACTCGACAATTTCTTCGTTGCCTGTGGGTTCACGGCCGGTATCGCGGCGTCGGGTGGCGCGGGCGAAGCGATGGCCAACTGGATCCTCGACGGCGATCCGGGAATGGACCTTTGGCCGTTCGACGTGCGCCGGTTCGGCGTGCCGCACAACACCGGCCGCTATCTCGAAGATCGCGCGATCGAGGCATACGGCAGCTACTACAAGATCCACTGGCCAGCGGAAGAGACCGTCGCCGGGCGCGGGCTTCGCCGCTCACCGGTTCATGCGCACGTGGCCCAAGCCGGAGCCGTTTTCGGCGCGCGCTTCGGCTGGGAGCGGCCGCTTTGGTTTGCCGACCCAGGCGTGCCGCGCGAGGAGGTTTCGAGCTTCGAAGACAAGCCAAGCTGGTTCGACCACGTTGGCGCGGAGCACCGCCATATTCGAGAGGCCGTCGCCCTCATCGACCAGACCTCGTTCTCGAAATTCGAGGTCGATGGGCCCGGCGCTACGGCAGCGCTCGAACGGATCTGCGCCAACCGGATCGATGGGGTGCCGGGCCGCTGCATCTATACGACGATGCTCAACGCCAAAGGCGGTGTTGAAGCCGAGGTGACACTTCTTCATCTCGCACCCGACCGCTTCCTCATGATCTCCGGTTCTGCATTCGGCGTGCGGGATTCGAGCTGGGTGCGCCGCAATCTTCCGGCAGACGGGTCCGTGTCTCTGCGCGACGTCACGTCAGCCTGGGCGGTGCTCAACATTTGCGGTCCGGCGTCGCGGGCTGTTTTGCAGGCACAGTCTGACGACGACCTCTCCAACACCGCGTTTCCGTTCCTCGCCGTTCGAGACATCGAGGTTGGGCATGTTCCGGTGCGGGCTGTCCGCGTCGGCTACGTTGGTGAGCTGGGATACGAGCTTCACGTCCCGACGGAATATGCGCCGGGCCTTTACGAAGCTCTCAAGGCTGCGGGCACTGCGCACCGCATCCGCGATGTGGGGTACCGCGCCATCGAAACCTGCCGCCTGGAGAAGGGCTACGTCTATTGGTCAGCCGAGATCGGGCCCGACTACGATCCTCTGTCGGCCGGTCTCGAAAGCACCGTCGACTTCGGCAAGGAGTTCATCGGCCGCGCGGCGCTCGAGACCTTGCGTGCCAATTTGCAGGCGCGCCGGCTCTGCACGTTGACGGTTGAGGGCTTTGCCCCCTTCCATGGCGGCGAAACGATTTTGATGGAGGGCCGCGTCGTCGGCCAGACCGCGAGCTGCGGGTTTGGACACACCGTCGGCAAGACCATCGCGTTCGCATGGTTGCCGGCGGACGCCGCCTCCGCACAGACACTCCAAATTGAAGCTTTCGGCGTGACGTACCCCGCAACCCGCGTGGAGCGCACGATCTACGATCCGAAGAACGAGAGGCTACTTTCTTGAGCTGACCGGAAAATGGGGGGACGATGAGCGCCACCGAGCAGGATGTCCGCGACGTTTGGGTCGCGCTGGATCGTCTCGGCTTTCACAATGCGATCGACATCGCCCTCGCTTCACCGCGACGCCTTGGCGGCCTTACCAATCGGGTTTTCCTGATCAAAAGCACGCGGGGCGACCATGTGCTGCGCATCCCCGGCCAAGGCACGGAAGAGTACATCGATCGCGAGGTCGAGGCCGTGGCAGCGCGTGCGGCCGCACGTGCCGGCGTGAGCCCTGAGGTGCTGGCGACGACCGGCGACGGCTTGATGCTGACGGCCGCCATTGACGAAGCGGTGACCATGACGCCGGAGAACTTTTCCTCAATCTCTGGCGCGCCGGCGCGTGCCGCCGGCGTCCTGCGCAAATTGCACGCCAGCGGTGAACAATTCGCTTTCCGGTTTGAGCTGTTCGCGATGATCGACGACTATCTCAAAATCCTGTCCGGCAAGACAATCGAGTTTCCGGAGGGCTACCGAGACGCGCTCGCATCGGCCGACGTGATCCGGCAGGCCCTCAACGCGCGGCCGTTACCGCTTACGCCATGTCATTGCGATCCCCTTTCGGAGAACTTTCTCGACACGGGCGACCGCATGTGGCTCGTCGATTGGGAGTATTCCGGCATGAACGATCCGCTGTGGGATGTGGGCGACGTCATTGTCGAGGCCAAACTCTCCCCCGACAAAGAAGCCGAGTTCACGGCTACTTCGGCGGCACACCCACCGCCGCCGAGCACGGCCGCGTCGTGATCTACAAGGCGATGTGCGATCTCTTGTGGACCCTGTGGGGCCTGATCCAGCATGCCAACAAGAACCCCGCCGATGACTTCTGGGCCTATGCCAACGTCCGGTTCGACCGCTGCAGAGCATTGATGGCGACCCCGGAATTCTCCGCCCACGTCGCGGCAGTCGCCAAGGGCTAGTGGGTGTGGGGCGCGAACAAAATGGGGGTGAAATTCAGAATGACGCCGAGGGCGAAATTCAGAACGGCGCAGCCATAGGCCGCTAACCCGTTGAAGAGACACTGGTCGGAGCGGGGAGATTCGAACTCCCGACCCCTTGCTCCCGAAGCAAGTGCGCTACCAGGCTGCGCTACGCTCCGCCCGACCGTGTGTCTAAACCACCGGATGCCAACCAGCATCCGGGTGGGAAGTCCCTCATCGCAGAGAGTGCTCATCACGTCCTTGACGCAGCGTCAAAGACAAGGCCCGCACAAAACGTCGCAAGGGTCTGCGTCCGCCCGCCGAATGGTAGCCGGATCGCGAGGCGGCTTTATAGCGGCACACCCACCCGAGAGCAAGCGAGACGGACGAGAGAATTTAAACGCTCGCGAGAGGTTGCCGTTGACCGCGGCTCTCACTATGGTGCGGCGCCCAGCTCCCCCGTGCCGGCCCTGTTGCCCTGCACCGGAAAGCTGTCCAGGATCGAGACCCCGTTTCGAGACAAACTATTGGGACGTAGCCAAGTGGTAAGGCAGCGGATTTTGATTCCGCCATTCGGAGGTTCGAACCCTCCCGTCCCAGCCAGTTTCCCCGACATGTAATGCGAAACGGGCGATCCAACGGCGTCTGACGCCGGGCAGGCGGCAACCTGCATAGCCTTAACGGCAGAGGGGCGGCCTCGCCAATGGCAGAAGGCGGCCCCGCGAGCGGGACCGCCCGCCGAGACCCTACTTCTTCTGCAGACCCTGCATGGCTTCGCCGACGAGGCGGCCAAGCTCCTGCGCCTGAAGCGCATAAGCTTGCATCTGCGACTGGGCGTAGCGGCTCTGATGCGCGAGCACTTCCTGGATGTCCTTGGCGCTGGCGAGGTCGCTCGCCAGGCCGAATGCGGCCTCGGCGTTCTGCTTGGCGAACTTCGTCGCCCGGTCCTGGACCGCCCGGAAGCCCGTCGACACGTCATTGGCGGGCAGCGACTTGGTCCAGAAGCTCATCGCCTGCGTCATCGCATCCATGAATTGCCCATAGGCGAGACGGGCCTGGTCGACGTTCTTTTCGGCCAAGTCGCGCATCTGTTGGGGAATTTCGAATGGGTTCTGGGACATTAGCTTCTCCGGCTTTCGTTTTCTTGCGAGGGGATGTTGCATTGGTAACGCTTAATGGACCTCCCGCCTACCGCCATCTTCCGCAGGGACGACGCCGGCGCGGCGCGGGGTAACTCACTCCGGAAGAGGAATAAACTCTTCGCGATCACTCGGAACCGTCTCGAAACGGCCCGCCTTCCAGTCGGCCTTGGCGGCGCGGATGCGGTCTTCCGAGGACGAGACGAAGTTCCACCAGATGTGGCGCGGACCGTCCATCGGCTCTCCGCCGAGCAGCATCAATCGTGACATGGAATTCGCCAGCACGGAGATGCGGTCCCCGGGCCGGAACACGAGCAGCCGGCCGGCCCCGAACGTCTGCCCCGCCACGTCGATTTCGCCGGACACGATGAAGATCGCTCGCTCGTCGTAGTCGGGATCGAGGGGCAGGATGGCGCCCGGCGCGAGCGTCGCCTCGGCATAGAAACAATCGTGCGGAAACGCCGCCGGAGAACTCTGGCCGTAGAGCGAACCCATGATCAGCCGGATCGTCTTTCCCTCACCCGCGATGCGAGGAAGCGCGCCTGCGTCGTAGTGCGCGAATTGGGGCATCTCCTCTTCGTGCGATTTCGGCAGCGCCGCCCACGCCTGGATGCCGAACAACCGCGACGTATGGCTGCGATCCTCGACGCCCGACCGCTCGGAATGGACGATGCCCCGCCCGGCCGACATCAGGTTCAACTCGCCCGGCTTGATCAGAAGCTCGGTGCCGAGGCTGTCGCGATGCATCAGCCCGCCGTCGAAAAGATAGGTGACGGTCGCAAGCCCGATATGCGGATGCGGCCGCACATCGATGCCCTGGCCGACGAGAAACTCCGCCGGACCCATCTGGTCGAAAAAGATGAACGGCCCGACCATTTGCTTGCCGGCCGCAGGCAGCGCCCGGCGCACCTCGAACCCGCCGAGATCACGCGCACGGGGCACCACGACGTGCTCGATCGCGTCGCAGGCGCGCGCATCGCCCGGCTTGGGATCCTCGCAGGGTTGCCAGCTCATGTGCAGCTCTCCTTTAACGGGGCGGCAAACAGCGGAAGCGGCCATCGTCGCTGTCGAAACCGCGACGAACATCATTGTTGCGGGCCGCGAGATGAGGCAACAGATAAGAACGGCGCGTTGCCCGCCGCAAGCGGCCTTTATGACGCTGGACGATGACTGCACGACCGAGGACGCCCCACAATGCCCACGCCCGCAATACCTGCCAATGACACCTTCCAGGAAATCGACGCAGCCGCGGCAACGCTCGGCCTCACGATTGCACCGGAATGGAAGCCAAACGTCCTCATGTTCTTCGAGGTTGCACGCGGAATGGCGAAGATGATCGAGGCGACGGGCACGACCACCACCGAGGCCGCCCCGGTCTTCATGCCCCGCGCCGGCCGATGACCGCGACCCTACCGGCCAGCGCGTCCGATATCGCGCACGCCGTCTCCCGCGGCGAAGTTTCCGCTGCAGACATTGCCCGCGCCGCGCTCGCACGCATCGACGCGCGCGACGGCGAGATCGGCGCCTTTACGGACCTCACGCGCGAGCGTGCGCTCGCCGAGGCGAATGCCGTTGACGAGGCCCGCGCGCAGGGCGCGACGCTCGGCCCCCTCGCCGGCGTTCCCTATGCGGTGAAGAACCTCTACGGCATTGCCGGACTGTCGACACGCGCCGGCTCGAAGATCAGCGCGGGCGATCCCCCACAACAGCACGATGCCGTGCTGGTCGCCCGCATGAAAGCCGCCGGCGCCGTCCTGCTCGGTGCGCTCAACATGGGCGAATACGCCTACGACTTCACGGGCGAGAATGCGCACTACGGCCCGTCACGCAATCCGCTCGATACGACGCGCATGACCGGCGGATCGTCGGGCGGATCGGCGGCAGCGGTCGCGGCCGGTTTCGTGCCCGTTGCCCTCGGCTCCGATACCAACGGCTCGATCCGCGTTCCGGCAGCGTTCTGCGGCCTGTTCGGCCTGAAGCCCACCTATGGGCGCCTGCCGCGCACGGGCACCTTCCCGTTCTGCGACAGCCTCGACCACGTCGGCCCCTTCGCCACATCCACCGCCGACCTCGCGCGCACCTACGATGCGCTGCAAGGACACGACGCCTCCGATCCGGTTTGCGCGCAACGTCCAATCGAACCGGTGACGGGCGAAATCGCGAAGGGCCTCGACGGCCT
Organism: Hyphomicrobium sp.; assembly: GCF_051860585.1. GTDB lineage: Bacteria > Pseudomonadota > Alphaproteobacteria > Rhizobiales > Hyphomicrobiaceae > Hyphomicrobium_C. Next base: position 41,852 of record NZ_JBHYDS010000002.1, read on the forward strand.
GCGCATCGCCTCCGCGACCGGATATTTCCGCGCCGATGCCGAGCCCGGCGCTCTCGCCGCGCTTGCGCGTGCGGCCCAGGCGGCCGGCGCCGACGACGAGATTGAAATTCCAGGCGCCGCCGAAGCGCGCGCCGCCGCGTTCCTGATCACCAACGCCGAAGGCAGCGCGCTCCACCTCGCCAACCTGCGCCGCCGGCCCGCCGATTTCGACCCCGATACGCGCGACCGCTTTCTCGCCGGCGCCATGCTGCCCGCGAGCTGGTACGTCGCCGCGCAACGCTATCGTCGCGCCTTCCAAGGCACGATGGCAGCTCTTTTCGAGCGCTACGACGTGATCCTGGCGCCGTCCGCACCGTGCAGCGCCCCGCGCCTCGGCCAGAAGACGATCCATCTCGGCGGCCGCGATGTCCCGCTGCGCGCCAACATGGGCCTCTACACGCAGCCGATTTCGTTCGTCGGATTGCCCGTCGCGGCCGTGCCGGTCCGTACGGCGGGCGAACTGCCCTACGGCGTCCAGGTCATCGCGCGTCCCTGGCGCGAGGATCACTGCCTGCGCGTCGCAGCCGCCCTCGAAGCCGCCGGTCTCTAGCTCACCGGGCTCTAGCCCGTCGGCGCGGCGTGTCAGGCCGCCGCGCTGCGCACCTTGCGTAAGCTCGGCGACGCGGACGCGCCGAACGCTTGGCGAAACGCGCGCGAGAAATGTGCCTGGTCGGCGAAGCCCGCCGCGTGCGCCGCGTCCGTAAAATTGCTGCCGTCGATGATTTCCCCGATCGCGCGGCGCAAGCGCTGCCAGACGCGAAAACGTCGGAACGGCACGCCCACCTCGTCGGCAAAGAGATGCTGGAACCGCGACGACGACAGCCCGACGCGCGTCGCCGCGCACTGCGCGGTCGCATCCAGCCCGGTCTCGACTTCGAGGTCAGACAGAGCGTGCGCGATGCGCGGATCCATCGCGCGGCGCGCACGCGGCGCGGAATAGGCAAGCAGATCGTCGAGCGCCTCGGCGGCCCACGCAGCCCCGTTGCGCGCCTCGTAGATCTCGCGCAACGCCGCAACGATCGAACTCCCCCCCAACAGCGCACCCGACGTTTCGGTTGTCTTGGTGACGAACGGCGCGAGCGCATCGATGCGTCCCGCCTGCGGCTCGAGATAGAGCACGGCCAGCGGCTGGCCTTCGACATCGAATTCATAGCTCACGCCCGCAGGGATCGCAGCGGCCGCGCATCGCTGCCAAGGGCCGTCCCCGATGCGCAAGCGAAGGGCATCGTAGAGCCCCGCCAACAAGACAGGCACGCTGTGCGCATGCAGGGCGTTGTGGCCCAGCGCCCCCATGAACAGCGCGCGGCCCGGATCCAGATGCCAGATCGGCAGCAGCGTGCCCGGCAGATCCGGCCGATGCACAGCGTTCGCAGCACGTTCGTTCAAGCGCCTACTCCCGCTGCCCAATAGCGTCCCAACCGGATAGCAACTCGGAGATGCGACCTCAATGACCAAATCCGTCGATACGCCGAACCGGCGCACGGTCCTCTCGACCATGGCGGCCCTTACGGCGGCGCCGCTTGCCATGTCGTCGCTTTCAGGCTTCGCCCAAGGCGCAGCCGCTAAGCTCGGCGCGGCGCAGCCCCGTCACTGGCGCTACAAGATCGGCCAATTTGAGATGACGGTCATCTCGGATTCCGAAGCCTTCATCCCGGGCCCCTTCCCGATCATCGGCGCCAACGCGACCGAGGCGGAAGTGCAGGCGCTGATGCGGGAAAATCTCCTGCCCGAAACCAGCTACCAGGCGGGCTTCTCGCCGACGGTCATCAACACCGGGCGCGAGATCGTGCTTTTCGACACCGGCAACGGCGAGAACGGCTTCGTACCGCGCCCCGCTGGCGGCTGGCTCGCCGAAGGCATCGCGCCGGCCGGCATCAAACCGGAAGACGTCGATATCGTCGTCATCAGCCACGGCCACCCGGACCACATCGGCGGCGTCATGAACGGTGGCAAACCGCTGTTTCCCAACGCCCGCTACGCCATTGGGCAGATCGAGTACGACTACTGGGCCCCGGACGGCAAGCACACGGGCGAGCTCGAAAAGCTGGCCGCCGTTTTCCGCGCCAACACGAAGGGCCTCGCCGAACGCTTCACGTTCCTGAAGCCGGGCGAGGACGTCGTGCCCGGCATCACCGCCGTCGAAGCCTACGGCCACACGCCCGGCCACTTGAACTTCCGCATCGTGAGTGAGGGGAAGGAGATCTACTTCTGGGGCGATTGCGCCCATCACCAGGTCGCCTCGCTCGCGCGCCCCGACTGGCATTGCGTGTTCGACATCGACAAGGAGCAGGGCGCCGCCACCCGCAAGCGCGTCTACGACATGCTCGCGACCGAGCGCATTCCCGTCATCGGCTATCACATGCCGTTCCCGTCCATCGGCTACGTCGAGCGCGCAACGCCCGGCGTTTACCGCTGGCTCGCACACACCTATCAGCTCAACCTTTGACGCCCCCATCACGCGACGCCAGGAAGCAAACACGGGTGAGCGACCCGGCGTCGCCTTTGCGGCAGGCCCCTTGATCGACTAACGTCCCCCGGCCAAAGATCTGACCGGGCAAGCCACGCGCATGTCGCACGAACTGTCGTTCAAGACGTCGATGAACTTCGCTTACGGCGTCCCCTCGCCTGTCAGCCCCGGCATCGTGCGCCTCGTCGCCGAGAATCCGAGCCCGTTAACCTTCAAAGGCACGAATACGTACCTTGTCGGCATGACGGAACTTGCGGTGATCGATCCCGGCCCGGGCGATGCGGCACACCTCGACGCGATCCTGAAAGCGGCGGCAGGGCGGCCGATCCGCCAGATCATCGTCACCCACGCCCATCGCGATCACGTCGACGGCGCTGCCGCGCTCAAGGCATCGACGGGCGCGCCGATCCTCGGCTATGGCCGGGCGGATTTCGAGCCCGTCGGTCCCGACACGAAACCGCAGGGCTCCGAATTCATCGATTACATCTTTGAGCCGGACGCGACGCTGCGTGACGGCGATATCGTCGAAGGGCCGGAATGGCGTCTCGAGGCGCTGCATACGCCGGGCCATGCGCCCGATCACCTCTGCTTCGCTCTGCTCGGCCGCGGCGTGTTGTTCTCCGGCGATCACGTCATGGCCTGGAACACGACGCTGGTGGCCCCGCCCGAAGGCTCGATGGCCGACTACATCGCCTCGCTCGAGCGCCTGCTGGAGCGGAGCGAGACCGTCTATCTTCCGGGCCACGGCGCCCGTCTGGACGAGCCCCAGCGCACCGTCAAAGCCTATCTGCTGCACCGGCGGTGGCGCGAGGATTCGATCCTCGATGCGATCCGCGACGGCATCGGCACCATCACGGCCATCGTGCCCGTGGTCTATCCCACCATCGACCGCAGGCTGACGAGCGCGGCGGCGCTGTCCGTGCAGGCCCACGTCGAGCACCTGATCGAGCGCGGCCTGGTCACCTGCGACGACGTCATCTGCGACGGCCTCCCGACTTGGGACCGCCCTCTTTCGCCGGCTTAGCCGCCTTCCCGCCTTGCTGGCGGTCGTCTTTCGCGGCCGGCACGGTTGCATCGACGCGCGCGCGGATTTCCGTCATGAGCGCGCGGATCCGCTCTGCATTCCGCCCCATGTCGCCGCGGCCGAAACGCGACGCGGAGCGAATATCCACGCGGCTCGTCTCGTCGTTGCCCGACACCCGGATCGCGACATCGTCGAGAAAGCCCATGATCAGCGTCTTGTCGACGGCTTCCACGATGCCGGGCGTGCCCGCGTCCGCGTCGGGCGGATCTTCACGCGTGAGATCCATCTTGAGGCGCTTCACGGCGTCAACCACCAGCGCGTACGATTCCTCAGCCGAACGCGGGATCGTCATCGGCTGAATGTCGGGATAGGCCAGCGCCTGCGGCTCGCTCCATTTCGCCCGATTGTACTTCACGGAATTGTTGCCGGGACCACGCAGGCGAACCGCCGCCGTCAGCGCCGGCGGATTGGCAGCGTCTGTCGTGATGTCTGACAGCATCGGGAACGACCGCAGCCACACCTGATAGAACATCGGCAGCGACAGCAGCGCCAGGCTGAGGCAGACGGCGAACAGCACGCGCGACGTCCCCGGCCGTCCGGTGCTCCAGATCGTCATCGCCGCGAAAACGGCGCACGCGATCGAGCCCGCGGCAATCGCGAGCGTGACCAGCACGAGATTGAACGCCACCGGCGTATCCATCCCGAACAGCCGGTGCAGAAACGCGGTGGCGACGATCAACCCGAACGCGAACAGCGCCGCGCGCGTCGCCCATCGGCTCGACGCCGGCTCTCTTTCCGGAACAGCAAGCATAAAACTTCGAGTTCCTTGCCTGAATGACGGACTCGGCCAAGGATAACGCCGGAATTGGACGAAGAGTAGCGCCGCGTATCGCCGCTCCCATGAAGCGGCGCCCCCGCCGTTTGCAAGCCCGCCCTGTTTGCGAGCCCGCCTTGTTGCCAGAATGCGTTCGACCCCAGGAGGAGAGCCGCGTGACCGCCCGTCTCCACACTCCACGTAGCGCTGCGCCGCGCCTTGGCCCCGCCGTGATCGCCGCGGTCCTCGCCGTGTCCTTTGCGGCCATAGGCGGCGCCGGATCGGCCCAGGCGGCCGACGGGCTGACCATCGCCATTCTCGATCTTGCCGAAGTCCCGGACCTCGCGCCTCCCAAACCCTTGCGCGCCGAGCCGTCGGCCTGGCGCACGTCCTTCGGCTCCGAGCGCAAAAACGCACCCAACGTGAAACCCGCCTCACCGGATAGCCCCCTCGAGGCCATCGCGAACGCCGACGCGGTGTTGATCCAAGGCGTGCACGCAGCCGCCAAGCTGCGGCGGCTGTTTCCGCCGCGCACCTGGCGCCTGATCGTCTCGCGCGGCTTGGCCGATGCATCGCGCGCCGCGAACATCGGCGCCGGAACAACGACGACCGCAATCGCCATCAAGGCCCGCCCCGAATTGCGCGTCACGGCGCGCACGGCCGGCTTTCGCCTCGAAGCACCTGACGCTCAAGCGCCGCCAGGCGCACCACAGACCACCGCGACCGCCGTCAGGCTGGTCGATGCCGGCCGCGCGATCTGGCTCGCGTCGGTCGCGTTTCCTGTGGGCTGCAGCGAAGCGAGCGACTGCCCGGCCCGCCAGCAGCTCAATACGTGGCGCGAAACGAAACGCGGCGATGGCGAGCTGACGGTCATCGGCGGCCGTACGCAGGTGGAGCATGCCGCGCCCGCGCCAACCGCCGAAAACGCACCCCCGTGCGCCGCGCACGGCATCGACGCCGACTCGCCCTGGCAACGAGTTCCGCTTCCGTCCGCTGAAAACCCTCAGAAATCGGCTTCCGGTTGCATCGCCATGATCCGTTTGGACGGGCCGTCCGCGGTGCGATGACACCCCCGGCTGCGATTTACAATGTTTACAAGCACCCGCTATAACTCCGGGCAAACAGCCACCGGCGCTCACATTTTATGGCCTTTCGCTTCAAACTCGACGAACCGATCGAGAAAGGCTTCCGTCGTATCGGGGCCGAGCAGATCGAGCGTGCACGCCGTCAGGTGGCGTCCGCCGCCGATCCCGTCGCTGAAATTCACGAAGCACGCAAATGCTTGAAGCGCACGCGCGCCCTTCTTCGGCTGGCGCGCGAAGGATTGGGAGAGCCGGTCTTTCAAACCGAGAATGCGCGCTTCCGCAACATCTCGGCGCATCTCGCCCCCGCCCGCGACGATCATGTGATGCGCGAGACAATTCTGAAACTCGCGGCCGACGCGCCTCCAGCTTCTCAGCGGGCGATCCATCGGTTGCGGGTCGCGGTCCTCGCCGAACTCGCAGATCCGCCCGCGCCGGATCGCGATCGCGCGCTCGCCGAGCTCGACCGCGCCGTGAGCCGGTTTCAGCGCCTCAAGATCAAACCGGACGAATTCCAAACGCTCGAGCGCGGCCTCTCCCGTAGCTACCGCCGTGGCGCCCGATATTTCGCGGCGGCCTATCGAGACAACGCCGACGAAAGCTTCCACGACTGGCGCAAGGGCGTGCAGAGCTACTGGCGTCACATGGCGCTGCTGTCGCGCGCTTGGCCCGAACACTTCGATGCGGGTGTCGGCATCGCGCGCCAGCTCTCGCAAATTCTCGGCAACGACCACGATCTCGCAATCCTGAAGCACCGCCTGCCCGCTTTAGCCCTCGACGCGCTGACGCCGGAAGAGCGAACATCGATCGCGGATATGATCGGCGAACGCCAGGAGCTGTTGCGGCGCGCGGCCCGCCCTCGGGGGGACATGATCTTCTCCGAGCGGCCGAAGGCGTTCGCCCGGCGTATCGCCGCCATCTGGTCCTCGGCCGCAGCCAAGGGCCATGCAGACGAAGCCCTCGACGCGGCGCACAAGCTGGACGAAGAGACGCGCGAGTCCCTCGCCGGGGAATGATCCAAGCCCCCTCCCGCGACGTTTGAAACCCTCGTGACGCCCCGAGGGCTTGCCAGCACTGGCGGAAGCGCGCAACTAAGGCACAAACGGCCGGACGCGGCCGCACGGAGATCACCTAAGGATGTCGACCCCACGAGACCGCCAGGCGGACCGCGGCCATTGGCCGAAGGACCATCCCGATATTGCGCACGGCAAAGTCGGCGTTCTGCTGCTCAACCTCGGCACGCCGGACGGTACGGACTACTGGTCCATGCGCCGCTACCTCAAGGAATTCCTGTCGGACGAGCGCGTCATCGAGGAGCCGAAATGGAAGTGGTGGCCGATCCTCAACCTCATCATCCTGACGGTGCGCCCCGGCCGCAAGGGCCGCGACTACGCCACCATCTGGAACAACGAGCGCGACGAAGGCCCGCTGAAAACGATCACGCGCGCGCAAGCCGAAAAGCTCGCCTCCCGCCTCGCGTCCTCGCCGCACGTGATCGTCGACTGGGCCATGCGTTACGCCAACCCGTCGACGGAAAGCCGGCTCGAGGCGCTCGTCGCCGCCGGCTGCGAACGCATCCTCCTGCTGCCGCTCTATCCGCAGTATGCCGCCGCCACCACGGCGACGGCCGCCGATCATGCGTTCCGCGCCCTCATGAAAATGCGGTGGCAGCCCGCCGTTCGCGTCGCCCCCGCCTATCACGATGACCCGGCGTACATCGCGGCCCTCGCCGCATCGATGCGCGAAAGCCTCGCCAAGCTCGACTTCGAGCCCGAGCGCATCATCGCCACCTTCCACGGCATGCCGCAGAAATATTTCGCCAAGGGCGACCCCTACCACTGCCACTGCCAGAAGACGTCGCGCCTGCTGCGTGACGCCCTCGGCTGGCCCGCGGAACGCTGGCTGACGACCTTCCAGTCGCGCTTCGGCAACGATCCTTGGCTGCAGCCCTATACCGACAAGACCGTCGAACGGCTGGCCGCCGAAGGCGTTAAGAAACTCGCTCTCGTCGCACCGGGCTTCTCCGCCGATTGCCTCGAAACGCTTGAGGAGCTGGACGGCGAGAACCGGCACATCTTCGAAGGCGGCGGCGGCGAGAAGTTCGCCTATCTCCCCGCACTCAACGACAGCGAGCATGGCATCGACGTCATCGAGGCCGTCGTGCGGCGCGAGCTTTCGGGTTGGCTATAGAATTCCAATCCGTCAATTCCCTAGGAAACTGAGTAAGGATCCCATCATGTGATCGCTGACGGCGCCATGATTCATCCTTAGAGTGCGGCGACAATGCAGTACTCTGACCGACAGGGTGCAACGGCGTTTCGGGAAAGGTCTCAAGATGGGCGGTTTTGAAGTCTTCGGTCTGGTGCTGATCGTGCTGGCCGCGGCCGTGCTCTGGTCGACGGTCAAGGTCGTCCCCCAGGGCTACAACTACACGATTGAAAGCTTCGGACGGTTCACGCGAACCCTGCAGCCCGGCCTTCACTTCCTCATTCCCATCGTCGAGCGCGTCGGCCATCACGTCAACGTCAAGGAACAGGTGATCGACATTCCGAGCCAGGATGTCATCACGCTCGACAACGCCATGGTGCGCGTCGACGGCGTCGCCTTCTTCCAGGTTTTGAATGCCGCCAAGTCGGCCTACGAGGTCGACAACCTGGAGCACGCCACCATCAACCTAACGATGACGAACATTCGTACCGTCATGGGCTCGATGGCGCTCGACGAACTGCTCTCCAATCGCGACAAGATCAATTCCCAGCTTCTGCACGTCGTCGACGCCGCGACGGAATCCTGGGGCGTCAAGGTCACCCGCATCGAGATCAAGGACATCGCCCCGCCGCGCGACCTGATCGACAGCATGGCCCGCCAGATGAAGGCCGAGCGCGAGAAGCGCGCCCAGATCCTGGAAAGCGAAGGCCTGCGGGCCGCCGCGATTCTGAAAGCCGAAGGCGCCAAGCAGGCCGTCGTGCTCGAGGCCGAGGGCCGCCGCGAAGCCGCCTTCAAGGACGCCGAAGCTCGCGAACGCGCCGCCGAAGCCGAAGCCAAGGCAACCGAACTCGTCTCCACCGCCATCGCCAACGGCAGCGTGCAGGCGATCAACTACTTCGTCGCCAACAACTACGTGAAGGCGCTCGAAGCGCTCGCCTCTGCGCCGAACGCGAAGGTGATCCTGATGCCGCTCGAAGCCTCGTCGGTCATCGGCTCGCTCGCGGGCCTCGCCCAGATCACGGGCGAAGCGTTCGGCACGCAAGGCGCCCCCGCGACGCACACCCGCGGTAGCACCAGCGTTCCCACGTCGAAGTCTTAAGACAGCCGGAGCCTGAACATGTCCGTCCTCACCGACTTCTTCGCCGGTTTCGGCCATTGGAACTGGTTCATCTTCGGGCTGTTTCTGATGGCCCTCGAGACGATCGTTCCGGGCGTTCACTTTCTGTGGTTCGGCCTCTCCGCCGTCATCGTCGGCCTGGTGTTGTCCGCCGGACTTGCGATGGGCCTCGGCGAGGCGTTGAGCCTGCCGTGGCAGCTCGTGATGTTCGCGATCATTTCCGTTGCCACCGTGTTTGGCGTGCGCCGCTTTGCCAATGCGCAGGGCGTGGAAAGCGCCGAAAAGGATCTCAACCAGCGCAGCGCGCAGTACTTCGGCCGCGTCGTCGTCGTCGAGGAGGAGATCACCGGCGGCCGTGGCCGCGTGCGCGTCGGCGACACGCTCTGGCCTGCGTCCGGCTCGGATACGCCCAAGGGTGCGCGCGTGCGCATCACGGGCGCCAACGGCACCGTCTTCGTCGTCGAGCCCGCCTGACCTGCCTACTGCCTACTGCCTACTGCCTACTGCCTACTGCCCCTACTGCCCCTACTGCCTAACCCGCCCCCGTTGCCGGCTGCCTGCTGCCCGCTGCCCGCTGCCCACTTAACAGCTCCTTAACCGCCCCTCCCTAGTGTCGATCCATGCGACGGCCCGTGTTCCGGGTCGCGGTGGTGTGCGTTCGCGTGTGGAATTTCCTCATGAGGGCGCCACGTGACCGTGGTCTGGCGACTTGGTTTGATCCTGTTCGGCTTTGCGGCAGCCACGCTGACCGCAGCGCTTTTTGACGTGTCGAGCGCCGCCGCTCAATCCACCGAACCCTCCTCGCGCAGCGCCGCATCATCCTCATCTTCGAGCGCACCGGCTCCGCAGCGCGCCGACTCCCAATCCGCGACGCGCGCCCGCCCCTCGCCGTCCGCCGACGAGCAGGCCGGCGCCTATGAAACGCAGGCCAAGCGTCCGCGCCGCCCAGGCCAGAACCTCTACTCGGATCCCGACTCCGACGAACAGTCCGAGGACAGCGGAGCCGAAGCCCCCGACCAGGAGAGCAACGACCCCACCAACTCGGCCAGCGGCGATCCGGTCGACGGCGAACCGTCCCAGCCGCAGGACGGGATCATCACCGAAGACGGCGTGATCGACCTCAGCGAGCCGCAATCTCCCGACGACGGCGGCGACCCCAACCGCGACACGCGTCCACTCGAAGATGTGGACGTCTTCGCCAATCCCCCGGCCGGCTACGACCCGCTGCTGTTCCAGGTCGAAGACCTCGATCCGATCGAGAACGATCGCCGCCCGGCGCGCCTCGCGCGTTTCGAGCCCTACGATCCCGTCGGCATCAAGATCGGCAGCTTCGTCTTCTTTCCGGAGATCGAGATCGGCGGGCTCACAACCAACAACGTGCTGGATTCGCCCGTCCCGAATTCCGACATCGCCGCCGAGATCCGTTCCACCTCGCGCCTCGTCTCGAACTGGTCCCGCCACGCCCTCGAGCTGCGCAGCACGACGTTCACGACCTTCCACGACGATTTCCCGAGCGAGGACGATCGCGCCTGGGGCCTCGAAGCGCGCGGCCGCCTCGACATCTCGCGGCGCACCAACGTGCAAGGCATCGCCTCGCACGACCTCAGCCAGGAATCGCGTTCCGACATCGACGCGAGCGACATCGGCGAGCGCGCCGACGTGACGGTCGACCGGGCGGAGGTGGCGGTGAACCACCGCTTCAATCGACTATCCGTCCAATTGAGAGGCGCCGTCTCGGACACCACCTATTCCGACACGAACGGCGCCAGCAACGCCGACCGCGATACGCTTCAGACCACGCAGACCGGACGCGCCACTTGGGAATTCAAGCCGACGCTCTCGGCCTTCGCCGAACAGGAATTCAACCAGCGCGATAAGCATGCGGTGCCGGCCGACGGCATCTCGCGCGCGTCCGAGGGAACGCGCACGCGCGTCGGCCTCGATTTCGGAGCCACCGGAGCCATCCTGCGCGGCACCATCGGCGTCGGCTACGGTAATCAAAACCCGGACGACAGCCGCTTGAAAGAGGTCGACGCCTTCCTGTTCGACGCCAATCTCGCCTGGCGGCCGAGCGAGATCACGTCGTTCCTGCTCACGGCCCAGAGCGACATCTACGAAACCACGACCGAGCTGTCCGGAGGTGTGATCTCGCACCGCGTCGGCCTCGAAGCACGCCACGCGTTCCGCCGCTATCTGATTGCAACGGCGGGCCTCACCTACACCCACTACGACTATGACTCGACGACCGTCCGTGAGAACGAGCTGATTTCGTATCTCGGCGCGGAATACTTCGCGAGCCCGGAGCTGGTGCTGTTCGCGCGCTACCAGCACCTCAACTTTGACTCAAACGAAGTCAATCGTGACTACGAAAGCGACGAGGTTCGCGTCGGTGCCCGGCTTCGCCGGTAGCAAATGACGCTTCGCCGGTAGCAAGCCAGCATCCGCAAATAGCGGCAAGCCGCCGAAATAACGCAAACTTGTCCGACGCTTTACTTATGCTCAGGCGGAGCGTTGCGTCCGCCCACGGGCGGTTTAGATTGGGCATTCGATTGATTCGCTTGAGGATTCGAGCGCATGCCGACACCCGATCGCACATTTGAACGCAGGGAGCCTGCCATGTCCGACCGTACTCAGTTCGCCGTTGGCAACCGCAAGGTCGCTATGATGCCGCGCGTCATGAAACGCTCGCTGCATGTCGCCATGGCCGCGCTGCTGACGGCAGCCGTCGTGCTGTTCGTCATGATGATCAACGGCTTCCTGGTCGGCCGCAGCGGCTCGCTCGGCGGCATCGACGTCTGGCTCGCCTTCATCAAGCGCAGCGACATCATCGGCACGATCATCCTGACCGCGCTCGTCACGACCGCCTTCCTCTATTGGCAGCGCGACAAGGAACGGCGCTAGTCCGCAGGACGGCTCCGCGCGCGCTCTCCAAAAGGAAAGACGCGCGCGTGATCGCGTCTCACACCACCGGCGATCCGACGACCGGCCCCGGAAGCCCCGGATCCGCAACAAGCGCCTCCGCCTTGCGCGGCTGAGATGCCATCCGCTCCTTGGCCAGCGCCAGCGCGGCGACGTAGTCCGGCTTGCCGCTCCCGAGCAGCGGAACGCTCGGCACCAGCAGAATGTCCGCGGGCACCATCAACTCGTTCGCACCCTTCTGGCGCGCGAACCGCGCAAACGCGTCGCGCGTCGCCGCGGCGTCCGTCGTCATCAGCACCAGCCGCTCGCCCTTGCGGGCATCCGGCAGCGCCACCACAACACTGGTGACCGCCGGCCACAGCTCGGTCGCCAGCGCCTCCACGGCCGACAACGACACCATCTCGCCCGCGATCTTCGCGAACCGCTTGGCGCGCCCCTTGATCGTCAGGAAACCCTGCGCATCGATGGCGACGATATCGCCGGTGTCGTGCCAGCCGCCCTCGGGTGGCTCCAGCACGCCAGGATTTTCGGCACGCATGTAGCCGAGCATGACGTTCGGCCCGCGCACGAACAGCCGGCCCGCGCCCTCAATGCCCGGCACGGGATCGAGCCGCGCTTCCATCAGCGGCGACAGCCGCCCGACCGTGCCGGACTTGTTGGCCAGCGGCGTATTGATGGCGAGCACCGGCGCGGTTTCGGTAACGCCGTAGCCTTCCAGGATGCGCACGCCGAACTTTTCCATGTAGATCTGCCGCGTCCGCTCCTTTACGGCTTCCGCACCCGCCAGGATCAGGCGCACGCGCGCGAAGTCATAAGGATGCGCCGTGCGCGCATAGCCGTTCAAAAACGTATCCGTGCCGAACAGGATCGTGGCGTTCGAGCTATAGACGAGTTCAGGCACGATCCGGTAATGCAGCGGCGTCGGATAGAGATAGACCGGCACGCCTGCGACCAACGGCATCACAAGACCCGCCGTCAGCCCAAATGAATGGAACACCGGCAGCACGTTGAACACCTTGTCCTGGCCGTTCACCGATACGCGCGTCAGGCTCTGCATCGCGTTGGCGAGCATGTTGCGGTGGGACAGCACGACGCCCTTCGGCAACCCCTCCGAGCCCGACGTGAACAGGATCGCCGCCGGGTCGTTCGCCCCGCGCTCGACCTGCGCCCGCGCCCCGGCCAGCAAACCGCGCACCTTGTCCGCAAACGAGATCGAAGCGCGCACGTCCTCGAGATAGACGATGCGCCGTCCCTCGCCGATCTTGGCGACCACCGCTTCCAGATGCGCCTTCTCGACGAACGCGCGTGACGTCAGCACCACGTCCACCTTGGCGGCCCGGCAGGCGGCGTCGACATTCTGCGGACCGGCCGTGAAGTTCAGCATCGCCGGCACGCGCCCGATGGTCTGCAGCGCGAAGAAGCACACCACGACGCCGACCGAGTTCGGCAGCATCACGCCGACCGCCGCGCCTTCCGGCGCCAGCGGCGCGAGCTTCGCCCCGAGCACCTGCGCGCTCGTGATCAGCTTCCCGTAGGAGAGTTTCGCGCCGAGTGGATCTTCGACGGCAGGCTTGCCCGTATCGCGCGTTTCCTTCGCTTCGCTCAGCGCCGAAAAAAGCGTCTGATCCAGGTTGGCCGTCCGCACCGCGGTCTCCACCATGAGATCCTGCAGCGCCATGCCGGCCGCTTGGCGGCGCGCCTTGCCCTTGAGGCCTTCCGGAACACCGAGCTTCACCGGCGGCAGGATCGTGACAGTCGTCTTCGGAAACAGCGCTTTACGCGCCTGGAAGCGGTTGAGATATCCGAAATGGCTCCGCTCCGGCCCGTCGATGCGCACCGGCACGATGACCGCGTCCGCCTTGTCGGCGATCATCGCCGTGCCGTCGTAGACTTTCATCAATCCGCCCGTCACCGTCAGTCGGCCTTCGGGGAAGATCACCAGGGTCTCGCCGGCCTTCACGGCCTGAATCAGATGGCGCGTACCGAGCGGCTTGGTCGGATCGATGGAATGCGCGTTGACGAGCTTCAGGAACGGCTTGACCCAGCTCTTCTGCGCCATCGCGGTATCGATGGCGAATGCGGCGTGCGACGGCAGGATCGAATGCATCATGGCCGCGTCGAGCAGGCTCACATGATTGGGCGCGATGATCGTGCGCGTCCCCGCGGGCGGCAGGTTGTCGTAGCCGCGAACCTCGAGCCCCATGAACTGCTTGAACAGGAACACGCCGACATCCTGGATGCCCTCCTTGCCCCAGGCGCGCAGGATCAGAACCATGGCAACGAGATTTGCCGCGCCGAGCAACGCCAGCAGCAGCGGAAGCCCCGCGCCTGCCGACTGCAGCATCGCGATGCCGAGGCTCGCGACCGTCATGAACAGCGCCGACAGCACGTTGCACGCGCCGATGGTCCGGGCCCGCTCGTCCACGGGCGCCCAGAGCTGAACCGCGGCGAACGCCGGCACGATGTAGAAGCCGCCCGCGACGGCCAAGCCGGTGAGGTCGATGAGGATGCGCCACCCCGTGACGCTCGCCAGCAGCCCGCCGACCGTCAGCAATTCAGGCGCCTTCACGAGCCCCGACGCCGTCCACGCGAGATCGAGCGAAAAACATCCCATCAGCAGCGCGCCGATCGGCACGAGCGCGAGGTTGGGCCGCGTCCGGCTGGCCCGCGCGGCACCCGCCGAGCCGATGGCGATGCCGATCGTGAACACGACCAGCGCCAGGATCGCCACGCTTTCCCCGCCGCCGATGATGTCCTTGATCAGCACTGGCAGCAGCGACAGCACCACCGTGCCGACGAGCCAGAACCATGACGTGATCAGGCCGCCAACCCACAGCCGCCGGTCGCTCCTGAGATGCGCCAGCAACGACTTCGTCGACGTCCACGGATTGAAATCGATGGTGAGACCGGGGGCCGCCGCGCCCATCTTCGGGATCAGCGACGCCGAGAACCAGCACAGCACCGCAAGCCCCACGACGAGTCCCGCGAGCACCCACACGCCGCTCGAATCCGAGGCCGCCATGCCGCCGCCGATGGTGCCGACGAGAATGGCCGCGAACGTCGCGCTCTCGACGAACGCATTGCCGGCGGGCAGTTCCTTCGGTTCGAGCAGCGCCGGCAGGATGCCGTACTTGATCGGACCGAACAGCGCCGCGATCACGCCATAGAGACCCAGCGCGACGAACAGCACCGGCACGGACTGCAGCACGAAGCCCAGCGCCGCGATCATCGCCACCGGAATTTCGGCCCGCTTGAGTTTCTCCGCGACGACCGCCTTGTCGTAGCGGTCGGCCAACTCGCCGCCGATCCCCGACAGGATGAAGAACGGCGCCACCAGCACAGCGCCCGCCAGCGCCACCAGCGCGCCCCCCGACTCCGATCCGATCTTGAACAGGATCAGGATGACGAGCGCATTCTTGACGAAGTTGTCGTTGAGCGCCGACAGGAACTGGCACCAGAACAACGGCGCGAAGCGGCGGCTTGTGATCAGCGCTTTGAACATGGTGTGGCGACCCTGGGAAACGGGCTATAGCCCTACTGAGACGGATAATGCCGAACCAGTGGGCCCGATCATGGTCAAACAGCGGCTCTTTGTGGCGAAGTCAATGGCGGTTGGCGGTAATGTTAAGTATCCGGAACGAGTTGACTGTCGCTATCAACAGGTTGCATCGGCCCGCCTGAGCCCCCGCCGCCCGCATCCGGGATGACATCCTTGGCGAATTGACACCGGTAGGCCGGGAGCGGATGCTGCCCGCATATCCGCGCTGCGGCGTCACGATGGCGTCTGGCAACGCTGCTTTCGAGCGCCTACCTGATCATGGAGGCGCGAACCACCACGGCCGAGGACATGGACACCACCGCCACCAAGACCAGAGAGCGCGAGATCATCGTCAACGGCCAGCCGCTGGCGACCGCGGCCGCCACGCTGGCGGACCTCATCCACGAGCAAGGCTTCGCCGGCGTCAAAGTTGCGACTGCGGTCAATGGCGATTTCGTGGCCGAGCGCCTGCGCGCCGGCACGCCGCTTGAAACGGGCGACCGCATCGAAATCCTCACCGTCCGCCAAGGCGGCTAGGCACGTCATGAACCAGACCGAGCCTCTGCGCCCAGCCGCGGCGTCACCCGATCGCAAGCCACTCTCCTTCTACGGCGTGGACGTCGCCTCGCGGCTCCTGCTCGGCAGCGCGCTCTATCCGTCGCCCAAAATCATGAGCGACGCCATCCACGCCTCGCGCGCCGGCATCGTCACCGTCTCGCTGCGCCGGGAACAAGCGCGCGGGCGCACCGGCACGCGCTTCCTCGATCTCATTCGCGCGCTACCGGTGCACCTGCTGCCGAACACCGCCGGATGCCGCACCGCGCGCGAAGCCATCACGACCGCCGAGATGGCGCGCGAGCTTCTGGAAACCGATTGGATCAAGCTGGAGGTGATCGCTAACGACGACACGCTCCAGCCCGACCTCTTCGGACTAGTCGAAGCTGCGACCGAACTTGCCAAGCGCGGCTTCAAGGTCTTCCCGTACACGACCGAAGACCTCTCGGCCGCCGAGCGCCTCGTCTCCGCTGGGTGTCGCGTCCTGATGCCGTGGGGCTCTCCCATCGGCACCGCGCGCGGCCTGTCGAACCCGCATGCGTTGAGAACGCTCCGCGCCTATTTCCCCGAGCTTCCGCTCGTCATCGATGCCGGCATCGGCGCGCCCTCCCACGCCGCGGCCGCCATGGAACTGGGCTACGACGCGGTGCTCCTGAACACCGCCGTCGCCCGCGCGCACGATCCGGTCCGCATGGCCGCCGCCTTCGCCGCCGCCATCGACGCGGGCCGCGAGGCGTTCGAGGCCGGATTGATCGCGCCGAGCGACCGCGCCTCACCCTCCACGCCCGTCGCGGGCACGCCGTTCTTCGATTTCGGCGCCGGCGATGAGAGCCGATGAGGCGCCCATGACAACGCCCCGCGCCGCCGCTCTCGCAGCCTCTCCCGACGTCTTCTATCCGATCGTGCCGACCGCCGCCTGGGTCGCGCGCCTGGTTCCGCTCGGCGTGCGCACGATCCAGCTCCGCGCCAAGGACATCGCGCCCGAAGAGGCGAGACGCGAAATCGCGGCCGCCATCGAGATCGCCCGGACCGCCGGCTGCCGGTTGATCGTCAATGATTTCTGGCAGGCCGCCATCGACCTGGGCGCGACGGATGTCCACCTCGGCCAGGAGGATCTCGCCGAAGCCGATGTCGCCGCGATCCGGCGCGCGGGCATCGCGCTCGGCCTCTCGACCCACAGCGAAGAGGAACTCGAAACCGCCCTCGCGGCCGAGCCGAGCTACGTCGCCCTCGGTCCCATCTACGAGACAAAACTCAAGGCGATGAAATGGGCCCCGCAGGGCCTGGAGCGCATTGGCACATGGAAACGGCGCATCGGCGCGCTACCCCTCGTCGCCATCGGCGGCATTACGCCCGAGCGCGCGACGGCGGTGAAGGCAGCCGGCGCCGACAGCATCGCCGTCATCACCGACTTCATGACCGCGCCGCATCCGGAAGCGCGCGTGCGTCTGTGGCTCGATTGGGCGGCAACCGTCCGCGCTTGAGCTCCAGCCAACGCCCTCGTTAAGGTCCGCGAGTGACCCAAAGCGGACAAAGGGGTTCTATCGATTATCTGAGGCGTTGGACGAGGATCTTCACCAACAACCTGCCTTAGAACTTGCCGCCTAGAGCTCTGACGTTCAATCTTATATCGCGGCTGGGGAGCTGCCATATCGTGCCGGAGGCCAGATATGGGCAATTGGATGGTGGGCGCGCAAGGAGCGTCAGCCAGTAGAGCGTTGCTCGCGTCGCTCGTCATCGCATGCCCCAGCATCTGCTTCGCTCAGGCGTCCACTCTGAGCAAGGCCGTGCGTACCAGTGAAAGCATGGAGCCAGCGCTCGCTCGGCCCGAGCAGGATCAGGCCGCACGTAAGATGCTCGCTGACCTGCAGGCAAAGACCGGCAAGCGCCCCAACATCGTGTGGCTGGTGATCGATGACATGGGCTGGGGAGATCCCGGCGTTTATGGTGGTGGAGCTGCTATAGGTGCTGCCACGCCTAACATCGACCGGCTGGCTCATGAGGGTCTCAGGCTTACATCGTGCTACTCGCAGCCGACCTGCACCCCCACACGCTCAGCAATCCTCACCGGACGGCTGCCCGTGCGAACTGGCCTCACGCGCCCGATCCTCGCCGGCGACAAGCTCACCAAGAACCCTTGGGCTGACGAGGTCTCGCTGCCGAAGCTATTGAGCGATGCCGGCTACACAACCGTGCTCTCCGGGAAGTGGCACGTCGGCGAAGCCGAAGGAATGCGCCCGCACGACATCGGCTTCGACGAGTTTTACGGCTACTACCCTGCACAGAAGGAGCTTTCACAATCTTTCGACAAGCGGCGATATCCCGACCTCGTGCTCAACCCGGAGCGGCTGGCGCAGTTGCACGAGACCGGCGCAAGCGAGGCGCTCGTTCACGGTTTCAAGGGCGGCAAGACGCAAGAGGTCTCGAAGGTCACTAGCATCGAGGACGTCGCAGAGGCCGACAGGAAATTGAAGGAGTTCACGGTCGCCAAGATCAAGGATCTTGGAAAGGACGAGAAGCCGTTCTTCCTCGAACACGCTTTCATGAAGGTGCATGCCGACAACTTCCCTTCCAAGGACTTCGAAGGAAAGAGTGCCAGCAAGTACCCCTACAAAGATGCGGTCATGGAAGTCGATGCCTACGTTGGCGAGATCGTAGCGGCGCTCGATGAAGCCGGTCAGCTCGACAACACCTTGATTTTCGTCACGTCTGACAACGGTCCTCAGATGGATAGCTGGCCCGACAGTGGTTACTCGCCATTCCGGGGTGCGAAGACCACGCCTTGGGAAGGTGGCGTGCGCGTGCCCGGCATTGCCTACTGGAAGGGAATGATCAAAGCAGGTCGCGAGAGCGACGACCTGTTTGACCTGATGGACCTGTTCAATACGTCATTGGCGATTGCGGGCGCTTCAGACAAAATTCCGACGGACCGCTACATCGACGGAATTGACCAGACCTCGTTCCTTCTGGTCGACGATGGTCGGTCGTTGCGGGAGAAGGTCTACATCTGGGCACAGGCAGATCTGATGGCGATGCGCATGTACGAGTACAAAATTCACGTGAAGGTGGTCGAGGCAAAGGCGCAGTGGCTCTGGACCGATATGTCGACGATCACCGATGTTGGCTTGGCGCCATGGCTATTCAATCTCTACATCGATCCCAAGGAAGAGTACCCGGTCGGGCACCGCCAGAATGCCTGGCTGGCTTCGATGGCGGCAGAGCTGAAGGCTCATGCGGCGACTTTCAAGAGGTACCCGCCGAAGAATATTGGGTTGGGTCAATAGCTGGGGCGCGTAATACGTCAGCCTAGCGGTCCGATGTCGGCATGTGGACTTGTCTTGCTTCGGGCGCTGACGTCCGGCCTAACGGCTATCCGCTCCTGGCCCAAAGCGGACATCATCCGAGAGGATCAACGTCGCAACCATGGGGGTAGGCCGCATATGTGATTTGCGCACACAGAACCCCGGCCTTCGTTTCTAGAAATGAAAGGAAGTCGCTACCGCAGCGGCTCCCAGGCCGGGTCGTCGAACAGCGTGCCGTACCGCGCCAGTGCATCGTCGATGAGCACGATGCCGTCGATCGGCTCCGTCGACGCGTCCTTTCCGGCGATGGCCGCAGCACCTGCGGAAATATCCTGCACTAGCGCCGTCAGCGAGTCCCGCGGTTCGCCGATCAACATCGTCCCCGCTTCGATCCTGCCGAGAGACGCCTTGATCTTTTCCTGGAAGGTCCGCCCCGCGGCAGGCGACAGCCTGCGGTGCGTGACGAGCGAATGAATATCGAGCGTCAGGTCGCGAATGATCTTCATCTCGGTGATCAGCACCGGATCGGGGCGGATCTTTTTCTCTTCGGCGATCATGTCCTCGCCGAGACCGAACGCAGGTCCCATCAGCGACGGGAGAAACAACCCGGCGACGCAGAGCGCAGCCAGAACATGGAGCCCGGTTCGCAGAGACGCAATCATCCGCGCCTGCCTTTCTCGCGCGCAACCGCGCGCCAGCCGATGTCGTGACGCCAGAACCCGCCCGGCCAGTCGATCTTCGCGATGGCCGCATACGCGCGCTGTTGCGCCTCCGCCACCGATGCGCCGACAGCCGTGACGTTCAGCACGCGCCCGCCATCGGCGAGGACGCGGTCACCGTCCCGTTTTGTGCCCGCATGGAAGATTTCCACGCCCGGCGTCTGCCGTGCCGCATCGAGCCCGCGAATTTCGGTGCCCTTGAGCGGCGACCCAGGATACCCCTTGCCCGCAAGCACGACGGTCAAGGCCGCATCGTCCCGCCAATGCAGGTCCAGTTGGCCGAGCCCGCCGTCCGCCGTCGCGAGCATCGCGGCCAAGAGATCGGAATTGAGCCGCACCATCAGCACCTGCGTTTCGGGATCGCCGAAACGGACGTTGTATTCGATCAGCTTCGGCCCGTCGGCCGTGATCATGAGCCCGGCGAACAGCACGCCTTTGAACGGTGTGCCGCGGGCCGCCATCGCCGCCACCGTCGGCCGGATGATCTCGCGCATCGTGCGTTCGACCAGCGCCGGCGTCATGACAGGAGCTGGTGAGTAGGCGCCCATGCCGCCGGTGTTCGGCCCGGTATCGCCGTCGCCGACCCGCTTGTGATCCTGCGCCGTCGCCAGCGCCACCGCATCGCGTCCGTCGCAGAGCGCAAAGAAGCTCGCCTCCTCCCCGTCGAGAAATTCCTCGATCAGGACCTCCGCACCCGCCGCGCCGAACGCCCCCGCGAAACACGCGTCGACCGCGGCATCCGCCTCGGCCCGCGTCGTCGCCACGACGACGCCCTTGCCGGCCGCGAGCCCGTCCGCCTTGACGACGATCGGCGCCGGATGCGTGTCGAGATAGCAGCGCGCCGAATGCGCATCGCTGAACCGACCATAGGAGCCGGTCGGAATGCCCGCCTCGCGGCAGAGATCCTTGGTGAACCCCTTCGAGCCTTCGAGCTGGCTCGCGGCCCGCGAGGGACCGAAGTGCTTGACGCCGACGGCCGCCAGCGCATCGGAAAGGCCGGCGACCAGCGGCGCCTCCGGCCCGATGACGACGAAGTCGATCGCCTGGTCCTTGACGAAGCGCAAAACCGCACAGTGGTCTGCCGTATCGAGCGCGACGCATTTTGCAACGTCCGCGATGCCCGCGTTCCCCGGCGCGGCATAGAGCCTGGTCAACAGCGGGCTCGCATTCAATGCCCACGCGAGCGCGTGCTCGCGACCGCCTCCGCCGATGAGAAGTACGTTCATGTGTGCGAAGGGTCCTTATTGTCGTTGAATTTTCTTGGCGTGTTCCATCCTGATGTCAAAACCGGCATCAAAATGCAAATGACGCTGTATCATGCTTGCTCCCCTCACCAAGCAAGGACCGATTCGTGGCCGCTTCTTCTCCCGCCGGAAACGTCGCCGAATTCACTGTCTCCGAGCTGTCAAACGCGGTCAAGCGCGCGCTGGAAGATGGTTTCGGACATGTCCGCCTGCGCGGCGAGGTGTCGGGATATCGCGGCCCGCACGCCTCCGGCCATTGCTATTTCTCCCTTAAGGATGACAAGGCGAAGATCGACGCCGTCGTCTGGCGCGGCGTCTGGAGCAAGCTGAAGATCCGCCCCGAGGAGGGCATGGAGGTCATCGCCACCGGCAGGATCTCCTCCTTCCCCGGCTCATCGAAATATCAGATCGTCATCGACAGCCTGGAGCCCGCCGGCCTCGGCGCGCTGATGGCGCAGCTCGAGGAGCGCAAGCGCCGGCTCGCCGCGGAAGGCCTCTTCGCGGATGCGAGAAAACGCCCGCTGCCGCATCTACCCAAGGTCGTCGGCATCGTCACGAGCCCGACCGGCGCCGTCATCCGCGACATGCTCGCCGGTTTCCGCGAGCGCTTCCCGACGCGCGTGATCGTCTGGCCGGTCCGCGTGCAGGGTGACGGCAGCGCCGCCGAGATCACCGCCGCGATCCGCGGCTTCAACGCGCTCGATCCAGCCGGGCCCATCCCCCGGCCCGACGTGCTGATCGTCGCGCGTGGCGGCGGCAGCCTGGAAGATCTGTGGGGCTTCAACGACGAAGCCGTCGTCCGCGCCGTCGCAGAAAGCACAATTCCCGTCATCTCCGCCGTCGGCCATGAAACCGATTGGACGCTGATCGATCTGGTCGCGGACGCGCGCGCGCCGACACCGACCAAGGCCGCCGAATGGGCCGTTCCGAAGCATTCCGACCTGCTGCAGGAGACAGGCAAGCTGTCGCTCCGGCTGACGATCGCCGTCCGCCGCGTTCTCGAAGCCCTGCGCCGCGACCTGAAATCGGCCGAGCGCGGCCTGCCCCGCGCCGAGGACCTTGCCTCCCTCCCGCGGCAAAGGCTGGATTCGATCGCGCATCGCCTGGACGGCGCGCTGCGCGCTCGCGTCCAGCGCGGCCACACGCGTTTCGCCCAAGTCGCAGGGCGGCTCCCGAGCCCCCGCTCGCTCGTCGCCCAGCCGCGCCAGCGGATCGACACAGCCGGCGCCCGCCTCGGCCGCGCGCTGGCGTCCAACACGCAGACCCATCACACGCGCCACGTCCGCGTCACCTCCCGCCTGCACACCGGCCTGCTCGCGAACCGCCTCGCCCGCGCGGCCGACCGGCTCGATAGCTTCGAGCGGCGCGCCCGCGAATGTCTGCGCCAGACGGCCGCCGTCCGCCGCGCCCACCTCCAGCATGCCGCCGGACGCCTTCAGCCCGCGCCGGTCCGCCACCGCATCGACCGCTGCGGCGAACGCCTCGACACCCTCGCCTCCCGCGCGCGCCGAGCCATGTCGGCCGGCCTCGACCGGCGCCACAGGCAGCTCGACGGCCATGGCAAGTTGCTGGGCTCGCTCGGCTACCAGAGCGTGCTGGCCCGCGGCTTCGCCCTCGTGCGCGACGGCACGGGCGCGATGATTCGGCAGGCCACCGCCACCCACTCGGGACAAGCGATCCAGATCGAGTTCGCCGACGGCCGCATCGCCGCCGAGGTCAAGGGACCAGCCGGACCGGACCGCCCATCTTCCGGAACGACGTCTTCCGGAACGACGTCTTCCAGCGCGCCGTCTTCGGCCGAGGGCGAAAAAGCCCCGTCCACCCCGCGTCAACGCGCGACAAAAGGCCAAGGCAGCCTGTTCTGAGGCCGATTCCGCCGCCCAAGCCTTGACGGCGTCCCTCCAATTGGCAATTTCATGCGCGAGGCCGAGGGCGGTACAGTCCCGAGGCAAAGGATTCCGGGACACAGAGTGATGAACCGCTTCGACAAGCTCTTCGGCATGCGCGGTGAAGCCCAGGTGCGCTACCTGGACGGCGAGTTCCAGGTCGTGGCGCCCGGCGACTACGTGGTCTGCGCGGTGACGGGACAGAAGATCGCGCTGCCGGACCTGCGCTATTGGAGCGTCGAGCTGCAGGAGGCCTATACGTCCGCCGACGTCTCGCTCAACCGATACCTCGAAGCGGTGCGCAAACCCGCCTGATCGTCAGCCGCGCCTCAGCGCCTGATCCGTGTCGGCCTATCGCATCCAGCTTCAACGCCGCGTGACCGTCTTGAGGGCTCCGTCGATCAGCGCGTCGAGCCGCAGCAGATCTTTTTCGTCGAACGCAACGCGAATGGGAAGCGTACGCGATCGCGCGGCGAGTTCGGCGCGCGCGCCCGCGGCGCCCTTGAGCCGTATGGCATCCTTTTCGGTCGTCACCAGATCGGCGTCGAGACGGTCCGCTTCCGCGATCAGCGCGCGCGCATCCTGCTCCGAAAAGGCATGATGATCGGCAAAGGCGCGGCGCACCATCGCCTGCGGCCCGAAGCTTTCGACAAGCTCGAAAAAGCGCTCCGGATTGGCGATGCCCGCGTAGGCGATGACGATGCGCTCCGCCAAGCCGCCCAGAGGCGCCACCGGCAAGACATCGGCCTGCAACACCGGACCATGAAAACGGCTCCGCAGCCGCTCGAACAGGCCGCCGTCCTCGGCACCCGCTCCGCCCATCACGACGATAGCGTCGACCAGGCCGAGCTGAAACCCGAGCCGCGCCCGCAGCGGCCCAGCCGGAATCACCCGGCCGTTGCCGAGCCCGCGCTGAGCGTTCACGACGGCGAATGAAAGATCCTTGGCCAGCGAAGGGTTCTGCAATCCGTCATCCATGATCACGGCGTCGATCCCGCTGCTCTCCGCAATCGCAAGAGCGGCCGCCTTCCGGTCCCGTCCGACCATGACGCGCGCATCCTGCGCGATCAGCAATGGCTCGTCGCCCACCTCCCGCGCCGTATGACGTTCGGCATCGACCCACACCGGGCCTGTGAGCGAACCGCCGTATCCGCGCGACAGGCACGCCGCTGTCATATCCCGCTCGCGAAGCCGCTCGATCAGGAAGCGCGTCAGCGGCGTCTTGCCCGTGCCGCCCGCCGTGAAATTACCGACGCAGATGACGGGCAGCCCGCATTGAAACGGCGTTGCCTTGGCGAAACGGCGCTCTGCAAGCGCCGCGTAGATGTGTTCGACTGGCGTCAGCAGGCGCGCGGGAAGGCTCTCCGCCCCGTCGCCGGCGTACCACCACGATGGCTCATCAAGACGCACGGCGCGCCTGCGGGCTTTCGGGCAGCATGGCCAAAAGCGCTTCCACCGTGCGGTCCAGCGCACCCGCCAGCGACGCAACCGCCGACTGTGCGCCGTCGCGCATGCGCGCAAGCTCCGCCTCGTCCGTCAGAAGTGTGGACACGGCGTCCGCGAGTTGCTCAGCGGTCTCGACTTCGCGCGCACCCTTGTGGCGCAGGAGCGCTTTGTAGAAGTCGCGGAAATTGGTCCAATGGGGACCCGTCAGCACGACCGCGCCGTGCGCAATGGCCTCGACCGGGTTCTGCCCGCCGTGGGCAATGAGCGAGCCTCCGATGAACGCCACAGGCGCGAGCGAATAGAATGTCCCGAGTTCGCCGATGGTGTCGGCGATGTAGATGTCCGTATCGGCGGCCGGCAAATCGCCGGTCGAGCGCAGCACCACGCGCAGCCCTTGCCCGCCGAGCATGTCCGCGATGGCCTTCCCGCGGCCCGGATGGCGCGGCACGAGGATGGTGCAGAAGCCCGGAAGCTTCTCCGCGATGAGCTTATGGGCGCGCCCGACGATCCCTTCTTCCGGATCGTGCGTGCTGGCCGCAACAGCCACCGGCCGCCCGCCGAGCGCGCGCTTGAGGCGCTCGAGTTCGTTCGTATCGACGACGGGAGGCGGTGCATCGATCTTGAGGTTGCCGAGCGCCTGCACATGCCGCCCGCCCAATTCCTGGAACCCGCGCGCCATCGGCTCGTTCTGCGCCAGCACGAGGTCGAAACGGGAGAACAACGGCCGCGAAACGCTGCTGAGACGCTTCCACCGCTGCGCGCTGCGCGTCGACATGCGCGCGTTGACGAGCGCGAGGAGAACGCCCCGCGCCGACGCCTCGATGATAAGGTTGGGCCAGATCTCGCTTTCGGCAAACACCGCCAGATCAGGCTTCCAGTGATCCAGGAATGCCCGCACGTAGGCCGGCACGTCGAGCACGATGTATTGGTGGAACGCGCGCGGCCCGAGGCGCTTCTGCGCCAGCGCCGCCGAGGTCAGCGTGCCTGTCGTCAGCAGCACGGAAAGATCGGGACGCTCGGCGAGCAGGCGCTCGATGACCGGCAGCACCGCGTTCGTTTCGCCGACGCTGGCTGCGTGAAACCACGCCAGCGGACCGGCTGGACGCGGCCGGCTCGCCCGCCCGTAGCGCTCGCCGCGCCGCGCGGGATCTTCCTTGCCCTGCCGGGAACGCCAGCTGAGCAGCATCGGCGCCGCCATCCCGAACGCGGCCGTCGCACCGCGGTAGACCTTGAGTGCGTGGCCCGGCTGAATGGGCCCGGTCGCCGGTTCCGGCGGGACAGGCGGCGTCACCCGCGCAACATTGCCGCCGACCAGCGCATACGCGCGATCCGTCACCCGGTTGAGTTCCGCTTCGACTTTCCCTTGGTAGATCACGAGAGCGTCCGCGTCCGCTTCGGCCGGAACCCAGATCGGCTCGCCGATGACATAGGCCAGCTTGGAAAACGGCAGATTGATCGTCATCCGGCTCCAGGTCGGCAAGGCGACGAACTTCGAGGTCGCGACCGCGAACGGCACGATCGGCCGTCCCGAGAACTTCGAGATTGTGACGATGCCGATGCCCGAACGGCGCGCCGGCCCGGGCGGCACGTCGGCCGTCATCGAGAAGGTGCTGTTGCCTTTTAGCAGCCGCACCGCCGTGCGCAGCGCATAGGCCCCGCCACGGTCGCGTTTCCGGTTACCCGCGCCCGCGCCCTGCACCACCTCGATATCGAACTCGCCAAGCAGGGCCCGGATCAGCACGGCGTCTTTGTGCCTAGCCGCAATGGCCGACACCCGGTAGGCGCGCCCGTGCAACTCGCGCAGCGTCGGCATGAGCGAAAATTGCCCGTGCCACATCGCCAGGATAAACGGGTGGTACTCTTCCAGCAGCCGTGGTGCGTCAGGCGGTTCGATGACCACCGTGGAGGTGGCGCGCACGAACCGCGTAAAGCGCGCGGCGCGCCGGCCCACAAAGCTGCGAAATTTCGAGTCTTGCTGTGGCGATTGTGCCATCGATCGGCTTCTCTCGCCCTTTTTCGGTGGGGCCGCCTCGCGTCGCCCCCGCGTCCAGTCCGGCAATTTTCCTATAGTGAATAAGCGAGTGACGCAACCATCTGCCCGCTGATGCCAACATGGGGTTCGACAGGGCACACAAGATGATGGTACCCCACCGGATGAACGTGGCCGCGCCCCAATTGCCGCGGAGTGCTAGGGGCGGGCTGAGAGAACGGCTGGATTTCCGAACGCAGATGTCATCCATCACGAAACGGGCACGGCGCGCAATTCGCCGCTCTGCTTCAGCGGGGATGAAAACAGCTTCCTCGGTTCTTCCCGCGTCATGGCAGACCCGCGCCGCGCCGCTTCTTCGCTACGGCGACATGCTCCTCTTCGACCACCTTTTCATCCGCTTGGTCTTCCCGAACCGCCACAAGCTCTCGGATGAGGCTTGGCGGGCGGCACAGCCACTGCCGCACCAGATCCGCGATGCGGCGCGGCGCGGCGTCCGCACGATCGTCAACCTTCGCGGCCAGGTTGACACCTCCACCTACGCCATCGAGACCGAAGCCTGCCGGGCCGCCAACGTGACGCTGCGCGACTTCCGCATCCGCTCACGCGCCGCGCCGAGCCGCGCTGAGGTTCTCGCCGCACGCGAGCTGTTCGCAACCGTCGAATACCCGATCCTGATGCATTGCAAGTCAGGCGCGGACCGCGTTGGCCTGATGAGCGCGCTCTATCTGCACACGCGCCGCGGCGTCCCGATCGACGAAGCGCGCCGCCAGCTCTCGCTCGCGTATGGCCACATCCGCCACGCCGACACCGGCGTCCTCGATCACTTCCTCGACGCCTATGTCGAATACGCCGCCGAAACGCCGATCGAATTCTACCAGTGGGTGGAAACGGTCTACGATCCGGACGAGGTCACGCGCCGGCTGCATTCGCTCCGCTGGGCCAATCGGATTGTCGACGGCATCTTCCGGCGCGAATAAGCGAACAGCCGAACACCCAATCCTAATTGAGCGGAATCCCAGGCGGCGGGGTGTCGGAATCGGAATCCGAAAGCAACTGCGCGCGCACGAGCCGTGAGTATGCGCCGCCCCGGCTGACCAGTTCGGAATGCGTGCCTGTCTCGATGATCGTGCCGGCATCCATGACGCAGATCATATCCGCGTTCTGGACCGTCGAGAGCCTGTGCGCGATCACGATCGACGTCCGCCCGCGCGTGAACTCCGCGAGCGCCTGCTGCACCAGCCGTTCGGACTGCGTATCGAGCGCGCTCGTGGCTTCGTCGAGCAGCAGAATGGGCGCGTTCTTGAGGATCGCCGCCGCCAGAGCAAGACGCTGGCGCTGGCCGCCCGAAAGCCGCACGCCCCGATCGCCGATCACCGTGGCATAGCCCTGCGGCTGGCTGAGAATGAATTCGTGCGCCGCTGCGGCTTTCGCGGCCGCTACGATCTCATCGTCCGTCGCGTCGAGCTTGCCGAGCGCGATGTTGGAGCGAATGGTATCGTCGAACAGCGTCACGTCCTGGCTGACGATGGCAACCGCATGGCGCAACGACGCCAATGTCACTTCGCGGATGTCCTGTCCGTCGATGCGGATGCTTCCGCCCGTCACATCGAACAGCCTCGGTACCAGATTGACGATGGTCGATTTGCCGGCGCCCGAGCGCCCGACCAGCGCAACCGTATGCCCGCCCTTGACCTGAAGCGAGAAATCCGTGACGGCCGGAATGTTCGCGTCGCCATAGTGGAACGACACGTGGTCGAACGTGACGTCTCCCACGCCGAGAGCGAGCGGCTTGGCGCCCGGCAGATCCCGGTTGGACGGCTTCTCGTCGAGAATCTCGTAGATGCTCTCGATGGCCGCCAGTCCCTCCTGCAGACGGGCCATCAGACCCCCGATAGCCTTGAGGGGCTGCGCCGCCATCAGCAGCGCTGCCGTGAGGCCCATGAAGTCGCCGACGGTCGCCGCCCCGCTCGATATGCGCCAGTAGGCGACCCAGATGACCCCGGCGACCGCAAGACCGCCCAGCGCTTCGAGCAGCGACTCGAGGCGCGCCTTGACCTGCACGCCCTTGATCTTCAGGCGGAACACTTCCTCGAAGCTCCGGCTGACGCGGTTCGACGCGAACTCCTCGAGGCGGAACGACTTGATCAGCCGCGTCGCGCCGAGATTTTCCGCGAGCAGCGATGTCATGCCGCCGAGTTCGGCCTGCGTCTGCGTCGAATTCCGCCGCACGCGCCGCGCGATCGTCGCGATCGGAACCACTGCAAACGGATACACGCCCAGAACAACGAGCGAGATCATCCAGTCGAGATAGAACATCGAGCCGACCAGCGCGACGACCGAGAGCGTGTCGCGCATGATGGAGTTCATCGAGGCGAGCGACGCCTGCTGGATGAATTGCATGTCGTTCGTCAGCTTCGACAGCAGGCGGCCCGGCGTGTCGCGCGTCAAGCGCGCGTAGTCCGCGTTGATGAGGTGGCGGAACGTATGGTTCTGCATGTCGGTCTGCAGCCGCAGCACGATGCGCTGCGTCTTCACGGTCTGCATGTAGAGAAACGCGCTGCGCGCGGCTGTGATGCCGATAATGCCGACCAGCACCCACGGCAGCCACGTCACGTCGCCCTTGAGCAGGCTGTCGAACGAGAACTTGATGACCATGGGGTAGGCGCCCGTCGCGGCGGCAAGCCCGGCCGTGAGCGCCAGAGCGACGAGAAGCTCGCGCCATCTCGGGCGCACCCAGTCTTCCAGAAACCGCGACAGCAGCAGGCGCGACTGCGCATCGAAGGCCACCCCTCGCGCGCGGTCCTTTTTCAGTTTCTTCTGGTTCACGAGCGCCATCCTGAATTCAAGCCCTTATGCGTCGCGCGGGCAGGCGCGAAAGCTCGACCGGTGCGGCCGCGCACCCCAGCTTGCAATCCGGAACATGGCGGTTAGGCCCCAACTTTGGACCCTGAGCGTCCGGCAAGAGCCGCGGGCTCAAGAAGATGATGCATATGCACGATGAAGTAGCGCATCGACGCATTATCGACGCTCTTCTGGGCTGCGGACTTCCACGCCGCATAGGCTTCGGCATAATTCGGGAAGATGCCGACGATATCGAGTCCATCGAGGTTGGTGAAC
Organism: Hyphomicrobium sp.; assembly: GCF_051860585.1. GTDB lineage: Bacteria > Pseudomonadota > Alphaproteobacteria > Rhizobiales > Hyphomicrobiaceae > Hyphomicrobium_C. The sequence continues at coordinate 71,319 of NZ_JBHYDS010000002.1, forward strand.
TCGATTCCCTCGAGATCCTTCAATTCGCCCCCGAAGACCAGATGCAGCAGCTGCTTGGGAACTGTTTCGCGATCGGCGCTCATTGTCGTCTCATCTCCTGGACCGACGGTCGGCACGGCCCCTTCGGTGTCTTCCTGCACTAACGGCGCGACGGGTTCAAGGCGCAGTGGCCGCGCGGAAATCCATCGTCCTCGATCGCCGCGCCAAAACTGGCGCTTTCTAGCATCTTGGAGGATCCGCCGGCGGACTGTAGCGGCGCACGCAATTACGCGAAATTAAGCAGTCTTTTTAAGGGGATCTCTATCTCCCTATGGCACATTTGAAGCATGGTCGCGCAAGACGGCTGCTCAGAAGTTGACAGGGTAATCAAAGGCACGGCGCGGACAGAGGGAAACCTTGCCGCGCCGAAGTCTTATCGGGTGGCACACCACCGCCGGGCCGGGGCCCACCCCGCCGGCGTCTAGAGCAGCGCCCACGGTGTCATCAGCACCAATATGGCCACCACCCAAAGCGCGAAAACTTCCGCCTTTCGTTCCGTCACTTTCGCCTCCCTGCAGGGCGCCTGACGACACGCTGCCGGGAGTCTACTGGGCGCGCGGCGGCTTTCAAGTCCGATCGGCGTTTTACGCACCCATTCGATGAAGCGTATGGCGCGCAATCCCCTCTCCCGGCGAGCGTGAACGGCCCACAGGGGCGCCGCTTATTTATATCGCAGCGCGGAACGGCGTTGCCCGCGCGCGTGCCCTTCGTTAGCGTTGCGGGAAACGCCAGATCAAGAACATCCGCACATGATCGAAAACCCCTATGCCATCGGCCTCGCCAAGAACCCGGCGAACTATCAGCCGCTGACCCCTTTGGGCCTGCTGGAACGCGCCGCGTCGGTCTATCCGAACCACACGGCCATCATCCACGGGTCGCAGCGCATCAGCTACGCCGAGTTCTACGCCCGCGCCCGGCGCTTAGCGTCGGCCCTCGCCGGCCGCGGCATCGGCCCCGGCGACACGGTGTCCGTGATGCTGCCGAACACGCCGGCGATGCTTGAAGCCCATTACGCCGTACCCATGACCGGCGCGGTCCTCCACTGCCTGAACACCCGCCTCGACGCGCCGATCGTTTCCTTCCAGCTCAATCACGCCAGCACCAAGCTGTTGATTACGGACCGCGAGTTTTCGCCCCTCATGAAGCAGGCGCTGGCCCTCTCCAAGGTCCGCCCATTGATCGTCGACTACGACGATCTCGAGTTTCCCCAGCGCGGCGAGCCGCTGTCCAGCCTCGACTACGAGGACTTCGTCGCGGGCGGCGATCCCGACTATCGCTGGCGCATGCCCGCCGACGAATGGGATGCCATCAGCCTCAACTACACCTCCGGCACCACCGGCAATCCCAAGGGCGTCGTCTACCACCATCGCGGCGCAGCCCTCATGTGCTACGCCAATGCGCTCGCCACCGGCATGACGCGCCACCCGGTCTATCTCTGGACCCTGCCGATGTTCCACTGCAACGGCTGGTGTTTCCCGTGGACGATCTCGCTCGTCGCCGGAACGCATGTCTGCCTGCGTTGGGTGCGCGCCAAAGCGATCTACGACGCCATCGTCGACCACAAGGTGACGAACCTGTCCGGCGCGCCGATCGTGATGTCGACGCTGCTCAATGCCAAGGACGACGAACGGCGCGAGATCACCCACCGCGTCGCGTTCAACCACGCCGCCGCCCCGCCGCCCGAACAGGTGATGGCGGCGATGGACGAAGCGGGTTTCGCGCTCACCCATCTGTACGGCCTCACCGAGACATACGGTCCGGCGACGCTCAACGAATGGCACAGCGCCTGGGACAGCCTCCCGAAAGCCGAAAAGGATGCGCTGCGCGGACGCCAAGGCGTGCGCTATCCGGCGCTCGAGCAGCTCACGGTCATGGACCCGCTGACCATGACACAGGTGCCGGCCGACGGCGAAACCGTCGGCGAGATCATGTTCCGCGGCAACATCGTCATGAAGGGCTACCTGAAGAACCCCGAGGCCACCGCCGAAGCCTTCGAGGGCGGCTGGTTCCATTCGGGCGACCTTGGCGTGCTGCATCCGGACGGCTACATCCAGATCAAGGACCGCTCGAAGGACGTGATCATTTCCGGCGGCGAGAACATCTCCTCGATCGAAGTGGAAGATGTGCTCTACAAGCATCCCGCCGTCGCGCTCTGCGCCGTCGTCGCCAAGCCGGACGAAAAATGGGGCGAGACCCCCTGCGCGTTCGTGGAGTTGAAGCCCGGCGCGGCCGTTACGGAAGCGGAGCTGATCGATTGGTGCCGCGAGCATCTCGCCAAATTCAAGGCGCCGCGCCGCGTCGTCTTCGCCGAGGTGCCGAAGACGTCGACGGGGAAGGTGCAGAAATTCAAACTGCGCGAGATGGCAAAGACCGCCTGACGACAACGACCGCTACCGAGAGCAACCGCGACCTACCCGTGCCATCGCGGCTGACCCTTCCCTCATCTTGCCAAGCAAATCTCCACCCAAACGTCATCCCGGCGAAGGCCGGGACCCACGCCAGATTCCATTTCTTCAACGTCGCTTTGGCGAACGCCGTAGCCGCGGTGGGTCATCCCTCAACCGACGAGTTCGTTGATGCTTGCGTGGGTGCCGGCCGTCCATGCGAAGCATGGCTCCACCATGACGCCGGCATGACGGAGATAAAGCAGCTCTCCGCGGTGTGGTGGCAGCCATGGTTGGTGGGAGTGTTCGCTAAGAGCCGGCAGCACATATCAACTGCGGTTGCAGAACAGTTTTCCGCATCGCACCCAGAGCAATAAACATGATGGCTGACGCTCCAGCCGAGCGCGATCTCGGCGTCATGCGCACAGCCGTGATCCGCGTCAAACGACCCATGCTACGAAATGGCACGGCTGTGACCGACGCAGGCTCACCGCGCGCAAGCAGCCGTTCGCACCACGCGATCAGACTGGCCAACGCACAAAACGTGCGCCTCGCCTGACTGGCGTGACCGAAAACGATAGGGCTATGTCGGGGATTGGAGGCTGGAACGTGCGATCACGGCAGTCTGAACTGCCGCGCTCGCAGTTCCTAAAAGACCTCTAATGCCGGGTGACTTCCAAGCGGAGGATTTCGTCTTTGAGTTTCAGTTTTTCTTGTTTGAGCCGACGGATCGCGAGGTCGTCGGAACCTGGGCGGAGCGTCTCCTCTTCAATCCGACGCTCGAGTTGCCGATGCTTTTCTGAGAGTTCCTGCAGATGAGCCGATAGCGCCATCCTGACCTCCTTTTCAAAGCTTAAGACAGAAGCATTGTTACAGATATGCCACGATTTGTCCAACGTAAGAGCGGTTGTTACAAACGTTTCATTAAAGCGCCCCGCGTTCGCAGTCGCGCCGTAAGCGTCCGTTATTTCAGGATGATTGCTCCGCAGACAGTGCGTGTTGCTTGCGCGGTGAAACAAATGAGAGGATAGTCCCGCGCGCCCGCCCTGAGAATTTTAACCTCGAGCGTGCGAGCGGGCCAAAAATCTAAACGAGCAACGACATGCAGCGTCAGAACGACAGGGAGCTTCGCGATGAGCTGGTTAAGCTCCGCGCCGAGCACCGATTGCTGGATGACGAGATCCTCAATCTCGAGATCGCAGGCTCTGTCGATCAGCTCACGATCCGGCGCCTGAAGAAGAAGAAGCTCGCCCTCAAGGATCAGATCACCAAGATCGAAGACCGGCTCCTGCCCGATATCATCGCCTGACCCGCACCTTGCGGGCGGATTTGCGGCACTTGAAACCTCTCCCTCGGGGCCCACGTTCATTCGTCCCGAGTGTAGGGAGAAATTGATGCGCGCCGCCGGTATCGATCAATGGCTCTACCCGACCCCGCGCGGTCTCTTCTGTGCGCCGGCCGGCGTCTATATCGACCCTGCCCAACCGGTCGAACGCGCGATCATCACCCACGGCCACAGCGACCACGCCCGCCCCGGCCACGGCGCGGTTCTCGCGACCGCCGAAACGGTCGAGATCATGAAGGTGCGGCTTGGCGAAGAGGCCGCCGGCCGATTCGAAACCACGGCCCTCGGAGTAGCGACCTCGATCGGCGGCGTCATCGTCCGCCTCGTCCCTGCGGGCCACGTGCTCGGCTCGGCGCAGGTCGTCCTCGAATGGAACGGCCAGCGCGCCGTCGTCTCGGGCGACTACAAGCGCTGCCCCGATCCCACCTGCGCAGCCTTCGAACCAATCCCCTGTGACGTGTTCGTCACCGAAGCCACGTTCGCGCTGCCGGTCTTCCGCCACGAAGTGGCCGCGAGCGAGATTGGCCGCCTGCTCGCCTCCATGCGCCGCAATCCCGAGCGAGCGCATCTCGTCGGCGCATACGGCCTCGGCAAATGCCAGCGTGTCATCCGCCTCGCCCGCGACGCAGGTTACGACGCGCCGATCTATCTGCACGGCGCGCACATCGCGATCACCGAACTGTATCAGAGGCTCGGCATCGCCCTCGGCGACATCCGCCCAGCCGCCGACGCCAAGCCCGCGGACCTCGCTGGCGCCCTTGTCATCGGCCCGCCGTCCGCGATTGCCGATCGCTGGTCGCGCCGCTTTCCGGATCCCGTTACCGCGTTCGCATCGGGCTGGATGCGCATAAAGGGCCGCGTCCGCCAGAGCGGCGTCGAGTTGCCGCTCGTGATCTCTGATCATGCGGACTGGCCCGAGTTGATCGACACCATCATCGAGACCGGCGCCGAGGACATCTGGGTGACGCACGGCCGCGACGACGCCCTCGTGTACGAACTCACCCGCCGCGGCCTCAAGGCGCGAGCGCTCGCCCTCGTCGGCTTCGACGACGAAGGGGAGTAGCGACCAGGTGCAACCATTCGCCCTCCTCCTGGACACGCTCACGACAACACCGTCGCGGAAAGGAAAGCTTGCCCTCCTCACCGAATATTTCCGCGCCGCGCCCGATCCCGATCGCGGCTTCGCCCTCGCTGCGCTGACCGATGGATTGTTTCCACGGTTGCCGTTGCGGCGCAGCCTTGCGACGCTGCTCGAAACGCGCGTCGATCCCGTGCTCTATGCCCTCTCGCGCGATTACGTTGGCGACACCGCCGAGACGGTCGCGCTGATGTGGCCGGAACCCGACGATCATCCGCCGCCCCCACGTCTGGCAGAAGTGGTCGCCGCCATCGCCACCGCCGCACCCTCCGAAATCGCCGCCACGCTCGGCCACCTGCTCGACCGCCTCGACACGCGCGGCCGTTGGGCCCTTCTGAAGCTCGTCGGCGGCGCCCCGCGCGTCGGCGTCTCGGCACGCCTCGCCAAGACGGCGCTGGCTGAGTTGGGCGCAAACGCCGGTCCCACAATCGGCGTCTCGGACGTCGAAGAAATCTGGCACGCGCTCGAGCCGCCCTACACCGATCTCTTCCTCTGGCTCGAAGGCAAGGGTCCGCGCCCCGACGCCGGCGGCAAACCCGTGTTTCGCCCGCTCATGCTGGCGCACGCCATCGAGGATCAGGACTGGGCGAGCTTCGCGCCCGAGGACTTCGCAGCCGAATGGAAGTGGGACGGCATCCGCGTGCAGATCGCGGCGCACGGCGGCCGCGTCCGCATCTTCTCGCGCACCGGCGACGACATCTCGCGCTCATTCCCCGAGATCTTCTCCGCGTTCGAGGGACGCGACGTTCTGGCCGACGGCGAATTGCTTGTCGCCCGCCGTGGCGTCGTCGCGGCCTTCAACGACCTGCAGCAGCGCTTGAACCGGAAGGTCGTGACCGGAAAGATGCTGAAGGACCATCCCGCCCACGTCCGCCTCTACGATCTCCTGATCGTCAACGGCGAAGACCTGCGCGAGCTGCCGTTTCGCGAGCGCCGCATGCGCCTCGAAGCCTGGCACGGCGCCGATGGCCCGCCGCTCACCGACATTAGCCCGCTGGTGCCGTTCGAAACGCGCGAGCAGCTCGACGCGCTCTGGGCCGACGCGCGCGAAGCGAGCATCGAAGGCTTGATGCTGAAGCGCTGGACGAGCCCGTACCTGTCGGGACGTCCCCGCGGCCACTGGTTCAAATGGAAACGCGCGGCCCTCACGCTCGATTGCGTGCTCATGTACGCCCAGCGCGGCTCGGGCAAACGCTCGTCCTACTATTCAGACTACACGTTCGGCGTCTGGCGCGAGATCGAAAACCCGGAGGCGGAAAGTCCACGCGGCGATATCTTTCCGGCGCACGAGTTGGTGCCCGTCGGCAAGGCCTACTCCGGCATGACGGACGCCGAGCTGATCGAGATCGATCGCTTCGTGCGCAATCACACGGTGGAGCAGTTCGGGCCGGTCCGCGCGGTGGAGCCGCACCTGGTGCTGGAAGTCGCGTTCGATGCAATCTTTCCGTCCGCGCGCCACAAATCCGGCCTCGCCATGCGCTTTCCACGCATCCACCGCATCCGCTGGGACAAACCGGCCGCAGAGGCCGACACGCTGCAAACTGCGCAACGGCTCGTCATGCCTACCGGAGACGCCTTGCTGTCATCCTGACACCGGAAAATCGCTTCCGCCTCTGCCTGAGCCGGCAGGAAGGGCGAGCTTGTCCGATTTCGATAATAACGTATACGCCCCCTCACCCTGTCCCTCTCCCCAAGGGGAGAGGGTACGCAAGGCGCTACCCCTCGTGCCTACGGACTCCTCTCCGCTCGGGAAGAAGGATGCAAGGTGCGGCCCCTCGCGCTGACGAACTCCCTCTCCCCTTGTGGGAGTGGGTACGCAAGGCGCTTACCCCTCGTGCCTACGGACTCCTCTCCGCTCGGGGAGAAGGATGCAAGGTGTGACCCATCGTGCTGACGAACTCCCTCTCCCCTCGGGGAGAGGGTTGGGGTGAGGGGCCGGGAGACGCTTAAAACCCGCTGCCGAAGAACCCGCTGAAGAAGTCGTCGTTGGCGGATTGCGAAACCCGCGCCGGCCTCTGCTGTGGCTTATCCGCGAGATGCGTACGGTTCGGCTCGACCGGCGCCAGATGATCGCGCCCCTTGGCGATCTTGTCCCACTGGCCTTCGAGCGCCTGCGTCACGCGCTTCTCATGGCCGTAGATGTCGCTGTAGGTCTTGAGCGCCCCGCCGTCATCCACCCACGCCGTGAAATAGGCGAGGTGCATGCGGATGCGCTTCTCCATGACGATCTCGTTGTTCATCGGACCGGTCTTGGCGAGATCCTGCACCTTGCCCGGATCCCAGCCCTTGTCATGGGCGAGGATGATCTCCGCGACGCGCAGCGGATTGCGCAGCCTGAGGCAGCCGTGGCTCAGCGTGCGCTGCTTGGAATTGAACATCCACTTGTCGGGCGTGTCGTGCATGAAGATCGTGTGCTGGCTTGGGAACGAGAACTTCACGTAGCCCATGACGCTCTTGCGTCCCGCCGGCTGCACGACTTCGTAATTGCGGATGTCGAGATTGCGCCAGTCCATCGTGCGCCAATCGAGGCGGCGTCCGTCTTTCGTCTCCACCTCGAGCCCGTACTGGCGCATGAGGCCGCCGCCGCGCAGCAGGCTCGGCCACAGCTCGTTGACCTTGATGCTCTCCGGCACGCGCCACATCGGGTTCAGCACGATGTTCTTGAGCGACCGCGTGAAGATCGATGTCTGCTTGCCGATCTCTCCGACGACGATGCGCTCGGTGTGGATCGTCTGGCCGTCCTTGACGATCTCGATCATGTAGGCCGGCACATTAGCCATCAGATACATCTCGCCGAGGTCGTCGTGCATCCAGCGCCACATTTCCATGTTGGCCTGCAGCTTCTTCGCCAGCGCATTGGGCTTGCCCTTGCCGCCCTTCGCCAGCGCTTCGGCATACTTTTCCTTGAGGCGCTTGAACTGCGGGTGCTGCGGATGCGTGCCGGTCAGGTACGCGCCCTTGTCCGACGCTGCCGCCAGCCCGTCGAGCACCTTGTCCGGCGCTATGAGCTGCGGCTTGCGGTCGAGATTGGAATTGAGATCGCCGGCCGGATTCATGATCCGCCCGCCGCGCGCAAAACGCGCGTACTTCAGCACGGCGAGCGACAGCTCGACTTCCGCTCCCGCCTCCGCTTCGGGCGACAGATGACCGGCGCCCGCTTCCGATGCATCGAGCTTCGGCGCGACGAAATCTGCGGGATCGAGACCCCATTCCGCCGCCGCGCCGAACACATCGGCAATGGCGTTCGCGTCGGCAACAAAGCCCTTGTCGTCGGTCCAGAGCGGCTGGTAGCCGCGCGCGCCGTAAAACGCGATCAGGGCCGCGCGCTCGTTCTTCTCCTCGTCGGAGCCGGTCTCGGGGATGACGTGCAAGCGCGCCTTGAGCGCGACGCCGAATGGGGTTGTCGGATCTGCTGCCGGAACGGCGGGCGCGGCAGCAGCATCGCTTGGCGAACTCGGCGCAGCGGCGGGAGCCTGATGAGCAGCGGCCGGAGCTTGCGGCGCGGCGGACGGCTCACCAACGCCATCTTGCCGGTCTTCGGGTTTGACGTCTTCGGGCCTGACCGCGGCCGCATCCGATTCGGCCGACATGGCGGACGCGGGCCCGGCGGTCGCAAACTGCTGAGGAGGCGCCGTTTGCGCATGCACGTCCGCGTTGGCGCCAGCGAGCAGCACCCACGCGATTGCAAGCAGACACAAGCGACCCATCCACGCCTCCGACTCTTTCAACGACCTTAAAACCAAGACTTTGTGAGCACCAAGGCAAGCCGCGCCCGCCCTGCCAGTTATGCGCGGAGTGTGGTTATGCCGCCGCAATGCTCAACCCGGCGGAAACCACGGCATCATCGCGAGAACGCTCAACGACGCCCATGGCGTCGAGCAGCGGCAGCCGTTTTTCGGCGAAGTCCTGCCCCATGGCCGACAGCTCGGAGATGTTCTCGGTTGCCGTCGGGATCGGCTTCCCGTCCCGCATAAGCCGCTGGCCTTGTTGCTCCATCGACGGCCAGATGTCGACCGCCCACTCCTGTGGCGTGCTCCGTCCGCGCGCGATCGAGCGCAGGAACAACTGCTGGATGCGCCCGATGGAAACGCCGGCGCCGGTCACCGGACTAGCGATGAAGCCGACTTCGCCCGAGAACACGGCCCGCTCGATGAGCGCCTTGTTGAGCGCCCGCGTGAGCGGCCTTGCCGCCTGGATCTGCCGCTCGTCGTACGCCGCGCTTGCGTGGCCGAGACCCGTCAGCACGAACAGCGCCTGCGCCATCTGTGCACCCGAAACAGCCCGAAGCGTCGGATGCGCGGCCAATTCCGCGAAGCTCTTCGGCGCGTGCCGCCCCTCGGCCAGCGCCGCCACGATCGGCCGGTAGACATCGCCCTGCAGCTGCGCTTCGCCCACGGGCCCCGTGATCTTGTACTGCACATCGCGCTCCGGCGTGATCAGCATGAACCGCCAGCTTTTCAGCAGGTCGATCTGCTGCGCCTGCGTCATCGTCCGCGGACCTTTGACGAAGATATCGCGACGGAATTGCTGGTTCTCGCAGTAATCGCGCACCGATTCCTTCAGCATCGGATGCGCGATCGAGGCGAGCAGCTGCTGCTGCGGGGCCGTGAGATGCAGGGCATCGATGTGGGAGACGAGATTGGACGACGCCGCGAACGTCAGCTTGGCCTGTTCCAGATAGCCGGCCGCTTCCGAGAACGGCATCGGATGCCAATCGGCGTTGAAGAACTCGTGCGCCAGATAGTTGCGGTTGTGGGTCTTGATGCCCTTGAGGCGCTCGGCGACCGCCGGATTGGCGCGGAAATAGAGCGCGTTGCTGTCGATGACCTTTTCCGCGAAATCGACCGCCGCGTCGATGCGCGAGCCGAGCCCGTTCGCTTCCCCCGTCGCGAGATTCAGATGTAGCGACATCAGGTGGCGCAACGGGATCGCCGGCGACCAACCGGGCGTCGTGTTGTAGCTCATGTACAGGATGCCGCCGACGGCGAGCCGGTTGCGGGCAATGTCCGCGATGACGCGCCGGTTCTCGTCCGATATCCAGCTCCAGATCCCGTGCAGCACGATGACGTCGAACTCCGGCAAGTCGTCCCGCGCGCGCAGCTCTTCGAACGACTGATCGAGCGCGCGCACGTTGGCGCCCGAGGCCTGTGCCAGCTCGCGCGCGTTGGCGGCCTGGGTCGGATTGAAATCCGTCCCCCAGAATTCGCCTTCGTTCGCCGCGGCGTGAATGTTGAGCGAAAGCCCCTGCCCGAAGCCCAGTTCGAGATAGCGCACCGGCCGCCCGACGCTGTGCGCCTGCAGCCGCGACAGCATGGCCAGCTCGAGGTTGAGCGGGCTCATTTCCCGATAATAGCCGTGCGTGTAGTCGAGCTCGGATACGTATCCGGCGGTCCAGGAAGGGGATGTCATGTGTCTACCGTAACCAGGAGTTCCCCGTGGCGACGCCGCACGCCGCCTGCGACGGGACGGCAGGCCGCGGAAAGATAGGCGATTCGTGCACGGACGGGAAAAGCGGCATGGCATTGAGCGAAGCATCGCGACTCCTTAAGGCCCACCCTGTTCCTTAAGGCCCGCGCTGTTCCTTAAGGCCCGCGCTGTTCCTTAAGGCCCGCCTGTTCCTTAAGGAAAGACCGTGTATTCCTGGCCTTTCGCCTTGCAAGCCATGCCGTCCTCCTCTAAATGCCCCGTTTCCCGATGGCCTCGGCCCGGCAAAGCCTGTGTTGACGGCCGCCCGAGCCCCGTTGAACTGTAAGGTCAATGACCCAGCGAAACGCCGAAGTGGGACTGATCATGGGCAGCCAGTCCGACTGGCCGACCATGAAACGCGCCGCCGCCGTCCTGGACGACCTCGGCGTTGCCTACGAGGTCAAGATCGTCTCGGCCCATCGCACGCCGGACCGCCTCGTCTCCTATGCGCGCTCCGCGGCGGACCGCGGTCTCAAGGTCATTATCGCGGGCGCAGGCGGGGCAGCCCATCTCCCCGGCATGACGGCGTCCATGACCCTGCTTCCGGTGCTTGGCGTGCCGGTCCAATCGAAGAGCCTCGCCGGCCTCGACAGCCTCTATTCGATCGTCCAGATGCCGGGCGGCATTCCGGTCGGCACCATGGCCATCGGCGAAGCGGGCGCGACCAACGCCGGTATTCTCGCCGCCCAGATCCTTGCCCTGTCCGACAACGACCTCGCCGCGCGCCTCGCGGCTTTCCGCGCCCGCCAGACCGCGAGCGTCGCAGAAGAGCCCGAGCGCGAATGACCGCACTTCCTCCCGGCGCGACGATCGGCATTCTCGGCGGTGGCCAGCTCGGCCGCATGCTGGCGCTCGCCGCCGCGCCCCTCGGCCTCAAGTGCCACATCTATTCCGACGTTCATGGCCCCGCCTGCGACGTGGCGGCCGCCTCGACCATCGCGCCCTACGAAGACACGGCCGCGATCCGCGCCTTCGCGTCCGCCGTCGACGTCATCACCTATGAATTCGAGAACGTGCCGCTCGAGGCCGCGGCCGCCGCAGAAGCCATCAAGCCCGTTCGTCCGGGCCCGAAAGCCTTGGCCGTCGCGCAGGACCGCCTCGAGGAAAAGACCTTCATTCGCGGCATCGGCATCCCGGTCGCGCCCTTCGCCGCCGTCGACAGCGAGGCGTCGTGTGCCGACGCCGTCCGCATCATCGGCGACGCCGGCATCCTGAAGACGCGCCGCCTCGGCTATGACGGCAAGGGTCAGGTGCGCGTCAAATCCGGCGCCGATCTTCCAGCCGCATTTTCCGCGCTCAAGGGCGCGCCCTCCGTGTTCGAAGGCCTCGTGCCGTTCGCGTATGAAGTGTCGGTGCTGGTCGTTCGCTCGGTCGCCGGCGACATACGCTTCTACGACATCCCGCTCAACACGCATAAGGACGGCATCCTAGACACATCGACCGTGCCCTCGCCCCTCCCCGCCCATCACGCGGCGCGCGCTCAGGACATCGCGGGCGCCATCGCCACCGCGCTCGGCTATGTCGGCGTGCTGGGCGTCGAGCTCTTTTATCTGCCGGACGCGGCCGAGCCCCTGGTGGTGAACGAGATCGCGCCGCGCGTGCACAACTCCGGCCACTGGACCATGGACGCCTGCCTTTGCAGCCAGTTCGGCAATCACATCCGGGCCGTCGCCGGCTGGCCCCTGGGTCCGACAGATCGCCATTCCGACGTCACCATGACGAATCTGATCGGCGCGGACGTGAACGCCTGGGAGCAATTCGCCGCCGAGCCGGACACGGCCGTGCATCTCTACGGCAAGCCAGAGGCCCGTCCTGGCCGCAAGATGGGCCACATCAACCGGCTGAAGCCGCGCCGCTAGGCGGTCGCGCGGGCCCCTGCCAAATCGCCAAATCCCCCGTCACGGCGTGGGTACGCGGCGTGCGGACGCATATTTCGTCGGCCCACACAGCAAAATCAGGCCCGGCCCTTGCGAAATTGCGCCAAATCCTTAAGACCGCCCGTGGACAACGGCCGCGACGTTTGATAGAAGCCAGCCAAATCCATTCTGCTCGAAGCGCCGTGGGGTCCGCCCCCGGAGCTTGGGGCTTGTATTATTTCTGAGATCCATAAACTCTAGAGGTCACCTTTGCAGGTACTCGTTCGCGACAACAACGTCGACCAGGCCCTCAAGGCGCTCAAAAAGAAGATGCAGCGCGAGGGTATTTTCCGTGAGATGAAACTCCGGAACTATTTCGAGAAGCCGTCTGAGAAGAAGGCGCGCGAAAAGGCTGAAGCCGTTCGTCGCGCCCGCAAGCTTGCGCGCAAGAAGTTGCAGCGCGAAGGCCTCCTTCCCGGCAAGCCCGCAGTTGTGCGCGGCGGCCCTGGCGGCGCCCGCGGTCCTGGTGGTCCCGGCCGTGGTCCTGGCGCAGGTGGCGCTGGCGCTGGTGCTGGCGGTGCACGTCCGAGCGGCGGTGGCTTCGGCGGTAGCGGTGGCTACAGCGGCGGCGGTGGCGGTGGCGGCGGTGGCGGTTACGGCAGCCGCTAAGTCGACCACGGCTCTACGAGCCCGATAGAATTTCAAACGCCGTCGGATGAACATCCGGCGGCGTTTTCTGTTGCGCGCCGGCGACGCTGATGCGCCATCGTGGAAAGTCGAAAAACGCGTCTGGCTCTCATTCATCCGCTCGCTTATCGTCCGTATATGGCCAAACTCTATTTCGCTTCCCTCATCACCCTCTCGCTCCTCACCGCCATGGTGGCGGGCGTGGTGATCGCCGCGCTCGTCGCAATGGGCTCGCTCGACGTCGGCTTGGCCCTCGTCATGGTGTTGATCATCAATTCGGTGATCTTCTTCGTCAGTCCGTGGCTCACGGACCTGATGCTGAAGTGGATCAACAAGATCGCCTGGATCGACGAGTCCGACCTCAAGGTTCGTTATCCGCACGTCCACCGCATCGTCAACGACGTCGCTCGCGAATACCGCTTCAAGGCGCCGTCAGTCGGCATCATCCCGGACCGCAATCCGACCGCGTTCACGTACGGCATCTTCCGGCCCGGCGCGCGCATCGTGCTCACCGACGGCATCTTCGAATTCCTGAACGAGGAAGAGACGCGCGCGGTCGTCGCCCATGAGCTGGGCCACATCGTCAACCGCGACTTCCTCGTCATGACGGTCGCGGGCACGCTCGTGCAGATGCTCTACGTGATCTATTCGAGCCTAACGCGGACCAAGTCCGGCGGTGGCGATTCCAAGGGCAAGAACCAGCTCTTCCTCATCGGCATCGCCGCCTATGTGATGTACCTGCTCGGCACCTACATCCTGCTCTACCTGAGCCGCACGCGCGAATACCTTGCCGACAGCTTCGCCGCCGAGCGCGTCGAGGCGCGCCATCTTGCCAACGCCCTCGTCAAGATCGCCTACGGCATCGCGGAAGCCACCGACAGCGACCAGACGCGCGAGCTTCTCGCGTCGACCCGCCACATGGGCGTCATGGACTTCAAGGGCGCGAGCCAGCTTGGGCTCGTGGTCGAGGCCGCAAAGAAACGCCCGGACGCGACGGCGAGAGCGATGCTGTTCGACATCTACAATCCCTGGGCCAAGCTCATCGAGCTGACATCCACGCATCCGCTCACCGGCAAGCGCATCCAGGCCCTCGCGGCCATCGCGCGCAACAAGCGCCAGCCGTTCCAGGACATCGACGTCGAGGCGGCAGCCCACGCCGCCAACGTCAATCCGGCGGCACTGTGGCGCAAGTTCCTGCGCGAGCTCGCCCTCCCGATCCTGCCGACCCTCACGCTCATCATTCTCGTCGGCGTCGGCCTCGCGACGGGAGCCGCAAGCATTGCGCTGATGGCCGTGCCTGCGATGCTTCTCGTCTGGGCCGCCCTGATCCCGATCATGTATCCCTTCACGCAGCCGGTGGACACCGATGTGGTGGAACTCATGGGCGACGTCGCGGCCTCGCCGATGGTTGGCCGTCCGGTCCGCCTGCACGGCGAGGTCATCGGCCGCGCCAACGCCGGCTCCATCATCGGAGAGGATACGATTTTCGCCGATGCGTCCGGCCGCACCACGATCGATTTCCGCTCGCTCTGGGGTTCCGCCGGAGACATCTGGGCAGGCTGGCGGCGCGTCAAGCCGCACATCGGCGCCAAGGGTGAAGTCACGGGCTGGTTCCGCCGCGGCATGGGCGGCTACATCATCATGAGCGAGCTCAAGACGACTGCCGGACGCCTGAAGGCCTATCCCTACCTCGTCGGCGTTATCGTTCCGCTGGTGATCTACACCGTGCTCGCGCTGATCGGCATCGCGACCTACGACGGCTGATCTCTAGGGCGCTTCGGCGGTCAGCTTGCCGGCGCGCAGCCGGTCGATCCACGCGTAGAGCACGTCGTAGGACCCGTAGCGGTAATGGTCCGCGTGGCCGGCGCCGGGAAACGTCTTGATTTCCTTCGGTGCGTTGGCGAGATCGAACACCTCGCGCCCTTCTGAAACGGGCACGATGTCGTCTTCCTCGCCATGCAGAATCAGCAGCGGCACTGTCACGGCTTTGATGTGCTGGCGCGTGTCGTAGCGGTCGGTCATGAACCAGCGTCCCGGAATGGCCGGATAATGCAGCGCGGCCAGATCCACCATCGACGTATAAGGCGCATCGAGCACCACGCCCGCGACCTTGCGCGCGCCCGCCACCTGTACCGCCACGCCCGTGCCGAGCGACTCCCCGTACACGATGATGTCGTCCGCCGGCACGCCTGACGCGACGAGCGCATCGTAGGCCAGCTTGGCATCGGCGACGTTCGCCGCTTCCGACGGCGATCCCGTGCTTCCGCCGAAGCCGCGGTACGTCATCATGAACACACCGAGCCCCTGCGCCATGTACTTCTTGATGCGCTCGATGCGCGTTTCGAGCGATCCGGCATTGCCGTGGAAATAGAGCATCGTCGGACGCCCCGGCTTGGCCTTCGCCTGCCACACGAGCACGCGCGCGCCGTCCGGCGTCTCGATCCACCGCTCCGTCACGCCCGTGAGCCCCGCGCGCACCGGCGTGAAATACTCGGTGTCGGGAAAATACATGAGCCGCTTCTGGAGCCCGTTCACCGCCAACGCCAAGAGGCCCATCGCCACCGCCACTCCAACCAGAATTTTGAAAACCAACCTCAAACTCGGCCACTCCCTGCGCGTCCGCCCCAGCCTCCCGCAGCCTAAGAAAGTACGCCGCAAACGCGGCTGCGGATCGAAGTCTTTAAGACGTCATTAACCTAAAGCTGTGCTTTTAGAGTCAATATGCGTTTGCGGAGTATTTAGTCATGCGTTTCCGTTTGGGCTCGGTCCGCGCTCCTGCGCTGATCCTGTCGATTATGAGCGTCGCTCTCACCGGCTGCAGCGCCGGAAGTCCCGAAAATTCCGTATCGACCGCAGGTCTCGCGCCCGTTCGCGATGAGCCCGGTTACGCCGCCAATCGCGGCCCAGGCAGCCCCTACGCTTTGCCGCCGCGCCAGGGCGAGCGCTCCTACTCGGCTGCGCGCCAGTACTCGGATCCAGGCTCCCCCACCCCGCGCGAATACGCGGCCTACGACAGCGGTCATACGTACGCGAATACCCAAACGATCCAGACGGGCAGCGTCGGCGCAACGAACCGCGGGCCCTACGCCTACGAGCCGGATACGCGCTGGCGCCAGCCCGCCAACCTGCCCCCACGCCAGGCCGCGTATGCTCCCCAGCCCGCCTATGCCCCGCAGTCTCCGAACATGATCGAAGTCCGCGAAGGCGATACCCTGTTCGGCCTCTCGCGACGCTACAACGTGCCGGTGGGCGACATCGTGGCCGCCAATCGCCTTCCGAACGAACGCATCGCCATCGGCCAGCGCCTCGTCATCCCGACGCGCTACCGCTAGCGGACTGCCGCCGGGCGATTTTCAGCGTTAATTTCCTGACATGAAAACAAGGGCGTGCGGTGATCCCCGCACGCCCTTCGCGTTGACCTGCTTGCGGAGTCACGCCACTCTTTCCCGGTGTAAAAAACAAAACACACAGGGGAGCTACGAGAATGGCAGCACGCAGCGGCACGACTTCGATGAGCATAATTATTCTTGTCCTGATCGCGACGGCAGTCGGAACGTTGGTTGGCGTGGCGTTGGATGGCGTTGTGCCCGGCACGCGGACGCTGGCCATCGCAGCCGGCTTTATCGCCACGGTGATCGCATCGATTGCACGCTATAAGCTCGTGTTTCTTGGCGCGGGCATGGGCACCGACGAACGCAAGGTGCCGATGGTCCTCCTCGTCAACGCGGCCATCGCCTCGATTGCGGGCAGCCTCGCCGCGCACGATCTCGCTGGCATCATCGCGAGCCCGCCCTCGTCGGCCATCATCGGCACCTTCGCCGGACTGCTCTCGGCGGTCCTGATGGCGATGCTCATGATCACCTACCACACGAACTCTGCGACGACGCGCTAACGCGGCCGATCGCGCGCCGGGGACCCTTTAAGCCCCGGCGCGCGTTGCGCGGCGTTCGTACTGGATCCGGACGGCAACAACATCGAGGCCGGCGCGCGGAGCTGAGAACGGATCGCAACGCGCCAGACCCGCATCTCCATCATCGCGAGAACGAATACGCGACCGGCTCGCTGTCGGGCTTGTCGAAACAGTTGAGGATGTAAGCCTGCCGCTCGGCACCGGGAAGATGGCCGAATTTGGAGCCGTTGCTTGTTGCAAAGAACGGCGCAAAACCCTCCACGTCCTTGCGTGAGAACAGCCCGGCCCATCGCCCATAGTTGGCCGACCAGCAATCGGCATCGCGCTCGCTCTGCAGCGTCGGTTTGATGATGTGTCCGAGCACATGGTGCGCGCACTCGTGCATGAAGAAGAAGATCTGCAGCTTGGGCGGCAGCTTGGCGAGACGCTCGCTGTCGAGCTGGATGATCGGAACGCGCGCGACGATCGACGCGCGCCCCACGTCGCCGAGTTCCGTCGTCTGCAGCGTTCGCACCACGGTGCCGCGGAAATCGTGGCACCGCATCGGATAGCCGGCGATCAGCGGCTGCACTTCGAGCCCTGCGGCCATCGACTGAGGCACGCCACCGCCCACAACAAATAGGAACACCAGGAATGCGAGTGCTTTCATGCGAGCCTTTGCCGATGCGCGCGTGCTGAACCCAACCTCATACGCAGCCTAAAGTCTCTCCGATCTGCGCAGCAAGGGGATAAGTCGCCGCTGGCGATGTCACGGCTGCTCGTCCTTCGCCTCGGCAAGCCGCAGTTCCAGCACAGATACGAGCAATTCAATGGCTTCGCGGCGGAACCCCTCATAGACCGCACCATCCCGCGCCCGATTGTAGAAAATCGAAGACGTGCCTTCGAGCACCGTGCCCAGCACATAGAGCGAATCCCGAAGTCGGAGGGCGCTTGGTGACCGGGATGTCACCCCCAGCGACCGCATGCAGACATCGACGGCGCCGTCGTAGAGGCCGGCAAGTCCTTCCGCCACCTTGGGATTGTGCGTCGCCATCGCCCACAGCTCAAGCAGAACCGGCGCCGTCTCCGGATCGACGGCATCGTCCATCAGCCACGTCACGAGCCGCCGGATCTGACTTTCGCCGGGGCTGTCGAGCGACGCCGCCAGGGCATCGAAGCGCGCGCGATACCGCTCGAGAATGGCCTCGAGCATCGCCTCCACGAGCTTGTCCCGGGAGGGATAATGGTGCGTGAGATTGCCGTACACGACCTCCGCCCGCGCGGCCACTGCCTGCAGCGTGAAGCCGGAAAACCCCTTCTCCGCGAGCACGGCAATGGCCGCGTCGATGATTTTGGTGCGGGTTGCCGCGCCGGTGCGGTTGGGCCGGCCCGATGGCTGCGATGTGGTGGACATGACCGACGTATTCCACGCCTGAAAGTGGGTCGCAAGTCACCGCGCAACCCGAGACAGTCACACCGCTGAACAATTGTTCGGTTGTTCTACCTAAAACAGTTGACCGGTATTACAACCAATTCTAGGCAGAAATAGCAGTAAAGCGTGATTCGATCCGACCCCGGCGCGGCAGCGGACGGTGCCGGGTCAAGCGCAGCGTACCGACCGAATTCCAATTTTCAATCGATGACCGATCTGCAAACGGGGCGTTTGCGGAAACGGGTGAGGTTTGTCTGCGGCCACCGCATTGCGGGCCGCGAGCGATGCCGGGGGGCACATGAGAAGTCACGGGCGCGGGATTTTCGGAGTCATCGGTCGCAGCGCACGCGGCGTGACCTCGCGGTTGTCGAGGTTCGCGTCAGTCTTTGCCCTTGCCGTTGCAGCTTTCTTGGCAGCGCCGACGCTTGCTTATGCGTCGCCCGGCTGCAATGCGCTCATTGGCACGCGGGGACCGAGCTTTGCCGTCACCGGATCCCAATCTGGCACGGGCTTCACTGCCGGTGACGTCGTCACGGTGACATTTGTTGCCGGCGTCGGATCTGTCACTCTCTACGACAGTGGCACCTTCGCGGCATTGACCGGGATGCTCAGTGCTCCCGGCTCCCAAACCTACACTGTTCCGTCCGACACGACGGCCAGTTTTTTTGTTGGCGGCAGCACCTTGGGGAGCACCGAGGTGAGCTGGTCGTGCGCCTCCGTCGTGTCCAGCAATGCGGACTTGTCGGGCCTTGTCCTGTCTCCCGATACATTGAGCCCGGCATTTTCCAGCGGCACGACGAGCTACACGGCGTCGGTCACGAGCGGAACGTCGTCGATCACCGTGACGCCGACGAACGACGACACCAACGCAACGACGACGGTCAACGGCACTCCGGTCGTCTCCGGCAACGCGTCCGGCAGCATTCCCCTCAACATCGGCGACAACACCATCACTGTTGTCGTCACGGCCGAAGACGGCACCACGACGAAGACGTATTCGGTGACGGTAACCCGCGATGCTTCGAGCATCGCCGATCTCTCAAACCTCTCGCTGAGCCAAGGCTCCCTATCCCCGACCTTTTCCGCAAGCACGACGGCTTACACCGCGTCGGTCGCAAGCTCGGTGACGTCGATCACCGTTGCGGCAACACTTGTCGAACCCAACGCCACGATCACGGTCAACGGCAATCTGGTTACCTCCGGCAACCCCTCAGGCGCCATCGCGCTCAACGCCGGCGACAATACGATCACCGTTGTGGTCACGGCTCAGGACGGCACGACGACCAAGACGTTCACCGTGACCGTGAACCGCGCACTGTCCGCCAATGCCGATCTGTCCAGCCTGTCATTGAGCCAGGGCTCGCTCTCACCGGCGTTTCGCTCAGGCACCACGAGCTACACGGCTTCGGTCGCCAACTCCGTGACCTCATTCACGATCAAACCGATGGTGGACGATGCCGGCGCGACCGTGACGGTCAATGGCTCATCTGTCGCCTCCGGCAGTCCGTCCGGCCCGATCTCGCTCAACGTCGGCGCAAACACCATCCCGATCGTCGTGACAGCAAGTGACCACACGACAACGAAAACCTATAGCATCGTCATCACGCGCGCCGGCACATCGACGATCTCGTTCACACCCGCAAGCGGTCTCCTGAAGCACGCGATGGCGGGCGAAGACTACACCGCGGGCATTACCACCACCGCGAATGCCGCCAACACGCCGATCTTCACGATCAGCTCAGGCGCATTGCCTCCCGGTATGATCCTCAATGTCTCGACAGGCGAGCTGAGTGGCCCGCTGGCGGCAAACGCCCTGGGCCTCTACACATTCACGATATCTGTTACGGATTCGGCCAATGGTGGAGGCTCAGTAACCTATGCGCTGCTTGTCGTGCCGACAGCCGTGACCGTGGCCGACAAGGTTCAGACTGTTCCGGTAGGTTCGCCCCCGCCCAACGTTTACCTCAACCGCGACGCAACCGGCGGACCGTTCACGTCGGCCCAACTGGCGAGCGTCCAGCCCGCGAATGCCGGAACGGCGACGATCATCCAGGGAGAGTTGGCACAAGCCGGACCGCCGGCGGGACCGTTCGGTTACTACCTGAAATTCACGCCCGCGCCGGGTTACACCGGCACGGTGAAGATCGGCTACAAGCTGATCAGCGCCCTCGGCACCTCCAACACGGGCACGGTCAGTTATATGATTGCCGCCAATGCCGCCGCGGTTGCGAGCGACGTTGACCGCGATGTCAAAAGTTTCGTGCAGGCACGCCAGAACCTCCTGTCCTCTACGGTCAAGACACCTGGCCTCGTCGAGCGGCGTCGCATGACCAAGGCTGCCGATGGCCTATCGACACGCGCGACACCCAATGGCGACGGCGTGAAGCTCGGCGTATCCACCAGCCTCGCCGAGCTGCGCGCCGCCAGCAGCGGCGGCAAAGCGGGCGCGCAGCCGGCCAACATCTGGGTCGATGGCACGCTGCTGGCGCATCGGCGCGACGACACGAACGGCGAATGGGGCAGCTTCGGTATGCTGTCGGCGGGTGCCGACTACCTGCTCTCGCCGAGCCTGCTCGTCGGCGTATCTCTGCACCTCGATCGCATGACCGATCCCACGAGTGCTGGCACCGAACTCTCGGGCAACGGCTGGCTGGCGGGTCCCTACGTCTCGCTCGAAATCGGCCGCGGCGTCTTCTTCGACACCAGCCTGCTCTATGGCGGCTCGTCGAACGATATCGACACGGCATTCTTCGACGGCAGCTTCGAGACCGCGCGCTGGATGTGGTCCGGCGAGGTGTCGGGGCAATGGAGCATCGACGACGGAACGACGGTCACGCCGCGCCTCAGGGCGCTCTACCTCAACGAGCAAGCGGACGGCTACGACGTGGCCGACGGCATCGGCGGCGTCATCCTTCTCGACGGCTTCACGCAGGAGCAACTCCGCTTCAGCGTCGGAGCCGACGTCGAGAGACAGGTGCTCCTCGAAAACGGCCTGGTGCTGACACCCAGCTTGGGCATAACAGCGGGCGTGGCCTCACTCGACAACAGCGGGCTGTTCGGCTCGCTGAGCACCGGCCTCAGGCTCTCCGACGGGATGAGCTGGGATGTCGAAGGCGCGCTGCTGTTCAGTCTCGAAGGCGACGGCGAGATCGCCACAGGCGGCAAGCTCGGTGGCAGCGTCCGGTTCTGATGTGACGACGCGCAATCGTCGCGCCGCCCCGGACAGGCCCGCTGCTAAAACCGACCCGGGCTATCCGGACACCGCTAAACAAAAAGGCGCGCCGAACGGCGCGCCTTAAACTTTTCGAAGCGTAGAGGCGCGGATCAGTGCGCCATCGCCTTGGCGATTTCCTCGGTCATCTTCTTCGCGTCGCCGAGCACCATCACCGTGTTGTCGCGATAGAACACCGGGTTGTCGATGCCCGCATATCCTGAAGCGAGTGACCGCTTGTTGAAGAACACCGTCGCGGCCTTCCACACCTGCAGCACGGGCATGCCGTAGATCGGCGAGGTCTTGTCGTCCTCGGCGGCCGGGTTCACGACGTCGTTGGCGCCGATGACGTAGACGGCATCCGCTTGTGCGAATTCCGAGTTGATGTCCTCGAGCTCGAACACTTCGTCGTAGGGCACGTTCGCTTCCGCGAGCAGCACGTTCATGTGACCGGGCATGCGGCCCGCCACCGGGTGGATCGCGTACTTCACCTCGACGCCGGCCTTCTTCATCGCATCGCCCATCTCGCGCAGCGCGTGCTGGGCCTGGGCGACAGCCATGCCGTAGCCCGGCACGATGATGACTTTGGAGGCGTTCTTCAGGACATAGGCCGCGTCTTCGGCCGAACCAAGCTTGACCGGCTTTTGCTCTCCGCCGCCGCCGCCAGGTCCCGCCGTCTCGCCGCCGAACCCGCCCGCGATCACCGAGATGAAGCTGCGGTTCATGCCCTTGCACATGATGTAGGACAGGATCGCACCCGACGAACCGACCAGAGCGCCCGTAATGATGAGCGCGATGTTGCCGAGCGTGAAGCCGATGCCGGCGGCCGCCCAGCCCGAGTACGAGTTCAGCATCGACACGACGACCGGCATATCCGCGCCGCCGATGGGGATGATGATGAGCACGCCGAACACGAGCGCGATGGCCGTGATCGCCCAGAACAGCGTCGGATCGCCGCCCGAGATGCAGAACTGGTAGATGAGATATGCGAGCCCGCCGAACAGCGCGAGGTTCACGATGTGGCGCAGCGGCAGAATGATGGGCGCGCCCGACATGCGCCCCGAAAGCTTGGCGAACGCGATCACCGAGCCCGTGAATGTGATCGCGCCGATGGCGAGACCGAGGCCCATTTCGACGAGGCTGGCGGCGCCGATCTGCCCCGGCTGTCCGATGCCGAACGCATCCGGCGCGTAGACCGCGGCGGCGGCGACGAACACGGCGGCGAGACCGACGAGCGAATGGAACGCGGCCACCAGCTCCGGCATCTGCGTCATTGGGATCTTCTTGGCGATCACGGCGCCGATCACAGCGCCGATGCCGAGCCCACCGAGGATCAGCGCCCACGTCAGCGTCTCTTTCGGATCGGACACGGCGAGCGTGGTCAGCACGGCGATCGTCATGCCGATCATGCCGTAGAGATTGCCTTTGCGGCTGGACTCGGGATGCGAGAGCCCGCGCAGCGCGAGAATGAACAGCACACCCGAGACGAGATAGAGGGCGGCAGCGATGTTGGCGGTCATGACGGAGAGTCCCTCTACTTCGCGGCCTACTTCGCGGCCTACTTCGCGGCTCTGTCTTTTTTCTTGTACATGGCGAGCATGCGGCTCGTGACGAGGAAGCCGCCGAATATGTTGATCGAGGCCATGACAAGCGCCAGGAAGCCGAAGATGCGCGCGAGCAGCGTGCCTTCCGTGATCGCCTCGACGCCGACGGCAAGCAGCGCACCCACCACGATCACGGAGCTGATCGCGTTGGTGACGCTCATGAGCGGCGTATGCAGGGCGGGCGTGACGCTCCAGACGACGTAGTAGCCGACGAAGATCGTTATCACGAACACCATCAGGCGATAGATGGCCGGATCGACCGGGCCGCCGACCCCTTCAGCGGATGCCATCGCAGCCGTCGGCAAAAGCGCCGCCAGTGCTGCCATCGGCAAGAGCCACCTCAGGATTGAGAAACTGCGACGTGGCTGCATGGCTCGGCTCCTCAGGCAGGTTGCGGGGCGAGGCTGGGATGGACGATCTGACCGTCGCGGGCCACGAGCGTGCCCTTTACGATCTCGTCGTCCCAGTTGATGGCGAACGTCTTGTCCTTCTTGTCGAAGAACAGCTCCAGGAAGGCGTAGAGGTTCTTGGCATAGAGGCTCGACGCGTTGACCGGCACCGATGCAGCCAGGTTGACCGCGCCGACGATCGTGACGCCGCCCACCTCGACCGTCTGGCCGGGCACGGTTGCCTCGCAGTTGCCGCCGCGCTCTGCCGCGAGATCGATGATCACCGCTCCCGGCTTCATGTTGTCGACCATGGCGCGCGTGATGAGACGCGGCGCCGGGCGGCCCGGAATGAGCGCCGTCGTGATCACGATGTCCTGGGTCTTGAGATGGTTGGCGACAAGCTCGGCCTGCTTGGCCTGATACTCGGCCGACATCGGCTTCGCATACCCGGCCGCCGTCTGCGCCTGCTTGAACTCGTCGTCCTCGACCGCGACGAACTTCGCGCCAAGCGACTGAACCTGTTCCTTCGTCGCCGGGCGCACGTCGGTTGCGGTGACGACGCCGCCGAGACGGCGCGCCGTGGCGATCGCCTGCAGTCCCGCGACGCCGACGCCCATGATGAAGATCTTGGCCGCGGGCACAGTGCCGGCAGCCGTCATCATCATCGGCAGCGCCTGGCCGAACAGCGACGCCGCATCGACCACCGCCTTGTAGCCCGCGAGGTTCGCCTGGCTGGACAGAACGTCCATCGACTGCGCGCGGCTGATGCGCGGCATGAATTCCATCGAGAAGAGATTGACGCCCGTGCCGGCGAGCGGCTCGATGCCGGCGCGGTCGTAAGGGTCGAGAATGGCGGCGGCGATGGCGCCCTGCTTAAGCTGCCGCAGTTCGTCCGCCGCCGGGCGGCGGACCTTGAGCAGGATGTCGGCCCCTGCGAGCGCGTCACCGGCCGACCCTGCGATTTCGGCGCCGGCCGCCGTCAGCGCGTCGTCCGAGAAGCGCGAGCGAA
Source organism: Hyphomicrobium sp. (assembly GCF_051860585.1). GTDB lineage: Bacteria > Pseudomonadota > Alphaproteobacteria > Rhizobiales > Hyphomicrobiaceae > Hyphomicrobium_C. The sequence goes on from NZ_JBHYDS010000002.1 coordinate 95,768, forward strand.
GGCCCGCTCCGGACTGGACGCGAACTTTGGCCCCGAGCGCCGTGAATTTTTTGACGGTCTCCGGCGAAACGGCGAAGCGTGGCTCGTCCGGCCCTTCGGCCGTCACTGCTATGGTAACCATCGAAGCATCCCGTGGACAGGCTCGCGTTTAGGCCGGCGCGCCGGCCCGGTGGCATCCTCAACGGCAAGGATGGTGTGCAATCCGGCCGGAAGCGGCGGCGCGGGCCGATGATGGACCGCGCACCGGTTCCGGAACCAGACTGTCGCAGAGACTAGACGAGGAAGAACGCCATGCCAGCGAGCAGCACGACGAGAAACACGATGATGGCTTTCGACCAGCCGAGGAAGTTCGCGTAGGTGCGATTGTGCTCGGCGTAGTCCATGGCCGGATGCCCGCCAGACGTGTTAACCCCCATAGTGTCCTCCAAGTGAGATTGTTGCTTCGTTGCAATGCTTGGTACCGCAAGCGCCGCGGCCCTTCAAGCCTGCCGCGCACCGGCCGAGCGCTCCTTCGGCCACTAGGCCGGGATACGCCGTCCGCGGATCGGTTCAAAAGCCAAATTCTAGGCTCATTCGAATGTCACACCCCAAAACCTCGCAGTAGCCCGACCAAAGGCCAAGGAGCGCCATGATCCCACGCGTCGCTGCCATCCGCGCCCGGTATTGCCGCCTCCCCGGCGGAGCCGCCGCATGGGCCTTGTACGCCCTTGCGATATCGACGCTTCCGGCCGCCGCCCTCGAGCAGTCGGACGCGGAAATGGCCGCTCTCAAGGCCTGCGAGAAGCAGATCTGCACGATGATTCTCGGCAAGCAGCCGAAGGGCGCCGACCTCGCCTGCGGCGTCCAGAAGACGTGGGCCAAGTCCAGCCTAGAAGAGGGCAACAACAAGGGCGTGTCCTGGGGCTTCGGCGACGCGCGCTGTTCGGTGGATCTGAAATTATCCCGGGCCGAAGTCGTCAACGCCCTCACCAAGCCGAAGCACAAGGTGTTCGTTCCGGCCCACGACGTGAAATGCGTGATCGAGCGCGACGGAGCGCTTCAGCCCGTCACGGCGCGCCTCGCACCCAAGCTCGTGTTCAAGAACGGCAAGGCGGAAAAGGTCTGGATCAACCTCGAAAGCATCGAAGGCCCGGCGGACGTGAAATCCACCATCTCGGCCGCCGCCAAGCTCGAGGATTCGATCGGCGTCTTCCATGGGCCGATGATCAAGCAGATCAACAAGTTCATGTATCAGCAGTGCGCCAAGCGCTACGGCCCCGGCGCTGTCGCGCAAGACCCCGCCAAGAAGAAGGCCGACGCCACTAAGAAGCTCGCCGCGAAGAAGTCCGCCGACCCAGCCGCCGTCAAACCTGCGCCCGCCGCGGCAGCGGCCGCTGGCGCCGCGCCGGCCGCGAAGCCGCCCGCTCCCACCGCGAAACCGGCGGCAGAGGCCGCACCGAAAGCGCCTTAGCCGCCGGAGCCTTCAGGCAACAGAAAAAACGCGCCGTCGCTCCAGATGCCGGCCCGGCCGGCGTCATCTTCGGCCGCCAAATCGGCGAGTTCGACAAGGTCGTAGACCAGGCTTCGCGACACCAGCGCTTCGAGCCGTCCGCGAACGCGGACATAGGGCTTGAGACCGTCGTCCGCCGCGCCTGTGCCGAATCGCAGCGGATGCTCGGCCCCGCAGCGCACGACGTCGTCCACATTCGTCCGGAACATCAACACTTGGCCGCGTCCGCTCCCCGTGACTTCGAGTTCAACGGCCACGAACGGCGCATCCTCGACGGCGATGTCGATCTTCTCGGCAGGCGTGACCAGATAATACCGCTCATCCGGATCGCGCCGCAGCACACGCGCGAACAGCTTCACGAGCGCCATGCGGCCGATCGGACTGCCGCGATAGAGCCACCCGCCATCGCGTGCGATGGCGAGCCCGATGTCGCCGCAATGGGGCGGATTCCAAGTTTCGACGGGCGCGGCCCCTCGCGCCTCCGCCTCTTTGAGCAAGTCTGCAAGCTTGTCGATCACGCGCGCGCTTTCGCCGGGAACCGGCATTCCGTGTTGTCGCTGAGAACCTTAGAGCAAACGGCCATCGTCCGGGCAACTTGCGCCTCCAGGTTGGCCCTCGCCCGCGTCAATGGGTATACTGGCCGCTGGAGGGCAATTACGGAGGTTTAACTTGACCGCGCCCCCTGCCAGCCGGTCACAATCAGCCCCATACGCGCCCCCCACATGCGCTAAGCGTCGTCACCGCGCCCCCAGCAACTCGCGATCCGGACAAAAATCTTCATGAGCACCGTGATTCAGACTGACGAAGCCATCGTTCCGCGCTTGGAAGCCGCGGCCGAACGGGTGAAGCGCGCGCACAAAGCCGCCGCCGCCGTCATCTTCGGCCAGGACGTCGTCATCGAACGAACGCTGATCACCATCCTCTCCGGCGGCCACGCGCTACTCATCGGCGTGCCCGGTCTCGCCAAGACGCTGCTCGTCGACACGTTGGGCCGCGTGCTCGGCCTCGACGCCAAGCGCATCCAGTTCACGCCCGACCTCATGCCGTCCGACATCATCGGCTCGGAAGTGCTCGAAGAAACTCCCGGCGAAAGCCGCCGCAGCTTCCGCTTCATCAAGGGTCCGATTTTCACGCAGCTGCTGATGGCCGACGAAATCAACCGCGCCTCGCCCAAGACGCAGTCGGCGCTGTTGCAGGCCATGCAGGAGCATCATGTCACCGTCGCCGGCACGCGCCACGACACACCTCAGCCGTTTCACGTCCTCGCGACCCAGAACCCGCTTGAGCAGGAAGGCACCTATCCGCTTCCCGAAGCGCAGCTCGACCGGTTCCTGTTGGAAATCGACGTCACCTATCCGGATCTCGCCGCCGAGCGCCGCATGCTCTACGCCACCACCGGCAGCGAAGAACGCCACGTCGAATCGGTTCTCAACGCCGGCGAGCTCCTGAGCATCCAGCGCCTCGTGCGCCAGATCCCCGTGCCCGACAAGGTGGTGGAAGCAATCCTGAAACTCGTACGCTCGGCGCGCCCCGGCACCGGCGCCAGCGCCGACACCGATCGCTTCGTCGCCTGGGGCCCCGGCCCGCGCGCCAGCCAGGCCTTGATGCTCGCCGTGCGCGCCAAGGCGCTGATCGACGGCCGCCTCGCGCCCTCCATCGACGACGTCATCGATCTCGCCGAACCCGTCCTCAAACACCGCATGGCGCTGTCGTTCGCGGCCCGCGCCGAAGGCGAGGAGCTTGGACCCTTGATCCTGCGTCTCGCCCACGCGGCGGAGTGACGGGGATGGCAGCACCCCGCGGGGCGCGCCCGGGAAGTTCTGATGACACCGGCGACGGGCGCATCTTCACGCTCGAACGCGACGCGCACAGCGTCGCCGAGCGCCTGCCCGATCTGTTGCTGGAAGCCGATCGCATCGCCCAGACGGTCGCGCACGGCATCCACGGCCGCCGCCGCGCAGGACCGGGCGAAACGTTCTGGCAGTTCCGCACCTATGAATCGCAGGACGCCGCCCAACTCATCGATTGGCGCCGCTCGGCAAGCTCCGACCATCTCTACGTGCGCGAGCGCGAGTGGGAGGCCGCCCATACGCTGTGGCTGTGGCCTGATCTTTCGCCGTCGATGAATTTCAAGAGCCACCTGTCTCAGCTCACAAAGCGTGACCGCGCGCTGATCCTGATGCTGGCCTCGGCCGAGCTTCTGGTCCGCGGCGGCGAGCGCGTCGGCCTGCTCGGCGTGACGCAACCGACATCGAGCCGGCGCGCGTCCACGCGCCTCGCCGAAGCCATCGCCGCCCACAGCGCGACCGCGCAACTGGCCTCCGGACAACCCTCGAAAGAACGTATCAGCCGCTTTTCGAGCGTGATCCTGTTCAGCGACTTTCTCGATCCCGTCGAGAGCATCCGCGAGCACGTCGAGATGCTGGCCGCACGCGGCGCCAACGGTCATCTCGTCCAGATCCTCGACCCCGCCGAGGAAACGCTCCCCTACGAGGGCCGCACCGAATTCCTCGGCCTCGAAGGCGGCGAGAGCTGGATTGCCGACCGCGCCGAAAGCCTGCGCGGCCGCTACCAGGCGCGTCTCAAGGCCCACCGCGAAGAGTTGCAGGCACTCGCCGTGCGTCTCGGCTGGTCGTTCCTCGTCCATCACACCGATCGCCCGGCGACGGAGCCCTTGCTGACGCTGATCATGCGGCTCGAAGGCCGGGAAGGCCATTACCGCTGGCAGACGCCTGCGGCTTCGAAAGAACCGGCCTCCGATGAGCCGCCGCGCCGCCCCGGAGTAAAATCATGAGCTTCGGCGCGTTGGCGTTTCTCAATCCCTGGCTGTTGGCCGCGCTTGGAACGCTGCCGCTGATCTATTGGCTGCTGAAGACGGTTCCCCCGCGCCCGAAGCAGGTCGCGTTCCCGGCGACCCGCATTCTCGTCGGCCTCGAAAACGAAGAGAAGACGCCCGCCAAGACGCCATGGTGGCTGCTCCTGATCCGCCTGCTCGCCGCCGCCCTCGTCATCCTCGCGCTCGCCGAGCCGGTGCTCAATCCCGTTCGCGATCGCGCCCTCACCGGCGCCGGTCCCGTCGTCCTCGTGATCGACAACGGCTGGGCCGCCGCCTCCGGATGGGAACGGCGCACGGCCCTCGCCGAGGAAATCCTGTCCGACGCGCATCGCCAGAACCGCGCCGTCGTCATCGCCGAGACCGCACCGGCAACGAAAGTACGGACCATCAAGCTCGAGGCTCCCGCCGACGCGCGCGCAACCCTCGCCGGAATGGAGCCACGCCCTTACGCTCCGGACCGCAAGGGCACACTCGCGACGTTGAAGGACCAACTGGCCGCGCTCAAGATTGCATCTCCAAACATTCTCTGGCTCGCCGACGGCATCGACCATCGCGGCGACGCGGCGAGCTTTGCCGACGGCCTCGTCGCGTTGGCCGGCGATGGCGGCTTCTCCATCGTCGAGGACACCGGCGGCCACGAACCGTTGGGCCTGACGGCCGGCGTCGGCGCAGACGGCAAGCTCATCGCCAGCGTGGTGCGCACGGGCGGACCGGCGCGCGAGGGCCGCATCGACGCCTTCTCCGCCCGCGGCCAGCGCCTGGGCGAAGCACCCTTCTCGCTTGCCGCCGGAGCCGGCGCGTCCGAGGTGACGTTTGGACTGCCGCTGGAATTGCGCAATCAGGTGACGCGCCTCGAAATCGCGTCCGAGCGGTCCTCGGGCGCCGTCAGCCTGCTCGACGGCCGCTCGCAATGGCAGCGCGTCGGCATGATCTCAGGCGAAAGCCAGGAGCAGTCGCAACCCCTGTTGGCCCCGCTCTATTACCTGGAAAAGGCCGTCCAGCCTTACGCGGAAATCATCCGGCCGAAAGACCACAACCTCGCCAAGGGCGTCGAGGCGGTGTTGAAAGACAAGGCGAGCGTCCTGATGCTGGCCGACATCGGCACGCTCTCCGGCGAAGTGAAGGATCGCGTCCGCGCCTGGGTCGAACGCGGCGGCGTCCTCGTCCGCTTTGCCGGCCCGCGCCTCGAAAGCGGCGGCGACGACTTGCTTCCCGTCGCGCTTCGCATGGGCGGCCGCACGCTTGGCGGCGCGCTGTCGTGGTCGAACCCGCAGCCGCTCGCCGCCTTCGACGACGCGAGCGTGTTCGCCGGCATCCCCGTACCGAAAGACGTGACCGTCAATCGTCAAGTTCTCGCCGATCCCGCGCAGCTCACGCCCGCCATCAAGGTCTGGGCCCGGCTCGCCGATGGCACGCCGCTGGTCACGGCCTCGACCATCGGCGCCGGACAGATCGTGCTCTTCCACGTCACCGCGAATTCGGACTGGTCCAACCTTCCGATTTCGGGCCTGTTCGTCGAGATGCTCCGCCGCGTGACCTCGCTGGGGAGCTTGGCGCCGGTTGGCGCAGCGGAAGGCACCGAAGCGGACACGGCAGCCCCCGAACAGCCCCAGAACGGCACCGTCGAAGCCTTCGCTCCTGTCCAGACGCTGGACGGCTACGGTGTGCTGCGCTCACCCCCGCCGACGGCCGAAGCCATTCCCGCCGCGAAGATCACATCAGCCGAGGCTGGCCTTACGCACCCGCCGGGTTACTATGGGGCTCAGGGAGCGCCGCGCGCGCTGAACGTCCTGGCGGCCAAGGCAACCCTCTCGCCGCTTCCGCCGCGTCCCGCAGGGGCCACCCGTATGCTGTACGACAGCCTCCCATCCACGCCGCTTGCACCCGCCCTGCTGTCGAGCGCGCTTGCGCTCGTGTTCGCCGACATCCTCGCCGTGCTGGCGCTCCTCGGCGTGATGGGTGCCGCGCTGCGCTGGATCAAGCCGCGCACGCCGGCCGCCGCCGCGCTCCTGGCCCTCTCCCTGTCCGCGTCGGCCATGTTCGGCGAGCAGGCCCGCGCCCAGACACCGCCACCCGCACCGGATGCGGCGACGTCCGCGCCCGATGCATCTTCCACCCCGGACGCTCCTGGCGCGCCGCCGAGCGCCGCCGTCGCCCAGCGCGCGACGGAGAACGTGACGCTCGGCTACGTGCTGACCGGCGATCCTGGCGCGGACGCGACAAGCAAGGCGGGCCTGTCCGGCCTGTCGCGCATCCTGGCCGTCCGCACCGCCGTCGAGCCCGGCGAACCGCTGGCCGTCGACATCGTCAAAGACGAGATCGCATTCTTTCCGGTTCTCTACTGGCCCATCCTCGACAGCGCCCGCCCGCTGCCGCAGCCCACGCTGGCCAAGATCGACGCCTACATGAAGCAAGGCGGCATGATCATCTTCGACACCCGCGACTATGGCACCGGCCTGCCGACGGGCTCGGGCTTCGAAGGGCGCAACGGCATGGCGTTGAAGCGCGTGCTCGGCTCCCTCGACGTGCCGCGCCTCGAACCCGTGCCCGAAGATCACGTGCTGACGAAATCGTTCTATCTGCTGCGGTCGTTCCCAGGCCGCTGGGAAGGCGGCCAGCTTTGGGTCGAAGCGGGCGCTGGCGCGGCTGCCGACGGCGATGGGCGCAAGGCCCGGCGCGCCGATGGCGTCACGTCGATCATGATCACATCCAACGACTTCGCGTCCGCCTGGGCGCTCGACGCAAACGGCCGGCCGCTCTACCCCGTCGTGCCCGGCGGCGAAAGCCAGCGCGAGATGGCGCTGCGCACGGGCATCAACATCGTCATGCATGCGCTGACCGGCAACTACAAAGCCGATCAGGTGCACGTCCCCGCGCTGCTCGAGCGCCTCGGACAATGAGACAACTGCAAACGGCCGCGCGGTGCCCCGCGTGGCGGAGTAAGCCATGAACTGGTCGATCGATATTGCGCCGCTGGTGCCCGTGCCCCTGATCTGGGCAGCCGGGCTTGCAGCGCTGGCGCTCGTCGCCGTTCTGATCTTCCGCAAGAGCCGCGGCGCGCTGTGGCGTGGCCTCGCCCTCGCCGCCCTCATCGCCGCCCTGTTGAACCCGACCCTGCGCGAAGAGGAGCGCGAAAGCCTCGCCAACGTCGCCCTCGTCGTCATGGATGAAAGCACCAGCCAAGGCCTCGACAAGCGTCCCGAGCAGAAGGCGGCCATCCGCAAGGATCTTGAGAAACGCCTGGCGGGGATCAAGAACCTCGAGGTGAAGTGGGTCACGGCCGCCAAGCAGGACACCGCCATCGGCCAGGGCACACAGCTCTTCGCCGCGCTTACGCAAGCCCTCACCAGCACGCCACCCGATCGCATCGCTGGCGTCATCCTCGTCACCGACGGGCAAGTCCACGACGTTCCGAAATCGACCGCCGCCCTCGGGTTCGATGCGCCCATCCACACGCTGCTGACCGGCACGCCGGACGAGTTCGACCGCCGCATCGAAACGCTGGAAGCCCCGCGCTACGGCATCGTCGGACAATCGCGCGACATCAAGATCGCCGTCCGCGAGAGCGGCAAATCGATGAGCGCCGGCAGCCCCGCCACGTTGAAGGTGCGCCGCGAAGGACGCCCCGACGAAGTCCGCACCGCCTCAGTCGATCAGCCCGTCACCATCGAGATGCCGTTCCCGCACGCGGGCAACAACATCGTCGAAATCGAGCTGGAAACCGCGCCGGGAGAACTGACACCCGCCAACAACCGCGTCGTGCTCGTCGCCGAAGGCGTCCGCGAGAACCTGCGCGTGCTGCTCGTCTCCGGTGAACCGCACGCCGGCGAGCGCACCTGGCGCAATCTCTTGAAATCCGACGCCGCCGTCGACCTCGTCCACTTCACCATTCTGCGTCCGCCCGAGAAACAGGACGGCACGCCGATCAACCAGCTCTCGCTGATCGCCTTCCCGACCAAGGAACTGTTCTCGGACAAGATCAAGGATTTCGATCTCATCATCTTCGATCGCTATGAGCATCGCGGCATCCTGCAGCTGATCTACTACGACAACATCGCGCGCTACGTCGAAAGCTACGGCGGTGCGGTCCTCGTCGCGGCAGGCGATGACTACGCCGGCATGACGAGCCTCTACCGCACGCCGCTGTCGCCGATCCTGCCGGCGGCACCTACCGGTCGCGTGCTCGAGGAACCGTTCCGCGCCAAGATCACCGAGGAAGGCTTCCGCCATCCCGTGACGCAAGGCCTCGCAGGCGCCAACGCCCTTCAGCCGAACCGCGAAGCAACCTGGGGCCACTGGTTCCGGCAGGCCGAAGTTCGCCCCGATCGCGGCCGCGTCATCATGGAAGGCGCCAAAGATCAGCCGTTGCTCATACTCGACCGCAAGGGCAAGGGCCGCGTCGCGCTCCTCACCTCCGATCACGCCTGGCTCTGGGCGCGCGGCTACGAAGGCGGCGGACCGCATACCGATCTGCTGCGCCGTCTCTCGCACTGGCTGATGAAGGAGCCGGATCTCGAGGAGGAACGCCTGATCGCGTCCGCTCGCGGCCTCAAGCTCACGATCGAGCGCCGCACGCTCGAGGACAAGGTCGCCCCGGTCACGATGTCGGCGCCGGGCGGCGAGCGCTCCGAAGTGACCCTCGAACGCGACCGGCCGGGCGTCTGGAAGACGACGCTCGATGTGAAAATCCCCGGTCTCTACAAGGTCGAAACGGTGGGCACCTCGGGACCGCTGACCGCCGTCGCGCATGCAGGCGTCGAGGATCCCCGCGAGATGAGCGAAGTCGTCGCGACCGAGGCGAAGCTGAAACCCCTGACCGAGCAGACGGGCGGCGGCGTGTTCTGGACCCGCACCGACCGCGCGTCCGCGGGCGACGCCGTCACCGTGCCGCGCGTGAGCCTCATGTCGGGAGCACGCGTGCTTGCCGGCTCCGGCTGGATGGGACTGCGCGACCGCGAGGCATTCGTCACCAAGGGCGTCAAGCTGACGCCGATGTTCACCGGAGGCTTCGCCCTCGCGGTGCTGCTCGCGCTCATGGCGATGGCATGGTGGCGCGAAGGCCGCTGATCTCACCCTCTCCCCGTTTTGCCTTCCTTCAGCCGCTCACCCGAGGAAGCTTGCGTGGGCCCCGACCTGCGTCGGGGTGACGGAGAGTTTACGCAGTCCGTTGTCCTAATATTTCCGTCATGCCGGCGTCATGGCGAAGCCATGCTCCGCATCGACAGCCGGTACCCACGCAAGCTTGCCAAGAGCAGGCCGCTAACATGCTTGGTGCCAGACGCCGCAACGTCTCGCCCGCTGAACCTTGCTTAGGCCCCGACCTACGTCGGGGTGACGTTGAGTTTAGGCACGCCACTGATCTCCCCCTCTCCCCATTCGCCCTTCTCTTGCGAATGGGGAGAGGGTCGGGGTGAGGGGCAGCCGCTTGCGCCGGGCCTAGACCTGCCTGCCGAACGTCACGCCCGCTGAACCTTGCGTAGGCCCCGACCTACGTCGGGGTGACGCAGAGTTTAGGCAGTCCGTTGACCCGAATAAATCCGTCATGCCGGCGAAGGCCGCTGATCTCCCCCTCTCCCCATTCGCCCTTCTCTCGCGAATGGGGAGAGGGTCGGGGTGAGGGGCAGCCGCTTGCGCCGAGTCCAGAACCTGCCCCTCACCGTCATGGCGAAGCCATGCCCCGCATGGACGCGGGGAGGGGTTCAGAGCGGGGGGAGATAGAAAAACTTACGCGTGTTCTTCGGCTTCGCCCCACCCCGCGCTTTCGCGCGACCCTCCCCGTCATGGCGAAGCCATGCTTCGCATGGACGGAGGAGGGCAAAAAACTGCGGATCTGTTTGATCGGCAAATGAGCTAACCCAGCGCGGGCGGCGCGCCGGTGCTCTTCACGATCACCCGGTAACCGACCGCTTCGAGCTGCGCCAGCACCGCTTCGAGATGCGAGCGATCCCGCGTCTCGATGACGAGATTGAGTTCGGTGCCGCGCGCGGGCAGATCGGTGAACACCCGCTGATGATAGACCTCGACGATATTTGCGCCCACGTCGCCGAGCACGCCTGACACGCGCGACAACTCGCCCGGCCGGTCCGGAATGTCGATCGTGAGCCTCGAGAGCCGCCCCTCGCGCGCGAGTTCGCGCGTGAGCACGCTCGCGAGCAGCCTCGGATCGATGTTGCCGCCGGTGAGAACGAGGCCGACCTTGCGGCCGGCCCAGCGCTTGCGGTCGGCCATCAGCGCCGCGAGACCCGCAGCGCCCGCGCCCTCGACAACCGTCTTCTCGATGATGAGCAGCGCAAACGTGGCCCGTTCGAGATCGGTTTCGCTGACGAGCACGATGTCGTCGACGTACTTTTGCACGAGCCGCGCCGGAATGGCGCCGGGATGCACCACCGCGATGCCCTCCGCCAGCGTGTCCCCGCGCGCCGGAAGCTGCGTGCCCTTGATCACGTTGTACATCGACGGATAAAGCGCGGCCTCGACGCCGATGATTTCGATGCTGGGCTTGATCGCCTTGGCCGCGACTGCGATGCCCGCGATCAAACCGCCGCCGCCCACCGGCACGAGGATCACGTCGAGCTCCGGCACCGCTTCGAGCATTTCCACGCCGACCGTGCCCTGCCCGGACACGACCAGCGCATCGTTGTAGGGATGCACGAACACCAGCCCGTGCTCCTCGCCATAGGCGCGGGCAAAGCGCGCCGAATCTTCCAGCGTCGCGCCTTCCAGGATCACGCGCGCGCCCCAGCGCTTCGTATTCTCCGCTTTGACCGCGGGCGTACCCTTCGGCATCACGATCGTCGCCGGAATGCCGAGACGGCCGGCATGATAGGAAACGCCCTGCGCATGATTGCCGGCCGACATCGCGATCACACCGCGCCGCCGCTCGTCGTCGGTCAGCGCCGACAGGCGCACCAGCGCGCCGCGCTCCTTGTAGGACGCCGTGAACTGCAAGTTCTCGAACTTGAGCCAGATCTCCGCTCCAAGTTCGTGGCTGAGCGAGAAGCTCCGGTCGCAAGGCGTTTTGACGACATGCCCCTCGATGATGCGCGCCGCCCGTGCGATGTCGTCGGGCGTCACGGTCGGGAGAACGTCGTCGGTCGTGTCGGCCATTGGATCCTTGCCTTGATGTTGTCCGCGGGGCATTGACTGCGGGAGCAGAGGCGCTGCCTTCAATACAGCAGTGGCGCCGCCTCGATACACCGGATCGCAACTTTAGCAATAGGCTCAGACGCATGGCCAAAGTGGCATGGATCGGCTTGGGCGTCATGGGATACCCCATGGCGGGGCATCTGCGAGCGGCGGGCCATACGCTGGCTGTCTATAACAGGAACGCCGCCAAGGCCGAGGCATGGGTTGCGGCCAATCCTAGCGCCACGCGCCACGCCACGCCCGCCGAAGCCGCGCACGACGCCGACCTCGTGTTTACGTGCGTCGGCAACGACGACGATTTGCGCCAGGTCACAGTCGGACCCGATGGCGCATTCGCCGCCATGAAGCCCGGCGCGATCCTCATTGATCATACGACGGCCTCGGCGGATGCTGCGCGCGAACTTCATGCCGCAGCTCAAGCGCGCGGGCTCGCCTTCATCGATGCTCCCGTCTCCGGCGGCCAGGCCGGCGCGGAGAGCGGCAAGCTCACCGTCATGTGCGGCGGCGACAGCGACGCCTATGCCACGGCGGAACCGGCGATCCGCTGCTTTGCCCGCGCCGTGCGCCTCATGGGACCGGCCGGATCGGGACAGCTCACCAAGATGGTCAACCAGATCGCCATCGCCGGCCTGCTGCAGGGTCTGTCGGAAGCCATCGCCTTTGCCGAGAACGCAGGCCTCGATGTGGCGGCCGTGATCGACACCATTTCGAAGGGAGCCGCGCAATCCTGGCAGATGGAGAACCGCTGGCAGACCATGCACGAGCGGCGCTTCGACTTCGGTTTCGCTGTCGACTGGATGCGCAAGGATCTCGGCATCTGTCTGGCCGAGGCCCAGCGCAACGGCTCGAAGCTGGACGTCGCCACCCTCGTCGATGGCTACTACGGCGAAGTGCAAGGCGGCGGCGGCGGCCGTTGGGATACGTCGAGCCTCATCGCGCGCCTGCCGTCGAACAAGGCTTGAGAACCGCCGCGCAGTCACGAATTCTTCTCAAATCGCCGTCACCAATAACCGGCGCCCTCGCAGGCACGACGACGCCGAACGGATAGGTCAACACCATGCCCATCACGGCCCTCTATGCGTCGCTGCTGGCCTTCCTCTTCCTGCTGCTGTCGGCGCGCGTCATCTCCCAGCGACGCGAAGCCCGGGTCGAGATCGGCCACGGCGAAAGCCGCGAGTTGATGCGCCGCGCCCGCGTCCACGCCAACTTCACCGAGTACGTCCCGATGGCGCTCGTTCTGCTCTTGTGCGCCGAAAGCCTCAAGGCTCCCGCGCTCGCGCTGCATGTGCTTGGCTTGGGGCTCGTGACCGGTCGCGCCGTTCATGCGTACGGATTGTCTCAGAACCCGCACAACTTCCGGCTCCGCGTTCTCGGCATGTGGATGACGCTCGCCACCATCGCGCTCCTGGCGACGCTCTGCTTCGCCCTCGCCGGCCTGGACCTGATCGTCTGAGGCGGCCTGGCGCGCGCGTTACGTCCCGCTTTTGCGCTTGTCGGACGGCGGGCGCGCGAACGTCAGCGGCAGCGCCGTCGTATGCTTGATCTCTTCCATCGCGAAGGCGGACGACACTTTCGCGATCTCCACCTGCGAGATCAGCTTTTTGTAGAACACGTCGTAGGCCGCGATGTCCGGCACGGCGACGCGCAGCAGATAATCGACATCGCCCGACATGCGGTAGAATTCCACGACCTCCGGAAATTCCGCCACCGCGCCATGGAACCGTTCGAGCCACGCCAGGCTGTGCTTGTCCGTCTTGATCGAGATGAAGACGGTGACGCCGGCGTTCACCTTCACCGGGTCGAGTACCGCGACGCGACGTTGAATGACACCCAGCTCCTCGAGTTTCTGGATCCGCCGCCAGCACGGCGTCGTCGAAAGCCCCACTTCCTTGCCGATCTCGGCGACGGGGCGCGTGCAATCCTGCTGCAGGATGGCGAGAATCTTGACGTCCATTTCGTCGAGCATGTACGACCGGCCGGAGTGGATGAATTTTCTACCTTTTGCGCCGATGCAAGATCATTTTTTCGCGTGCCGCGGTCAAGCGATTTGTTGCGCGCAATTTTTAACCCTTCTAGAGCAGTCCCCGCACCTCCCGCTGCAGAGTCGGCACCAGTTCGGCGTCGAACCAGCTGTTGCGGGTCAGCCAGGCGTTGTTTCGCCAGGACGGATGCGGCAGCGGAAAGAAGCGCGGCGACCCCGGGCGGGCCAGCACACGCTCGTAATTCCGCACCGTCTCCGCGAGCGGTCCCGCCTCGCGGCCGAGGTGCCACTTCTGCGCATAAAGACCAACGAGCAACACCAGTTCGAGTTGCGGCAGCAGTGAGAACAGCCGGGGTCGCCAGTGCGGCGCGCATTCCCGGCGCGGGGGCAGGTCGCCTCCGGCGCGGTCCTGCCCAGGGAAGCAGAAGCCCATCGGCAGCACCGCGATCCGCGCCTCGTCGTAGAATTCCTGTTCGCTGACCCCCATCCAGGCGCGCAGCCGCAGCCCGGACGCATCGCTAAACGGAACGCCCGACGCGTGCACCCTCGTGCCCGGCGCCTGGCCGACGATGGCCAACCGCGCCGTCGCGCTCACGCGCAGCACCGGTCGCGGATCATGCGCCAACGGCGGCCCGATGGGATTTTCGATGCACAAACGGCAGCGGCGAATGTCGCCCACCAGCTTGGAAAGCGCGCGTGTCACGTCTCGCCTCGATTGCGACGTCGATCCCTCAGATATCGAACTCGAGGCCGTCGTGTGCAATGGAAACGCGCTCATGCCGCATCGCGTTCTGGTTGGCGAGCGCTTCCGGCCCGAGGTGGGTCAGCAGGATGTGCTTCGCCTCAAGCCGCGGCAGGTTGGCTTTAATGGTCCGCCAATTGAGGTGGAAGCGCGCCTCGCGCTCGAACGCAAAGCATTCGCAGATGAAGAGGTCGGTTCCCTGCGAAAGCGGCACGAGGTTCTCGACCCACTCCGTATCGCCCGAGAACGCCAAGGTTTTGCCGTCCACGTCGAACCGCAGCCCATACGAGGTCGCGCCGGACGGATGACTAACGACGAACGGCTTGACCGTCACGCCGCCCTCCGAAAGCGGCACATAATCTTCGTAGGTGCGAAACACGAGGGGAAACGGCCGGTTGCACGCGGACGTGCCCGGGAACAGCGCCTCGGTCGCGGTGACATACCGCTCCTCGATGCCAGCCGGCCCGACAACGGTGAGGGGCGCTTCCCGCTTCGCCACGTGCACCGCGTGGATCATCCACCAGATCAGGCCGGAGAAGTGGTCGCCATGCAAATGGCTGACGAAAATCGTCGAAATAGAATTCGGATCAAGGCCTTGCCGCTCTAGCCCGATGAGCGCCGTCGCCCCGCAATCGATCAGAAACGCGCCGGATGCATGAGCGACATGAAAGCAGGTTTGGAGGCGTCCGCCAGAACCGAACGCATCGCTCGAGCCGATGATCGAAAGTTTCATGCCCGCTCCCGGACGCGCCACTGCCAGTTAATCGTCCACCATGCAGCCTAGTCCGTCCCCGCGCCTGTTCCCAAGGGAACAGACGCCGCGGTTGCCCGGGCATCGCGGTAAACGCAACGTTAGCGAATTCTGAGGGACAGTAGCGGCGGGCAGGCCCACGCCTAACACTCCCGAACCGCTCGCGACAAGTTTTCAGTTGCCGTGCGCGGATGATGGAGGTCGGCTGGTGTGGCCCGCACGGCGGGAGCATGGATAAAGAAACGCGTTCTCAGATACTTGCCGAACTCCGGAGCCGTCACGCCGCGCGCAAGCGCGCCGATGAGGACGTGAAAGCCGCGCGCGATCGCCTGACGCGGGGAACCGAGATCAAGCCCGAGTTCGAATACGAGCTGATGGGCCTGTTTGCGCGCAACGAGTTGAGCGCCGCCGTCACGATCTGGGCCTTGGCCGCAATTTTTTCGCTCGCCTCGATGTTTTGGGCGCCTTGGGCCGAGGGCTGCCTCTGGCTGATCCTCGTCATCGTGTCGAAAGTCGCGCTGCTGGAGCTGTGCCGCCGTTACGTCGCCCACGCGCGCCCCGACAGCGACCTCCGCCGCTGGCGGCGCATGTTCATTCTCGCCGAGCTGTTCTGCGGCATCGTCTGGGCGGGCTTTGCGCTTGTCGGCATCGGCGAGACATCGGCTACGTTCGAAACGGCAGTCTTCTCGTCGCACGTTTTCATCTTCGCCTCGCTGATCGTCCTGCTCGCCGTGCGCATGACGTTCACGTCGCCGATGATGAGCCTGCTCTACGTCGGCACCATCCCGATGACGTTGGCCGTATCGGCGCGCCTCATCATGCTGCAGGAGCCCTTCTATTACGCGCTCGCGACGATGGCCGTGGGTGTGCACATCTACTTCGTGTTTCTCGCCAAGGGCCTCCAGCAAACCACTCTGCAGATGCTGGCCTTCCGCGCCCAAAAGGACATCCTGATCGCCGAACTCGATGAGGAGCGGCTCGTCAGCGAAGAAGCACGCCGCCGCGCCGAGGCCGGCAGCAAGGCGAAATCGCGTTTCCTCGCCACCATGAGCCACGAGCTTCGCACGCCGTTGAACGCCATTCTCGGCTTCTCGGAAGTGATGAAGGACGAGATGTTCGGTCCGCACACGACGCCCGTCTATCGCGAGTACGCCAAGGACGTCTTCGACAGCGGCCGCCACCTCCTCCAGCTCATCAACGAGATCCTGGATCTCTCCCGCATCGAGGCCGGCCGTTACGACCTTGTCGAGGAGCGCGCGCACTTGGGCGACATCGCCCAGGATTGCCAGCGCCTCCTGATGCTGCGTTCCAACGCCAAAGGGCTCACCGTCACGCTGGCGATCGCGGCCGATCTTCCGCAGGTCTGGATCGACGTGCGCGCCATGCGCCAGATCTGCCTCAACCTGCTGTCGAACGCGATCAAGTTCACGCCGAAAGGCGGCAGCGTCGTCATCACCGTCGCGCCGACCGCCGATGGCGGGCAGTTCCTCGCCGTGCGCGATACGGGGCCAGGCATTCCCGAGGACGAGATCCCGCGCGTTATGCAGGCGTTCGGCCAGGGCTCGCTGGCCCATGAGGCGGCTGAAGGCGGCACCGGCCTCGGCCTGCCAATCGTCAAAAGCCTGATCGAGCTGCACGGCGGCGCATTCGATCTCGCCTCCGAACTGCGCAAAGGCACCGAAGTGCGCGTCACGCTGCCGCCGAAGCGCGTACTGGCCAGCGTCTCCCCGCTGCAGCCTTTGGGCGCCGAGCGCCATCGGCAGGCGACCCCGCCGCCGACGCGTCAGCCGCGCCTCCGCATGACCGCGCCGCACGGCGGAGCGGGCGCGCCACCGCCGCCGTCGCGGCCCCCGCGCGTCGCATAATGCGGCCCCCGCGCGTGGCATAGTGCTTGGGTCCCGCGGGTGGCCTAGTGGCGCCTCCACGCAGAGCCTGAGCCTGTTTTGCCGCGGACCGGCGCGTTGAGGGAGCCGCCCGGACCTCCTAGATTGCCGTCTGCTCCTGACCATGACCCACGACACCGAGAAGAAGATGGAATCGCCCTGCATCGCCATTTGCGTCATCAGCCTTTCTGACGGCCTGTGCGAAGGGTGCCGCCGATCTCGCCATGAGATCGCCCGGTGGTCCTCCTACAGCGACAGTGAACGGCGCGCGATCATGCAGGAATTGAAAACGCGCGGCCCGCCAACCCGCACAACACGGTAGCAATGCTCGCCATCCTCCTCGCCATCCTCGTCGGACTGGTCGTGCTCTTCTGGACCCTCAGCGGAGATCCGGGTGAACTGTCCGCCGTCGCGAGCGAGCATGCGGGCTACATCGTCGGCGTCCTGGCCTTGGGCGGGCTCTACCTCGCCACCTTGAGCGGCGACTACCAGGGTCGCGCCCGCGACGCGGTGCGCCACGCCGTCGTCTGGATCGGCATCGCCCTGGCCCTCGTCGTCGCCTACACCTATCGCGAGGACCTGAAGACCGTCGTCACCCGCGTCGCCGGCGAAGTTCTGCCGCCCGGGCATTCGATCCTGATCGAAACGACGCCGACTGGCGAGCAGGCCGTCCGCCTCCGCCGCCAGGACAACGGCCATTTCGTCGCCCGCGCCGCGGCCAACGGCGCCAGCATATCGATGCTGGTCGACACGGGAGCCTCGACCGTCGTCCTGACCCCCACCGACGCCGAGCGCGCCGGGATCGACACAGCCTCCCTCTCCTTCACCACCCCCGTCTCGACCGCCAACGGCACCACGTTCGCCGCGCCCGTGCGCCTCAAATCCGTCTCGGTCGGCCCCCTCGAGGTCCGCGACGTCGAGGCCCTTGTGGCCAAACCGGGCGCCCTCAGCGAGAACCTGCTCGGTATGAGTTTCTTAAAGCGTTTGCGCTCCTATGAGTTTTCCGGCGACTTCCTGACGTTGCGCGGCTGACGCCTTCGGCGCGCCTTCCGACAGTCAAAAGCCCGCCAGAACTGGTCTTACAGGGCCGCCCGAAGGCGGACCCAGCGTGGAGCGTTGCGTTCATGGCCCTTTCGTCCGGTACGCGGTCGTTGTTCGGCGAGCTTGCAAGCTGGGGGGCCGCCGCCGCCATCCTCATCGTCGGTGTCGTCCACTACGACACGCTGCGCGGCGGCCTCAACGAAGCCCTCGGCATCGCGGATCTGCCCGCCACGTCCGAACCTCAATCCGCGAACGCCCTCGTCGAAAGCACCAGCACCCCCGTCTCACACAGCGGCCGCGAGGAACTGCGCGCCCAGCAGGACGGCCACTACTACGCCCGCGCCGAGGTTAACGGCCGCCTCCTCGACGTGATGGTCGACACCGGCGCCTCGATGGTTGCATTGACCTACGAGGACGCCGAGCGCGCCGGCCTCAACCTCAAGCCGTCCGATTTCACCGGCCGCGTCAGCACCGCCAACGGCACGGCCGCCGTCGCCCCCGTCATGCTTGACCGCGTCAGCATCGGCCACGTCCAGGTCCGCAACGTCCGTGCAGCGGTCTGCGAGCGCGGCAAGCTCGAAAAGACCCTCTTGGGCATGAGCTTCCTGTCCCGCCTGGAACGGGTGGACATCAACCAGGGCCGCCTGAC
This sequence comes from Hyphomicrobium sp., assembly GCF_051860585.1. Classification (GTDB taxonomy): domain Bacteria; phylum Pseudomonadota; class Alphaproteobacteria; order Rhizobiales; family Hyphomicrobiaceae; genus Hyphomicrobium_C. The sequence goes on from NZ_JBHYDS010000002.1 coordinate 114,286, forward strand.
CTTGATCGAGTAACCTTGATCGCGTGACGCCAACCGAACGACGCGGCCTCTGAACATTTTCACGCCCGATACGTTGTAGCTCGGCCGCCCGGGGCGTCTTGGGCGGGGTGTCTTTGGGCGGACGTCATGATCGTGCATAATAAGCGACGCAGACGGACATCACTGTGCGAAGCACCGAATTGACTGCGCGCCGCACTGGATTTTGCCGTATTCCCGCCTCATGAGCCGCACGTGGCGCCCTCGCACGTCTTCCCGCCCACGCCACCGGATTCCGCACATTTAAAAGGCCCCTGAATGTTTCCCAAACCCCGCGCCGATCTCGTCCCCAACTCCGCCGATTTCGAACGCCTGCCGCTGGTAAAGCCGACCGGCTTCCGCGAGTACGACGCGCGCTGGCTGTTCCCGCAAGAGATCAACCTGATGGGGCTCAACGCAATCGGCCTCGGGCTCGCGGTCCTGTTCGACGAACGCGGCGTGAAAAAGCGCATCGTCGTCGGCCACGACTATCGCTGGTATTCGGGCTCAGTGAAGCAGGCGCTCATCAACGGCCTTCTCGCCGGCGGCTTCGAAGTGCACGACATCGGCCTCGCTCTCTCGCCGATGGCCTACTTCGCCCAGTTCGAGCTCGAAGTCGAAGGCGTCGCCATGGTGACGGCGTCCCACAACGATAACGGCTGGACCGGCATCAAGATGGGCCTTTCGCGTCCCCTCACCTTTGGCCCCGACGAGATGGGCCGATTGAAGGAGATCGTGCTCTCGGGCGACTTCAAAACGGGCACAGCCGGCCGCTATATCTTTGTGCCCGATCTCGCCGAACGCTACATGCAGGACCTCGCCAAGCGCCCGCGCTTCAAGCGCAAGATGAAGGTGGTCGCCGCGTGCGGCAATGGAACGGCGGGCGCCTTCGCCCCGCAGGTGCTCGAAGCCGTCGGCCTCGAGGTCGTGCCGCTCGATGCGGATCTGGATCACAGCTTCCCGCGCTACAATCCCAACCCCGAAGACATGAAGATGCTGCACGCCATCGCCGACGCGGTGGTGAAGCACGGCGCCGATGTCGGGCTCGGCTTCGATGGCGACGGCGACCGCTGCGGTGTGGTCGACAACGAGGGCCACGAGATCTTCGCCGATACGGTCGGCGTCATGCTCGCCCGCGACCTCGCGACCCAATTCAAGAACCCGGTCTTCGTCGCCGACGTCAAGTCGACCGGCCTGTTCATGACCGACCCTGTTCTGCAGGCGTCGGGCGCGAAGGCGCTCTACTGGAAGACCGGCCACTCGTACATGAAGCGCTATACCTTCGAGCAGAAGGCGCTCGCGGGTTTCGAAAAGAGCGGGCACTTCTTCTTCCAGCCGCCGCTCGGACGCGGTTACGACGACGGCCTCGTGGCGGCGCTGGCGGTCTGCGACATGCTCGAACGCGCCGAAGGAAAAACCATCGCCGACCTGCGTCGCGCGCTGCCGAAGACCTACCAGTCGCCCACCATGTCGCCGCATTGCGACGACGAGAAGAAATACGGCGTCGTCGACAAGGTCGTCGCCGACTACGAGGGCATCGCCAAGAACGGCGGCACGATTGCGGGCCAGACGATCCGCGACCTCGTCACGGTCAATGGCGTGCGCGTCACGCTCGCGGATGGCACGTGGGGCCTCGTCCGCGCCTCGTCGAACAAGCCTGAGCTGGTGATCGTCGTCGAAAGCCCGGTCTCGGAAGAAAACAAGATCGCCATGTTCCGCGATATCGAAGCCCGCCTCGCCAAATTCCCGGAGGTCGGCGAATACAATCAGAAAATCTGAGCCGGCTCCAACTCTCTTCCCACCCATCGACTGAGACGGGTTCAACTCAGACGGGTTCGGCCGCTGGAATTGAGAAAATTTTAGACGCCGATTTAAGATTCCATCCACCGGCCGCGCTGAAATCGCGTCTGCCCGTTGCACCCGTTAAACGAACGCACGCATCTCCTTGGCCATGATCGCGGCTTCGGCAGGGAGCGCGTGCGATGACGTTGGGGAAACAGACGAAATCTCAGACGCAGGGCTTCGGCAGGCGCTCCGTCACGGCGCCGGCCAAGGCATCCGCCAAGGCCTCCGAACGCCCGGCTCCGCAGCGTCAGCCCACGGTCTCCGCCAGGCCGGAGCAGCGAACGCACGATGCGCTCGGCCAGACCGCCAAGTCCGTCGGCGAGCAGGTGAGCACGTCCGCATCGCGCGGCAAAGCCTACCTCAAGGCTTGCCTCGCTGGCACGACGGCCTTCATCGCCGTGCTCTTCATGCTGACAGGCGTGGACAACCGCGTCTTCGAGGCCGGGCCGATGCTCATCGTCCTCGCCGTCCCGGTTCTGCCGACTCTCGCGCTCATCCTGTACATTCCGACGGTAGTGCTGTCCGATGTCGCCCGCCTGCTGTCGGTTCCGCGCGGCTGGGCGGATCTCGCAATCGGTTTCCTGCTTGGCGCGGGTCTCGGCGTCGGCATCGCCACCACCAGCCCTGATGAAAAATCGATGATCATGGCCATCGCAACCACGGCCGGCGGCCTCATGGGCGGCTTCGCGTTCTGGCGCGCCCAGGGCTATCCCGGCACGTCGTCCGGCACGGCCGCGGCGCTCGACCTGACTTACGAGAAGCTGACGTAGATCACAGCGTCGAGATGAACAGCCGCGTCGCGACCAGCGCCAGAAACGCCGCGAAGGCGAGTTCGAGCGCGCGCCGCGAAATGCCGTGCGCCACGCGCACACCGAATGGCGCCGCAAACACGCTCGCCGGAATGATGATCGCCGCGCCGATCAAGCTGACGAAGCCGAGGCTCACCGGCGGCAGCTCAGGATTTCCCCACCCGGCCCAGATGTAGCCGATCAGCCCCGGCACCGCGATCAGCGGCCCGAACCCGCTCGACGTTGCGACGGCGCGCAGGATCGGCCATCCGCACAGCGTAAACAGCGTGACGAGGAACATGCCGCCGCCAATGCTCATCAGCGTCGAGACGAGGCCGATCGCGAACGCCGCAAACCGGATCAGCGCGTTGTTGGGCACGGCATCAGCGATGCGCCAATCCTCGCGCCCCAGCGCCATCTTCACGGCGAGCAGGCTGCCGCACACGATCCACACCCACTTGAGAGCGCCGCCGCTGACGCTCGACACAAGCGCGACGCCCGCCAGCACGCCCGCGACCACGAACGGCGCCAGCCGCCGCACCACCGCCGTGTCCACCGATCCCTTCGCGAGATGGGCCCGAAACGACGAAATCGCCGTCGGCACGATGACGGCGAACGACGTGCCGAGCACCATGTGCATGCGGATGTCGTCCGGCACGTGGAGAAACGTGAAAACCTCATAGAGGATCGGCACGAGAATGCCGCCGCCGCCGATCCCGAGCAGACCCGCGAGAAACCCCGTGGCGAGGCCGCCCGCGAGCAGCGCGATCACGAGCCAGAAAAGCGCGCCGTCGGTGAGATCGAAGACCGTGAGATCGAAGACCACGAGATCAAGGACCATCGGAGCGGACCTACTCCGCCGCCTGCGCGGCCTCGGCGGCGCCCGCGCGTTCGCCCTTGCGGCCTTCCGCAATCGCGATCGCTTCGATCAGCACGTCGAGGCCCGGCCCCCCTCCGACACCATTCTCGGACAGGTAGCGCCGGAACTGACGCGCTCTCGGCTGCCCATGATAAATCCCGAGCACATGGCGCGTGATGGAATTGAGCCGTCCCCCGGCCTCGAGATGGCGCGCAACATAGGGCAGCAGGCGTTCCAGCACCTCGCCTCGCGACAGCACAGACGCATCCGAGCCGAAGAACGCCGCATCGACTCCTGCGAGGAGATACGGCGTCTGATACGCAGCGCGCCCCAGCATGACGCCGTCCACGTGCTTGAGATGCTCGGCACTCGCCTCGAGCGTTTCGATGCCGCCGTTGATCACGATGGTAAGATCCGGGCGCGCAGCCTTCAACCGGTAGACGCGCGCATAGTCGAGCGGCGGCACCTCGCGGTTTTCCTTCGGCGAGAGACCGTTCAACCACGCCTTGCGCGCGTGCACGATGAAGGTCGTGATCCCCGCTGCCGACACCGTTTCGATGAAGCGCGTGAAATCCGCTTCGCTGTCTTGATCATCGATCCCGATCCGGCATTTTACGGTGACGGGAATGGCGACCCGTGCCGCCATGCCGGCAACGCACCGCGCCACGAGATCCGGCTCCGCCATCAGGCAGGCGCCAAACCGGCCCTCCTTCACGCGCGACGACGGACAGCCGACGTTGAGATTGATTTCGTCGTAGCCGAGCGCCTCGCCGATGGCGGCCGCATCCGCAAGCTTGGCGGCATCGGACCCGCCGAGCTGAAGCGCCAGCGGCCGCTCGTCCGCGCCGAACCCCAGCAGCCGCGCGCGCTCGCCGTGGATCACGGCGTCCGCCGTCACCATCTCGGTATAGAGGCGCGCATGGCGCGACATCTGGCGGTGGAAGAACCGGCAATGCCGATCCGTCCAATCCATCATGGGCGCGATGCAGAATTTGTGAGTTAGGTGGTTCACAGTGCTCGCAATTTCTCCGAGGGGCTGTCCCCAATTCAGGATTGGAGAGGCAGAGAAGTGCCCGACTTCGCGCGATACTTCAATCCGGTATCGCCGGTCATGAGCGCGCAGGAGCGCCCATTTCATTAAGACGTAGCGCCCGCCGCGAATGCAAATCCGCAATTCCGACGAGGGCGCACAAGGTGGATCGGCCGGTGAAGCGCGCTAAATGGCCGGCCTTATGGACCGTGTCGAGCGGATTGGCGGATAGAGTTCGTCCAACGGAACCGAACGCCCGTTCGACTGAACGATCCTGCAATGAAACCGCTTCAAGGCGCGCGGATGCCCGACCCCGCAGGAATGAGCGATGGTGTTGAGATCCTTGGTCATCTTGTCGACGAAATTCTTGACCCGCACCGCCTTGTCCATCGGATTCAGGCCGCGTTGCAACCGCAGATCATGAGTAGTGATACCGGTCGGGCAGGTGTTTTTGTTGCATTTGAGGGATTGGATGCAACCGAGCGCGAACATAAAGCCGCGAGCGGAATTCACGCTGTCTGCGCCGGCGCAATAGGCCCAACCGACTTCTGCCGGCGTGATCAACTTGCCGGAGCAGAAAACCTTGATGCGGTCACGCAGCCCATAAGCGCAAAGCAAATCGACGACCATCGGGAGCGACTCGCGGATAGTCAGTCCGACATTATCCATGAGCGGCATGGGCGCAGCGCCTGTGCCTCCGTCACCGGAATCGATGGTGATGAAATCCGGCGCGCTCTCGATGCCGCGACGGTGGATCTCCTCGAACATCGTTTCCAGCCAGCCATACGCCCCAATAACCGATTTGAACCCGACCGGCTTCTGCGCGATGGCCCGGATGTAGCCAATGCGGTCAAGCAACTCCGTGACGTTGCCGATCTCCGGATGGCGATTGGGAGATATGGAATCCCGATAAGCCGCGATGCCGCGGATCTTTGCAATTTCCGGAGTGACCTTGACCGCCGGCAGGATGCCCCCCTTGCCGGGTTTGGCGCCCTGGCTCAACTTGAGCTCGAACATGCGAACCTGCGCCAGACCTGCGACCTCAGCGAGCTTTGCGTCATCGAGCATGCCATCGCTCGTGCGCACGCCATACTTCGCGGTTCCGATCTGAAACACGATGTCGGCGCCGCCTTCCAGGTGGTAGGGAGCAAGACCGCCCTCTCCCGTATTCAACCAGCATCCCGCCGACTTCGCCCCGAACGACAACGCTCTGACAGCCGGCTTCGAAAGCGCGCCGAAACTCATCGCGGACACGTTGATGATCGAGTTGAACTCATAAGGGTGACGCGTCGCGGGGCCGACCAAGATCGAAGGTGTCTCGACGGCATCCTCGTCGAGAGTGGGGAACGGGCAGTTGATGAAAATAACCGTACCGACGGGCGTCAGGCTTCTCGTTGAGCCGAACGCGACCGTGTTGTCTCCGCCGGACGCGGACAGGTTCACCCAATCGCGTTCTGCACGATTGAACGGCAGCTCCTCGCGGTCCTGAGCGAAAAAGTATTGCCGGAAGAACTCACCGAGCGTGGTGAACAAGTAACGAAAGCGGCCGATGACAGGGTAATTGCGCCGGATCGCATCCTTGGTCTGGGTGATGTCGCGCAAAAACAGAACGACGATCAGAAGGGCGAAGAGGCCGACGACGAAAACAAACAACGAGGACAGATATCCGAGGACTTCCGACGTGAGCATGCTGAAAGGATTCATGCGCTGCCTCCCGCGAGGGCCCCGCCATTGCAAGAGAGAAATCTCCGGGCGCGGGTTGCACTAAGTACGGGCGGCTGGTGTTGTAGTTTCGCAGGCCTGCGTCGGCGCTATAGGCAGGTTGCCAACAGCCGTGCCTTAAGACCAAGCCTCGTAGGACTTTTTCTCGCTTGAGATATCGTGAAGGCGATACGCTTTCGGCCCCTTCCCCGGCCGGCGCAAGAGGCGTATTATCTGAACCTGCACATTTCGAACCGAACTCGACGGGCCGCACATGATCAACGGGCTCCGCGTGCTTCTCATCCTTGGCTGCCTCGCCGCCGTGATGGTGGCGGGACATCCGGCGCGCGCGACGATCCAGGAAGAAAGCTGCATGGAGCCGGATGTCGAATATCCGGTCCCCTGCGACGACGACGATTAAAGACGACGGTGATCGAACAAGTCGGACGAGCGCGGCTCCGCGTCCCCGAAGGACGAGCCCGACTCCGCTACTCCAGACGCCAGCTCCACTGCCATGTTGACAGCATTTCCCTTGTTTCCGGCAATCGCCTGGAACGTGCGGAGACGTGACGCGTTCCCGTGCCAACACAGTTGCAACACGGGACACATTCCCATGCTCGACGATGCGCTGAACGAAACGCCCACGCGTCACGAACGCAACACGCGCGAAACGATCCCGGCAGCAAACGGGAATCGCCGCATAGGCCCTGTTTTCCGCGCATACCCTTGGGTTAAACGGGCTCTCGGCGCGGCCGCATTCGCCCTTTTGGCCGCGTTGCCTGTCGCGCTGCACGCCGTCCCGGCCGCAGCCCAGACCGGAGGCAGCTCCGGCGGGTCGAGCGGCGGCGGATCGAGTAGCGGCGGAGGTGGAGCCGGATCGCCCAGCGCCTCTCCGGGTGCAGGCGCTGGCGTAGGCGGCACAACCGGAGCCGGAACTCCGTCCGCGCGTTCGCCATCAACGACGATGCCCGCAGCCCCGTCGGGGCCACAAGCCAATTCCCCCGCCAACCCGCCCTCAACGGTTCCGCCACGCGACACCGGAATCTCCCCCGTCCCTTCCGCTGGCAACGCCGAACCGAATTCGCCCATTTACCGTCGGGATCAGGAAGCTTCCCCAGTCGAACGCGTCCCCAGCGGAGACCCGACCGCGGCGGGGAACCGGCAACCACAAACCGGCGAGATCCCCGACAGCACAGGGAACGCCGCTGCAAACGGCACGAGCACCGGCACCAGCGGTGACGACCTGGGCGGCACAGAAATCGAAGCGTCGAGGAATGCCTCGTCGATCAGCGATGAACCGAACCGGATCAAGCGCGGCGGCGGCGCCGCAGGTGCAAACATGGAAGAGTGCATGAAAATTTGGGATCCCACGACGCACATGTCCAAGGACCAGTGGCGAACCACCTGCCAACGTCTCGGGCGTTAACAAGAACAAGCAAGAGAGCCGTGGGCGCGCTACGGAAACCGGCCTGCAATTTGAACGGCATACGCGGCCACGCTAGCTCTTAAGGACAGAGCGCCTGTCCGTCATCTTCCGCAATCTTGATAAGCTCAGCAGGTCTTCTTAGTTCGTTGGGACGGAACAGCCGCCTACCTTTGGCCTCAGTTAACGATTTCCAGAGGAAGGACCCCATGTCGATCACCCGTATTTCGCGCCGAGCCGCTATTGCCCTCGGTATCTCGGCAACGCTCGCTGGCGCTACGTTCGCCGCCAATGCAGTCGAGCTCCTCAACGTCTCCTACGATCCGACGCGCGAGCTCTACCAGGAGTACAACGCCGCGTTCATCAAGCATTGGAAAGCCGAGACCGGCGAAGATCTGACGATCAAGCAGTCGCACGGCGGCTCGGGCAAGCAGGCCCGCGCAGTCATCGACGGCCTCGAAGCCGATGTCGTAACCCTCGCTCTCGCCGGCGACGTCGACCAACTCGCCTCCAAGGGCCAGTTGATCTCCGCCGACTGGCAGAAGAAGCTGCCGCAGAACTCCGCGCCCTACACCTCCACGATCGTGTTCCTGGTCCGCAAGGGCAACCCGAAGGGCATCAAGGATTGGGCGGATCTCGGCAAGGAAGGCGTCGAAGTCGTAACGCCGAACCCGAAGACCTCGGGCGGCGCGCGCTGGAATTATCTCGCAGCCTGGGGCTATGCGCTGAAGGCGGACGGCGGCAGCGAGGAGAAGGCGAAGGATCTCGTCACCAAAATCTACAAGAACACGAAGGTTCTGGACTCGGGCGCTCGCGGCTCGCTGACCACCTTCACCGAGCGCGGCATCGGAGACGTGCTGATCTCGTGGGAAAACGAAGCTTATCTCGCCACCAAGGAACTCGGCCCCGACAAGTTCGAGATCGTGACGCCGCCCGTCTCGATCCTGGCTGAGCCCAGCGTGACCGTCGTCGACAAGATCGTCGACAAGAAGGGCACCCGCAAGGTCGCCGAGGCCTACCTCACCTACCTCTATTCGCCGGAAGGCCAGGACATCGCTGGCAAGCACTACTACCGCCCGCGCGATGAGAAGGTCGCCGAGAAGTACAAGAGCCAGTTCTCGCCGGCCAAGCTGTTCACCATCGACGAAGTGTTCGGCGGCTGGACGAAGGCAACCGAAGTCCACTTCAAGGATGGCGGCTTCTTCGACCAGATCTACGGCTCGAAGAGCTAACGAACGTCACGGATCCTGCCGCTTCGGCTCGCCTCTCTCTCCGAGAGCAGCCGGCCGGGGCGGCAGGCCCCACTTCGAACCCTCACCCTCCTGCAATCCCTGCACCCGATCAAGCTGCGAAACCGCGCAAACGCAATCCACCCGACGTTCGACATTCGATTTCAGGAGCAACCGGCCATGGCCCCATTGAGCGCGACAGCACTTGTTTTCGCAGCCGCAGCGGGCCTCGCCATGACAGCCCTGCGCACCCGAATTCTTCACGGCCGTTTGGCGGCCGTTGTTCTCCCGACGACCGCGAAGACCGAGATGTCGTCGAACACGTTGTCCCAGCTCTGTCGATGCTCGCGCGCAGCCTGACGCAACCCGCGACGACATCCACACGAGCATTGCAGGACACCCATCATGACGACCACCCTGATCATCCCGGGCCTCAACTCCAGTGGCCTGGCCCATTGGCAAACTTGGTTTGAAACCCGCTTGCCCGACGCCGTCCGCGTCGTCCAGAGCGACTGGAAAAGCGCCGATCTTCCGCAATGGTCGAGCCGCGTACGCCGCGAAATTTCTCGTCAAAAAGGCCCGATCCTGATTGCCGCGCACAGCTTTGGCGTCCTTGCCGCCGTGCAGGCCGCCGAGGACTACCGCGAGCGCATCGCCGGAGCTCTGCTTGTTGCTCCGGCCGACCCCGACAAATTCGGCATTTCCGATCACTTGCCCCAAGGCCCGCTGAGCTTTCCGACCACGATCGTCGCCTCCCTCAACGATCCGTGGCTGAGCATCGACAAGGCGCGACGCCTTGCTGCGCAGTGGGGCTCGACTTTCATCGACATTGGCGCCGCCGGACACATCAACGCCGACACCGGGTTCGGCCCCTGGCCGTACGGGTTGGCGCTACTTCAGCAGTTCGGTTCGCAGAGCGCCCCTGTTGTCGAAATACCCTCGAGCGCATCGGCCTCGTGGCAATCGGCGCAGAACGTTCTCAGCCACCAAATTGGGGCCAGCTCGAAAGCGGCCTGAAGAGATCGAAGGTGTGAAAACGCCCACGATAACGGACCTAAATCTCGCCAGAGCAACAGTTTCGAGACAATAAAACAACACCGGCAGATCAATACGAAAGGGCAACACAAACAGCACTTGAGACTCACCGCAGGAATCAAGAAAAATACAATAAATATCAGAACGTTATAGCAGATCACATATCCAACATAGTGGAGACGAAGATGGTTGGGGGAGTTTGGGCACGCGGGGGAGCGCTGGCGGTATTGACCGCCGGACTGCTCGCCTCTGCAAGCATGACCACGGCGAGCGCTGCGGATCTCGGGGGAGATTGCTGCGCGGACCTGGAAGAGCGGATCGCCGAGCTTGAGGCGACCACCGCTCGCAAGGGCAACCGCAAAGTCTCGCTTGAGATCTACGGTCACGTCAACCAGTCGGTGCTCTATTGGGACGACGGGTTTGAAGACAACGTCTATGCCGTCACGAACGACAACGCGCGCACGCGCGTCGGCTTCCGCGGCAAGGCAAAGATCGACTCCGACTGGGAAGCTGGCTACCGCCTCGAGATCGGTATCCGTACCGCAAACTCGAAGCGCTTCACGCAAAGCAACCCGATCGGCAACGACACGGCGACCGACGTTGGCCTGGATACACGCGACGCTTATTGGTACGTCAAGAGCAAGACGTACGGCGCTGTCTCGCTCGGCACGCAGGCTGCGGCAACCGACGCCATCACCGAAACCAACCTGACCCAGACCAAGGACTTCTCGAAGTACTCGGACGTCGAGGACACGGGTCTCGGCCTGTTCCTGCGCTCGAGCGGCGGCGGACTGTCGGCGCTCTCCTATCGCCGCCTTCTGATCGACTCCGGTGACCAGCCCGGCGACGGCGATCGCCGCCAGGACTCGGTGAAGTACGAATCTCCGACGTTCGCCGGCTTCTCGGCTTCGGCCTCGTGGGGTGGCGACGACTACTGGGATCTCGCTCTGCGTTACGCCGGCGAATTCGGCGGCTTCAAGGTTGCAGCCGGCATCGGCTTCTTGCAGATCACCGACGGTCCCGAAACGAAGCATGAGTGCCAGTCGCGCGGCGGCGGCATTCCCCGCGACGAGGATTGCCAGCACTTCGGCGGTTCGTTCAGCGTCGTGCACGACGCGACGGGCCTGTTCGTGAACGCCGGCGCCGGTACCGTGACCGACGACGTGCTCAACACGACGGCGCGCTTCGCCGGCACAAATGCCGATGACCAGGCCAGCTTCTGGTCGGTCCAGGCGGGTATCGAGAAAAAGTGGCTCCCGCTCGGCAAAACCACGATCTACGGCGAGTACTACGACTATAACGGCGGCGCCATCAATCGCGGTGTTGCGGCTGGCGACGCGATCAACATTGCGGGCTTTGGGGCGTCCTCGATTTGGAACACCGGCCTGCAGGTCTACGGCTTCGGCTTCGCTCAGGGCTTGGACGCCGCCGCGACCGTGCTCTACGTGTCTTATCGCCACGTCTCGGCCGACTTGACCTTGCGTGACAATGCCACTGGCGTCTTGGGCAATGCCGATATCGAAGATCTCGATCTCGTCCAGGCCGGCGCGATCATCAAGTTCTGATACCGCTTCTCCCGGTCTTCAGACGAAGGAAGGGGCCGCGCCGCAAGGTGCGGCCTCTTCTGTTTTGGCATTGACCTGATCGGTTGAAAACATGTGGCCAATCGCGTGGCGCTCCTCGCCAGTCCTGAAACCGGTTCGCCGCCGTCGCCGTCTTTGCTTTTCCCCACGCATACGCACCTATTTGCATAAGCTCAGAAGATCTTCTTGGTTCTGTCCCATCGAGCGCCCCATTAGCGTGTTCACATGTCGGAACCACAATCCCAAAATATCCAGATGCCGCCTGCACGACCACGCGCCAAGCAGGCGAGCGCTTCAAAGCCGGTCGACCCGGCGACCCAGGTCGCCAAGCTGGTTGGCGACAGCCTGCGCGCGATCCGCCGTCAACAGGGCCATTCCCTCGACACGTTGGCGCGCGCGTCCGGCGTCAGCCGCGCCATGCTCGGCCAAATCGAGACCGGCAAAAGCGCGCCCACGATTACGCTGCTCTGGAAGATTGCCAAGGCACTCGGCGTGCCCGTCGCCATGCTCATCGCTCCGCAGGATGAGCCCAGCTATCAGATCGAGCGCAAGGATTCGGCACGCGTCGTCAGCGCCGGCAACGGCCGGTTCGAGGCGCGCCAGATTGCGCCAGCGGACGATCCGGCCGAGACGGCCTTCAAGCAGCTCCGTATCGGCCCCGGCCACCGGGAGCGCATCGCCGCATCGCGCACCGCAACCCGCATCAGCCTGGTTGTCGGTCGCGGCACCCTGGAAATCACCGTCGGTGACGAGCCTCCCATGCGTCTCGCAGAAGGCGATGCCGTTTTCTTTTCTTCGACGCTCAAGCACACGCTTTCCAACATCGGCCCCGAGGAGAGCATTCTCTACCTCGTGGTCTCGCCACAGCGCTCGTGTCGTTCCTGACATTTGCCCCGCGGTCTTCGCCGCGGCTTAGCGCTAATCCCTATATCGAATGCACTTCTTATTGTTTGGCCGTGCGTGGGCTCCATCATAGTCCTACGCACAGATGACTATCTCAGAGGGGGAGACGATGCGGTTCAACACCAGAGCGGTCGAAATGATCGTCGCGTGGAGCGGGCTGATCGGCTCCCTCGCCGTCGTCGCCGCCATCGCCTTGACTTGACTAGGAACCTAACATGCCGCGTGCACACAGGGTCTTGCCGGGGTTCGGGCTTTCGCTCGGATTTACGCTCGCCTACCTCTCGCTGATCATTCTCATTCCGCTCTCGGCGGTGTTCATCAAGACGGCGGGCATGGAGCCCGCGCGATTCTGGCACGTGGTCACCTCGGATCGCGTGGTGGCCTCCTACAAGCTGTCGTTCGGCATGTCGCTGCTGGCCGCCGCGATCAACATGGTGTTCGGCCTGCTGTTGGCCTGGGCCATCGTCCGGTACTCGTTTCCGGGCCGCAAGCTGATCGACGCCCTCGTCGACCTGCCCTTCGCCCTGCCCACCGCCGTCGCCGGCATCTCGCTGACGGCGATCTATGCACCGAACGGCTGGATCGGACAGATCCTCGCGCCCTTGGGCATCAAGATAGCCTTCGGACCGGCGGGCGTCTTGGTCGCTCTCATCTTCATCGGACTGCCGTTCGTGGTGCGCACCGTGCAACCGATCCTGGAAGATTTCGAATCCGAATTCGAGGAAGCGGCCGCTTCTCTCGGCGCATCACGCTTCCAGACTGTCCGACGCGTCGTGCTGCCGGCACTCGTGCCGGCCCTGCTGACCGGCTTCGCGCTCGCGTTTGCCCGCGCCGTCGGGGAGTACGGCTCCGTCATCTTCATCGCCGGCAATATTCCGATGGTCTCGGAAATCACGCCTTTGATGATCATCACGCGGCTTGAGGAATTCGATTACGAGGGCGCTACTGCGATCGCCAGTGTCATGCTGCTCGTGTCGTTCGTGCTTCTCCTGGTCATCAACAGCCTGCAAGGCTGGATGTCTCAACGCGGCCGGAGGGTCTCATAATGTCTGGCGCTGCAGCAACCTTGTCCGGCCGTGCCTCGCGCGAGACCCGTTTCGAAAGCCGGGTGGCCACGCGTGACAGCACGTGGGTGAAGACGATCGTTCTTACCGTTAGCCTGTCGTTCTTCGCGCTCTTCATCCTGCTGCCCCTGGTCGCCGTCTTCGTCGAAGGGTTGCGCAAGGGTTTCGGTCCCTATTTCGCCGCGCTCGTCGAGCCGGATGCCGTCTCCGCGATCAAGCTCACGCTGCTCGCGGCCGCGATCGCGGTGCCGCTCAATCTGATCTTCGGCCTCGCCGCCGCCTGGGCCATCGCGCGCTTCGAGTTTCGCGGCAAGCAGTTCCTCATCACGCTCATTGATCTTCCATTCTCGGTTTCGCCCGTCGTGGCGGGTCTCGTCTACGTGCTCGTGTTCGGCGCTCATGGCTGGTTCGGAAGCTGGCTGTCGGACAACAACATCCGCATCATCTTCGCCGTGCCGGGCATCGTGCTGGCCACCATCTTCGTGACGGTTCCCTTTGTCGCCCGCGAGCTCATCCCACTCATGCAGTCGCAGGGACGTGAGGAGGAAGAAGCGGCCATCACGCTCGGGGCCTCCGGCCTCAAGACCTTCTGGCGCATCACGCTGCCGAACGTGAAATGGGCCCTCCTCTACGGTGTCATTCTCTGTAACGCCCGCGCCATGGGCGAATTCGGCGCCGTGTCGGTCGTCTCAGGCCATATCCGCGGCGAAACGAACACGATGCCGCTCCATGTCGAAATCCTCTACAATGAATACCAATTCGCAGCCGCCTTCGCTGTTGCTTCTGTTCTCGCCCTTCTCGCTCTGGTGACCTTGGCACTCAAGACCTATGTCGAATGGCAGACCGAACGCAACGCCGCTCCGGAGAGCAAATAATGAGCATCGAGATCCGCAACATCGTCAAAGCCTTCGGGAATTTCCGGGCTGTCGACAACGTCTCGCTCGATCTGCCGAAGGGTGAACTCGTCGCCCTCCTGGGCCCGTCCGGCTGCGGCAAGACCACGCTTCTGCGCATCATCGCCGGACTTGAGAGCGCCGACGAAGGCCACGTTCTATTCGAAGGACAGGATGCCACGTGGAAGCATGTTCGCGAGCGCCAGGTCGGCTTCGTGTTCCAGCACTACGCCCTTTTCCGCCACATGAGCGTGTTTGAGAATGTCGCGTTCGGCTTGCGCGTCAAGCCGCGTAAGACCCGCCCGACCGAAGCACAGATCCGTGAGCGCGTGCTGCGCCTGCTCGATCTCGTCCAGCTCGAGTGGCAGAAGGACCGCTTTCCCGCCCAGCTCTCCGGCGGCCAGCGCCAGCGCATCGCGCTTGCACGCGCCCTCGCCGTGGAGCCGCAGGTGCTGCTGCTCGACGAGCCGTTCGGCGCGCTCGATGCCAAGGTCCGCAAGGAGCTGCGGCGCTGGCTGCGGCGCCTGCACGACGAACTTCACATCTCGTCGATCTTCGTCACGCACGACCAGGAAGAGGCTCTCGAGGTCGCTGACCGCATCGTCCTGATGAACAAGGGCCACATTGAGCAGATCGGCACCCCACGCCAGATCTACGAAGAGCCGGCAACCTCGTTCGCCTACTCGTTCATCGGCAACGTCAACGCGTTCCGCGGCAAGGTCGAAGGCGGCTACGTCCGCGTCGGCTCGGATCTCCTGCCCCACACCCGCACCGATCTGTCGGACGGGCAGCCGGTGGTCGCCTACGCGCGTCCGCACGACACCGAGATCGTCGCCGACGGCCCGGCCGCCAACGGCGTCGCCGCGCGCGTCAATCGCGTTCTCACAAATGGCAACATCTCGCGCGTCGAATTGATCGCCAATGGTCCAGACCGCGGCGTCGCGAAGGATTATTTCGAGGTTGAGATTGGCGCGGAGGAGCTGGCCCAGCTTAAGCTTGCCAGTGGCCAGCGTGTGCGCATACAAAGCCGCCGGCTCAGCGTGTTCGAAGATCAGCCACTAGGATAATCCTCCGTGAACTTCCAGCAGCTTCGCATCATCCGCGAAACCGTTCGGCGCAACTTCAACCTCACCGAGGTCGCGAACGCTCTCAACACCTCTCAATCCGGCGTGTCCAAACACATCAAGGATCTCGAGGACGAGCTCGGCGTCGAGTTGTTCGTACGCCGCGGCAAGCGCTTCCTCGGGCTGACCGAGCCGGGGCGGGAGCTTGTTGGCATTGTCGAGCGCATCCTCCTCGACACGCAGAACATCAAGAAGCTCGCCGAGCAATTCTCGAACAAGGATCGCGGCCAGCTCTCGGTCGCGACCACGCACACTCAGGCGCGCTATGCGCTGCCGGCGGTGGTCACCGCCTTCAAGAAGGAGTTTCCGAAGGTCAATCTCGTGCTGCACGAAGCGAGCCCGATGGAAATCGTCTCGATGCTCCAGGATGGCCGCGCCGACATCGGCATCGCCACCGAAGCGCTGCAGGATGTGCCCGAGTTGGCGGCCTTCCCGTATTACTCGTGGCACCACGGCGTAATCGTGCCGCCGTCGAGCCCCCTCGCCTCGGAAAAGAAACTGACCCTCGACGCAATCGCCGACTGGCCGATTGTCACCTATCAGCAGGGCTTCACCGGACGGGCGCGGATCGACGAAGCCTTCGAGCGCGCCGAGGTGGTACCGGACATCGTCATGACCGCCCTCGATGCGGACGTCATCAAGGCCTACGTCGAATTGGGCCTCGGCATCGGCATCATCGCGTCGATGGCCTTCAGCGCCGAGCGTGACCCGCATCTGCGCCTGCTCGACGCCCGGCACCTGTTCGCCGCCAATACCTCGCGCATCGCCGTCCGCCGCAGCACCTATCTGCGCGGCTACGCCTATCGCTTCATCGAGCTGTGCTCATCGGATCTGACCGAGGCGAAGATCCGCGACCAGGTGAATGCCGGCAAGCCCGACGGCGCGCACTGAGCCGCCGACTTACGAGCTTCCGGCGCCGGCCGTCACGCGCTGGCTTGGAGCCTGAACGGCCGCCGCGGCCGGGCGCAAAAGGTACTGATTGACGCCCCAATCATTGCCGCGGCGATGTCCGAACAGCCCTGCCGTCGCCAGGAAGAACACCCGCCAGCGCCGCTGCCACAACGGCGCATCCGCTCCGTAGGCGTCCTCAAAGATCGCTCGGATCTCGGCGCCATGCCGATCGAAGTTCCGCAGCCAGTCTTCCGCAGTGCGCGCGTAGTGCTCTCCGCCCCACCGCCAGCTCTGCTCGACCGTGACACTCGATGAGAATTCATGGATCAGCCGCTCGCTCGGCATGAGACCGCCGGTGAAAAAATGCTGGCCGACCCAATCCCCCGGGTCCGTATGATCGAAACGGTAAGGCGTCGTCGAATGGGCGAACACGTGAAGCAAGAAGAGCCCATCGGGCGCCATCCACGTCCGCACGCGCGCCAAAAGCTCAGCCCAATTCGAGATATGTTCGAACATCTCGACCGACACCACCCGGTCGAAGCGCTGCGACGGCGCAAACACGTTGGCGTCCGCCGTGACCACGCGCAGGTTTCGGATGCCGCGCTCGGCCGCGCGCGCTTCGATATACGCGCGCTGCGAATTGGAGTTCGAGACGGATACGATCTTTGAAGCGGGGTAGTGGCGCGCCATCCAAAGAGAGAACGCGCCCCAGCCGCAGCCTAGCTCCAGCACCGTCTGGCCGTTGCGCAACGCCGCGTGGCGCGCGGTTTCGCACAGAGCCGCCTCCTCGGCTCCCTCTAGCGTCGTCTCCGGCGACGGATAGAGGCAGCACGAGTATTTCCGCTGCGGACCCAGCACCAGTTCGAAGAACGCCGCCGGCACGTCGTAGTGCTGCGCATTGGCTGCATCGGTATGCGCCGCGATAGGAAAACCTGCCATGGCGCGCGCAAACGTCGCTGTCGCCGACGGATCGGCGTTGACCAGCAATTGGCGCCTGCGCCCCACGAGCGCCCGGACAGCCAGCCGCAACGCCGCATCCGGCACCGGCATCTTCTCGATGGCGCGAATGGCCGCGGGGATCAGGCCATCGCCCGAAGCTTCATCAGGCATCGTGAGTACATCCCGGAAAAACGCGTTCGTGCGCTGCTGATAAGCCCGGTACGGGTCTCCGTACCGGCGCACCATAGGCTCTTCCGGCGGAGGCACCCCCGAGACGTAGCGAAGCAGCCAGCCTGTCGCGACCGGCGGAGAAGCCAGCCAATACGGCTCTTCGAAAAAATGTGGGAGCTTCTGCCCCGGCACCCGCGATGTCAGGCTCTACCGGCACCGGCGTGCCGACGCCTCAGCGCTCGCGGAACGCGCGCACGAACTGGTCTTCGAGCGGTTTGAGGATGTAGGACAGCGCCGTCCGGTCGCCGGTCTTGATGAGCACTTCAGCCGGCATTCCAGGCACGAGATGTTTGCCCTCGAGATGTTCGGCGGCGTGTTCCTGGAGCGAGAGGCGCACGACGAAATAAGCCGCAACCCCCATCGGCACGCCCGCACCCGACGCGGGCCGCCCTTGATTTTCGATCGTCAGATCCGCCGAGACACGGGTGACCTCCGCGTCGAGCTCAGGTGTCGTGCGCTGATCGAACGCGGCGAACCGCACACGCGCATGCTGGCCGACCTGGATCTGCGCGATATCCTGCGGCGCCACCTTGACCTCGATCACGAGACGGTCGGCATTCGGCACGATCAGCATGATCTGCTCGCTGGGCCCCACCACGCCGCCCACAGTATGGGCCGCGAGCTGATGCACGATGCCGTCCTGCGGCGAGACAAGATGCACGCGCTTCAACTGATCCTCAGCCGCAATCCGCCGTTCCGAGAGCTCCGCCCGCTTGGCCTGCAATTCCCGCAGCTCCTTGCCGACGTCGGATTTCATATCCTGGTCGAGTTGCAGGATCTGAAGATCGGTCTCGGCGATCTTGCCGTTCGTCTGCGCGATCCGGGACCCGACCTGCGCCACGCTCCCCTCGATCTGGGCCACGAGACGCCGCGAGGCCGTGATCTTTGTCACGTTGATGAGTTTCTGCCCCTCAAGCTGCTCGAGGCCGCCGAGTTCGAGCTTGGCCAGCTCGAATTCCCGCTTCCCGGCGCGCTGCTCCGCGAACAACCCGTTGACCTCTTCCGCAAGCTGCTCGATCCGTTTCTCAAGCTGCTTCTTGAGACCTTCGCGGCCCGAGCGCCGGCTTCGGAAAAGCTCCTCTTCCGTGCTCATGATGTCGGAGAGATGCGGCTCGTCTTTGCGCGCGAGAATTTCTTGCGGATAGACGAGAGCGTCCGCGCCCGACAATTCCGCGCGCATCCGGGCATAGCGCACCGCAAGTTCATCGAGCTGCCGCGTCACCAGTTGCAGATTGGCGGTGAGCACGGTCTCGTCTAGCCGCAAAAGCAGATCGCCGGCCTTGACCTTCTGGCCTTCCGTGACCGCGATTTCCGCGACCACGCCGCCGGTTGGATGTTGCACCTTCTTGACGTTGCTATCGACGACCACGAGGCCGGAAGCCACCACCGCTCCCGATATCTCGGTCTCAGCGAGCCAAACGCCGGTGGACCCAAGCAGGCCGATGACCGTCACGAAGCCGAGCAGCAGATTCGCGCGCACGCTCCACCCGCCGACGGCTTTGTCGGCGTGCGTACCGTCATCCACGGGCGCCTTGCTTTTCATGGAGTGTTGCCCAACCCCGACTGCACGACCTTGAGCGCATTGCCCTGCTGTGTCGCGTGCGCGATCAAAGGTGGCGGCTTCGTGATGCGCGCCAGCACCTCCTCCTTGGCGCCAAAGGCCACCTGCTGGCCATCGGACAACGCAAGCACCATGTTCAGCGAGGCCAGCGCCGAAGCGCGGTGCGCGACAACGACAACGATCCCCCCGCGTTCGCGGACGCCGACGATGGCCCGCGTCAGGCCTTCATCGCCCTTGGCATCCAGATTCGAGTTCGGTTCATCGAGAATGACGAGGAAGGGATCGCCGTAGAGCGCACGCGCTAGGCCAACGAGCTGGCGCTGCCCCGCGGAAAGCTTTAGGCCGCCCTCGCCGATCGGCGTCGCGTAGCCCTCAGGGAGACGCACGATCATGTCGTGCGCTCCGGAGAGCTGGCCAGCACGCACGATAGTCTCGCCCGCCGCATCGGCATCGAGGCGCGCGATATTCTCTCCGATCGTCCCCTCGAAAAGCTCGATATCCTGGGGCAGATAGCCAACGTGGCGACCGATTTCCTCGCTGCTCCATTGATCCAGCGTCGCGCCGTCGAGCCGGACGGAGCCCGCGCGCGGCAACGTCGGCCAGACGCCGGCCAGACCTCGCACCAGCGTCGATTTGCCGGATCCGCTCGGCCCGATCACCCCCACGCCGTCGCCGGCCCGAAGAGCGAATGCGATGTTGGTTAGGGTCGGCATCTGCTCGCCCGGAGGGGCAATCGCGATCCCTTCCACGGAGAGCATCTTCGTCGGCGCCGGAAGCCCCGTGCTGGTGGCCGTCGTGGGCACCTGCGCCAGAATCCCGTCGAGCCGCTTGGCGCTGATCCTCATCAGC
The DNA here is from genome assembly GCF_051860585.1 of Hyphomicrobium sp. Taxonomy (GTDB): domain Bacteria; phylum Pseudomonadota; class Alphaproteobacteria; order Rhizobiales; family Hyphomicrobiaceae; genus Hyphomicrobium_C. Next base: position 134,249 of record NZ_JBHYDS010000002.1, read on the forward strand.
GCAAAGCCTCGCCAATGCGCGATGGCCAGCTCGATTGGAGCGAGCGCGCGCGCCATGACGATCGAGCCGGCGATGATCGCGCCGCCCGACACCTGATCGTGGATCGCGAGGTAGCCTCCGAGCCCGAGCATGCCGGACTGAAGCAATAACCGCATGACCCTGGAAAGCGCGCCGAGCGAGTTCGAAACGTCGCTCATGCCGAGATGATCACCGAGATAGCGTTCGTTGATGCGGTTCCAGCGCATCGCGACCTGACGGTCGAACCCCATGGCCTTGACGACTTCGGCGTTGCGCTGCGCGGCGAGTCCGAACGCGAGCCTCGCTCCCGAGCTTTTCGCCGTCGCCTCGGCCGGAGCGCGTGTCCTGTATTCCGTCAGCGCGGCCAGCGTGACGAGCATCACCGCACCCCACAGCGCGAACAGCCCCATCACGGGGTGCAGGATGTAGACGAGAGCGAGATAGACCGGCAGCCACGGCATGTCGAACAGCGCCGTCGGCCCGACGCTTGAAAGGAACGCACGCACTTGGTCGAGGTCGCGCACCGGCTGCAGCGCATCGCCGCCCTGGCGCGTTCGTAGCGGCAGCAGCAACACCGCATCGAGCACGCGGCGGCGGAGCTTCCGATCGAGCTCGACGCCGACCCGGGTCAGAATGCGGATGCGCACGTAGTCGAGCAGCCCGAAGGCGATGTAGAGTATCACCAGGAGAACGGTGAGGCCGATCAGCGTCGGCACGCTGCGCGACGGCAGCACGCGATCGTACACCTGCAACATGTACATGGAGCCCGTAAGCGCCAGCACGTTGATGACGCCTGAAAAGATGCCGACGCCGATAAACGCGGCTCTGGTAAGTCTCAGCTCCTTCTTGATGGTCGGCGGAGCGGCTTTGAAAAACATGGATCAGGCCATCCGCACAACATTGCGGCGGCACTCGGCCGCCGGCTGGGGTTCCGCATTGGTGCATGCAGCCCGCAAATCGTGGCCGCGCGGCGCGAATTCGGGGGCTCGGTTGACCGTAACGATCATTGAAGCGCTTGAACTCGAAACCGATAACAACCGTAAGCAAATAAGTAATTCGGCATGACCCGAACGGCGCCCCTTTTGAATGAAGGGCGAAAAGCACTGTACACATATTTTGGCGGAAACGACTAGAGGAAGGCAGATCGCGGACAAAGTCCGTGGCACTTGGGCCGCAGGACGTCGAACCCGGTGTCCACAGCGACCGTCCAAACCGGTGACAAGGCTCAATCCCCGGCTTTGGTGTCCCGTTTCAGGGTCGCGCCAGCCTCTTTGAACTTCATGAGATGCGCGTCGTCCGCCGACCCCCTGGTCTCCGCCACGATCCCGAATTCCAGCGGCTCGTCCTGCGCGTAGCGCTTGCCGAGCCGGTAGGCGATCTCCGCCCGCGCCGTCTCGACGCCGAGGTAGAACGCGTGCCCCGCATCCGCCCGCGTATCGAGATGCGGAAACAGCTTGAACGGGTCGTCGGCCACATGGTGACCGGCCTTGTTGTAGATGTGGATACCGTCCTCCGCGACCTCGATGCGGTAGTTGGCATCGCGGATCTGTCCCGCCAGCGTCTTGATCTCTTCGGAGGTCGTCGCGAACCCCTTGCGGTCGCGCAGCGCCATCAAGCCGCCGCCGAAGCCTTGCGGCAGCGAATTGGCCTTCTTGGCGGCATAGAATTCGCGCCGCGCCCGGTCGAATTCGCGGATGGCCGTCCGGCAATGCGGGCTGACTTGCACGGCGAGCACGGCCGTGATGTCGAGCTCCGAGCAGAGACCCATGAGCACGGCATTGATACCGGTCGTATCGGCGTCCGTCAGCTCGGTCACATTGCCGATGCCCATCAGGATCGGCACATCCGGCCGCCGCTTGCGCAGATCGATGTAGCGCGCGACCGAGGCCGCAAACCCATAATGGATCGGATCGAGAATGGGATCGGCGTAGTAGGGCTTTCCCTTCGCGATCATGATGTCGATCACGCGGTCGAGCGAGTCCATGTCCGCCGTGCCCGCCGACACGAGGATCGGAACCGCAGGCCCCTCGTCGGCGATCGCGATGGTCTTCTCGGACAGGCTGAGCAGGAAATCCGCGCCAGCCTTCGTCGCCCGCGACAGCTCCTCCGCGTTGAAGGAATCGACGCTCACCCGCACGCCGTCGGCATGCAGCGCCGCGATGGCCTCTTCGAGATGCGGGAATGGACTGTCCGGCAAGCACCCGAGATCGATGACGTCCGCACCGTCCGCGCGCATCGCCCGCGACCGCTCGACGATCTGCGCCGGGGTCAACAGAGTTGCATCGACGATCTCCGCGAAGATCGTCATGTTGTGCTGCGAGAGGTCGACCTGCTCTTTCGCGTGCCCGAGATACTCCGGCAGATCCGCGACCTCGTCCGGCCCGCGTTCGAAGCGCGTGCCGAAGTGGTCCGACAGCCGGTCGAGATCGCCGCGAAAACGGCCCGGCATGACGACGCGATCCGCCCCTTCCGGCAAGGTCAGCCGCCGCTCCACGATGTCGGTCGTCATCAGCGCCGCAACCTTGACGCCGACGTTGGCGACGATGGGTTCGAGCGTATCGCTTGCCACCTGGTCGGCGACGCGCTGCACGCGTGGCTCCGCCAGCGACCCCGTTACAAGCACCACGCGCTCGGCCATCTTCAGCCTCTCAAATTCCGAATCGAATGTCCTTATTGCGCGCCTCGGGCCCAGGTCTCAAGTGCGCTTGGCCGTGCGCGAGCGGTCAAGCCCGAAGAAATGCTCACGCCACACGGCGATACCCTCCCGCATGACGTGGTAAACGGCCCTGCCGACCGCCTCTCCGATACCCGTGTGAAGCCCGGCGAAGTTTGCGGCCTCTCCGTCCGACGGCGCCGCGACCACGATGCAGTCCGTACCGGTGCCCGTCACCTGGACCCCGGCGCGCGGAACGAACGCCTCGATCACGGCCAGCGTGCGCGCTTGCGTGACGATCGAGACCGTCTCGATCATCGCCGCCTGCGAGAGCGCCTGCGAGACATGCAGCAGAATGTTGATCGTGCCCGGCACGCGCACCGGCTCGGTCGAGCGCTGCCCCACGCGCTCGCCGTTCGAGAGTCCGACCGTTGCAAGGCATGTCGCCGTGCAGCCATCGACAGTCGCCTGAGCGAGATGGTGCTGCGCGATGGAGCGCGAGGTGACCAGCGTCACGGCATCGGAGAGATTGGCATCTGAAAATTGACGCCCGATCCAGACCAGCGGATCGGCGCCGGGCGGAAGATCCGCATTGCGCACTTCGAGCCATGCCACCTGCCGCGCGGTCTGAAATCCGGGTTTGGTCAGGGACCAGCTCAGCATCGCCTGCGGCGCGCCGAACGAGGCGACCAGGAACGGTGCGCGACAAGAGAGCGCAAACGGCAACCGCGGCCCGCCATCAAGTGATGATGATTGGGCCTGACCGCCCGGCTGGTTTTCGTCCGCATTGTCGAGCAATTGATGCAATTTCCTTCTGCAGAACGAAGCGGCGGATTGCACTCCGCGCGTGCCGTCCACGATGTGCCACGTCTGTATCCTAAATGAAACGACGCTCGACCCGTTTGTGCAAAGCACCTTGACAGACGGCCACACATGCGGCGCTTTAGAGGCGTGACGGTGTTGCCACGCATGCAAGTGCGTGGATGACTAAGAGGGAACACGGTGAGACGCGCCTGTTGTTTGGCGTAAAGTGTCGATCCCGTGGCTGCGCCCGCAACTGTTAGCGGCAAGTCCTTTCCAACGACGCCACTGAGGCTCTCCGGAGCTTCGGGAAGGCTGGAAAGCGACGTTTGAGCCGTGAGCCAGGAGACCTGCCTTCACAAGTCGCCCATCCTCCGTGCGGTGCGCTCGGTGGAACGGTTACCCGTAGTGGCGGCTGATGTGCAACCGATTGGGAGCAACGTCAGGCATGGCACGGGGTATCGATCACCCTCTGAATTAGAGACGACGGCTCGACGGAGACCAGCAGCGCAAACCGTGGCGAAATCGCCAGGATTTGCACAGCGGTCGCATTTTCGAGCCTGTTGCGCGCCGCACCTTACGGGGCTCCCGTCCATCATTCGCGACGGGGGATTCTTTGTCTTATTCAGATTGCAGCACCACGAGACGAACGCCGAGAAGCATCGCCAGGCAGGCTCTCCTCTCCTCGGCAGCCGGACTTGCCGTGCTGGCCGTCATCGCACCGGCTCACGCCCAGGGCGTGACCCAGCTTGAAGGCATCACGATCTACTCCGCCAACCGCACGCCGACGGACGCCGCCAAGGTCGGCTCGTCCGTCGAGGTGATCACGGAGAAGGAACTCGCCAAGCAGTCCCGCACCTATGTGAAGGACTACCTTGAGCAGCTTCCCGGCGTGAACTTCTCCCAGAACGGCCCGCCCGGCTCGACGACCTCCATCAGCTTGCGCGGCGCAAACGGCTCTTACGTCAAGGTGCTCATCGACGGCATCGACGTCAGCGATCCATCCGCCACCACCACCCAGACCGCCTTCGAGCATCTTCTGGTCGGAGACGTCTCGCGCATCGAAGTGCTGAAGGGCTCGCAAAGCGGCCTCTACGGCGGCGATGCGGTTGCCGGTGTTATCAGCATCGAAACCAAACGTGCGACCAAGCCGGGCTTCTCGCAGAGCGGGGGCGGCGAATACGGCGCTTACAACACCTTCCGCGGTGCCTATAACGCCGGCTACGCTGCTGCCGACGGCAGCAACATCTCGTTCACGTTCCAGGGCGTCGACACGGACGGCTTTTCCTCCGCCGCCGTCGGCACCGAAGACGACGGCTACGACAACATGACGTTCTCGGGCCGCGGTGAATATTTCATCTCGCCGACCGCCAAGGTGTTCTTCGCCGCCCGCACGCTCGACGCGACGTCCAACTACGACGGCTTCCCGCCGCCGTTCTTCTCGCTCAACGACACCTTCGACCGTGGCGACACGGTGCAGCACGCCGGCCGCGTCGGCACCGAATTCTCGCTGCTCAATGGCGCGTTCGTGAACACGTTCGCGCTCCAGGGCACCAAGATCGAGCGCGACAACTTCTCGGGCGCCGTTTCGACGGGCTTCTTCGACGGCGATCGCATCAAGGGTGAATACAAGGGCGTCCTGACGTTCAACGACAAGCTGTCGTTGCTCGCCGGCGCGGATTGGGAGGAAACGGGCGCGCTGAACCAGGGCCTCGCCTCGCGTCAGTCGGCCGAAGTCACCGGCGCCTACGCGCAGCTCATGATGGAGCCGATCGACGGGCTCGTCCTGACCGGCGGTGGCCGCATCGACGACCACAGCAACTTCGGTCAGTTCAACACCTATCGCGTGACGGCCGCGTATCTGATCCCGGGCACGGAAACCAAGCTGCACGGCAGCCGGTCGACGGGCTTCCGCGCGCCGAGCCTCGACGAGTTGTTCGGCTCGTATGGCTTCGCGCCCGACTACGGCAATCCTAACCTCGATCCGGAAGAAAGCGAAAGCTGGGATGCCGGCATCGAGCAAGGCTTCCTGAACGGCCGCTTCAAGATCGGCGCGACCTACTTCTCGCTCGATACCGACAACCTCATCACCTACAATTTCGCATGTGGCGCGCCGGGCGCCCTGTGCCTCGTCAACGTTCCGGGCACGACGACGCGCGAGGGTGTCGAACTCTCGGCAGCGGCCATCGTGACGGAAGGTTTCACCATCACGGCCGGCTACACCTACGTCGATACCGAGCAAGCCGACGGGCAGCGCCTCGTGCGCGTTCCGCGCCATAACCTCGTGCTCGGCTTCGATCTCCAGCCGATGGACAAGGTCGAGCTGAACGTCACCGCGAAGTATGTGGCCGACGTCGTCGACAACGACTTTCCGGTCGCCACGCCGCTCGACGACTACTTCTTGCTGAGCGCCAAGGCGTCCTATGAGTTCACGCCAGGGTGGAAAGCCTACGTTCGCGGCGAGAATCTTCTCGACGAGGACTACCAGACCGTCCGCGGATATGGCACGGCAGGGGCATCCGTCTACGGCGGCGTAACCATGGCGTTGCCGAACGATTGACGAACCGAATGGGCAAGGAGGCTCGGGTCGGCGCTGTGCTGCATCACACGCTGGTCCGGGCTTCCTTGATCCCTACCTTCCAACGCGCTACCGGCAGGACGCCGTTTCGCAGAACCTGCCCAGCGCGTACGCTAGAGCGGTGTGAAACACGCCAAGACACGCGTGAAGCACCTAAGAGACGTGTGAAGCACCCAGGAGATGACGACGACCGATCCCGCCGAGAGCGTACCGAGCCGCACCACCGCGATCGTCCTGAGCGCGACCTTCTCGCTTGCGCTTCACGGCAGCGTGCTGGCTGCGGCGCTCGTGTGGCTGGACACCAATCCGGGAGCCGTTCCCGCGCCAACTGATGCGATCAGCATCGAACTCTTCCAGACCGAGGTCATCGAGGCCGTCGCGCAAGCGCCATCGCTCGCCGCCGCGGCATCGCCCGCATCCGTCGAAGCCGAGGCCGGCGCCCAGCATGACGCCGCCGCAGCGGCAGCAGTCATGGACATCGCCAAACCCGCGCCCGCGGAGGAGATGGCGGCCGTCGCGCCGCCGGCGCCCGACACCGCCGAGGACGCGCCGAAAGGTCTCGAGGTGCTGCAGGGCACGGTAGAAACCCCCGACGCGGCCGGAAAAGAACAGGCGCGTCCCACACCGGTGAAGGCAGAAGAGCGTCCCCGCAAACAACAGGAACGCCAGAGCCTCGAAAAAGACCGCCCACAAAAAACGGCGAAGCTCACCGAGCCGGAAGCAATCGACAGATCCGACGCGAAAGCGAGCAAGAAAGGCGGCGCGCCCTCCAAGGCCAACAAAGGCTCGGCAGCCGCCAAGGCGCGCGTCTCCGGCAGCACCGGCTCGGCGGTCAACTATGCCGCCATGGTGCGCGCCCGCGTTGCCGCGCGAAAACCCGGCGGCGCCGGCCGACGCGGCACCGTGGTCATCTCCTTCGGCGTCACGAGCTCAGGCGGGCTGGGCTACGCCAGCATTGCGCGCTCCTCGGGCGACCCCAGCCTCGATCGCAGCGTCCTGGCGGCAGTCCGCGGCGCGTCGTTCCCCGCTCCCCCGCCCGGCGCCGGAACGCGCTTTGCCGTTCCCTTCTACTTCCGCTAAAGCGCCAACCCTCCCTGCTCCCTACCCCTGCTGCCTACTGCCTACTGCCTACTGCCTACTGCCTACTGCCTACTGCCCACTGCCCACTGCCCACTGCCCACTGCCCACTGCCCACTGCCCACTGCCCACTGCCCACTGCCCACTGCCCACTGCCC
>NZ_JBHYDS010000002.1:141631-310307 GCF_051860585.1 Hyphomicrobium sp.
ACTGCCCACTGCCCACTGCCCACTGCCCACTGCCCACTGCCCACTGCCCACTGCCCACTGCCCACTGCCCACTGCCCACCACCGTCCTTGATTGTTGCAAATCATTCCTATATGCAGTTAAGGGACACCTTGGAAAGGCTGCCTGCTGATGTCGATGGCTGATGGCGCAACGCGCCGGTACGTGACGATCGCCGCCCTCGTTGCCGCCGTCGCACTCGCCGTTATGGCCTACCGGGGAGGAGCGGAGCACGAAGCAGCCGCCCCCGTTGGCCCCAAGACGTTCCGTGTCGTCACCACTTTCACGGTCATCCAGGACATCGCCCAGAACGTCGCCGGCAACGCCGCCGTCGTCGAATCCATCACGAAGCCCGGCGCCGAGATCCACGACTACCAACCCACGCCCGGCGACATCGTCAAGGCGCAGCACGCCGACTTGGTGCTCTGGAACGGCATGAACCTCGAGCGCTGGTTCGAGAAGTTCTTCGAGAACGTCAAGGACGTCCCGAGCGCCGTCGTCAGCGCCGGCATCGAGCCCGTCGGCATTGTGGAGGGGCCTTATACCGGTAAGCCCAACCCGCACGCCTGGATGTCGCCCAACAACGCGCTTGTCTACATCGAGAACATCCGCAAGGCGCTGGCGGAGCATGATCCCGCCAATGCGAAAACCTACGCCGGCAACGCCGCCGCCTATGCCGCCAAGATCAAGGCCCTGGACGCGCCGTTGCGCGCCCGCATCGCCACCATCCCCGACGCCCAGCGCTGGCTCGTCACCAGTGAAGGCGCGTTCAGCTATCTCGCGCGCGATTACGGCATGCGCGAAGCCTACCTGTGGCCGATCAACGCCGACGAGCAGGGCACCCCCCAGCAGGTTCGCAAGGTCATCGACCTCGTGCGGGCGAACAAGATCCCGGTCGTCTTCTCGGAAAGCACCATCTCCGACAAGCCCGCCAAACAGGTCGCCAACGAGGCCGGAGCCCGCTACGGTGGCGTACTGTACGTGGACAGCCTGAGCACAGAGACGGGACCCGTGCCGACGTTCATCGACCTTCTCAAAGTCACCGTTGAGACCATCGCCGAGGGTTTCACCTCTTGAACCTGCCGTCGATCAGCGCGCAGAACCTCACCGTGGCCTATCCCAACGGCCACGTCGCTCTCAGGGACATGTCGTTCGAACTTTCGTCGGGCACGATCTGCGGCCTGGTCGGCGTCAACGGCAGCGGCAAGTCCACGCTCTTCAAGACCATCATGGGATTCGTTCGCCCGACGCGCGGCGAGGTCCGCATCTCGGGCCTTCCCGTTCGCGACGCCCTGAAGCGCAACTGCGTCGCCTACGTTCCCCAGAGCGAGGACGTCGACTGGAACTTCCCGATCCTCGTCGAGGACGTGGTGATGATGGGCCGCTACGGCCACATGGGCTTTCTGCGCATCGCTTCGCAAGACGACCGCCGCAAAGTGGATGCCGCCCTTGAGCGTGTCGGCATGAGCGCCTTCCGCGCGCGCCAGATCGGCGAGCTATCGGGCGGACAGAAAAAGCGCGTGTTCCTGGCGCGCGCATTGGCGCAGGAAAGCCAGATCATCCTGCTCGACGAGCCGTTCACCGGCGTCGACGTCAAGACCGAGGGCGCGATCGTCGAGCTCTTGCGCGCGCTCCGCGAGCGCGGACACTTGATGCTGGTCTCGACGCACAATCTCGGCAGCGTTCCCGACTTCTGCGATCAGGTCGTGCTCATCAACCGCACGCTGCTGGCCGCCGGGCCAACGCGCGAGACGTTCACCGAGGCCAACCTCGAAAAAGCGTTCGGCGGCGTCTTGCGTCATTTCAAGCTCGAAGGCGCAGCCCTGCACGCCGACGACGACAGCCGCTCCGTCACCGTGCTCACCGACGATGAGCGGCCGCTGGTGTTCTATGGCGATGCCAGCGCGGCCGGCCGCAAGGACGAGCCGCAAAAAGACGAGGCCGGCTCATGAGCGAGCTGCTGGTCCCTTTTGATTATGACTACATGGTCCGCGCCATGTGGGTCAGCGGCCTTGTCGGCGCCACCTGCGCGTTCCTCTCCGCCTACCTGATGCTGAAGGGCTGGTCGCTGATGGGCGACGCCCTCGCCCACGCCATCGTGCCAGGCGTGGCCGGCGCCTACCTGCTTCATATTCCCTTCGCCGCCGGTGCGTTTTTCGCGGGCTTCCTCGCCGCCCTCGGCATGTGGTTCGTGCGCCAGGCCTCGAAGCTGCGCGAGGATGCCGTGATCGGCATCGTCTTCACGACCTTCTTCGCGGCCGGCCTCCTGATGGTCTCCATCTATCCGACAGCCGTGAACATCCAGTCGATCGTGCTGGGCAACATCCTCGGCATCTCGGACGGAGACGCGCTGCAGGTGGTGATCATCGCCGCCGTGTCGCTCGCCATCCTCGGCCTCAAGTGGAAAGACTTGATGGTCGTGTTCTTCGATGAATCGCACGCCCGCACGATCGGCCTCAACCCGACCGCCCTCAAGATCCTGTTCTTCACGCTGTTGAGCGCCTGCACGGTCGCGGCGCTCCAGACAGTCGGCGCCTGCCTCGTGATTGCGATGGTCGTGACGCCCGGCGCCACGGCGTACCTCCTGACAGACCGCTTCGGCCGCCTTCTGGTGCTGAGCGTCATCATCGGCGCGACGACGAGCATCGTCGGCGCCTACCTGAGCTACTTCCTGGACGGCGCCACCGGCGGCGTCATCGTCTCGCTCCAGACGTTGCTCTTCCTGACGGCGTTCGTCTTCGCGCCCAAACACGGATTGCTTGCCAGCCGCATGGCCAGTCGCATGGCCAGCACCGAAGGCGCACGCTGATGGGCGATGTCATGTCCTTCATCACCGCGCCGCTCGCCTTCGAGTTCATGCAGCGCGCCCTCCTCGCCGCCGTGCTGATCGGCGCGGTCTGCGCCGTGCTCTCCTGCTATCTCGTTCTCAGGGGCTGGTCACTGATGGGCGACGCGATCTCGCACGCGGTTCTGCCGGGCATCGTGCTCGCTTATGTCACTGGCCTTCCGCTCGCCGTCGGCGCCTTCGCGGCCGGCCTCTCATGCGCCGTCCTGACCGGCTACCTGAAGACGAACAGCCGCGTCAAAGAAGATACCGTCATGGGCATCGTCTTTTCCGGTATGTTCGGCCTCGGCCTCGTGCTCATGACGAAGGTCGAGACCGACCAGCACCTCATCCACATCCTGTTCGGCAACATGCTCGGCGTGACGTGGCGGGACGTGGCGGAGATCGCCCTCATCTCCGGATCCGTGTTGCTGATCGTCCTCTCCAAGCGCCGCGATCTGGTCCTCTACTGTTTCGATCCCCAGCATGCCCGCGCCATCGGCCTGCCCGTTGGCCTCATGCATTACGGACTGCTCGCGCTGCTCTCGCTGACCATCGTCGCGTCGATCAAGGCCGTCGGCGTCATCCTCGTCGTCGCCATGCTGGTGACGCCGGGCGCAACCGCGTTCCTGCTCACCCGCCGTTTCGAGCGGATGCTGGCCGTGTCCGCCGCCGTCTCCATCGGATCGAGCGTCCTCGGCACGCTCGTCAGCTTCCACATCGACGGCGCGACCGGGCCCTGCATTGTGCTGATCCAGTCGACGGCGTTCCTGCTGGCCTTCCTGTTCGCACCCGAGGCCGGCGTGCTCCGCAGGCGCCGCGAACACGCATCCGGAAACGCATAAGCGCGAACCGTCGATTTCAGCGCGCCGTGCCGGACAGGAAGATGAACCCGGAATATCCGCTGCGGATTTCGCGATCGACGATGCCGATCATCTCCGCGCCCACGTGATCCGCATGATGCTTGAAGACGTCCTGAATGGTCTCTGGCGACAGCTTCAGCACCGGAAACGGGCGGTCGGCGACCACGTAGCCTTCGGAGCGCACGAGAAACGCCGCCGCAAGCGTCCCGCCCGTGCGCACCGACCGCGCGAACGCCGCGCAGGCCGCCTCGAACTCGTCCATGACGCCGGTGATCGATTCCGCGCAGAAGAACATCGTCGCCGCGTCCCAGGTCCGCGCCGGGAGATCGAAAATCGACCCCTGCGTCACCTCGCATTTGGACCTGAGCGACGGGATCGGGTTCTCCGGCAAAGCGTACTCCGGGCCATAAGCCTCCCGCGTGACGCCCCAAAAGTGCTCCCACTGCGAACGCAGGTCGTCCCGCTCCAGCTCCGCCTTGAGCCACGCGACATTCGTCTCGGCATACTCCCACGCCGTCAGCCGCCGTGCGCGCGGCAGGGCGCAAAAAAACGGAATGAGATTGGGACCGGTACCGACGTCCACCACGTCGAGATCGCCCGCCACCGGCGCGGCGCGCTTGAGGGTTTCCACCGCGACGCGGATGACCAGATCGTCATCGGGATGCGGCTCGCCGTAATAGTGCTGGAAGTAGGCCTCGGAGTCGAATTTCGCCCACTGAAAATCAGCGTTGCCCTGCGGCCCGCTCGCGTCGCCCGTCCCACCCATAGCCACCCCGTCTTTGATTTGTGCCGTGACAGACACAAATCCCAACGTGGCGCCAAAATCAAGCCGATGCGGCCTGCGGGGATGGTTCCATCTGCGGAAGCTCCGTCACCGGCGAGATCCGCGGCACGAACCGTTCCAATAGGCTGGTGAGCTGCGCCGCCTCGATCGGCTTCGAGAAGTGGAAGCCCTGCATTTCGGTGCAGCCGAGGTGGTTCATCATCAGCGCGTCATAGTCCGTCTCGACGCCTTCCGCGACGATGCTCATGCCGAGGCCGCGCCCCAGCGAGACCACCGACTGGACGATGGTCCGCGATGTCAGCGCATTCGACACGTTGCTGACGAACGAGCGGTCGATCTTGATCTTGTCGAACTTGAAATTGCAGAGGTACGACAAGCTCGAATACCCCGTGCCGAAGTCGTCCAGCGCCGTCTTGAAGCCCATCGCCTGGATCGACTGCAGCACCTGCTTGGTGTGGTCGCTGGCCTCGAGCAGCACGCCCTCGGTGATCTCGAGCACGATCCGCTCCGGCTTGATGCCGTGCTCGGTCGTGAGACGCTCCAGGCGGTCCGCGAAATCGGCTTCGCCGAACTGCACCGGCGAAAGGTTGACCGCGATCTCGAGTTCCGGCCAGAGCTTGGCATCCTTGATGGCCCGCTCGATGATCCAGTTCCCGAGGGCGGGCATCATGCCCGACACTTCGGCGATCGGAATGAAGGTCGCGGGCGAAATATCGCCGCGCATCGGGTGACGCCAGCGCAGCAGCGCTTCCGCGCCGACGATGGCGCCGGTCCGGCACGATACGATCGGCTGATAGTGCAGCCGCAGCTCCTCGCGCTCGATCGCGGCGCGCAGATCGAGTTCGATCGATCGCCGCGTTTCGACTTCCTGCGCCATTTCGGCGGAGAAGGCGATCGCACGGTCGCGGCCCTGCTTTTTCGCTTCGTAGAGCGCGATATCGGCGTGCCGCATGAGCTGGTCGGCCGTCTGGCCGTGTTCGGGCGCCATGGAGAGCCCGATCGAAACGGAGGCCCGAATGTTCTGGCCGTCGATGGCGAACGGCTCGTCGAAGGCATTGGTGATCCGCGCGGCCAGTCGTGCCGCTCCGTCTTGCGCGTTGGACGAAATGCACATCACCGCGAACTCGTCGCCGCCGAAGCGGGCGAGGAAATCGTTCGTGCGCAGCCGCGCCTTGAGGCGCCGCGCGACGGCCTTGATCAGCTTGTCGCCGACCTCGTGACCGAGCGTGTCGTTGATGTCCTTGAACCGGTCGATGTCCACGTAGGCGGCAATGGCGTGCTCGCCGGCGCGCCCGCCATCGGAGGCCCTGAGCCAAGCCTCGACATTTTCGATCATGTTCTGGCGGTTGGGCAGCCCCGACAGGGCATCGTGCTTGGCTTCGTGGCGCGAGCGCGCTTCACGCTGCGTAAGCTCCTCCGACGCCAGCTTGAGGCGGGCGAACATGTCGTTGCAGAACATGCCGGTCGCAAATACGCCGCACGCGAGCAGCGGCAGGATAACGGCAAGCAGAAAATGGCCGGGACGCCGCGTTTCCCACGACAGGTACCCGACCAAGCCGCCGTCGTCGCCGACGAAGGGGTCGGAGACGTAGGTTCCTGACAGCACCCGCTCCTTCGACAGCGAAAGGGTCGGCAGAAGAAGCGTGCGGGACAGCCTCGAAATATAGTCGTCGTCGATATAGACGACACTGATGAGCAGCTTCGGCGGGCCCTTGAGCAGCGTCAGATCGACGTTCGGAACGATGGTGAGAGCGGCCACGACGGCATAGCGTCCCTCGACCGAGAAAATGTGTCCGGACCAGCGCGCCGATTCAACGGCGCCGGCGAGCACCTTGTAGTTTGTCTGCAGTTCCTTGAATTCGTCAGGCCGCGCCGTGAGCTTCGAGGCGCCGCCGCGGGCTTCCGAGATGACGGGAGCCAGAATGGCGCGCCGCTTCTCGAATTCGGCCGGCTCGTGCCGGGTCGCATCCGAATACGCGTAGAGCGGCCGGTCTTGCGCGTCGAGGATGTAGACTTCGTCGTGACCGTACGTTTCGGTCAGGAAGACGCCAAAGTTGCTGTCGGTGAAGTCGAGGTCGATCGCTTCGGGCGTGATCTTGGTGACGGCTTCGTCCCACCACGCCACGCTCTTCTGACCGTCGAGCACGTTGGCGATGCTTTGGTTGAACGCATTTTCGAGCAGAGAGCGCTCGGTCTCGGTTGCCGCACGATTTGCGGACCAGCCGGCAAATGCAACCGTCGCGAGCAGCACCATCCCGAAAAACGAAATGGCGATCCGCGTCAATCTCGTCAGGCGACGAAGATTGCCGTCGTAATGATCAGTCGTGTCTCCAAGTATCATAGCTGCTCGACCACGCCTTGATGTCTGGACACCAGCTAAACCGCGGAACAGCTAAGTCATTATTAGGCTGCACCATATTTGACCCCTTCTCTCAAATCGTCGTGAACAAACTGTTTCGGCCCGTAATGAAAGGGCGCGCGGACAGCGTGTTAACTCTTTTTCGGTTGCATTCAACAGATTAACGCTTTATTAAGCTCTCAGTAAGGGGACGGTTCCAAGTTCTCGCGTTTATAGAGTCATTGAGCAAAACTCTCATGGATGCACATCTCGTTATTCGTACTCGTGCAGACAGCGAAGAACTCCGGAAAGCCTCACTCTCGATAGAGCAGGCTGCGTGGAGCGAGCTGGGATACTTGAATTTCACCCGCGCTCACTATGAACTCTACGCAAATCTACTTACGGAATACTCTGACTATCAGCTCTGCCTCGTCGACGAAGACACAAATTATCCTGTGGCCGTCGCCAACTGTGTGCCCATCGACTGTGCAGGCCCGGACGATCTGCCGCCCGAAGGATGGGACTGGGTTGTAGAGACGGCCGCCCGCCCGAAGGGACGCCGCCAGATGTTGGGCGCCCTCGCCATTTCCGTCCCCGTCATTCATCGCTCCAAGGGCTACGCGCGCATGATGATCCGCGCCCTCATGGAGCTTGCGGAGGCTAAGGGGCTGGATGGGCTGGTCGCGCCGGTCCGCCCGTCCGCCAAGGCGCTTCACCCGTGGGTTTCGATCGACGACTACATCACCTGGACGGACGACCGCGGCCGCGTGTTCGACCCCTGGGTGCGCAGTCATCTGTCGTCCGGCGGCAAGCTGATCGGCCCCTGCAAGCGCTCCATGGTCGTCGACGAACCGCTTGCGTTCTGGGAGACGTGGAGCCGCCAGACCTATGATCGATCCGGTTCCTATGCCCTTGATGGCGCACTGGTTCCGGTCGATATCGATGTCGAGCGCAAGGTCGGCCGCTACGAAGAGCCGAATATCTGGGTCGCCTACTCCTGCTGATCCGATCGGCGGGCACAGGCCCTGCCGCAAGCGGCGCTCCGGCGTAAATGTCAGCACGCAGCCGGATCTCACTTTGTTGTCATGCTGCCGAGTTGCGCGGCGGCTATAATCAGTGTCTGTTGTGTCTGCGTATCGGGTGAACCGGGGCTCCCGGACGCGAGCACAATTGAGGGACACACATGACCTCTGCACGGCCTCTGAATAGGCGCCGCGGCTTGGCCGCCCTGGCGGCACCCATCATGACCATAGGCCTCGTCTCACCGTGCGCGGCCGAACCGACTTTCTCCCCTTTGCTTGGCTCCTGGGCGGGCGGAGGAATGTACAAGCTGCAAGACGGCACGTCCGAACGCCTGAAATGCGACGCCTACTACACCGGCAGCGGTTCGCAGCTCGGCATCGCCGTGCGCTGCTCGAGCCCAAACAATAAGATCGAATTGCGCAGCAAGATCAGCGCCAATGGCACGTCCCTGAGCGGAAACTGGGAAGAGCGCACCTATAACGCGGGCGGCGAGGCCAAGGGTACCCTGACCGACAGCAAGCTTGCGCTCGCGATTGTCGGCGGCGTGACAGGGTCGATGACAATCACCTATGATCAAACGAAGCAAAACGTCGCGATCGCGACCGAAGGAACGCCTCTCCAGAGCGTGACCATCAGCCTGTCGCGCAAATAATGCGTCGAACACGAAGGAAGTGAAGGTCAATGGGTTCGCCGCCCTCTCTAGCAGCCCGGCTCGGAACGGATCAAACCGTGCTGACGGCCGAAGGCTCTTGGACCATTGATCACGCCCACGCCCTTGACGGACTGATCGAGCAGACGCTGCGTTTGGCGCCCCAGGAGCGGCCCGTCGTCGTCGCCCTGGACGGCGTCACCAACCTCGACACCTATGGCGCTTGGCTGATCGAACGCGTCATCCGGACACGCGAGACCAGCGTCGGGCGCGCGCGCCTGCAAGGTCTGCCGGACCGCTATCGTAGCCTCTACGACGAAATCCGCAGCACCGAGCACGCGCCGGATCCATCGGCCGCCCCGGCGACGCCCGTGCTGGACCACATCCGCAACCTCGGCCGCGGTACGATTGCCTTCGGCCACGAGCTGGCCGCTTACGCCTCCATGCTCGGAGCCCTCGTGCTGGCGATCGGCCGCGTGATCGCAAACCCGCGCTCGTTTCGCGGCACGTCCACGCTTCATCACCTGGATCGGGTTGGCTGGCAGGCCGTGCCGATCATGGTCCTGATCACGTTCCTGATCGGCTGCATCATCGCGCAGCAGGGTTTTTTCCATTTCCGGAAGTTCGGCGCCGACGCCTACGTGGTCGACATGGTCGGGATCCTCGTGCTGCGTGAGATCGGCGTGCTCATCGTCGCGATCATGATCGCCGGCCGCTCCGGCAGCGCCTACACCGCCGAGCTCGGCTCGATGAAAATGCGCGAGGAGGTCGACGCGCTCCGCACCATGGGCCGCGACCCGATGGAGGTGCTGATCCTGCCGCGCATCGTCGCGTTGGTGATCGCGCTGCCGATCCTGACCTTCCTCGGCTCGATGGCGGCGCTCTACGGCGGCGGTGTGGTGGCCTGGCTCTACGGCGGCATGAGCCCGGAAATCTATCTCCAGCGTTTGCGCGAGGCGTTATCCGTCACGCACTTCGAGGTCGGCATGTTGAAGGCGCCGTTCATGGCGCTTGTGATCGGCATCGTCGCCTGCACGCGCGGGCTCGCGGTGAAGGGCAGCGCTGAATCGCTGGGCGCCGAGACCACCGCGTCCGTCGTGAAATCGATCTTTCTCGTCATCGTCCTGGACGGCCTGTTCGCCATCTTCTTCGCTTCGGTGGATATGTAGCCCATGATCAATGGCACCATCCAACACAACGTCATCGAGGTGCGGGATCTCGTCGTCGGCTTCGGCGACCGCACCGTGCTCGACCGTGTCAGTTTCGACGTGAAGCGCGGCGAGGTCTTCGGCTTCGTCGGCGGATCGGGCAGCGGCAAGTCGGTCCTGTTGCGCACCATCATCGGGCTGATCCCGCGGCGTTCCGGCACCATGAAGGTGCTCGGCACCCAACTCGACACGGCCTCGGAAGAAGCCCGCCGCGCCATCGAGCGCCGCTGGGGCGTCCTCTTCCAGCAAGGCGCGCTGTTCTCGTCGCTCACCGTCCTTCAGAACGTGCAGTTCCCGATGGTCGAGTATCTCGATCTCCCGCAGCGCCTGATGGATGAGATGGCGGCGGTCAAGCTCGACATGGTTGGCCTCCGCCCCGCCGACTACGACAAGATGCCGTCCGAGCTTTCGGGCGGCATGACGAAGCGCGTGGCGCTCGCCCGCGCGCTCGCGCTCGACCCCGAGCTCGTCTTCCTGGATGAGCCGACCTCGGGCCTCGACCCGATCTCCGCGGGCGATTTCGACGCCTTGATCCGCACGCTCCAGAAAACGCTCGGGCTCACGGTCTTCATGATCACGCACGATCTCGAAAGCCTGCACACCATTTGCGATCGCGTCGGCGCGCTGGCCGACGGGCGCGTGGTCAATACGGGCTCGATCGAATCCATGCTGGCCAGCGATCATCCGTGGGTTCAATCGTATTTCCGCGGCCGCCGCGCGGCCGCCTACAACAACCGTCCTGCCAACACCGAGGCTTGAGCCGACCATGGAAACGAAGGCGCGCTATACCCTGATCGGATCCTTTGTCCTGGCGGTCACGCTGGCCGTCTTCGCATTTGTCTACTGGCTCGCGAACACGGGCGGTTTGGCCGACCGGCAACTGTTCCGCATCCGCTTCCAGAGTTCTGTCTCGGGTCTCCTCAAGGGCTCGAGCGTCGTCTTCAATGGCATCCGCGTCGGCGAAGTGACCGACATCTCGCTCAACTCCGATGCGCCGAAAGAAGTCTTGGTCACGATCGCCGTCGATCCCTCGACGCCCGTGCGCGACGACACCGAAGTCAATGTCGACTTCCAGGGCCTCACCGGCGCGCCGGTGATCGAACTGAGCGGCGGAGAACCGACAGCCGCGCGCTTTGCCGCCGTAGCCGGAGAGCCGCCGCTCCTCACCGCCAGCCCAGCCAGCACGCAGAGCCTGACGCAGTCGGCGCGCGCCACGCTGACCCGCCTCGACAAGGTGATCGACGACAACAGCGCCGCCCTGCATGACGCCATTCAGGGCATCAGCACGTTCGCCGGTGTCCTCTCGCGCAACTCCGAACGCATCGACGGCATCCTCGCCGGCCTCGAACGCTTTGCCGGCGGCGCCAAGGCGAAGCCCGGCATCTACGTTCTGACGGCGCTGAAGGGCGACGCGTCATGCAAGGGGAAGAAGCAACCCCAGCTGGTGATCCCCGAGCCCGCCGCGGCCATGGCCTTCAACTCCGACAAGGTGATCGTCATCGGCGACCCGCCCGAGAACAATCCGTTCGACAAGGCGCAGTTCACCGACAACATCCCCTCGGTGGTGCAGTCGAAGGTGATCGAGAGTTTCGAGAATTCCGGCTGCTTCGATGGCGTCACGCGCCCCCTCGACAATCTCGAGGCGAGCGAACAGCTCCAGGCCGAGATCCGCACCTTCGCCGTCACGATGACGCCGAGCCCCAGCGCGACCGTCGAAATGGCCATCAAGCTCGTCAGCGCCGGCGGCAAGATCGAAGGCTCGCGCGTGTTTACGGAAACGACGCCGCTGGCCGCGGTCGATTCCCCGTCCGCTGTCGCCGCCCTGGATGCGAGCTTCGGCAAGGTGCTGTCGGCAGCCGTTCCGTGGGTCGCCAAGCTCCCGCGCACCGCCGCGCCGGCTAAGGCCGCCAAGCCGAAGGAGGGAGACGTGCCGAAGGACGACGATCTCCCGAAGGACGGCGATCTTCCAAAGGATGATGGTCCCGAGATGCCGGAGCCGCCGCCGGCGCCCTAGCGGGCTAAACCGCCCTTTCGAAGCGCAACGCGCGAGAGCGAAGCCAGACGCGCGAGCGGCAATCAGAAGCGGTCGCGCCGCACATCGACTTTCACGAGCCCGGTCGCATAGGCGATGACGGCCAGCACGATGGCGAGCGGAATGGCGACGACGAGCACCATGGCGAACGTCATGGCGATCCCGAGCAGCGCAGCCAACCCCACCATGACGACCAGCCCGAATACAACGTAGGCAGCGCCCGCCGCCAGCCAACGCCGCCAGCCGGTCAGCTCGGTGGGCTGTCCGCCCGTCTGCTGTGCGTGGCGATCGATCACGATGATCGTCTCGTCGGGTTTGGATTTCATCGGTATCTCCAGCCGCGGACGTGATGCCATCCGCACGTGTCACCCATTATACAGGACCTCATATAGGATTACGGGCGCGATTTTCGAGCACCGCAACCCTGTCACCAGGGCATTGCTCGCGGAATTGGCGTCGGCCGGCCATCAGGCGTCGGCATCCGCGGCCGCGGCCAAGCCGCCCTCGGCCAGCAGCGGCTCCGGCAGCCCCTCGCCCGTCTGCTCCAGCAAAAACGCGTCGAGCTCGATCGCGGTCGGAAGGCCGAGGCGCGCGCCCAGGCGGCGGCACTTGAGCGCCGCCGCAGCCGACGCGGCACGGGCCGCCGCCGTATCGCTCAGCCCCGACGCAATCCCGAGCGCGAATACACCGTGAAACGCATCTCCCGCCCCGGTCGTATCGACGATCGGCACAGCGAAGCTTTGCTGCTCGCCCGCGCCCTTCCGCCCGCTCCAGAGATAACCTCGCGCGCCGCGCGTCACGCCCGCGTGCTGTACGCCGCGCGCATGCAGAGCGGCGAAGCGCGCTCCCGCGTCGGCGCCGTCGATGAACTTCTCGAACGCGGGCGCGGAAAAGATCGCGTAGTCCGTGAGCCCGATGACGCGCTCCAGCAGGATGCCGCCCCCGAGGTCGATATCCGCAACGGTCGGCACGCCATGCCGCCGCGCTTCGGCAAAGGCGGCCTGCGTGCCTTCGAGCCACGAGAGATCGCTGAGCACCGCGCCCAAAGACGCGACCTGACCGAGCGGCAGCCAGCCTGCGTCCATCGGCATGACGCGGTCGTCTTCGCTGATCACCAGGCGTTCACCCTTGGCGTCCACGACAATGGCGGCCGTCGGCGTGATCGCGCCATCGCACGCGACGACGAATGCGGTGTCCACGCCGCACCGGTCGAGCGCACGCCGCACTTTCTCGCCGGTCTCGTCGTCACCGACGCGGCTCCAGAGGCGCGGCGTGCCGCCCAGCATGGCGATGGCCGACGCCGCATTCGAGGCCGCTCCGCCGCCGTCCTCGCGGTGGTCGAGCGCACGCACCTTGGTCGGCTTGGGAGGAAAGGCTTCGATGCGATAGAGGTGGTCGAGCGCTGCATATCCGACGACGATGACGGGTTTCATTTGGCTGGAACGATCCTCAAAGCGAAACTCTCGCGTTTTAAACGCTCCCAGCGTTCAGAAGGTCCAAGAGTCCGAAATTTATTCAGCAAAAACAGTGAATTTCGCGCACTTCGAAAACTTCGGTGATGTTCCTGCCGGGACAGAACTTCCTCGCGCCGCATGGCACTTTCCTGTCAACGGCGACCCGCACCGGGCCGCCACGGAAATTCAGATCGCCAGGAGCGAGCCATGTACAAGATCGTCGCCATCGTGCTTTCCACGCTGCTGATCGCCGCGTTTCAGATCCAGGCCGCATCGGCCGGCTGCGGCGGCGGACACGGCGGCTTCCACGCCTACCAGTCGCACGCTCCGAGCCGCCACGCCGCTCAGCAGTCTCGCGCGCGCAAGGCTCAGGCTGTCGCCGCCGCTAAGCAGAAGAAGGCCGCTCAGGTCGCTCGCGCCGAAAAGGCTGCCGACAAGAAGGCCGCCGAACCCGAGACGGCCGCTGCGTCCGCAACCTTCACGGAGAAGACCGCCGAGACGGCGAGCAGCACGGAAGTGTCCGACGAGAAGGTCACCGTCGCCGCTGTCGAAGGCTCCTGCTCCAAGTTCATCGCCGCCACCGGCACGACCGTCACCGTCGAGTGCGCCAAGCAGTAGAACGCGCACCATCACGATCCTGGCAAATCGAGACCGGAGCCCCGCTCCGGTCTTTTTGCTTTCAGACGCCACGCAACAGCCGCCAAATCGGCCACCCGCTGATCGCGATCCCCAGCGCGGCGAACGCACCGGTGGCCATGGCAAGACGCGTCTGCGAGACGTGATCCTCCGCGAGACGCTCCGCAAATGTCGCCCGCGAAAGCCCAACCACGCGGTCTGCGTGGAATATGCGCCGGCCTGCTTCGTCCTTGAGACGACCCATCGCCATCACCGAGCCGTTCGCGACCAGCCCTTCGATGCGGACTGAGCCGCGCGCAAAACGCGGATGCTCGTCGTCGCGCTTGGAATCGGTCCAGCGGGAGATCGTCCGGTCGAGTTCGTAATCGTCATTGCCGATCAGATACCTCCCTGACACGGTGTCGACCTCGAGCGGTTGCTTGCCGCCATCAAGGTCTCTCCAGCCACGTTCCCTGCGCTCGCGCCGATAGACGACGAACTCGTCGTGCAGCGGCACGACCGAAGCCGAAATCCGTCCGTCGATAATCGAGAGCTGACCGGGTGAGGCGGTCGCGACATCGGGGAGCGTTGCGAGCAGAATTTGCAGGTCCGCGATATCGCCGGCCGTGATGACAGCCTTGGCCGAGATCAGGAGAGCGACGACCGCGAGCGCGCCGACCGCGATGAAAAACCCATCGGCGTACGAGATGTTCGGGGGTCGGGCGGGTCTCATTGGCTGTCCGGCTGAAGGATCAGACGCCAGACAGAAATGCACGAGACCGTCCGACGTGTGAAGGGTCGAAGGAAAAATTCCCGCACGCAATCCTTGCTATGTTCTTATTTTGTTCTATACTATTGAAACCACCCCATCCTGACCCCGATCGGAGGCAAGCCGCTGATGACGCCCCCGCATGTCCGCTCGGCCTCCCGCACGCGCGATGAAACCGCCGCCACGCGCAACCAAACACTAGGCGAACTGCGCCGCATGCTGTCCCGCATCGAAGGCCTGCACATGGAAGGGATGCAGGGCGGCGAACCCGATTGCCTGTCGTTCGGGCTGCCTGCGCTCGACGCTTATCTTCCCCGCGGCGGTCTCGCCTTCGGCGCCATGCACGAGATCGCCCCCGAGACCGAAGCCGATGTGCCGGCCGCGTTCGGATTTCTGATCGCGCTTCTCGCCCGCACGCCGGGCACCGCCCCGCTTCTCCTCATCCTCACCGCGCGTGGTCCCGTCCGAAATGCGCGCCTCTTCGGCCATGGCCTCAACACGCTCGGCCTCGATCCCGGCCGCGTCATCCTCGTCGAGACCGCCGACGAGAAGGACGCCCTCTGGGCGACCGAGGAAGCCTTGCGCTCGGGCGTGCCCGCGGCCGTCGCGAGCACCCTCGGCGTCAAGCTGGATCTCAAGACGAGCCAGCGGCTGCAGGTTGCGGCCCGCGAGTCCCGCCGCGCACTGCTGCTCATGCGGCCGCCGGCCGCTGAGCACGCCGCCACCGCAACCACACGATGGCGCATCACCTCGAGCGAAGCCGCCCGCGACCGCTTCGGCCTCGCCGCCCGCTGGCGATGGCGCGCCGCGCTCGAGCGCTGCCGCAACGGCAGGCCCGGCGAATGGATCCTGGAGTTCGACCATGCCACGCATTGTTTCAGTCTGGCTGCCGCGCTGGCCGATCCTGCGCTTTCTGAGGAACGAAGCGCGCCAATCGCACAGCGAGTCCCACAATCGGCCCAAAAGCGAGCCGGTTGACCCGCGGCGGCCGTTCGCGCTCGCCGATGCCGCCGACACGGCGAGCATCCTGGCCGTCAATCGCGCCGCCGAGGCGGAGGGCCTCGCGCCGGGCGCGCGCCTTGCCGACGCGCGCGCGCGGATCGGCTTCCTGCAAGTTCGCACCCACGATCCTGAAGCCGACGCGAACGCCCTCGCCCGGCTCGCCCACTGGAGCACGCGCTACACGCCCTCCGTCGCCCCGTTCGATGCCGCGAATGGCGCCGATGGCTTGTTTCTCGACATCACGGGCGCGGCGCATCTTCTGGGTGGCGAGGAAAAACTGCTGGCCGATCTCGCCCGCAGGCTCGCCACCTTCGGCCTCGAAGCCCGTCTCGCCTGCGCTGAAACGCCCGGCGCCGCGTGGGCGATGGCGCGCTTTTCGCGCACGCCCTCCCCCATCGTGACCGCAGGCGCTGAGGCCGAAGCGCTCGCGCACCTGCCTGTCGAAGCCCTGCGGCTCGATGCGGAAACCGCGCTCACACTGCGCCGGCTCGGCTTCAAGCGCATCGGCGCTCTCACCGGTCAGCACCGCGCGCCCTTCGCCGCCCGCTTCGAAAAGGCCCTGCTGAAACGTCTCGATCAGGCGCTCGGCCGCGCGGCTGAACCGCTGCCGCTGCTCGCCCCCCCGGCCGTCTATCTCGCGCGCCGCTCGCTCATGGAGCCGATCTTCAACGAAGATGCGATTGTCGAAGTCGCCAACACGCTGATGGGCGACCTCGCCTCCACCCTCGAACGCGACGGCGCCGGCGCGCGCGCTCTCAAGCTCTCGCTCTATCGCGTCGACGGCTTGGTCGAGGCCATCGATCTGAGCCTTGCGCTTCCCACGCGCAATCCGGATCACGTCACGCGCCTCCTCAAGCTTCGGCTGCATCGCATCGCGCAGGAGGTCGATGCCGGATACGGCTTCGAGACTCTGACCCTCGCCGTCACCGTCGCGGAACCGATGCAGGCCGCGCAGGTGGAGATGGCCGCAGGCGCCAACACGTTCGAGGAAACCGCGCAGCTCGCAGCCCTTCTCGATGCCTTGCGCCAGCGGCTTGGCCCGCGCAGCGTCCGACGCTTCGAAGCCCGCGCCCGTCACATCCCCGAACGAAGCGAGGCCATCGTAGCGGCCGCTGCGCAGGCGGCGCCATGGCCGTCCCCACGCAACACGCGCCCGTTGCTGCTCTTTCCGCATGCCGAGCCGGCCGATGTCATCGCCCTCTTGCCCGATGGTCCGCCCCAGCGCATCACCTGGCGCGGCCGCCAGCACATGATCGCGCGCGCGGAAGGCCCCGAGCGCATCGCCGCCGAATGGTGGACCATGAAAGCGCAAGCCCCCACGCGCGACTATTATCTCGTCGAGGACAAAGCCGGCCGCCGCCTCTGGCTCTACCGCGAAGGCATCCCCGGCCGCGAAACCGCAGCCCCGCGCTGGTTCGTGCACGGCCTCTTCGCATGATCGACGTTAGCCAAATGCACCACCATATTCCTCCCCCACCTCGTCGAAGGCGAGCCGTCACTTCTCCTCCCCCATCGTGCCGGAGGCATATCTCCGACATGACATGGGGGAGGCCGGGAGGGGCGGATTCCAGAACGCTAACCGTCGGGATTCCCCCCACCCCTAACCCCTCCCCACAAGGGGGAGGGGAACGCCCTCGGCGAGATGGGGACGGCCCACAAGTGAAAGGAGAACCGCCTTCGGCAAGTGGAGAGGATCTCCCACAGGAGAGCAGCTCATGACCCGCTACGCCGAGCTCGCCGTCACCACCAATTTCTCGTTCCTGCGCGGCGCCTCCCATCCGGCCGAGATGGTGGCCGTGGCCGAAGCCCTGGGGCTCGACGCGCTCGCCATCACCGACCGCAACAGCTTCGCCGGCGTCGTCCGCGCGTTCGATGCCTGGAAGGAGAACAAAGCGCTGAAGCTGATCGTGGGCGTGCGTCTCGTCACCATCGACGGACTGGAGCTGCTCACCTATCCCACCGACCGCGAAGCCTATGCGCGCCTCTGCCGCCTGCTCACGCTCGGCAAGCGCAAGGGCGCGAACACCGAATGCCTGCTGACGCTCGAGGACATCCTTGCAGCCAGGGACGGCCAGATCTTCATCGCCCTCCCGCCGGATACGCTCACGCCTGATTTCGAACGGCGCCTCGACACGCTGGCCCGCGCCACACACGGCACAAGCTTCCTCGCCGCCGTCCACCGCCATCAGGGCGACGAGCCGCGCCGCTTCGGAGACCTGGATACGCTCGCGCGCCACGCAGGCACGCCCCTCGTCGCCGTCAACGACGTGCACTATCACGCGCCCGAGCGCCGTCCGCTCGCCGACGTGCTCACCTGCATCCGCGAGAAATGCACGATCCACGACGCGGGATTTCGCCTCGACGCCAATGCCGAGCGCCATCTCAAACCGCCCGCGGAGATGGCCCGCCTGTTCGCGGACTATCCCGATGCGATCCGGCGTACGATCGAGATCGCTGGAGCCTGCCGTTTCGCGCTCGACGATCTCAAGAACGAATATCCCGACGAGCCCGTGCCGCCAGGAAAGACCGCCCAAGAACATCTCGATGACCTGACTTGGCAGGGCGCGGCAAGACGCTATCCGAAAGGCGTTCCGGAAAAGGTCGAGAAACAGATCCGCGAGGAGCTGACCCTCATCGCCGAGCTCGATTACGCCCGCTATTTCCTCACTGTCCACGATGTGGTCAAAGAGGCGCGCCGCCTCGAGATCCTCTGCCAGGGCCGTGGCTCGGCCGCCAACAGCGCTATCTGCTTCTGCCTCGGCATCACCGAGATCGATCCAAGCACCTCCAATCTTCTCTTTGCCCGCTTCCTCTCAAAAGAGCGCAAGGAGCCGCCCGACATCGACGTCGACTTCGAGCACGAGCGGCGCGAGGAGGTGATCCAATACATCTATAAACGCTACGGCCGCGAATACGCCGCCATCTGCGCCACCGTCATCCACTACCGCTCGCGCCGCGCCATCCGCGAGGTCGGCAAGGTCATGGGACTGACGCCCGACGTGACCGCCGCCCTCGCCAAGACCGTTTGGGGCAGCCACGCCGACGGCCTTCCCGACACGCACATTCGCGAGGCCGGCTTCGATCCGGAAAATTCCGCGATCCGCCAGGCCATCCTGCTCGCGCGCGAGCTGATCGGCTTTCCGCGCCATCTTTCGCAACACGTCGGCGGCTTCATCTTGACGCGAAGGCGGCTCGACGAAACCGTGCCCATCGCCAACGCCGCCATGGCGGATCGCACCTTCATCGAGTGGGACAAGGACGACATCGACACGCTCGGCCTGATGAAAGTCGACGTGCTCGCACTCGGCATGTTGAGCGCGCTCCGGCGCGGCCTCGATCTCCTGCGCACGCATCACAAGAAAAGCTACACGCTGGCGACGATCCCTGCGGATGGCACGAAAGACGCGGAGAAAACCTACGATATGCTCTGCGAGGCCGATTCCGTCGGCGTCTTCCAGGTCGAGAGCCGGGCGCAGATGTCGATGCTGCCGCGCCTGAAGCCGCGCTGCTTCTACGACCTCGTCATCGAGGTGGCGATCGTTCGCCCCGGCCCCATCCAGGGCAACATGGTGCATCCCTATCTCAAGCGGCGCGATGAAAACCCCGATACGATCGTCTATCCCTCTCCGGCACCGGAACATGGCGACAAAGACGAACTGAAGGAGGTGTTGAAACGCACGCGCGGCGTGCCGCTCTTCCAGGAGCAGGCGATGCAGATCGCCATCACCGCCGCCGAGTTCACGCCCGACGAGGCCGACGGGTTACGACGCGCCATGGCCACCTTCCGTCATACCGGCAAGGTGCACCTCTATCGCGACACGTTCATCCGCAACATGACCCGCCGCGGCTACGATCCCACCTTCGTCGAGCGCTGCTTTGGCCAGATCGAAGGCTTCGGCGAATACGGCTTCCCCGAAAGCCACGCCGCGAGCTTCGCGCTGCTTGTCTATGCCTCGGCGTGGATGAAGTGCCACTATCCGGATGTCTTCTGCGCGGCGCTCCTGAACAGCCAGCCGATGGGCTTCTACCAGCCCGCCCAGCTCGTCCGCGACGCGCGCCAGCACGGCGTTGAGGTTCGCGAGGCCGATGCCAACTTCAGCGACTGGGACTGCACGCTGGAGCACGCCCACGCCGAAAGCCCGCACCGCTTCGCCGTCCGCCTCGGGCTGCGCCAGATCGAGGGCCTCCCCGAAAGCGAGATGAAACGCCTCATCGCCGCCCGCGGCAACGGATACGCCAATCTCGAACGCTTGGGCGCAGCCGGCATCTCGCGCGGCGCAATCGAACGGCTCGCCGCGGCGGACGCCTTCCGCTCGATGGGGCTCGACCGGCGCCAGGCGCTCTGGTCGGCCCGAAGATTGCGCGCCATCGGCGTGGAGTCGTTCCCCACAAGAAAAGAGGACGCGCACCCAACCGCCCATCGAAGCAAAAGAACCGTCCTGCAGGACACCCAAACGCTGCCGCTCTTCGATCCTCATCTCGGCGACGAGCTCTTTCCCGAGCCCGCCGTCATCCTGCCGTCGATGCCGCTCTCCGAGCACGTCGCCGAGGACTACGTCACGACGGGACTGTCGTTGAAGGATCATCCCATCGCCTTCTTCCGCGAGCGCTTGAGCCGGCGCGGCGTGACGCGCAATGCGGATCTGCGCGATCCAGCAAAGACACCACACGATCAGGAGATCATTGTTTGCGGTCTCGTTCTCACGCGTCAGATGCCGGGCGGCAAGAAGGCGGTCTTCGTCACGCTCGAGGATGAAACGGACATCGCCAACATCATCGTCTGGCCGAAAGTTTTCGCGAGCAACCGCCGCACCGTGATGAGCGCGCGCTTTCTTGCCGTTCGCGGTCGCCTGCAGCGCGCGGGGATCGTCGTGCACATCCTGGCCGAAAGCTTCATCGACCTCTCGGCGGATCTTGCGCTTTTGCGGGACGCGGAACGTCTGCAACAGGAGAACGACAGCACCGCGCCTCTCGCTCCGCAGACCTCATTTCCGCTGCGCAGCCGCGACTTCCATTGAAAACGCCAATCGCCCGATTGCAAAACTGTGCTTGCCCTACGTTATATTCTTATGAATATATCGTGAAGGGAGCGGATCTGGCCTCGCGCCAGGTCCGGAGTTGGGGGACTACAATGTCTAGAAAAGTGTTCGCTGCCGTTACGGCAGCAAGTCTTTGCGTGGCCGCATCGTCAGCGCTCGCACAAGAAGGCAGTACGGCAACCGCTGGTGGCGATGTCACGGCCGATGAAGCGACTCCGCTTCCGCCCATCGTCGTCCAATCCCCTAAGGAACCGCTTGTCAGCCGCCGCCGCACGAAGGGCGCAGGCGCCTCGTCCGCTCAGTCCACGGCAGCCGCCTCCGACGGATCCGAAGGCTCCGGCACAACCGCGATTGAGGGCGAAGGCCCCGCCATCGGCATCTTCACGCTCGGCCAGCTCGACATGATCGGCGGCTCGACGATCACCAACGAGGCGATGTGGACCTATAACACCCAGTCCCTCGATAAGGCCGTCGAACTCGCACCCGGCGTTTCGTCCCATACGGGCGGCGGGCGGCGCAACGAACGCGACATCTACGTGCGCGGCTTCGATCGCTTCCGGGTCCCGCTGTCGATTGACGGCGTGCGGGTCTACCTGCCGGCCGACAACCGTCTCGACATGAGCCGCTTCCTGACGCCCGACCTTTCTGAAGTCCAGATCCAGAAGGGATATGTCTCGGTCCTGAACGGCCCCGGCGGCCTCGGCGGCGCCATCAACATGGTCTCGCGCAAGCCCACCAAGGAACTCGAGGCCGAAGCCCGCTCCGGCGTGGTGATGAACGGCGACCTCGACGATCTCAATCAGTGGAGCAGCTACGCCTACATGGGCACGCGCCAGAAGGGGTACTACGCGCAGATCAGCGGCACCATCGTCGATCAGGACCAGTTCAACCTGTCGGACGATTTCCGCCCCGCGACGCCGTCGACGCCGTTCGATCCGTTCTTCCCTTACGAACAGGGCGGCGCCCGCGACAACTCCGATTTCAGCGACTGGCGCATCAATGCCAAGGTCGGCATCACGCCGAATGCGACGGACGAATACAGCATCAACTACACGACGCAGAGCGGCGAGAAGAGCGCGCCGCTGCACATTCGCAAGGAACAGTTCCAGACCCAGCGCTATTGGGAATGGCCCTACTGGGATATCCAGAGCTTGTCGTGGCTGTCTAAAACGCAAGTCGGAAGTGCGTCCTACGTCAAGACGAACGTCTATTACAACACGTTCGAAAACCGCTTGAGCTCGTTCGACTCCCCGAGCGCGACGGTTGCGCCCTATTCACAGCAAACAGCGATGTCCGCCTTCAACAGCGACTACGAGGATTTTGCCTACGGCGGCTTCCTGGAACTCGGCACTGAGCTGATCCCCATGAACACGCTTAAAGGCGCGATCCACTATCGCAGCGACAATCATGCCGAGCGCAACTTCGGACGCCCCGATCATCCAACCCAGAGCTTCGTCGAGCCCTGGCAGGAGAACATCGAGGACACGTGGTCCTTCGCGCTCGAGAACACGTTCCACGCCAGCAAGCGGCTCGATTTCATCGCCGGCGTGAGCTACGACTATCAGGATGTGAAGCGCGCCGAGGACTTCACCGCCGGCGTAGTCGTCCAGAACGAACTCACCACGAACCACGCCTGGAACTACCAGGGCGGCGCCGTCTATCGCTTCTCCAACACCGGCGACGTGCACGCGACCGTTTCGAGCCGCACGCGTTTCGCCACCGTGTTCGAGCGCTACAGCACGCGGTTCGGCTTTGCCATTCCCAACCCGAACCTCGAAGCCGAGCGCGCGACGAACTGGGAACTCGGCGCGACGGAGACGTTCTTACGGGACGTGCGCGTTTCAGGCGCCCTCTTCTATTCGGACCTCAAGGACTCGATTCAGTCCGCTTACATCATCCGTCCTGACGGCAGCGTGTTCACGCAGAACCAGAACGTGAGCGGCGAGACCTACGGTGCCGAACTGTCGGTTGACTGGGACGTCGCACCCGGCCTCCGCGTCGGCGGCAACTACACGTTCCTGGAGCGCAGCTTCGACTACATCACGCCGGGAACCCGGCCTGAAGGCACGCCCCAGCACGAAGGCTTCCTCTATCTCTCTTGGGATGCGACCTCGAAGCTGACGTTCACGCCGAGCCTGTCGCTCGCCAGCGATCGCACGAGCTTCGTCACCAGCGGAAAGACCAGAAGCTACATCGAGACCGGCAGTTTCGCGTTGGCGAACCTCCAAGCCGAGTACAAGTTCAACGAAAACGTCTCGGCTGCCGTTGGCGCGACCAACATTTTCGATCAAAACTACAGCTTGGTGGAAGGCTTCCCCGAAGCGGGCCGGCAGTTCTTTGCGAACGGCCGCGTGAAGTTCTAGGTCTCGGCACACTTGTCTTCAATTCTGCTGCGCGGCGCGATATAAGACGGTAGCTAGCGCCGTGCAGCAGAAGGATTTCAGTCCATGAAGATCAGCGCCCGCAACGTCCTCACCGGCAAGATCGTCGACGTGAAGAAGGGAGCGACCACCGCCCACGTGCGTATCGATATCGGCGGCACGATCGTGACGGCTTCGATCACCAACGAGTCCGTTGATGAACTGGCTCTCAAGCCCGGAATGACCGCGTCGGCGGTGATCAAATCGTCCGACGTCATGGTCGCGGTGGAGTAAGCATGAAGACGCTGCTGTCCCTTTTCGTTGCCAGTGCGGCGCTCGTTTCCGCGGCGGCCTCATCCGTCGCCGCGCCGGCTGTCGGCTGCGACGGCTTTTTGTGGCCGCTCGCAACCGAAATTGCCTGGATGAAATCGGACGGCACCGAAACGGTCGACAGCGGCTCGACCCTGCCAACGCCACCGGACGGCAAGGCCGTCGCGCTCGCCCTCAAACCGGCAGCCGAGGTCACGCTGCCGGCCACGCCGACCAAAACGCCGAAACCCGGCGACGACAAAACGCTCGCCGGCGTCGTCACCTTCGGGAGCATTTCCCAGGGACACTACCAGGTCACGCTGTCCGCCCATGCCTGGATCGACGTGGTCCAGAACGGCAAGGCGCTCGAGGCGACGGGTCATACCGGTTCGGCCGATTGCGAGTTCGCCCGCAAAAGCGTCCGCTTCGAGATCGCCGAAGGGCCGGTATCGATCCAGATTTATGGAGCGCAGGCGGCAGTCGTAAAATTCACGATCCGTCCCGCCACGGACTAACGACGCCTCGCCACCAAAACAGCCTTAATTCCCGGGCAAAGTTGCAACGCAAGCCCGAAAAATGACCGTGCGGCCGCCATATTTCGGCTTCCCCGCACAATGCGCTTGACCGCCGCCATTCCGCAGCCTGAAAGAAGGCGCTGCATTTATTTTGATCACATGTCGGCGCGGACGATCGCCGAACGTCATTTGAGCGACGCCCCACCGCGCGTCATCAGATTTTGACGACTGCAAAACAGAAGCTGAGATTTTCCCATGTTGAAGCACATCTTTGCTTGGATGCTCGTGATCCTTGCCATCGGCGGCACGGCGGGCGGGCTTGGCTACTACAAGTATTCCGAGATCCAGACGGCCATCGCCGCATCCCGGAATTCGCCGGAACCGAGCGAAGCGGTCCAGTCCGTTCGCGCCCACACGGGCGAGTGGTCGGCCACCACCCGCGCCATCGGCTCGGTCGTCGCGCTGCGCCACGTCGAGATCCGGAACGAGATCGCAGGCGTGGTCGCGGAGATCGGTTTCCGCTCGGGCGATATCGTCGATAAGGACGCGCTCCTCATTCAGTTCGACGCGCGCCAGGAGCAGGCCGCCCTCGCCGCGAGCGAAGCCGATGCGCGCCTGGCCAAAATCACACTCGACCGCCGCGAAAGCCTTCGCGCCAGTGCCGCCTTCAACGAGCAGGAATTCGATCGCTCGCGCGAGGAGTTCGCCGCTGCAACCGCGCGTGCCAACAACCTCGCTGTCGTCGTCGACAAGAAACGCATCACGTCGCCCTTCCGCGCCCGCGTCGGCATCACCAACTGGCAGCCCGGCGCTTACCTGGACGTCGGCACCCTGATCGTCACGCTGCAGGGCGTCGACGCGGATGCCTATGTCGATTTCGCATTGCCGCAAGACAGCGCGGCCGCCATTCGAGCCGGCAGCCGCGTGACGCTCTCGGGCCCCGCCGTACCGAACGGCGAGATGACGGCCACCATTCTTGCCGAGGACAACACGGCCGACGGATCGAACCGCGCCGTGGCCTTCCGCGCCGTCGCGCCCGGCTTCGGCGAGCGGCTGCGACCCGGCACCTTCGTCGACGTCACCGTCGAGACATCGAAACCACAGCAAGCGGTCATGGCGCCCCTGTCCGCCATCCGCCGCTCACCGAACGGGCAGAACGTGTTCGTCCTGGTCGAGGAGGAGGGCAAGCTGCGCGCGCGCATGCGGGCCG
This sequence comes from Hyphomicrobium sp., assembly GCF_051860585.1. Lineage (GTDB taxonomy): Bacteria > Pseudomonadota > Alphaproteobacteria > Rhizobiales > Hyphomicrobiaceae > Hyphomicrobium_C. The sequence continues at coordinate 166,642 of NZ_JBHYDS010000002.1, forward strand.
TCACCACCGGCGCCGTCAAGGGCGGCGACATCGTCGTCCTGAAAGGCCTTGCGGCCGGTGACCTGATCGCCTCGTCCGGCTCATTCAAGCTGCGCGACGGATTGCTCGTCCATACTGGCACTCCGGCTCCCGCTCCGGCCGAAGTCGGCGTCAACTGAGCGAGCCCGCCATGCGCGTCATCGACCTCTTCGTCCGCCGCCCCGTGATCGCGCTGGTCTTGAACCTGGCGCTGGTGCTGATTGGCCTCCGCGCCGCAACACAGCTTCCGATCCAGCAATATCCGCGCATCGAAAGCTCCTCGATCCTCATCACGACGATCTACGTCGGCGCATCTGCCGACAGCATCCGCGGCTTCGTCACCACGCCCATCGAGCGCGCCGTCTCCTCCATCACTGGCATCGACTACGTGGAGAGTTCGAGCGTCGCCGGTCTGAGCACCGTCACGGCCCGCCTTAAGCTCAACCATCCGAGCACGGTCGCGCTGGCCGAGGTCGGCAACCGACTCGACCAGATCCGCAGCGAGCTGCCGCAGGAGGTCGAAAGCCCCGTCGTCGAGGTGCAGCGCGCCGACCGGCCCTACGCGACCTTCTACGTCAGCGTCACATCCAACACGATGACGCCGCCCGAGATCACCGACTACCTCTCGCGCAACATCCAGCCGCGCCTGAGCACGATCGCCAACGTCCAGCGTGTCGGCATGGAGGGCGCGCGCCCACAGGCGATGCGCATCTGGCTCGACGCGGACCGCCTCGCGGCTTTCAACCTCGGCGCAAGCGAAGTCGAGGCCGCCCTCCAGCGCAACAACTTTCTTGCCGCCGTCGGCCGCACCAAAGGCAACGAAGTCCAGGTCGATCTTCTCGCCAATACCGATCTCAAGAGCGTCGAGGAATTCGAACGCCTGATCGTGCGCGAAGACGGCAAACGCATCGTCCGCATCTCGGATATCGGCCGCGTCGAGCTGGGCTCCGAGGAGGAAACCTCCAACGTCCGCCACAACGGCAAGGACGCGGTGTATCTATCCGTCTGGCCGCTCCCCGGCACCAACGAGATCGCCGTCGCCTATGCGCTGCGCGACGAGCTCGAGCGCATCCGCCCCGACTTGCCCGCCGGAACCGAGATCGACCTCGCCTACGACGGCACGGTCTACATGGAGAATTCGCTGAAGGAGATCGCCAAGACCTTCAGCGAAACCGTGCTGATCGTCGGCTTCATCGTCTTCCTGTTCCTGGGCTCGTGGCGCAGTGCGCTGGTTCCGCTCGTAACGATCCCGATATCACTCATCGCCGCCTTGGGGGCCATGATGGCGATGGGCTTCTCCCTCAATCTGCTGACGCTGCTCGCCATCGTGTTGTCCGTCGGCATCGTAGTCGACGACGCCATCGTCGTGGTCGAGAACGTCACGCGCCATATGCAGCACGGCATGGGCCGCATCCAGGCGGCGCTCCTCAGCACCCGCCAGCTGTTCACGCCCATCATCGCCATGACGATCACGCTCGCCGCCGTTTATGCGCCGATCGGGTTTCTGTCCGGCCTGACGGGCGTTCTGTTCAAGGAATTCGCGTTCACGCTGGCGATCGCCGTCATCTTCTCGGGCTTCGTCGCGATCACGCTGTCGCCGATCATGAGCGCCTACACGGCGACCGAGGGCGGCCATGAGGGACGCTACGCGCGCTTCGTCACGCGGAGCCTCGACCGCCTCTCCGAAGCCTACGGCAACGCTCTCGACGTCATCCTCACATTGCGCGCGCAGATCCTCACCTTCGGCGCCTTCATCTGCATGCTCGCCGTGCCCTTCTACATGTTCTCGTCGCAGGAGCTTGCGCCGGTCGAGGACGAAGGCTTCATCCTCCTGATCGTGAACTCGGCGCCGGACGCCTCGCTCGCCTACACCACCTCGCACATGGACAAGATCAAGAACATCGGCACCGCGCTGCCCGAATACGAAGCGATGTTCGAGATCGTCTTTCCGTCGAACGGCTTCGGCGGCTACCTGCTGAAGAACTGGCACGACCGCACGCGCAGCGCCCATCTGATCCAGCCGGAGATTTTTGGCGCCGTCTCGCAGATCAAGGAGCTGCAGGTGTTCCCCGTGCTGCCGCCCGCTCTCCCCGGCGCCGGCAACTACGACGTCGAACTCGTGCTTAAAGGCCCCGGCACGCCCGAACAGATGGCGGACTACGCCGGCAAGCTCGTCAACGCCGCCTTCGCCAGCGGACAGTTCATGTTCGCCGACACCGATCTCAAGATCGATCTGCCGCAGGTCATGGTGACCGTTCACCGCGAGCGCGTCGCCGATCTCGGCCTCGACCTGGCCGACGTCGGTCAGCAGCTCGGCGTTCTCATCTCGGGCAACTACGTCAATCGCTTCACGCGTGAGGGCCGGGCCTACAAGGTGATCCCGCAGGTGAACCTCGACGCGCGCGCCGTCGCCTCACGCCTGCTCGACTACAAGATCAGGACGCGCGACGGAAAACAGATCCCGGTTTCGGCCATCGCCAGCCTCGAGACGAAAACGGCCCCGCGCACGCTGACGCGTTTCCAGCAGGCCGACAGCTTCCGGGTCTTCGGCGGCGTCGTGCCCGGCGTAACCAAGGGCACGGCCCTCGCCACGCTGGAAGCCGCCGCGCGCGACATCCTGCCGGCCGACTACACCATCGACTACGCCGGTGAATCCCGCCAGATCCGGCAGGAAGGCGCAACGCTGGCCGGCACCCTCGCCTTCGCCATCGTGCTGATCTACCTCGTGCTCGTCGCGCAGTTTGGCAGCTTCCGCGATCCGCTCGTCGTGCTCGTCGGATCGGTGCCGCTTGCCCTTTCCGCCGCCCTGCTGTTCACGTTCCTCGGCTTCACCACGATCAACATCTACAGCCAGATCGGCCTCATCACCCTCGTCGGACTGATCGCCAAGAACGGCATCCTGATCGTCGCCTTCGCCAACGAGTTGCAGAGGGAAGGTCTGACCAAACTCGCCGCCATCCGCGAAAGCGCCAAGACGCGCCTGCGTCCGATCCTGATGACCACCGCCGCGACCGTCTTCGGCCACTTGCCGCTGGTATTCGTCACCGGCGCGGGCGCCGAAGCCCGCAACAGCATCGGCATCGTGCTCGTCACGGGCATGGCCATCGGCACCCTGTTTACCCTCTTCATCCTACCGGTGATCTACCTCGCCATCGCCGCCGAGCACCGCGCCGACGAATGGGACACCGAGGGCGAACCCCAGATCCCCACTGCGCCGGCCGCGCCGGGACATCCGAACCAAGGCGGCGCGGGCGCGTTCGTTTAACGGTCCGTCTACGCCCGCGGCCGCGCCGAGCCTTACGAATTTGTAACGGCGCGGAAAGCGGACGGACATCGCGGCGCAGTTATAGTCGGGGCACGCCGACACCTATCGCAAGGACGCGACGCATGCGCGTGCTACTCATCGAGGACGACCCCGACACCGCCCAATACGTCATCAATGGCCTCGAGGAAGAGGGCCACACCATCGACCACAGCGCCGACGGGCGCGAGGGCATGACCCAAGCCATGGGCGAAACCTACGACGTGCTCATCGTCGACCGCATGCTACCCGGCCTCGAAGGTCTCGCCATCGTCAAGACGATGCGTTCGGCCGGATGCAAAGTGCCGATCATCTTCCTCACGGCACTCGGCGGCGTCGACGACCGCGTCGACGGCCTGGATGCAGGAGGCGACGACTACCTCGTCAAGCCGTTCGCATTCTCGGAGCTGCTGGCCCGCATCAACGCCTTGTCGCGCCGCCCCCACCTCAAGGGCGAAGAAACACGGCTCAAGGTCGGCGACCTGGCGCTCGATCTCATCACGCGAAAGGTCTACCGCGGCACCGCTGAGATCGAGCTTCAGCCGCGCGAGTTTCGCCTCCTCGAAGTCCTGATGCGCAACAAGGGACGCGTCGTCACCCGCACGATGCTGCTCGAACGCGTCTGGAGTTTCCATTTCGATCCCAAGACCAGCGTTGTCGAGACGCACATCTCGCGGCTGCGCAGCAAGATCGACAAGCCCTTCGCGACCGAGCTGATCCATACCGTGCGCGGCAGCGGCTACAGCCTCCACGAAGGCCCGTGACGGAGGGCCCCGCCGTGCTGAAGCGAACCCCGTTCCGGCTCGCGGCGACATTCACGGCCCTGTTCGCGGCGACCGTCGTCGCGCTGTTCGCCATCCTCTTCCTCGGCATGACCTCGCGCCTCACGGATCAGATCCATGTCCGCGCCCAGGAGGCGATGGAGGCGTTCCAAGCCATCGACGACGAACGTTCGTTCCAAGATCTCGCGGGCGTTGTGGCGAGCGAAAGCGCCTCCGTCCGCCACGCGGATTTCATCGTCGAGCTCATCGACAAGGACGGCCGCCACGTCGCCGGTAACGTGCGCAACATTCCCACGACCGACGGCTGGATCACGCTCGAGCGCGCCAAGGTCCAGCCCGACAGCTCCGCGGGCGAACCGGACGACCGCTTTTTCGCCATGTGGGAGAACGTTTCCGAGGGCCGAATTCTGGTCGGCAGCAGCGACCGCGAGCTGCGGCGCACGCAAACGTTCCTGCTCGAAGTGCTCGGCATCGGCCTCGTTGCGACGACCCTGCTGGGCGGCGCGTGCGGCGCGTTCATCGCACGTCAGACCCAGCACCGCATCGACGCCTTTGCCCACACGCTCGCCGCCGTGTCCGACGGAAACATCAAGGCCCGCGTGCCGATGTCCGGCTCGGGCGACGACATCGATCATGTCGGAGAACAGGTCAACCGCACGCTCGACCACCTCCAGAAGCTGATGGAGAACGTCAACCAGTCCTCATCCGATATCGCGCATGATTTGAAGAAGCCCGTCGGCCGGCTGCGCCAGCGCCTCGACATCGCGCGCCGCGGAGCGAGCACCGCATCCGACTTCCGCGCGTCGCTCGACGGCGCGCTCGACGATCTCGACGCCATCATGGAAACGTTCGATGCCCTGCTGCGCATCACGCAGATCGAAGCCGGCGCACGCCGCGCACGGTTCGGCAGCGTCGATCTCGTCGCGATCCTCGACGATGTCGCGGAAATCTACGCCGCCGTCGCGGAAGACGCCGGACACCGCCTCGCTTGGGCCGATACGCGCTGGAAGCCCGCCCTCGTCAAGGGCGATCGCGAGCTTCTCGTGCAGCTGTTCGCCAACGTCGTCGAGAATGCCATTCGGCATTGTCCGACGGGCACGCATATTTCAATCGCGCTGTATGATGAGCCGCAAGGCTTCCGAGCGGAGCTTTCCGACAATGGTCCGGGCATTCCCGAGACCGAGCGGGAAAAGGTTTTTCAGCGCCTCTACAGGCTTGAGCGCGCCCGCACCACGCCCGGCAGCGGCCTCGGCCTCACCCTCGTCGCAGCCATCGCCGAGCTGCACGATGCGGCGATTGCACTGAAGGATCAGACACCTGGACTCTGCGTTGCGATTTCGTTTCCGGGCGCCGCCGAGGCGGCCTGATCGGCCCTTACGAATCCGTATGCTGGCGGCCAAGCGGCGGCAAGATGAGGAGTGCATATCAAGGGGGCGCATGGGTTGAGCCAAACGCCCGGCGAAAAAAACAGGAGCCACCGATGTCTACCAAAGTAGTCGCCCCCATCATGCTCGCAGCGCTGACCGCGATGTCCGTGAGCGCATTCGCGGCGTCGCAGACCAAAACCGGCGACGTCAAATCCACCGATGCCGCCAAGCACGAATTGACGCTCGCCAACGGCGACACGTTTGAAGTCGGCAGCCACGTCAAGCTCGACAAGATCAAGGCCGGCGACAAAGTCGCGATCACCTTCGACACGAAGGACGGCAAGATGATCGCCTCGAAGGTTCATCTCTCTAAGTAACGCCCTGCCGCGACGGGAAAGAAAGTACGGAGAGACCCGATGTATACGATCAAGACGATTGGCACTGTTGCTCTTGCACTGGCGACGGGTGCGGGCGCTGCCTCAGCCGCCGGCGCAACGCACGAGGCCAAAGGGCGCATCGAGCACTTGAACCCGCGCGCCCAGCACCTCACGGTCGGCCAGCAGACTTATCGGTATGACCCCCGCGCGATGGGACAGGGCCTGCGCCGCGGTGAGCAAGTGCGCGTCGTCTATCGCGAGGCCCATGGCCATCGCTACGCCATCAAGATCCTCCCCGCCGTGTGATCCAAAGCTCACCGGTTGAGAGGGGGCGGGACGCACTAATCCCCCAGTGCCCCGCCCTTCTTTTTTCTAATACCCGGTCATCTCCAGATACCCTTCTCCCGCGTGCGACCCGGCAAAACGGATCGGCCCTTCCCAATAGGGAAACGTCGTGCCCATCCAGGCATCGGCATTGAGCGGCACCGTCTTGATCTTGAGCCCCCGGCTCTTCACCTCGACCTCCCACGCAATAGGAACCGTCCGGCCCGCGACGCGGCGCGTCTCGCCCGGCGTCAGCACGATATCGCCGCTTGCGAGCGGCAGCACGGCGCCGTCGCGTCCAATCCAGTTTCCGGATCGGTAGAAATCACCCGCCGCGCCGCGGAGCTGGAACAGCATCAGTTTCTCCCCGCCCGGCAGATGTAGCGACAGCCAGTCCCAGCCTTTCTGTTCGGCCGCGAGCGGCTGGCTGCTCCACTCGCGATCCATCCACGCCGTCCCCGTAACGGCGACATCGCGCCCATCGAGCGTCAGCATGCCCGCGACGTCGAAATAGGGTTGGCTGAAATAGTAGGAGGCCTGTCCGCGATCCGACTTGCGGCTGTAGCCGCGCTCGCCTTGCAGCACCGGCGCGCGATCGGTCTTGAGCGTCAAAGCATAGGAGAAATCTTTCCCCCTCGCCGACAGCTTCGCTACCCGCATCGCCGTATCCGCTTTGTCGACGCTCTCGAACGACCAGTCGTCGATCCAGGCCTGGAACGGTTGGGCAGTAACACCCGCCTGTCCGACGCCGCCGCGCGCCAGCGTTTCCGAGAAGCGATGCGCAGCCGCGCTCGTCACTGCCGCGTGCCCCATCCAGACCTGCTGGTTCGCCCAGCCGTTGCGCTGCGGCCCTGGCTCGAGCGCTTGCCGGAAGAGCGTCCATTGCACGCCGTAGGCGGCGCCATCCTTGTCTTTGAGGTTGGCGGTCACATACCACCACTCGATGCGATAATCCGGATGCGCACCGAAATCGGCCGGAAACGCCATAACACGCCCCGGCACGACGGCCGCAAATCCGGCCGCGTCATCGCCAAGCCCTGCAAATCCTCCGGCCGCCACGCGCTCGCCGCCCCACACGACGAGGAGCAGCACGGCCGCAGCGATGCCCCGTCTAACGCTCATTGGCGAACACCTTGAGCAGATCCTGCGGCGCGGTGCGCCCCAGCCGCACGACCGGAATGATCGCCGCGACGAAGGCCGTGAGTAGCGCCATCGTGAAAATCAGCGCCCACTGCGACGGAAAAACGTGGAACGGCAGCCGCCAGCCGAACGCCTGCACGTTGACGATGGCCACGAGACACCACGCGAGCACGAGCCCCAGCGGGATCGCGAGCACGGCTGTCACCGCCGCAAGCAGCAGCAACTTGCCGACTTCAAGATCCCCGAGCCGCCGCCGCGTCACACCCAGCGCCCACACTGGCGCGACCTGCGCCAGCCGCACGCCGCTGAGCGTCAGCAGGCTCGCGAACAGCGCCACGCCCGAGACAAGCAGCGTCAGCGTATTGAGCGCGCCGGTCACGGCGAACGTGCGTTCGAAGATTTGCTTCGACATCGCCTTGAGCGCCGCTTGATCCACCACCCGCGAAAGCTTGGCGCCGAACGCAGTCTGCATGTCGCGGATCAGGGCGTTCGATCCCCCGGGCGCGACGCGCAGGCTGTAGCTCGTCCGCCTCGCATCCGGCCAATGTGCGACAAGCGCATCGACATTGACGCGCACCTGTCCCTTCGGATTGCCGTAGTCCGGGTACAGCCCGACGATGGGAACGCGCCAGCTATCGCGCGCCGTCGGAAGTTCGATCGCATCGCCGAGACCGAGCCGCGTCCGCCGCGCCAACTGTTCGCTGACAAGCGCGCCTTTTCCGTCGCGCACCGCATCCCAGGCGCCGGGCGACTGCGCGAGCAGAGTGAAATGATCGCGATAGGTGGCGTGATCGCGCGTGCCGAACACGTCCACCGGCCAGCCCGCAATCCGCGTCTCTGCTTTCCACACCGGCAGAACGGCGGTGACATCAGGCCGCCGTCCTAGCCACGCTTCGATCTCACGCGCTTCCGAAACGCCCGCCGCATCGAAATAGACTTCCGAGTTCAGCCGCTCGTCCAACCACGCCGTGAACGTCTTGCGGAATCCTTCGACCATCGTGCCGACACCCACATTGGCCGCAAGCGCGAGCAGCAACGCCATCAGCGCCAGCGAAAGCCCCGACAGCTGCTGGCGCGTATCCGCCCAGAACCACTGCGCCAGCGCGCCGGACGCCTGCCGCTCCCCCAACCTCAGTACGCCGGAGAGCACGAGCGGCAACAAGAGCGCGGACCCAAGCAAAATGCCCGCGATCACGGTGAACCCCGCTTCCAAACCGGTCCCGCCAAGATAGGCCGCACCCGCGATCGCCAGCGCGAGCACACCCGCCGCGCCTTGCCGCTTGAGCTGGAGCCGATGGGTTTCGCGCCACGCCAAAGGCTTCGCAATCGCCAGCACGGGCATGCGCGCAATCCTGAACAACCCCGCGGCATACGCGACCAACGCCCCGGCCAACGCCATCCCGATCCCGGACAACCACCAGCGCGCATCGAGTGCGAGCTGCCCGCCGACATGCGCGCCGTAAAGACCTTGCAGGCTTGCAGCAACATCCGGCAGCAGCGCGGCCGCGATCAAATAACCGCCCGCGACGCCGAGCGCGCCGGTCACCAATGCGAACAGGACAGCCTCGCCGACATGCGCGGCGATGAGTGTCTTGAGCGAGACGCCGACCGCCCGCAGCGTCCGCACTGTGGCGAGCCGCTGCTCGAACGCCAGCCCGATCGACGCGTGCACGATGAAAAGCCCCACGATGAACGCAAGAAAACCGAACGCCGTCAGGTTGAGATGGAAGCTGTCGGTCAGCCGCGCGAGGTCGCCGGCCTCCTCGGCCTTTTCGATCCTGAGTGTCTCCCGCAAGGTGGGCGGCAACGCGCGCGTCTCGACATCCCCTCCGCGCAGAGTGAGCCGCGACAACTGCCCCGGCCGCCCAAGCACGGCCTGCGCCTGTCCGATATCCACCACGAGCAATCCGGGCGCGACCGCATCCGAGACGGCCAATGGCGGCAAGTTCCGTCCCGTCTCCGTTCCCGGCTGCGCACCCGCCGCGACGTCGAGTTCGACCAGCGTCTCGGGCGCGACGAGCGTGCGGCCCGGTGCTCTCAAAAAGCCCTCAAGATCGACAGTCGTCGCGAGGCCGCCAACTGCAGATCCCTTCGGGCTCGTCAGCGGCTCGATGCCGATCAGCCGATACGAAACGCCGCGAATACGCACCGTGCCTTCGAGCACCGGCGACACAGGCCAGCCCGCGCGGCGCAGCGCCACGTAGCTCTGTTGCGGAATGAAGGAACTCCGCGACGCGACGAGGCTCGCCGCTCCCGCGTCGCCGAAGACGGCGGCAGCCTTGTCGTAGCTGGTGCGCGCCTGCGCGTTGAGCGCCGCCACGCCGCTCCAGAGCGCCGTCGCGATGGCGAGCCCGATCACGAGGGTAGCGAGGTTCATCGGATGGCGACGCCAATGGCTCAGCAGCGTCGCGAACGTCCAGAGCGCTTCGCTCATGGCATCACCAATACGCCCTTGGCAAGCGTCACCTGCCGGTCGAGGCGTCGCGCCAGGCGCGTGGAGTGCGTCACCATCAGAAATCCGCAGCCCGTCGCCGCGATGAGATCGAGCGCCAGCCCCAGCACGTCGTCGCCGGTCGCCTCGTCGAGATTTCCGGTCGGCTCGTCGGCGAGGAGAAGTTGCGGCTTGACGGCGAGCGCGCGCCCGATCGCGACACGCTGCTGCTGCCCACCCGAAAGCTGCTCGGGATAACGCTGCTCCAAGCCTTCGAGACCCAGCCGCGCCACAAGCTCGCTCTGCCACGCCGCATCGAACCGCCCCGCGATGCGCGCCTGGAAGGCGAGATTTCCCGCCACCGTCAGGCTCGGCACGAGATTGAACTGCTGGAACACGATCCCGACCCGCTCGCGCCGGAGCACCGAACGGTCCGCGTCGCCCTGCCCCGTGACGCGCACGCCATCGAGCACGATCTCTCCGGCATCCGCGTCGTCGAGACCGCCGACAAGGTGAAGGAGGGTACTCTTGCCGCTGCCGGACTCGCCGAGTAGTGCCAGGCTCTCTCCGCGCGCGAGCGTGAGATCGACGCCGCGCAACACGGGCACCGGCCCCTGCGGCGAAGGATAGGATTTATGGACCCCCGACACCCGAAGCAGCGGAGACGCGGCGGGCGGCGCACGATCCGTTTGCTGCGGCACATCGAGAAGGGTCACTTTGACGTCCCGGAGATGGGCGAGGTCCCGGCGGTGAACGAGGCCCCGGCGGTGAAGCGGTCGAAATCGGCCTGCGTGTCGATATCCGCGAACAGCGTCGCATCGTCGAAGACCACATCAAGCCGCTCTCCACCCAGTGTGTCCAGCAGAGACTTCCCGCCTCGCGCACCGTTGAGCCCGGCCAGCGCCGCAAATGCGGATCGCGGCCACAGCACCGGATTCCGCTGCGCGCCGTCGCTCGTGACCGGCACGACAATCTTGTGGCCACCATGCGCTTCGAATTCATGCGCAAGGCAGCGGAACAGGGCATCCGTCAGGTTGGGAAGATCGCCGGGCACGATGAAGACGCCGTCGGCGTTGTCTCGCACGAGCCGCACGCCGGCCGCGATCGATCCGCCCATCCCCTCGTCCCAAACCGGGTTCGCCACAAACCGAACGGGCAAGCGGTCGAGAGCCTGCACATAAGCGTCATGCTCCGCACCCGTGACGACAATCACGTCGTCGATGCCCGCGTCCAAAATGTGCAGCGCCACGCGGCGCACGAGAGGCATGCCACCGATTCCGGCCAGCAGCTTGTTGTCAGGCCCGAAGCGGCGCGACGCCCCTCCGGCAAGCAGCACGGCGGCGAGCCTGGCGCGCGGCGCGTCGGTCGAAGTCATAGTGCACTTGCCATGTCAGGCTCCGTGCCGGGCCTTGATCAACGCCGCGAGAATGGAAACCGCGATCTCACCCGGTCCCTTGGCGCCGATGCGAAGACCGACCGGCGCATCGACGCGGGCGATCTCGTCGTCAGACATCCCGGCCGCACTGAGACGCGCGACACGCTTCTCGTGCGTGCGGCGTGAACCGAGCGCACCGACATAGAAGCAAGGCGAACGAAGCGCCAGCAGTAGCGTCTCGTCGTCGAGCCGCGCTTCGTGCGCGAGCGTCACCACCGCAGTGCGGACGTCGAGGCCGAGCGCAGGAAGCGCAAGCTCAGGCCAGTCGTGACTGAGCGGCACGCCCGCGAACCGCTCGGCGGTCGAAAACGCCGTCCGCGGGTCGACGACCGTGACCTGGAATCCGAGCCGGGTGGCGAGATCGGCAAGCACCTGCGCGATATGGCCGGCACCGACAAGGATGACGCGAACCGGCGGTGCCAGCGCGTTGAGGAAACGGCGCGCTCCCGGCGTTTCATCGAGTAGGCATTCACCGGACGCGAGATTGGCCGCAACATCCGCGCCGAATGTGGCGGCATCGCCGTGAATCACACGCCGGCCGCTTTCAAGATCGGTCTCAACCACCAGCAGCGCCCGCGACGCCCGCGCGGCAAGAACCGTATCGAGATAGCGCGCGTCATCCGCGCCCGAGAGCCGTTCGACGAGCACCTCGATCTTGCCGCCGCAGGGCAGTCCGACATGCCAGGCCGTCTCATCCGAGACGCCGTACGCCAGCACCTTCGGCTGGCCCGCCACGACGCTCGCGGCCTCGGTGATCACGGCGGCCTCGACGCACCCGCCGGAAACCGATCCCTCGAAGCGGTCCTCCGGCCCGATGACGAGTTGGCCGCCGACAGGCACGGGAAACGATCCCGACGTCTTGATCACGGTCGCGATTGCGACCGTGCCGTACTGATCGAGCCAGCGGCGCGCAACGGTGACCGCATCGCGGTCGGCCGCATCGCGGTCGGAGAGCGCTTCGCCAGCTTGGCCATCGGCATGCAATAGGCCGGCATCCGGCATGTCATCTACCCCAGTTTCAATCCGACATCGAACGGCAGCACGCGCACGCGCTGACCTGTCCCCGCGGCGATTGCGTTGGCGACCGCAGGCCCGACCGGGGGAACGCCCGGCTCGCCAATCCCCGTCGGCGCTTCAGTGGACGGCACGATATGGACCTCCACATGCGGCATCTCGTTGATGCGGAGCACTTCGTAACTGTCGAAGTTGCCCTGCTCGACGACGCCGTCCTTCATGGTCACCTTGCTGTGGAGGACGGCACCCAGACCGAATCCCACGCCGCCTTCCACCTGCGCCTTGATGTTATCAGGATTGACGGCGAGGCCGCAATCGACCGCCGCCACCACGCGCTCGACCTTGGGCTTGCCATCGACGAGGCGAACCTCGGCCACTTCGGCGACAAAGCTCTTGAAGCTCTCGTGCACGGCCACGCCGCGGAACACGCCTTCGGGCGCCGGGGTGCCCCAGCCCGCCTTCTCCGCGGCGAGCTTCAACACGCCGGTGTGGCGCGGATGCTTGGTCAGAAGCGACAGCCGGAATTCCACCGGATCCTTGCCTGCCGCAACCGCGATCTCATCGATCATCGTCTCCATCACATAGGCCGTGTGCGTATGACCGACGGACCGCCACCACAACGGACGCGGACCGGCCGTGGTGCTGTGCAGCTCGACATGCATGTTGGGCACGTCGTAGGGCGTATCCGAAACGCCTTCGACGGACGTTCCATCGATCCCATCCTTCACGATCGCGCTTTCGAACGGCGTGCCCGTCGCAATCGACTGCCCGACGATGCGGTGATGCCAGCCGACGATCGCGCCGTCCTTGTCGAGCCCGACACGCACCTTGTGCACGTAGATGGGCCGGTAGTACCCGCCCTTGATGTCGTCCTCGCGCGTCCAGACCAGCTTGATCGGCTCGCTGCGCCCGGTCACCTTCACGATTTCGGCCGTTTCCGCGATGTAGTCGGAATCGTAGACGCCGCGACGGCCGAACGAGCCGCCCGCCCAGAGCGTGTTGATCGTCACGTCCTCGGGTTTGATGCCGAAGATCGCCGCCGTCACCGCCTGGTCGACGGTCTGAAGCTGAGAGCCCGTCCACAGCGTGGCCCGGCCATCCTTGAACTGCGCCACGCAATTCATCGGCTCCATCGGCGCGTGCGCGAGATAGGGAAACACGTACGACGCCTCGACCACCCGGTCGGCCTTGGCGAGCGCCGCGTCCGCGTCACCTTTCTTGGCGACGACACCCGGCGTCTCCGCAAGCTTTTGATACTCGGCGATCAGCGCATCCGTGCCGCGCATGTCGGCCTTGCTGTCGTCCCAGGTGATGTTGAGCAGCTCGCGGGCGCGGATCGCGGGATAGGTCGAAGTCGCGAGCACGGCCACGCCGCGCGAGGTCGTCACGACATCGACGACGCCCTTGACCGCGCGTGCCGCCTTGTCGTCCACCGACTTCACCACGCCGCCGAAGCGCGCCGGCCGCGCCAGCGTGGCGACGAGCATGCCCGGCATCTGCACATCCTGCGTGTAGATGCGCGCGCCCGTTGTCTTCGCCTTCGAGTCGAGGCGCGGGAACGACTTGCCAATGTAGGTGAATTGATCCGGGGTCTTGAGCGTGGGATCGGCCGGCACGGGAAAAGTCGCCGCGTCCTTCGCCAGCTCTCCGAGCGTCGCCGAGTTGGAACCCGACGTCACGACGCCCTTCGCGATTTTGACGCTCTCCGCCGCGACGCCCCAGCGCTTCGCCGCCGCCTGCACGATCATCGCGCGCGCCGCCGCGCCTGCCTTCCGGTACTGCTCGAAGGAGTTCGCAATGGCCGTCGATCCACCGGTGCCCTGCACGCCGAACGCAAAATTCTTGTAGAGCGCGACATTGGCCGGCGCGAATTCCGGAACGATCTGCGCCCAGTCCGCATCGAGTTCATCGGCCACGAGCGTCGAGAGACCGGTCGCGACGCCCTGCCCCTTGTCCTGATGCTTGATCAGCACCGTCACGACGTTATCGGGCGAGATCTGCACGAAGGGCGTGAAAATGCCGTCCGCTGTCTTCGACGCAGCGGCCGTTTCCGCAGCAGCCGGTGCGGTCTTGATCAACCCGCCGATGACGAGCCCTGCGCCCGTCCCGAGCGCGAGGCGCACGAACAAACGGCGGTCGAGCGGCAACGCCTCGCGGCGCGCTCCGGCAAAAGCGGGCAATTCATTGAGATCGATTGGTCCTAGCATCGCGCGTCCCTCCTCAGCCCTTCAATGTCGTTGCGGCGTCATGAATGGCCGTGCGAATTCTCTGATACGTATTGCACCGGCAGATGTTGCCGTTCATTGCGTTGTCGATGTCCGTCTCGGACGGAGCCGAAATCTCGCTGAGCAGCGCGACCGCGCTCATGATCTGTCCGGACTGGCAATACCCGCACTGCACGACGTCGAGCTTGACCCAGGCCTCCCGCACGGCTGACGCGACATCGCCGCCGAGCCCCTCGATCGTCGTCACCTCACGCCCGGCGACGTCGGACACCGGCGTCACACAGGCGCGAACCGGCTGCCCGTCGAGGTGCATGGTGCAGGCGCCACACTGCGCAACGCCGCAGCCGAACTTCGACCCGATCAGCCCCAACTCGTCACGGACCACCCAAAGCAAAGGGGTATCGTCCTCGGCCGTCACCGACACCTCGCGGCCGTTGATTTGAAACGTCGTCATGTGGAGATCCCTTTGTATTCACGGGCACTTCTTCATGGACACGACTGCCCCCAAGCCAGCAGACCGCAAGCATGCCCACCCGAGCGAGCGCGTCCGGCGCACGAACTGGGCATATGCGACCGGCGTGGCAATTTTTCCAGGGGCCGGAAATCACTTCTCTTTCCCGCGTCTTTACGGGGCGTTTGCCTAGAAATCCGGGCGCAGCACTTTCAATTCCCGCCGCGAGTTACATATGTGCGCGAGGCCCTCGCAGGAGATCTCCCGAATGACCGACAAGCTTTTCACGCCGCTCACGATCGGCACCATGACGCTGCCGAACCGTATTGTCATGGCGCCCCTTACGCGAAATCGCGCCGCCGAAGGCAATGTTCCGCACGACCTCAACGTCCAGTACTACGCCCAGCGCGCGACGGCGGGGCTCATCATTTCGGAAGGGACGCAGATCTCACCGGAAGGTCAGGGATACCTCGCCACGCCAGGTCTGCACGCCGACGAACAGGTCCTCGGCTGGCGCGCCGTCACGGACGCGGTGCACGCCAAGGGTGGCCACATCTTTGCCCAGCTCTGGCACGTCGGGCGCGTGTCCCATGCGTCTCTCCAGAAGTGGGAGCAGCCGCCCGTAGCGCCCTCGGCCATCACGGCCCGGACGCAAGTCTTCACGACCAAGGGCTTCGTCGACGCCTCCGCGCCCCGCGCCCTCGAAACGGAAGAAGTCGCCCGCGTCGTCGAGGACTATCGCAAGGCCGCCGAGAACGCCAGGATCGCCGGCTTCGACGGCGTCGAGTTGCACGCCGCCAACGGCTATCTCGTCGATCAGTTCCTGCGTGACGGCTCGAACAAGCGGCACGACTGCTACGGCGGCAGCGTCGAAAACCGCGTCCGCTTCCTGTCTGAAGTCTTGGCCGCGCTCATCACCGTCTTTCCCGCCACCCGCGTCGGCGTGCGCTTCAGTCCGTTCTCGAACTTTGCCGACATCGACGACAGCAACCCGATGGCGACCTTCGGCGCCGCCATCGCCCGCGCGAGCGAATTCGGCCTCGGCTATCTCCATCTCGTCGAAGGCCAGACCGGCGGCACGCGAGACCTGCCCGCAGGATCCGACATCCGGGCCCTGCGCAAGCTGTTCGCCGGCGCCTACCTCGCCAACAACGGCTACGACCGGGCGGCCGCCATCGACGCCGTCAACTCCGGCGCCGCCGACCTCATTGCGTTCGGCCGCCCGTTCATCGCCAATCCCGATCTCGTCACCCGCCTGACGCAGAATGCCCCCCTGAACGAGCCGATCCAGACCACGTTCTACGGCGGCGGAGCCGAAGGCTACACGGACTATCCAACTCTGGACGCGAAAGCCGCCTAGAGCATTTTCCGACGAAGTGGATACCGGTTCGTCGTAAGAAAATGCGACAAAACAAGAAACTAGAGCGTCCGATCCGATCTCGTCGGATCGGAAAACGCTCCCCAATTGCATCCAATACGGAACCAGTGTGCATCTACCGCGCCCATTGGTTCCGAGACGAAGCAATGGCATCTTCCTCCTCGAAACGGCGGCGCAGTTCGCGCCGCCAGCGAAAGGAGCAGAGCCATGATCACGGTTCGCAAAGGCAGCGACCGCGGCGCCAGCAACTTCGGCTGGCTCGACAGCAAGCACACGTTCTCGTTCGGTCACTACTACGACCCGGAGAACATGGGCTTCGGTACGCTGCGCGTCATCAACGAGGATGTCGTGTCGGGCGGCAAGGGCTTCGGCACGCATCCGCACGACAACATGGAGATCGTCTCCTACGTGCTCGAGGGCGCGCTCGCCCACAAGGACAGCATCGGCACCGGGTCGGTGATCCGCCCCGGAGACGTGCAGCGCATGACCGCCGGCACCGGCATCGCCCACAGCGAGTTCAACGCGTCGAGCAGCGACCCCGTCCACTTCCTGCAGATCTGGGTGCTGCCTGACAAGCGTGGACTTGCCCCGAGCTACGAGCAGAAATCGTTTCCGCCCGAAGAGCGCCAAGGCCGCTTGACGTTGGTCGGCGCGCGCGACGGCCGCGACGGCGCAGTGACGATCCACCAGGATCTCGATCTGTTCGTCGCCAACCTCGGCAAAGGCGATGCCGTGACGCACACCCTGCGCCCCCGCCGCAAGGCATGGGTGCAAGTCACGCGCGGCGAGGTCGTCATCAACGGCACGGTGATCGGCGCAGGCGACGCGGCCGCGCTGACCGACGAGACCGCCGTCAGCATCGGCGCCAACGACAACGCCGAGATCCTGCTGTTCGATCTCGCAGCATAAACACCCGCCGGAGCGGCTTCCAAACGCCGCTCCGGCGTCCTCCTCCTCACGACAATCCCGCCAACGGAAGGCACACCCCATGACTAAAGTTCTCGTTCTCTACTATTCGAGCTATGGCCACATCGAACGCATGGCCGAGGCGATCGCCGAAGGCGCGCGCGAAGCCGGCGCTTCGGCCGATGTGAAGCGCGTGCCGGAAATCGTGCCGCCGGACGTGGCCGAAAAGAGCGGCTTCAAGCTCAACCAGACAGCGCCCATTGCCACCGTCGACGACCTGGCGGGCTACGACGCGATCGTCTTCGGCACGCCGACACGCTTCGGCAACATGGCGGCGCAGATGAAAAACTTCCTCGACCAGACCGGCGGCCTCTGGTTCCAGGGCAAGCTGGTCGGCAAGGTCGGCTCGGTCTTCACGTCCACGGCCACTCAGCATGGCGGCCAGGAGAGCACGATCCTCTCGACCCACACCGTCCTGCTCCACCACGGCATGGTCGTCGTCGGCTTGCCCTATTCGTTCCAGGGTCAGACGATCCTGTCGGAAATCACCGGCGGCTCGCCGTACGGCGCCAGCACCATTGCCGCCTCGGACGGCTCGCGCCAGCCGAGCGAAAACGAATTGGCCGGCGCTCGCTTCCAGGGCCGGCACGTGGCCCAGATCGCAGCCAAGCTCGCCGCATAATCCAGCGCACGGAATCGCAGATGCCAGCGGCCGGGACGCAAGTTCGTTCCGGCCGCAAATGCGTCGGGGCAACCGCGAGAAATCGGCCACGTCCGCATAAAATCCCTGTATACCAGCGCTTTGCACGCTTGCGCGTGTCGGGCCGACTATGGAAAGCTTGCGACGCTCTGCCCAGAGACCGAGGAGCTTCGCTTGAAACGGAAAATCGCGGTCATTCTCGCGGCGGATATCGCCGGCTACAGTCGGCTGATCGCCGAGGATGAAGAAGAAACGCTCCGCCGCTTCGAGGGCTACCGCACCGTCTTCGCGGAGTTCGTCGAGCGCGGCGCCGGCCGCATTTTTAACACCGCCGGCGACGCCATCCTCGCCGAATTTCAGAGCGCCGTCGAAGCGGTGCGGTGCGCCGTCGACGTGCAGGAAAGCCTGAAGGCGCGCAATCTCGCCTACGCGCCGAGCCGCCACATGAACTTCCGCATCGGCATCACCATCGGCGATGTCGTCGAGCGCGAGGGCGGAGACTTGCTCGGCGACGGCGTCAACATCGCCGCGCGGCTCGAGTCCATCGCCCCGCCCGGCGGCATCTGCGTCTCGCGTTCAGTGCACGAGGCGGTCTCCGGCAAGATGGGCCTGCGCTTCGCCGATGCCGGGCCGCAGGCGTTGAAGAACATTCCCGAGCGCGTCCATGCCTACACGTTGGCCCTGGACGACGGCCCGGATACGCCTGTCGCCGTGACGAAGGTGGATCCGCCCGCGCCCTCCGCGTCCGCGCGGCCCCCACGCCCGAAGGGTCAGTCGAATTGGCTCAGCATCGTGCTCGCCCTCTCCGCGCTCGTGCTGGCCGGCGTCTACGCCTACGAATACCTGCCTAACTCGGTGCTCGAAAAAATCGGCCTCGCGAAGGAGCAGCCGCTCGATCTCGACAGCGGCCCGGCTCCGACCGCGGAAATAACGCCGGAGCCCGTCTCGCCGCCGCCGACGGCCAATCCTCCGGCGAAGACTGAGCCCGCACCGGAGCCACAACCGGAACCGGCACGCAAGACCGAGACGCCCGAACCAGCGCCCCAGCCTGAACCCGCGCCGCAGCCCGAACCGAAGAGCGCGCGCACGCCGCCCAATCCCCTCGCCTCACGCTACGTCCTGACCCGCCAGTGGAAGGACTGCCAGAACACCGAAAAGCCGGACGAGGCCGAGAAGGCGTGCAACGACCTCCTCGAAACGGGCGGGCTGGTCGATGAGGACTACGCCACCATCCATTATGCGCTCGGCCGCGCCCTTCGCGACAAGGGCGATCCGGACCAGGCCATCGAGCACTACGATGAATCGATCAAGCTGAACCCGACCCCCGACGCCTACAACCATCGCGGCGTCGCCTACTACGACAAGGGCAACTTTCAGTCCGCGATCAACGACTATACCGAGGCCTTGAGGCTGGCCCCGTCGATGGCGGACGCCATCAACAATCGCGCCTGGACGCGCTACAAGGCCGGCGACCTCACCACGGCCCTGCAGGATGCGAACCGCGCCATCGAGCTCGACGCCAACAAGGCGTACATGTTCGACACACGCGGACACATCCATGAGGCGCGCGGCTCCCGCAATGCCGCCATCAGCGACTATCGCAAAGCGCTCGCCCTGGACGGCTCGACCGACTCCAGCGCCGAGGGCCTGCGCCGCCTGGGCGTGAACTGAACCGGCGAACACGGAGTGTCCGACCCGGGTTGATGGGCTCGCCGTGCGCAGTAGCACGACCTCCAGCCGGCGCCGTTGTTCGACGCATCGGATCGGCCCGGCGCATAAGCGCTGCAAGCGCTTGCGCAAACAAAAAGGGTGCGAACCCGCGGTCCGCACCCTTCAATCTCGTCATCAAGTTGGCCGATGGCCCCGTCGCGCGAGCGCTAGAGAGTCGCGCGAGGGCTAGAGACCCGCGCCGACGCCCATCCCGAGCCCCGGAGGAGCACGGCGCGCCTGCTGACGTTGACCACCACCGCCTTGGTTGCGGCGCTGCGTGGCCTGCGCTGCACCCTTCTGACGCTTGCCCGTGTTCGGCCCGGCGCCTTCCTTGCGGTACGTGGGCAGCAACGGAGCGGCCATGCCAGGAGCCGACGGCGTGAAGTAGTACGTATCCGTCAGCGCGCTTTCTTCCCACGGCACCTGGCGGTTGGAGGTTTCCGTCTGAACGTCGAGGCGAACCTTGATCATCATCTGGTGAACGTCGAGGCCCGGCGTGCCCAGATGTTTGAGCAGCGCCTTCGTGAACGGGCTGTTGCGCCCGCCGCCGTCGTCCGAAACGTTGTTGGGCTGCGTCGCGTAAGCGCGGAAAATACCCGATGCGCCGCTCGTCGACGTCACGTTGACCTTTGAGATGCCGCGATGGAATGACAGCGAGCGAAGTTTCCGCGTCGCGCCGTCCTGCGCCACGATCTGCAATCCGAGTTCTTCCTTCGACGGCGTATTGCGGCACGCGTCGAGGAAGATCATGCCGAGCTTCGCCTTCTGCATCGGCTCGATCACCGCCGACATGTTCACGAGGTTGCTGTCCAGCGCCTCCTTGCTCGCGGCTTCGTCATCGACCTTGATCTCGGCCGGCATGTCGATCGGGATCAGGAAGTTTTCACCGCTGAGCGAGATGCCGTGACCGGCGTAGAAGAACAGGCCCTCGTCGCCCGGCTGAAGCTGCTCCGAAAAGTTCTCGAACGCCTCGTGCATCTGGTCGCGCGTCAGGTTCTGGCCGAGCATCACGTCGAACGAGAGCTTGCGCAGCTTGTCCGCCACGTCCGCCGCATCGTTCTGCGGGTTCGTGAGTTCGGAGACATGTTGATACGTCGAGTTGCCGATCACGAGCGCAAGACGCCGCCCGGCCGCATCGGCCGGAGCGGCACCGCCGGCCAAGGCAGCCAGTGCAATCGTCAGGATGGAATACGAAATCGTGCGAGTCCGCATGACACTATCCTCTCGATAAGCCGCTCAGGGCTGTGCTCACTGGTTCGGGTCGGTGCCCAGGGTCTTGCTGACGGACGCCGTCTTGTCCGTCACATTGATGATCTGCACCCGGCGATTGACGCTGGCATAGGGTGCCTGCTTGTCCTTGAGCCGCTCGGCGCCGTAACCGACAACCATGACGTTGCTCTCAGCTACATCGAACTTTTCGGCGAGGTATTTCCGGACCGCGTCCGCACGCTTCTCGGACAGCGAGAGATTGTATTCGTTGCGTCCCTTCGCATCCGTGTGCCCCGCGACCATGATCGAGGCGCCCTTGAGGGAGTCGTCCTTCAGCGCCGTGCCCAACGCATCGAGCGAGGCCTTCGACTTGCTCGAAATGTTGGCGGAGCCGAAGTCGAAATAGATCACGAAATCGAGCGAGGGCTTGTCGCTCACCGCTTCGGCAAGCTGTTGGCGCTCAGGCACCGACAATCCGCGCGAGGCTGCCTTTGTCTTGAGGTCGTCGATCACCTGCGCCTTTTCGATGTCCGCCTTGCTGGGCTTGACCGAAAGACCGCGCGTCTTGCGCGGCTTCAGCGCTTCGATGATCTGCTGAACCGACGGCGTCGCTTCGGCGCTTGCCGCGCCGGTCGATGAGGAAGACACAAACGAAAGGGAGAGGGCTGCCACAGCGCCGCAAGTCAAGGCTCGCGACCAGAAAACGTGTGTCGACATCGGAACCTCCAATAAATCAGTCATCAGCATATCCCAGAGCGTAATCGCTTGCCAGTGCTGATACTGCTCGACAAATCCTAACCGCGGCGATTTCGGTTAACACCGCCACAGCTTGTTCCCTAAGGCACCACAGGCCCTTAGCCCCGGCTGTTCCCTGCGTTACACCCTTCAAAAATCAACAAACTTTTCCGGCCCGCCGTCCCCCGCGGGGAGGACCCTGAGCGCAAAAAAAAGACGGGCACGCGATGGCGCACCCGTCTGGATCTGTCCGCAGCGATCGCCAGCTACTGCAGTTTGAACGATACGCCGAGGCGTCCGCCAACCGTGTTCTGGTCGCCCGAAAACTCGGTGTACACGGCGGCTCCGTAGGTCCAAGGCCCTTGGACGTAATCGTAGCCGGCTTCGAGGAGGCCGTAGTTGTTATCCTGCTCGAAGTCGGCCGTGAAGTCGCCGCGCACTTCGATGTCCTCGCCGAACACGTTCTTGTAGCCAGCCGCGAAGTAGGGCCGGGCGACGCCGCCGTCCATCTCGATGATCGTGAACACGGTGCCCTTGATGCCGGCGTTCCAGCCCTCGGCGTGTCCCTTGATGGTGTTGGCGGTCCCGGGAAGGGTGAAGCGATCGCCCTCGATGTCGTAGGAGCCAAGGTTGACGCGAGTGTCGAACTTCCAGCCGCCCGCCATATCCCAGGTGTAACCCATCACGCTGTTCGAGTAGTAGCCGGAGATGTCGTAGTTGTAGGATCCGCCTGCGTTCCGGCCATCGGCATCGCCCGAGAGGCCGATGAGGAGCGACATGCTGTAGTAGTTGCCCTTGGACCAGAGATAGCTGCCGCCGTAGATGAAGGCGTCGATCTCGTTCTTGAAGGTCTTGGCCTCGTCGTCCTGCGTCAGCGTGTTGTAGCCGAGCAGGCCGCTGACGCGGACCTTTCCGCCGAACCATGTGCCAGGGAGATCGTAGCTGGCGTTACCGAAGAACGAGGCTTCGTCCGTATCGAACTCCGGCGTTGTTCCGCCGCCGCCCTTGATCGTCAGCCCGTCATGATTGGTGTGCCGCAAACGGCCGGTGGGCGCAGCGAAGGCGGCGAAGGCGCCGACATTGAGCTGCTGGTTGATCATCGCGTCGCCGATCCCGCTCAGCGAGCTTCCCAACTGTGTGGCAACGTTGGCTGTCTCACCGCACTCCGGATAATCGACAAAAATGCCGGGCGAGACCTCGTAGCCGAAACAATGGCCGAGCTGCGCTTGCGCGGCCCCCGGCGCCAGCGCAACGAATGCAAGCGCAGCGATGCCGCCGCCAAATGCCTTAGTGTAAATGCCCCGTATCATATGTCCGTCCCCATGCACCGATGTGCGCCAGACCGAGAAAAGCCCCTCCGACTCAGTTAGCGCGATTCCCGACATTCGAAAGTCGCAATGCGACGACTGACGATGTGTCCACAGTCGTTTAAATGAGACTGTTGCGAAACTGCAACCGGCCGACACCGTTGAAAAATCGACGTGCCCCCTGCTCCGCCCCATCGCGCGCCCCGACGTCCACACGCTCTGTCGAGCGGTCCACGGATGAACGTAGACTTACCGAGGCGATCTTCGAAAGATTAATTCGACGTCAGATGATGCGACCACGTCGATTGATTCGCTATTGTTGCATAGGCGCAACCGAGCCAAACAAAGCAAGCGAAGCCGATTGGGGAAGCGGCCAGGGGCCCAACGGCCGTATTCGGTCTATTCGGGCCGCCCCCCTCCCGACGAATGGCGTCAAAGAGGGCGGGGGTGAAATGAACCCCTGGCGCGCCCCGCAGTCTAATCCATCCTGCCGTCGCCTTAAATGACAAGCCGCGGCCCGCACCGGCCGCCCGCCTTCGTATGCGCCAATCCTTGGGATAGCCCGTTGGGGACGCAGGAGGGGCCGTTCAGAATCGCGCTACAACCTTGCGAGGCGCGACGCAATTTTCCCGTCCGCACCTGTAACGCCACCGGCTTCACGCCACGGGACCCCAGCATGCCGCCAGCCGCGCTGCGCAAGACCGCCTCCCTCGCGCCCTTGGCCCCCCCGCCGAGCCAGGGCGAGGCGCGCACCGTGCCCAAAGTGCCGAGCCTCGCCGAGGCGCGCAACGTGCTGGAAGAGGTGTTCGGCTACACCAGCTTCCGCCCGCATCAGGCCGAGATCATCGAGGCCCTGATCGGCGGCGGCGACGTGCTCGCCCTGATGCCGACCGGCGGCGGCAAGTCGCTCTGCTACCAGATCCCGTCCCTCGTGCGCCGCGGCACCGGCATCGTCGTCTCGCCGTTGATCGCGCTCATGCAGGATCAGGTCGACGCGCTGAAGGAAGCCGGCGTCCGGGCCGCCTTCCTCAACTCCTCCCAGGATCGCAACACGCAGGACGCGATCGAACGTCAACTCGTCGCCGGCACGCTCGATCTCCTCTACGTCGCCCCCGAGCGCCTCGTGTTGGATCGTACACTGCGCCTGCTCGAGCGCGCCGAGATCGCCCTCTTCGCGATTGACGAAGCCCACTGCGTATCGCAATGGGGCCATGACTTCCGCCCCGAATACCGCCAGCTCAAGGTGCTCGCGAGCCGCTTCCCGAACACGCCGCGCATTGCCCTGACCGCAACCGCCGATCAGCGCACGCGCGAGGAAATCGCCACCGAACTCTGTCTTGAGAACGCGCTGCGGCGCGTCGCAAGTTTCGACCGCCCGAACATCCGCTACACGATTGCCGAGATGGGCTCGATGAGCGCCCGCGAGCGGCTCTGGAGTTTCCTCGCTGCCGAGCACCCCAACGACGCCGGCATCGTCTACTGCCTGTCGCGCAAATCCGTCGACGAGACGGCCGCCTGGCTTGTGCGCAAGGGACGCAACGCGCTTGCCTATCATGCCGGGCTCGATCCCGAAGTTCGCCGCTCCGCCCAGGAGCGCTTCCTGAAGGACGACAACATCGTCATGGTCGCGACGATCGCGTTCGGCATGGGCATCGATAAGCCGGACGTCCGCTTCGTCGCCCACCTCAATCTGCCGCGCTCCATGGAAGCCTACTACCAGGAGACCGGCCGCGCCGGCCGCGATGGAGAGCCGGCCAACGCCTGGCTCGCCTACGGCATGCAGGACATCATCCAGCAGACGCAATGGATCGCCCAGAGCGAAGGCTCGGAGCTGTTCAAGCGCGCCCAGCGCCAGAAGCTCGATTCTCTCGTCGGCCTGTGCGAAGCCGCGACCTGCCGGCGTCAACTTCTGCTCGCCTATTTCGGCGAGACCGGCTCGCCCCCGTGCGGCAACTGCGACAACTGCCTCAACCCGCCGCAAACCGTCGACGGCAGCGTACCCGCCCAGATGGCACTCTCGGCCGCCTACCGCACCGGCCAGCGTTTCGGCGTCGGCTATCTGATCGACGTCCTGCAGGCGAAAGACACCGAGCGCGCGTGCCGCAACGGCCATGATCGATTGTCGGTGTGGGGCATCGGCAAGGACACGGACGCTACCGTCTGGCGCAGCCTGTTCCGCCAGCTCACCGCCCTGGGCTATCTCGCCTCCGACGAAGAGGGCCACGGCACGGTGCAACTCACCGAAAAGGCGCGGCCCGTGTTGCGCGGCGAAGAGAAGTTCCTGCTTCGCTTGGCGCCGCCCCGGGAAAAGAAGGCCAAGTCGTCGAAGAGCGCCGCCGCATCCGCCGAAAAGGTCGCGGCCTCCGACCGCCCGCTCTACGACGCGCTCCGCGCCCTCCGGCTCAGCCTCGCCACAGCCGCGAAGCTGCCACCCTACGTCATCTGCCACGACAAAACGCTGGTGGAGCTAGCGACCAGCCGCCCCGCCGACGAGGAAGGTCTGCACGGCATCACCGGGCTCGGTGCAAGCAAGATCAAGCGCTACGGCAAGGCTATCCTGGATGAGATCGCGAGCTTTGGCGCCAACACCGGCTTCGACAGCCGCCTGAGCCCGACCGTCAACCGCACGCTTGCCCTGCATCGGACGGGTGTGGCGCCCGAGGCGATCGCGGCCGACCGCAATCTCGATGTTTCGACGGTCTACACCCACTTTGCCGACGCCATCGAAGCCGGTGTCCTTGCGGCCGACGACGTCCTCGATCTGGACCCGGCCGACCTCGACGAAATTCACGCCGTCTTCGAGCGCCTGGGCACCCTCGACTCCGGAAAGCTGGGCCCCGCCCACGCCGCGCTCGACGCACGCTTCGAGTACGGCATCCTGAAATGCCTTCTCGCCGAGCTGGCCTAGCGAAAGCTTTCGCGGCCTCCCCAAAATCGTCATGGCCGCGAAGGCGGCCATCCACGGCAAGTGTCCACGGATGTGACAAATCTGAGAACGCACCCGAGTTGAAACGTGTCGTGGGTGCCCGCCTCCGCGGGCATGACGGTGAGAGTGGGCGGCCGGAATCGCTCAACGGGACACCGCAAGCTATGCTTCGCATGGACCGATCGCTTTCGGGTGAAAGGGCGCGAGCGCATCGCCCCCACTGTCATCCTCGGGGTCATGGCGTAGCCATGCTCCGCATGGACTCCCGAGGACCCATTTCACCACTTGGGAAAG
Source organism: Hyphomicrobium sp. (assembly GCF_051860585.1). GTDB lineage: Bacteria > Pseudomonadota > Alphaproteobacteria > Rhizobiales > Hyphomicrobiaceae > Hyphomicrobium_C. The sequence goes on from NZ_JBHYDS010000002.1 coordinate 192,672, forward strand.
CAGCATGAGGCCAGCGCCCCCTCACCTTCCCCAGGGGGAGAGGGAACCTGTTGCCGATTGGTGGCGGTTGTTACCTCGTTGCATCGCAAGACTACGTCGGAAGCGGTGAGTGCGACCGATCCCTTCTCCCCGTGCTTACGGGGAGAAGGTTAGGATGAGGGGCAGCAACACACCGCAGCGCCAGCATCCGCCCCTCACCCTGACCCTCTCCCCGCGGGCGGGGAGAGGGGATTCTGGTTTTCCATGCAAACGATGCTATAGAGCCCGCCAAACGACGTTCCGGACAAGATGATGAGCAACGACAATCTGGCGGAAACGCCGGAGGCGCAGGACAGCCCCTCCGCAACTGCCGCACCGAAGCCCGCCGCAATGGCCCAGGCAAAGCTCGCCGAGGAAATCGGCCGGCGCCGCACGTTCGCGATCATCTCGCATCCCGACGCCGGTAAGACGACCCTCACCGAAAAGCTTCTCCTGTTCGGCGGCGCGATCCAGCTCGCCGGCCAGGTCAAGGCCAAGCGGGACGGACGCTCCACGCGCTCCGACTGGATGGCCATCGAAAAGGCGCGCGGTATCTCCGTCGTCACCTCCGTCATGACGTTCGAATACGGCGGCGCCGTCTTCAACCTGCTCGACACGCCGGGCCACGAAGACTTCTCCGACGACACCTACCGCACGCTGACGGCGGTCGATTCCGCCATCATGGTCATCGACGCCGCGCGCGGAATCGAAACGCGCACGCAGAAGCTGTTCGAGATCTGTCGCATGCGCGACATCCCGATCGTCACCTTCATCAACAAGCTCGACCGCGAAGCCCGCGAGCCGCTCGATCTCCTGGACGAGATCGAGAAGACTCTGGCGCTCGATACGGCGCCCATGGTCTGGCCGGTCGGCAAGGGTCGCGAGTTCCGCGGCACCTACGATCTCTATCAGCCGCGCATCCGCCGCCTCGACGCAAACCCGGACGGCGAACCGATCACCGGCCCCGACGATCCGCTGCTCCACGAGCTGCTGGAGCCGGACGCCTACGCCCGCTGGCGCGAGGAAATCGATCTCGTGGGCGCCGCGTGCGGCCGCTTCGATCTCGAAAAATTCCGCCACGGCGCGCTCTCGCCCGTCTACTTCGGCTCCGCGCTCAAGAACTTCGGCGTTCGCGATGTGCTGGACGCCCTCAAGACATATGCGCCCCCGCCGCTGTCGCAGCGCGCCGCCACGCGCGAGATCGAGGCGACCGAGCCGGCCATGACCGGCATCGTTTTCAAGATCCAGGCGAACATGGATCCGAACCACCGCGACCGCATCGCCTTCATGCGCGTCTGCTCGGGCAAGCTCACGCGCGGCATGAAGGTGAAGCACGTCCGCTCCGGCAAGACCATGGCGATCAACTCGCCCCAGTTCTTCTTCGCTCAGGATCGCTCGATTGCCGAGGAAGCGTTCGCGGGCGACGTGGTCGGCATTCCGAACCGGGGCGTGCTCCGCATCGGCGACGCGCTCACCGAAGGCGAGGACATCACGTTCCTCGGCATCCCGAGCTTTGCGCCGGAAATCCTGCGCCGCATCCGGCTCGAAGATGCCATCAAGGCCCGGAAGCTCAAGGATGCGATCCGCGAGATGGCCGAGGAAGGCGTCGTGCAGGTGTTCTCGCCGATCGACGGCACCCAGCCCGTCGTGGGCGTGATCGGCGCGCTGCAGCTCGACGTTCTCGCCGACCGGCTCAAGCACGAATACGGTCTGAAGACGGACTTCGATCCCGCGCCGTGCGATGCCGTGCGCTGGATCCGGTCCAAGGACCCCGCAGCTCTCAAGAAGTTCATCGACAGCAACCGCTCGTCGATCGCCACGGACCTCGACGGCGACCACGTCTATCTGCCGGGCTCGATCTTCAACCTCAACTACAACGCCGGCCGCAACCCGGACGTCGAGTTCCTGGAGATCAAGACGTAAGGCCCACGCCGCGGCGCAGCCTATCCATCATTCAAGCCTGGTAGGAAGCCTGCCCCTGCGGCGCACCAAGGACCTGCGGCGCAACATCGGCGACCATGATGCCGGGAGTGTCTCCGATCACGACCGGCTGCCCCAGCACCGCCACCCACTGCACCGTGGCCTGGTATTCGACGTCATTGAGCAGGTTCTCGGTGGGGCGGAACCCCGGCGCCTGGCTGATCGCCAGCGCCACCATCTTGCGGAACTCGGGCACCTCGAAATACGACGTGTGCACGAGTTCGTTCCACGTCAGATAGTTGGAAATCAGCTTCGACCGCGCATCCTCGCCTTCGGCATAGGAAAGTGTGCTGATCGCCTCGCGGAACTTCGCGATCGACTGCGAGGCCATCGCATTGCTGTGCGCGGAAATCCTGTCCGCCACATCCGCCGGCAGCTCCCACGTGACCGGGTCGAGCCATGACGGCCCATAGTCCGCCCCGACGACGATTTCGCCTTCCGTATCGTTGCCGAACGTCGACCGCTTCATTTCGGCCAGCGTCAGCTTGTTCAGCCCGCGCGCGAGCACCTTGCTCACGAACTGAGCCAAATATTCGATCACCTTCAGCATGACGAGCGCAATCACCGCGAACGCCAGCGGCACCAGTATCACCGGGATCAGCAGCCGCAGCAGACCGCCGATCCGTCCCCCCACGACTCCGTCGTCGATCACCGCACTCGAAAGCTCGTCCGTCACGACGTGGAACAGAAGCTTGCTGTTGAGTGCATAGTCATGCCCTCCGCCGCAGAGCCTCCCGCCCTCGCATGGCTGACCTGCACGCTGTAGAAAGCGGCGCTTGAAGCGTTGCGCGCGCTCCACGCTGTTGAACTCCGGAAACGACTGCTCGAGCTGCCGCCGCTTTTCCCGTAGCTCGCGCCGCGCGCCCGCCGCCCGTTGCCGCGCTTCTTCGGCGGCCGCCGGATTGAGACCGCTCTGCTGATCGGCCTGCTCCTGATATTCGCGCATCCGCCCCGAAAAATTCCGCAGTTCTTCGCGCGCTTTGGTCGCCGCGCCGTCTTCCTCGACGAACTCCTGCACGTCGTAAATCCGTGTCTGCAGAAAATCCGAGATCCCGAGCATGATCGTCGGCGACGTCACGGCGAAAAGATAGACGAGCGGCAGCGCGATGACCGCAGCCTTGGTGATCGTGGAGGCCGCGAAACCGTCGTCAAAGAAGTGGAGTTTCATGCCGGGCAGCATGCGCAACCCCTGCACGGCTTCGTCGTTCTTGTGGCTGATTGGCAGCCATTTTCCCGCGTACGAGGTACGCGCGCGCGCTACGGTTCCCCCACTGTACCCCTTCAGCTCTCGCCCATCGAAGAAGCGGAACACGATGTAGGAAAACAGGATGGGCAACGTCATCATTACGCCGTTGAACAACAGCGCCGTGTAGTAGCGGTCGCTGCGTGCCTGGAAGCCATGCGTGAACAACTCACCCATGACGTAGAACAGGAACATCAGCGCCAGCATCAGCGAGGCGACGAAGATCACCTTCCGCGTCAGCGTGAGGCGCGAGAACAGAAAGCGCTCCTTGCGCATCCCGACGAACGGCGTGCCGATCGTGATCCAGCGCTTGAGGTTGACCAGCGGCCTGCGCCGCGACACGCTCTCGATCAGCGCCGACGCAATCACCGACCCGCCGTGGCTATGCCCGACGACGACATACGGCTCGCCCTTCTTGTCGAGCCCGCGCAGCGTCTCGAGCAGAGCCGAGCCTGCCTGACGCCGATCGATCTCGCTGTTCTGGGAGCGCCATGTGAACGGCACGACGTCGACCGGCCCGTCCTCACCCGTGACGTAGCTCTTCACCTCGTGCTCGAAGGTGCTGCCCTGCTGCCACCATTGGACCGGCGCGTCGGGGTTGATGTTGAGGGCGTCGGCCGTGCCCGCCGAATGCACAAACGTGCCATGGACATTGACGACGGTGGCCACACAACCCTCCTACACAACCTGAACGGAACGCCCCCGGGAGCATCCGGCGGATAGCCTATAACCGTGACTGAAGCTAGGCAAAGCCGCTGGCGGGGCGCGCGCCCGGCCAGCAGTCAGGCGACCTCCTAGGGCTTGGCCTCCGCTCGCGCCGACGACGTCCGCACCGCGACCAGCAGATTGGATTCGTTTGGACGCCACCGGTAGCCGACCCCGAAATCGATGGGCGTGGCACGGCCTTTCGCGAACAGCTCCTGCATCTTCGGCTGGTAGGCCCTGGGGAAAATCCCAAGCGGCCGCAGATACCGGCCATAGGCCTCGAGCCGCCAGGCGGACTCCTCCAGGAAGCGCACCGGCACCCCCGAGTCGTCCTGCACCAGCGTGCCGCTGTTCTCGACGATGAACGACCGCACCATGGAGAAATTATCGGAGTGCATCAGGTACGACGCGCTCTTGACGAAGCTGTCACCCTCGCCGAGCCCCTTGCAGAACGCCAGAAACCCGCTCGCCTTCAGGCCGCCGTCCGAAAGATCGGTGTTGAAGTAATAGAGCGTCTTGTCGGGACCGGCCCCGGACGAGAACTGAATCTTGGCGCCCGGGCTCGCCCCCTTCGCCAACTCTCCCGTGAGCGGCGTCACCGTGCCGTCGGTGTTGAGCGAAACGAGCGTCGTCTCTTTCACCGTTTTTCCGGACCGCGCCAGGAACGTGTAGAGAATGGGAAGCGTGCCGGTGAGGCGTCCGTCGCGCAGCTGCGTCTTCATCTTCTTGGTGATGAAGAAGCTGTAGCTCAGCACCGAGTTGAGCGAGTTCTGCAAGCCCCGCAGCTCGCCCCCGAACGCCCGCGGCGTCAGCGCCGTGAGATCCGGCACCTGCCCGACCGGCTCGAGGCCGGACAGCACGTACGTCGAAGCGCCGTCGAAGAACGCGTCCGCGTACAGGAAGTCCGGACCGCTGAACATATAGAACAGCACCGGCTTGCGGTTCGGCACATGCTTGGCCGACCACGTCTTGATCTTGGAAAGCTGGCGCGCCGAAAGCTGCGCCCACGCCGAATTGAAGTACCGCGAATGCGACTGCCACGACGCCTCTTTCGTGAACGCTTCGAGCGGCGAGCCGGTCGAGGGCGCCAACCCTCCGAGCACGCGCGCCGTATCGTCTGGCGTCGCCTTGGCCTGCGTCGCCTTGGCCTGCGCGGCCGGGGCGGCAGGCGCCTGCGCGTTTGCCCGATCTGCGAATGGAAGGCTCGCGAACGCGAGCGCCAGGGCAAGCCCCGCGAGAACTGCGTGACGCAATCTCATCTGCCGAAATCCCTTGATGTTTGCGGTGGTGTTCGTCATGCCCGCGCCCCGCCCCTGTTCGACAGCGCGAACAGCACCAAGCCGGACGCCATCAGCCCGAGACTGGCAAGCGATTGCCAGGGCTTTTCGAAAAGAAGGTAAGTCATCATGAAGCCCGTGACGCCGAGAAACACGAGCGGCGTCAGGGGAAATGCCCAGACCTTGTAGGGCCGCGGCAGGTCCGGACGCGTCACGCGCAGCACGATCACGCCCGCCACGGCCAGGAACGAGCACAGCGTCAGGCTGAACTGGATGAAGTCGAGAACCGCTTCGAAGCTTTGCGTGAGCAGCAGAAGCGTCACGACCGAGATCTGCAGCAGGATCGCCGTCGCCGGTACGCCGCTGCGCGAGTACCGGGCAAATACGCTGAGCAACGAGAAGTCCTCGCCCATCGCCACCGTCACGCGCGGACCGATCCACATCATGGCGCTGATGGCAGAGACGAGGCCGATGCAGATCAAGCCGGCCACGATGCGCCCGCCGGTGGCGCCGAAGATGTGCTCGCCCGCAACCTGCGCCACGTTGAGCTGCCCCGCCATCGCGCTCATTGGCGTCGTATAGAGAAAGACGGCGTTGAGCAGCACGTAGAGCACAATGACGATCAGCGTTCCCCAGAACATCGCCCGCGGCAGACTGCGGGCCGGATCGTGCACGTCGCCCGCGATGTAGGTCGCGGCATTCCACCCCGAGTAGGAGTACATGACGAACACGAGGCTGACGGCGAACGGCGCGCTCGCGAGATAGGCGAGGTCGCCCGCCTGCGGCAGGAACGAGATCGGCTGCGGCTCGGCGGTCGAGAACCCGGCAACGATGAAGACGAGAATCAACGCGACCTTGATGGCCGTCGCGACGTTCTGAAAAATCACGCCCGGCGCCGCGCCGGAGAGCTGGATCAGCGTGACGCCCCACGCCACGGCGAGGCCGCACAGCAGCGGCGGAGCCCCCGGGAACGCGCCGGCGAAATAGTCGCCGAACGCCATGGCCGCCAGCGCGACCGGCGCCGCGAAGCCGACGGTCGCCGAGACCCAGCCGGCCATGAAGCCGATCATGGGGTGATAGATGCGCGACAGGAAGTTGTATTCACCCCCCGAACGCGGAAACGCGACCGCCAGCTCGGCGTACGAGAGCGCACCACACAGGGCCGCCGCGCCGCCGACAATCCAGAGCATCAGAACGGCAAAGCCGGACGGCAGTGACAGGAGCTGGAAGCCGAGGCTCGTGAACACGCCGATGCCGATCATGTCCGCAACGGCGATGGCCGTCGCAGTCCCCGTCGACACCGACCGCCGGTCGGCGTCGGGAGCGCGCGCGGTGAGAACGGCGTCCGTCGAAGTCATCTATCTGTGCCCACGTCCAAATCGAGCCGGAACCCTATAAGGCGGAACACGGACCAACAAGCGCGGGGCGAAATTCGGCGGTTCACGTGGCCAAATTGCACCGCCGGCGCAAATGCAACACAGATCAGTGGTCTCACATCTTGGACACGATTGATCGGTAAGGCGTCTGGGACGGGCATCAAGGCTCAAGAAACCATTCCGAGCCTAGGGTGTTCATTGAGCGTGTTCGTATTGAGCGTGTTCGCATCAAGGGGGTTCCGAGCGGGCCATGCGCGCATCTGGGCGCAGCCACAATCCGCATCCCTCAAGCAACGGCGGCCATGGAATGAGGCGTTCAGCCGAGACGACGACGACCTATGCGAACGCCGCGCGGCGAGCCGTTGCGCGCACGGCCAGGTTGTGTGCCGTCGCCCTGGCCGCGTTCGCGGCTCCTGCCGCGCACGCCAAGGCCACCCCCGTCAAACCGAATCCCGCCCGCGTCGCGATGCCGGAAGCCGTTCCGAAGCCCCATCCGGTCCAATCCCGTTCCGCGCCGCTCGCGCAAGCCAAGACGGCGCTCCTTCCCTTCCAGACCGCACCTTTCCCCTATCGCGGTGAAGTGCCGGGCACCGGCCACCCCTTCCTCGATGTCGTCAACGAGGAAGGCCGTCGCGGCCACACGACGCCTTATGGGCGGCTCTACTGGGAAGACGAAACGTACGCCGACGACCGCGTTCTCCTGCACATTCCCAAGGGCTTCGACATCCGCCGCCCCTCGGTGATCGTCGTCTTCTTCCATGGCCACGGCGCCACCCTCGAGCGCGACGTGCTGCGCCGCCAGCGGGTTGCAGATCAAATCTCCCGCTCGGGCGCCAACGCCGTCCTGATCGCCCCGCAATTCGCCGTCGACGCCGCCGATTCGAGCGCTGGCCGCTTCTGGGAGCCGGGAGCCTTCGGCCGCTTCATGGGGGAAGCGACGCAAGCCCTCACCAAACTCCACGGCGACCGCCGCAGCGCCGTGAGCTTCGCCTCCGCCCCCGTGGTCTTTGTCGCCTACAGCGGTGGATATCTTGCAGCCGCCACCTGCGCCACGAAGGGCGGCCTGAAAAAACGCCTGCGCGGCGTCGTGCTGCTCGACGCCCTTTACGGCGAGCTCGGCAAGTTCACGTCCTGGATCGAAAACGACCGCTCTGCCTTCTTCGTCAGCGCCTACCTCGGCTCCACGCGCGACAAGAACGTCGAGCTGGCCACCATCCTGGCATCGAAGGACATTGCCTACGAAACCGAGCTGGTCCGGCCGCTCAATCAGGGCGACGTGACGTTCCTGTCTGGCCTGTCCGGCGGCGAGGATGTGTCCCATCGCAGCTTCGTGACCCGGGCCTGGGTGGACAACCCCATCGAGGACCTGCTCCGGCGCCTGCCCGGCTACCGGCGCTAAACGCCAGTTTCCGGCATCCTCTGCCGAACATCTCACAAAATGTCATCCACCACCGCTCGGTTAAGCGGACTTTAATGCATGCTGATCAATTCTACAGGCTGATGCTTCTTTAGACCCGACGGGAACGTTTGCGGGCGGCTGTTTCCCCGTGAGCAATCCCGAACCGGGCTCCGTCAACCAAGGAGAATTTGCGTGTTTTCAATGCGACGCACGACTGAGCCCACGGACAAGATGCCGGTTCAAGCCGCGCCCGCCGGTCGAGCGGAGCAGCAGCTGGTCGACGCCCTCGAAACGCTCATTCGCAGCAAGCTGTCCGCCAAAATCTCCATCGACGGCAATCTGGGCAACGCCCTCGAACGTCTCGTCGACCTCGTGAAATCCGGTTACTCCAACCAGCTCGTCCTGGCGAGCGGCCTCGGCAAGGAAGCCTGCGAAGCCGCCATCAACATCGGCTGGCTGTCGCACGACTTCAGCGAAGTGGCCCAGTCGACGGTCTCGATCTCGAGCGCCGTCGAACAGATGGCCGCGTCCATCGCCGAACTGTCCACCGTCTCCGCCGCCAGCGCCACGCAGACCGAGAATGCGCGCGACACCATGCGCAGCTGCATCAACGACAGCCGCGCGGCCGTTGAGGCCATGACGAACATCCAAGGCCAGTCGAGCAAGATCGGCGAGCAGGTCGCGGTGCTGCAGAGCGCCGTCGATCAGATCGGCGAAATGGCAACCTCGATCGACTCGATCGCGCGTCAGACGAACCTTCTGGCCCTCAACGCCACCATCGAAGCAGCCCGCGCCGGTGAAGCAGGCCGCGGCTTCGCGGTCGTCGCCGCCGAAGTGAAGAGCCTCTCCGTTGAAACCGGCAAGGCAACGCAGGAAATCCGCTCGCGCGTCGAAGCCCTCACCCGCGAAATGCGCGAGATCCGCCACGCCGTCGCCGACAGCCTGAAGTCCGTGGCCTCCGGCAATTCCGTGGTCACCCAGGTCGGCTCCATCATCGAAAGCATGGGCGACGAAGTTGCCGAGGTTGCCGAGCGCATCCGCGGGCTCTCGAACGTGCTCGAACAGCAGCGCGCCGCCACCACCGAAATCACGCAGAACGTCGTCCGCATCTCGGAAAAGGCCACCAAGAGCAAGGACGAAGTCCAGAAGATCGGCAAGCGCCTCGAGGAATGCGAAGGCACTCTGCGCAAGGCGTTCGACGCCGCCGAGCTGCCGGTTCGCTGCGCCGCGCTCATCCGCGTCGGCTCCGAATCCGTATCCTGGAAGCTCCAACTCGCCCAGATCCTGCTCGGCGCGATGCCGGTGCCCGCCACGACCCCGCAGCTCTCGCAGTCCGGCGTCATGGCGGAAGCCGACGAGGTCGCGAATGCAACCGGCGCGTCGTCTCTCGCCGCCGATCTCGCCTCTGCGATGTCCACCGCCCAGACCCAGGCGACGAAGATGGTCGACGAGGTCCGCAATCACAACTGGGGCGCCGCAACGCCGGCCTACGTCGCCTGCGACGAAGCCATCGCGAAGCTCCAGCAGGCCGCAGCGCGCCTACTCGAACGCGCCGCCGGTTAAGCGACCACCACCCGAAAACAAAACGGCGCGCGACCATCCGGTCTGCGCGCCGTTAGTTTTTTGGAGGCGCGAACGCTAGAGGATTTCCGATCACACGGACGCGCACATTCTTCACCCTCCCCTTGACGGGGAGGGTGGCGCCGGCGTGACGGCGCCGGGTGGGGTGAAGCCAGAAAACCGACGAATGTCTCTTGGCTTTGCGCCTCTTACTCCTCCCCGCGTCCAGGCGCAGCATGGCTTCGCCATGAAGGGGGAGGGGATCGCATTGCGATTCCGCCAGATCGGAAAATGCTCTAAAGCAGGTCGCGCAGGCGATAGTACAGCATGCCCAGCGCCAGCATCTGGTTGCCGAGGAACTGCCCGACCGGCAGACGGATTTGGCGGATCTTCTCGAACAGATCGAGCCGCTCCATCGTGCCGGAGATCGCGTCCGCCACGATTTCGCCCGCGATATGCGTCGCGTTCACGCCGTGCCCGCAGTACCCCTGCATGTAATAGACGTTGGCCTCCCGACGTCCGATGGCCGGAACGCGCGTCAGCACAATGTCGATCTTGCCGCCCCATGCGAAATCGAGCGCCACGTCCTTGAGTTGCGGGAACACCTCGACCATGCGCGGCCGCAATGTTTCGCGGATATCGCTTGGATCGCGGTTCGAATAGTTGCACCGCCCGCCGAACAACAGTCGGCGGTCGGCCGATAGGCGGAAATAGTCGAGCACCACATTGCTGTCCGCAATGGCCAGATCACCGGGGATGATCTCGCGCGCGACGTCCTCCGCCAAGGGCTCCGTCGCGACGATATAACTGCCGGTCGGAAACAGCAGCCCATTGAGCGGACCGGTCTGGAACGAGGGATCGAGAAATCCCGCGAGCACGATCGAGGCCGCATCCACCCGCCCCTTCTCCGTCACGACCGCGGGCGACGCGCCCCCCGTGACGGAAACGACCGGGCTTTCCTCGAAGATGCGCACGCCCAGCCCCGCGGCCGCGCGCGCCTCCCCGAGGCACAAGTTCAACGGATGGAGATGTCCGCTGCGCCGGTCGACATAGGCGCCGTGGTAGGCATCCGAGCCGATCACCGTTTGCATGGCATCCGGCTCGATCACCTCCAGAAGATCGCCGTCGCCCTCGGCGTGTCTCTCCTCGACGTATGCGCGCAGCATGTCCATGTGACGCGGGCGCGCCGCCACCTCGCCCCAGCCGCGCTTGAGGTCGCAGCGGATCTGATGGGCTTCGATGCGGCGCTCGATGATGTCGTGGCCGAGATAGCGGATGTCGGCCAGCAGCCGGCGTCCATCCGCGCCGAGTTGGCTCTCGATGCGGTGCTCGCCGCTGATGCCGGCGATCATCTGCCCGCCGTTGCGCCCCGACGCGCCCCAGCCGATGCGTTGCGCCTCGACGAGAGCAACCGTATAGCCGCGCTCGACAAGGCTCAGCGCCGTCGAAACGCCCGAAAACCCGCCGCCAACGACGCAAACGTCGGCCTTGTGCGTACCTTCGAGCTTCGGATAGCGGGTCTGATCGTTGGCCGTGGCCGCGTAGTAGGAATTGATGTGAGTGGCTGACATGGGTCTTACTTAGGCGGTCGGAGCGCACTTGGAAATGGTCCACGGCGCCACCGCCCTCTCGACAGGATGCGATGGCAAGCGCGTCATAATCGCGCCACGACGAAACGTACGTCGAAACGCCGGAACGGATCTATTTCGCGCCCGCGTCGACCGCCTTCACCTCCCGCTCTTGCTGCTGGCTCGCGCGTTTCGTCGTGTACGACGCCACGAGCACGCCAATCGTCACCAGCCCGATCATGATCGTCGAGATCGCATTGATCTCGGGCGTCACGCCAAGCCGGACCTGACTGTAGATCTTCATCGGCAGCGTCGTCGCGCCGGGACCCGTTGCGAAGCTCGCGATCACGAGATCGTCGAGCGACAGCGTGAACGAAAGCAGCCACGCCGAGATCACCGACGGCGCGATGATCGGCAGTGTCACCTGCAGGAACGTCTGGATCTGCGTCGCACCGAGATCCATGGCCGCCTCTTCCACCGACTTGTCGAAGTCGAAGAGACGCGCCTGCACCACGACAGCCGCGAAGCACATCGAGAACGTGGCGTGCGCGATGACCACCGTCCAGAATCCGCGGTCCATGTTGAGCGCCACGAACAAGAGCAGCATCGAGAGGCCCGTGATGACTTCGGGCATGACGAGCGGCGCGAAGATCAACCCCGAGAACAGCGTCCGGCCTGGAAAGCGCCCCGCCCGCACCAGCACGAGGGCCGCCAGCGTGCCGAGAATGGTGGCGATCGTGGAGGACACGATGGCCACCCGCAGCGTCACCCACGCCGCGTTGAGGAGGCCCTCGTTTTGCAGCAGCGAGGCATACCATTTTGTGGACCAGCCGCCCCACACGGTCACCAGCTTCGATTCGTTGAAGCTGTAGATCACGAGCAGCAGGATCGGGATGTAGAGAAACGCAAACCCGAGTGCGATGGACGTCGCATTGAACCAGCTGAAGCGTCTCATCGCGCAGCCTCCCGCTGATTTTCCTGGTTGCGCTGGAACATCACGATGGGCACCACCAGCACCAGCAGCAGCACGACCGCCACCGCCGAGGACACCGGCCAATCGCGGTTGGCGAAGAACTCGCCCCACAGCGTCTTGCCGATCATCAGCGTGTCTGAGCCGCCGAGCAGATCGGGAATGACGAATTCGCCGGTTGCCGGAATGAACACCAGGAAGCAGCCGGCCAGCACGCCCGGCAGGGACAGCGGGAACGTGACCTGCCAGAACGCCTTCCACGGCGGCGAGCCGAGGTCGGCCGCGGCTTCGAGCAGCGCCGGGTTGATCTTCTCGAGGCTCGCGTAGAGCGGCAGAATCATGAACGGCAGATACGAGTAGACGATGCCGATATAGACCGCGAGCGGCGTGTTCATGATCGTCAGCGGCTCGCTGATCACGCCCATATTCATGAGGAATAGGTTGAGCAGGCCTTCCTTCTTCAGGATGCCGATCCACGCGTAGACGCGGATGAGAAACGAAGTCCAGAACGGCAGGATCACCAGCATGACGAGCGTGGGCTGCCATTCCTTCGGCGCCCGCGCCATGCCGTATGCGATCGGATAAGCGATGAAGAGCGTTAGAATGGTCGAGATCCCGGCGATCTTCAGCGCAGATAAATAGGAATTCACATACAGGCTGTCGTTGAAGATGAACCTGTAGTTCTCGAAATCGAGCTGCGAGATGAAATCGCGGATCCCGGTCGTGAAGTCGAACACCGGGGTGTACGGCGGAATGGCCGTCGCGATGTCCGACAGCGAGATCTTGAAGACGATGAAGAACGGAATGAGGAAGAAAACCAGGAGCCACAGGAAGGGCACCGAAATCAGAAGCCAGCGGCGCATGGGATCAAATCCTTCAACACGAGGCGAGCGGCGGACTACTTGGTGAGCACGATTCCGGTTTCGGCCGGCCACTGCAGCCAGACCTTGTCCTCCCAGCTGATCGGCCGGTCGACGGTGCGCGACGAGTTCGTCCGCAGCGCCTTCACCCGCTGCCCGTTGGCAAGCTCGACGTGGTAATGCGAGATCGACCCGAGGTAACCGACGTCGACCACTTTGCCCTCGACGGCATTGCTCGCGTCCGACGGCTTGTCGAGATCGATGTGGATCTTCTCCGGCCGGAGCGCGAGCCATACCTGCTGTTGGCCGGCGCAGCCTTCGGGAGCCACCGCCTTGAAGCGGGCAAGCCCCGGACCCCAGTCGATCTCCGCGAACCCGCCGGCAACGCTCACGACCTTGCCTTCGAACAGGTTCACGTCACCGATGAAGTTCGCCACATAGCGCGAGTTCGGCGCCTCGTAGATGTCGCCAGGCGACGACACCTGCACGAACTCGCCGTGGTCCATCACCGCGATCCGCGACGACACCGTCATCGCCTCTTCCTGATCGTGCGTGACGATGATGAAAGTCGTGCCGGTCCGTTCTTGAATGCCCATCAGCTCAAACTGAGCCGTCTGCCTCAACCGCTTGTCGAGAGCGCCGAGCGGTTCGTCGAGCAGAACGATGCGGGGTTTTTTCGCAATCGCCCGCGCCAGCGCCACGCGCTGCTGCTGTCCGCCGGAAAGCTGATGCGGCTTGCGTTTGCCGAACTTCCCAAGTTCGAGCATCGCCATCGTCTCTTCGACGCGCTGCGCCATCTGGTCCTTCGGCATGCCATCCTGCTTCAAGCCGAAGCCGATGTTCTGCTCCACGGTCATGTGCGGAAAAAGCGCATACGACTGGAACATCATGTTGACCGGCCGGTCGTACGGCGCGAGTTCGGTGATGTCCTGCCCGGCGACGAGGATGCGTCCGCTCGTCGGCTTCTCGAAACCGGCCAGCATGCGTAAGAGCGTTGTCTTTCCGCAGCCGGACGGGCCGAGCAGGGCGAAGAATTCCCGCTCGTAGATGTCGAGCGTGCAGTCCTTGACGGCGACGAAGTCGCCGAAGCGCTTCACGACGTTCTCGAACCGCACCATCGGCGTCTTGGAAGGGTCTTTCCATGGTGCGAACCCGGATTGCGGCGCCGCCGTGCGCAGCGGCGATCGCGACGCGCTCGCACCCGTTGGCGAAGAACTCAGCGCAGCCTCACTCATGATGAAGACCCTCGGTCAGTTTTCGACAATGAAATTTGCCGGCGCGCCGGCCGTATAAAAAAACCGCGCCCGGGAATGTCCCGAGCGCGGTTCCGATTTTATTGTCCGGTGACGACCTTGGTCCAGATCCGGGTCACCACCCGTTGCGTCTTTGCGTCATACGGGTTCTTGACGAACAGCCGCTTGAGCGTCGCGTCATCCGGGAAGATGGAGGTATCGGACTTTATCTCCTCGCTGATGAACTCCTGAGACGCGAGATTGCCGTTCGCATAGTTGATGTAGTTCGATGCCTTGGCGATCACCTTCGGTTCGAGCATGTAGTTGAGGAAGGCATGCGCCTCCTCGACATTCTTTGCATCGGTTGGGATCGCCATCTGGTCGAACCACATCTGAGCGCCTTCCTTCGGGATGTGATAGCCGACGGTCACACCGTTCTTGGCTTCCTCGGCGCGGTCGCGTGCCTGCAGGATGTCACCCGAGTAGCCGACGGCGATGCAGATGTCGCCATTGGCCAACGCGTTGATGAATTCAGACGAGTGGAACTTCTGGATGTTCGGACGGATAGTCTCGAGCAGAGCGCCGGCCTTCTGAAGATCGCCGGGATCATGACTGTTGGGATCGAGGCCCAGATAAAGCAGCGCGATAGGAAGAATGTCGTCGGCCGCATCGAGCAGGAAGATGCCGCAGTCCTTGAACTTCGACACGATCTCGGGCTTGAAGATCAAGTCCCAGGAATTGACTGGCGCATCCGGCATGCGTTCCTTGATCTTGGCTTCGTTGTAACCGATGCCCGTCGTGCCCCACATGTAGTTGATGGAGTAGTCGTTGCCGGGGTCGTAGAGGGCGGTCCGCTCATTGATGAGCGGCCAGGTGTTCTTCAAGTTCGGAAGCTTCGATTTGTCGAGCTTCTGGAAAACTTTTGCGGAAATCTGACGCGACAGGAACGGTCCCGTCGGCACGACGACATCGTAACCGCTGCCGCCGGCGAGCAGCTTTGTCTCGAGCAGTTCGTTGCTGTCGAACACATCGTAGACGACCTTGATGCCGGTTTCCTTCTCGAAGTCCTTGAGGACTTCCTCGTCGATGTAGTCGGACCAGTTGTAGACGCGGACCTCTTTGGCCAGCGCGGGCGCTCCGGCGAGCAGTGCTGCCGCGGCGGCAGCACCGGCAAACGACCGGCGCATTCCTGCAAAATCGAACATTCACGACCTCCCATCGGAGCGATAAAGACGGAACGGTTAAGGCCGCACGGCCCCGTCACCATCCGCCGACCTGACGCGCCCATTGTGATCACATTAATCGCGCGCTACAAGTATTTCCTTGGAGCAATCGCAGCCGCCATCGCAGTGAACTTGCCCAAAAACTGATCGAACGGCTTTACCGCGCCGCACAAATCCAAATCCTGCCTCTCAGAGGTGACGACCAGCCGATGTCCCAGCGAGAGAGAACGGACGCTCAGAAAGAGACCGGCCCCGGTCGCGCCGCAGCAGCCTTGAAGCGGACGCCGCAGCGTCTCGGCGACATCGCCCTCACCACGCACGAAAGCGTCTATCGCGCATTGCGCAACCGCATTCTTTTTGGCGGCTTCTTGCCGGGCAGCGCAGTCACGCTGCGCGGGCTGGCCGAGGACATGGGCGTAAGCCCCATGCCGATCCGTGAAGCCGTCCGCCGCCTCATCGCCGAACGCGCGCTCAAGATGATGGACAACCGCCGGGTGCTGATCCCGCCGATGACCGAGGAAGCGTTCGAGCAAATCATCTTTTGCCGCAAGACACTTGAGCCCGAACTCGCCTCCCGCGCCATGGACCGCATCGGACCGGCCGAGATCAAGGGCATCGTGTCCCACGACCGGGCCGTCGACCGCGCCATGGCGATCGGCGACGTCGAAGGTTACATGCAGGCCAATTATCGCTTCCATTTCGCCATCTACGAGCGCGCGCGGGCCGATACGCTGCTAGCCCTTGTCGAAAGCATCTGGCTGCAATTCGGTCCGTTCATGCGTATGGCTTACGGCCGCTGGGGCACGTCGTCCCTGGAGGACCAGCACCAGGCTGCCATCGCCGCGCTCGAGCGCCAGGACCGCAAGGCCCTCAAGGCCGCGATTGCCGCCGATATCAGCCAAGGCATGAACTTCATCGGCGAAGGCATTCTGAAGCGAGGCCCTTAACGGCCTGAACTCCGGCCCGAACCGCGCCAGCGCGCGGCGACCGCTTGAGTTTGCGCGCCACTTGTGATCACATCGCGCTTGAAATGAGCCCTTTGCGTCTTGCGAACGGCGGCGTCTCGATCGGCCGGCACGGGTAAGTGTGCCTTCCGCAAGGTTTACGCCGGGAATTTGGCCCGCAAGACCGCAAGTCGGGCTGAATGCGTGCATGATGCCACGACGCGCGCGACAACGACGTGCATGACAACAACGACGTGCATGGAAACCAAGGTGTAGCATGTCCCCCGACAACGGAACCCTGCCCTCTCCAGCTCCCGAAGAGTTTTCATTCGGCACGGAGCCGGAGCACCTGCGCGCCTGGCTGACGCATCATCGCATCGAGGAAGTCGACTGCGCCGTGCCGGATATCGCCGGCGTCGCCCGCGGCAAAACCATGCCCGCCGCGAAGTTCGCGAAGCTCGACGCCGTCCACCTGCCGATCTCGATTTTCCATCAGACCATCACCGGCGACTATGTCGGGTTCGAAGAAGACGGCCAGCAGCTCTACGCCGAAAGCGATCTGATGATGGTGCCGGATCTCGATACGATCCGCCCCGCCCCCTGGGCCTCGAGCCCGACGGCTCAGGTCATTCACGACGCAACGTGGCAGACCGGCGAGCCGGTCGAGATCGCGCCGCGCCAGGTTCTGAAACGCGTGCTAAAGCTTTTCGAAGACGAAGGCTGGCTGCCGGTCGTGGCGCCGGAGCTCGAGTTCTATCTCACCAAGACCAACCCGGATCCGGACTACCCGCTCGAGCCGCCGACGGGTCGCTCCGGCCGCGCCGGTGCGGGCCGTCAGGCCTACAGCCTCGGCGCCGTCGACGAGTACGACAAGATCGTCGATGACATCTACGAGTATGCCGAGCGCCAGTACCTGAAGATCGACACCATCATTCAGGAAGGCGGCGCGGCCCAGCTCGAAATCAATCTGTTGCACGGTGACCCGGTCGACCTCGCCGATCAGGTGTTCCTGTTCAAGCGGACGATCCGCGAAGCAGCCTTCACGCATGGCTGCTACGCCACGTTCATGGCCAAGCCGCTCGCCAACCAGCCCGGCAGCGCCATGCACATCCACCAGAGCCTTGCCGACAAGACGACCGGCCGCAATGTCTTCACCGACGAGAACGGCGGCCCGACGAAGCTGTTCTATCAGTTCCTCGCCGGCCAGCAGCACTACCTCCCGCAGGCCACCTGCCTGCTCGCCCCGTACGTCAATTCCTATCGCCGCCTCGTGCCTGGCGGCGCCGCGCCGATCAACGTCGAATGGGGCAACGACAACCGCTCGGCAGGCCTGCGTGTGCCGTTCTCGCCGTCCGCCGCGCGCCGCGTCGAAAACCGCCTCGCCGGCTCCGATGCCAACCCCTACATCGCCATCGCCGCCAGCCTCGCCTGCGGCTATCTCGGCATCAAGAAGGCCCTCGAACCGCGTCAGGCCGTGGTCGGCAACGCCTATCGCAGCGATCACCAGTTGCCGCGCGGCCTGCTCGAAGCGCTGACGGAATTCGAGGACAGCGCGGATCTGCACGAGATCCTCGGCAAGCGCTTTTCGCACGTCTACCTTGAACTCAAGCGCTCCGAGTTCGAGGAATTCATGCGCGTCATCAGCCCGTGGGAACGCGAGCATCTCTTGCTCAGCGTGTGAAACGGGCTACTGTTTTGGACGGCGGCCTTTGGACGGCCGGATTGAGGATGCCAGCGGCGTGACACGGATCGATCGAGTCTCGAAAACGCGCAAGACGGAGCTCCTCGAGCTGTGCGCCCGCATTGGATTTACACCGCCCGCGTCGCCCTGAGCTGACGCCTGACGGCCCTCGTCGCTCCGCAATTGAACACACGCCCCCCGAAAGGCGGCGTGCACGAACCGAGCCTCGCTCGCACTGGAGACACCCCCATGTCTAAGTTGCCTGACCCCCCGATCAAGAACAGCACAACCGAGTGGCGCGACCTCGACGCCCTCCACCATCTTCATCCCTTTTCCAACCACGCCAACCTCCGCAGCGGCGGCGCGCGCGTGATCGTCAAGGGTGACGGTCCGTACATCTGGGATAGCGAAGGCCACCGCATTCTCGACGGCATGGCGGGCTTGTGGACCACCAATGTCGGCTATGGCCGCGTCGAGCTGGCGGACGCCGCGCGCGAGCAGATGATCGAGCTGCCGTTCTACAACACGTTCTTCCGCACCACGCACCCGCCCGTCGTCGCCCTGTCCAAGAAGCTGGCGGAGCTTGCCCCGCCGCACATCAACCAGGTCTTCTTCGGCTCGTCGGGCTCGGAATCGAACGACACCGCCATCCGCCTGATCCGCCACTACTGGGCGCTCAAGGGCGAGCCGAAGCGGCGCATCATCATTTCGCGCAAGACCGCCTACCACGGCTCGACCATCGCCGCGGGATCGATGGGCGGCATGCCCCACGTCCACGAACACAGCTATCCCGTGTACGAGGGCTTCCGGCACATCATGGACCCGTGCTGGTTCGACGAAGGCCGTGACGGCGAGAGCCTGGAGGCGTTCGGCCTCCGCGCCGCCCAGGCCCTCGAGGACGAAATCCTGGCTCTCGGCCCTGAGAACGTTGCGGCCTTCGCGGGCGAGCCCGTGCAAGGCGCCGGTGGCGTGAAGATCGCCCCGGACTCCTACTGGTCCGAGATCCAGCGCATCGTCGACAAGTACGGCATCCTGTTCCTCGCCGACGAGGTGATCACCGGCTTCGGACGCCTCGGCGCCTGGTTCGGGTCGGATTACTACGGCATCAAGCCGAACATCATCACGTTCGCCAAGGCGGTGACGTCGGGCTACCTGCCGCTGTCGGGCATCCTGGTCGATGACCGGATCGTCGCCGCCCTGATGGCGCACAACGACGACTTCAACCACGGCTACACGTTCTCGGGCCACCCCGTGGCGTGCGCCGTCGCGCTTAAGAACATCGAGATCATGGAGCGCGAAAATCTCGTGTCCAAGGTCAAGGATTACAGCGCGCCACAACTGGCGAAGGTGCTCGCCAAGTTCAAGGACCACCCTCTCGTAGGTGAGGTCCGCTCGGTCGGCATGATGGGTGCGATCGAACTGGTGGCCGACAAGCGCACGCGCCGCCGCTTCGACAACCCCGGCCGCGTCGGCATGATCTGCCGCGACCACTTCTTCCGCGAAGGCTTCATCATGCGCGCCGTGTTCGACACCATGGTCTGCGCCCCGCCGCTGATCTGGGGCGACGCGGAATTCGCGGAAGCCGAACGCGTCATCGGCAAAGCGCTCGACCTCACGCTCGCCGAAGTCGCCGGAGAACTCGCTGCATGACACGGCCGATCGTCATCATTCCGTCCTGCACCAAGCTGATCGAAGGGAGCGCCTTCGACGCGGTCGGCCGCAAATATTCGTCGGCCGTCGCCGAGGTCGCGGAATGCCAGCCGCTCCTCGCCCCGCTCGGGCCGTCCATGGCCGACATGGGAGCGCTCCTCGAGATCGCGGACGGCATCCTGCTGTCCGGCTCGCTCTCGAACGTTCACCCGAAACTCTACGGCCTGGAAGAGCCGCCGCTCAACGCAAGCGCGCTCGATCCGGAGCGCGACGACCTCACGCTGCCACTCATTCGTGAGGCCCTCGCCCGCAAGCTGCCGATGTTCGCCATCTGCCGCGGCTTCCAGGAGCTTAACGTCGCCCTCGGCGGCACGCTCGATCAGGCCGTGCATACGGTCGCGGGACGCAACGACCACCGCGAGCGCTCAGATGTTCCCCTCGAAGACCGCTTCGGACCGTCGCATCCGGTGACGCTGACGGGCGAACTCAAGACTTGGGTCGGCAAGGACGAGATCATCGTCAACTCGCTGCACTGGCAGGGCATCAAGCAGCTGGCCCCGCCACTGACGGCCGTGGCCCACGCCGCCGACGGCCTCGTCGAAGCGGTGCGCGGCCCCGAAGAGCATCCCTTCCTTCTCGGCGTGCAATGGCATCCCGAATGGCAGCCCAAGAACAACCCCGTGTCCATCGAGCTGTTTCGCCGGTTCGGCGCGGCCGCCAAAAGGTCTTCCACGACATGAGCAACGACTTCCTCACTCCCGATGCGGCCCAGGCGTTCCTGGCCGCACATCCCGCGGTGGAGTGGATCGACACGTTCGTCCTCGACATAAACGGCCATCCGCGCGGCAAGCGCCTGCGGCGCGGCGATCTCATCGGCATCGCCAAGAGCGGAATGATGATGCCGGGCTCGGTCTTCATCATGGACCCGCGTGGCAACTGCATCGCGGAGACGGGCCGGCTCTGGTCGACGGGCGACCCGGATTTCAACTTCCGCATCCTGGCCGGAACGCTCGCCGCCGTGCCGGTCGCCGGCGGCCGCTTCGCCCAGGCCGTCATCGTGCCCGAGAAAGACGACCCGCTCGATCCGCGCCACGTGCTGGCCACCCAGGTCGCGCGCTTCAAGGCCAAGGGGCACACGCCCGTCGCGGCCGTCGAGCTCGAATTCTACGTCACCGTGCCCGGCCCCGGCGGCGCCTTCACGCTCGACGCCCCTCCCGGCGTCTCGCGCGAAACGGATATCCCCCTCACCTTCCAGTTCGAGGACATGGACGCGCTGCAGGCGTTCAACGACGACATCTATCGCATCGCCGAGGCGCAGGGCCTGCCCGTCGACGCGCTGACGCAGGAAAGCGGGCCGTCGCAGTTCGAGATCAACCTCAAGCACACCGACGACGTCGTCCGGGCCGCGCTCGACGGACTGCTGCTGAAACGGGCCGTCAAGGCCGCCGCCCGCGCCCACGGGCTGACGGCAACGTTCATGGCCAAGCCGCATCACGAGTGGGCCGGCTCCGGCATGCACATCCACATGAGCCTGCTCGACAAGGCCGGCGCCAACGTGTTCACGGGCGATCCCATCTCGCCGCTGTTCCGCCATGCGCTCGGCGGCCTTCGCGAGACCATGGGCGACTTCATGGCCATTTGGGCCCAGACCGCCAACGCCTACCGCCGCTACGTGCCGGAATCCTATGTCTCGATGGCCGCGCACTGGGGCTACAACAATCGCACCGTCGCGCTCCGCATTCCCAATCAAGGTGGCCCGGCCACGCGCATCGAGCACCGTGTTGCGGGTGCGGACGCCAATCCCTATCTCGTCATAGCGGCAATTCTGGCGGGCGCAGCCCACGGGATCGCCAACAAGACCGACCCGGGCCCGGACGTGAAAGGCAACAGCGAGGACCTGGATACGCCCCCACTGCCCAGCGTCTGGGTCAACGCCCTGTCCGCCTTCGAAACGTCGCCGGTCGTCCGCGAGGCGTTCGGCGCCGATTTCCAGCACGTTTACACGCGCTTGAAAGACAAAGAGCGCACGGACTTCGAACGCATCGTCACGTCGCTCGACCATCTTTGGTACGCCCAGGTTGCTTGAGCGCCGCTTGAGCATAGAAAGGTTGCATGAGGTGCCCCTATGACCTCGCTTGCACACTTTGAAAAAGTCGCCGGCTCGATTGCGCTGCCTGGCAAGGCCGTCATCGACGGCAAGACCCTGGCCGCCGCGAGCGGCGCGACCTTCGACAACGTCTCGCCGCGCGATGGCCGGGTGCTGAACCAGGTCGCGTCGTGCGGAGCAGCCGATGTCGATTTCGCGGTCACCTCCGCCCGTCAGGCGTTCGAGGACGGCCGCTGGCGCAAGCTGCACTATCGCGACAAGAAGCGGATCCTGTTCGCTCTCGCCGACCTCATGGAACGCGACGCCGAAATCCTCGCGGTGCTCGAGAGCCTCGACATGGGCAAGCCGATCTCGAACTCGCTCGACAGCGACGTGCCCGGCTCGATCGCGACGCTGCGCTATTACGCCGAGGCGCTCGACAAGGTTTACGGCGAGGTCGCGCCCGCCGCCCCCAACCGCTTTTCCTTCGTCGAGCACGAGCCGCTTGGCGTCATCGGCGCCATCGTGCCGTGGAACTTCCCGTTGCTGATGGCGATGTGGAAGATCGCGCCCGCCCTTGCCATGGGCAATTCCGTGGTACTGAAGCCAGCCGAGCAGTCTCCCATGACGGCGCTCAAGATCGGCGAACTGGCGCTCGAAGCCGGCCTGCCACCCGGCGTCCTGAACATCGTCCCCGGTCTCGGCGGCGAAGCCGGCAAGGCCATCGCTCTTCATAACGACGTCGACATGATCGCATTCACGGGCTCCGGCGCCGTCGGCCGCCTGTTGATGCAGTACTCCGGCCAGAGCAACCTCAAGCGCGTCAGCCTGGAGCTCGGCGGCAAGTCTCCGCACATCGTCTTCTCCGATTGCCCCAACCTCGACACGGCAGCCGAGCATGCGGCGTGGGGCATCTTCTACAATCAGGGAGAAGTCTGCACCGCGGGCTCCCGCCTCCTCGTCCACGAAAGCATCGCCGATCCGTTCGTCGAAAAGCTCCTCGCCGTCGCCCGCACCATTGTCGCTGGCGATCCGCTCGAGCCCAAGACGGCCTTCGGCGCCATGGTCTCTGGCGAACAGATGAACACCGCTCTCCGTTACATCGAGACCGCGGGCCGCGAAGGCGGCGACCTGCGCCTCGGCGGCAAACGCACGCGCGAAGAGACCGGCGGCTTCTACGTCGAGCCGACCGTATTCGACAACGTGACACCGACGTCCACCATCTCGCGCGAGGAAGTGTTCGGGCCTGTTCTCGCCGTCACGCGGTTCGCTGCCGTCGAAGACGCCATCCGCTACGCCAACGACACGCCCTACGGCTTGGCGGCCGGCCTCTGGACGCGCGACGTCACCCTGGCCCACCGCGCCGCCCGCGAGATCCGCGCCGGCCTCGTCTGGGTCAACGGCTGGGACAGTTGCGACCTGACGATGCCCTTCGGCGGGTTCAAGCAATCCGGCTTCGGCCGCGACCGCTCCCTGCATGCCCTCCACAAATATGCCGACCTGAAGTCGGTTTCGATCACGCTCCCCTGAGCCAACACGTCACGAACGGTGAACGCCATGAACGTGTCTCCTCCGAAGTATCCGACCGCGGCGCTGATCGACGGCCAGTGGGTCACGTCCGCCGACACCTTCGCGGTGCTCGACCCGGCAACGGGCGAGGAGATCGCGCGCGTCCCGAACCTCGGCGCCGCTGAGACGACCAAGGCCATCGACGCGGCGGAGAAAGCCTTTCCCGCGTGGTCGAAAAAGACCGCCAAGGAGCGCGCGCAGATCCTGAAGCGCTGGTTCGATCTCGTCATTGCCGACACCGAGGCGCTCGCCCAGCTCATGACGGCCGAGCAGGGCAAGCCGCTCGCGGAATCGCGCGGCGAGGTCGCCTACGGCGCGTCCTTCATCGAGTGGTTCGCCGAGGAAGGAAAACGCGCCTACGGCCGCACCATCCCGAACACGATGGCGGGCAAGCGCTACCTCACCATCAAGCAGCCGATCGGCGTTATCGCTGCCATCGCGCCGTGGAACTTCCCGATCGCCATGATCACGCGCAAGATCGCGCCCGCCCTGGCCGCGGGCTGCACGGCCGTGGTCAAGCCGGCCGAGGACACCCCGTTGTGCGCGCTCGCAATCGCCAAGCTCGCGCTCGACGCTGGCGTCCCGCCCGGCGTCTTCAACGTCGTCACCACCGCTGATGCTCCCACTGTCGGCAAAGTCCTTTGCGACGACTCCCGCGTCCGCAAACTCTCGTTCACCGGCTCGACCGAGGTCGGCAAGGCGCTCTATCGCCAGTGCGCGGGCACCGTGAAGAAGCTCACCCTCGAACTGGGCGGCAACGCGCCGCTTCTCGTGTTCGACGATGCGGACCTCGCCCAGGCCGTCGCCGGCGCGATGGCCTCCAAATACCGCAACGCCGGCCAGACGTGCGTGTGCGCCAACCGCATCCTCGTCCAGTCCGGCATCTACGATCGCTTCGCCGAGGCACTGGCCGCCGAGACGAAAAAGCTCACCGTCGGCCCCGGCCGCGACGCGGGCGTCACCATCGGTCCGCTCATCAACGGCGAAGCGGCGAAGAAAGTGGACGGCCTCGTGCGCGATGCCGTGAGCAAAGGGGCAAAGGTCCTCGTCGGCGGCGCGCCCGCTTCAGCCGGTTCGTTCTTCTACCAGCCGACGGTGCTGACCGGCGTGAAAGCCGGCATGACCATCACTGAAGAAGA
Source organism: Hyphomicrobium sp. (assembly GCF_051860585.1). Lineage (GTDB taxonomy): Bacteria > Pseudomonadota > Alphaproteobacteria > Rhizobiales > Hyphomicrobiaceae > Hyphomicrobium_C. The sequence continues at coordinate 217,152 of NZ_JBHYDS010000002.1, forward strand.
GATTTTCGGACCCGTCGCCTCCCTCATCCGTTTCGAAACCGAGGAAGAGGCGATCGCGATCGCCAACGGCACACCCTACGGCCTCGCGGCCTACCTCTTCAGCCAGAACATCGCCCGCGCCTGGCGCGTCGCCGAAGCGCTCGATGCCGGCATGGTCGGCGTCAACGAAGGTATCTTCTCGAATGAAGCGGTGCCGTTCGGCGGCGTGAAGGAATCCGGCCTCGGTCGCGAAGGCGCCGCCGAAGGCCTCGACGAATACTTCGAGACCAAATTCATCTGCCTCGGTGGCATCGGCTGAAGCGTGAAGCATGACCAACGCCTCCTCGTTTCATCCGTCATGCCCGCGAAGGCGGGCACCCACGACACCTTTCAACAAAGGTGCGCTCTCTCATTCGTCGCATCCGTGGATGCTTGTCATGGATGGCCGCCTGCGCGGCCATGACGATATGGGTGGATCAGCTGCCTCGTCCCACTTCTCGTGCCTCATTTGCGAAAGACGCTCCACATGACCACCTCCGCCGAGCTTCACACCCGCCGCATGGCCGCCGTTCCGCGCGGCATCGGGCACGCGACGCAAATCTATGCCAAGCGCGCCAAGAATGCCGAGCTCTGGAGCGAGGACGGCAAGCGCTACATCGATTTCGCCGCCGGCATCGCCGTCGTCAACACGGGCCACCAGCACCCGCGCATCCTCGCCGCCATCGAGGAGCAGCTGAAATCGTTCAGCCACGTCTGCTTCCAGGTGACGCCGCACGAAAACTACGTCTCGCTCGCCGAGCGGCTGAACGCCGTCGCGCCTGTCACGGGGCCTGCCAAGACGATGCTGGCCTCCACCGGCGCCGAAGCGGTCGAGAACGCGGTCAAGGTCGCGCGCTGCTTCACCGGCCGGCCCGGCATCATCTCGTTCTCGGGCGGCTTCCACGGCCGCACGCACATGGGCATGGCGCTCACCGGCAAGGCCGTGCCCTACAAGAAGGGCTTCGGTCCCTTCCCGGCCGACATCTACAACGTCGCCTTCCCGAACCTCTATCACGGCACCTCGACGGCGGAGAGCCTGAAGGCCCTCAAGGCGATCTTCAAATATCAGGCTGACCCCTCGTCGATCGCCGGCATCATCATCGAGCCCGTGCAGGGCGAAGGCGGCTTCAACATCGCGCCGCCCGACTTCCTGCACGCATTGCGCGCTCTCTGCGATGAGCACGGCATCGTCTTCATCGCCGACGAGATCCAGACCGGCTTCGCCCGCACCGGCAAGCTGTTCGCGCTCGAGCACGCCGGCGTGAAGGCCGACGTGGTGACGCTCGCCAAGGGTCTCGCCGGCGGCTTGCCGCTCTCCGCCATCACCGGCCGCACGGACATCATGGACGCGTCCGGTCCCGGCGGCCTCGGCGGCACCTATGCCGGCAACCCCATCGCCTGCGCGGCCGCCCACGCCGTGCTCGACATCATCGAAGACGAAAATCTCTGCGCCCGCGCCAACGCCATCGGCGACATCATCCAGTCCCGCTGCCGCGAGCTGGCCGGACGCTCGAACCTCAACTGCATCGGCGACGTGCGTGGCCTCGGCGCCATGTGCGCGGTCGAGTTCGTCAAGGACACCACCAGCGGCGAGCCTTCGCCGGAACTGACCGCGCAGGTCCTGAAGATCGGCAACGAGCGCGGTCTGATCCTCTTGTCGTGCGGCACCTACGGCAACGTCATCCGCTTCCTGCCGCCGCTGACCGCCTCCGACGCCCTCGTCAAGGAGGGCATGGACATCTTCGAAGCGACCCTCAACGAAGCCGTCAGCAAGCTCCAGTGATCAAGACCGCGCAAACACTTTCAGGCACGCTCCATTCCGTCACGCCCCATATCTTTACGCAAGGCACGCGTCCATGACCGTTCAGCTCAAGACCAACGATCTCGAAGCCTTCTTCATGCCGTTCTCGGCCAACCGGAGGTTCAAGAGCGCGCCGCGCCTGCTCGCCTCCGCCAAGGACATGCACTATTTCACCGAGGACGGCCGCAAGATCCTGGACGGCACGTCCGGCCTCTGGTGCGTCAACGCCGGCCACTGCCGCCCGCGCATCGTTGAAGCGATCCAGAAGCAGGCCGCCGAACTCGATTTCGCCGGCACCTTCCAGATGGGCCATCCGAAAGCGTTCGAAGCCGCGTCAAGACTGGTCAACATCGCGCCGAAGGACTTCGATCACGTCTTCTTCACCAACTCGGGCTCCGAGTCCGTCGAGACCGCGCTCAAGATGGCGCTGGCCTACCATCGCGCCAAAGGCAATGCGTCGAAGGTCCGTCTGATCGGCCGTGAACGCGGCTATCACGGCGTCAACTTCGGCGGCACGGCCGTCGGCGGCATCGCCGCCAACCGCAAATGGTTCGGCACCGTGGTCGCGGGCGTCGACCACCTGCCCCATACGCATGACCTCGCCCGCAACGCCTTCAGCCGCGGCGAGCCCGAGCACGGCGTCGAGCTGGCCAACGAGCTGGAACGCCTCATCGCGCTGCACGACGCATCCACCATCGCCGCCGTCATCGTCGAGCCGGTCGCCTGCTCGACGGGCGTGCTGATCCCGCCGAAGGGCTACCTGAAGCGCCTCGAAGCCATCTGCCGCAAGCACGACATCCTGTTGATCTTCGATGAGGTCATCACCGCCTTCGGCCGCCTCGGCACGCCGTTCGCCGTCGATTACTTCGACGTCTCGCCCGATCTCATCACGACCGCGAAGGGCGTCACGAACGGCACCATCCCGATGGGTGCCGTGTTCATGAAGGGCCACATCAACGACGCCTTCATGTCCGGCCCCGAGAACGCCATCGACTTCTTCCACGGCTACACCTATTCCGGCCACCCGATGGCCGCCGCCGCCGCCATCGCGACGCTCGACACCTATCATGAGGAGCTACTCCTCACCCGCGCCGCCAAGCTCGCGGCCTATTGGGAAGAGCGCATCCACGCGCTCAAGGACCTGCCGCACGTCATCGACATCCGCAACATCGGCCTCATCGGCGCCGTCGAGTTCCTGCCCGATCCCGATGATGCGCCAGGCGAGCGCGCCTATTCCCGCTTCGTCAAATGTTTCGAGAAGGGCCTGCTCGTGCGGCAGACCGGCGACATCATCGCCCTTTCGCCGCCGCTGATCGTCACCGAAGCCCAGATCGATCACCTGTTCGACATTTTCACAGACGTGCTCACGCACGCCGATTAGGAAAGATCCCTGTCTGGCGGACACATCCCGTGCCTCCTGCACACCGCCATCCCTCCCCCCTTGTGGGGGAGGTTAGGAGGGGGGGATGCCAGAACGCCAGCATTGCTCCCCCTAGCTCACCTCCAAAAAATTGGGGACGAGTTCATTTTGTTCTAATGCTCCAGAGGGCATCACATGCGCACGATCGAAAACGGCGTCGGTGGGAAAAAGGTAGTTTCCGCGTCCACCCAGGCGTCCCACGTCTATGACCCCGCGACGGGTGAGGCCACCACACGCCTTCCGCTCTCGACCGTCGAGGAAGTCGGCGCCGCCGTCGCCGCCGCGAAGAGCGCAGCATCCGCCTGGGGCGCGACGCCACCCATGAAGCGGGTAGCGCCCATGTTCCGCTTCAAGGAGCTGCTGCAGAAGAACGCCGACGCCATTGCCAGCGCAATTTCTGCGGAACACGGCAAGACCCACGCCGACGCCCTCGGCGAGCTGCAGCGCGGCATCGAGGTCGTCGAGTTCGCGTGCGGCATCCCGCATCTCCTGAAAGGCGAGTTCAGCCGCAACATCGGCCCCGACATCGACAGCTGGTCGGATCGCCAGCCGCTCGGCGTCGTTGCCGGCATCACGCCATTCAACTTCCCGGCCATGGTGCCGATGTGGATGTTTCCCGTCGCCGTCGCCTGCGGCAACACCTTTGTCTTGAAACCCTCCGAGCGCGATCCCTCCGCGCCGATGCTGATCTGGGAGCTGTTCCAGGAAGCGGGTTTCCCCGACGGCGTGCTCAACGTCGTCCACGGCGACAAGACCGCCGTCGATGCGCTGCTCGATCATCCCGATGTCAAGGCCGTCAGCTTCGTCGGCTCGACGCCGATCGCCGAATACGTCTACATGCGCGGCGCCAAGGCCGGGAAGCGCGTGCAGGCGCTCGGCGGCGCCAAGAACCACATGATCGTGATGCCCGACGCCGACATGGACAAGGCCGTCGATGCCCTGATGGGCGCGGGCTACGGCTCGGCCGGCGAACGCTGCATGGCGATCTCGGTCGCCGTCCCCGTCGGCGCCCGCACCGCCGACCGCCTGGTCGAAGCCCTCGCCCCGCGCGTACGCGCCCTGAAGGTAGCGCCCGCGTCCGATCCCGAGTCCGAAATGGGCCCGGTCGTCACCGCCGAAGCCAAGCGCCGCATCACCGACCTGATCGCGCTCGGCGAGAAGGAAGGCGCGGAACTGGTGGTCGACGGCCGCGGTCTCGTGCTGCAAGGCTACGAAAACGGCTTCTTCCTCGGCGGCACGCTGTTCGATCGCGTCACACCGGACATGACGATCTACAAGCAGGAAATCTTTGGCCCCGTGCTCTCCGTCGTTCGCACCGAGAGCTACGACGAGGCGGCCGACCTCGTGAACAGCCACGAGTACGGCAACGGCACCGCCATCTTCACCCGCGACGGCGACACCGCCCGCGCCTTCGCCGACAAGATCGAAGTCGGCATGGTCGGCATCAACGTGCCGATCCCGGTTCCCGTCGCCTACCATTCGTTTGGCGGCTGGAAGCGCTCCCTGTTCGGGGATCACGCCGTGTACGGCCCCGAAGGCGTCCGCTTCTACACGCGCATCAAGACCGTCACCGCCCGCTGGCCGACCGGCATCCGCTCCGGCGCCGAATTCAACTTCACTGGAAGAAGCTGAGCCAAGCGAAGATGCCGCTAGCTGACTGCAGCACTGGTACTCACTCACGTTATCGTGGGGCGGGGTGGGCTACATTGTAATGTGCCGCTACGGGCAACAAACTTTTGCCCAGAACTGATATTCAATGCCTAGGGATACACCTGTGTTGGATTTTCAGAACGATGACTGAATCAAAGAAAGTTTATCTCAACGGTCAACTTGTGGGCGAGGTGCCTATTGCGACAAACAACGAAGAAGGAATGCGGCTTGCCATTGCCCTTTTGAAAGAAAAGGGTCTTTACGAGCCAACATCACTTGTTCAAGGAATGTTCAGGCAAGCCGTTTCGTTCGCAACCACCTCGTCTTATCTTTACAAGCGCGATCTTACGAAAATTCCAAGGAATGGAATGAGCTTGGCTCCGTTCGTCGTAAATAGCGTGTTCGCCATCGAGCTCTATCTTAAGACGCTCGGCCAACTTCACGACGCACCAATGCGCGGGCATGACCTCCTCAAACTTTTCGCTTCGCTGCCACCATCAGCACATCAAAAATTGATGCCGCACTTTTCGTCTTCACAGCGCAAATCCGATCTTTCCACCCTTGACGATTTCCGCGACACACTTGTGATGATGCGCGGAGCGTTCGTCGAATGGCGCTATCTATATGAAACCGAGCGCACTGAAGAACTCAGGCTCGAGCCGATGATCTTCGTAATGGAGGTACTTCACAACGCCTGCAAATCACACAACGAGCTGCGCAAGCGCACATGACCTCACACACCGGCGGCTGCATATGCGGCGCGAACCGCTTCCGGCTCACCGGCCCACCTTTCGAGGTCGACTACTTGCCACTGCGTGTCCTGCCCCAAGCACACCGGCGGGCCGGTCATCGTATTCGCCGATTGCAAACGCGATGTCGTCGCGTTCACGCAAGGCACGCTAACGCATTAGGAGTCATCTCCCGGCGTACGGCACGGTTTTTGCGGAAAATGCGGCTCGACCCTCCCCCAACAAATCTCGCCGTAAACGGAACAAACTGGCCAACTCGGCGTTCTGTTTGGTCGGGGCGAGGTGTCCCTATATTCTTGTTGTATGACTGTCGAGTAGCCGGCGCTTGGCGACCTGATCGCCGGCGCTGCCGGGGATTTCCGACAAACCAGAAAGGCATGAATGTCGATTTTCTCTTCGGGCTTCGCACGTAAGACCCTCGGCCTGATGGCCGCCGCGACATTCATCCTTATAATGATTGCGCTTCTCTCGCTCTGGATGGTCGCGCGAACCCAGGACAGCGCATCGTCGGTCGCAAACGACCGCCAGGTCCGCATTGCAGCGGGTACGATCCTCACCGCGCTGCTCAACGCCGAAACCGCGCAACGCGGATTCCTGCTCACTGGCGATGAAGCCTATCTCGGGCCCCTGACCGGGGCCGAAAGCGATCTGCCTCGTTACTTCACGGCGCTCCGGGAGGCGGCTCAACGGGCGCGGGATACCAGCGCGGAAATCGACCAACTCGAACAACTCGCCAGCATGAAGATGCGCGAGCTGACGCGCACGGTCGAGCTTCAGCGCGCCGGCCGCCACGACGATGCGTTGACGATCGTCAACACCGGCGAAGGCCGCACGGCGATGGACGACGCACGAAAAGTCCTCGGGCAAATCATTGCCAGCGCTGAAAGCGAGGTCGGAGACAACCTCGGCGCGATGGAGCGGGACGCCAAACAATTGGCATGGGTCACCGGCCTTGGCGGCCTCAGCATCGTCCTGTTCTCGTTGGCAGCATTTTACATCGTAAAGCAGAATACCGCGGGCCTCGTCGCCGCCCGCCAAACGGTGCTCGAACTCAATACGGGCCTGGAAGATCGCGTAGCCGAGCGCACGACGTCGCTTACGCGCGCCAATGACGAAATTCAGCGCTTCGCCTATATCGTCAGCCATGACCTGCGTGCGCCGCTCGTGAACATCATGGGTTTCACGAGTGAACTGGAAGTCGGCACTGCGGCTCTGAAGACGTACTTCGCGGCAGCGGAGCCGAATGAGGATCAGATCCTCTCCGCTCGCCGCGCGGCCGAGGAAGAAATTCCTGAGGCGGTGCATTTCATCCGGACCTCTACGCACAAGATGGACGGTCTGATCGGAGCCATCCTCAAACTGTCGCGCGAGGGGCGCCGCGAGCTCAAGCGCGAACGTGTGGATCTCGATGCGCTCGTCAGGGGCGGCGGCGCCAACCTTCAGCATCAGCTCGATACAGCCGACGCGGCGATCGATATTCCCAAGGAGCTTCCAAGCGTTGTCGGAGACCGTCTGGCGCTCGAGCAGGTCTTCGGCAACATCTTGGAGAACGCCGTAAAGTATCTCGCCAAGGATCGGCCCGGCCTGATCGAGGTCGAGGGCGAGGAGTCGGGCGGGCGCGTAAAGATCCGGATTAAGGATAATGGGCGCGGAATCGAGGAGAAGGACCTCGAGCGTGTATTCGAGCTGTTCCGGCGTGCAGGTCCGCAGGATCGTCCAGGTGAAGGCGTAGGCCTTGCACATGTGCGAGCTCTTGTGCGCAGGATGGGTGGAGACGTGACCGTAGCCTCAAGATTCGGCCACGGAACTACGTTTGAAGTCGATCTCCCGAAAAAATCGCGAACAAAAGATACGTACGCGGAGAGCCTATGATGATGTCTGATACCGCCAAAGCTGCTCACGTCACGATCGTGATGATCGAGGACGATGAAGGACATGCCAAACTCATCGAACGCAACATCCGCCGCGCCGGCGTAACGAACGAGATCGTCCCGTTCCAGAACGGCACCGCCGCGCTGTCCTATCTGTTCGGCGAGGATGGATCGGGCGACGCCAACGCGCGCCGCGCACTGCTCGTGCTGCTCGATCTCAACCTTCCCGATATGAGCGGCGTCGACATTCTCGAGAAGATCAAGTCGAACCCGAACATCCGGCGCTCCCCGGTCGTCATCTTGACGACCACGGATGACGAGCGCGAAATTCAGCGTTGCTACGATCTCGGAGCCAACGTCTACATCACCAAGCCGGTGAACTACGAGAGCTTCGCCAATGCGATCCGGCAGCTCGGCTTGTTTGTCTCCGTCATGCAAGTGCCGACAACGGATTGAGAGCGCTCAAGGTCGATGGTGCATGTCCTTTACATTGACGACGATGAAGGATTGGCACGCCTCCTGAAAAGAGCGCTGGCGGCCGAGGACATTACGTTGGAGCACGCGCTCGACGGCCGCCAAGGCATGGCGCTGCTGAAGGCGAACGCCTTCGATGCCATCGCCCTCGACCACAACCTGATCAGCGAGACCGGCCTCGACCTCATTCCAGAGATCCTGGCCATCGAAGGCGCGCCTCCCATCATCTACGTCACCGGCTCCGAGGATGCGCGCGTCGCCGTGTCTGCCCTCAAAGCCGGCGCCGTCGATTACGTCTGGAAGGATGTCGATGGCCACTACCGCGAGCTTCTTTCGCAATCGATCAAATCGGCGCTGATCCAGCGGCGTCACGTGCTTGAGCGCGAGGAACAGCGGCGCGCCATCGAGGCGGCCAAGGAACGGGCCGAACTTCTCCTTGCCGAGGTCAACCATCGCGTCGCGAACTCGCTGGCCCTGATCGCCTCGCTTGCGTCGTTCCAGGCAAGCGCCGTGTCCGACGAGGCCGCCAAGACGGCGCTCAACGAGATGAAGGCGCGCATCATCGCCATCGCCGGCATTCACCGGCGGCTTTACACCTCAACCGACGTTCGCTTCGTCGATCTGGACGCCTACCTCAACAACCTCGGCGAGGAGCTGGTCGCGGTTCTCGGTAACGAAGGCCAAAGCGCCATCAAGGTTTTCGCCGATGAAAACATCCGCCTCCCGACCGATCGCGCCATTTCACTTGCAGTCATCGTCACCGAGTTGGTGACCAACGCCTTCAAGTACGCCTACCCGATCGATCAAACCGGGGACATCCGCGTCTTCCTGCGCCGCCTCAACGACACCCAGCTGTCCCTCGTCGTCGAGGACGACGGCATCGGCTGGAACGGCTCGGATACGCCGAAGGGATCGGGCCTCGGCACGCGCATCATCACGGCGATGGCGCGCGGCCTCGAAGGTACGTTCCGCTACGAAGCCGGCGGTCGCGGCACGCGCGCGAGTCTCGACTTCGCGCTCTGATCGCGCCGAACCGCTCCCGGACATCCGCGCTCGACCCCCACGCTCGTCGCTGGACCTTGGAGAGCCCGTCGCTGGACCTCAGGGACATGAGCCGCTATCACTCCGGCGCAAATGTAAAACGGAGGTGTCGGCAAGCATGTCGATCGCATCATCATTCGCTCGGCCACTTCGCGTATCCATCGCGGCACTTCTCATCGCGATCATGGGCGCGTCGCCTTCCCTCGCGCGTGAGTGCGGCAATGGCCCAGGCGGATTCGGTGCCTGGCTCGCCGGATTCAAGAGGCAAGCCATCGCAGCGGGCATTTCCCCGCGCGCTATCTCCCAGGGACTCGATGGCGTCACCTACGACCCCCGCATCATTCATTTCGATCGCAATCAGAAGTCGTTCAAGCTGTCATTCGAGCAGTTTTATGCGCGTCGCGTCGGCTCCGTCCTCGTCGGCCGCGCGCGGGCCCGCATGAAGACACACCGCGCCACGCTCGACCGCATGGAACAGCAGTTCGGCGTCCCCGCCGAAATCGTCATTTCCATCTGGGGCCTCGAAACCAATTTCGGCGCCGACACGAGCGGCAAGTATTCCATCTTCCGCTCGCTAGCCACGCTGGCTTACGACTGCCGCCGCTCACCCTTCTTCACCGGTCAACTGCTCGACGCGCTGCGCATAATCGACGACGCGCACATGCGCCCTGAAGAACTGCGCGGCGGCTGGGCGGGCGAGATCGGACAGACGCAGTTTCTGCCGACGCCCTACGTCAAGTACGCCGTCGATTTCGACGGTGACGGCAAGAAGGATCTGATCCACAGCGTGCCGGACATCCTGGCTTCCACCGCTAACTTCCTCAAGGGCCACGGGTGGCAGGCCGGGCAATCCTGGGCACCAGGCTCCGCCAACTACGCCGTCATCAAGGATTGGAACCGCGCCGAAGTCTACCAGCGCACCATTTCGGTGATGGCGTCGAAGCTCGCCGCCCAGCGCTGAGAACGGCCAACGCAACGAACAAAAAATGCCGGCCCGCCCCGGGGGGAAACGGGGAGCGGACCGGCTGCACGGCGCGCGTTACGGGGGGAAACGGCGCGCCGGATCGAAAAGCGTCGCGGCCCCTAGGCCGCGGCCACCGAGCGGGCCGAGCCCGCGCCAACACGATCGAACCCGAGCGAGGCGGCCACGGCGGAATGCGTGATCCGCCCGTCGCGCACATTCAATCCGGCCGCCAGATGCTTGTCCCGGTCGAACGCCGCAAGCCCATGGTCCGCGAGCTTGAGCACGAACGGCAGCGTCGCGTTATTGAGCGCCTGCGCGCTCGTCACCGGCACCGCGCCCGGCATGTTGGCCACGCAATAATGGATGACGCCGTCCACATCGAACGTGGGATGAGCGTGCGTCGTCGGCCTCGAGGTTTCGAAGCATCCGCCCTGATCGATCGAGACGTCCACCAGCACCGCACCGCGCTTCATCGAGCCGAGCATCGACCGCGATACCAGCTTCGGCGCGCTCGCACCCGCGACCAGAACCGCGCCGACCACGACGTCCGCATCGAGCACCGCGCTTTCGATGGCATGCATCGTCGAGGCGAGGGTCACGACCCGGCCATGAAACAGTTCGTCGAGCTGACGCAGCCGCGGCAACGACTTGTCGATGATCGTCACGTCCGCGCCGAGGCCCACGGCCATCCGCGCCGCATGCGTGCCGACAACGCCGCCGCCGAGCACGACAACCTTGGCCGGCCGCACGCCGGGCACGCCGCCCATCAGCACGCCGCGTCCGCCGGTCGGTCGCCGCAGCGCAATCGCCGCCGCCTCGATCGAAAGCCGTCCCGCCACTTCGCTCATCGGCGCCAGCAGCGGCAAACCGCCCGCCGCGTCCGTCACGGTCTCATAGGCGATGGCCGTCGCGCCGGAGGACAAGAGCCCGCGCGCCTGGTCCGGATCCGGAGCGAGATGGAGATACGTGAACAACACCTGGTGCGGCTTGAGGCGCGCCACCTCGACCGCCTGTGGCTCCTTCACCTTCACGATCATGTCGGCTTCGGCGAACACCTGCTCGGCCGTCGGCAGAATGCGGGCCCCGGCCTGCACGTACACAGCGTCGTCGGCGAAGATGCCCGCGCCCGCGCCGGACTGAACCAGAACCTCGTGGCCCCTCGCGGCGAGTTCGCGGACCGAGCCCGGCACGAGCCCAACGCGAAACTCATCGCTTTTGATCTCCGTCGGCACGCCGATGCGCATTGGCCGTCTCCCTGAGGGCGCTCATATCCGGCACGAACTTTACCAACAAATGAGCATCACGAGTCCGCAAATTTCGTTGAACAACCGCCCGCTAGCGCAGATAATCGTCGTAGATTCCAATTTTACGCAGAATTCCAATGACCAACATTCCAGATGCGCTCGATCACGCCATCATCGACGCCCTTGTCGAAGATGGACGGCTCAGTCAGGTCCAGCTTGCCGAGCGCGTGCCCCTCTCCCCCACCGCCATTGCACGCCGCATTCGCGCCCTCGAAGAGTCGGGCGTCATCGAGGGCTATCAGGCGCGCATCAACCGCCGCGCCATCGGATTGGGAATGACGGTGCACATCTTCATCAGTCTGCAAAACCAGACGGAGCAGCGCCTGGAAGCGTTTGAGGCGGCCGTTGCGGCGTCGCCCTCGGTCATCGGCTGCGATCTGATGTCGGGCGAGGACGACTATCTCCTGACCGTGCTCGCCCGCGACCTCGACGACTACGAACGCATTCACAAGCAGGAGCTGTCCCGCCTGCCGGGCGTCACGCGCTTGCGCTCGAGCTTCGTCCTGCGTGAGGTGAAGGCGCGCCCGATTCCGGGCCTCACGGTCCGCCCAACGTCCCGCCACCAGCGCTCGAAGGGGTAACAGCCGAGTAGGACGACACCGGCAGGATCGCTCTGGCGCAGGACCGGCGTCTGGCCCTGTTGCGACGCACAACTCACCCGACGGATCGGCTTCGACCAATTGCCTATATTTTAGCGATTCCGGTGACAAATGCGTCACAAATTTGTCTGCAATTCGGGCAATTACGACATTTCTGAGACAGAGTGCTTGACGGGCCTGAATGGCCCTGCTGCATTGCACCTTCGAGCCCGAGGGAGTGGTCGCTGATGCACTACTACACGTATGAGCTCACGCACGCTTTGATGCACCCGGTCCGCCTTATGACTCGGGCATTCAAAACGCAGCTGGATGCCCCGTACAATCCATTCTCCTCCACCGAGTTCGCCAAGAACCTGTCGGCAGCCTGCGAAGTTTTCGAGGGCATGACGCGCCGCTACGGCAAGCCGGAATTCGGCATCAAGGAAACCAAGATCCACGGCCTCACGGTGCCGGTCAAAGAAGAAATTGTTCTAAAGAAACCGTTCTGTAGTCTGCTCCACTTCGACCGCGATGAAACCATTGTCGGAAAGCGTTACGATCCGAAGGTGCTGCTCATTGCGCCGATGTCCGGGCATTACGCGACGCTCTTGCGCAACACCGTCGAGGCGATGATCCCGGAGCATAATCTCTACGTCACCGACTGGGCCGACTCGCGCGATATCCCCGCCTTCGCCGGCCCCTTCGGCCTCGACGATTTCATCGACTACATCATCGAGTTCGTGCAATTCCTCGGGCCGAACACGCACGTCATCGCCGTGTGCCAGCCCGCCGTTCCCGCGCTCGCCGCGACCGCGATCATGGCCGCCAACGATGATCCCGCCCAGCCGGCCTCGATGACCCTCATGGGCGGCCCCATCGACACGCGCCGCAATCCGACGCAGGTGAATAAGCTCGCCGAGGAGAAGCCGCTCTCCTGGTTCGAGAACAACGTCATCAACTATGTGCCCTTCCCGAATGCGGGCATCGGCCGCCGCGTCTATCCGGGCTTCATCCAGCTCACCGGATTCATGACCATGAACCTCGAGCGCCATACGCAGGCGCACATGAAGCTGTTCGAGAACCTCGTCAAAGGCGATTGCGACTCCGTCAACGCCCACAAGACGTTCTACGAGGAATACCTCGCCGTCATGGACCTGCCGGCCGAGTTCTATCTCGAGACCATCAAGACCGTGTTCCAGGATCACTTGCTGCCCAAGGGCGAGATGATGCACCGGGGCAAGCTTGTCGATTGCTCCGCCATCCGCAAAACGGCCCTCATGACGGTCGAAGGCGAACGCGACGACATCTGCGGCCTCGGCCAGACCCAAGCCGCGCATGACCTCTGCACCAATATTCCGCCCGACGAACACTATGCCTACGTCCAGCCCGGCGTGGGTCACTACGGCGTCTTCAGCGGCACGCGCTGGCGCACCGAGATCCAGCCGCGCATCCGCGAGATGATCCGCTCGATCCAGTTCAAGCGCCGGTCGGGCTCCGAGGACACCAAGGTCCCGGCTCCTTACCGCGCGTTGCAGCCCGCGCGCGAAAACATCATCGACTGGCGCACCCACGGCGAGCGCCCCAAAGGCGAAGTGAACGGCTCGCCGCGCTGATCCCGGCCCGCTAACCGGCCACGTTGACACGCCCCGCTCGCTCACTAGAGTGCGCGCGCATTCTGCCATTCTCCATAGCAAGACCGAGGTCCGCCCGATGAGCGCCGTCCGCACGCCCGCGAAGCATTTCGCCCCCCTCGCCATCGGCGCCCCCGAGCCCTTCCGCGCCGCCCCGGTCCGCATCGAGCGCATGATTCACTTCGTGCCGCCGCACAACGAAAAGATCCGTTCGAAAATCAAGGATATCGCGAGCCAGGTCGACGTCGTGCTCGGCAACCTCGAAGACGCGATTCCGGTCGGCGACAAGGAAGCGGCCCGCCGCGGCTTCATCCAGATGGCGCGCGAGAACGATTTCGGCGACACCGGCCTGTGGACGCGCATCAACTGCCTCAACTCGCCGTGGATGCTCGATGACGTCATCGACATCGTGCGCGAGGCCGGCAACAAGGTCGACGTCATCATGCTGCCCAAGGTCGAAGGCCCCTGGGACATTCACTACCTCGACCAGCTCCTGGCGCAGCTCGAAGCCAAGTACAGCGTCGCGCGCCCGATCATGATCCACGCCATCCTCGAAACCGCCGAAGGCGTGAAGAACGTCGAAGCCATCGCCGCCGCGTCTCCGCGCATGCACGGCATGAGCCTCGGCCCGGCGGACCTCGCCGCGTCGCGCGGCATGAAGACGACGCGCGTCGGCGGCGGCCATCCCGATTACAACGTGCTGGCCGATGCCGGTGCGGACGCCAACGCCCCACGCGCGCGCGCGCAGCAGGACCTCTGGCACTACACCGTCGGCAAGATGGTCGATGCGTGCCTCGCCTACGGTCTCAAGCCGTTCTACGGCCCCTTCGGCGATTTCTCCGACGGCCCGGCGTGCGAAGCCCAGTTCCGCAACGCGTTCATCCAGGGTTGCCTCGGCGCCTGGTCGCTGCACCCGAGCCAGATCGATATCGCCAAGCGCGTCTTTTCGCCCGACGAGAAGGAAGTCGCCTTCGCCAAGCGCATCCTCGAGGCCATGCCCGACGGCACCGGCGCCGTGATGATCGACGGCAAGATGCAGGACGACGCGACCTGGAAGCAGGCCAAGGTCATCGTTGACCTCGCGCGGCTCGTCGCCAAGAAGGATCCGGAGCGCGGCGCCGTTTACGGGTTCTGATGCCGCAGGCCGTCAACCATCTTGCACTGTTGGGTTGACATCGCCATCTCCCTCGCCTCGTATGCGGTCGGGACGGAGACGATGTCGCAGAAACCGAAGAAAATCACGCAGCGCCGCCGCAAGCGGAAGGACCCGGCAACGGATATCCGCAATGCGAAATACGCGATCGGCCAGGTCGTGCGCCATCGCGTCTACGCGTTCCGCGGCGTCGTATTCGACATCGATCCCGTCTTCAGCAATTCCGAGGATTGGTGGCTCGCCATCCCGGCCGAGATCCGCCCCGTCAAGGACCAGCCCTACTATCATCTGCTGGCTGAGAACGAGGAGACGGAATACATCGCCTACGTCTCGGAACAGAACCTGCTGCCGGACACGAGCGGCGAACCGCTGCGCCATCCTCAGCTCGCCGATTATTTCGTCGAGGACGAGGACGGACGGTATCGCGTTTTCGCCCAGCCGCATTAGGCGCGAGCGAGCAGCCTCAATCATCCGGCGCGTCCGAAACACCGCAGGCCGCATACGTCTCGGCTTGAAGCCCGCCGCCGCGCCGATCCGTAGTCCGTTCCGCAAACAAAAAGGCCGCTCTCGCGAGCGGCCTTTTCCGTGCGGAATGCAATCCGCTTACTTTTTCGCTGCAGGCGCGGCAGCCGGCTCGCCACCACCCGGAGGAGGAGGCAGGTCCTTCATCTTCTCGGCGCGGAACTTCTCGTAGGCTTCCTGCTGCTTCTGGCGGATCTGAGCCATCAGCTGGCCGCGCGCCTTCTTATACTCGGCGTTGTCCACCGGCTTGCCGGCGAAGGCATCCGTGAAGCCGTCAAGCGGCACCGGGAAACCGATCGGCTGGGCCTGCGCGTTCATGGCGAGAATCATGATGCCGCCGCCCGCCTTCATCTGGTCGACGATGTCCTTGGTGGCTTCCACTTCCGCGGTGCAGCCAGAGGAATGGCAGAGCGAGTACTTGAGATCGATCGGCTTCAGCTCCTTGTCGTCGACCTGCTCGTTCTTGGCAGCCTTTTCCCACTGCTCCTTGGTGTAGACGGCGGCCTTCAGGCCGGGCGGAAGCGCCATGCCGAGCGGAACCATGACCATCAGGTGATCGTGCTCGCTGCCCTCGACCTGGCGGATCGCCGCCGAGACGAGCACCATGCCCGAGTTTCCGTCGAGACGCTCATGATGCGTCAGGCAGATATTCTTCTCTTCCTTGACGTCCTTGCCATCCTTGTCCTTGTGGACCAGGGGCGACTTTTCGCAAAGCTTCACCCAGGCGCTCTGTTTCGCGGCCGGTGCGGCCTTTGCATCCTTGGCAGCGGGCGCGTCCTTTGCAGCCGGCGCGGGTGCGTCCTTCTTATCTTGAGCCCCAGCCGGTGCGCTCAGCGCCAGACCGGCGATGAGGGCGAGCGTGGCTCCGCCTGCCAACATCCCGCGGCCGAAGCCGGTTGCGATGCCATCTCTATGCGACATAGGAAATTCGACCTTTCGTAAATGAGCCAGTCCGTAAGCCGCCCGGCGTCCCCGGCCGGTGGCTCAGCCCCTTTCCGCAGCGCTCGAACGATATTATTTATGGGAGCGCGCGCCCTGACGCCCACGGCGCCATCCGGTGCGGCAGTAAGGCCCCGAATACGGCAATCCCGTGGCCAGTTGGGCCACCATGCCGTCGTGCACAGATTGAAGCGACGTATCCGTTGCAATAGCGCAACGCGCCTGCCTCATCCCCGCACCATTTGCTGGTCCATAAGGTGTGCTACGAACCAAGCGCGGGGCGAGCGAATCCAAGGTGTTGCATGCGGGCGTGGCGATGTCCGGACACATGCGTTGCACCCGCCTGCCCCAGGGTGGCGAATCGGCGGTCGCCGCCGGTATCCGCCGCCCAGGTTGAGGAGAAATCGGTGCGACGATTAATTTTCCTGGCGATGGCGGCGGCCGGCCTCGTAGCCGCCGCGGGATTTTATCCTGGCTCGGCCCATGCCGAGCCGGCGCACGCCATCGCCATGCACGGCACCCCCGCCCTGGCTGAGGGGTTCACAACCTTCCCATACGTCAATCCGGATGCGCCGAAGGGTGGCCGCGTGACGCTTGGCTCTCCCGGCTCCTTCGACAATCTCAACCCGATGATCGTGCGCGGCGAGCCGGTGCAAGGCATTCGCGAATTCGTCGTCGAAAGCCTGATGGCGCGCAGCCAGGATGAGCCCTTCACGCTGTACGGCCTCATTGCCGAAAAGATCGACGTCGCCGACAACCGCACCGAGGTGACCTTCCACCTCAACCCGCTCGCGAAATTCTCCGACGGCCAGCCGGTGACCGCGGCCGACGTGCTGTTCTCGTTCGAAGCCCTGCGCGACAAGGGCCGTCCCAACTACCGCACCTACTACAAGAAGGTCGTCAAAACCGAAGTCCTGTCCGATCACATGATCCGCTTCGTGTTCGCCGACGCCGAAGATCGGGAGCTGCCGCTCATCCTCGGTCTCATGCCGATCCTTCCGCGCCACGCCATGTCGGCGGACACCTTCGACCAGACCACCCTCACGCCCATCGTCGGCTCCGGCCCCTACCGCATCGCTTCCGTCGATCCGGGCCGCGCCATCACTTACGCGCGTAACCCGGACTATTGGGCGCGCGACCTGCCCGTCAACCGCGGCCGCTTCAACTTCGACGAGATCCGCTTCGAGTACTTCCGCGAGGGCACGACGCTGTTCGAGGCCTTCAAGACAGGCAACATCGACCTCCGCAACGAGGACGATCCGGGCACGTGGGCCAAGAACTATAATTTCCCGGCCGTCACGAGCGGGCGCATCGCGCGCGAGGAAATGCCGATCGCGCTTCCCGCCGGCATGACGGGTCTCGTCTTCAACACCCGCCGCGCGATTTTCGCCGACGAGCGTGTCCGCCTCGCCCTCATCCACCTGTTCAACTTCGAATGGGTCAACAAGAGCTTCTTCCACGGCCTCTACAAGCGCAGCCAGAGCTACTTCGAGCGCTCGCTGCTGTCCTCGTCGGGCCGCCCCGCCGACGAGCGCGAGCGCAAACTGTTGGCGCCCTTCGCGAACGCCGTCCTGCCGGAGATCATGGACGGCACCTACCGCGTTCCCGAAAGCGATGGCACGCCGCACAATCGCGCCAACGCCCGCAAAGCCTTCGAGATGCTGGAAGCCGCCGGCTATACGATGAAGGGCGGCAGCCTGGTCGACAAGTCGGGCACGCCCTTCACCTTTGAAATCCTGGCCGCGACGACGAGCCAGGAGCGCCTCCTCGGGGCCTTCACCGGCGATCTCGCCAAGCTCGGCATCAAGGCGCGCATCCGCGTCGTCGACAGCGCGCAATACCAGTCCCGGCTGAAAGACTACGACTTCGACATGATCCAGTTCACCTGGCCGTCGTCGCTCTCGCCGGGCAACGAGCAGTTGTTCCGCTGGTCGTCGAAAGTCGCCGCCGATCCCGGGTCGTACAATTACGCAGGCGTCAAGAACCCCGCCGCGGACGCCATGATCGCGACCATGCTGGCCGCCGAAAGTAACGAGGATTTCGTATCGTCGGTCCGCGCCCTCGACCGCGTCCTGCTCTCGGGCCATTATGTGATCCCGCTCTTCCATTCACCCGCCCAGTGGATCGCCTCCTGGAAGCGTCTCGCCCATCCCGAGGCCATTCCATTGTCCGGCTTCAACCTCGACACGTGGTGGGTGCAGCCCAAGCCCTAGAGTGCTTCCGGAAACGGTTTTCCGGTAAGAAGCACGACCAAGCAAAGACCTGGAGACGTTCCGCGGTCCCACTTAAGCGGAACGACTCTAGACAGAACAAGAAGACCTCACCCTCCCGATGCTCACGCCCCCGTTCACACCTCTGTTCACGCCTACCGCCAACCCTCCCTTCAACATGGCCCGCTATTGCCTCGCGGGCGCGGCGTCGGCGCACCCCGCCAAGCCCGGCCTCATCGTCATGGCGGACGCCGCCTCGCCTCAACCGGCCGAGGTCTGGAGCTACGCCGATCTGGAAGATGCCGTTCTGCGCACGGCCGGCGCCTTGCGGGCAGCCGGCTTCGTCGCAGGCGACCGCATCATGATCCGCCTCGACAACACCAGCGCTTACGCCATCCTGTTCTTCGGCGCCGTCGCTGCAGGTCTCGTAGCCTTGCCCGCGTCGAACCAATTGACCGACCGCGAAGCTCTGTTTCTCGCCGAGGACAGCGGCGCCGCCGCCATCGCCTGCGGCTCACCCCTCGACACGTCCGCACTCACCCGCGCCCCGCTGATCCTCTCGCCCGACGACGTCGCCCGCATGATGCGAGAAGGCCCGCGCGTCGACTACGCGAACACGCTCGCCGAAGCGCCCGCCTTCCTGATCTACACCTCCGGCACCACCGCAAACCCGAAAGGCGTGCTCCACGCCCAGCGCGTGGCGATCGGGCGGACGCCCATGTATCAGGGCTGGTATGGCATCACCGCCACCGACCGCGTCTTCCATGCCGGCGCCTTCAACTGGACGTTCACGCTCGGCGTCGGCCTGACCGACCCTTGGGCCAACGGCGCGACCGCGCTCATCTACACCGGCGAAAAAGACCCCGTGCTGTGGCCGCGCCTGATCAACCGCAGCGGCGCGACGATGTTCGCGGGCGTGCCCTCTCTCATGCGGCAGATTCTGAAATACGCCGACGTTGCCCCGTCCTCGATGCCGACGCTGCGCCACGCGCTCATCGCCGGCGAGGCCCCGCCGCCCGATCTGTTCGACGACTGGCGCGGCCGCACCGGCACGGATCTCCACGAGGGTCTCGGCATGAGCGAGCTCTCGACGTACATCTCGACGGCGCCGACGGTACCGAGAAAGCCCGGCGCCGTCGGTAAGGCCCAGCCCGGACGCCACGTCGCGATCATTCCCGTTTCCGGCGCGAATGATCCGCTACCGCCGGACACCGAAGGTCTAATTGCGGTCCACCGTACCGATCCGGGATTGATGCTCGGCTACTGGAACCGCCCGGCGGAACAGGCGGACGTCGTGCGCGGCGACTGGTTCGTCGGCGGCGACCTCGGCCGCATGGATGCCGACGGCTACATCACCCACGAAGGCCGCAACAACGAGATCATCAAGGCGCTCGGCTATCGCGTCTCTCCCGCCGAGGTGGAAAGCGTGCTCGCCAGCCATCCGGACATCGCCGAAGTCGCATGCACGGAACTGGCCGTGCGCGCGGACGTGCACGTCGTCGGCGCATTCGTCGTCCTGAAGCCTGCAGCGACCGCCGACTCCGCCGGCATCCTCGCCTACGCGAGCGAGCGCCTCGCCGCCTACAAATGCCCGCGCGAAATCCGCTTCCTCGACCGCCTGCCCCGCACCGCCAACGGCAAAGTCCGCCGCTCAGCGCTTGTCAGCTTGTGACCCAAAGCGGAAGCTATCTCATCGAGTTGCATGAGGTCTTACCTTCGCGAGGAGCGTGCCTGGCACTACGGGCCGCCGGAAGCGTGGCAAATCCGGCACGCTTTCGCGTTCCTCGCGGGATATCCTAGCCTGCAGGAGGCCGACTCTGTTGTCGAAGGCCACACGCTCACCTAGTTTCAAGACTCGGATAGGTAATTTTACTGAGGGGCAAATGCGCAATTTCAAACTCGGCTTAGCCGCCACGGCGGTGATCTGCGCACTTTCGGCGACGGCTCAAGCCAACTGCATCAAAGTCGGATCGGTCGGCGAGTTCGCGAGCCATGATGTCGCTGCGCTCTTTGCAACGAACGGTCTTAAAAACATCATCTACGGGCAGGGCCGCGAGGGCAAAGGCCCCGTCAGCCTGAAGTGCGAAGACGGCACAGGCACAACGACGTGCCGCGCCTCGCAGATGGCGTGCCAAGTGACAACACCCAAAACCTGCTTAGGCGCTTGGTTGTGCTTGCCCGGGTAACCCCGTCGCTCGGAGCAACTGAAAAATAGCCTCTCCCCGTACTTGCGGGGAGAGGGGGACGATGAGGCGAGCAACAGAGAGTGACAAGGACGCCCACCCACCAACTGTCATCCTCGGGGTCATGGCGTAGCCATGCATCGCATGGACCCCCGCGGACCCCTTCTGCCGTTCGGAAGAAGGGATGCATTTGGTAAAGCGTCGGCCCACCGGTCTGCGGCCTTCCCACGTGGATAAATAGGTCCTAGGCACAAGGCCTAGGATGACACGTCGCGAGCTAAGCCGCCTTCGCGCCCTTGGCCGCGATCTCGGCGAGCGTAGCCACCAGCGCGCGCACGCCCTTGCAGCGCACCAGGGCAATTCACAATCGCATCCCGGCCGACTCCGCCGGCATCCTCGCCTACGCGCGCGAACGCCTCGCCGCCGACAAATGCCCGCGCGAGATCCGCTTCGTCGACCGCCTGCCCCGCACCGCCAACGGCAAAATCCGCCGCTCCTCGCTTGTTAGATTTTGACCGTGAGTTCAACTGATCGCCGCAACACGTAAGCGGACGTTAGGCGCGAGCGTCACACGCGCCCGCTAAAGCGCCAGGCGCCATTCACGTTTGTCGAGCTGGGCGCGATGTCGAGACAACATCTTGGTAAATTAGTTTCTTCGGATGCGGATGGTGCCGGGCGGGTCACCTAGCTGCAGTCGTGCTATCATTCTCAGCAATTCGCGCTGCCCTCGAGGCTTGGGCTCGCGTCATCGGGATCGCCGCTTTGCATCACGCTGTCATCGCCGCCACAGGGCTGTACGCCCCGCCATTCAGCGTCTCGAACGCCGAGCTGGTCGACACATTCAACGCCTATGTCGAGCGGTTTAACGCCCGGAACGCCGACGCCATCGCTGCCGGCGATATCGTGGCGCTCCTCCCATCCTCGGTGGAATTCATCGAGAAGGCCTCGGGCATCAAATCGCGCCATGTGATGAACAAGAGCGGCATCCTCGATCCCGCAATTATGCACCCGGTCCTGCCCGAGCGTCCCAATGACCAGATCTCAATCCTCGCCGAGATGGCGGTCGCGGCGGCCGAGGACGCAATTCTGGCCTGGGGGAAACCGGTCAGCGAAATCGGCGCGGTGATCTGCGCGGCGTCCAATATGCAACGCGCCTATCCGGCTATGGCGATTGAGGTGCAGCAAGCCCTGGCCATCAATGGCTTCGCTTTCGACATGAACGTGGCCTGCTCGTCAGCCACGTTTGGCATTAAGACAGCGACTGACTTCATCGCCTCCGGTTCGGTCAAGGCGGTGCTGATTGTCAATCCTGAAATCTGCTCGGGTCACCTGAACTTCACCGACCGCGACAGCCATTTCATATTCGGTGACGTGGCTACCGCCGTGATCGTGGAAGCGGCGTCTCAGACCACCGGCGGCTGGGAGATCTTAGGCACGCGGCTGAAAACCGTGTTCTCCAATAACATCCGCAACAATTTTGGCTTCCTGAACCGCACGGCCCTGGAAGGAGCCAGCACCAAAGACAAACTGTTCGTCCAAGAAGGCCGCAAGGTATTCAAGGAGGTCGTGCCAATGGTCAGCGAATTGATCGTCCAGCACGCTAGCGATCTCGGCATTGATCCGCGCAGTCTGAAGCGGCTATGGCTGCACCAAGCCAACATCAATATGAATGAGATGATCGGACGCAAGGTGCTCGGCCGCGATCCAGCCCCCGGCGAGAACGTCATCATTCTCGACACCTTCGCCAATACGAGCTCGGCCGGCTCGATTATCGCCTTCCACACGACCAATGACGACTTCGCCGTTGGCGAGATAGGACTGATCTGCAGCTTCGGCGCGGGGTATTCGGCCGGCACGGTGTTTCTCAGGAAAAGGTAGAACTACATGCGGCCTGCAGTCGGCCGAGCCGACGGCCCGCGTTCGCCGTTCCCGACACGATGGGACCAATGACGGGCGAGCGGCGGGCAGACGAATAATTCCGAATGTCTGCATGTGGACCCTTAGCGGACTTCCAACCCTCACCACCTGCCCTAAGCCGCCTTCGCGCCCGTGGCCGCGATGTCGGCCAGCGTAGAGACCAGCGCGCGAACGCCGCACCAGGGGCAATTCCCAATCGCATCCAGGCGGACTCCGCCGGCATCCTCGCCTACGCGCGCGAGCGCCTCGCCGCCTACAAATGCCGCGCGAGATCCGCTTCCTCGACCGCCTGCCCCGCACCGCCAACGGCAAAGTCCGCCGCGCCGCACTTGTCAGCTTCTGACACATAACGGACCGACAACGCACCGGTCCACCTGGTGCGCACTGGCGCCAAGCGAACCACATTAACGTCCTCGTGCTATTGGACCGTCACTTCTACCTTCTCAATGGAGCCATCGAATTTGAATGGGCGACGGTCGAAGTATGCAGGCGAGACCGGGGAGCCAAGATCGATCCCGACATCAAAGCTCTCGCTGGCGGTGAAGGCGGCAGGCACCGTGCGATTGACCGTGCCGCGTGCGACCTCCACGCCATCGACTTTGAGCACCACTTCGGCAGCACCTGCGGGCTTCACGATCGAGGTGTCGATCTCGATGCGACGCTTGCCGGCGGCGAGCTTGTCTTTCGAGCGGATCGACGTGCGCTCGATCTCCAGCATGTTGTACTCGTAAGCGAGTTCGCCGCCGTCCATGAACAGAGTGAGACCGCCTGAAAAACCGCCAAGCGCGTATAGGACGCCCGAGGCATCGTTGCCGATCTCCGCATCGATCACCACCGTGCTGCTTTGGCGGCCGAGACCCGGCGCCGCGAATTCCGGCATGCGCGTCGTCGCGGCGTCGAAGACCCAGCTCGAATAGGGGGTTTTTACCCGATCTTCCGGGTGCAGGCGGAGCCAGTTTCCGGCGCCGATAGGAAAGGCCATGTTGGCCTTCGCTTCAGCAAGAAATAGCTCTTTCATCTCGGAAAGCTTCTGCGGGTTCTTGGCAGCCAGATCGTCGCTTTGTGAATAGTCGTTGCGCAGATCGTAAAGCTCCCACACGTCCGTGTTCGCGTTCCACTTTCTCATGCGCTCGACAGAGCCGGGCGTATCCCAGGGGACGAAGGGCCCGAACGTTCCCGCAAACCACCCATCGTGGTAGACGCCGCGGCTGCCGTTGTTGTCGAAATACTGCGTGTGCTTCTGCTCGGGCACTGCTGCGCTCGCGAACGTGTACTTCATGCTGACGCCGTCGATCGGGTCCTGCTCGAAGCCGTCGACGATCTTCGGCGGCGTAATGTTGAGAACGTCGTAAAGCGTGGGCACGATGTCGTTGACATGATGAAACTGAGCGCGCGGCGTCTTGTCAGGCTTGATCCCCTTTGGCCACGAGATTACGAGCGGATTGCGGGTGCCGCCGAAATATGCGCCCAGCAATTTCGTCCCTTTGAACGGTGTGCTTCCGGCCCAGGCCCATCCGGCATGGTACATGTTGTCGGTCTTCGGCCCGCCGAGCACGTCGAGCCCGCCGAGGTCGTTCAATGCCGCAAGCTGCTGCCCGATGGTGGTCGGAATGTTGTTCTGCGCAAGCAACTCGCTGATCGAGCCGCGCTGCCCTTCGGCGCTCGAACCATTGTCGCCGAAGATGTAGAAGACGAGCGTATTCTCGCGCAGGCCGAAACGCTCCAACCCGTCGATGAGCTTACCAGCCTGCGCATCGGCATGCTCTGTGAAGCCGGCAAAGATCTCCATCAGTCGCGCCTGGAACTCACGTTCGGCGGCCGGAATGCTGTCCCAAGAGGCCAGCGTCGGATCGCGTGGCGTGAGATGAGCGGCCTCTGGAATCCAGCCGAGCTCTTTCTGGCGCTTGAAAGTCGCCTCGCGGAGCGCGTCCCAGCCTTGGTCGAACTTGCCTCTATATTTGTCTGCCCATTGCTTGAAGATGTGGTGCGGACCATGGGCAGCGCCCGGCGCCCAATACATGAGGAACGGCTGATCGGGCGCGTAGGCGCGATGCTTGCGCAGCCAGGTCAGGGCCTTGTCAGCGAGATCCTCGCTGAGATGATAAGTCTCGTCGTGCGGCGGCTCGATCGCATTGAAGTTTTCGGTCAGGCGTGGCTCCCATTGGGACGTCTCGCCTGCAAGGAAGCCATAGAAGTAATCGAAGCCTATCCCCTCGCCGGTCGGCCAGAGCGTAAATGGACCCATCGCTGTCGTCTCGGTCGCAGGCGTATTGTGCCATTTGCCGAAGGCGGCGGTCTTGTAACCATAGGCACCGAGCACCTTCGCCATCGTTGCCGAGGTCCGCGGAATGCGACCGGTGTATCCGTCCCAATTGACGGCACGTTCCGCGATAGTGCCGGAGCCAACGCGCTGATGATTCCGCCCGGTCAGAAGAGCGGCACGCGTGGGCGAGCAGATGGATGTCGTGTGGAAGGCATTGTAGCAGATGCCGTCGTTGGCGAGGCGCGACAGGGTCGGCGTGTGGATTGGTCCGCCGAAGGTATCCGGCAGGCCGAAACCCACGTCATCGAGCATGATGATCAGGACGTTCGGTGCGTCCTTCGGCAAGTGACGAACGACGGGAAACGGCACCAGCTTGGAATCTTGGAGCGTGGGCGCAGCGATGCTTTTGCTCGGCTCGGGCGGGAACGGCAGCACTGATCCATCCCTGACTGCAGGATGCTCTGCCCCGCACGGCGAGGCCATGCACAAGCCGATTGCCAGCGAGCACGCCGCTGTCGCCTTCCGAGCAGAACGCGGTATCCGCCCACGGCGAATAGGCTGTGCAAAGGATATGCCGGGTGGCGTTGGCAGCAGCGGACCTGTCACAAGTCCGGTGGTAGGCAAAGCAATCTGGGGCATTTGGGCACCACGATTTTGGATACCCCCCGTACAAAGAACATACGGTCCCAAAGCGGAGCAGGCAACTTGTTCGGCGGAGTGAGTTAAGAAGCGATAATCGAAGCGCCTCGAGCCCAATCGCTAGCGTTCGTTTCTGGCCCAAAGCGGACGCCCCACTCGCCGCCTACAAATGCCCGCGCGAGATCCGCTTCCTCGACCGCCTGCCCACACCGCCAACGGCAAAGTCCGCCGCGCCGCCCTGGTCAGCTTTTGAAGTGACGTTGTGATAGTGTCCGCACACGTGGGCGAGCGAACTTTCTCGGAATGCACCAAATAGCAACAGAAGTGGACGCCACAGCGCAAGAAGTCACACGCAAGCTGGAGACGACAGTACCGAGTACGCTATTTGGCAGGCGTTGCGGTGATGACGGGGGACTTGAATGCAGGTCACACGAGACCAGTTCCGAACGCTCGCCCAGGCGAAGCTCGATGACGCAAAGAATTTGTTTGACCTAGGCTCGTGGGGGAATGCGTACTACCTGGCTGGCTACGCGATAGAGTTCGGTTTGAAAGCGGTTATCGCCAGCAGCTTCCGGGAGAACACGCTGCCGGACAAGAACCTTGTGAATAGCGCGTATGTCCACGACATCGAGAAGCTGGTAAACACCGCTGGGCTGACGGTCGCTTTGACACAGGCCCGACAGGGTGATGCCGCGCTGGAGATCAATTGGGCAGTCGTGAAGGATTGGAGTGAACAGTCCCGCTACGAGGACGCGACAGAGAATGAGGCGCGAGAACTTATTGCCGCTATCGAAGACCAACAACATGGAGTGTTGCAATGGATAGCGCAGCATTGGTGAGTGACGGCAAAGCCGTCGTCGACGCACTTGTAAGCCAGGGAATGCAGCTTCAGGCGGCGGCTTGGCTCTATGAAACCGATAGCGGTTGGCGATTTGCAGTCGTCCCGAGAGTGCCGTTCAAGAGCAGGCACGAAATCTACACCCGGATTGCAAACGCTGTGCGGGCGACAGGCGCCAACATTCCGCCGACGCTGATCGAGGCATATGAACCCCAAAGCCTCATGGGAATGGAGCTCAACTCGGTAGGCGCGATCGTGACGGGACAGGCCCGGTCGTTTGATGCAATTCGGCTAGGCCCCTACTTCTACGACCGCGCAATAGTGTTTAAGACACCTGACTTGGCTTCATAAGTGGACCGCTTCCCGAGAAGACTTCTCTCAACGGAAGGTCGGGTGACCATTGGAACTCTTTTGCTAGGAAGATTGGGATGTACAGATGCTTATGAATGGCATCGATAGCCTCCTTAAAGGCCTCCATGTCGAGGTCTGGTAGGTCTATGATAATGTCTTTGTTCGCTTCCATGGTGAAGGCAAAGAGCCTGACGTTCCAAATCAGCGAGAAACACGTCCAAAAATCACGAAACAACGGCGACTTGATTTTGTAATGTGGGGGCTTCCCCCAAGGGCGGCGCGTTAGCTCGTGTGTGCTGAAGTGCACAGTCTTTGAAGTGGCGAAATAGAGGAAGTCGTACAGTCTCCCGTGATCAACTTTGCGCGCGATGTACGCGAACGGTGGAGGCTTTGCCTTTTTGCGGCTACGGCCCGGAAACTCCAGCTCGGTAGCGAGCTCAAAATATTTCGCTCGATGCTCGGGCTCAATTTTCTTCAAACCATCTCGTTGAAATGAGATGCCCATGGCGGCGATTGACTTGTCCCCGGTAAATGCGGCTTGCGCTTCAAGGGTGTTGAACATGTCGAAGAACAACAGATGTTCAACGAGGGTTGATGCCTTCTCTCGTCCGATGAGGTTGAAATACTCGCACCAGATATACTCTTCGACCGCCGGTCGAAGGAACGGCACCGTAGTCTCGCCAAGCTCGACATCAGCGAGAGTCAAAGTCGCTTTCATGCAGTCATGTTGCCGCTTGAGCGCAACTCTTCGCACGCAGTCGAGATGGTTATGAACCTCCATGTTGAGCTGGGAAACGTTGTCCACGACTGGCTGCCAAGCAGAGTGCAGGAACTTGGCTGCTTTGGAAACCTCGACAAGCGCTTCGTCGACCATCAGCATACCGCTGACCCCCTGAGCAGAAAATCTAGACTGGCTCATAGTATTCGATTCTTCAGCGCAGGCTTCGATGTGGGCTAGAGGCGGCGTGACACGCTGGCGTACAAATGTCCGCTCCTGCCCCTCAGCCCACTTCCAACACCACCACCCACCCTAAGCCGCCTTCGCGCCCTTGGCCGCGATCTCGGCCAGCGTGGCCACCAGCGCGCGCACGCCCTTGAATCGCACCTGCGGCTGATCCCAGTCGCCCTTGAAAATGATCTTGTGATCCGGCTGCACCTTGGCCTTGCCGCGCGAGGCCTGCAGGAACTGCGCGAGCCCCTGAGCGTTCGCAAACGTGTTGCGATGGAACGAGATCACGCAGCCCTTCGTGCCCGCATCAACCTTCGCGATGTTGGCAATGCGGCACAGACCCTTGATCTCCATGACGTCGAGCAGATGATCGACTTCGGCCGGCAGCTCGCCGAACCGGTCCACAAGCTCTGCCGCAAACGCGTCGATCTCGGCACGCGTTTCGAGCGCGGACAGCCGCCTGTAGAGCCCGAGGCGAAGCTGAAGATCCGCGACATACGTCTCCGGGATGAGAACCGACAGCCCGATCGAGATTTCCGGGCTCCACTGGTCGGCCGCTTCGAGATCGCCGCCCTTGAGCGCAGCCACCGCTTCTTCCAGCATCGATTGATAAAGCTCGAAGCCGACTTCACGGATATGCCCCGACTGCTCCTCGCCGAGCAGGTTACCGGCGCCGCGAATGTCGAGGTCGTGCGAGGCGAGCGAGAACCCGGCGCCCAGCGTATCGAGCGACTGCAGCACCTTGAGGCGCTTTTCCGCGCCCTCCGTCAACGCCTTCCCCGGCGGCGTCGTGAAGTAGGCATATGCGCGTCTCTTTGAACGGCCTACGCGGCCGCGCAACTGATAGAGCTGCGCCAGGCCGAACATATCCGCCCGGTGCACGATCAGCGTGTTCGCGTTCGGCACGTCGAGGCCGGACTCCACAATGGCAGTCGCGAGCAGCACGTCGAATTGGCCTTCGTAGAACGCCGTCATGATGTCTTCCAGCTCGGTCGGAGAGAGCTGGCCGTGCGCCACCGCGACCTTGAGATGCGGCACCGCCTCGCGCAGGAACTCGGACACCTCCTCGAGATCGGAGATGCGCGGCGCGACGTAATACGTCTGCCCGCCGCGATCGCGCTCGCGCTTCAAGGCGTCGATCAGAATGACCGGATCGAACTGCGAGATGTAGGTGCGCACCGCGAGACGGTCGACCGGCGGCGTCGTGATCAGAGATAGCTCGCGCACGCCGGTCAGCGCCAGTTGCAGCGTGCGCGGAATTGGCGTCGCCGAGAGCGTCAGCACGTGCACGTCCTCGCGCAGTTGCTTCAGACGCTCCTTGTGCGTCACGCCGAAATGCTGCTCCTCGTCGATCACGAGCAGGCCGAGGCGCTGGAATTCGATCTGCTTGCCGAGCAGGGCATGCGTGCCGACCACGATATCGACCGTGCCGTTCTTGATGCCGTCCTTGACCTCGGTGAGATCCTTCGCCGCCACCAGCCGCGACGCCTGCGCCAGCTTGAGCGGCAGGTTCTTGAACCGTTCCATGACGGTGCGCGTATGCTGCCGCGCGAGCAGCGTCGTCGGCACGACGATGGCAACCTGCAGCCCGTTCATCGCCGCCACGAATGCAGCCCGCAGCGCCACTTCCGTTTTGCCGAAACCGACATCGCCGCAAACAAGCCGATCCATCGGACGGCCGGATTGCATGTCGCCCAGCACCGCCTCGATGCTCGCCGCCTGATCCTCGGTCTCCTCGTATGGGAACCGCGCTACGAACTCGTCGTAGGCGCCGGCCGGCGGCGCCAGCACGGGCGCTTCGCGCAGCAACCGCATTGCCGCGATCTTGATCAACTCGCCCGCCATTTCGCGCAGGCGTTTCTTGAGGCGTGCCTTGCGCGACTGCCACGCGACGCCGCCGAGCTTGTCGAGCTGCGCCGTCCCGTCGTCCGAGCCGTACCGCGACAACAGCTCGATGTTTTCGACCGGCAGATAGAGCGTGTCGCCGCCGTGGTACTTGAGTTCCAGGCAGTCGTGCGGCGCGCCCAGCGCCGTGATCGTCTTGAGGCCTTCGAAGCGCCCGATGCCGTGGTCGGCGTGCACGACGAGATCGCCCACCGAAAGGCTCGTCGCCTCGGTCAGCACATCGGCGGCCTTCTTCGCCTTGCGGCGCGGCCTGACGAGGCGATCGCCCAGGATGTCCTGTTCCGCGACCACCACCAGCTCGGGCGTCTCGAACCCCTGTTCGAGGCCGAGCACCGCCAGCCCCGCGACGTTGGGATCGAGCGCCAGCGCGTCCGTGTAGCCCTCGACCTTGGCCTGCGCCTTGAGCCCATGATCGGAGAGCAGCGAGCCGAGCCGCTCGCGCGCGCCGGTCGTCCAAGCCGCCACGATCACGCGCCGGTGTTCGCTTTGCACGCGCTTCACATGCGCCACGACCGCATCGAACACGTTGCCGTCCGGGTTCTGCCGCTCGGGCGCGAACGAGCGTCCAGCCCGGCCGCGCCATGGCCGCACGCCCGCGCCTTCGGTCATCTCGAACGGCGTCAGCCGCACGACCTTATGGCGCGCGAGCGCTTTCTTCCAGCCGGACGCGTTGAGGAACATCTGGTCCGGCGGCACGGGCTTGTAAGGCGGCGCGCCGAAGCGCTCCGTCTCGAGCCCTTCCGTGCGCGCGAGGTAGTGTTCCTTGATTTGATCGAAGCGGCTCTTGACGGCGTCGTCGACGAGATTGTCGAAGCTCACCACCGCGCCGTCCATATAGTCGAGCAAGGTCTCCAGCGTTTCGTGGAAGAACGGCAGCCAATGCTCCTGGCCCGAATAGCGCCGCCCGCTGCTGACCGCCTCGTAGAGCGGATCGTCGCCGGTCGCGCCGCCGAACAGCTCCACGTAGCGCGTCCGGAACAGCGCCGTCGCCGCGTCACCAAATGCGATCTCCGACACGGGCATCAGGATCAGCTTGCGTAGCGCCTTTGCGGTCCGCTGCGTCTCGGCGTCGAACGCCTTGACCGATTCCAGCGTGTCGCCGAAGAAATCGAGCCGTACCGGGTTCTGCCGTCCGGGCGGAAAGAGATCGAGGATACCGCCGCGAACCGCGAACTCGCCCTGCTCCATCACCGTGCCGGTGCGCGTGTAGCCCGCGAGCGAGAGCCGCGAGACGAGCCGGTTGAGGTCCACGCGCTGGCCCGGCGAAATGCTCTTCATGGCGTTGCGAATGAACGCCTTCGGCGGCACCTTTTGCAGCGCCGCGTTCACCGTCGTCAGCACGACGACCGGCTCGCTGCGATTGGCGAGCGCCAGACGCGAGAGCGCCGTGATGCGCTTGGCCACGATCTCCGCATTCGGCCCCGAGCGATCGTAGGGCACCGTATCCCACGCCGGAAACGGCACGACGCGCACCTTGGGAGCGAAAAAGCGGAGCTGATTTTCGAGCACGTCGAGCCGGCGGTCGTCGCGCGCGATGTGCAGCAGCAGGCCGGAGCGTGCGCCATCGGCCGCTTCCTCCACGAGGCGCGCGAGAACGAGCGCGTCGAGCCCTTCCGGCACGCCCGTAAAGATCAGATCCGCCCGCTCGCTCATGTGCTCTCAACAACCTTCGTCAAAACGTTACGTCCATGTGTCCAATTTCAAGCATGTGTCTGATTTCAAGCGAGCCCGTGATACTTGCGGATCGCGGTCACGATCTCCGCAAACTCCGTTTCCCCAGCCCCCGGTTCCGGCGCGAGCAGCCAGGCTTGCAGCTCCGGCTCGCTGACCGCGAGAAACGCCTCGAAGCGCGCGAGGTCCGGTTCGCCCATGGACGCGAGGTGCACGGCCGCGAAGCGCCCGACGAGGAGATCCAGCTCCTTGGTGCCCCGATGCCCGGCTCGCCACACGGCGCGCCTGCGGCGGACCTCGATGTCCTCGCCCATAGTTTGGATCCGCCAAAAAACGACCAATGAGAACTGACCCGGCCCAATCGGCGCTCGCCGAAAAACCCTGTCCCTCGCCGCATCCGGGATGAGGCCGGTTTTCGGGTGAGCAGCACGACAAAACCAGGGAAATCCGGCAGCGCTTTGCGTCGCCCGTCGAGGGGTGTCATATAGCGCCCTGGCCGGGCGATGTCAGCCCGTCCTGCTTCAGCTTCGAGCGCCCGCGTCGCCGCAGGCACCCTGAATTTTCACGCGGATCCAGCTCCTTCGTCATGCGGCCTCCAGAGCTTACACCCCTGTTTGCGTCGGCGGAGGTCCTGAAGGGCGTCGGCCCGCGCGTCATTGCCCTGCTCAAGAAGGCCCTGCGCCTGCCCCCGGGCGTCGTCTTGCCCCGCGTCATCGACATGCTGTGGCACCTGCCCACCGGCGTCATCGATCGCCGCGCCGAGCCGACCGTAGCCGCAGCCCTGCCTGGCACCATCGCCACCCTCAAGGTCCGCGTGCTGAAGCACAAAGCCCCGCCGCGCGGCAACAACAAGGCCCCTTACAAGGTCGCGACGGAAGACGAGACCGGCCGCCTGGACCTCGTCTTCTTCCGCGTCGAGCGCTCATTCGTCGAGCGCCAGCTTCCCGTTGGCGAGGAGCGCTACGTCTCCGGCCGCGTCGAGCGCTACGGCGAAACCCTGCAGATGGCGCACCCCGACTACATCGTCGCCCCTGAAAATCGCGGCGACCTCCCGCTGCTCGAACCCGTCTACCCGCTCACCGGCGGCCTCTCGGGCAAGGTGCTGCTCAAGGCCGAGCGCCAGGCGCTCGAACGCGTGCCGCAATTGCAGGAATGGCAGGACGCCGCCTGGCTCAAGCAGCAAGGCTGGCCCGCTTTCATCGAGGCCCTGAAGCGCCTCCACCATCCCGAGGATGCCGCTGACGTGTCGGCCGGCAGCACGCCGCTCCAGCGCCTCGCGTACGATGAGCTGCTGGCCAACCAGCTCGCCCTCGCCATGGTGCGCGAGAGCTTCAAGGCCCAGCGCGGCCGCCCCGTAAAGGGCGACGGCAGCCTGCGCGCCAAGATCGTCGCCGCCTTACCGTTCTCGCTCACAAACTCGCAAGTCTCCGCCCTGCGCGAGATCGAAGCCGACATCAGCGCCCCGCGCCGCATGCTGCGTCTCCTGCAAGGCGACGTCGGCTCCGGCAAGACCGTGGTCGCCTTGCTGGCGATGGTCGTCGCCGTCGAAGCCGGCGCGCAATCCGCCCTCATGGCGCCCACTGAAGTCCTCGCCCGCCAGCACATGGAAACGATCGGCCCGCTGGCCGAGAAGGCGGGCATCCGCATCGGCCTGCTCACCGGCCGCGAAAAGGGCCGCGTGCGCGACGACATCCTGGCGCGCCTCGCCGGGGGCGACATCGACATCCTGATCGGCACCCACGCGCTGTTCCAGGCCGACGTCGTCTTCAACGATCTCGCCTTCGCCGTCATCGACGAGCAGCACCGCTTCGGCGTCCACCAGCGCCTCGCGTTGCAGACCAAAGGCGGGGGCGGCGGCGCGAACATGCTTGTGATGACCGCGACGCCCATTCCCCGCACGCTGCTCATGACGCATTACGGCGACCTCGAAGTCTCGAAGCTCACCGAAAAGCCAGCCGGCCGCAAACCGATCGTCACCAAGCAGATTGCCAATGGCCTGATGGAAAAGCTGATCGCCCGCGTCAAAGCGCAGCTCGCCGAGGGCGCGCAGGTCTATTGGGTCTGCCCGCTCATTGAATCGTCCGACATCTCCGATCTCGCCGCCGCCGAGGAACGCCATGCCCACCTCACCCAGGTGCTCGGAGAGGGCGTCGGCCTCCTGCATGGCGGCATGAACGCCACCGCCAAGGACGCGACCATGGCCTCCTTCGCCGACGGCAATCTCAAGGTGCTGGTGGCGACGACGGTGATCGAGGTCGGCGTCAACGTGCCGAACGCCAATATTATGGTCATCGAGCATGCCGAGCGTTTCGGCCTGGCCCAGCTTCACCAGTTGCGCGGCCGCGTCGGACGCGGCAGCCGCGAGAGCTTCTGCATGCTCCTGTATGCCGAACCGCTGACGCGCACCGCCCAGGAACGCCTCGCGATGATGGAAGATACCGAGGACGGCTTCCTGATCGCGGAAAAGGATTTGGAACTGCGCGGCGGCGGCGAAGTGCTCGGCGCGCGCCAGAGCGGCGAAGCGGAATTCCGCGTCGCGGGTGGAGCGGGCTTTTCCGAGCTTCTCTCAGCCGCGCACGACGACGCCCGCATGATCCTCTCGGCCGATCCGCAGCTCACGACCGAACGCGGCGAAGCCCTGCGCCGCCTCCTTTACCTGTTCGAATGCGACGAAGCCATCCGCCTCTTCCGCGCCGCGTAAACGTCGAAGAAGCGCGGTCCAGCATCACAATCCAGTCCGTCATCCCGGCGAAGCCCTGCGCCGCCGCCTCTACGTGTTCGAATGCGACGAAGCCATCCGCCTCTTCCGTGCGGCGTAAACGTCGAAGAAGCGGGCTCCAGCATCGCAATCTAGTCCGTCATCTCGGCGAAGCCCTGCGCCGCCTGCTCTACGTTTTCGAATGCGACCAAGCCATCCGCCTCTTCCGCGCGGCGTAAACGTGGAAGAAGCGCGGTCCAGCATCGCAATCTAGTCCGTCATCCCGGCGAAGCCCTGCGCCGCCTGCTCTACGTTTTCGAATGCGACCAAGCCATCCGCCTCTTCCGCGCGGCGTAAACGTGGAAGAAGCGCGGTCCAGCATCGCAATCTAGTCCGTCATCCCGGCGCAGGCCGGGACCCACGCCAGTCTCCAAATATTCAACGACGCTTGATCGCTCACCGCTGCACCGTCGGGTCATCTTTCGACCGACGGGTTCGCTGAAGCTTGCGTAGGTACCGGCCTTCGCCGGCATGACGTTGGTGTGCAGCAGCGAAAGTGAACCTAAACCCCCGTTGCCGACGGCGGTGCGCCCGGTGTCGCCCCGGGCAGAACGACGCGCTTGCCCTCGGTCTTGACGGCCATGTCCGCGAGCTGCTTCAGACGCGCTTCGTAGTCCGGCACGACCATGCCGGCGGAGATCACGATCTTCGCCGCATCCTCGACGCTCATCTTGAGGAACGTCACGTCGCGCCGCGGCATGAAGCAGATGAAACCAGTCGGCGGCACGATGCCGGTCGGCATGAAGACCGTCACGAGATCGTCCTCACCACCCGGCTTCGTGCTGCCGATTTCACCCTTGGTCTCGCCGGTGACGAACACGATCGACCACAGCCCCTTTGAAGGAAACTCGATCAGCCCGACTTTCTGGAAGCCCGACTGCTGGCTTCCGCTCGCCGTCGCCGAGACCAGCGACTCGAAGAACTGCTTCAACGCCCGGTACACGTTACGCACGATCGGCATGCGGTCGAGCGCCATCTCGCCGAACGAGACCATCGATCGGCCGATCAGGTTGGCGGTGAGCGCGCCGGTCAGCGTCAGGAACACGATCCCGAACAAGAGCCCGATGCCCGGCACGGAGAACGGAAGGTACGTATCCGGAAGATAGGCGCTCGGGACGAACGGCTTCAGCCACGCGTCCGTGACGTTGATCACCCACCAGATGATGTAGATCGTGAGCGTCACCGGGCCGACGATGATCAGTCCCGTGAGGAAATAGTTGCGCAGCCGCGCGCCAATGCGGAGCGGCGCGCCGTCGTCGGTCGCCAGGCGCTGCAAGCCGGCCGAAAGGGCGTGGCTGTCGTCGCTCTCGGGAGGGGGTTTGCCGGAATGCTTGCTCATGGGCGCCATCGTGGGGTCTGGCAGGCCCGCTCGTCAACACCGCACGGCGGCCGCAGAGGCGCCGCCTGCCAGCCAGCGCCGGACTGTTACTGCGTCACCACGAGGCAATCGAAGCCCTGCGGCTTCAGCGTCGAACAAAGCTGCCCCGGCTCCTTGGCATCGGCATAGGGGCCGAGCCTGACCCGGTAGAACGTCCCCATGCTGCCGATCACGGCCTCGTCGATTTCGGTCTGCACCGTCCCGTCGCGCACGGCCGGATAGGTCGTCAGCGACTGCGCCAGCCGCTGCGCTTCCTCGCGCGACCGGACGGCCGCGACCTGAAGCTTGTAGCGCCCGCTCCCGGCCGTCGGCGCGGCGTTCGCGACCTTCACGGGCTTCGGTTTTGCGGGAGCCTGAGCGCTCTCGGTCGTCCAAGGCATGGCTTCCGTGCTCGGCGAAGACGGTGACGACGACGGTGGTGATTCTGGGCCGCGCTGAACCATCGACGAGGTTTGCGAGGTCACGACCGTCGTATCGCCGCCCCAGCCGCCCGGCGACGTTTCCGTCGATCCGGTGGTCACGGCGGCGCCCTCAGCCGGAGCCGGCTGCGCCCCACCCGACGACGAGCCGAACATGTTGCTGAAGAAGCCCGTCACGGCCTGGCCGGCGCCCGAGAGCGGATTGCTGGTGCCGGTGGAGGCCTCGGGAACAGACGTCGGCGCGGATGCGGCCGGCGGCGGCACGTAGGCGTCGTGCTGCGGCGCATGGCTGGCGACGACGGTGCTGGCAACGACGGTCTGCGACGGCGCGGGCTGCGCAGCCGCGGCGGATGCCGTCTGCGTATCCCACGACGTGGACGGAGCCGTCTGCGCGGGCTCGGGCGGAGCCGCAAATCCCATCGCCGGAGCCGAGGCGGCCTCGGACGACGCTGCAACCGTTGTGGTCGAGAAGCCGGCGGCGGCAGGCGGCACGCCCTCGGCCGGCTGCTGCGAAGATCCGCCGCCGAACGACGGGAGAAAATTCCAGAGTGAAGACGGCTGTTGCGCAACCTCGCCCGTCGCCGCCGGCGCGGCAGCCTGCGCCGTCTGTGTCGGCTGGCCACCGCCGAGGCTCGGCAGCGTGGGCACGGAAATGCCGCTCCAGAAGCTCTTTTCAGTCACCTGCACGACCTGTACGCCAGTGCCCGGCTTGGGCGCGCCAGGCGTCCCCGAGGCATTCTGGTCGAGCGGCGCGGCCCCGATGGGCGGCGGCGTATTGCCGAGACCGGCTTCCTGGTACGCAAGCTTGCGCGCCTCGATGGCCTTGGTCTTGAGATCTTCGGGCAGGCCGCCCTTGAGCCAGACGGCCGTCGTGAGATCCGAAATGGCTTGCGCGGGCCGGCCGAGCTGACGGTAGGACGAACCGCGATAATAGAGCGCGCGCGCCATTTGCGCGTTCGGCAGCCCGCCGCCCGCGAGCGCGACGCTGAGCTGTTGTTCCGCGCCCTGGATGTCGCCGCCTTCGAATGCCTTCACGCCGGCCGCATAGGCGCGCTGGCCGGCGGCCGCGCTTTCCCGCTGGGCATCGGCCGCGGCCTTGGCGTCTTTCATCTGCTTGGCTTGCTGGGCCGCTGTCGGCCGTTTGGCCTGCGCCGCCGGCTTGGCCGGAGTGGCGTCCTCAGCAGCGGCGTCCTGGGCGACAGCGTCCGTCGCGAACGGCATTCCTGTTGCGAGCGCCAGCACGGCAGCCGCCAGCAGCAGCCCGCCCGAAAGAGCGCTCAGCGAACGAATTGAACGTAGCCCCCGATGCGTCGCATCGACCATGCGTACTTTTCCCAGCCGCTTTAACAGACGCAGCACCCCGTGAACGTGTAGGTCAACCAGACGGAAGAGGCAAATCCGCGGCGGCAGTGTGGCCGGGCTTATCCCCTATTCCACCGTCACGGACTTCGCCAGGTTGCGTGGCTGATCCACGTCCGTCCCCATGAACACGGCCGTATGATAGGCGAGAAGCTGGACGGGCACCGCATAGATGAGCGGATTGGTCAACGCGTGCGCCTTGGGCGTCACGATGTGGGCCGCCAGCGCGCAGCCGATTTTTTCCGGATCGGCGTTTGAAATCAAGATGATCTGCCCACCTCGTGCGGCCACTTCCTGCACGTTCGAGATGGTCTTTTCGAGCAGATCGTCGTCCGGCGCGACCACGATCACCGGCACATTTTCATCGATCAGCGCGATCGGCCCGTGTTTCAGCTCGCCCGCCGCG
The DNA here is from genome assembly GCF_051860585.1 of Hyphomicrobium sp. GTDB lineage: Bacteria > Pseudomonadota > Alphaproteobacteria > Rhizobiales > Hyphomicrobiaceae > Hyphomicrobium_C. Next base: position 254,513 of record NZ_JBHYDS010000002.1, read on the forward strand.
TAGCCCTCGGCGTGGATGTAGGAAATCTCCTTGAGCTTGAGCGCGCCCTCGAGCGCCAGCGGATAACTGGAGCCGCGCCCGAGGTAGAGCACGTCGCGAGCCTTGGAGAGGCTCTGGGCCAGCTCGATGAACTGCTCTTCGTTGCGCAGCATCGAGGAGATCAGGCGCGGCACTTCGATCAGCGCCGTCACGAGTTCCTGCTCCTGTGCCTCCGTCAGCGCGCCGCGCGCGCGGCCGAGCGCGATCGCGAGACACGCCAGCGCCGCAAGCTGGCACGTGAACGCCTTGGTGGATGCGACGCCGATTTCCGGCCCCGCCAGCGTCGGCAGCACCGCATCCGACTCGCGCGCGATCGTCGACGTGCGCACGTTGACGACGCTGCTGATGCGCTGTCCGTTGGCGCGCGCATAGCGCAGCGTCGCGAGCGTATCGGCCGTCTCGCCGGACTGCGAAACGAACAGCGCCAGCCCGCCTTCCGGCAGCGGCGCTTCGCGGTAGCGCATCTCGGACGCCACGTCGATTTCGACCGGCAGCCGCGCATAGCGCTCGATCCAGTACTTGCCGACCAGCCCCGCATAGTAGGCCGTGCCGCACGCCGAGATCGTCACGCGCGAGATCTTGGCGAGATCCACGCCGAGATCCGGAATGTTCACGCGCCCGGTCGCCATGTCGATATAGTTGGCGAGCGTATGGCTGATGACTTCCGGCTGCTCGTGGATTTCCTTCGCCATGAAGTGGCGATGATTGCCCTTGTCGACCAGCAGCGAGCTGGCGACGGACTTGATTTGTGGCCGCGTCACGGCCTGCCCGGCGCGATCGAATATCTCGACGCCCGCGCGGCGCAGCACCGCGCAGTCGCCTTCTTCGAGATAGGTGATCGCATCCGTGAACGGCGCCAGTGCGATCGCGTCGCTGCCGAGATACATTTCGCCCCGCCCGTGGCCGATAGCGAGCGGGCTGCCCTGCCGGGCCGCGATCATGAGATCGTCTTCACCGGCGAAGATGATGCCGAGCGCGAACGCGCCGCGCAGCTTGCCCAGCGCCGCCTTGACCGCATCCACCGGACCCGCCCCGCGCTGCATCTCGTCGGTCACGAGGTGCACGACCGCTTCGGTGTCCGTGTCCGTCTCGAATTTGTGGCCCTTGGCCGAAAGCTCGCCCTTGAGCTCGCGGAAGTTCTCGATGATGCCGTTGTGAACGACCGACACGGCGGCGGTCATATGCGGATGCGCATTGCGCTCCGTCGGCCGCCCATGCGTCGCCCAGCGCGTGTGCCCGATTCCGGTGTGGCCGCTCAACGGCTCCGACAACAGACGCGTCTCGAGGTTGCGCAGCTTCCCCTCGGCGCGCCGCCGCTCCAGATGCCCGTTCTCGACCGTGGCGATGCCCGCGCTGTCGTACCCGCGGTATTCAAGCCTGCGCAGCGCGTCGACGAGGTCCGTCGCGACGGGTTTGCTGCCGAGAATGCCGACAATCCCACACATCGATAAGCCTTTCGCTGCCGCCCTGCGCCAAAGACACGGAGCAGTACCCCCGGGCCGGCGCCCCCTCATTTGCCGTAAGTGACGCCAGTGACGCGATCAAATCAAACAATATGTCTGTTCTTAACGGGGATCACTTGCTGGCCGCGGCCTTCCGGCGCGTCATCATCGAGCGAAACTTTTCGGCCCATCCCGGCCGCTCGTCCTGCGCCGTCCGCGAGAGGGCGAGCGCATTTGCCGCAACGTCCTTGGTGATGACGCTGCCCGAACCGATGTAGGCCCCTGCCCCGATCTTGAGCGGCGCCACCAGCGACGAGTTCGAGCCGACGAACACCCCCTCGCCGATGTCCGTCTTGTGCTTGAAGAAGCCGTCGTAGTTGCAGAAGATCGTGCCCGCGCCGATGTTGGCCTTCGCGCCGACCGTGCCGTCGCCGAGATACGACAGGTGGTTGGCCTTCGCCCCATCCGCCAACGCGACATTCTTCAGCTCGACGAAATTGCCGACGTGAACGTCCCGCCCGAGCACCGCGCCCGGCCGCAGCCGCGAGAACGGCCCGACACGCGCGCCCGCGCCGATCCGCGAGCCTTCGAAATACGAATTCGCCTTGATCTCCGCGCCTTCGTCCACCGACACGCCGATGCCGAAATAGACGTTCGGCTCGATCGTGACGTCGCGCCCGACGACGGTATCGAACGACAGCCAGACCGTCTCCGGCGCGATCATCGTCACGCCGTCATCCATCAGCTTGTTGCGCGCGCGCCGCTGCCAGATTGCTTCGGCGGCGGCAAGGTCACGCCGCGCGTTGACGCCGAGCACCTCGTCCTCGTCGCACACCACGGCCGCCGCCCGGCCTCCTCGCTTACGCGTCAGTTCGACCGCGTCCGTGAGGTAATATTCGCCTTTCGCGTTGCCGTTCCCGATCGCGTCCAGCAGCGACAGCGGATCGTCGACGCGGAATGCCATCACGCCCGAGTTGCAGAGGCGCACGGCGCGCTCGGCATCGGTCGCGTCCTTGGCTTCGCGGATCGCCGTCAGCGTCCCGTCTTCCGCCGTGATGAGGCGGCCATAAGCGCCCGGATCGCGCGCTTCGAAGCCGAGCACCGCAATCGAAGCACCCCGCTCGAGCTCGCTGAGGAGAGCTTTGAGCGTCTCGACCGTGACCAGCGGCGTGTCCGCGAACAGAACCAGGAGATCGCCCCGATGCGCCGCGATGGCGCTGCGCGCGGCGAGCACGGCGTGCGCCGTCCCGAGCTGGGTCTCTTGCACGAAGACACCCGCGCCGGGAGCCGCCGCCAGCGCTTCCTCGCGCACGGCATCCATGCCGGGACCGACGACGACGACGAGGCTGTCGCCTCCAACCTCCTGCGCCACCGTCAGCACATGCCCAAGCATCGAGCGCCCGGCGATGCGGTGCAGCACCTTGGGCATGGCCGAACGCATGCGGGTGCCCTTGCCGGCAGCCAGAATCACGGTGAGAAGGGGTCGAGCCATGAGGCGGTCCTGAACGCTGGAGCATAATCAGACGGCGTCGGACCGCACGCGGCCAGACGGGACCGGCGCATCACGGCTGCCAGCCCGGAATCGGCTGCACGCTATCGTTCCCATGCGCTCCGCGCAAATGGCCCAGCGCGTCCCGCGCAAATGGCCAAACGCAGCTCGGCTGGAAAGCCCTTCCGCCGCAGCATCTTCACTATCCCCAAGTCGTCCACAGTTGCATGACCCCGTTGCGTTGACCCCCTGGGGGGACTCAGCCACCTAGAACGTTGGCGGAAGGCCAGTGCAGAGCCCGACGCCGGTGAGCGAGGCGCGCCCAGTGGCGCGCGAGAATCCTGAAATTTTCTAGTAGGGTCCGGAATCTGATCATGACGGAAAAGAGCATTCCTCAGCCAAGTTCGCCCCAGGTCAGGAGCCGGACGCTGACGCCTTACGTCGTGGGCTGGTCGGTCGCCGCCACCCTGGCCGTCGTCTACCTCGGACTTCTGATGACCAAGCCGACCGATGTGGCCGGCTATCTCACCGCCGATTCGGAACTCTCCAACAGCTCGGCGGATCCCGACGATCCAGTGGAACTCGCTGCCAACCACGCCGTGGCCGAGGTGCGCACGCTGCGCAACACCATCGACCTTTTCCGCAACGAGCTGATCGAGCTCCGCGCCCAGGTCTCGAGCCAGACCGAAGCGGCGCGCGACCTCACGACCCGCATCGCGGCCATCGAGACCGCGCCCCAGCAGACAGCCGCGCTCACGCCGAAGGAAAAGGCTGCCCTCGCCAAGGCGGAGAAAGCCAAGGCCGCCGAGCCCGCTCAGGTCGCCGCGGCCGCTGCAGCCGAACAGAAAAAAGCCAAGGACGAAAAGAAAGCCGCCGCTGCCAAGGCCGCCAAGCCGGACCTCGAAACGGGCAGCGTCGCGCAGCCGGCCGCAGGCGCCATCACGTTCGGCCCGCCGACCGTCACGACCACGATCGCCGTTCCGGGAGGTTCCGAGGCCGCTGACGCACCTGCACAGGCACCCTCGAACAAACTGGTCGGTGTCCGCATTGCGACCGGCCCCTCGGTCGACAGCCTTCGCCTCAGCTGGACGCTGCTGAACGAGCGCCATGGCCAGGCGATCAGCTCGCTCCAGCCGCGCGTCATCACCGACGTCTCCGGCAGCGAGCAGACGTTCGATCTCCTCGCCGGTCCGGTCGCCAACGTCGACGAGGCCCGCAAGCTCTGCCAGGAACTCGCCCTCAAGGCGACGCCCTGCCAGGTTGCCCGCTATACCGGCGACGCGCTCTAGTTCGCGCCGCCCCGCGGCCTCCCGGTCACTGCAAGCTCAACCAAACAAAAGGCCGCGCCCTTTCAGGAGCGTGGCCTTTTCTATCCAACTTCCCGCGTCCTGCGTCAAATTCCGTCATCCCGGCCTGCGCCGGGATGACGATAGATGGCTGAGCGTATGCGCCAACCAAAACGGCGGGACGGGCTTAGCGTGCCGAAGCGGGATTAGAAGTTTGCGTAGACGAACCGCCGAGGACACCCGCTTCGCCACTCCCCGTCTATGCGAGGTGACGAGGGGATGCCTGAACGCACCTGAACCGGAAGCACTCAAGGCCGCGCACACGAATGCTCGCAACGAAACAAAAGGCCGCGCCCCAAACGGAGCGCGGCCTTTTCTCTTCGAGCGGCCCGCTCCTAGAGCGCGCCCGACTTGAACGTATCGCAGGACTTCATCTCGCCCGATTCGAACCCGCGCGTGAACCACTCCACGCGCTGCGCTGCCGTGCCGTGCGTGAAGGCATCCGGCACCACGTGGCCCTGCGTGCGCTTCTGGATCATGTCGTCGCCGATCTGGCTCGCGGCGTTGAGGCCCTCTTGAATATCGCCGGGCTCGAGCCGCTTCTTGAGCTGATCGTTGAGGTTCGCCCACACGCCGGCCAGACAATCGGCCTGCAGCTCCATCATCACCTGGATGCGGTTGCCCTCGCGCTCGCTCGCTTGCTGCTTGGCCTTCTGGACCTGGTCCGAAATGCCGAGCAGCGTCTGCACATGGTGGCCAACCTCGTGCGCGATCACGTAGGCCTGCGCGAAATCGCCCGGCGCATTGAAGCGCCTCTTGAGCTCGTCATAGAACACGAGATCGACATAGACCTTCTGGTCGAGCGGACAATAGAACGGTCCCATCGCCGAAACGCCCGTGCCGCAAGCCGTGCGCGTGCCGCCGCTGAACAGCACGAGCTGCGGCTCCGTGTACTTGCGCCCTAGGCTCTCGAACACATGGCTCCAAACGTCCTCCGTGTCGGCCAGCACGCGCGAGATGAACACCTTCATCTCGTCATCGGCCTTCGGGACCGGCGTGTCCTTGCTGCCCGGCTGCGAGCCCGGCAGGCCTGGAATGTCGTGCGGTCCGCGATCCGCCTGGCGCCGCGGCGCCTCCTGCTGCTGGGGAAGCTGCGAAATGTCGGGGAAGCCCTGTCCGCCCAGCAGCACTTCAAGCGGATTGATTCCAAAAAACAGCATGATCGCGCCGAGGATCAGCAGCGACGTGAGGCTCATGCCTCCCTTGCCACCGATCGGGATCTGGATCCCGCGCCCGCCACCGGCGCCGGGAAATCGGAAGCCGCCCCCTTGGCCGCGCCGGTCGTCGACATTGTCGCTTTGGCGGTCTTCATCGTCGTAGCGCATGAGGCACCCGTATTGCTTCCAACGGCCTCGACCATAGCGTCAGAGACGGGTTGCTTTCCAGTCGTTTGACCCAACGCGGCCGCGGACTGCCGACGCGAGAGGCAACGCGAGCCAAATCTTTGGACGCTCACCTCAGCCGTGGCGCGCCGCGCGGGCGGGAGAAACCGTCAATAGCTTGACGGCGCGGCGCTTTTTGCGCGCCCCTCGCCTTGGCATGGCGATTGCTGAATTCACGTCGGGGTAAAACGGCCAATTCGCCTGTGGGCGAGCGCCTGGCGCCGATTGCCCGGGCAGAACGCCGGGTGCTAATCCGGCCGCCTGTCGACACAGTGAGCAAACCTCAAGGAGGCGTCATTTGCAGCGTCCACTTCCGCCGTTTCGCGCCCAGCCCTCTCGCCGGGCCAACGCGCCCAAGCCCTCCGCCGATGCGCGCAAGGACACCGTGATCGAAATTTCGGTCAAGGCGCGCCGCCATCCCGTGAAGCTTGCGCGCCTCAACGCCGCGCCGGCTCTGAAGGTGCTCAGCCCTCTCGCCTGAGACCAACGAAAGAGGCATCCCGGACCGGGTCTCGCCCGTCCGGGATGCGCACTTGCCCGCATCTCCAGTTGCCCTGTCATCCTAGGCCTTGTGCCTAGGACCCATTCCTCCACGTCGGAAAGCCGTGGTCAGGTGGCTGACGCTTCAGCAACTGCATCTCTTCGCGCAATCTGAAACTTGGATCCTCGGGACAAGCCCGAGGATGACAGTGAGTGAGCGGCGCTCCAAAAAAGACTAAAGCCCGGCCGACATGCCGCCGTCCACGGCCAACTCCGCGCCGGTCACATAGAGAGAATCGTCGCTCGCGAAAAACAGTGCCGCCCGCGCGATCTCGTCCGCCGTCCCGAACCGCCGCATCGGTGTCTTGTCGAGCAGCGCCTTGGCGACGAGCGGGTTCTTGATGAAGCGCTCGGTCAGCGCCGTTTCGATATAGCCCGGCGCCAGCGTGTTCACCCGGATGCCGTACTGCGCGTACTCGACCGCGAGCGCCTTGGTCAGCGCCGTCACCGCCCCCTTGGTGGCCGAATAGGCCGCGAGCTGCCGCAGACCGCGGTTGCCCATGATCGACGAGACGTTGATCAGCGACCCAGCGCCCGACGCCTTGAGCAGCCCGAATGCATCGCGCGCGATCCGCACCACGCCGTCGAGGTTCACTTCGCGGATCTTGACCCAGTCTGCGTCCGAGAGGTGGCGAAAATCGCTGCGCACGTTGAGACCGGCATTGTTCACGACGATGTCCGCGCGCCCGAACGCACGCTCGACCTCGCGAAACAGCGCCGTCACGTCCTGCCCGCGCGAAACGTCCACAGTCATTGCCGTCGCCTTGAGGCCCTGCCCCGAGAGCGCGGCAGCGGCTGCCTCGGCGCTTTCGCCGTTGAGGTCGGTCACGAACACGTGCGCGCCCTCGGACGCAAACAGCGTCGCGATCGCCCGGCCGATACCCGCACCCGCGCCGGTCACAACGGCAACTTTGTCTTTCAATCTTGTCATAGCGTGCTCTCTAGCGCGGTTCTGCGGGCGCGAAAACGGCTACCCGCGTGCAAAGTAAAGGATCAGGGCGCGACCCACTTCTCGCGCATCGTCACGAACTCCTCGGCGGCCGACGGATGGAGCGCCACGGTGGCGTCGAAGTCGGCCTTCCGCGCGCCGAGATGCAGCGCGATCGCCGCCATTTGCACCATCTCCGCCGCGTCGGGCCCGATCACATGACAGCCGAGCACGCGATCCGTCGCGGCATCGACAACAAGCTTCATGAACATCCGCTCGTCACGCCCCGAGAGCGTGTTCCGCAGCGGCCGGAAGCGCGCCTTGTAGAGATCGAGTTCGAAGCCTTGCGCGCGCGCCGCCTCCTCGGAGAGACCCACCGTCGCGAGTTCCGGCGTCGTGAAGACGGCCGTCGGCACGAGCGAGTGATCCACCTTGACCGGACGCTTGCCGAATACCGTGTCGGCGAACGCATGCCCCTCGCGGATCGCGACCGGCGTGAGATTGACCCGATCCGTCACGTCTCCCACGGCGTAGACCCCGGGTGCGCTCGTTTCGGAATACCCATCGACGATGATCTGGCCGCGAGGGCCGGTCCGCACGCCGGCCGTTTCGAGCCCGAGGTCGTGCGTCGCTGGCTCGCGTCCGATCGCGGACAGCACGAGATCGGTTTCAATCGCCTCTCCGCCGCGCAGCGCGAGATTGAAACCGCCCGGACACTCCGCGACGCCCTCGAGCACGGCTTCCATCCTGAGCGCGATGCCGCGCGCTGCCAGCGCCTCCATCAGGCCGTCGCGCAATTCCTCGTCGAACCCGCGCAGGATCTTTGCGCCGCGATGCATCAGTGTGGTCTCGACGCCGAGCCCCGCGAAGATCGACGCGAACTCGACCGCGATATAGCCGCCGCCGCACACCACGATGCGCTTCGGCAAGGCTTTGAGTTCGAAAATCTCGTTCGACGTCACGATGTGCGCGGCACCGGGAATGTCGCCGTAGCGCGATGGGTGCCCGCCCGTTGCAATCAGGATCGTGCGCGCCTTGATGCGCGTCGCGTCCGACAGCGCCACCACGCCCGGCCCGTCGAGCCGCGCGCGTACCGCGAACGTCGTCACGCCCTTGGCCTTGAGGTTGCTTTCGTAGATCCGCTCGAGCCGCGCGATTTCGCGATCCTTGTTGGCGATCAGCGTTGCCCAGTCGAAGCCAGTCTCCCCGACGCTCCAGCCGAACCCCCGCGCGTCCTCGAATTCGTCTCCGAAGCGCGACGCGTACACGAGCAGCTTTTTCGGCACGCAGCCGCGGATCACGCAGGTGCCGCCAAAGCGATCGCATTCCGCGATCCCGACCTTGGCGCCGTACCCGGCCGCGATCCGCGCGGCACGGACACCGCCCGAGCCGCCGCCGATGACGAAGAGATCGTAGTCCGTCGCTGTCATGGGTCGCGTGTCCGGCCTGTCAGAAAAAGGGGGCTGTCAGGATGGGAGGCACCGTGCCGGAAGTACGCCCAGTTCGCAACACGAGGGCGCAACAACACGGCCGCGCAACAGGCGCTAGACCGCCTCGGCGCTTTCGCCGTAATGCGCCTCGAGCACCGCCACGCCACCGGCGCCCCCGATGATCGCCACGTCTGCGATGCCGAGGAAAAGCCCGTTCTCGACCACGCCCGGAATGAACTTCAGCGCTTCGTCGAGCGACTCGGGGTCGTCCACGCGACCGAACGCGCAGTCGAAGATATAGTTGCCGCCGTCCGTCACGAACGGGGTGCCGTCCCTTGCGAGCCGGAGCGCAATTTCGCCCTGGCAGCCAGAATCATGAGCCAGCATCTCGATCATGTTGCGCGTGGCGGTCACGCCAAAGCGCACGACTTCGACCGGAAGCGGAAACGTGCCGAGCTTGTCGACGCGCTTGCTCTCGTCGGCGATCACGATCATGCGGTCGGATGCGGTGGCGACGATCTTTTCACGCAGCAGCGCGCCGCCCCCGCCCTTGATCAGCCGCAGCTCTTCGTCCACCTCGTCGGCGCCATCGATCGTGAGATCGAGCAGCGGCATCTCGTCGAGCGTCGTCAGCGGTATGCCGAGCTTGGCCGCCAGCGCCCGCGTTTCTTCCGACGTCGGCACGCAGAGCACCGACAGCCCGCCTCGCACCTCGGCCGCAAGCAGCTCGACGAAAAGAGAGGCCGTCGATCCTGTTCCCAGCCCTAGCCGCATCTTGGGCTCGACAAAACTGAGCGCACGCCGCGCTGCGGCCAGCTTGTGGTCTTTCACCGACATCCCGCGTCCTTCTGATGCCATCCTGTCTGCCAGTCGTTCGCGGCGAGGGCAAGGGTCAAACGACGCCCCGACGGGCAATTGACCCGCTGCCGCATGGCCTTGCTGCCGCCGGACGATAGGCATAAACGAGTGGCCATGAAAAATGCCACCCTCGTCTTCGATCTCGACGGAACGCTGGTCGACAGCGCGCCGGACCTTGTCGCCGCCACCAATCATGCGCTGGCCGATCTCGGACTCGAGCCCATCGCCGGCGCAACCCTGCGCGCCACGATCGGTTTCGGCGCGCGCCGCATGATCCTCGAAGGCTTGAACCACACCGGCCGCACGCTGCCAAATGACGAGGTCGATCGCCTGCTCGCCCGCTTCCTCGCATATTACGAGCCCAACATCGCGCGCGAAAGCCATCCCTTCGACGGCGCCGTCTCCGTGCTTGAGAATTTTCGCACCCACGGCGCCCGCCTCGCGGTCTGCACGAACAAGCGCCTCGCGCTCGCCAAGCGCCTGTTGCGTGAATTGCATCTCGACCGGCTCTTCGACGCCGTCGCCGGACGCGACAGTTTCCCGGTTTATAAGCCCCACCCGGATCACGTTCTCGGCGCCATCCAGATGGCCGGCGGCGATCCGGCGTACGCGGTCATGATCGGCGACACCGCCATCGACGTCGCAGCCGCGAAAGCCGCCGACGTCCCGGTCATCGCCTGCTCGTTCGGGTATTCGGACCAGCCCGTGGAGGATCTTGGCGCCGATGCCGTCATCGGCCACTTCGCCGAATTGGACGCCGCCGTGCGCCGCCTGCTTCCGTCCTGCCCCAACCCTTCCGGCTGACCCCGTAAGCCTCAGCCCCCGGGCGCTTTTCCCGCCGCCAACCGCTTGACCTGGCCTTGTCTCGCGCCCGACGGCTGGCGGGGCCGGATTTGCAGGCCGTTTGACAGGCGGCCCGTCCTCTCCCATGTTCCCGCCCCGAGTTTAGAGCATTGAACCGCCGCGCGCAGAGCATCGCGTCCGACAATTTTAGGTGGAGCGCCGCCGCACTAGTCTGAGAGCGCCACAACAAGTTCAAGGCCAAGAAAGCACAAAATGAACGTTGTTATCGTGGAATCGGCCGCCAAGGCGAAGACGATCAATAAGTACCTGGGCAGCAACTATAAAGTGCTCGCGTCGTTTGGCCATGTGCGGGATCTGCCGTCGAAGGACGGCTCGGTCGCCCCCGATCGCGATTTCGAGATGACCTGGGAGATCGACAGCGGCTCCCAGAAGATCATTCGTGAGATCACCGAGGCCGTCAAAGGCGCCGACAAACTGATTCTCGCGACCGACCCTGATCGCGAAGGCGAGGCCATTTCCTGGCATCTGCTCGAGATCCTGACCCAGAAGAAGGCGCTCAAGAAGGGCATCCAGATTGAGCGCGTCGCCTTCAATGCGGTGACAAAGCAGTCAATTTTGGCCGCCATTGCCGCTCCGCGCCAAATCGACGAGCCGCTGGTCGACGCCTACCTCGCCCGCCGTGCGCTTGATTACCTCGTCGGCTTCACGCTCTCGCCCGTGCTGTGGCGCAAGCTGCCGGGCGCCAAGTCGGCCGGCCGCGTACAGTCCGTCGCCCTTCGCCTTGTCTGCGACCGCGAAGCCGAGATCGAAGCCTTCCGCACGGACGAATACTGGACCGTCGAAGCCACGCTTGCGACGACCTCGAACGAAGAATTCCCGGCCCGCCTCCAGGCCATCGACCGCACCACGCTGAAGAAGCTCGACATCAAGGACGAGGCGTCCGCCTTCGCCATCAAGCGTGCCATCGAAAAGGGTGAGTTCCGCGTCGTCTCCGTCGAGAGCCGCGATGCCAAGCGCAACCCTTATGCGCCGTTCGCCACCTCGACGCTGCAGATGGACGCCTCGCGCAAGCTCGGTTTCTCCGCCAAGCAGACCATGCAGGTCGCCCAACGCCTCTATGAAGGCGTCGACGTCGGCGGCGGCGAGACCGTCGGCCTCATCACCTATATGCGTACCGACGGCGTCACGATCATTCCGGAAGCCATCAGCGCCATTCGCGGCATGATCGCTCGCGAGTATTCCCAGCGCTACGTCGCGCCCTTCATCCGCGAGTACAAAACGAAGGCCAAGAACGCGCAGGAAGCGCACGAAGCCATCCGCCCGACCGACGTCACGCGCACGCCGGCGTCCGTCGCCCGCTATCTCCAGGCCGACCAGGCCAAGCTCTACGAGCTGATCTGGAAGCGCGCTGTCGCAAGCCAGATGGCGTCCGCCGAGATGAAGCAGACCACTGCGGACATCGAGGTCAAGGGCCGCGACGGCAAAACCTACACGCTTCGCGCCACCGGCTCGATCATGCAGTTCGAAGGCTTCCTCAAGGTCTACGACGAAGGCCGCGACGATCGCGTGCTCACGATCAACAAGGGCAAGGACGATCCCGCCGAGGACGATTCTGCAAACCGGCGCCTGCCGACGCTCAACGAAGGCGACAAGGTCAGCGACCGCGCCATCGAGCCCGAGCAGCATTTCACGCAGCCCCCGCCGCGCTTTTCCGAAGCGACCCTCGTCAAGCGGATGGAAGAGCTCGGTATCGGCCGCCCGTCCACCTATGCGTCGACGCTGGCCGTGCTGCAAGAGCGCGACTACGTCCGCATCGACAAGAAGCGCCTCGTCCCCGAGGATAAGGGCCGTCTCGTCATCGCGTTCCTCGAGAGCTTCTTCGGCAAGTACGTCGAATTCGATTTCACGGCCGCGCTGGAGGAAAAGCTCGATCTCATTTCCTCGGGCGAGATGGAGTACAAAGAGGTGCTGCGCGATTTCTGGCGGGACTTCACCGGCGCCATCGACAGTATCAAGGATCTCCGCGTCGGCGACGTGCTCGAAGCGCTGAACGAAATGCTTGGACCGCACATTTTCCCGGCCAAGGAAGATGGATCGGATTCGCGCGCCTGTCCGAAGTGCGGTACCGGCCGCCTCTCGCTCAAAATCTCGGGCAAGTCCGGCGCCTTCATCGGTTGCGGCAACTACCCGGACTGCAAATACACGCGCCAGCTCTCCGGCGAAGCCTCGGGCGGCGGTGGCGAGCGTAATCTCGGTTTCGATCCGGAGACGGGTCTGCCGGTGGTCGTCAAGGCTGGCCGCTTCGGACCGTATCTCCAACTCGGCGAAGGCGAAGGCGACGAAAAGCCCAAGCGCTCGTCGATCCCGAAGGGCCTCGACGCCGCCACCATCGATCTTGAAAAAGCGCTGCAGCTTCTCTCGCTGCCGCGCGAGGTCGGCATCCATCCCGAGACGGCCACGCCGATCATGGCCGGCCTCGGCCGTTACGGTCCCTTCATCCAGCACGATGGCACCTATGCCAACGTGGAAAGCATCGAGGACGTGTTCACCATCGGCCTCAACCGCGCCGTGACGCTGTTGGCTGAAAAGCGCGCAGGCAAGGGCGGCGGCCGCTTCGGACGCGCGGCCGCGAAGACGGTGCTGAAGGAACTTGGCGAGCATCCCGGCGGCGGCGGCAAGATCCAGGTGCTGGACGGCAAGTACGGCCCGTACGTCAGCTGGAACAAGGTCAACGCCACGGTGCCGAGGGGCACCGAACCGGCGAACCTCAGCCTCGACGAGGCGATCCGCCTGCTCCAGGAACGCGCGGCCAAGGGCGGCGGCAAGAAGCCCTCGCGCGGCGGCGCCAAGGCAGCCCCCAAAGCCAAGGCCGCACCCAAAGCGAAAGCCAAGGCAGCGAGCGACGACGGCGACGCAGTAAAAAAGAGCGCAAAGGCCAAACCACAGGCAGCAAAGAAGCCTGCCAAGAAAGCCGCGCCCAAGTCCAAGAAGAGCTCCGCCAAAGCCGACGCTGAAGGCTGACGCTCATGACGAACGCTTGCGGATCACGCCACCCTCGTCCCTCCCCCCTTGTGGGGGAGGCTAGGAGAGGGGGATTGCAGTACATTTGCGTTGGGATGCTCCCCGCTCCCAACTCCTCCCGACGCGCCGTCTTCGAAAAGGTCGCCTGATGGCCAGGAAGCCGCCGGCGAAGCGCTCCGCGCATAAAGGAGGCAAAGGCTTCCGCACCGGACCCGCCCCCCGTCGCGGCCGCGAGGACGCGCTTCCCTCGCGTGAGGACATTCTCGCCTTCGTGCGCGAAAGCGAGGGCAACGCGGGGAAACGGGAGATCTCCCGCGAGTTCAACATCAAGGGTGATGCCCGCATCGGCCTCAAGCGCCTCCTCGCCGAAATGACCGAGGAAGGCTTGCTCTCCGGCACCAGGAAAGAGCTGCACGAGACCGGCAAGCTACCGCCCGTCACCGTGCTCGAAATCACCGGCCGCGACGATGACGGCGACCTGATTGCCCATCCCGCCGTCTGGAAGGCCTCCGACGGCGATCCGCCCTCCGTACTCGTCCTTGCACACCGCGCACGCGGCGAGGAGCGCGAAGCCGCCCTCGGCGTCGGCGACCGCATCCTGGCCCGCATCACGCGCCTCGACGCGCCGGACGTCGAAGGCCACGCTTACGAAGCCGATCCGATTAAGATCCTGCCGCGCGACAAGCGCCGCCTGCTCGGCATCTTCCGCTCGCGCGCCGGCGGCGGCGGCACCATCGAACCCGTCAATCGCCGCGAGTTGAAAGCCTGGCAGGTTCGCCAAGGCAACACCGGCGACGCCAAGGACGGCGATCTCGTCCGCTTCGATCTCTCCGCCCGCAATCGTCAGTCCATGTCCGAAGCGCGCATCCTCGAAGCGCTCGGCAACCCGAACGACCAGCGCAAGATCAGCCTCATCGCCGTCCACGCCCACGGGCTGCCGGACGACTTCCCGGCGTCTGTCGTCGCCGAGAGCGAGGCCCTGATCCCCTTCACCACGGAAGGCCGCACCGACCTGCGCGCCATCCCGCTGCTGACGATCGATCCCACCGACGCGCGCGACCACGACGACGCCGTGTACGCCGAGCCGGACACCGATCCGAGGAATCGCGGCGGCTACGTCGTCCTCGTCGCCATCGCCGATGTCGCCCACTACATCCGGCCCGCCTCGCGGCTCGACAAGGAAGCCCAGCTTCGCGGCAACTCGGTCTATTTCCCAGATCGCGTCGTGCCGATGCTGCCCGAGCGCATCTCGAACGATCTCTGCTCGCTGCGCGAACTCGAAGACCGCCCCTGCCTCGCCGTCCGCATGATCTTCGACTCGGCCGGCAAGAAGCGCCGCCACGAATTCCTGCGCGCGGTCATGAAGAGCGCGGCCAAGCTCTCGTATCAGGAAGCCCAGGCCGCCATCGACGGCAACGTCAGCGAAAAATGCGCGCCCCTCATGGAGCGCGCGCTGCGTCCGTTGTGGCAGGCCTACGCCGCGCTCGCCCGCGCCCGCGACGAGCGTGGCCCCCTCGACCTCGATCTCCCCGAACGCAAGATCCTGCTCGATGCCGAAGGCCGCGTCGCCCGCGTCGTCATTCCCGAACGCCTCGATGCACATCGGCTGATCGAGGAGTTCATGATCCAGGCCAACGTGGCCGCCGCCGAAACACTCGAGCAGGCCAAGACGCCGCTCATCTACCGCACGCACGACGAGCCCTCGAAAGAGAAGCTCAAGAACCTTCGCGATTTTCTCGAAACGCTCGATCTCCAGCTCGCCCCCGGCACGGGGCTGAAGCCGGAAGCGTTCAACCGCATCCTCGCCCGCGCCAAGACGCTCCCCGTTCCGGAACTCGTCAACGAGGTCATTCTGCGCTCGCAGGCCCAAGCCGAATACACGCCGCAGAACATCGGCCACTTCGGCCTCAACCTCGCAAAATACGCGCACTTCACGTCGCCCATTCGCCGCTATGCGGACCTCATCGTGCACCGCGCGCTGATCCGCGCGATGAAGCTCGGAGACGACGGCCTGACCGACGAGGAGATTGGCCGCCTTGGCGATGTGGCGAAGGACATTTCGGCCGCCGAGCGCCGCGCCATGGCCGCCGAGCGCGAGACGGTCGACCGGCTCATCGCCGCCCACCTTGCCGATCGCGTCGATGCGTCGTTCGAGGGCCGCATCGCCGGCGTCACGCGCTCCGGCCTGTTCGTGAAGCTCAAGGACACCGGGGCCGACGGCTTCGTTCCGGTGTCGACCCTGGGCCAGGACTTCTTCAACCATGTCGAAGAGGCGCACGCGCTGGTCGGCAACCGCAGCGGCGAAACCTATCAGCTCGGAGATCCCGTGACGGTCCGCCTCGTCGAGGTCATTCCATCCGCCGGCGCCGTACGCTTCGAGATGCTGACGCCCGGCAAGAAGAGCGCGTTCGCCCAGATCAAGGGCGCCCGCCGCTTCCACCAGCGCCGCGGCCGTCGCAGGTAGGAAACCCGGCGGCCACCGCTACGGCGATATGCGTCGTTGAGCACGCCGCCCCGGGCGCTAGAATGGCGTCCTCAGTCAGGAATGTGCGTCATGTCGATCGAGTTCAATGCGCCTCCGCCCGCCTCGGTGGAGCCGAAGCGGTCCATCACGGACGCGATGCTGCGCGGCGCGCGCCAGCGCTGCCCGGCCTGCGGCGCGGGCGCCATGTTCCGCGCCTACCTCAAAGTCGCCGACGCCTGCCCGGCCTGCGGAGAGGAACTACACCACCAGCGCGCCGACGACGCGCCGCCCTATTTCACGATGGTCATCGTCGGCCACGTCGTCATCGGCGGCGTGCTCCTGCTTGAAACGGCATATGCCCCGCCGAGCTGGGTGCATCTCACGCTCTGGCTTCCGCTGACTGTCATCCTCAGCCTGTGGCTCTTGCCGCGCGTCAAGGGCGCGCTCGTCGGACTGCAGTGGGCGCTGCGCATGCACGGCTTCGGCGGCGCGACCGACGAAACGCCCGACCTCGACACGCGCCCGCATTGACAGGGGACCCGCAAACGTCCGCACGAACGCAAGACGACGGGACACCCCGCGCGCCGGCCAACCGCCTGCGCCCGCGCGATGCGGCGACCCTCATCGTGGTGGATTGGAGCGCGCCCGAGCCGCGGATCCTCATGGGGCGGCGGCGGCCGGATCAGGTCTTTCTGCCCGACACCTACGTTTTTCCGGGCGGTCGCGTCGATCCCGGCGATCGCGCGTTGGCGCGCCACGCTCGGCTTCCCGCATCCGAGAGCGCCTGCGTGCAGACCTCCCTGCGCGGCAAACCCTCCGATGCGCGCGCCGCGGCTTTGGCGCTCGCAGCCGTCCGCGAGACCTTCGAGGAAACAGGCATCCTGATCGGCGCACCCGGCCCCGTGGGCACGGAGCACGCGACCAAGGCCGGCGGCTGGGACGCGTTTCTCGCCACCGGCTTCCGCCCGTGCCTCGACCACCTCACCTACTTCGCGCGCGCCATCACCCCGCCCGCGCGCCCGCGCCGCTACGACACGCGCTTCTTCGTCGTCGATGCGGACCGCATCGCCCATCGCACGGACGCGATCGACGGCGAGTTGCTCGACATCGGCTGGTTCACGGTTTCCGATGCGAAGGCGTTGAAACTGCCGTCCATCACGCGCGTCATCATGCAGGACATCGCGACTTTCATCGCGCTGACGGAGGCGGAGCGGCGTGTGGTGTCCGTGCCGTCTTATGCCCACCGCCGGGGGGTGTTTTACCGCACGTTGCAGCCCCGCTGATTGTACTCTCGCGGGCGTCAACCCGCGCGCGCATGTCACCTGATCTGCACCTTGACACTGAAGGCGCGGTCAGTATGGTGCCCAATCCGAATTCGAGAATTATTCCACTTTCGAGGTCTGAAGACCAATGGCCAAGCAGATTACCCAGAAGATCAAGCTGCTCTCGTCCGCCGGGACTGGCTTCTTCTACGTCACGAAGAAGAACCCGCGCACGTCGACGGAAAAGCTTGTTTTCAAGCGCTACGACCCAGTCGTCCGCAAGCACGTCGAGTTCAAAGAAACCAAGATCAAGTAGTCGAGGCGGCTGCGCACGCGCGCAGCCAGCCGGCGCCGGGCCGCGAAGATGCGCGGCTGTTCAGCGACTGACCCTATCGGAAAATGTTGCTTTGAAAGCCCTCAACCAGGGTCCGTAACCGCTCTCGGCAGCGGGGTAAGCATTCCGAGGTTAGCCACGGACCCTGGCCTAGTGACCAGATGGGGTCAAAGAGGGCGTTGACGTTCCACCTGGTGTCGTAGCGGTAAGGCGACGGTTAAACTTTAGGAGGTAACTCCAAGCCGTCACCACCCGCTACAATTTCCCGCTCCATCAGGAGATGCGGCGGACCCAACGGGCCGCGGGAACTGATTTTGCCACGAAATCGCGCATGGCCAACAAACAGGCGGTCGCGCTCCGGGCAAGAATGAAATCCCCTCCGTTCAAGGTAAGTCTGGCAGAACACTTAGAGGATTGCAAGTTTAGAGCTTGACCATAGCGTGGCGAGCACAAATCTTCCGATTCGCCAATCCGCCGACGGACTAACGCGACGAACCAAACCAAGTCTCAACATCGAACGTGCAAGGTCAGCCAAGCCCGATGCTTGCGTAGCGCCGCCCCGACGGCGGCACGCGTCATTGGCCGAGCCTCACGGCGCCGCGGGAATTTCATATCCTCTAGAGGACTTATGACCGATCGGCGCTTTACGCCGCGTCGGCGACCACCTGATTGCGGCCAGCCCGCTTGGCGGCGTAAAGCGCGTTGTCGGCTCGCTTGAAGAGCGCCTCCGACGTGTCGAGCTCACCTTCCCAGGTTGCAAGACCCACACTTGCGGTCACCGGAATTTCCTGGCCGGGTGCGATCCGGAAGGGCTGAGATGCGACACATTCGCGCACCCGTTCGCCGACCTGCCGTGCAAGGCCCTTGTCGGTATCCGGCATGATGATCAGGAACTCCTCGCCGCCCAGACGGCAGGCCAGGTCGACGCCGCGCGTGTAGCGGCGGAACCGGTCGGAGAACTCCTTGAGCACCAGGTCGCCCGCGTCGTGGCCATAGGTGTCGTTGACGGCCTTGAAGTGATCGATATCGGCGATCAGCACCGACAGCGACCGGCCCGAACGCTTGGCGTCCGCGATCAGTGTCTTGAGGTGCCGTTCCATGTAGCGGCGATTGTGCAATCCGGTCAGCGGATCGGTGATCGACAGTTCCACGCTCTCGCGGATCTGGTTGCGCAGATAATCCGAGAACCGCTTGCGCCGGATCTGAGTCCGAACGCGTGCCAGCAACTCGTGCCGATCCACCGGACGCATCAGGTAGTCGTTCACGCCCATGTCGAGGCCGCGCAACAGGCGTGCTTCGTCGCCCGTGTCGACCATCATCAGGATCGGCAGATGCCGCGTCCGGTCGAGCGAGCGCACCTGCGAGCAGAACCGCAGCCCGTCCGAATTCTCGAGCCGCAGCGCCACCACGACCAGGTCGAACGGCTGCTCCGCCAGATGCGCCAAGGCAAGCTGGGGCTCGGGCTCGATATAGGCGTCGTGCACTTTGACCAAGGCGCTCATGACGCGCGACGACGAGCGCGGATGATCATCGACCACGAGCACGCGCCCAGGCCGGTCGCCGAGAATACCCGCCACCGTCTCTTCGTCGGAGAGCCCCATCTGGCGGCTCGTCGAGACGCGCATCAGCATCTCGTCGTTGAGCATCTTGAGCCGCGCGAGGCTCTTCACGCGCGTGACCAGCGCGATGTCGTCGACGGGCTTGGTGAGGAAATCGTCGGCGCCGCTGTCGAGGCCCTGGATCTTGTCGGCCGCCTGATCGAGCGCGGTCACCATCACGACGGGAATGTGGAGCGTTTGCGTCGAAGCCTTGAGGCGGCGGCAGACTTCGAAGCCGTCCATGCCGGGCATCATCACGTCGAGCAGCACGACATCGACGCGCTCGCGCTCGCAGATCGCAAGCGCATCCGGCCCGTTCGTGGCGGTGACGACATCGAAGTATTCGGATTCCAGCCGGGCTTGCAGAAGCCGGATATTGGCCAGGATATCGTCGACGATAAGAACTCTAGCAGTCATGCTGACTCACACACCAGAACGCACGCAAAACAAAACGGCGCGCCGCTCAGGCATCCCCCACAAATCGACGCACAGTTTCGAGAAAAACAGCAACCGAGATCGGCTTCGACACATAAGCCTCGCAACCGCCGGAACGGATGCGCTCCTCATCGCCTTTCATGGCGAAGGCCGTGACCGCCACGACCGGAATGTTGCGAAGGTCCTCGTCTTCCTTGAGCCACTTGGTCACCTCGAGCCCCGAAACCTCCGGCAGCTGGATGTCCATCAAAATCAGATCGGGACGATGCACACGGGCGAGCGCAAGCGCATCGAGCCCATTACGCGTTTGAACCGTCAGGTAACCATAGGCGTCGAGCAGGTCGTGGAAGAGCTTCATGTTGAGCTCGTTGTCCTCGACGATCAGCACGGTTTTAGCCGCGCGGGCGGTGGCCTGCGTCGGGGCCTCGACGGCCATTCTGGTCTCCTGATAGGTCATCGTCGAAGGCTGTACTCCCCGCTGCAAACTGCACCGATTCTGCGGGCCTTGAGTGCCACTGTGCCCGCTTTAGCTTAAGCAACTGTTGAAACATGCGGAATCAAGAGCAATCGTGTCCCAAGTGCCCGGGCGGACACGCAAAACGGAGAGCTGGCGATGGCGAAACTCCCACCCAGGCCGAGCGCGGAAAATGCGGCGGCGCTGGCGCTGGCCGGCCTGGCCTTCCTGGCCGAGGACGCCCCGCGCCTGGAGCGCTTCCTGTCGCTGACCGGCATCGGCCCGGAGCACCTGCGGGAAGCGGCGGACGCAACCGGCACCCTCCTCGCCGTCCTCGACCATCTGCTAGCGGACGAATCTCTCCTGCTCGTCTTCGCCGCCTCGAAAGGCATCCCCCCGGAAACCGTCGCGCCCGCCCGCGCCGTGCTGGCGCGCGAACTCGGCAGCGAGGCGGTTCATGACTGATCGCCCAAGCGGCGCGGCCCGTCTCGGCATCGACCTCGGGGGCACCAAGATCGAAGGGCGCGTTCTCTCGCCCGCAGGTGAGGAGATCGCGCGCCGGCGCATCCTGGCCCCGCAGGGCGACTACGACGCCACCGTCCGCGCCCTCACCGGCATCATCGGCGCCCTCACGCACGACGCCGGAGGCGACGCGACCGTGGGCATCGCCATGCCGGGGTCCCTCTCCCCCTCGACCGGGCTCGTCCGCAACGCGAATTCCACGTGGCTCAATGGCCGCCCGCTGCGCCAGGACCTCGAAGCCGCCCTCGGACGCCGGGTCCGCATGGCCAACGACGCCAACTGCTTCGCGCTCTCGGAGGCCATCGACGGCGCCGCCGCGGGCGCGCGCTCGGTCTTCGGCGTGATCGTGGGCACCGGCTGCGGGGGCGGCATCGTGCTCGACGGAAAGTTGCTCGAAGGCGCGCGCGGCATCGCCGGCGAGTGGGGCCACATCCCCCTGCCCTGGGCGGACGCGGACGAGCACCCGGGGCCCGAATGCTGGTGCGGCCGCAAGGGCTGCATGGAGGTGTGGGTCTCCGGCTCGGCTCTATCGGCCGACTACCAGCGGCGCACGGGTGAACGGGTCTCGGGCCATGAGATCGTCGAGCGCGCGCAGCTTGGCGAGCCTGCCGCGCGGACCAGCGTCGACCGCCATGCCTCGCGGCTTGCGCGCGGATTGGCGCAGATCGTCAACATCATCGACCCGGAGGTGATCGTGCTCGGCGGCGGCCTATCGAAGCTTCCGCATCTTTATGAGGTGCTGCCGGGGCTCGCTGCACCCTACGTGTTTTCAGATGTCGCCGTGCTGGACATCCGCCCGCCCAAATGGGGCGACGCCAGCGGCGTGCGCGGCGCCGCCTGGCTGTGGAACGACTGATAGTCCCGGCAGGACAGCTAAAGCCTTTTCTCATCTGATGGAACCACAACGCATCCCCTCCCCCGTCATGGCGAAGCCATGCTCCGCATGGACGCGGGGAGGGGTTAGGGGTGGGGGGATGATCTTGAAGCGACGCCTGAAGCGGCACCCCAAGCCCATCACCCCGCCCGGCATGCTTCGCGGACGCTCGATGCCACCCTCCCCGTCAAGAGGAGGGTGAAGGGAGCAGGAGCGGCGTCGGTGCAAAGCCGTATGATCGAATGCCCTAGGGCGTCGGCGACTTGCAGGGCGACGCCTCGAAGTACTTCAGCTCCTTCAGCTCGCCACGGATGGCAAAGTCACCGTGATTGATGCGCAAGCTGCTGGTGACGCCGTTGTCGTGAAACCGGTAGCTCATCTCGTAGAGCGGAAGCGTATCGCCGGGCTCGGGCGTGGTCGGAAAATAGCTCACCGAGATCGGCCACGAGGGCACCTCGTCGAGGTTCGTCCCCTTGGCGAGCGACACCACCGGGCCTTTGCTCTCGCGCCCGATCGCCGTCGACGTCGAGAAGATCTTGTCGCCGCTCTCCGACCCATCGAAGAGATCGGCCGCCAGGATGGTCCGCCCCGCGCGCGCGGCCCTAATGATTGCCATCGAATGCTGGATTGGGAAATAGACGTCGCCCGCGAGCTTCACCTGCCGCGTATTCGGACGCACGAGATCGACGGTCGCCGTGCCCTTGGCGTCCGTGCGGCGCGCCACACCCTGGGTCTGCTCGGCCTGGATTTCGTTCTGATAGGTGCTGGTCGAGAACCGCAGCCGTTTGGCCGGAACTTCCTCCCAGCTCGACGTGCGCAGGTCCGTCGTTTGCAGGTTGCCCTCTTGATTGACCGTCTGCGTGACGAACCGCATGCTCTGGGCGTAGCCTTCGCACGCGTTGCCGGAGAGCTCATAGACGATCCGGCCGTTGACGCCGGTCACGCTCGATCCCGAACGCGTGCCGTCCAGCGAAAGCTCGTAGACCGCGCGATGCGGGGCGAACACGACATCCTTGAGTGCGGGCGCTGCATGGCCTTCCGTCACAACCGGCGCGCCGGCGCCCGTCAAGAGCGCCCCAAAGGCCGCGACCACACATCCCAGAGCCCGGTTCCGAGCGCCATGCTGCATTCTGCTCATCCTATTTCCATGGGCTACAAATACGGCCATGCCGCGCCCACTGATCGGAATCTAGGGTACTGTCAGGCCGTTGCAAAGTGCGTTCAACGCGTTAACAAGAAATCGACGCAACCGCGGGCGGAATTACGGCCGCCACACAACACGAAAGACCGGAGAGCACCGCACATGACCGGAACCATCGAGGCCCGCCTCGCAGAGCTTGGCCTGACCCTTCCCTCGGCCCCAAATCCGGTCGCCAACTACGTCCCCTACGCCGTGACGGGCAACCTGCTCTTCATCTCCGGTCAGATCTCCAAGGCCGCCGACGGCACGATCGCGACCGGCCTTCTGGGCCGCGACGTTACGGTCGAAGCGGGCCAGGCCGCCGCGCGCCTCTGCGCGCTCAACATCCTGGCCCAGGCCAAAGCCGCGCTTGGCGATCTCGACCGCATCGCTCAGATCATGCGCCTGACCGGGTTCGTCGCCGCGACGGCCGACTTCGCCGACCACCCCAAGGTCGTCAACGGCGCGTCCGACCTGATGGTCGAAGTGCTCGGCGACAAGGGCCGCCACACCCGCGCTGCGGTCGGCGTTGCCAGCCTGCCGATGGGCTCCGCCGTCGAAGTCGACGCCATCATCGCCATCGCCGGCTAAGCGGCCACACGACGCTCCAACGCGAGATCCCAGCGCCCATGCTCGATCGCGGTAAATTCCTGCGCCCCATTGCCCACCGGGGGCTGCATGACGCAGCGAAAGGCATTGTCGAGAATACGGCGCCCGCCTTCGAAGCCGCCATCGCGAAGGGTTACGGCATCGAATGCGATCTCCGTCCCGCGGCGGATGGCACACCGCTCGTCTTCCACGATCTCGACCTCGCCCGCCTCACCGAGGGCAGCGGCTCGATTGCCGACCTGAAGCCCGGCTGCGCGGCAAAGCTGCCGTTCAAGGGCGCGAAGCTGACCGGCATCCTGACGTTCGCGGACTTGCTGGCGCTCGTCGCCGGACGCGTCCCACTGCTAGCCGAGATCAAGAGCGAATGGACGAGCCCCTCGCCGGCCTTCATGCTGGCCATTGCGATGCTCGCCGAGACTTACGAAGGCCCGTTGGCGCTGATGTCCTTCGATCCGGCCGTGATGGCCGAGATGCGCCGGCTCGCGCCCGGTATCCCGCGCGGCATCGTCACGGGCTCCTACCGCTTTCCGGATGGCACGCCGTGGTACCCGGACCAGCTCACCGACGCCCGCCGCGACGCACTCGCCAACATCGAAGAGAGCGTGTTGGCGGACCCGTACTTCTACGCCTACGACGTGCGCGGCCTGCCCTCGCCCGTCGCCCAGCGCATTCGGGGCGAACTTGGCCTGCCGCTCTTCACCTGGACGGTGCGAACGGAGAAAGACCGCCGCACCGCCGCCGACCACGCCGACGCCGCGATCTTCGAAGGCTACGAGCCCTAGCGGTGACGCACGCCCTCAATCGTTCTCGTGGCAGCCTTCCTGCGCGTTCCAGCCCATGCCCTTCGGACAACCCTTCTTGATCGCCTCGATCTGCCAGGACGGAAGCTGCTTCTGCGGCTTCGGCTGCTGGTATCCCGCCACGCATTTGTTGCCCTGCAGGCGGAAACCGGGACCGCAGTGCGTCGCGGCGTCCTGCTTCAGCACGCACCGCCCGTCGACTTTCACGCGTCCCTTCGCGCAACCCTGAGCGGCTTTCTTCGGCTCTTGGCGTCTCGGTTCTTCACGCTTGGACGGCTCCTCCACATGGCGCTTCAGCGGGGTCGTGCACGTCTTGTAGACGTCCGGCCGCTCGGCTCCGACCGCACAAAGAATGCCGCCCCATTTAAATCCGATCTTGCCGTCCCGGTAGGCGATCTTGAACCACGGATAGCCGTCTTCCATCACGTCGGACCGCCCCATCAACGTGATTTCTTCGCCCTCTTCCAGGCTGTCGATCTGGCGATGCTGCTTGCCGGGCCCGTCGCGCACGACGCCGCCCCACGAGCCCGCTACAATCGGGAAATCGTCGAACTGAGCTGCCGCAGCCGCAGCCGGTGCGGGTGCCGGCGCAGCCTCGCCCAGCTTCTTGACATAGGCGCGCGCCAGATCGGCGTGGAAGCCGGTCGGATAGTTTGACAGGAACGCGTCCCAGGCCTCGACGGTGCCGAGCTCCTTGGCCGCCTCGAACGCATCCTTTTCCGCAGCGCCCGGCGCCTGCGCGAAAGCCACGCCGTGGCCCCACGATATCGGATCGCGCACATCGAGCGAAGGAGCGGACAGGGCGGCGAGGCAGAGACCGGCCCGCAGTACGAGACCGGAAATCGTAAACTTCATTGGATTGGCTTCCCCAAAAAGGCCTTGCCCGGACGGCAGCGCACATTCGGGCAAACTCCAAACGGGAGCAAGAGATCAGAATGCTGACGGCAGCCTGAATTTGCGGCAGTTACCCGATTTCAATCCGAGCAGGGCAACGTTCGCCTACCGGTCAATCTCGCCGACAGGTATGGCAAAGCCGGAGCATTTTAGACCGACGCCTATCCACCCATATCCGTCATGCCGGCGTCATGGCGGAGCCATGCTTCGCCTGGAAGGCCGGCACCCACGCAAGTTTCCACCCCTCACTTGGTGCAAGAGCTTGAACGGCTGCCGGTGCGAACATCGACAATACAGTAAACAGAATCTTGTGCTGTCGTGGGCCCCGGGCCATTCGTGCGAAGCACGACTTCGCCGTGACGCCGGGATGACGTTCGAGCATTGGCGCTCCGCTCCGCCCCAATAACCCTACCGGTCGATCTCGCCGAACACGATGTCGAGCGAACCCAGAATCGCCGAGACGTCGGCCAGCATGTGGCCCTTGTTGAGGAAATCCATGGCCGCCAGATGCGGGAAGCCCGGCGCGCGGATCTTGCAGCGATACGGCTTGTTGGAGCCGTCCGCCACGAGGTAGACGCCGAACTCGCCCTTCGGCGCTTCGACCGCGGCATACACCTCGCCTGCGGGCACATGGAAGCCCTCGGTGTAGAGCTTGAAGTGATGGATCAGCGCTTCCATCGAGCGCTTCATCTCGGCCCGCTTCGGCGGCACGACCTTGGACGCGGCCGCCGTCACCGGCCCCGCGCCGTCCGCGCTCATAAGCTTTTCGCAGCACTGCTTCATGATCTTCACGCTCTCGCGCATTTCGAGCATGCGGATCAGATAGCGATCGTAGCAGTCGCCATTCTTGCCGATCGGGATATCGAAGGCGAGTTCCGAGTAGCACTCATACGGCTGCGACTTTCTCAAGTCCCACGCCGCGCCCGAGCCGCGCACCATCACGCCGGAAAAACCCAACGCGAACGCATCCTCGAGGCTCACGACGCCGATGTCGACGTTGCGCTGCTTGAAGATGCGGTTCTCGGTCAACAACCCTTCGATGTCGTCGAGTATCTTGTTGAACGGATCGCACCACGCATAGATGTCTTCGACCAGCTCCGGCGGCAGGTCCTGATGCACGCCGCCGATGCGGAAATATTTGGCGTGCATGCGGCTGCCCGAGGCGCGCTCGTAGAACACCATCAGCTTCTCGCGCTCTTCGAAGCCCCACAGCGGCGGCGTCAGCGCGCCGACGTCCATGGCCTGCGTCGTCACGTTCAGCAAATGCGAAAGGTGCCGGCCGATCTCGGAATAGAGCACGCGGATGAGCTGCGCGCGGCGCGGCACGACGATGCCGAGCAGCCGTTCCGCGGCGAGGCAGAACGCGTGCTCCTGGTTCATCGGCGCGACATAGTCGAGCCGGTCGAAATAGCCGATGGCCTGCAGATAGGTCTTGGCCTCGATCAGCTTCTCGGTGCCCCGGTGCAGAAGGCCGATGTGCGGATCGACGCGCTCGACCACCTCGCCATCCAACTCCAGCACGAGCCGAAGCACGCCGTGCGCCGCCGGATGCTGCGGGCCGAAGTTGATGTTGAACGGACGGATCTCTGTCTCAGCCATTGGGATCTTTCTCCGTCTCGAATGCAGCGAACGCTTGCTGGCCCGTGAGCTTCGGAACGTCATTCGCAAGATCGTAGTAGGCGGGCTTTTCGTCGATGAAAATCTCTTGCGTCAGCACCATCTCCTCGCGCGGGTCCAGCAGCCCCGCCGCAAAGGAATAATGCTGCGTCCCCAGCAGGTGATAATAGAGCGAGCTGCCGCAGATCTTGCAGAACGCACGCTCCGCCCACTCCGACGACCGGTAGACGCCGATGTGCTCAGCACCCTCGAACCGGACGTCGCCATCGTAGCCGAACCCGATGAAAGGCCCGGCCGACCAGCGCCGGCACATCGAGCAGTGGCAAACGTCGACCTCACGCTTGGCTGTGACCGAAAACGAAACCGCCCCGCAAAGGCAGCGTCCCACCAGGGCAGCGTCACCTTCCTTTGCCATCCCGTTCACGCTCCCGTTCCCGGCATCGCGATCTCCGCCGCACCCGCCTTCGCCGCCTTGGCGTTGACGAGCCCGACGAACCGCTTCCACGGCACGACCATGCGGTCATGCGTGCCGGCGCCGATCACCTCGACGCCGTCGTGCGCCGTCACCTTGAACGAGATGCGCCGCCCGTTGACCGCGGTGCACTCGCAGTCGACCGAGACGACCTGTCCCGGCACCGTCGCCGCGCCGTGCGAAACATTGACGTGAATGCCGAGCGAGCCCTCGCCGTCATCGAGATGCGGGCGCAGCAGTTCCAGACATCCCCATTCCATCAGGCCGACCATGAAGCCGGTCGCGAACACGGCCGGCATGGCCTGAAAGTCGGGCGACTCCGGATAGAGACGCGGCACGGTCTTCTCGACCGGAACCTTGAAGTCCAGCCGTGACCGGTCGCCGACTTTGAGCGTGCCTTTCATGCCGCCTCGCCGCTGCTGCGCGTCAGCTCGGCGAGCTTTCCGGTGGCGACGAGATCCACGCAGACATCGTAGAAGCTGAGGATCGACTCGCCCGCCGCGCTTCCCTGTTCGAATTGCTTTTCCACCTTGCCGAACGGATAAGCCGTATCGCCGCACGCGAACGCGACGCCGACGCCGCCCGCCTCGTCACTGACCCAGTCTCCACCGGCGCGCGCGATGATGGCTTCGCCGAGAAAGCTACCGATCACCGACACGAGGCCGCCCGGCGCACTTTCGTCTCCGTAACGCGCACGCATGCGTTCGATGAACCCGTCCACCCACGCGACCGAGTCCCGGTCGAGTGCGATTGCCGCGCCGCTGGCCTCGCTGAATCCGCGGATCGCGAAAGCCGCGTTGTCGCGAACCCGCGCCAGCCGCTCATCATCGAGGATCATGACGGCCCGGCCTTTTCGTCGCCCGGCAGCACATAGGACGAGCCCTCCCACGGGCTTTCGAAATCGAACGAGCGGAATTCCTGCACGAGCTTCACGGGCTCGTAGACCACGCGCTTGGCCTCGTCGTCGTAGCGAACCTCGACATAGCCGGTAAGCGGGAAGTCCTTGCGCAGCGGATAGCCCTGGAACCCATAGTCGGTCAGCAGCCGCCGCAGATCGGGATGCCCCGAGAACAGAATGCCGAACATGTCGAAGGCTTCACGTTCGTACCAGTTCGCCGCCGGATACACTCCGATCACGCTCGGCACCGGCGTCTCGTCGTCGATGTGCAGCTTGACGCGCACCCGCTGATTGAGGCGCGGCGAAAGCAGGTGGTAGACGACATCGAAGCGCATCGCACGCGCCGGCCAGTCCACGCCGCAAATGTCGATCAGCACTTCGAAACGGCACATCTTGTCGTCGCGCAACGTCGTCAGCACGTGGACGATGTCGGATGCCGCAACCGTGAGCGTGAGCTCGCCGACCGCAATCCGCCGATCGAGAATGGCTCCGCCCAGCTTCGATGTGATGTGCGCTTCAAGTTCGGTCAGCATGAGTGAACCCCGGCAGTAGGCAGTGTGGCAGTAGGCAGTCGTGAACTCGGAGGCTCAGCCGCAAATCCCGACTGCCGAACTGCCGACTGCCTTACTGCCTCATCTCTCAATCGTCCCAGTACGCCTGATCTTGCGCTGCAGCAGCAGCACGCCGTAGACGAGCGCTTCGGCCGTCGGTGGGCAGCCGGGCACGTAGACGTCCACCGGCACGATGCGGTCGCAGCCGCGCACGACCGCGTAGGAATAGTGATAGTAACCGCCGCCGTTGGCGCAGCTTCCCATCGAGATCACGTACCGCGGCTCCGGCATCTGGTCGTAGACCTTGCGCAGCGCGGGAGCCATCTTGTTGGTCAGCGTGCCGGCCACGATCATGACGTCCGATTGGCGCGGCGACGCGCGCGGCGCGAATCCGAACCGCTCGAGATCGTAGCGCGGCATCGACGCCTGCATCATCTCGACGGCGCAGCAGGCAAGCCCGAACGTCATCCACATGAGCGAGCCGGTACGCGCCCAGTTGATCAGGTCATCGGTCGACGTGACGAGGAAGCCCTTGTCGCCAAGCTCGTTCGAGAGATCCGAAAAGAACGGATCGTCCGGCTTAATCAGCGGCGCCTTGGCGAGCGCAGTGCCTCCGCCCGCGCCTTCCTTGGGCTTGTCGAAAGCAAACTCCGGCGGAACGATCAATCCCATTCGAGAGCTCCCGTCTTCCACTCGTAGATGAAGCCGACCGTCAGCACGCCAAGGAACAGCATCATCGACCAGAAGCCGAATGTGCCGATATCCGCGAAAGCCACCGCCCACGGGAAGAGGAACGCGATCTCGAGGTCGAAGATGATGAACAGGATCGCCACGAGATAGAAGCGCACGTCGAACTTCATGCGCGCATCATCGAAGGCATTGAAGCCGCATTCGTAGGCCGAAACCTTCTCGGGATCCGGGTTGCGGTAGGCGATCAGGAACGGCGCCACCATGAGCGCCGCGCCGATGGCGAACGCCACGCCGAGGAACACCGCAAGCGGCAGGTAGTTGGTCAGCAGATCATTCATGAAGTCCGTCCTTGGCAGCCCGCACTCAGGACTTTCGCACCGCAAAATCACTGCCCTGGTGTTAACCTATCGGGGCTTGGGCGCGCAACTGATACTAGGGTCCAATTCAAGGCTGTGAGACCGGCAAAAGGATCCTCCCCGCGCAGGATCGGCCGTTTGCCTGACAACGCCCGTCCCGTGAGCCCTGCCCAGCGACACGTCCCCGCTCCTCCGCTAGATTGCGCGGGCGGCACGCCCGCCGCCGGGGGCGAAAACGGCATGAATCGGCTTGGACTTGGGTCGGTCGCAGGCGTGCGACTTGGGGTTGTCGTGGGCATGACCGGCTGCATGGCCATGATCGCGACCGCGATGGCCGAGGAACGGCGTGTCGCGACCGCCGGGGAACTCACCGCCGCACTCGAAGCCGCTGCTGAGGGTGACGAGATCGTGCTCGCGCCCGGCACCTACGCCGGCGGGCTCTACCGTGAGAACCTCCGCGGCGTAACAATCCGGAGCGCCGAACGGGACAACCCCGCCGTTATCGATGGCGGATCCTACGGCTTGCAACTCTCGGACCCCGTGCAGGTCGCGCTCTCCGACCTCGTCTTCCAGGGCCAAGCGGAAAACGGCATCAACATCGACGACGGCGGCTCGTATGAAACTCCGGCCCGCTCCATTCGCCTCACACGCATTACGGTCAAAGACATCGTGGAGAAGGGCAATCACGATGCGATCAAAATGGCCGGCGTCGAGGATTTCCTGATCAACGGCGCACGCATCGAGAATTGGGGCACAGAAGGCAGCGCCATCGACTTCGTGGGCTGCCGCAACGGCCTCGTCCAGAACTCGCTTCTGATTCACACGGCGCTCACGGTCGGCGGCTCCGGCATCCGGCCCAAGGGCGGCAGCAAGGACATCGTGATCCGCGCCAATCGCATCGAGATGCCGGTCGGCACCGGACGCGGCATCCAGGCCGGCGGCTCGACGGACGCGGAGTTTTTCCGCTTCGCCGAAGGCGACAAGAACTACGAGGCGGACACAATCACGATTGAGGGCAATGTCATCGTCGGCGGCGGCGCGGCCTTTTCCTGGGTCAACATCGACGGCGGCATCATCCATCACAACTTCGTTCAGGGCTCCGCTCCGTGGGTCGTGCGCATCCTGAACGAGAACCCCGGCACACCGATCGTTGTCACAAAGAACGGCGCGTTCCATGACAACGAGATCGCCTTCGAAACCGGCGGCGCCTTCAACTCCGCCGTCAACGTCGGCGACGATACGGAACCTGGGACCTTCCGGTTTTCGCGCAACCGCTGGCTGAACCTCGCCGGCCCGACGCCGGACGGCTCACGCCCGAAACTTCCGGTCAAGGAGAGCGACGGCGTCTACGGCGAGCCGCTCACGAACGCGCCGGACCGCGTGCAGGTGTGGGAATTTCCGTGGGGCAAGTGGCTCGTCAACGCCACTGCCAAATCGCGCAGCGTCGAGGTTCCGGACCATGCCGTCTTGAAGCAGGCCGTAAGCGTCAAGTCGGCCCGTTTCGGCCCCCTCGACGAGCGTCCGCTCACCGGCACCTGGCGCTCGGAGGATCTTGCCGGGCAGAAGCTGACGCTTCCCGCCATGTCGCAGGCGATCCTGATCAATCCCGAGACCTGCAGCGGTTGTCTGGACTAGGCGAAACCCGGCCAAGCCGGGCGCAACAGCCTGACGGGCCCGCAGACCCTCAAGCCGTGTGAGCCACTTTCGATCGATCTGTGAGGAAAGTGGCGCGAGAGACGGGACTTGAACCCGCGGCCTCCGCCGTGACAGGGCGGCGCTCTAACCAACTGAGCTACTCCCGCAATCCGCATCGCACCCTGTCGTGGGGCGGCGACGCAAAAGCGAAGCGTCGAAATACGTGTTCGCGGCCCCCAAGTCAAGCGACGCGGAGAGCCAATTCGTTCAGTTTATAAAGGCCCGGCTTTTAGGGCCATGGTGCGATTGCCGCAGGCCGGCCCGTGGGTTGCCGATCGGATCAGCCGATCCGCGACAGGACGAACTGCACGCGATCCGCAACCGGCGCGCGCGGCAACTCCACAAGTCCATATCCGGCCTGGGAATAGGCGTCGGCCAACGCGTGAAAGGTCGCGTCCGCCTCCGCCAGTGACTGCCTGCGCTCCGCATCTGCCGTGAAGATCTCGGGCCACGGCGGCGCGATGAACACGTCCGGCCGGTAGCGATAGGCCGCCACCGCCCGCGCGACATGCGCGCCGACAGGCAGGCCGGAAAGCGCGAGATAGCCTGCCACATCCGGGATCCCGCGGTCGAACAGAACAGGCCCGGCGTGCCGCTTGGCCTCACGATAGGACCGCAGCTCCCAGCCGAGCATCTGCTCCGAGAACGCAAGGCGATCGCCCCATGGCAGCGCGGCGCCGCCGATCGCCACCTGATCCTGAATGATCGCCCGCCCCGCTTCGGGCATCACCGCGAGCCCGTGCGCGCCCAGCGCGTCGATGAGGGACGTCTTTCCCGACCCGGGCCCTCCGGTCACGACGATGAAACGGTCGATCCTAGGCTCTCCTTTGTCATGCCGAAGGCGTGCGCCAAACAAGCGTCATGCCGGAGGCGTGCACCAAACAAGCGTCATGCTGGAGGCGTGCATCCAACAAGCATCATGCCGGAGGCATGTGGCGCATGTCATGCCGGAGGCATGCGCCTCATGAAATCGCGCTTGCCGATCTCGACGCCGTTGTGGCGCAGGATGCCGTAGGCGGTGGCGCAGTGGAAATAGAAGTTCGGCAGCGCGAAATGCAGCAGATACTCGCGTCCCGTGAACTTCAGCTCGCGCGGACCGGCCTTGATCGTCACCTCGCGTTCGGCGGCCGCCTCCATGGGCTCCGCCTTGGCCTCGGCGAGAACGGCGAGCGTTTCGGCGATCCGCGTCTTCAGCTCGGCAAACGTCTTCTCGCTATCGTTGTGCACCGGCGGCTTCAGATCCGCGAGCCGGCCGACTGAGAGCTTCGCGAAGTCGCACGCCGACTGCACCTGCTTCGTGAACGTATACATATCTGGATAGAGCCGCGCGGTCAGCAGCGCATCGGGATCGATCTTCTTCGCCGCACAATGCTCCGCTGCTTTGTCGAGAATCGCATCGAGCGCTTCGAGATGCTTCGTGAACGACGGAACCGCAATCTCGTACATCGTGATGGACATTGGGATTTCCTCTTGAGAGCGCCCTTCGGCCCGGAGGGCCGGGAGCAAGGCGACCCGGCGGGTCATGGCGAAGCCATGCTTCGCAAGGACTGCGCCGGCCGTCCACAAAGCAACACCTCGCTTGAGCGAGAACGATTTCAGCTTGTGTCACTAGAAAGAGTGGTGGGCGATGAAGGGATCGAACCTCCGACATCCTCGGTGTAAACGAGGCGCTCTACCGCTGAGCTAATCGCCCGACACGCACTCCTTACCGGCCTAAGGCTCCGACTGCAAGCTCACCTGACACACATCTGTCGCGCCCGTTGGTCGGCGCCACCGCGGCCCGAGGCGATCGACTACCACGCTTCTCGCAACTTGCGACAGACAGCAAGAACCCGCGTGAGTTTCTGTGTCACCAACGCGGCGCGAAGCGCCCCGGCGCCAAGGGCGCTCGCGGCCAGTGCCGCGGTCCTCCACACAGCACCACGCCCCTGGCAGCAAAGCTTCGCTCAGCTTGTGTCACTAAAAACAAAAAAAGCGCCGCGGCATGGCCACGGCGCTCCCTGTATTCGATGTAAGCCGTCCCACGCGCAAACGCGCGCGGCGCCGAGATTTAGTTCAGCGCGTCCTTGAGGCCCTTCGACGGCGTGAACTTGGCGACGCGCGAAGCGGGGATCTTGATCGTGGCGCCGGTAGCGGGATTGCGGCCCTCGCGTGCCTTGCGGCTGGCGACCTTGAACGTTCCGAAATCGGGGATGCGCACTTCGTCGCCGTTCTTGAGCGAGTTGCGGATGTGCGCCAGCGCTGCATCGACCGCCGTACCTGCCTTCTCCTTCGTCAGCTCGCATTCCTTGGCAACAGCGTCGATCAAATCTTTCTTGCTCATTTCTACGTCCTCGTGACTGGGAATTATTTTCGATTGTCCAGAATGGCTGGGGAACGCCGCTGGCGCGCGCCGAAATCTCGAACGATCAGCGCTAGTGGGCGCACAAAAGCCCCGAAATACGGGCCTCGTCAAGGGGCAAAACGACCCTGCGCGCCTTAAAAAACAGGGTAAAAAACAGTCAACCCAAACCAGTGCAATACCGCCCCGACGCCTGTTTCAAAACGATAAAAAGCGAGCGGCTCGGAGGTGTGTAAACCTCGTTTGCCGCTCGCTTCGGTAACGTCCCGACAGTGAGTTTCGGCAGCCTGACGGAGGCTGCCGAACCATGACACGCTAGTGCGCGGTGATGCGCGGCGTGCCCTCGGCGCCATCGGCCGCGACAGCCGCCGCTTCCGCCTGCTCGTCGATCTGGATCGGATCCGGCACACGGACGAGCGCGGCCTTCACCACGTCCTCCATGCGCGCGACCGGAATAAGCTCGAGCTTCTTCTTCACCTCTTCCGGAATATCCGCGAGATCCTTCACGTTCTCCTCGGGGATCAGAACGGTCTTGATACCGCCGCGCAAGGCCGCGAGCAGTTTCTCCTTGAGACCGCCGATCGGCAGCACGCGTCCGCGCAATGTGATTTCGCCGGTCATGGCGACATCCTTGCGCACCGGAATGCCGGTGAGGATCGAGATGATCGCCGTCGCCATCGCAACACCCGCAGACGGACCATCCTTCGGCGTCGCGCCTTCCGGCACGTGCACGTGGATGTCCTTCTTGTCGAACAGCGACGGATGAATGCCGAACTCGATGGAACGCGAGCGCACGTAGGCGTTCGCGGCCTGGATCGATTCCTTCATCACGTCGCGCAGGTTGCCGGTGACGGTCATCTTGCCCTTGCCGGGCATCAGCACGCCTTCGATCGTCAGCAGCTCGCCGCCGACCTCGGTCCACGCCAGCCCCGTGACGATGCCGACCTGGTCTTCCAGCTCCGCTTCGCCATACCGGTACTTCGGCACGCCGAGATAATCGCCGACGTTCTCGGCCGTGACCGTGATCGCCTTCTTCTCCGACGTCAGCAGCTCCTTCACCGCCTTGCGCGCAAGCTTGGCGATTTCGCGCTCGAGCGAGCGCACGCCGGCTTCACGCGTGTAGCGACGGATGAGCTCCATGAGAGCCCCATCTTCGACGTTCCACTCCGCCTGCTCCAGGCCATGCGCCTGACGCTGCTCCGTGAGGAGATGGCGCTTGGCGATCTCAACCTTCTCGTCTTCCGTGTAACCGGCGAGACGGATGATCTCCATGCGGTCCATGAGGGCCGGCGGGATGTTGAGCGTGTTGGCCGTCGTCACGAACATCACGTTCGAAAGATCGTAATCGACCTCGAGATAGTGATCGTTGAACGAGGCGTTCTGCTCCGGATCGAGCACTTCGAGCAGAGCTGCCGCGGGATCGCCGCGGAAGTCCTGACCCATCTTGTCGATCTCGTCCAAGAGGAACAGCGGGTTGGTCCGCTTGGCCTTCTTCATCGACTGGATGACCTTGCCGGGCATCGAACCGATGTAGGTGCGCCGATGGCCGCGGATCTCCGCTTCGTCGCGCACGCCACCGAGGCTCATGCGCACGAACTCGCGTCCCGTGGCGTTCGCGATCGACTTGCCAAGCGACGTCTTGCCCACGCCGGGCGGACCGACGAGGCAGAGGATGGGCCCCTTGAGCTTGTTCGTACGCGCCTGCACCGCGAGATATTCGAGGATGCGCTCCTTGACCTTCTCGAGACCGTAATGCTCGGCGTCGAGCACGGCCTGCGCTTCAGCGATGTCCTTCTTGACCTTGCCCTTGATGCCCCACGGAATCGAGAGCAGCCAATCGAGGTAGTTGCGCACCACCGTCGCTTCAGCCGACATCGGGCTCATCTGCTTGAGCTTCTTCAGCTCCGCAGTCGCCTTGTCCTTGGCTTCCTTCGACAGCTTGGTGTTCTCGATCTTCTCTTCGAACTCCGCGATGTCGTCGCGCTCTTCGGTGTCGCCGAGTTCCTTCTGAATGGCCTTCATCTGCTCATTCAAATAGTACTCGCGCTGCGTCTTCTCCATCTGGCGCTTCACGCGCGAGCGGATCTTGCGCTCCACCTGCAGCACGGAGATCTCGCTCTCCATGAGCGTGTAGACCTTCTCGAGACGGTCGGACACGACCGTCGTCTCGAGCACGTCCTGCTTGTCCGCGATCTTGACCGCGAGATGCGAGGCCACCGTGTCGGCGAGCTTCGAGTAGTCCTCGATCTGCGCCACGGTGCCGAGCACCTCCGGCGAGATCTTCTTGTTGAGCTTGACGTAGTTTTCGAACTGCGACACGGCCGAACGCGCCAGCGCTTCGATCTCGCCCTTCGTCCCGATCGTCTCGGGGATGCGCTCCACTTCGGCTTCGAAGTAGTTCGGGTTGTCGGTGTAGCGCAGCACCTTGGCGCGCGCGGTGCCTTCGACGAGCACCTTCACGGTGCCGTCGGGAAGCTTCAGAAGCTGAAGCACCGAGGCGAGCGTACCCACCTGATAGATCGCGTCCGTCGCCGGGTCGTCGTCACCGGCGTTCTTCTGCGCGGCAAGCAGGATGTGCTTGTCGGCGCGCATCACCTCTTCGAGCGCGTTGATGGATTTTTCGCGGCCAACGAAAAGCGGCACGATCATGTAAGGGAAAACGACAATGTCGCGCAGCGGAAGAACCGGATAGTGGTCCTTGGCTGCGGCTTTGTCTTTTGTCTGCTTTTCGTCGGTCATTTATCGTCACCCGTTTAGCGTTGTGCCGCGCTGCCTGCCATCAGCCTCGCAAGCCCACCTTAACTGTCGGGACCCGCTTCATTATGGCCGAAAGCGGGAAACCCACGTGCCATCTGTGTTCAAGTTCGCTGGGTAGGAAATGGTCGAAAGTCGGCGTCGTCAACAAAGATGGGGACGGTCCCCTGCCTTATCAATGACGCACTTCAGCCGCGGCTGAGCATCGCCAATGTCGCCGCGGATGAGCCGTGCCCGGAACCGTGGAGCCGATCGTTCGGCGGCTTCGCGAGCTAAGCTTCAAATGCTCGAAGGCAGAAAAGTGCCGTTCGCTTAGTGCTCCGCGCACATAGCCTTGGCCGGGGCTCCCCGCCAAAGCGCAGCTGCGGGTCGTCGCGGCCCGCGGCGTCCGTTAGGACGCCGTCGAACCCTTTTCCTCGGCCCGGTCGGAGTAGATCCGAAGCGGACGCGCGCCGCCCTCGACCACTTCCGGTCCGATCACGACCTCTTCGACGCCCTTCAGCGCCGGCAGGTCGAACATCGTCTCGAGCAGGATGCCTTCCATGATGGACCGCAGCCCGCGTGCACCGGTCTTGCGCTCGATCGCCTTGCGCGAGATCGCTTTCAGCGCATCGACGGTCAGCGTGAGCTTCACGTCTTCCATCTCGAACAGGCGCTGATACTGCTTCACGAGCGCGTTCTTGGGCTCGGACAGGATCTGCACGAGCGCCGGTTCGTCGAGATCCTCGAGCGTCGCGATCACCGGCAAGCGGCCGATGAATTCCGGGATCAAGCCGAACTTCAGCAGGTCCTCGGGCTCGACTTCGCGCAGCACCTCGCCGGTGCGGCGCTCGTCGGGACCCAGCACCTTGGCGCCGAAGCCGATCGACGTGCCCTTGCCGCGCCGCGCGATGATCTTTTCGAGACCCGCGAATGCGCCGCCGCAGATGAACAGGATGTTCGACGTATCGACCTGCAGGAACTCCTGCTGCGGATGCTTGCGGCCACCCTGCGGCGGCACGGATGCAACCGTGCCTTCCATGATCTTGAGCAACGCCTGCTGCACGCCTTCACCCGACACGTCGCGCGTGATGGACGGGTTGTCGGACTTGCGGCTGATCTTATCGATTTCGTCGATATAAACGATGCCGCGCTGCGCCCGCTCGACGTTGTAGTCGGCGTTCTGCAGGAGCTTCAGGATGATGTTCTCGACGTCCTCGCCGACATAGCCCGCTTCGGTGAGCGTCGTTGCGTCCGCCATCGTGAACGGCACGTCGAGGATGCGCGCGAGCGTCTGCGCCAGCAGCGTCTTGCCGCAGCCGGTAGGGCCGACGAGCAGGATGTTGGACTTGGCCAGTTCGACGTCGTTGTTCTTCGCCGCGTGGTTGAGGCGCTTGTAGTGATTGTGAACCGCGACCGACAGCACGCGCTTCGCATGGAACTGACCGATGACGTACGAGTCGAGCACCGTGCAGATTTCCTGCGGCGTCGGCACGCCGTCGCGCGACTTGACCAGCGTATTTTTGTTCTCTTCGCGGATGATATCCATGCACAGCTCGACGCATTCATCGCAGATGAACACGGTCGGGCCGGCGATAAGCTTCCGGACCTCATGCTGACTTTTGCCGCAGAACGAGCAGTAAAGGGTGTTCTTTTCCTGAGCCATTCTGTTTCTCTCACCCGCAGCCGGGATGTGCCGGTATTTGCGAAAATACGAGACTCTGTTGAGCCTTACGAAAGCGTCACAGCCGATCCGCAGCGATGACATAAAACCGCTAAACCCGATCTCAGCACGCTAGCGTTCCCGAGATCAAGATTCGATTAATGTCTATCCAAGCCCGGACGTACCTTTCGGCCCGATTACCACAGCCTTGACGGGAGCTTGCCAAGGTTGCCTGTCGGACCGAATGACCAGCCTAACCTGCCAACCTTGCGTGGCCCCAATGCGGCCACGCGGCGGGTTTGACCCAGCATATCAAAAGGCGTGCTGGGAGGACGGGTATAGAACGTAATGCGACCCTACGGCACACCGCGGGCCGAACGTTCCAACAACGCCGGGTTTTAAGCCGGCTTGCCGTCGCCGATTTTGATATCGGCATCGTCGCGCTGGTTAAGCACCTTGTCGATAAGGCCGAATTCCTTGGCCTCTTCAGCGGTCAGGAAGTAATCGCGATCAAGAGTCTTCTCGATCTTCTCATACGGTTGACCGGTATGCTTGACATACACTTCGTTCAAGCGGCGCTTCATCTTGATGATGTCTTCGGCGTGCCGCTCGATGTCGGAAGCCTGGCCGGAGAACCCGCCTGAAGGCTGGTGGACCATGATCCGGGCGTTCGGCAGCGCGTAGCGCATGTCCTTGGTGCCGGCCGTCAGCAGCAGCGAGCCCATCGAGGCGGCCTGGCCGATGCACAGCGTCGCAATCGGCGGCTTCACGAACTGCATCGTGTCGTAGATCGCCATGCCGGCCGTGACCACGCCGCCGGGCGAGTTGATGTACATCGAGATCTCTTTCTTCGGGTTTTCGGCCTCGAGGAAGAGAAGCTGCATGCAGATGGACGCAGCCATGTGATCTTCGACCGGACCCGTCACGAAGATGATGCGTTCCTTGAGAAGACGCGAGGGCAGGTCGTAGCCGCGCTCACCGCGCGCCGTCTGCTCGACGACCATGGGCCAGAAAGAACCGGTGAGAGTGGCGACGGGATCGCGCATGTGAGTATTTGCTCCTTGGATTGACCGCACCCGGCTTTGGGCCGCGGCCTCGAGCCTCCGAATCGACCGGCAGGCGAGACATCAAATCAGCATAGCGACGCGCCACTTCAAGCCCCTTGCCGCAAGCGCCGGCGAGGCGCGCGGTTGAAGCGCGCCTCACTGGACGGCAAAAGGGCAGCTCAGCCCTAGGCTTCCGTCGCTTTCTCAAGACTGTCGAACAGCTCCTGGCGAGAGACCTTCTTCTCGGCGGGCTTGACCAGTTCGAGAACGAAATCGATCACCTTGTCCTCGAAGATCGGCGCCCGGAGCTCCTGGATCGCGCCCGGCGTCTTCTCGAAGTATTCGTAGACGTTCTTTTCCTGGCCGGGGAACTGGCGGGCCTGCTCCATGAGCGCGCGCCGCAGTTCGTCCTGCGTCACTTCGATCTTGTTCTTGTCGCCGATCTCGCCGACCACCAGGCCGAGCCGCACGCGACGTTCCGCGATGGCGCGGTATTCGGTCTTCGCCTCGTCCTCGGTCTTGCCTTCGTCGGCGAACGTCTTGTTGTCGCGCTGCAGGCCGTCCGTGACTTGCTTCCAGATCGCTTCGAACTCGCGCTCGACCAGCGTCGGCGGCAGCTCGAACGTGTGCGCCTTCTCGAGCGCGTCCAGCAGTTCGCGCTTGAGCTTCATGCGCGAGGCCTGGTCCAGCTCGCGCTGGATCTGGGCCGACACGAGGCTCTTCAGCTGGTCGATGCCTTCCGTGCCGAGCGACTTGGCGAACTCGTCGTTCATCTCGCTCTTAACGGGCTTCTCGACGTCTTTCACGGTGACGGCGAACACGGCTTCCTTGCCGGCCAGCTCGGCCACCGGATACTCGGCCGGGAAGATGCCCTTCACGTCGCGGCTCTCGCCCTTCTTCGCGCCCTTGAGGCCTTCCTCGAAGCCGGGAATGAAGTTGGCGTTGCCGATCACGAGCTGCAGGTTTTCGCCCGAGCCGCGCTCGAATTCGACGCCGTCGATCGTGCCCTTGAAATCGATGGTGGCGCGGTCGCCCTCTTCAACGGCCCGTCCCTCTTCGGCAGCGAACGTCTGGTTACGCTCCGCGATCTCGGCCAGCGCCTTCTGGAGCTGCTCGTCTTCGACTTCGGACACGAGGCGTTCGAGCTTCAGCGACTTGAAATCGGCGAGCTTCACCTCGGGCAGCACCTCGAAGCTCATCTCGTAGGCAAGGTCGGCCTTGCCCGCGACGACGTTCTCGATCTCGGCTGCGTTTTCGCCGAGCGAGATGTCGGGCATCATCGCCGGACGCTCCTGGCGGTCCTTGATGGCCTTGCTGCTCGTCTCGCGGATCGTCTCCTGCAGCACATCGTTCATGACCGAGCGGCCATAGACCTTCTTGATGTGCGCGATCGGAACCTTGCCCTTGCGGAAGCCCTTGAGCTGCACCTGGTCCTTGATCTTGTCGAGATGCGCCGTGTAGCGCTCGCCAAGCTCATCTGCACCGACCACGACCTTGAGCTTGCGCTTGAGGCCTTCCGAACTCGTTTCCGTAACCTGCATGACGTCCTGCTGCCTTCGCTTCGCTCGAATAATCCTGCGCCTCCCGCGAGAGGCGAATTGCTGAACCCGTCAGCCGACGGGTCAGTCCCAGTGGTCCCTGGTGCGGGCGGAGGGACTTGAACCCCCACGACTTGCGCCGCTGGAACCTAAATCCAGTGCGTCTACCAATTCCGCCACGCCCGCATTTTCTTGACCGGGACCGTGCGCCTGCATCGGCTGGGCACAAATCCCGCTTTTAAT
This sequence comes from Hyphomicrobium sp., assembly GCF_051860585.1. GTDB lineage: Bacteria > Pseudomonadota > Alphaproteobacteria > Rhizobiales > Hyphomicrobiaceae > Hyphomicrobium_C. The sequence goes on from NZ_JBHYDS010000002.1 coordinate 295,061, forward strand.
TCAATTCGTTAAGGCACGGCGACCGCACGCCGGGACAGGCACGCCCCGGCCCGGATGGACCAGCAAAGAAAGAGGAAGCCGGCCCCGTTCGGGCCGTCAGGCCGCGCCAGGATGGGCACCATATACTCGCGGGGCCCCCGGAAGATCAAGGCATTCTCCGCCCGCCAGTATCGAGAGCGGAGCAAAGCCCCCTACTCCACCACCTCAGCCCCGGGTTCACCCGCACGCGCCGGCGCCCCCCGTCCCGCCAGCCTGCTCGTCAGCACGTAGAACACGGGCGTGAAGATCAGGCCGAACAGCGTCACGCCGAGCATGCCGGAGAACACCGCCGTGCCGAGCGATTGACGCATTTCCGCGCCCGCGCCCGTCGCGAGCACCAGCGGCACCACGCCGAGGATGAACGCAAGCGAGGTCATGAGGATCGGCCTGAGCCGCGTCCGCGCCGCGCTGACCGCAGCGTCATAACGGCTCATCCCGTGGTCCTCCGCCTGCTTGGCGAACTCCACGATCAGGATCGCGTTCTTGGCCGCGAGCCCGACCAGCACCACGAGCCCGATCTCGACCAGGATGTTGCGATCCAGCCCTGCGATGTTGACACCGATCATCGCCGCCAGGATGCACATCGGCACGATCAGGATGACCGCCAGCGGCAACAGCCAGCTCTCGTAGAGCGCGGCCAGCACCAGGAACACGAACACCACCGCGAGCCCGAATGCGACCACCGCCGTGCTGCCCGCAAGCTTTTCCTGCAGCGCGATCTCGGTCCACTCGAAGCCGAAGCCGGACGGCAGTCCCGTCTCGACGATGTGCTCGATGGAGGCGATGCCCTGCCCGGACGAGAATCCGCGCGCAAGGCCCACCTGCACTTCCGCCGCCGGAAACAGGTTGTAGCGCGGCACGCGATAGGGACCCGTCGTATCCGAGAACGTCGCCACCGAGCCGAGCGGCACCATCTCGCCCGAGTCGCTCCGCGTCTTCAGGTTCGCGACATCGCGCAGCGTTTCGCGGAACGGATTGTCGGCCTGCGCGGTCACCCGGTAGGTGCGGCCGAGAATGTTGAAGTCGTTGACGAACGCCGAGCCCATGTAGATCGACAGCGCCTCGAACACGCGCCCGATCGGCACACCGAGCTGCTCGGCCTTCGTGCGGTCGATGTCGGCCCAGATCTGCGGCGTGCGCGTGTTGAAGAGCGTGAACGGCTGTACGATGCCCGGCACCTGCCCAGCCCCGCCCGCGACGGCCCACGCCGCGCCCTCGAGCGCCGGATAGCCGCGCCCGGCGCGATCCTGCACATACCCCTTGAGACCGCCGCCCGTGCCGATGCCCGGCACCGAAGGCGGCTCGATCACGAATGCGAAAGCCTCCTTGATGGTCGACATCTGCTGGCGCAGATCGCCCAGGATCTGATCCTTGGTGATGCCCTCCTTGATGCGGTCCTCGAACGTGTCGAGCCGCACGAAGATCACGGCCGTGTTCGGCGCGTTGGTGAAAGTCGCGCCGTCGAAGCCTGCGAAGGCGACGGCGTCCGAGACGCCGGGCCGCGTCAGCATCAGCTCGGACGCCTTGCGCACCACCGCATCCGTCCGGTCGAGCGTCGAGCCCGGCGGAAGCTGGAAGGCGGTGATGAAATACGTCCGGTCGAGCTGCGGGATCAGGCCGGTCGGCGTGCTCGCCAGTCGATTGTAGGTGAGAAACAGCAGGCCGCCGTAGAGCAGCAGCAGGATCAGCGGCAGCCGGATCATTTTGCTCGTCGCGCCCGCATACCCATGCGACAGCCCTTCGAACATCGCGTTGAAGCCGCGGAAGAACAGGCGGATCGGCGCCCCCACGATCTTCGAAAACCGGCTCTTCGGCGCGTTGTGATGCGCATGCGGCTTGAGCAGCAGCGCCGCCAGCGCCGGTGACAGCGTGAGCGACACGAAACACGAGATCGCCGTCGAGGCCGCGATGGTGATCGCGAACTGCTTGTAGAACGTGCCTTGTAGGCCCGAGATGAACGCCGTCGGCACGAACACCGCGATCAGCGTCGCCGTGATGGCGATCAGAGCGCCGCCCACTTCGTCCATGGTTTGGTGCGCCGCCTCCTTAGGCGACAGCCCCTCGGCCAGCTTTCGCTCCACGTTCTCGACCACGACGATGGCGTCGTCGACGACGATGCCGATGGCCAGCACTAGGCCGAACAGCGACAGCGTGTTGAACGAGATCCCGAGCGCGCCCATGACGATGAACGCGCCGATCAGCGACACCGGAATGGCGATGATCGGAATGACGGCCGCGCGCCACGTCTGCAGGAACAGGATGACGACGAGCACCACCAGCACCAGCGCCTCGATGAAGGTGTCGATCACGGCGTCGATCGAATAGCGGATGAAGTCCGTCGGGTTGTAGACGATGGTGTAGGCGACGCCCGGCGGGAAATCCTTCGACAGCAGCTCCATCTCCGCCTTGACGGCGGCGGCGGTCGCGAGCGCATTCGATCCCGGCCGCTGGAACAGCACGACCGCCGTCGCCACCTTGTTCGAAAGGTAGGCGTTGACGGTGTAGTCCTGCGAGCCGAGCTCGACGCGCGCGATGTCCTTGACGCGCACCACCTCGCCGCTCGTCTCGGCGCGGATGACGATATTCTCGAATTCCTCCGGCGTCGTCAGGCGCCCGAGCGTATGCACGGACAGCGTGAACGCACCGGGCGAGGATGCAGGCGGCTGGTTGATCGAGCCCGCAGCCACCTGCAGGTTCGCCGCCCTGAGCGCCGCAACCACTTCGCTGGCCGTCAGATTGCGCGAGGCCACCTTCTCCGGATCGAGCCAGACGCGCATGGAGTAGTCGCGCGCGCCGAACACGCGGCTGTCGCCGATGCCGTCGATGCGCGCCAGCCGGTCGCGGATGTAGAGCGTGGCGTAGTTCGAGATGTACTGCTGGTCGCGCGTGCCGTCCGGCGAGATCATGTGCACGACCATCATCAGGTCGGGCGAGGCCTTGAGCACCGTCAGGCCGAGACGGCGCACGTCCTCCGGCAGCCGCGGCTCGGCGATGGAGACGCGGTTCTGCACCAGCACCTGCGCCTGGTCGATGTTGGTCCCCGGCTTGAACACCACGCTGATCGAAAGCCGCCCGTCACCCGTCGACTGCGACACGATGTAGAGCATGTTGTCGACGCCGTTGACCTCCTGCTCGATCGGCGCGGCCACCGTTTCGGCGATCACGGCCGCCGAAGCGCCCGGATAGTTCGCCGAGATGTTGACCGTCGGCGGGGCGATCTCGGGATACTCGGCGATCGGGAGCGACGCGCCCGCGATCACGCCGACGATGGTCAGGATCACGGACAGCACGGTCGCGAAGATCGGCCGGTCGATGAAAAAATGGGAAAAGCGCATGGATGTGTTCCGTGGGCGTCTGCCCCAGTCCGCCTAAAAAAGTCTGCCGTGAACTAAGGTGCCGCAGCTTTGATCTCGCCCGCCTCGGCCGTGACCTGCGTCCCCGGCCGCACCATTGGATTGGCAAGGCCGTCGATGATGATCTTGTCTTTGACTTCGATGCCGGCCGTCACCACCCGCAACCCCTCGTAGAGCGGCCCGAGCGTCACCGAGCGGCCCTGCACCTTGCCGTCGTCACCCACCACGAAGATCATCTTCTTCATCTGGTCGGACACGACCGACGCGTCAGGAACGAGCAGCGCATCCACCTCACCGCCGAACAACCGCAGACGGGCGAAGATGCCCGGCGCGAACAGCTGCTCCTTGTTGTCGATGATGGCGCGCCCGCGCATGGTGCCCGACCGCGGGTTGAGCTGGTTGTCGACGAAATCCATCGCGCCTTCGTGCGTCCAGTCGGTCTCGTCGGACAGACGGATGCGGACCGGGTTGGAGTTATCGCGCGAGGAGGCCCTCTTGCCGGACGTCGCAAGGCGCGCGTAGCGGAGATAATCAGACTCCGACACGTCGAACAGGAAATGGATGGGATCGAGCGAAACGATCGTCGTCAGCAGCGTCGTCCCCTGCGCCCCGCCGATGACGAGGTTGCCGATGTCGACCTTGCGGTCCGAGATCCGCCCCGAGATGGGCGCCTTGACGACCGTCCATTCGAGGTTGAGCTCGGCGTTCTTGAGATTGGCTTCCGCGACCTGCAGCTGCGCTTCGGTCACGCTGAGGTTGGCGCTGCGCTGCGTGAAGTCTCGCTCCGTCACCGCTCCGGATTTCACGAGGGGCGCCGCCCGCTCCACCTCGCTCATCGCCAGCGCAACGGTCGCCTTCGCCCGGCCCGTCTCGGCGCGCGCGCTCTCGACCGCGATCTCGAACGGCCGCGGATCGATCGTGAACAGCTGATCGCCCGCCTTGACGATCTGCCCGTCCTTGAAATGCACCTTGTCGACGAAGCCCGAAACGCGCGGACGAACCTCCACGGTCTCGACCGCCTCGAAGCGGCCGGAATATTCGTCCCATGTCGTGATGTGTTTTGCGATCGGCTGAGCAACGGTCACTTTCGGCGCGGGGGGCGCCTGGGCGAACACCGAAGAGACGGCCAGGAAAACTGCCGGCACGCCTAGGATCAGGGTGGCCAGCACTTCGCGGGAGCGGCGCATTGAAAATCTCTCGACTAAATGAAAGACGGGATGGAACGAGACCTGAAACCCATTCTTTATACGTCGCGGCTTCAAAATCCCAGCCCGCCGTCCGCCTTTTCACCCTCCTGTGGCAGAGGCGCGCTCCGTAATCAGCCAGGACAGTTTGTGGTCGGCATGACCTTGACTTTATGCGGCCGCGCCACCAAGGGGTGCGCACCGCAGCCCACGGTCGATGTTGGCAAGCGTCCCCAATGTGCGGTACGGGGAACAGGGGACGACGCTCAAATAAGCAGCAACCAGAGAGTTGGATCGTGACGGGCTCGAAATTTGATCGGCGGCAGATCCTGTCCGGGGTCGCGGCCACCGGCCTTGCCGCAACACTGAAAGTTGCAGCGGCCGAACCGGCATCTGCAGAGAGTGTCGCCGCCAAGGCAGGAGCACGAGTCGGCTTGAAGCTCGGTTCGCCCGAAAAATTTTCGTTCACCCTGCTCGAGGACCGGGCCCGCGAGCGCGCCGGGCAACCGTTTGAGCCGGCGCAGCCGGTCGCGCCCGCCCTCCTCGACCGCATCGACTACGATGCCTACCAGGCCATCCGCTTCCGTCCCGAGGCGACCCTGATGCTGGATGAGGACCGCGCCGTGCCGGTCCAGCTCTTCCACCTCGGAAAGCATTCTCGCGACTCCGTGAAAGTACATCTGTACCAGGCCGGCGAGGCGCAGGAGGTGCTGTACAGTTCCGCCCTGTTCGACACCCCCGAAGGCCACCCCGCTCGCGAGTTGCCGCCCGATGTCGGCTTTGCCGGCTTTCGCGTCATGGCGCCCGACCTCAAGACCGATTGGCTGGCGTTCCTCGGCGCGTCCTATTTCCGCACCTCCGGTCCCTTCAATCAGTACGGCCTCTCCGCCCGCGGGCTGGCCATCGACACCGGCGCGCCGACGCCCGAGGAGTTTCCGCGCTTTACCGACTTCTGGCTCGAGAGCGGCGACAACGACGCGCACGTCTTCACGGTCTACGCCTACCTCGACAGCGAGAGCGTCACCGGGGCCTACCGCATCACCGCCAAACGCAACGTCGACGACCACAACATCGCCCGCATCGACATGGAGATCGAGGCGAAGCTGTTCGCGCGGCGCGATATCACCCGCCTCGGCATAGCGCCCTTCTCGAGCATGTACTGGTACGGCGAGACCAGCCGTCGCCAAGTTGTTGACTGGCGCCCGGAGATCCACGACTCCGACGGTCTAGCGATCTGGACCGGCTCCGGCGAGCGCATCTGGCGCCCGCTCAACAATCCGCCGCGCGTCATGGGCAACGCCTTCGTCGACAACGACATCCGCGGCTTCGGCCTGCTCCAGCGCGACCGCGACTTCGTGCACTATCTCGACGACAGCGTATTCTATGAACGGCGCGCCTCCGTCTGGGTGGAGCCGATCACGCCGTTCGGTGAGGGCGAGGTGCACCTCCTCGAAATTCCGACCGACGACGAGATCCACGACAACATCGCCGCGTATTGGTGTCCGAAGGCGCCCTTCAAGGCCGGCGAAAGCCGCCGCTACGTCTACCGGCTGCGCTGGCTCGACGACATCCCCTTCCCGCGCGCGCTCGCCAAGGCGACCGCGACCTGGACCGGCATCGGCGGCCGCCCCGGCCACAAGCGGCCGGAAGGCGTGCGCAAGTTCGTGGTCGATTTTCAGGGCAGCAGCTTCCGCGGCATCGGTCGCGAAGACGGCGTGGAAATCGTGGTCACGCCCTCACGGGGCACCCTGAGCAACGCCTACTGTCACCCGGTGGTCGATCAGCGCGAGCGCTGGCGCGCGCTGTTCGATCTTGAAGCGACAGGCACGGAGCCCGTCGACATCCGCATGTTCCTGCGCAAGGACGATCGCGCGCTTACCGAAACATGGGTCTTCCAGTACTTCCCGGAAGCCTGACCGGCGCGGCCCAGCAGCGCGCGCTAGGCAACCGCCTCGCTGTTGAGATGGCTTTCTGCAATCTTGGTGAGCTTCGAATCCGCGCCGTACTCTTCCTTGAGGGTCTTGCCGAGGATCTGCGACGCCTTCTTATGACCCAACAGGTCCGCCCACGAGATGAGCGTGCCATACCGCGTGATCTCGTAGTGCTCGACCGCCTGTGCGGCAGCGATCATGGCGGCATCGCGCGTATCGGGATCCTTGATCTCCTCCATCAACGAATCCGCCTCTTCGAGAATGCCGTCCATGGCGGGGCATTTGCTGGCTTTCGGCTTGAGCTCGAGGGATGCGAAGACCTCTTCGAGGCGCGCGACATGCTCCTTGGATTCCTCGAGATGCCCCGTGAATGCCTTCGCGAGTTCGGATGAGTCCGCCGCCTTCGCCATCTTCGGCAGCGACTTCACGATGAGCTTTTCGGCGTAGTAGATGTCCTGCAGCGTATGCTGGAACAGGTCGCTCAGCTTTTCGACTTTCATGGTTTCCTCCGGCAGCGTTCTGATTGAAAAAAAGGCCGGTCAGGGACCGACCTTTGATGCAAATGAAAGCGTCTCAAAGTTTTTCGTTGATCTTGTCGGCGACCTTGTTGGCGCCGTCCTTGACGGCTTCCTTGGCGTCGCCCACGGCGACCTGCGCCTTGCCCTTGAGCTCTTGCACCGCGCCTTCAGCTTGCAGCCTCTCGGAGCCGACAACCTTACCCACGCCCTGCTTGACGTTGCCTGCGGCTTCGTTGGCGTAACCTTTGATCTTGTCTGTCGTGCTTCCCATCGGACTTGAACCTCACAAAACACCCGCGTCGTTGCGAGTTTGCGATCAACGTTCAAGTGTTCTCTTGGTTCCGGGGGAGAGTAGGCGCTTGCCGGCACTTCGCTCAATGCGCGGCGACGGTAAGGGCGTTTGGGATCACTTGGACGCCGGAGATCACTTCGGCGCCTGGGAGAAGAGCGGGCACGTCAGCGTCTTCCGCAACGCGTCGACCAGCTCTTTCCGGTTGCGTGCGGTGAGCGAGAGACCGCCGGTCTCCTCCGCCATGCAGGCCGATCCGGTCCCGCTCGCGATCCACGTCGAACCTGGCACCTTGAATTGGATCACGTGAATGGTGAGCTGCTTGGCCTCGGAACGAAGCTGACGGGCAAGCTTGCACGGGTCGCCGCCGCACGTTTCCTCGCCGTCCGTCAACAGCACCACGACCGCCGGCTTCGCGCGGAAGTCCAGCGCGGCCGCCGCATCGCGCACCGCAGACGTGATCGGCGTCTGCCCCGCCGGGACGACGCCAGCCACCTCGGCCATAATGGTTTGCGCGCTGTTGGGACCCGGCTTCAGCCGCAGCTCGACGTTGTCGCATCGCTCATGCGGGCCGGGCCCGTACACGATGAGACCGAGATCGCGGCGCGGCGTCACCTGGGGCAGAACCGCGTCCAGGGCTTCGCGCACCTTGGCGATGTGGGGACGCTGCTCGTCGATATCCGTTCCGGCCATCGAGCCGGACGCGTCGAACACAAGCATGGCGTCGTCGAGACACCGGGTTTCAGAGCCGGTCTCGGCCACAACCGCACCCGACAGCGCCATGCAGATCGCGAGTGTAGAAACAGGAACGGCCCGGCATCGCATCGCGCACTCCGCGGCTGGATCCTGCCCGGACGCTCAGGCAAGCCCCGTTAGGCCAGTCCTGTTACGCCGGGCCCGTCGCCACCGGCGTGTCGAGCGCCTCCTGGCCCCATTCGGCCCACGATCCGTCGTAGACGGCCGCGTTGGTTTGACCGATCACCGCCAGCGCCAGCGACAGCATCGAGGCGGTGACGCCCGATCCGCACGTCGTCACCACCGGCTTCAGCGGATCGATGCCCACATCGGCAAAGATCTTTTGCAGCTCGGCCTTGGATTTGAGCGTGCCGTCCGGATTGAGGATCGTCACCGACGGGACGTTCTTTGCGCCGGGAATATGCCCCGCGCGCAGGCCCGGCCGCGGCTCGGGCTCCGTGCCCTCGAAGCGCGCCTTCGGCCGCGCGTCGACGATCTGCATGTTGCCGGCGGCGACGTAGCCCTTCATGTCGTCGATATCGCGCAGCAGGGAATTGTTCTGCAGCGGCGTGAAGTGGCGCGCGGTGCGCGACACGGGAGCCATGTCCTCGAGCGGCCGGCCCTCGGCCTTCCACTTCTTGAGGCCGCCATTGAGCACCGCTACGTCCTGATGCCCCATGGCGCGGAACGTCCACCACACGCGCGCGGCCGAGAACAGGCCATACGTGTCGTAAACCACGATGCGCATCCCATCGCCCACGCCCATCTTCTTCATGCGCGAGGCGAACTTCGGCGTCGGCGGCAGCATGTGCGGCAGGGGCGATTTCTCGTCGACGAGATCGTCGATGTCGAAGAACAGCGCGCCGGGGATGTGCTCCGCCAGGTATTCGGCTTTCGCATCGCGCCCCGCGTTCGGCAGATGCCAGGAGCCGTCGAAGACGATCAGATCCGGCGCATCCAAATGCTCGGCGAGCCACTCTGTCTCGACGATCCAATTCTTGGCGGTCACCGGCACGAAATCCTCCCTGAGTGCTTGTCTGCGATGCGGCCGCTATATCGGCGGCGTGTTATCTGGCCTGAAGCGGCCCCACCTCGTCGCCATAGCCTGAAAGGCAAGATCACCGAAGCCTGAAAGGCTTGGCGCGCGGATCGATGGAGGCCGGCGGGCGCCGCGGGCGACTGCCCGGGCACCGAAGCGCGCCGTACCCTAATGGCGACATGTGACGGCCGCAAGTGCCGTCCCTGACGCTGCTCGGAAGGAGCGAAAACCTCCTCCCGATGAATATCTTGGACCTTGAGCGCCTTACAAAAATGTAACCGCTGCGCCGCCTTACGGATGCACGTGACGCAGCCGCACCCCTTGGACGTCGCATCATCGCATCCACATCTTCCTTGAGGGCCCTCGGTGGGCCTCAAGGATAGAGCAACGGAGGTGCATCATGTCCATCGTCACTCATCTGCCTGCAGGTCTCGTCCTCGGCCTTCTCCTTGCCGTCAGCCCCGGCGCCGCATCTGCTCACCAGGGAGGCGGAGGGGCTCATTCGGTCGGAGTATCGCCGGGGATACCGACGGCGCTGTCGCACAAGCCGTCTTCACTCTCTCTGTCTTCACCCGCTATAGGAGCAGCCGCGCGCACGGCCACCGGCGCGACATCGATCCCCTCATCTCCTGGCGCGGCGTCTCCTGGCGCGGCGACGGGAGGCGCCTTGGGGTCGCCGACGCTGAACATTCCCCCAACCTCGCCCGCATGCGAGACGGCCGAAAGCGTCAATTGCGAAGCCAAGATTGAATCGTACGCAACGGTCACTCAAGGCGATCCGAACCCGCCCTGGATTGCACCGGTCCCGACCACCATCCCTCCGACGCCCGCCGCCCCGGCGATCGTCGAACCGTCCACGGATACCGGCACCCTCCTCGAGCAGAGCGGCGGCGCGACCCAGATCGAAACTGCCGGTGGCGGCCCGACGCTTACCGATTGCATGTCGCTTTGGGACAAGGACGTCCACATGACGAAAGCGCTCTGGAAGACTGTGTGCATCCGCACCATGAACGGCATTGACGAGCCGACCGAGGGTCTCGGCATCCCGATGCCCAAGGCATCCGCGGCATCCGCGCGGGTTCACGCCCTTCCTGTCGCGCGCAACTGACGCTGCCAGAGACAGCTACTCCTTCGTCTCGAAGGAGCTGCCGTTATGGATTTTGAGCACTCCGAAATCCTTCGAGCGCGAGTTCGCGCTCGCCGGCCCTGTATCGTGCGCCTCGAGGCCCCGTTTCAACAGCTCGCGGATTGCGGCGGCGCGGCTGGGTAACCGGAACATGAATCTGAAGTCGTCGATGGCCTTCAACTCCTCATGCGACAGCATGATTTGGAGGCGCTCTTCTCTCTCTCTGCTGATCATCTCAAAAACCCGAAGCAAGACCCCAATATGAGATTTGTTAGCTAAAAACGCACGAGGCTGCAATTTGGTTGCATACGGTCAACTCGTGGAAAACGTCGTGTCCGGATTGTGCGCCACTAACACCTTGATTAATAAGCGAAATAGCATAGTTTCGACGGCATGAGCTAGGAGGCAGCCATGCCGCGTTTCTTTGTGTTGGAAGACGAGCCCTTGATCGCCGCGATGCTGGCGGACTGGCTCGAACAGCAGGGGCACAGCGTCGTCGCGCTCGCCCACACCGCGTCCGAAGCCCTCGCGATTGTCGATCGATTACAAGTGGATGCCGCAATCCTGGACATCAAAGTCCGCGACGGCGCAGCCTACCCGGTCGCGGAGAAACTCAGGCAACGGCGCATTCCGTTCCTGTTTGCGACCGCCTGCGAGAAGTCCGGCATCGAAGCCGAGTTCCGCCAGGAAATGTGGGTGTGCAAACCGTTTGAATTCGACGTGCTGAGCGAAAAATTGCACGACGTCCTCGCGCGCGGCCTCCATCGGACGCTTGCGGAAGGTGGTTGCGGGCGACCGCAATTCGCCGCATCGGGCGCCTGATCTCTGACCGCGGACGGCCAATAGCGGTTTCCAGGATGCCGGCTGCGTTTACGCCGATTGCGGCACTTAGGCCGCCAAGTCTCTCGCCACGAACGCGTCGCTCGCCAGCGCAATTTTAACCCGGCCGAGTTTGACCCGGCCGAGTCTGATTTGATTGAAACCCAATCATCGGGCCAACAACTCAATCTTTCGAATTCAGCGCCACTGTCTTGCTGCCGTCATCCTCGAGCTTGAGGTGAACGCGCTTTTCTTTTCCCTGGCGCCAAATGGTCATTGACACTGAAGTCTCGGGTTTGGAGTCCGCAACGCGGCGGGCAAGATCATGACTGTTCTTGATGAGCGCTCCGTTGAACGTCAGTATCACGTCACCGCTTCGCAAGCCGGCCTTCGCTGCAGGGCCATCGGCGGCCGGGTTGGACACCAACGAACCACGCTCATCCTTAAGCCCGACGCTGTCGGCGATATCACGCGTCACGTCCTGGATCTCGACGCCGAGCCAGCCGCGCTCGATGCGTCCTTTATCCCGGAGGATCGGAATGACGTTGGACACGAGGTTAGCGGGAACATCGAATGCAATCCCGACCGAGCCGCCGGATGGCGAATAGATCGCCGTATTCACGCCGATCACTTCTCCCTGCATGTTGAATGTCGGGCCGCCGGAGTTGCCTTTGTTGATCGGCGCATCGATCTGGATGTAGTCGTCATATGGGCCTGAGCCGATGTCACGCCCCTCGGCTGACACAATTCCAGTTGTGACGGTTCCGCCGAAGCCGAACGGATTACCCACAGCCATCGCCCACTCGCCGACACGCGGCTTTGCGGCTGCAAGCTTCACGAATGAAAAGTCGGAGCGGCCGTCTGCCTTGATCAGCGCCAGGTCTGTTTTCGGATCGGCACCAATGACGCGCGCGGGATAACGCTTCCCATCGTACCCAATAACTTCAACCTTTTTTGCGTCTTGAATAACGTGATTGTTGGTCACTGCGTAGCCGTCCGGGGTGATGAAGAACCCGCTACCGGTCACCAACGACCGCTGCTTACCCGGTGCCGCGCGGTTTTGCTGCTCGCCACCGTTTTGCGGCCCGCGATTGAAGAATTTATCGAACGGGATGCCTTCCGGCGGATTGCTGTCCGGTTCGGTCGCGGCGTCAGGCTCCTCGGCAACACCAATCCGCACGACGTTGATCGAGACGACGGCCGGCTTCACGCGTGCAGCGAGTTCGGCGAAGTTCGGCAACCCAAAGACCGTCGGCGACATGACTGCCGCAGGACCCGGGTTTTGCGCCGTAACTGGTTCTGCGGCGAACGCGATTGTGCTCAACGCGATACAGCTGGCCGCAATCATCACCGTCGGCTTGGCGGCGCTCATGACCGGCGAAGCCGGGAAGACCGATTCCTTAAACATCTGGCATCGCTTTCCTCGACATGGCGAAGGTTTCTCAGTTTCTCATTATCGAAGGTAATGCGACGCAAGTTGCCGAACCATGGATGTGGAAATACCATTTCGTAAGCCAGCATTTTCCGGTTAGCGCCAGACGCGATCAGGCGCCTGTTTTGACGCCGAAAGACAGGCACAGGCGCGCCTAGTTTAATGCTTCGATGGATTTAACCGTGCCCTCGTCTCAAAAAGCGGTGTCAGCGGTTGTGCGAACAGCACCCTTCTTGGGCACGTGCCGACAGAGAGAACGAGATGCAGCAATGGCAGCAGAATGAGCATCAGCCTGCCGAGGGCGAGACAGGCGCCCCGCGCCATACGCGTGCTCGACGCCGTGCGCGCGGACGAAGCTGTCGAGACCGCGAAAATCAATCTCAACTATTGCCGTATCGTGTCCCCGATCAATGGACGCGCGGGCCTTCGGCTGGTCGATCTTGGAACTATGTCCAGTCGGGAGACACCAGCGGTGTGGTCGTGATCACGCTGACGAAACCGATTTCAGTAATCTTCTCCGTCGCGCAAGACACCATCCCCCCAGTTCTTGCCGAAGCAGCGAAATGGCGAGCTACTGTCGGTCGAAGCTTTCAGCCGCGACGGGTCGCAAAAACTCTCGCCGCGCACCCTCCGAGCCGCGGACAACCAGATCGACACGTCGAAAAAACGAGAGAGCCGCAGGCCGGTGCAGCGGCCGCGCTGAGGCATGCGTTGTCAACGCAAGCCCACGCCGGCTTTGTACCAACCCAGAACTTTTTTTCGTTTTCAACGTCAACCCGTTGAAAACATTGGTGAGCCGGGAGGGAGTCGAACCCTCGACCCCATGATTAAAAGTCACGTGCTCTACCGCTGAGCTACCGGCCCACAGCCGCGGAGCGCGGGATGTCCGCGCCGACGCCAATCATGGAGTGCGCTTTCTAAGGGCGGCGCTGCGGCGGGTCAAGGCGAGGCGCGCGCCAAAGCCGAGATGTCACGGGACTGCGCGGCTGAGAGGGCGCGGACCGCGCAACTCAGGCAACTCAGGAAGAGCGGCTCGCACGACTTGCCACTCCCGGAAAAATGCCACGTCCCAAACCGCGCCCCATGCGCTAAGAGAGGCCCCTCATCCAGCCGGTGCGCTCCCCTGGTGCCATGACAGACGCCTCACCGATCCATCCCCCCACAGACCCTTCGCGCGACCGCCTCACGGCCATTGGCTTGATGGTGGCCGCGGTTGTGCTGTTCTCCGGCCTCGACACCGCCGCCAAATACCTCGTCACGCGCGAAGGCCTCTCGGTCGCGCAGGTCGTCTGGTCGCGCTTCGTCGGTCAGTTCGTGCTGCTGCTGGTGCTGTTGCCGGCCTTCGGCATCATGACCGCCAAGGCCCTGTTCACCACCAACCGCTTCGGCCTGCAGATGGCCCGCTCGGTGCTGATGGTCGGCACGACGGCCTTCAATTTTCTGGCGCTTGAGCACCTGCGGCTCGATCAGACGATCACGATCGTCTTCCTCGCGCCGCTGGTCGTCGCCCTGCTGGCGGGACCGCTCCTCGGCGAATGGGTCGGCGCGCGCAGGCTGATTGCAATTCTCGTCGGCTTCATCGGCGTCCTCATAGCGGTGCGCCCGGGCCTCGGCGCCGTACCGCCGGCCGTGCTCTACGCCTTCGCCGCCATGGCGGTCTATGCGCTCTTCATGCTGCTCACGCGCTACATGGCCCACTTCGACCCGCCGCTCGTGACGCTCTTCTATTCGATGTTCGTCGGCACCTTCGTGGGCGCGCCGTTCGCCTTCGCCGAATGGCAGGCTCCGCCGGACATCCTGTCCTGCGTGTTGCTGGCGTCGCTCGGCGTACTCGGCGGAACGGGCCACTGGCTGTTCCTGCACGCCTACCGCCTGGCGCCTGCATCCGCCATCGCGCCGTTCCTCTACATGCAGCTCTTGAGCATGGTCGCGTTCGGTTTTGCCGTCTTCGGCGACCTGCCGGACGTCTGGACTCTCGCCGGTGCGACGCTGATCGTCGCCTCAGGCGTCTACCTCGTGCAGCGCGAACGCCGTCTCGCCCGCGAGATGGCCGACGCCGCCCCGATGCCCTAGAGTGCTTCCGGAAAAGTGGAAACCGGTCATGGCGAAGCCGTGCTGGCCACAGTGTCCGATAAGAAGCACGATAAAACAAAGGGCTAGAGTCTTTCCGCGATTCAACCAAAACCGGAAAGACTCTAGGCGAGACGCGCGGGGCTTAACACTGGCGGCCGACAGCGCGGCGCGCAACGCAACCGGCAACGAGCCCGCCGAGCTGCGCGGCATCCTTGGCGGACTGCTTGGCGTGGCGCGCCGTGTTCTGCAAGGCGCCCTTGGCGACGCTCGTGAAGAAACCGGCCTGGGCGCCGCCCACGGGAAGCGACAGAGCGGTAGCGGCAAGGACCAGCAGGGCGAGGCGAGTGCGGCGCATAATATGTGTCTCCCAGTTTGCTCCGAGCGCGCCGGAATGGCGCCTCGTTGGGAGGCTTATGACAGTCGCGGCCCGGCCCCGCAGTTCTCTGCGAAACACATGAGTGCTTCCGGAAAAGCGGGCACCGGTCATGGCGCAGCCATGCCAGCGACAGTGTCCGATAAAGAAGCACGATTCTAGTGATCAGGCCGCCTTGGCGAGCGTCACACGCGCCTTGGTCTCGTCCGCCCAGGCTTCGAACCGCCCCTCCTCGATAGCCGAGCGCATCCCCGCCATCAGGTCCTGGTAGAACACGGTGTTGATCCACGACAGGATCATCGCGCCCAGATATTCTCCCGACCGCATCAGGTGGTG
>NZ_JBHYDS010000002.1:310407-490205 GCF_051860585.1 Hyphomicrobium sp.
AGGTCCTGGTAGAACACGGTGTTGATCCACGACAGGATCATCGCGCCCAGATATTCTCCCGACCGCATCAGGTGGTGCAGGTACGCGCGTGAATACTCGCGCGCCGCCGGACACGTGCTCCGCATATCGAGCGGCGCCGGATCGTCGGCATGTACCGCATTGCGCAGGTTCACCGGTCCGGCCCACGTGTAGGCGAGCCCATGCCGGCCGTTGCGGGTCGGCAGAACGCAATCGAACATGTCGATGCCGCGACGCACCGCTTCGATCAGATCGAGCGGCGTGCCGACGCCCATCAGGTAGCGCGGCTTCTCCTGCGGAAGAAACGGCAGCGTCGCATCGAGCGTGGCGAGCATCAACTCGTGCCCCTCGCCCACCGCAAGCCCACCGACCGCATAGCCCTGGAGATCCATGGCCACCAGCGCCTCTGCCGAGCGCCGCCTCAGCGCTTCGTCGGTGCCGCCCTGCACGATGCCGAACAGCGCTTGTCCCGGCCCCGCGCCCCCGCTCGCCCGTTGCGCCAGGAACGCGTTCCGCGACCGCTCGGCCCAGCGCAACGACAACTCCATCGCGCGCTCGACTTCTTTGCGCTCGGCGGGGAGCTCGATGCACTCGTCGAACTGCATCTGGATGTCGGAGCCCAGCAGGCACTGGATCTCGATAGATCGTTCCGGCGTCAGCATGTGCCGCGATCCGTCGATGTGCGACTGGAACATCGCGCCGTCCTCGGTGATCTTCCGGATCTTCGACAGGCTCATGACCTGGAAGCCGCCGGAGTCCGTCAGGATCGGTTTGTCCCAGCGCATGAAGGTGTGCAGACCGCCGAGCTTGGCGACCCGCTCCGCGCCCGGCCGCAGCATGAGGTGATAGGTATTTCCGAGCAGAATATCGGCGCCGGCATCGCGAACCTGTTCCGGATAGAGCGCCTTGACGGTCGCGACCGTCCCGACCGGCATGAACGCCGGCGTGCGGATGACGCCGCGCGGCGTCACGATTTCGCCGCGCCGCGCCAGGCCGTCGCGCCCGAGCGAGCGATAGTGAAATGTCGTGCTGTCAGTCATTGTAGTCCTTGTCGTGAGTGGGCGCGCCTGGCGCTTGTGCGTCGAGGGAGGCGCGATAGCGAATGCACCCGCGCATGAATTTCTCCCAGGGCGGAACGGCGATGGCGGGATCGGTTTTCTCCGGCAGCAGTCCCCAGAGCGCAGGATGATGCCAGCAGAGATCGTGGCCCGTGCTGTCGCGATGCTCGCGAATTCCGGCACGCAGCTTGCGCACCTCGGCGATCAGTCCCGCCCGGTCCATCGCCTCCAGATCGTCATCCATGATCTGCCTCCTGAAACAGCTTCATGGCCGCCGATATGGCAGATTGAGACGCGCCCGGATAGGGCGGAACGAATAGAGCAGACCGGATAGCGCACGTGCGTCGCTTGAACACGCCCCCGCCCATCCCCAGCTAGATGAGGGTTCACAGGAAAGCGGGCCGTCATGCGAAATCTCCGCTTTTTGGGTCTTGCTTTCCTCGCCGCACTCTCCCCGCCCGCGCTCGCGCAATCGTTTACCGGGACGCGCATGCCCTATGACGCGTTCGACCGTCTCCCCGCGAACCCCATCAATATCGGCAAGGCCCGCCTCGACGTTGCATTCGCTCCTGGCAAGCTTGCGCTGCCCCATCAAGAGATCCTGGAGTGGATCGCGAAATCGGCCCGCGCCGTCGCCGTTTACTACGGACGTTTCCCGGTCGACCGGGCTCGCATCCTCATCGTCCCGGTCGACGGGGCCGGGGTGAACGGTGGACAGGCCTTCGGCTATCGTGGCGCCGCGATCCGGCTGATGGTCGGCAGCGACAGCACCAAGGAGAGCCTCGTTCGCGATTGGAAGGCCGTGCACGAAATGGTGCATCTCGCGCTCCCGGATGTCGACCAGCAACACCTTTGGCTGGCCGAGGGAGTAGCGGTGTATGTCGAGTCCATCGCGCGCGCACAGACCGGCGACCTGCCCGCAACGAAGATCTGGGGCGAGTTTGCGCGCGATATGCCCAAGGGCCTTCCGGAAAGCGGCGATCGTGGTCTCGACTTCACGCCGACCTGGGGACGCACCTACTGGGGCGGGGCCATTTTCTGTCTCGAAGCCGATGTCGAAATACGCAAGCGCACGGACAACAGGCTCGGACTTCAGGACGCGCTTCGCGGCATACTCGCCAAGGGCGGCAACCACGAGCAGGATTGGCCGATCGAACGCGTGTTGGAGGTTGGAGACGCCGCGACCGGCACGTCCGTTCTGTCCGACCTGTACGAGAAGTCACGCGCGCAACCGGCCGCCGCGGACCTTGCCGGCATCTGGCGCGACCTCGGCATCGCCGCCGCTGATGGGCGCGCGACGTTCGACGACACGGCCAAGCTGGCGCAAGTCCGGAAGGCCATCACAGCGGCGCCGAAGCAGACGCCTCCCCTGTAGGCTCCGCCCGGAACAGCAGCGACGCATCGCCGTACGAGTAGAACCGATACCCCGACGCAACCGCGTGCGCATAGGCCGCCTTCATCGTCTCGAGCCCCGAGAAGGCCGACACGAGCATGAACAGCGTCGAGCGCGGCAGATGGAAATTGGTCATCAGCACGTCGACGGCGCGGAAGCGATAGCCCGGCGTAATGAAGATCGCGGTGTCGCCCGCGAAGGCAAGAACGCGGCCGTCTAGCGACGCGGCGCTTTCAAGGATGCGCAGCGACGTGGTCCCTGCCGCCACGATCCGCCCGCCGCGCGCCCGCACCGCATTGAGCGCATCCGCGGTCGCAGCCGAAACCTCGCCCCACTCGGAATGCATCTTGTGGTCGGCCGTATCGTCCGCCTTGACGGGGAGAAACGTGCCGGCCCCCACATGCAGCGTCACGAAATGCCGCGAAATCCCGCGCGCATCGAGCGCAGCAAAGAGGTCCGGCGTGAAATGCAGCCCCGCCGTGGGCGCCGCCACCGCGCCTTCGCGCGCGGCATAGATCGTCTGATAGGTGTCGCGGTCGCGCGCATCGGGCGCGCGCCGCCCGGCGATATAGGGCGGCAGCGGCATCGACCCGACACCCTGGATCGCCAAATCGAGATCGGGCCCCGATAAGTCAAACGCCAACTCGACTTCGCCCGCGTCGAGCTTGTCAGACACGGTCGCTTCGAGCGCGGACATGAGGCAGGCCGTGTCCGTCTCCGCGCCGAACCTCAGCCGGTCGCCCACGACCAGCCGCTTGGCGGGACGCGCCAGCGCGCGCCAGCGGCAGTCGTCCACGCGCCGCAGCAGATTGAACGACACGCGCGAGGCGACCCCGCTGCGCACCCGCACGCCGTCGAGAGCCGCCGGGATCACGCGCGTATCGTTGAACACCATCGCGTCGCCCGGCCTGAGCAGGTCCGCGAGGTCCCGCACCACCCGGTCCTGAAAGGCAGGCGAGCGCATCGGATCGACCACCAGCATGCGAGCACTGTCGCGGGGCTCGGCCGGATGCAGCGCAATACGGTCTTCGGGAAGATCAAACTCGAAAAGGTCGGTTCGCATGGCGGCTCTCATAGCCCCAATCGACCGGTCTCAGGAACCCCCGCGACAAGGCAGCGTTTATTCAGCGCACCCTTTGTCCGACCGTGGAGCGCCGCAGTGTCCGATCCGAACAAGCCGAAACGGCAGCCGACCGACCCCGATCCGCACACGCCGCCCGAACCGGTCCGCCATGACCCGACCGAAGCCCCTGTGCCTCCGCCGGACGATCATCCGCCCGAACCCAGGATCGAACCTCCCCCCGGCTCCGAACAGCCGCCGAAGTGGGCCTGAACATCTCTTCCCCTCCCCCGTCCTTACGGGAAACGCGGGGTGAGCAAGCTCTTCCCCTCTCCCGTTCTCACGTCCATGCGGAGCATGGCTCCGCCATGACGAGAGGGTCAGGGTGAGGGGCAGAAAGAGATGGTGAGGGGCGGAAGAATCGCATGTGAGCGGCAACAGAACCGCGCGAAGGTTCGAACCGCGTGAGCCGCTAGCCCCTGATCGCCGCCGCGATGGAGGCCACGGCCGCAATCAGCCAGGACGCGATCAGCAGGCTTCCCCCCGCCGGCGCCGCCATCGGAAACAGCCGGTCGCCGAGCAGCACCCGCGAGCTGACGTCGCCCGAAAACAGCGCCACCGCCACGAGCATCAGCGATGCGGCGCCGAGCAGCACCGAGGGCCACGGCGTCCCGCCCGCAATCGCCGTCAGCGCCACGGCGCCGACCCCATGCAGGATCAGAAACAACGCCGCCGTCGCCAGCGACGGATCAGCCGTTCGATGCGCGGCGACGGCCGCCAGCGCCACGCCTACCGCGCCCATCAGCGCTCCGATCCCGACATTCCAAAGCGCCCACGATCCTGCCGTCATCGTCGCCTCACTGTTTCGCCGCCTTCCAGCGGAGTGAACTTATAGATAGCGCACCATCAGCGCGCCCACGAAGGCGAGCGCCGCCCCGATACCACGCCCGAGTGTGACCTCCCGCACCGCCAGGCCGAACATCCCGAAATGATCGAGCGCCAGCCCGGCGACCACCTGCCCCGCGATCGCCAGCGCGATCACGGCTCCAATGCCGAGCGTCGGCGTCAACACGATGGTGATGGTGACAAAAATCGCGCCCAGCACGCCGCCGAGATACAGGAGCGGCGGAAGCGAAGCGGCTTCACCCCAGGCCACTTGTCCGCGCGCAACCACGAGCGTCACTGCGAGCAGGCAGAGCGCGCCGACCACGAAGGACAGCGTCGCCGCGCCCAAGGGATGACCGAGCCGTGACGCGGCGATGGCGTTGAGTGGCGCCTGCACGGAGATCATGGCGCCGGCCAGAAAGGCCAGCGCGGCGAGCCCGAGAGCTTGCAGTGACATGAGCTTTCCCATCCCGGCGATCACGCCGCGTCGGCAGCGACCTTCACCGACACCATCTTATCCGGGTTCTGCACCGGCTCGCCGCGCTTGATCTTGTCGACGTTGTCCATGCCTTCGATCACCTTACCCCACACCGTGTACTTCTTGTCGAGGAACGAGGCGTCGTCGAACACGATGAAGAACTGGCTGTTGGCGCTGTCGGGCGACGATGAGCGCGCCATCGAGCACACGCCACGCACATGCGGCTCGGCATTGAATTCGGCCTTGAGGTTCGGAAGCTTCGAGCCGCCGGTGCCGCTGCCGTGCGGGCATCCCGTCTGCGCCATGAAGCCGTCGATCACGCGATGGAACACGACGCCGTCATAGAACCCTTCGCGCGCGAGCTGCTTGATGCGCGCCACGTGGTTGGGCGCCAGATCCGGGCGCAATGCGATCACGACGCTGCCCTGCGTCGTCTCGATGATCAGGGTGTTTTCGGCATCTGCGATATCGGCCATTGAAAAAGCTCCAGTGGATGTTGAATGGAAAAGGACGGCGACCGGTGCCGAGGCTCCGCCGCCAGGACGTGAAGTCAGGTGCGCGAACGCGCGCTCAGGGTGCGCCGTTCGCCATGTACATCTTCACGATGACGTCCGGCCTTGGCGGCGGTTCGCCTTTCGCGATCTGATCGACATGCTGCATGCCGTCGACGACTTGCCCGAACACGGTGTACTGCCCGTTGAGATGCGGCGCGTGCGCGAACGTAATGAAGAACTGGCTGTTGGCGCTGTCGGGATCGCCCGTGCGGGCCGCGCCCAGCGTACCGCGCTCGAACGCCTGGCCCGAGAATTCGGCTTTGAGGCTCGGATACTTCGAGCCGCCGCCGCCGGTACCCTGCGGATCGCCCGTCTGCGCCATGAAGCCCGGGATCACCCGGTGAAACTTGAGGCCGTTGTAGAAGCCTTCGTTGACCAGCATCTTCACGCGCTCGACGTGCTTGGGCGCGAGGTCGGGCCGGAGACGGATCGTGACCTTGCCGGTCTTGAGCTCCATGATCACCGTGTTCGAAGGATCGTCGGCCGTCGCGCCCGTCGTCACCATGCTGCCGGCGCCGGCTGCGTTGGCGGCGGGAACCTGGCCGATCTGGGGAGCGCTGTTGCTGCCGCCGCATCCTGCGAGGCAGAATGCCATCGCCAGCGAGGCCAGAATCTCGATCGATCGCATGCGCGCTCCCTTGTCCTATATCGTGTCTTTTTATCGCGGCGGCTTCGCGAGCCGCCATTTCGCCCTTATGGCCCGCCCGCCCGTCCCGGGCAACCGACACACCCGCGCCCGGCAACCTGCCCGGGGACCTAGGCGGTTTTAGACGGGACTGTCCCGTTTGGCCTTGTTCGCGAGCCTAAGCGCCACGCCCTTGGACACGAACGGCGTCACGTCTCCGCCCAGCACGGCGATTTGGCGCACGAGATTGGCCGCGATATGCCGGACTTCGGGCGACGCCGCCACAAACACCGTCTGCACGGACGGGATCATCTGCCCGTTCATGTTCGCCATCTGCATTTCGTAGTCGAAATCGGTGCCGTCGCGCAGGCCGCGAAAGATGACGCTCGCGCTGGCCCTCTGGGCGGCCGACACGGCAAGGTCGGAGAACGTGACGATCTCGATCGGAATGCCGGCCGAAGCCGCGATCGCACGGGTCTCGCCCTCCAGCATCTCGACGCGCTCGTCGTTGTCGAACAGCGGCGCCTTGGAAGGATGGATGCCGATGCCGATCACGAGTCGGTCGACGAGACGGCTCGCCCGCTCGATGATGTCGGTATGGCCGTGCGTCACGGGATCGAACGATCCTGAGTAGAATCCGGTCCTGGTCATGGGTCACTCTAGCCGGGTGCGCCCGCCAAATTCAACATTCCGCCGCTGCCCCTCCGGTTGGCGGAACGCGCCTCCCGCGTCATAGTAGCTCATGCAACGATAGCTGGGAGGAGCAGATGGCTGCACGTAACACTTTGATGAAAGTTTCCGTTCCCGCCGTGACGGCCTTCGCCGCGCTGGTCCTAATGGTGCCGGCCATGGTCGCGCCAGCCGAGGCGAAGCCAGCCAGCTGCGTCACCAAGCATGGCTCGGCCACCGGCATCACGCGCGATTTCGCGGAGTACGAGGCGTTTCTGATCATCCGCCAGGTCACGGGCAACTGGCCCTTCGAGACCGACACCTTCTCGAAGCCGGTCTACAAGTGCTCGAGCGACGGCGCCCTCTGGACCTGCCGCGCCTCTGCCCAGGTGTGCAAGAGCTGACCCGGCGCCCAAGCGGCGGCCACCCGCCGCCCAATTTGTTATACCGAACATCGCAACACGGAGAGACGTTCATGGCCCGCCGCCTCGCACTCGCACTTGGACTTCCCGCTTTGGCAGCGTTGGTCTTGATCGCCGCGTCACCTCCCGCGAACGCAAAAGATATCGTGTGCGCCGCAGGCCAGGTCTCCGTACCGGACGATCGGGAAGAAGGTGGCAATCTCTGCGTCTCTCAAGCCGAATGGGACAAGGCAAAGGAGATCTGCGCCAAGCACGCGGCCAAGAATGATGAGATCGACCCGTCGTTTTGCATTTGCCAGGACGGCGACCAGGCCGGAGCGTGCGGCGACTAGCAGCCGACGCCCCGCCTCGCCCGCATCCGCAGTTTAGGAATTGGTATCCCGCACGCCCGAAGCCGCCGACACCGCTTGTCCCAGCCGCTCGGCGAGCGCCTTTGCCGAGTAGGGCTTGCGGACCACCGGCACCGCCCGCAGGTGGTCGGGTATAATGGTATCGTCGCCAAATCCCGTCGCGAACACGAACGGAATTTTCCGGCGCAACAGCTCGTCGGCGACCGCGAACGAGTTCTCCATGCCGAGATGCACGTCGAGCACCGCAGCGTCCGGCGGGCCGCGTGCCAGCACCCCCATCGCCTCGGGCGCCGTCGCCGCCGTCTCAGCGACAGCGCCGTGTTCGGCAAGCATCGTTTCCACGTCGATGGCAATGACGAGCTGATCTTCGAGCACGAGCACCTTAAGTCCCGCAATGCCGTCGCACGTGGCCGGCGCAGACGTGATCACGCTGTCCGCGCGGCGCCGCGAAGCGACATAAGTGACGAACTTGATTGGAATAAGAAAACGCGCGGAAACGCCGGAAGGATGAAACGTCAGCTCGCTTTCGCCGCCAAGATCGAACGGCACGCTGCGGTCCACAAGCACCATCCCGAAGCCGCTGCGCAAGGGCTTCCCGACGAGAGGCCCGCCCTCTTCTGTCCAGAGCACCTCGCATCCCCGATCCGCCGTGATCGACCAGCGCACCGTGAGGCGGCCGCTCTCCGACGAGAGCGCGCCGTATTTCGCAGCGTTTGTCGCAAGCTCGTGAAACACCAGTGCCATGACCGAGTAGGCACGGGAGTCGAGCCCGATATCCGACCCCTCGAGTTCGACGACTGTCGCGCCACCGGAATACGGCGTCAGCTCCGCGTCGAGCAGGTCCTTCAGATTCCCACCGCTGTCGCTCCGGATGACCTGATCGTGCGCGAACGCCAACGCCATGATGCGGCCTTTGAGCGAGTTGACGTACTCCTCGAGGCTCCGGCTGCCATCGACCGGTTGCGAAACGAGCGACTTGATGAGCGCCAGGATGTTCTTGACGCGATGGTTCAATTCTTCGTTGAGCATCTTATGGCGCAAGTCAGCCTTGCGCCGCTCTTCGGCCACCAGCTCCGTCTGGCGCATGACCACTTCCAACAGCGCCGTCCGCACGGCATCCGCGCAATCGCGATCCGTCTCCGACCACGGGCGCGACCTGCACTCGACCGTTTCCTTCCAGATGGCGAAGCTTTGTCGCGGCGTCAGCCGCTCACCATGCGGCCCCGTTTGGTAGACCTTATCCGGATTGCCGGCCCACGCGACGGTCTCGATCATCTCCTTACGGAAGAACAGGAGATAATCCCTCGGCATATGCGAAATCGGCACGGCCAGCACGCCGGAGACAGCGGCTCGATATCCTGACGCGCTCGGCACATGCGCGGAAAGGCCGGACGTCGCCCACACCTTTCCGTCGCTGAGAGCGCCGATCGCGCTTGCCAGCGTCGCAATTTCGCTCGCGGGTGGCACCGACCCGTGCGGCGCCCAATCTCCATCGATCCACAACCCGACCCCGTCGGAAGGAATGAGGTTCGAAAAAATCGAGACGCGGCTTTTCAAAAACGCGGTGATGTCTTCGTGGTGAATGACGTCGCGCAGCACGCCGTCGAGCGCTCTGCGGGTCATCCTCGCGGCATCGAGCTTCGACTTCTGGATGAGCGCCTCGAGGTGCAGCGAGAAAAAGTCGCCGAACATTTCCGCACCGACCCGGTCCGCCATCGCCAGCGCGCGAGGCGTGTAATGATGACACGCGATCAGGCCCCACAGCTCTCCGCCGACAATAATGGAAATCGACATCGACGCCGCCACGCCCATGTTGCGGAGATATTCGCAGTGGATCGGTGAAACGCTGCGCAGATGCGCAAAACTGAGATCGAGCGGCTCGCCCAGATCGTCGAGTTCCGGTTCGATGGGCACACGCGCACCACCCGCATCCGAGATCACCCGAATGGTGTTCTTGATGTAGAGTTCGCGCGCCTGCCGCGGAATATCGCTCGCCGGAAAATGCTGCCCAAGGAAGCTTTCGAGATCGGTCCTCTTGCTTTCAGCCATCACCTGGCCCGACCCATCGGCCGCAAACTGGTAGATCATGACCCGGTCGTAGGAGAGCAGCGCGCGGAGCAGCCTTGGCGATTGCCGGATCACATCGTCGACGGCCTGCAGCGGCTTGAGACGGTTGATCAGCGTCCGCACGAGTTCGAGCGGTTTTCCCTGCCGGCCGTTCGGCGACCGCTCGAGTTCGACGATCGCGTTGCCCTTCCATCGATGTACGGCAACGTCGAACACTTGGCCCGCGTCGTTCTGCAGTCCCATCACCAGGGCGGGGCGCGACCCCTCGGGCGTGGCGGCGAGCGCGTTTCTGAGATCGTGCGCGCCCCGGTTGCCGAACACCTCCTCGAACTTGAGGCCAATGAGGTCACCGCAGGAGAGGTATTCGGACGCGTTTGTGGAATGACGGCGGATGCTGCGGAATTCAGCGTCGAGGGCCACGAGACAGCCATGCGGCTGAATGCTGCCGGGAACGTGGATCGGCTCGCGATCGCAGTTCGTCAGGTTTACCGCGTCACGCCTCATCGTCGTCCGCTTTGAGAAAGGAAAGCTTTGCCGCCTCGAAAACCGCGTTGGCCGCCGAAACGGCGGCGCGCAGTTCAAGCCCCTCGGCCGTTTCAAGCAACGCCTGAAACCCCCGCCAGGTTTCAAACCCGGCTGCCTGCTGGGCGAGATGGCGCGCGCCGAAGGTGGCGGTCAGCCCCAGCTTCTGGGCGTCGCGGTAAAGCAGCCGGGCGCCGAGCGAGGAGCCTTCGAGCACGTACAGCACCCCGAAAGCACCGCTCCGGTCCATCCCGCCAATGGGGCGCACCGCTTCGAGCGGTGCCGCGCCAACGTCGCCCAGGTCATCGTGGAGGCTTTGCGCGATCAGGGTCGGCCGCCAATCCCCGAACAAGGCCGGCCAATCGAGACTCGAAAGCGCGGATTCGTACGGGGCCCTGAAGGCATGCATCCCGCGCAGGTAGCGAACGTAGGACGCGCGCGAGCCCAAGGCGCCGACGACGGTCTCGAGATCGGCGTGCTGCTTCGCCGTCTCCGAACGCAAGGCGCTGCGGCGCGAGCAATTTTCCGTCGGCGTCATGGTCAAGAGCTATACCCGCCCACGCGTTGCCCGCAAGAAAAGACCGCAAATCGTGACGGCCGCCAAAAGCAGACGAGCCGCAGCGGCCGCCCGGGCGGCCGCCCACCCGATCCAGAGACCGCTAGCCGGCCTCCGGCTCTGCAGCATCGACCTCCGACCCGTCGTCCGGGATGCGCTCGACCGAAACGACCCGCTCCTCGGCATCCGTCTTGAAGATGCGCACGCCCTGCGTGTTGCGCCCCGCGATCCGGACATCGTTGATTGGGCAGCGGATCAGCTGCCCGCCGTCCGTCACCAGCATGATCTGGTCCGACCCCTCGACGGGGAACGACGCTCTCAGGTTGCCGTTGCGCTCGTTGACAACCATGGCGACGATGCCTTTGCCGCCGCGCCCGCTGGTCCGATATTCGTACGATGACGTCCGTTTGCCGAAGCCGCGCTCCGACACCGTAAGCACGGTCTGCTCCTTGGCGGAAAGCTCCGCGTACCGCTCGGGAGACAGCTCGGCCGTAGCGTCCTCACCCTCCTCGATGTCTGGCTCCACCGCCTCGACCGCTTCGGTCTCCTCGCCGCCCTCGCTGCGGCGGATCTGCGCCGCCTGCTTGAGATAGGCGACGCGCTCGGCCGGCAGCGCCTCGACGTGCGTGAGGATCGCCATCGAGATCACTTCATCGCCGTCGTCCAGACGGATGCCGCGCACGCCCGATGAGTCGCGGCCCTTGAAGAGACGCACCTCGTCCTTGATGAGGAAGCGGATGCACCGCCCTTGGGCAGTCGTGAGCAGCACGTCGTTCTCGGGAGACGCGATCGCGACCGAAACGATGCGGTCTGTCTCGCCACCCTCCTCGGCGTCGAACTTCATCGCGATCTTGCCGTTGCGGTTGATGCTCTCGAAATCCGTGAGCGCGTTGCGGCGCACGCCGCCGCTCTTGGTGGCGAAAATCAACTCGAGGTTGGCCCAGGTGGACGTGTCTTCCGGCAGCGGCAGGATCGACGTGATGACTTCGCCTTGCGCCAGCGGCAGCAAATTGATCAGCGCCTTGCCGGACGCCTGCGGCGTGGCCGCAGGCAGACGCCACACCTTCATGCGGTAGCACATGCCGCGCGACGAGAAGAACAGCACGGGCGTATGCGTCGACGTGATGAAAATCTGGGTGACGAAGTCCTCGTCGCGCGTCGACATACCGGAGCGGCCCTTGCCGCCGCGCCGTTGTGCGCGATAGGTCGAGAGCGGCACGCGCTTGATGTAGCCCTTGTGCGAGACCGTGACGACCACGTCCTCGCGCTGGATCAGGTCCTCGTCCTCGAGCTCGCCTTCGAGATCGACGATCTCTGTCTTGCGCGGCGTCGCGAACTCGGCCCGGATCTGCGACAGCTCGCCCTTGATGATGTCGATGATGCGGACACGCGACGATAGGATCGCGAGATAGTCCTTGATCTCCTCGGCGATCTTCTTCAGCTCGTCGCCGATTTCGTCGCGGCCCAGCGCCGTCAGGCGTGCGAGCCGGAGTTCGAGGATCGCCTTGGCCTGCTCTTCGGAAAGCTTGTAGTCACCGTCCGCCGTAAGTTTGTGCCGCGGATCCGCGATCAGCTCGATCAGCGGCGCCATGTCCTTGGCCGGCCAGAAGCGTTCCATCAATTGCGCCTTGGCCTCGGCCGGAGACGGCGAGGTGCGGATCAGCCGGATGACTTCGTCGATGTTGGCGACCGCGATGGCGAGACCGACCAAAACGTGGGCCCGGTCGCGCGCCTTCGTGAGCAGGTGCCGCGTCCGCCGCGTCACCACCACCTGGCGGAACGACGTGAACGCCTCGATGAAATCGCGCAAGTTGAGCTGTTCGGGCTTGCCGCCGTTGATCGCCAGCATGTTGGCGCCGAACGTCGTCTGCAGGTCCGAGTAGCGCCACAGCTGATTGAGCACCACGTCGGCGATCGCATCGCGCTTGAGCTCGATGACGATCCGCATGCCTTCGCGGTTGGTCTCGTCCCAGATGTCGGAGATGCCCTCGACGCGCTTTTCGCGCACGAGGTCGGCGATCTTCTCGATCAGCGTCTTCTTGTTCACCTGGTACGGGATGGCGGTGACGACGAGCGCTTCGCGGTCCTTGCGGATCTCCTCCACTTCGACCTTGGCGCGCATGATGATCGAGCCGCGGCCCTTATGGTAGGCCGCCAGCGCACCCTGCCGCCCGAGGATCAGGCCGCCGGTCGGGAAATCCGGACCCTGGATGATCTGGGTCAGATCCTCGACCGTCGTCTCCGGATTTTCCAGCATCAGCATGCAGGCGTCGATGACTTCGCCGAGGTTGTGCGGCGGAATGTTCGTCGCCATGCCGACGGCGATGCCGCCGGCGCCGTTGACGAGCAGGTTCGGGAACTTCGCCGGCAGCACCACCGGCTCGAGCAGGCGGTCGTCGTAGTTGGCCTTGAAGTCGACGGTTTCCTTGTCGAGGTCGTCGAGCAGATACTGCGCGATCTTGGCGAGCCGGGCCTCGGTGTAGCGTTCGGCCGCCGGCGGGTCGCCGTCCACCGAGCCGAAGTTGCCCTGCCCGTCGATCAGCGGCACGCGCATGGAGAAGTCCTGCGCGAGGCGCACGAGCGCGTCGTAGATCGCCAGGTTTCCGTGCGGATGGAAATCGCCCATCGTGTCGCCCACCACCTTGGACGACTTCATGTGCTTCTTGTTCCAGTCGAGCCCGAGGCGCTGCACCGCGTACAGGATGCGCCGGTGCACGGGCTTCAGGCCGTCGCGCACGTCGGGCAGCGCGCGCGAGATGATCACGCTCATCGCGTACTCGAGGTACGAGCGCTTCATCTCGTCTTGGATGAGAATGGGGCGGATGTCGCTCGGCCCCGAGGCGCCGGGCCGGTCAGTGGGTGCGTTCAAAGCTGATGTCCTGAGAAGCCTGCAACGGCGCGAAAGCGACCATTCTGCGGGCACGGTTAGTCGTCGCCCCGAGTTTAGCCGGACACACCCCCCAACCGCAATGCGCCAGCACCTCTTGGGGGCTTATGTCACTGGGTTTTCGGCACCTTTCGTCGGGAATATGCCTGTGTACGGCGCAGGCTCTGCCGCGAACCGGCCAAAAAGTCGCGGTTGGGTGATGGAACGCGCTTGAAAGATTCGCGGTACCTCCCACGTCTTAGTGCGCTTTCTTCACCTCCAGGGAAAATTGACCCCATGAAACATCTCTCGCTTCTAGCCGCCGGCCTTCTCGCGGCCGCCCCCCTCGCGGCCTCGCTCGCACGGGCGGACACCACGTTCGTGCCGGCGCAATCCGAGAGCGAGTACCTCGCCAAGGACCACCTGATCGGCGCCAAGGTGCACGGTGCCGAAGGCACCATCGTCGGCGACGTCGAAGACCTGATCGTCAATGACCAGAACCAGGTCGTCGGCGTCGTGATGGGCACCGGCGGCTATCTCGGCTGGTCCGAGAAGAAGGTCGGCGTCAGCCTCGACTCGCTGAAGTTCGAAGAGAAGGACGGCACGATGTTCGTGTCGCTGCCCGATCTGACCAAGGCCACCATCGATTCCGCGCCGGAGTTCCAGCGCAAGAAGCCCGCCAAGTCGCTGTTCGACCGCGCCAAGGAAAAGGTCGACGAGTTCTCGGACAAGTCCAAGCCGCAGATTGACGATGCGAAGCAGAAGGCACAGGAAGCCCTCGACGCCGCCAAGAAGGCTGCCGGCCCCGCACTCGAGAAGGCGAAGGAAGCCGTCTCCGGCGCCATCGACTCGGCCAAGGAAGCTGTCGGCACCACCACGCCAACCGCACCAGCGCCGCCTGCTGATACGCCGCCCGCCAACCCGACGCTGCCCGCCGAGCCGACGACTCCCACGCCGCCGGCACCCTAAAGCCTCGCACACGTCGCATCTAGCGAAGGCCCCATCTCTCGCCCCGGCGAGAGATGGGGCCTTTTTTTACATCCAAGCTTTCGGCGGGGGTGAATCTCGCTTAAACACGAAGGCACGGAAACATCATCGGCGGGAGAGAACCGAATTGGCAGCAGGAAACACGGCGAACGTCGTGATCATCGCGATGTCTTTCAACATCGCGCTCACGTTCGCGCTGTTTGCAACCGCTGCATGGTCGGGATCGTCCGCGCTGCTGGCCACTGCGATCCAGTGCCTGATCGGCGCATCGAGCCAAGCCATGGTTTTCTATGGCTTGTCGCACTCCGCGCGCAACTCGACCTCCGCGCGTCACCCGTCACCACGCACCGCCGGAACGCAAGCCAACGAAATCTCATTCTGGAGCTTTGGCGTCGCGGTGCTGCTGTTCTCGCTCGGCGCCGGCATCGCCATCTACGACGGCGTCGCCAAGCTCGCCGATCCGCTGCCTAACAAATACGTCCACATCGCCTATGCGGCGCTCGCAGCGGCCTTCATCGCGCACGCGGTGACGGCGCGGCTGGCTGTGAAGCAGCTCACCCCGGCCGTGCCGCGCACGACAGGGACGGCGCGCGCCGCGCAAGAACCGGCAGCGAGCACGGTCGCCATCGAAAGCCTGGCCGGACTGCTCGGCGTCATGATCGCGGGTGCCGGCATCGCCATTTCGGACTGGCTGTCCGTGCCGATGGCCGACGGTTATGCGGCCATCGCGATCGGCCTGCTGCTGGGCGTCGTCGCGGCATTCATGTCGCTCGAAATTCGCAATCTGCTGATCGGCGGCACGCATGTGGAGACCCGCCTCGGGCTCTCCGCGGACACCGAATCGCCGTTCTTTATCGAGGACGCGCCGACCGGCGATCCCTCGCGCGGAGCAAACTCTGTTGCAACCTCGTCCGCGCGAAGCGCCCCCAGCACTCAAGCCCCGTCTCGCCCGACGAGCGGTCCCGCCTCGGATCCGGGCCGCCCCCTGAGCCGCAAGGAACGCAAGCGCCACAAGGGCAAGCGCTAGTCTCTCATAGTTCTGAAGGAGAAGGCGGTGGTGACATCCCTCGGCTCGGGTGGCGATACGCCACCTTCAAACCTCTCAATTTGAACGACGTCCGACTAAACCCGGACGCGCGCCGGAGTGATCGTCCGCCAGTGCCGCTAGGCATCCACAATCTGGAAGCGCTTCTCCAACCGATCCATCCGAGCTTCCAGCCGATCGATGCGCCTATTGATGCCGCCGATCCCCTCTTCGACATGCGACATCCGCACCTTGAGATCGTGAACGTCTGCACGCACCAAATCCAACTTGGCATCAATCTCGCGGAGATACCGCAGTATGATGTTATCTGGCTCGCTCATAGACGTACTTTATGAAAACATCAGACGATTGCCTAGAGCCGCCACGCTCCCTCCCCCGTCCTGGGAGAGAGAGAGCGACCTCGTTTCCAAACGTTTTATGGGCCACCCGCCGGTTACCCCTCTAATTATCCACCAAGCCCCCCTCTCCCTCTAGCGGGGAGGGGCGCCGCATCCGGCGCGCAAATCCTAGAACGGGATTTCGTCGTCAAACGGCTTGTCCATGCCGCCGCCGCCGCCCTTCGAGCCGCCGCCACCGCTGCGCGGCGCGCGTTTCGTCTCGCTGCTGCCGCCGCCGAAGCCACCGCCGCTGCTGCCGCCACCGAAGTCGCCGCCGCCGCCGTAGTCGGCCTGGCCTTCCTGCATGCCGCCGCCTGAGCCCTGACGTCCGTCGAGCATCGTAAGCGTCCCATTGAAACCCTGCAGAACGACCTCAGTCGAGTAACGGTCGTTACCCTGCTGGTCCTGCCATTTGCGGGTTTGAAGCTGTCCCTCAATGTAGAGCTTCGCGCCCTTCTTCACGTACTGCTCGACAACCTTGCAGAGGTTCTCGTTGAAGATGACGACCGAGTGCCACTCGGTCTTTTCCTTGCGCTCGCCGCTGTTCTTGTCCTTCCAGGACTCGCTCGTCGCGATCCGCAAGTTCGCGATCGGACGTCCGTCCTGCGTGCGGCGGATCTCGGGGTCCTTGCCCAGATTTCCGACCAGGATCACCTTGTTGACCGAACCGGCCATGTCGCGTCTCCTTGTTGTGCGTTGCCAGGCGCTCGCGGGCAGACCTGGCCGATGGGCAGCCGCATTCCCGCGCGGGGTCAAGCGGCCCGCGACGTGCGACTCAAGTTGCAGCACCCTACCCGCATCGCTGGGTGGCCGGGCAAACGGTGCCGCGCTTATCCAAGCCTTTTTCAATTTCCCGCACGTGTGCGCGGGGTTTAGGTGCCGAAGTTCGGACGTCCTGTTCGCCATCCATCACATGTCAAAACGACGAAGCGACGGCGCAGTTCCCGTTCCGTTCTAGTCTATTTCGCCGTTGACCACAACAGCCGCTCAACCGCCCCGCACCGCGTCGGCCGCGCCGGAGAGATCCTTCATCACCTTGGGCAGGACGGTCTTCGACGCCGCACACGCATCGTCCTTGAGCCGGTCGAACACGGCCACCAGATCGCCCCGGAACTCCTGCCGTTGCGCGCGCCGCGCCACGCCCGTCGCCACTGCGCCATTGCTCCAGCGCGGCCGGCACTGCATCCGCACGAGAAACTCCGTGATCCGGGGACCATATTGCTCCGGCGCGGAGTTCGTGCCCGCGCCGACAAGTCCCTGCCACACGACGGCATCCGCGGAAGAGGACCATGCTGCCGCGTCGCTCACCGCCATCAGCGGCTGCATCAATTCGCTCACCCGCGCTTTCGCGCGCCGGCTCTGGATCCTCTCGAGGCTCGCCTTGAAGTCGGCCGCGTCAGCGTCCGTGATGGCGTCCATCTTGAGGCCGGTCAAATCCGCGATGCCCTCCGGGTCGGCCTGCGGCGGCACGGTCATCCAGACCTTCGCCTCCCGCATGTCTGCGCCCGTCATGCTGGCGCCGACAAGATCCGCCCCGCGCAGCGAAGCCCGGAACAACACCGCGCCGTCGAGCTTGGCGTCGCGCAGGTTGGCCGCGTTGAGATGCGCGTAGGCCAGCACCGCCGCCGTGAGATCGGCGCTCGAAAGATCCGCGCCCGTGAGATTCGCCCCGGTGAGGTCGGCGCCCTGCAGGTTGGCGATCAGGAAATTCGCGCCCTGCGCCTGCACGCCCCCGGTCATGTCCGCCTTGTCGAGCCGGGCCGACGAAAAATTCGCCCCCTGCAGCACCGCGTACGGCAGCGTCGCGTTGTCGAGTTTGGCGTCGACGAACTTGGCCCCACGCAGATCGGCGCCGGTCATGTTCGCGCCCTCGAGACGCGCACGCGTGAAATCGGCCCGCCGCGCCGTGGTGCAGTTCGCGGCCACCCGGTCTTCGGTCATCACGAGTTGGGTCGGGTCGGCGCATTGCAGCCAGCTCCCCCGCAGATCGGTCCCCACCAGCGAGGCCCCGCGCAGATCGCTGCCGGTCAAGTCCGCCTGATGCAGGTCGGACCGGTCGAGCTTCGCGAAACGGAGATCGCGGTCGCGGAGCGAAAGGCTGGGTTCGCCCGGAGCCTGGTCCCGGTCGACGACGAGATCCGTATCGACCACCACGAGGTTGCGCTTGAACATCCCGAGCAGCGACCCGTCGGAGCCGAACGTCAGGAAGGGAACGGTGTATCCGGCCACATAGCGCGGCGCCTGCCCGGCCTCGTCCTCGTTGTTGAAGCCGAGCACCTGCTGCGCGAAGCGGTCCAGCCGTTCGCCGGGAATGGTGGCGATGAAGAACGAAACCGCCCACACGAACAGCAGCACCAGGATCGTCGCGACGAAGCTCACCGGATGCGAGGCCGTCGTGCGCATGAAGGCCTGCGCGAACGAAGTCTCCGCCCGCATCATGAACACGCCGATGGAAATCAGCATCGCGATATCGACCAGCAGCGCGATGCGGTGCGTCCACGTGATGGCTTCGTCGTGATAGGGCAGAAACACGACCTGGATGTAGAGCAGCAGCAGCACCGGCAGTACGGCCAGCGTCAACCACGTCATGCCGTGCAGGAACGCGCTCATCACGCGGCTGCGATAGGGCCCCGCGATCGCCTGCACGAAGAAGAAGTTGTTGAGCTCGAGCCGCAACGGATGCGTGCGCCGGTCCGTCGCCTCGAGCAGGCGGATCGCGTAGTCGAACTCCAGAGTTTCGCGCGCCAGCAGCGCCAGTTGCGAGACCAGCCCCAAGTGCATCAGCACGAGCACGATGGGCGCGAACTGGAAAAACTGCGCGAGCTGGATGTTGACCTGGAGGATCGGCAGCGAGACCGGCGTCTCGAGCAGCAGATCCTTATGCGTGACGCCGGCCACCGCGATGACGAGATAGGCGAGGATGGCGAGGAAGATCAGCCAGCCCGTGTGGGCCGTGTCGCTCGAGTGGTTCACCGCCTCGAGCAGGCTGTACGGGTTGACGGGCGTTTCCCCCTCGGGCGCGCCACGAGCCAAATCCGTCATTCGGGTAGCCCTCGATACTGTACGGGTACTGACATGGCGGGCATTAAAGGAGAAAGTGTGTCCCGAGGCCAAGGCGCGCGAGCGTGCCGGGCCACACTTTCGAACAGAACAGTGGCCCTTGAGCCGCAAGTGAAGTTCGACCGCATCATTGAGCCGACCGGCGAGACCTTTAACATTGCCGTCCACGCCAAGGGAAGTTAACAGAAGGCGCGACAGCCTTATGACACCCGCACGCGCCGCCACCGGTCAAGGCCGCGGCCGCGCTCCGGGAGCCAAAAGGCGCCAAGCTTGAAACGGATAGATCGCTCAACACGGATAGAACGCTCGTGTACGATTGCCGCAAGTGCCCCGGTTATTGCTGCTCCTATCCGCTCATCGCGTTGGACAAACGCGACGTCGAACGGCTTGCCCGCCACCACGATATGGAATTCGAGGAAGCCCGGCGCGCCTTCACCCGCGAGGCTCACGGCCGCAAGTACGCGATGAAGCGCAAGAGGGACAAACACTTCGGCGCGATCTGCCGCTTCTTCGACACCACCAAACGGTGCTGCACGATCTACAAGGCCCGCCCGTCCGTGTGCAGATCGTTCCCCGGCAAAGGCCGTTGCGGCTACTACGATTTCCTGAGCTTTGAGCGCCGCGCGCAGGATGACCCGACCTGGGTTGCAGTCACCACCAATCAGTAACTCAACAAAAGCGAGTAAGTTCAAAAACTTGTCGCGCGGAGCGCGTACGAGTTCATAGAGAATTTAAGTAATTTATTAATCATACATTATTTAAGATGTCGCATGCGCCGCCCCATGTTATGCGGCACCCCACGAGCGCCGGAAGCCAGAATCGGAAAACGACAACAGCGCTCGAATGGCCAGGAGATCACGATGACCTTCATGACACGCGCCGTTACCGCTTTTGCCGTCCTCACGACCGCGGCCATCCCCGTCGGCGCCCTCACGGTCAAGAACACATCCTCGAACGAGGTCAGCATCGCCGTCGACAACGGCGCCAGCGAAGGCGTCTACCAGATCCCGGCTGGCGGCTCGGTCGACGTCAAGGAAGACTGCGTCTCCGACTGCGCGGTGACGGGCCCGTGGGGCTTTTCGCGCCTCGTGTCGCAGAACGCCACCATCGAAACCGACGGCATGTCCATGGTGACCGCCGGCGCTGCCCCGTCTGCTACCGCCCCGGCACCCGCGGCGGCGGCCCCTGCCGCTGCACCGCAGAGCCTCGTTCCCCAGAACCCGGTCGATGAAGCGCCGGCCCCGCCCGCCACGGAACCGACGGCCAAAACGGCGGCTGAACCGGCCCCGGCCGCAGCGCCACAAAAACCGCGCCGCGCCACCCAGCCCCGCAAGCAAGCCAAGCCCGCCCCGAAAGGCCCCGGCTCCGGCAGCTTCGAGATGCTGTTCCAGGGCCCCGGCAAGTAACGCCGGTCCTTTCCCAAAGAAGCCTCGTCCCATAGAAAAAGCCGCGGATCGATACCGATCCGCGGCTTTCCTTTTGAGCGCGTTGCAGCCTGTCAGCCCGACGCGTTGCACTTCGTATCGCAGGGAACCTGCTCGCGCTTGTCGACGGAGCCGCGCACCGGCGACAGCACCTCGCGGTAGCACTGGCTGCCTTCCTTGACGACGCGCACCAGCTGCGACTTGCTGATCAGCGACTGGCAGACGACCTCCATGCCCTGCGCGACCTGCACGCTGCGCGGGCCGGCCTGGTCGGCACGCGCGCTGCCGATGATGAGGTCGAGGAAGCCCGAAGGCGGCGCCTCGCCCGGCTTCTGCAACTGATTGTAGGCGATCCACTCGTAGGTCGCCTTGCCGTCGTCGGTCGAAACCTTGAGAGAGATATCACCCGTCGACGGGCAAGCGCCCGCATCGACCTTGGTGCCTTGCGATGTGGAAAGCGCCTTGTAGTCGATCTTGCAGTCGATATTGCGCTCCCAGATCTCGAACTGGGCCAGCCGGTGCGAGACCTGCGTGAAGGGCACCTTGTACTGCCAGGCATGATAGGCCGTGATCGCGGTTGGCACCGCGCCCACGATCGTCACAACGAGGGCCATGGTCTTGAGGAGAGGGACGAAGCGCTGCACTGGCCCCAAGTGCGGTTCGTCTGAAATGCCACGGTCTGTCATGGGTGTCGTTCCCTCGAATGTCATTGTCTCGGTCATCTACGCGCCGGTCCCGTCCCAATAAGCGAGAGCTTGGGCCGCGTTATGGCGCACCACCGCTGAACGGCGCTTGAGCGAAGAGTTCATGCGCCATTCAGAAGCGTACGGACGTCGCCCGTGAAGTTAGCGTTCAAGCGGCCCATTAACCACCGCCTTTACTTATCAGTAAAGGCCCCTTCCCTGGGCGCTCTCCCGGCATATCTGTCCAAGACGGTTCCGCCGCGCGCTAAGCCGAGCCGGATGGAGGCTCCGATGTCAAAACCGCTACGCGTCACGCTTCTCGCCATCGCCGCCTCGGCCGCCGCCGCATCCGCCTTCGCGGCGCCCGATGCCGCCCCTGTCGGCGACCCGAAAGTCGCGACAACCCAGGACGGTAAATACTTCGATGCGGCCGGCAACCCGACCTACAAGATCGCGCCGAACGGTCAGGTCGACTGGTACACCTTCTCCGGCTACCGCCGCTTCAACGGCACGTGCGAAACCTGCCACGGGTTCGACGGCTCCGGATCGAGCTTCGCGCCGGACCTCACCCAATCGCTAAAGACCATCGGCTACGACGACTTCCAGAAGATCGTCATCAACGGCAAGCAGTCCGTCAACACGGCCGAGAGCCTGGTCATGCCGGCCTTCGGCGATAATAAAAACGTGATGTGCTACCTCGACGACATCTACGTCTACCTGCGGGCTCGCTCCGACGGCGCTCTTGGATCCGGCCGCCCTCCGTCCAACGAAGCAAAGCCAAAGACGGCGATCGCCAACGAAAACGACTGCATGGGTCCCTGAAAATTATCGCCGAGCCCAGTGCCCACCCTCGAGTGGCATCAACCCGCAATCCTACGTAATGCAATCACGTAACGCCGGATCCGGATGGCATCGTCCGCAATGGCGCGCGGCCGGGCCGGCACCACATCCTCTTCATCCGCAGACTTCGCGCACCCCGATTGGACACGATCGGGGAGACGACTGCGGCCGCGTAAAAAAACGAAACCAGGAGAGGAGAAGACGAATGAAACATTTCAAATCGCTCTGCGTTGCCGTCGCCGCCGTTGTGTGTGCGAGCCCGGCATTGGCGCTGACCGTTGAAAATCAGGACAAGGCCGAACTCAAAGTGGGCATCGACGAAGGCAACACCGAGCACGTCGAAACCATCGCCGCAGGAAAAACCGGCGACCTCTCGGCGAAATGCAAGGACGGATGCGGACTGACCGGACCGTGGGGTTTTTCATGGATGGCCGCCCCCGGCGACAAGCTCGTGTTCAAGGACGCGAAGCTGAACGGGGCAACCGTGACGGAAGGCTCCATCACGCAATAGCCGAGCCTCGAGAGCAGGCGGAACCGCCGGCATGATCCGGGCGTCCTCACGCAGGGCGTCCGGTCATTGCTTATCCGTGGATGCCAAAGAAAGTTGGATGCCAAAGAAATCCGCGTTGGCGCTCGCAAGACGACCTGTCGCGAACATCGATGAGACGCTCGCAGCCGAGCACAAAAAATGAGCCCCGTCGCGCACTCGGCCGATCGGGGCTCTCTTGTCTTCGATAACCTACCCAGCTGAGCCGGGCTCATAAGGCAAGGCTCTGGCACACCGGCCCAGATCTTGACCGGCCATCCGCCCTCGCATGAAGATTTTCAATTTTGAATTTGAAAGCGCTCGAGTTTAAGGAGCTTGAGCTGCAGCAGCTCCCGCTATTCAAGCGTGGACCTCGCGTCAGCGCGGGGTCCAGTGAGACTACCCGGTGGAGTCATTCGCCCTCCATTCGCTGTTGATCCCAGATCGCGGTCTGCGGCGGATCCCTTGGATCCCGCCCGCCGAGCGCGCGATCTAATCGACGACGGCCGTCCTCACAACCGCGAGGTACTGTGGGCCGGGCGGAAGCGGATGCTTCAGTCAACGACGCCAGCGACAACCGTCACCTTTGAGAGTTGGCCTTCTTTGCAGCGCTGTCAAGGCCGCTCACATTAAATAAGCGATGCACCGCAGTTACGCGCCTATGGCGTTTCCATCGCCTATTGCAAACCCCGCACGCTGGCCGTATCCCCCAAACGCATCTGAAATGCTGCGGCCCCCATAGGATCTCTCGTGAAAACCAAACCAGGCGCGCTGGCGAACTTGTTCGGCCCGTCCAACAACGATCAGTTCGCAACGCTTCTCCGGCAGCTTTCCGAAACCGTAGTTCAATGCTCGAGCCATTTCGTCGAGACGCAGGGCCGCGACCTCCAGGGCATCGTTGACTTCGAGCACAAGGCAGATGCGCTCGTCGATGCGATCCACGAGCTGCTCGACAACTCGTTCATCATGCGGTTCGACATTCCGGACTCGATGAAGCTCACCGACGATCTCGACAACGTCATCGATGGAATGCGCAAGGTCGCAATCCATCTCGACGTCTACCGGTTGCATCTCGGCGAACTCCGCCCCGCGGCCTTGGAGTTGATGCAGATCGGCGACCGCATGGCTTCGATGCTGCACGCGCTCATCCGCATGCTCGGAGAGCCGAAGCTCAAGCTCGCAAAAGTCCGTGAGCTTGCAACAGCCGTCGACGACGCCGAAGCGGAGGCCGACCGCCTGGTCTCCAGCGTCGAGCGCATGCTGGTCGAGGAATACAGCCGCCCCGGCGCCAACGCGATTGGCTTCATTGCCTGGCACCAGCTCTTTCATCTGCTCGAGGAAATGACCGACGACGCCAACCACGTCGCGCGACATATCCTGTCGCTCGCCCGCAAGGAGGCGTGAGTGGAGAGCTTGACGGTGGGTGTCGTCATCGCCCTCCTTGCGGTGCTCGTGGCCGAATTCGTGAACGGCTGGACCGACGCACCCAACGCAATCGCGACGGTCGTATCGACCGGAGTCATGACGCCCCGCTCGGCAATCCTCATGGCCGTCGTGCTGAACACGTTGGGCGCAATGTCCGGCACCGCGGTGGCGACGACCGTCGGCCAGGGCATCGTCGCGGCGTCCGCTCTCACCATTCCGGCGATCACCGCGACTATGATCGCAATCATCGCCTGGGGTACGATGGCCGCCAAGCTCGGCATCCCGGTCAGCAAATCGCATGCGCTGCTGGCCGGCCTCGCCGGCGCTGGTTTCGCGGGCGGCGGTTTCGATGCTCTGCAATGGCACGGCTGGCAGAAGGTTGGCATCGGCATGGCGCTGTCGATCGGCATCGGTTTTGCTGCCGCGTTCCTGTTGGCGCGCCTTGTCATCCGCGTTGCCGCCGCGGCTTCCCCTGGCCGGGCAAAACGCAGGTTCGATCACCTGCAGATGGCATCGGCCGCCTTCATGGCGTTCAATCACGGGCTCAACGACGGCCAGAAGTTCATGGGTGTCTTCGCCCTCACCCTGCTAGCGGGCGGCGTCACTTCGGAATTTACAATTCCGTGGTGGGTGATCGTCATTTGCGCCCTCACCATGGGCCTTGGCACCAGCGCAGGCGGTTGGCGGATCATCGAGACCGTAGGGTCAAAAATGACTCGCCTCACGTCGTGGCAGGGTTTTGCCGCAACCGCCGCGGCCTCCAGCACGATTTTCGGGGCGTCGATGTACGGCATACCGCTCTCCACGACACACACCATCACGAGCGCCATCATCGGCGTCGGCGCCGGCAAGAGGGTGTCGGACATCCGGTGGGGCGTGCTGCGCAAGATCGTCATCGCCTGGTTGCTGACTTTCCCCTCGTGCGCCGTCATCGCTTACTGCGCGGCGTTGATCGCAAATCGTTTTTGGGGGTAAGCGTCGGCTCGCCGCACATGCTTTGGCTTGCAGCCCACTGTCCGTTCCAGCGGCAGAGGAACGCAAACGGCACTCGCGCGTTATACCGGCCAACAACCGGTCGATGGACATGTCGCCAATCGCTTCGCAGCTACCCGACCAGCCGTCCAATTTCCCAAAACCCGATGCACAACCGATTGATGTCGTTCGCATCGCCGCGACCCTCGTCAGCGCCGCCGTCATCATCGCCGCGCTGTACTACGGCCAGGATGTCCTCATCCCCCTGGTGTGCGCCTTCCTGATCAGCTTCGCGCTCAATCCGCCCGTCGCTTGGCTGAGCCGCCGCGGCGTCCCGCGCATCGTCTCGGTCATCGCCGTCATGATCATGATCGTTGCCGTGTTGGCCAGCATGGTCGGCGTGCTCGGCTCTCAGTTGCGCTCGCTGAGCCAGGAACTTCCGACGTACCAGTGGACGATCCGCACGAAGCTCGCCGACTTGCGCGCCCAACTGAAAGCACCGGGTTTCCTTGAAGGCGCTTTGCAAACCGTCGAGACAGTCCAGAAGGAAGTGAAGGCGAACGACAAACCTCCCGCCGCGACTGCGGCCGAGGCCGGCCCCCAGCGCGTCGAAATCGTGCCGACTCCAAGAGACCCATTCGAAACGGCGATGGAGTGGCTGCAGAGTTCGCTGGAGCCCATGGCGAAGATCGGCATCGTCTTCGTGTTCGTCTTTCTCGCGCTTCTCGACCGGAGCGATCTGCGAGACCGCTTGCTGCGCATGCTCGGTGGCAACTTGCATCGATCGACCGACGCCATCGAGGAAGCCGGCAAACGCATCAGCAAATACCTGCTGATGCAGCTCATCGTGAATATGACGTACGGCATACCCATGGCGCTTGGGCTTTACATGATCGGCGTGCCCGGCGCGCTGCTGTGGGGCACCGTCGCCGCCGTGATGCGCTTCGTCCCCTACGTCGGCCCGATGCTGTCGGCGATCTTCCCGATCGGTCTCGCCTTCGCCGTCGATCCGGGTTGGAACATGGTGCTCTGGACGGTGGCGCTGATCGTCGTCCTGGAGGTCGTCAGCAACAACATCGTCGAACCGATGCTTTACGGAACCAGCACCGGCCTCTCGGCCATGTCGCTGATTGCATCGGCCACGTTCTGGACCGCGCTCTGGGGACCCATCGGCCTCATTCTCGCGACCCCGCTCACCGTCTGCCTGCTCGTCATTGGCCGCAACATTCCGCAGCTCCAGTTCCTGGATACCATGCTCGGCTCGCTGCCTGCCCTCGATCTTCCGACACGCGTCTATCAGCGATTGCTCGCCGACGACGCCGAGGAAGCCATCGACATCGCCACGATAGCGATCGAAGAGTCCTCGCCGCAAGAATTCTACAACGATGTCGGCCTCGAAGTTCTTCGCCTCGCCAGCGACGACCATTTGCGCCACGCCACCGCCGAGCATCGCCTACGCGTCGCGACCGGAATGGACGAGCTTCTCGACGAACTGCGCGAGGAATACCCGGCGGAAATACCGGCAGACGCGAAACCCCGGGTCGTCTGTATCGGCGGCAAATGGGAAGCGGATACGATCTCCTGCGAGATGCTGTGCCACGCGCTCGCTCTCGACGGCATTCCCGCCGTCTACCGGCCAGCCACGACGGTCAGCGCAGCCTCCGTTGCCAAGCTCGACCTCGAAGGCGCCGATACCGTGTGCGTGACCTACTTCTCGTCCAGCCCCGCCATGCCCGCGCGTCACTTCTGCCGCCGCCTGCGCCGCCGCTGGCCGAACCTGCGCATCGTCCTGGCACTTTGGAACGCACCTCCCGAACTCCTCGTTGGCGATGCCCACGAAGCCCTCGGCGCAGACGAAGTGGTCACGTCCATCGAGGAAGCGATCAGACGGCTGCACCGCATCGTCGCCCCGGAAGCAGCGGAAGAGGCGCAGAAGGCCGAAGCGCCGGAGAATGACGAAGAGCGCGTGGCCGCCCTTCATGCGACAGGCGTGCTAAGCGGGTCCGCCCGCGAAGATCTCGACGCCGCCGCGACGCGCGCCGCCGATGTGTTCACAGCCGGTTTCGCCGTCATCTCCGCCATCGACAAGGATCAGGAGTTCATCGTCGGCCAAAGCAAGCAGCTCGCTGGCTCCCTGACCAAGGACGGCACGGATATGATCGTGATCCCGCGCACGGACGCGGTCTGCGATCACGTCGTCTCGACCGGCGAAACACTCGTCATCGAAGACACGGAACGCGATCCCCGTTTCGCCGAAAATCCGACCATCAAACTTTGGAACGCCCGTTTCTATGCGGGCGCGCCCCTGCGCACCGCCGACGGCAAGGTGCTGGGCGCCATGTGTATCCTGGGCACCGAGCCCCGCACGCTGGACGACCGCGAGTTGGAGATCCTGGAAACCATGGCCGCGGACGTGGCCGCCATCATCACCGGCGACGAGGCCGGGGCAACCGAGCCGCCTGAACGGGCCGACAGCAGCGCCACCCTCGGCCAGCCGGTGCCGGATTAGAGCATACGCCATCGACGCAGCTGGCCGCAGCAGCAGATGCCCGGCTTCGACGCGGCGAGCATTCCCGACACCGAAATCGACGCGCTGATCGCCTTCTTCACCTATATGGCCGCGCGCTGAGGGAAAGCGGATCTGCCGCCGGCTTGAGCGCGACCCGCGCCTAGAACGCGACCGCAGCCTTCACGCCACCGGCATGCATGTCGGAATGCTCGGAGAAGCGCCCGTCATAGGTGAGCTTCACGTCCACGCCATGGGCAGTGATCACGTCCACGCCCGCTGCCACGTCGAGATAGCGCTTGTCGAATTCGCTCGAGATCGTGAACGACGCCCCGGGGGCAGCGAGGAAGCTCGCCGTCGTCTCGAAGACCGCATCCTGGAAGAACGTCGCGCCGATGCGGGCGTACGGGCGCAGCACCAGGGTACCGCTGCGCATCTCGCCACCGATTTCAAGCGCGGGGCTCGCCGTCAGAATCCATGTCGCATCGCCTGAAACCGCCAGGTTTGCGGCACCTGCGCCATGCTCACTGAAGCCGTCAGTCTCGATACGCGCGGCGTTGAAATCGATCATCGGCTTGAGATACCAGCCGCCCGCCTGCTCGAAGAGTTGGCTCAGGCGCACCTGCGAGCCGGCGAACCACATCTCTGACTCGCTCTCCGCCTTGCCCAGGCCGCCAAAACCGATCAGGCGCTGCGTATCGGTCCAGCCATAGCCCGCAAAGGCAGTCGCAGCGAGGCTGACGGTATCCCAGCGGTTCTTGAGCACGATCGCGCCTTGCGCGCGTTCGGTCTCGCTCAAAGCACCGTTGTTCGTCGAGACGTTCGCATGCTCGTAGGCGCCGGCAAAGCCGAGACGCCATTCGTCGCGCAGCGCGACCTGCACGCCGCCCGAGGTGGTCCACGTCTCCTCGTCGCCGCCGACGTTGCGGCTGGTCTTGTCCCAATCGTGCTGACGGCCGCCCATCTTGGCCCAATAGCACTGGCCTTCCTGGATAAAGCCGGGATTGCTTTCCAGCGTCGGGCAGCTCATCACCGAGCCTAGGAACGCGAGATACGATTGCGGCGTATCGGAAAAGCGTTGCGCGTAGTGCTCCGGGTTCAGCTTGTTCGCTGCATTCTGCGCCTCTTCGGGCGTCATGTCGGCAACGGTCTCCACCATGTCGTCGAACGCCGCGGTGCCGTCCCCGTTGCCCACGGCCGCGTCGAGATGCGCGGCGATCTTCTGCTGGCTTGGTGACACGTTGCCGCCGCCTGTCCCGTTGATCGTCTCCGCAACGGTGGCCATACCGAACATCCAGTTGAGCGTCAGGTAATCGGTGACGCCATAGGTGGCCGTGAGCTGGTAGCGATAGCCGCCGCTGGATTCGACCTTGCCGAGGTTATTCGTGAGATCGCCGTTGGTAACCGAAGCGATCACGATGGAGCCGGACCGGCCTAGGTCTCCCGAAGTGTTGACGACGACCGTTCCAGCCAGCGTCGCATTGCCGTCGACGTCGATCCTGTCGGCTGTCACCGCCCCGCTGCTCTCGACGAGATCGACCGCATACTTTCCGGTGCTCGTCTGCTGAAGGTTGCCAGTGACCTGCGTCGTCTGGATGTCTCCTCTTCCGCCCGGCGAGAGTATGCCGCTATTCACAATGGACTCGGCGGAGAGGCTCGCGCGGGATTCGATGATCCCCGATTGGGTGTTCGTGAGCGCGTCCACCCCAAGCCCCATGGAGACACTTCCAACGATCGCGTTGTAGTTGTTGATCGTGTCATTGCCGTCGGCCGACTCGATTGCATAAGTGAGGCCGATGATCACGCCGTGGTTGTCGACCGTGAGCGACCCGGAACCGTCGGCATGGATGCCCGTAGTGTAGCCTCCAACGGCTCCGTCGTTGATCGTCACATGCGCGCCATTGGTCGTCTGGACCAGGATGCCATGCGTAGCGCCTATGATGTCTCCACCATTTGAGACGATGGAGATGGCTCCGGCCGTACCGGACGAATTCGAGGACTTC
Source organism: Hyphomicrobium sp. (assembly GCF_051860585.1). Taxonomy (GTDB): domain Bacteria; phylum Pseudomonadota; class Alphaproteobacteria; order Rhizobiales; family Hyphomicrobiaceae; genus Hyphomicrobium_C. Next base: position 339,779 of record NZ_JBHYDS010000002.1, read on the forward strand.
GCCCAGATTCCGTAGATGCCGCCGTTAACACCTCCGCCAACAAGGGCTTCGTTAAGGTCTCCGTTCGTCGTGATATTGACCGCACCACCGCCGCGCGTCTCTCCATAGATTGCCGCGTGCGTGGAACCCGATGTGATCGAGCCGATATTGTCGATCGTCACGCTGCCCGGTCCAGTCGTGACCGTGGCGGTGAGACCGTATTGGGGGGACACGAGACCGAACGGACCCGTATCGACATTGATGACGAGGGGCCCAGCGCCATAGAGGTCGATCGCGCAGCCTGCGAGCGCGATGAACGTCTGCGTCATGCTGTGGACGTGAACCGAGCTGACAACAGTCGAGTCGCCCAAGGTAAGGTCCGCACCGCTGGCCTCCCCGGTGCACTCTTGATGCGTGCCAGTCATGTCGCACCAGGACGACGCGTGCGCTTGCGGCGCTGGCGGAAACAGCAGCCACACGGCGGCGGCGAGCGCAAGAAAGGGAAGGCGCAAGGCGAGGCGCGTCAAAGCAGTCTCCTGGGTCAGGAATTCGACGCGCATGAAACGAGTTCATCCGCATACAAGTTGATTCGCGCGCTTCGCACACGGTCAGAAACGAACCTTCGGCCCTTTTCTTCAATTAATTGGATAAGATGATGCGCCTCGGACATGCGGCCGCTCGCGGCCAGCCGGTGCCCGACTAGAGCCCCCTAGAGCCTAGAGCCATACGCCGTCGACGCACCACCGTCGCCCTGCTAGTCTCGCCCCGCGTGCGTGGGGAAGCGCGAACGCAGGGCTGCAGGCAAGCAGATGGGGGAAAGTAGAATGGCCGCCGGTCTCCGTGTACTCGCCGCCGCGATCGGCTGGTTCGCCCTCGCGCTCCAGTATTGGCTCGTCATGACCGGCGACATCGGTCCCGACCCCGTCAACCGAACCATCAACTTCTTCAGCTACTTCACGATCACGACCAACATCATCGCCGCCATCGCGATGACCGCCTCGGTCCTTGCGCCGGGATCGTTCTTCGACCGCCCGTCGGTTCGCACCGCCATCGCCACCTACATGATCGTCGTCGCCATCACCTACCATCTGATCCTGCGCGACCTCTGGAATCCCCAGGGCTGGAACTGGGTCGCCGACATGAGCCTGCACTACGTCACGCCGGCGCTCTTCGCACTCGATTGGCTGCTCTTCGTGCCGAAGACTGCGGTGCCGTGGAGAACAGCCCTCCTCGCCCTCGTCTACCCCCTCCTCTACATGGGTTGGACGCTCTGGCACGGCTCCTGGAGCGGCTTCTACCCCTACCCGTTTGTCGACATCTCCCAGATCGGCCTCGAAAAGGCGCTGATCAACGCCGGCGGCATGACGGCCGCATTCCTGGTCCTCTGCCTCATCCTGATCGCCGTCGGCCGGGTGTTTGGGCTCATCGGCCGCACCCGCACGTCGGCGGCCTGATAATCCGGCCGCCCCGCCCCTATATTCCGGCGTCCACGCCATATTTCTGGGCGCGCCGTTGGGTTGCATTGCCGTTGCTCGGAGAGCGAGCTACGTAGGGGGCCATGAGCAAACTTCCGAAGAAATCCCAGGGCCGCCAGGGCTCTGATCTGATGAAGACGATTCACGTTCGGGGCGCCCGCGAGCACAACCTCAAGAACGTCGATCTCGAGATTCCGCGCGACGCCCTCGTGGTGTTCACGGGCCTGTCGGGCTCCGGCAAATCGTCGCTGGCCTTCGACACGATCTACGCCGAGGGTCAGCGCCGCTACGTCGAGAGCTTGTCGGCCTACGCGCGCCAGTTCCTCGAGATGATGCAGAAGCCGGACGTCGACCACATCGACGGCCTGTCGCCCGCCATCTCGATCGAGCAGAAGACCACGTCCAAGAACCCGCGCTCGACCGTCGGCACCGTCACCGAGATCTACGACTACCTGCGCCTCCTGTTCGCGCGCGTCGGCGTGCCGTACTCGCCGGCCACGGGCCTGCCCATCGAAAGCCAGACCGTCTCGCAGATGGTGGACCGGGTGATGGAGATCCCCGGCGGCACGCGCCTGTTCCTGCTCGCCCCGATTGCTCGCGGCCGCAAGGGTGAGTTCAAGAAGGAACTTGCCGAACTCATGAAGAAGGGCTTCCAGCGCGCCAAGATCGACGGCACGGTCTACGAAATCCCGGACGCGCCCAAGCTCGACAAAAAATTCAAACACGACATCGACGTCGTGGTGGATCGTCTGGTCCTGCCCAAGGCTGGTGACGACAAGGCGCGCGCCGAGCTCAAGAAACGCGCCGCCGACAGCTTCGAAACCGCGCTCGGCCTCGGCGACGGCATCGCCATTGCCGAATTCGCCGACAAGCCGCTTCCGAAGGCCGACACCGAAGGCGCCAACAAGAGCAAGAACGAGACGCACGAGCGCCTCACGTTTTCGGCCCGCTTCGCCTGCCCCGTCTCCGGCTTCACCATCGAGGAAATCGAGCCGCGCCTGTTCTCGTTCAACGCGCCGGCCGGCGCCTGCCCCGAATGCGACGGCCTCGGCACGGAATTGCAGTTCGAAGCCGACCTCGTCGTCCCGGATCAAACGCTCTCCTTGAAGGACGGCGCCATCTATCCCTGGTCGCGCACCGGCAACACCTCGCCCTATTACGAGCAGACGCTCGAAGCCCTCGCCAAGCACTACAAGGTGTCGATGTCGATGCCGTGGGAGCGCCTGCCGAAGCACGCGCAACTCGCCATCCTCTACGGCACCGGCGAGGAAGAGGTGGAGTTCACCTACGAGGACGGCCACCGCAAGTACAAGACCGCCAAGACCTTCGAAGGCGTCATCGGCAACATCGAGCGCCGCTGGCGCGAGACAGACTCGGAATGGGTGCGCGAGGAGCTGTCGCGCTACCAGGGCGCGCATCCATGCGAAGCCTGCAAAGGCTACCGCCTGAAGCCGCAGGCGCTCGCCGTCAAGGTCGGCGGCCGTCACATCGGCGAGGTCGGCGACCTGTCGATCAAGGCCGCCAACCAGTGGTTCGCCGAGGTCCCGAAGACCTTCACCAAACAGCAGACCGAAATCGCGACCCGCATCCTCAAGGAAATCCGCGAACGCCTCGCCTTCCTCAACGACGTCGGCCTCGAATACCTGACGCTCTCCCGCGCCGCCGGCACGCTCTCCGGCGGTGAATCGCAGCGCATCCGGCTTGCCTCCCAGATCGGCTCCGGCCTCACGGGCGTTCTTTATGTTCTGGACGAGCCCTCCATCGGCCTCCACCAGCGCGACAACGACCGCCTGCTCGCCACGCTCCGCCACCTGCGCGACCTCGGCAACACCGTCATCGTCGTCGAGCACGACGAGGACGCGATCCTGACGGCCGACTACGTCGTCGACATCGGCCCCGGCGCGGGCATCCACGGCGGCGAGATCATCGCGCAAGGCTCGCCCGACGACATCATGGCCGACCCGAAAAGCATCACCGGCCAGTATCTCTCCGGCGCCCGCCAGATCCCGCTGCCGAAAGAGCGTCGCCAGCCGCAGAAGGGCCGCGCCCTGCGCGTCACCGGCGCGCGCGGCAACAACCTGCACAATCTCACGGCCGAGATCCCGCTCGGCCTCTTCACCTGCATCACCGGCGTCTCCGGCGGGGGCAAATCCACGCTCCTGATCGACACCGTCTTCAAGGCCGTCGCCCGCAAGCTCTCGAACGCGCGCGAGCACCCCGCCCCGTTCGACAAGCTCGAAGGCCTCGAAAACCTCGACAAGGTGATCGACATCGACCAGTCGCCCATCGGCCGCACGCCGCGCTCGAACCCGGCGACCTACACCGGCGCCTTCACGCCCATCCGCGATTGGTTCTCAGGCCTCCCAGAATCCAAAGCGCGCGGCTATGGCCCCGGCCGCTTCTCGTTCAACGTCAAGGGCGGCCGCTGCGAGGCCTGCCAGGGCGACGGCGTGCTCAAGATCGAGATGCACTTCCTGCCCGACGTCTACGTCACCTGCGACCAGTGCAAGGGCAAGCGCTACAACCGCGAAACGCTTGAAGTCACGTTCCGCGAGAAATCCATCGCCGACGTGCTCGACATGACCGTCGAGGAAGGCGCCGAGTTCTTCCGCGCCGTCCCGCCGATCCGCGACAAGCTTGAAACGCTCGCCCGCGTCGGCCTCGGCTACATCCACATCGGCCAGCAGGCGACCACCCTCTCGGGCGGCGAGGCGCAGCGCATCAAGCTGTCGAAGGAACTCTCGCGGCGCGCGACGGGCCGCACCCTCTATATCCTCGACGAACCGACCACCGGCCTCCATTTCCACGACGTCGCCAAGCTGCTCGAGGTGCTGCACGAGCTGGCCGACGCGGGAAATACGGTGGTGGTCATCGAGCACAACCTGGAGGTCATCAAGACGGCCGACTGGGTGATCGACCTCGGCCCCGAAGGCGGCGACGGCGGCGGCCACATCGTAGCCGCCGGCACGCCCGAGCACATCGCGAGCGTCAAGGAAAGCTACACCGGGCGGTATCTGAAGGATCTGCTGGTGAGGCGGTCGGGTCGTACCGGAGGCGCGCAAGCAAAGAATGGCTCAGCCGGGAGCAAGAAGCAGGCGGCGGAGTAGCTACCGCAATCGCAAACTGCCGCTCTCTGTGCAACCGTGCAATCCACCCCAAACGTCATCCCGGCGAAGGCCGGGACCCACGACACGCTTCAGCGATCTCTTTTGGTCCCGTTGCCCACCCCCGCCGACGCCCCACTGCTTGCTGCTTGCTGCTTGCTGCTTGCTGCTTGCTGCCCGTTGCCTGCTGCCCCCCTTCCCCCAATAGCAAACAAGGGGCAGAGTACGGACAATCCGCGCAACAGATCGACAAGGGGGGACACATGCACACACGGCTCGCAGCGCACTTCTTCGCGACCGCCCTCGTCTATGCCGTTCTCGGCATGGCGCTCGGCCTCGTCATGGGCATCACCAAGGACCACAGCCAGATGCCGACCCACGCGCACCTGCTGGTGATCGGCTGGCTCTCGTTCGCGATCTTCGGCCTCTTCTATCACCTGTTCCCGGAGGCCGCCGCGAAACGCCTCGCCCACGTCCACTTCTGGCTCGCGCAGACGAGCTTGATCACGTTGATCGCCGGCCTGTACCTGCTCTTCAACGGCGTGGAGACGGCAGACCCACTCGCCGCCATCGGCTCCATCGGCCTGCTCGTCTCGATGATCGTCTTCGCCATCGTCGCGTGGCCGGTCCTGACAAGCCGAGCGTAAAACCCCGCACCAGCTTCCGACTGCGTCACTGCCGACTGCCTTACTGCCAACCTGCTGCTGCCGGCTGCCCCGCTGCCTGCTGCCTACAAACACGGAACACGACCATGAGCACACTCCCGCCCTGCCCCAAATGCGCGTCCACCTTCACCTACGAGGACGGCAACCTGCTCATATGCCCGGAGTGCGCGCACGAATGGAGCCCAGCTTCGGCCCAAGACGCCGACGCCGCAGACGACACCGCCACAGATGACAACGTGATCCACGACTCCCAGGGCAACATCCTGCAGGACGGCGACACGATCACCGTGATCAAGGACCTCAAGCTCAAGGGCTCATCCAAGGTCATCAAGATGGGCACGAAGGTGAAGAACATCCGCCTCGTCGGCGGCGATCACGACATCGACTGCAAAATCGACGGCATCGGCCCCATGAGCCTCAAGTCCGAATTCGTGAAGAAGGCGTGAGGGAGGGGAGTGGCCCTCAAAGCTGGCGCGAGGAAACGAAGCCTCCAGTATGCTGCCTATTCGGCCAACCCGCACGCTGTGGTAGTTTGAGCGTGAAGATTCGGGGGTGACGTGTTTATCCAGCAAGCGATTATCAAGAATTACCGGTGCCTACAAAAGGCAAGGGTTCGCTTCAATGACCGGATGAATGTCGTTGTCGGGCATAACGAATGCGGAAAGTCGACGCTTCTTGAAGCCATTTATCTAGCGCTTACTGGTCAACTCAACGGACGCCCTATTCAGATCGAACTTCACCCATATTTGTTCAATCTCGACCTCGTTCAAGAATATATCGACAAGCTGAAAGGCGGCGCATCGCCCGAGCCGCCCTCAATCCTAATCGAAGTCTATCTCGCCGACGATTCCGCCCTAGCCAAGCTTAAGGGGGACAATAATTCGCTTGGACTCGACCTGCCGGGCGTATCCCTCCTCATCGAGCTGAACCCCGCTCACGCCGATGATTTCGCTCAGTACGTCTCCGATCCTTCCGAAATCCGGACGATGCCGATTGAGTACTACTGGATCAAATGGCGGGACTTTGCCGACAATGACATCCAGAATTCGCGCTGGATCCCGCTTCACGCGAGTCTGATCGATGCCAGCACGATCAAGAACAACGTGGCTGCTAGCCGCTTTGTTGTCGACATTGTGAAGGAGAGCCTCAGCTCGAAGGAGAAGGTCGACCTAGCCCTGACCTACCGGCTAATGAAAGACCGATTTCTGGAGGAGCCCAAGGTCAAGACGATCAACGATGCGCTGGCCGCCAAGAAGGGCAAGATCAGCGACAAGGCGATTTCTATCTCTCTCGACACGTCAGCACGTGCCAATTGGGAGGCTGGTATTATGCCTCATCTTGACGACATTCCTCTCCCGCTCGTCGGCAAGGGCGAGCAGAACTCCGTAAAGATCAAGCTTGCGATGGAGACGTCAGCGAAGTCGCACATCATCCTGATCGAGGAAGCCGAGAACCATCTTTCATATGCGAGCCTCAACGAGTTGATCGGCCATATTTCGGCGAACGCCGGATCGCGACAGATTTTCATCACCACGCACAGCAGCTTCGTTCTCAACAAGCTGGGTGTGGAGTCGGTCTTGCTCTTTCAGCGCGGCGAGGGCATGCGACTTACCGACCTGAAAGATGCAAGCACGCAAGACTACTTCATGAAGCTGCCGGGTCACGACACCCTGCGGATCATCCTCGCGAAGCGCTCCATCCTCGTCGAAGGCCCATCAGATGAGCTGATCGTTCAGCGCGCCTACCAGAAAAAGCATGGCAAGATGCCGCTTGAGGACGGGGTCGATGTGATCTCCGTAAACTCGCTGGCGTTCAAACGCTTCCTCGAAATCGCCGTCCTTCTGAAAAAGCCAGCCGATGTTGTGACCGACAACGATGCCGATGTAGCCGCGCTCGAGAAGAAGTATGCTGATTACCTGAAATCAGAAATAGTCTCGATACAATACGACAAGGACGAGGCAGCACGTACGCTGGAACCACAACTGATGAAGAAGAACGGACTGACGACGATCAGCGCTGTCCTAGGGAAGGACTTTGCCGACGAGGCGTCTGCCATCGAACACATGGTCAACCACAAGGCCGAGACCGCGCTTCGGTTCTTCGATACTAAGGTCGAATGGTCGCCGCCGGACTATATCGCCCGTGCCATCCGCTAGCCGCATCCTGATATCCGCTGCAGGCGGTGGAAAAACGACGCGAGTTGTCGACCAAGCGCTATCGCATAGTCCGGGTACCGCAGCCCTGATCACCTATACCAGAAACAACGTACGAGAGATTCAGCTGAAGGCGTACGAACGCGCGCCAGCCATTCCCTCCCATGTGGAGATCATTTCTTGGTACTCGTTCCTTCTCAGGGAGCTTGCCCGTCCATATCGCTCGGCAATGCACAACTGTCGGATAGAGGGCATCCACTGGATCGAAGGCAAATCCGTTCCATACATTCCCGAGGCGAAGACCAGCGCACACTACTTTCTTGATGGCCGCCGAATTTACTCCGACAAGATCGCTAAGTTCATCTGCGAGTGTGACAGCCGTTCGGGCGGGGCCATCATGCGTCGCCTCAAGCAGCGTTTCAGCCACATCATTATCGACGAAATCCAAGACATGGCGGGGTACGACCTCGAGCTATTGGAGCTAATGCTCAAGTCCGGGATCCCGGTTACATTTGTCGGCGATCACCGGCAGGCAACTTTCGCCACTAACAATGCCGCGAAGAATAAGGCGTTCGGCGGGCCTGCAATCATAAAAAAATTCGAGCTGTGGAAGAAGGCCGGCTTAGTCACGATCGAGTACGAGTGCCACACTCATCGCTGCAATCAGACCATCGCCAATCTGGGCGACAGTTTCTTTCCGACCGAGCCAAAAACCATCTCGCGCAATGATGTACTGACTGGTCACGACGGGGTGTTTCTCGTGGCCAACGCTACCGTGGACGAGTACGTGAAGCGCTTTTCACCACAGGTGTTGCGTTACTCGGCTAAAAGCAACTGCGACCCGCACGAGGCGTTGAACTTCGGGGAATCGAAGGGGCTCACCTTCGAGCGTGTGTTGATTTATCCGCACGGCTTGGCACGCTCATGGCTTGCTTCCGGCAAAATACACCACGTCGAAAAGTCGGCGGCCAAGATGTATGTAGCTGTCACCCGCGCGAGGTACAGCGTTGCGTTTGTCTACGACGGAAAGCTGTGCGGAATCCAGGCGACAAGATGGGTCCTGTAGCTCTTTTGGAGAACCCTCCGAAAGGGTAAATTCAATTCGCACCATTTGAATAGGTAAACATCGCCAAGCTGCATCGCCCAGGAGGCGGGGCTACTTGAACTAGAGACCACGGCGTGATCCCGCTGAATGGATATCGCGCCTTGAAAAATCTTATCCCCGCTCCACTATCCCCGCCGTAACCTAGCCCATCCCGCTCATTCGGGGGCCTGGCGCGTGCTGGGTGACAGAGCGAGCGGGAGCAGCGTCTCCTCTACCTGCTGGTTCCATCAGCTAGTTCTGGAAGTGTGCGCGGCGGTCTCGCTCGATGGAGGAGATCAACTTGCGGGCGGTTGGATGGTCGCCCAATAGGCCGCGTACCGGTGGAGGCGTTTGCGTGGGGCGGCGAAAGCCGCATCCTTCCCGTGGTCGGCTTCCGCCGCTCCACCCCCGAAAGGGGAAAGTCTCGCCTTTTGTTTGCGCGCCTCCGGCGCGACCCGCTCTTTGAGCCCAACCAACCTGACGCCCACGAGATCGATCCCTCGCGGCTATCCAAGCACGTCCCCGACTGCCGACTGCCGACTGCCCACTCCCTGCTGCCCACACTTCACTTACCAACTTCCGCGCCCGCTCTTGCAATAGGCCGGCTCTCGGTTCGATAGTGGACGAGCGGCATCGAACCCTCACGCTCGGGGGGGGCCGCAGTCCACCCACCGAGCGTTCAAGGAGCGTCCGCCATGGACAAGCGCTTGACCTCGACGCTGACCGTTGCCGCAATCGTGGCCTGCGTGGCCGTCCTGGCAGCCCAGCCTGCTGCCCATCCCGAGATAACCGTCGCCCAGAACGAACCGGCCGCGGAGACGACGGCTCCCCCGCCCGCTCCCCCGAAAGGCGACGCCTCGGCGGTCCCGCCCCAGCGGTATCCGGAGACAGCCGCCGAGGTGGCCGAATGCATGAAGACCTGGGACGCGCAGACGGGGATGAGCAAAGCGGAATACGAGGCGGCCTGCAAACGGACACTGAAGTACTACCCCGAGGACGCCAACACGCCCCCGCGCTAGGTCGCGATCGCGCCCGCGCAAAGTCCTGATGCACTCCGCGCCACAGCGAGTGGCAACACATCTATGAGGCAGGATAAGCTTGCGCGTGCGGGCCAGCGACCCGTGCCCCGCCGACGCCTCACCGCTGCACGCACCGCACGGAGCACCCCATGATCAAGCCCATCATGAACCTCGACGACGCCGTGTTCGACGACGTCGAGGAGAACGGCATCTACACGTCCAAACGCGCCAGCATCGGCACGCACATCGGCGCGAAAAAGCTCGGCTACAATCTCACCGTCCTGCCGCCCGGCAAGGTGCAGTGCCCGTTCCATTCCCATCACGGCGAGGAAGAGATGTTCCTGATCCTCGAAGGCGAAGGCGAGCTGCGCTTCGGCACCGCGCGCTACAAGATCCGCAAGCACGACGTTATCGCCTGCCCCACGGGCGGCCCCGAGGTCGCCCACCAGATCATCAACACCGGCACGACGACGATGCGCTACCTCGCCCTCTCGAACCTCTCCGACATCGACGCCTGCGAATACCCGGACTCGGGCAAGGTCTCGATCGTCACCGGCACGAGCAACGACTCCGGCCTCCGCAAGATCTTCCGCGCCGAAGCCACCGTCGACTACTACGATGGGGAGACGGGGTAGAACCGAACTAAAAAGCGGCAACGGAAAATCCGCCGCCGCCCATCAAGCAACGCACACAGCGTCAGTGCGAACGTACGGCATTAGTAGCCGTAGGGACCGTAACCGTAGCCATGACGCGGGCCGACATAGATGCTGACGCCCGGGCCGCCGTAGCTGTAACGGTATGGCCGATAGCCGCTCCAGTAGCCGTCATCATTGCCGCCGTAACGGCGCAGGTTCTCGCGATCCTGCCGCGACAGACGAAAACCGCCGCGCTCCATGGCGCGGGAATTCTCGACGCCGCTGAGCGAGCTGTCGGCCTGAGCGGCAGGCACTGCGAGTGCGGCCATGAGAGCCGCGCCCAACGCGGCCGCGATATAAGTTTTCATGATCATCTCCATGTCCCAGGCATCGCGCGGTTAAGGCGAACGCCTGATGGTCTGATATCGGAACGTGGCCGCCCCCAAACCGTTCCCGCAGCCGGCTGTCGCAGGGCGGACGCACTGTCGCAAGACGAAGAGGCACCTGACTTCCCTCACGCGGTGCTGCATCGCCGCATCTCGATAATCGCTGCCTGCTGCCGACTGCCCAACTCCTTTTCCATTGCGCTGCCCCGCCAATTTCCTAACATCGGTCTTCGTGGTGCACGCCCAGACCGAACCAAAAAGACCAAACCCAAGAGGTGCCCGCAAATGCCCCACCAGCCGACGCTCGAACTCGCTGATTTTCCGGCCGTTCCGCATGAGAGTCAGAACTGGCTCCATCACGACGGCCGGACGTTTTTCCTTTGGCCCGCGCGCGACCCGAAGACCAACGACGTCGTTCAGGTGGAGGTCGAGGTCACCCACATCAGCACCGATGACGTCGCGGGGCAGCTCAAGCCAAGCCGCCGGTCGATCGAACTCGCCGCGCGCGAAATGTACCGCCCAGGCAAAAAATCCATCCGGCTGATGCGGCCGGACACCTATTGGATTCCGCCCGGGGTTAGCGGCCACTGATTTTTGCCCGCCAGCTGCCCGTTGCCGGCTGCCAGCTGCCCACCTCCCCGGGGAACAATTCCCGCGCTCTCGCATTTCTGGACAAAACCAGCCAGAGAGGAGCCCCCCCATGCGCGTTCTTGCATCCCTGATGATTTTGTCCCTGACGGCAGCCGGCGCGTTCGCCGAGCCGGAGAAATCCGCTGAAGGCAGCGTGAAAATCGGCAAGCCTGCGGGCGTGAAGTTGGCCAAGGCCGAATGCGAGGCCGCCTGGAAGAAAGCCAACCCATCCAATAAGCCGACGATAGGCGCGGGCCAGGCGATTGCCTTCGTCGCCGACGTGAAGGCCGCCAACACCAACGGCGACGCCGGCATCGACCAGAGCGAGTTTATGGCCGCCTGCGACAAGGGCTTGATGAAGGATGCCAATGCAGCCAGCACCGGCAGCGCCAGCACGGGTGCGGGCGCAGGCACGGAAGGCGCCGGCCCGGCCGCACCTCCCGCCCCGGCAGCACCGGCCCACTAACCGCGACGCACGCGTAATCGGCAAAGCGGCAGCCGCGGGGATGACGCCCCCGCAGGTTGCCGCTATCGTCGCATGATGGCCCACTCGTCCATACTAAAAATGCGGGCACTCGTTGTTGTCGCGACGTGCATAGGCGTAGCGGCAAGTATCGTTATCCCCGCGCAGGCCGAGCAGCCTAAGCTGACACAGCCTAAGCTCACCAAAGAGCAGGCAGCGGCAGTCGCGGCCTACGACAAGGCTCTCGCGGCATTCAAAAAGGTACTGGCCGAGCGCCGCGCGCAGATCGACGCCCTGCAGGCACCGGCACAAAAGCCCGCGAAAAAGCAGGCGAAGGTAAAGGCGCTGCCAAGCCTGCCGGGACAAGCGATCTACCTCGCCCGCCTCAAGGTGATGAGCACCTACAAGGACCTCACGGAAGTTCTTCCATCGCGCATCGGACGGCCGAACAAGTTCAGCGTCCCGCCCGCGTACTTCGAGGCGGGTATCGAGCCGCTGATCGAGGACTACGCCGACCTGTTTCGCATCATGCAGGCCCCGCCCGCGTACGCGCAAAGCTCAGAGACGCCGCTCCGGGATGTCGTTCAGCTCGGCACCGCGATTGCGCGCGCCAAGGGCGCCGACGCTGCAGCCGCGGAGCGCGCAGGCCTCATCGCGCTCGGCATTTTCTTCGCCGAGACGAACGCGCGCCAGAACATCGGCAACGCGCGCTCGAATACCTACAAGGGCAGCCTGCAGACCGGCCCGACCGAAGATCGCAACGGCCGCAGGAAGTGGGCCGCGATCAAGCAGGCGGTCGCGAAGCTCGATCCCGCCGTCGCCGCCCGCGATGACGCGGAGGAAGCCCGCGCCGCTGGCATCGACCAGCGGTTCAACCACTGGACCGCAGTGCGTAACGGCCTGATGAACGCGCACGCGGATTTGTTCGAGGACATTCCGGCCATTGTCGCGATGCTTCCCGACGAGATCGACCAGATGAAGCTGTTCCAGCTCATCCAGATCGTACCCACGCCGACGCGGGCGGCGCTAAAATCGGGAGATGTCGCCGCCTACGAGATTTCGGACAGACGGATCATGGGCTTCCTGCGCAACAACAGCATCTTCACGTTCGGCCACGCAGATAGGGCCAGAAAATCGGCGACCTATCGCGAGATCCTCGATGCGATGTGGCTCTTCAATGCGAAATTCGAGAAGGCGCGGGCCAGGTTCGCGGCCATCAAGCACGGCGCGGCAGAGTAGCACCGGCGGATTGCCCCAAAGTTCGGAACCTGAGTTCGGGACCTGACTCATCCCCGACCCAGCGACCTGACATAAAATGTCCCGCGCTTACGATCTCGCATCCACGGGACCCATAAGCGATCTGTCGGAATGCAATCCGGACAGCGCTGCACGGCGTTCCAGCCCGCAGCAGCCTGATCGAATGGTCAGGCGTCCGGCTCCGCCTCATGCGCGTCCCGATAGCTCTCGAGGTCCACGACATTGCTACTCGGCCCGTTCACCTCGGAATAGTGCGTTACCTTGTTGGCGTCGCACACGTAGACCCACTTCCAGTCGAACAGCTCGCCGTCGCGGAGATAGCCGAGCACCGCGCCCTTCTTGGTGCGCCAGAACAGCCACGGCGGCAGCGCCGTTCCGTCCTTCATCCAATTCGGTTCGGCGTATTCGTCGACAGGTTTCCAGTGAATCATGCGCTTTCCTTGCGAGGCGGACAAAAGACGTTCGCCCCGACATACGGCCGAATGGAGACCGCCGGTTGAGACAGCCGGCGTGGCCGGGCAGAGAGTTGGCGAGAGGCCGGCGCTCGAGACCGGCGGAAAACCGGATCGAGACAGCCGATGCCGCCGCTCCTACTTCTTCGCGCCGGGCTTGGTCTTGTCCTGCTTCGGCTTGCGCTTTTCCTTGTTGCTCTTCTGAACGCCCCTGGCCATCGCGCAAATCCTCCTCGATTGATAACAGGCAATGCCGGCTTCGCGTCGCGCGCCGATGGCCGGTGGCCAGCGTCGCGACGAGAAAGCAAGCGCGACTCATATAGCACGCCGCGCAACGGACCGAGCCAAAGACCTGCTGCCCGATGCACTGACATGAGATAGACTTCGGACTGCGCGCCCGCTGGAGCCGCTCGGAGAACGAGCCCATGACGACACCCCGCCGCCTCGCCGTCAGCATCGCCCTCGCCGCCCTTGTCTCTAACCCCGCCTTCGCCGGGGATCAACTCGCCGAGTGCAAGGACTTCTTCGCAAAGTTCGAAAAGTGCGCAGACGGCTTGAAGGGTGACCAGCAGGAAGAAGCCCGCGTCTACATCAAGACCTTGCGCGGCACGCTCGGCATGAACGATGCACTCAACCAAGGCGATCCGACGCTGACCGGCATGATGTGCTCCCTCACGATCCGGGAAATGAAGAAAGAACCCGACATCCAGAAATACAACTGCGCGTGGTAGGCGTCCTGCCGAAGGCGGGCAAGAAACAAGAAATGTGTGCCGAAGGCAGGCAAGGAATGTGTGCCGAAGGCAGGTGAGAAAATGAGCGCCGAAGGCAGGCGCGAAAAACGCGCTTTGCGGCCTCACATCCGGGCCGAAGGCCTTGCAAAGCGGCCAGGCCGCGCCACCTTCAATTCACGGGGCAAAATACTGAGGGATCATGCCTATGGAGACACCCCATGGCGACCTATCCCGTCGGCTACAACGACCAAGACAATGACTACCAGGCGCACGTCCAGACTTATCACGCGTTCCTGCGGGGCGTCGGGATGGCCCTGTGCGCTGCGGCGCTTGTCCTCATCCTGATGGCCACGTTTCTGCTCTAGCGCCAATCGACGGCTGGCGGGCTGATCGAGGCCAGAACCCCCGCGCGCACATCAGCGAGAGAGGCAAAGTTTCTCTCGGTAAGGAAGTGCGCTCGATCAGGACCGCTTCAGATCGGCTTCCTCTTTCGGCCGACGGAGCATTACGGAACCAAACATCGGAGGGCGCGCGTTCCTCACCCATCACTGCTGAAAAAAGGAGCAGGACATGTCGATTAAAATCGCCGCGTTGGCTGTTGCAGGTTCCCTGACACTCATGACGACGGGTGCTTCTGCAGCCATCGTCTGCAACGACGAAGGAGACTGCTGGAAGGTAAAGGAAAAATACGAATACAAGCCGGAATTCCGCCTCCACGTTTATGACGACAACTGGAAATGGGACAAAGAACACGACCACAAGTATCGCTGGCGGGAAAGCCGCGGCCGCGGCTACTGGAACAAGGGCGTCTGGATCGAATTCTAGATCGCGCCAGATATTGGATTAGATGACAGGCTGCTCGGGCCGACACCCGGGCAGCTTTTTTGCGTCATGCACACCCCAGTCGATCGGCGCACGCGCGGTGTGATCCATTGGCATCACATGTGCCCCGTTCTCCTCCCGTGCCTCGAATCTGGCTACTTACGTAAATACACGGAGAGGCCGCCACCGAGTCGGCGGCGAAGACGGGAGAACCATCATGAAATCGCTGAAGATTTTGACCCTCGCTGCCGCTGCAGCAATGACAGTGTCGGGGGTGGCCGCCGCCAAGGAGTGCAAGCCCATGGCCGCTGTCGGAACGGGCCTCACCAAGGGCATTGCCGAGATCATGGCGAACGGCGGCATCAAGACGATCATCGATACGCGCGGCATGACGCCTGAGGGCCCGATCAAGATGAAGTGCGTCGACGGGACGTTCGTCACGGAGTGCACGGCGCAGCAGCGCGCCTGCAAGTAAGCCGCAACTGGCGGGGCGATGCGCCGATGCCTATCTATCGGCCATCACCCGCCGCCGCGAGGACAGAATGTCGAAACCGCTCGTCGTCACCCTCTCCCACAGCCTCGGCAAGGAAGAAGCGACGCGCCGGCTCAAGTCGGGCCTCGCCAAGGCCACCGCCTCACTCCCGATGTTCACGTTGGATGAGGAGGTCTGGACCGGCGATACGATGACCTTCAAGCTCAAGGCCATGGGCCACGAGGCGTTCGGCAATGTCGCCGTTGCCGAAAACGATGTGCGCATCGAGGTCACGCTGCCCTGGCTGCTGCAGCGCTTCGGCGAGATGATCCAGGGCGCCATCAAATCGAAGAGCCAGATTCTGCTCGAAAAGAAATGACCGCCCGACCCTTTCGCAAGCGGCCGTTCACAACGAATGAGCTGCGGTTCCAAGAGCAACGTCATCGAAAGCGCCGCGGCTCACATACCTCCGCGCTCGACGGCCGTTTCGCACATCGAGGCCACACCCGAGAGCTTGTTGGTCTCGAACAGCGGTAACACCGTCATTTTGTCGAGACACTTGGCGATTTCCGGCCTGTCCGCCGTGGATTTCTCAAACTTGAACGCACCGATCCAAGCGTCCTTCTCGGCCTGACTTGCGGCGACCCACGCCGGTGCCAAACTCTTTTCGTCAAGAACAGCAGCAAGGCAAAAGCCTGCCGACGCGACATAGCCGAGTGCAGCGAGTGGCAGAACGAGCTTCATGGGCAGCCTCGATGTTGAGCCACGGAAGGCCGTCAGTTTGGATGCGATCCGCGGCCGGAGCAATGACGGCGTTCGGCATCAAAGGTAAGCCGCAAAACCGGTTCGTCCGAGCCGCGACCGGACAGATTGGAAGTCCCTGACGGCCTTGATCTTTCCTAACCTGTCCCCAGTTCTTCAGGATGACCAAACACCCCACGTCTTTCAACCGATACGGCGAATCTGCAAGAACAGCGACGGCTGCCCAACCCGTGCGCGTCGCGGCCAAGAGAGGCGCTGACGTGCTTGGCTTTCTTGCGATCTTCGCGGCGAGTGTCGCGGGCTACGGCAATCTCGGACTCTGGGCCATCGCCGCGAGCGCTATTGCGCTGGCGTCCGCATCCTATGCCGAGCACCACGCTCTCTATCGTCGAGGCCAGGAACTCGGCCTGACCGATGTCACCCGCGCCGCCGTCCTACGCAGTTTCGGAAACGGCTTGGTCGCTGCCGGCGGTGCTTATCTTGGCGGATGGCTGTTGCGGCTGCTGTGATTTTGGCAACCAGCCAGCGTCATAGGTGCCGAGCGCCTGGGCGGTGGCAACGCGCGCTAGCCCCTCTTTCACTCGAGCTCTAAGCCGCCGGGTCGACCAACGTCGCCCGCCCGACGCGACCTGCCCAGCTCGATAACTTGCCGCTGCTGCATCGAGTTGGATAGGTTCTGCTCGTGTGTAGCCGAGAGCGTGAGCCAGAAACGCGGCTAGATAATGCGTGTCTCCCTTTTCGACGAATTCCCACGCATTCAAGGGTTGACAGCGCTCCATTAACGCGAGCGCGCCAGGTGCGTAGGCCCCGACCGCCATGTCGGCAGTCAACATCAGGTAGGCATTTTTAGGCAATGCAAACAGCTCAATTTCAGCGATGTACCGTTTTGCTCGCGCCTTGATGATGTCCCTGTCGTGATCTGACTGGATGCCGTCCGCCAGAGCCACAACTCTTTCGTAAGCAGCTTCGGCAGCCTGAAAATGCCCCAGCTTCCGAAGCTGATGCGCCTCAAGCTCCTTGAGCAGCACGTCGCTATCATGCCCCGGCAAGCCCAGCGCAATCCGGAAGTGATCGAGTGCCTTCGATGCACTGCCCTGCTTCGTCGAAGACGCCGCGATGGCGCCGCGCACGCTATAGGCCGTGCAAAGCTCCTGACGCAGCGACGAGGCTTCACGCTCCGCTGTTTGCAGCTTCCTCATGATGCTTTCGATGGCGCTCGAAAGCTGCCAGTCCGAGCTGCTCTCAACGGTGAGCGCGACCGCAGTGTGGTCCCACCGCGTTTCGCGAAGTACCGATCGCAACTCCTTGTCGATGAAGAGCGGCGCATCGAACGCCTGTCCGGGAGCGGGACGTTGTATCGCCTCGATGGCCTGGGACCTGACATCCCTCAAACGACCGTCGCGCGCGGAAATATATTCGGCGAGACGCTTGTGCAGGATGTGCTCGCGGTAAAGCCACCATCGATAGAAACCGAACGACAAACCGAGCAAGCCGACAATGGCTTGGCCATAGTCCTTGACGATGCCGGCCGCGACGCCCGCTGCTCCTTGAGCGTTTTCACCGAGCCCCGCCAGTAGCTCCGCAAATCCACTTGCAACCAGCTCGTTCTCCGTCAGCCACGTCAGCATGTGGCAGACGAGTTGATCCGACCCGCACTCCATGATCGCCCCCGCGATACGCAAACCCAGGCGCGCACAATGCTCCGTTAACGGTTGCCTGTACAGGCACCGAACTGACGAAGTCCGCGACTTTCAATGCTGCGGCTGCTCACTCGGACGCAAACGGACCGCGCTAAGCCTGCTGTGACGGGAAGCCAATCGGTGCCGCATCGGCTGAAGCGCTTGCGCATTGACCACGCGCAGCCGACCGCCGTTGATCCGCGCGGTCAAGCGCCGGATCCACTCAGGAAGCGAAGGAGTTTTGCGGTTGCGGCAGCCCCCTTGGGAGCCGTACGTGCTTACGTCGGCAGCACCGAGCGGATCTGCGTTTCGTATTGCTTCAGCGCTTCGAGGGCGCGCTGCTTCATCGCCGGATCGCGCTCGCCGTCCGTTTCAGCTGGGAAACCTTCGATGGCGGTGCGCGCCTCAGCCATCAGCTTGGTCGCGGAATTCCAAGGGTTGAGCTCGCGTTTCAGGTTGGCCTGCAGGAGCTGGGTGAGAATGACGCCCGTCGCCAGCGCCAGCCCGGAAAGCTCGGCCACTTCGCGCTTAAGCTGATTGATCTCCTCGGTCGTATCCGTCATGCCCTGAAACTCCGTTTCGTGTGGTTCTTCATGCCCATCCTAAATCATGAACGCGACGAACCGTACAGGTCCAAACGCGCGCAGCTCGGGCCGCCGGACCCTAGAGTGCTTCCGGAAAAGTGGGAACCGGTCATGGCGGAGCCATGCCAGCGACAGTGTCCGGTAAGAAGCACGACAAACCAGAGACCTAGAGTCGTTCCGCGATTCATTTAAGCGGAACGGATCTAGAGGCCGGTGTCGAGTCTCGAAAGGTTTGGAAGCCGGCGGCAGCAGCGACGAATGCGCCACCCCGAACGCGCCGTCACGGACGGCGCATGAAATCGGGCCGCGAGTAGGCTGCGGCCCGCAACACCGCGCGAACCTATTCGCAGGGCACGGTAACCACGGTTCCGACCGTGGCTGAGAACTTCTTGCAGGTGCGCGCCTCGTCGGCCTTCGGCTCGGCCGCGGGCGCATCGGGATCGGTCAGGGCAGCCGTTGACGTATCGGTTGCCGCGTCTGTGTCCGCCTGCCGCTCGATCGGCGTCGTCTTGCCGGCATCCGTATCCGGCTGCGTCTCGGTCGCCGCCTCGTTGGTCGTGTCGGGCGTCTTGGCTTCCTTCACGTCCTTCTCGGCCGGTGGACGCTTCGCGACGCGCTTCTGCGGCGGCCGCGCCACGTACTCCTTCACCGGCGCCCGCTTCGGCTTCGCGACCCGGCTCGGCTTGGCCCGGGGCGAAGGCGAGACCGGCGTATTGACCACCTCCGGCACGTAATTGCAGGAAATGCACGCCTCGGCCGCCGGAGCGAGAAAGAACGCGCCGGAAATAAGAGCGATGGCGATAGCTGGGACGGATCGGGTCACGCGTGCCTCCGACGATCAAACGTGGGTCTACTCGTGGTGTCGAACATCGTTCTCCCGAATACCCGATTGTCTCATTTACAGGCCATCCGCGCAATGACCATCACGACCCGCCGGGGCGGTCTTCACCGCCATTCCCCTCGATGGCCGCTGCCAGCTCGTCCGGAGAGCGCTCGACGCACCAAGCCCCGCCCTCATAGATCCTGAGCCGGCCCGCCCAAACATGGCTATCGTGGTTGCCATAGTCGGCGAGCATGAGCAGGTCCGCCACGCCGTCCGCATGACGCGTCAGCGCCCAGCCGCCCCATCCGTCATCCCGCGCCTCGAAATAGAGAAGCGCGCCCTGCCGGATCACCTGGGCATTTCGCGCGCCTTGGAACGCGCCCCACAAACCGGCCGCGACAGGGTCTCGATGGGGCGTGAGGGCGAGCAGATCATCGACTTGCAGGGCCGCTTCGACAGTTGCGACCGCGACGCCTGCGGCGTCACGCGTGCGGTCGAAGCCCTCGATGCGGCATTGCAAAAGCGCAAGATCGCTCAGCCGCGCCTCAGGCTCGTCGAACCCCATGTAAAAAATCTCGGGCGTCTCGTAGAGCACCCAGAACGGCGCATCGGCGTCGGCGGCGAAATGATCGCCGAGCGACACCCAATGGCGCGCGCCGACCGCGGGCTGCGAGCGTGGCATGTCGACGTTCTGCCCCGCGCTCGCCCCGATCCGCGCCGCGAGCCGTGCCCCCGCTTCGCTTGCGTGCCAAACGAGCGTGATGAAATCACCGAGCCCGGCCACATGCGCCCAAGAATGGCTCGCGCGCGACGGCGGCGCGCTATCGGCGCCGCAGCGGCAACGGAACGAGATCATGGTGATCGGGCGCATGACGGGGATTTATCACGCGCCACACGATGGCCAATGATCATTCTTGGGCATGACAGCGTGCACGCCCTATGACGCGCGCGCCTTACGACGTATGCGCTGGCGTGTCGCCCCGCGACCGCATCTTGAGTCCCAGGGCGCCGTCCCATGTGAGCAGCGCGCCGACGGCCAGCATGAAGAGACCAGCCGCAAAGCCGGTCCAGTCGCCTTCCGTAACGCCCATTGCAAAACCACCTGCGGCCAAGACCAATGAGAAAAGCCCGAGTCCGAGACAGACGCGATGCGTCCAAGGTGCGCGCGCGGCACGTCCGCGCCGGAACCATTCCCCAACCGTGGGCGCAGGACCCTGCATCGGCTCGAGGCCGTGGGACAACCGCGACTGCATATAAACGATCGCGCCGAGCCCCGCTGCGAATGCGGCCCCGCCGATCAGCCACGTCAGCAGCGGCACGGTCTCAAGCGGCGCAAGCATGCGCAGCACGACGACGCCAAAGAAGCCGCCGAACAGCAGCGAGAAAGCCATGAGCCAGCGCATTGACCGGCGCATCCCGGCCTCGCGGTCGGCGGGCAGCAGATACCCGCGCCCCATCAGACCGAACGGATAGAAGATCGTCTCGCCGCGTTCGTTCTTGTGAAAGAGTTGATCGACGTACAGCCCATCGAAAATGTTGCTCACGTTCGCCTCCTGCAAAAATGCCGGCACAGCACCGGCGCAAGGGAGCGACGATGCGATGCCGGCACGTTGGCGTCTGTTCCCGCAGGATCAGGAAAGCGCGTAAGCCTCGACCGCTTATTTGCCGAGCGCCGCCTCGATTTCCTTGGCGGTCGCATCCGCGTCCGTAAACTTGCTGTCGGCGCACTGCCCTTCGAGCTTGCTCACGAGCTCGTCGACCTTGACCGCTTCGGCCTCGCCCAGCTTCTTGCTGGCCGCCAGTTCGGCGAGTTCGAACGCCGTCTTGTTGCAGGCGTCCTGGTCGGCGGGGGGCGCCGCCGACGCAGGCAGCATCGATGCTGTGAAAAGCGCTGCGGCAGCGAGCGCTGATTTCAGGATGGTCTTCATGAACGAATGTCCTTTTCTAAGTGATCGTGGGTGACGGGACAGGCGCGGAACGACGCGTTCGCCTTAGCGCCGTCCGGGGCGGCCGTCGTCACGCCCAGGGCCGCCGTCGCGCCAATCGTCACGCCCACCGGGACCGCCGCCGCCTTCCATGGCCAGCACGCAAACGCGCGAGCTGCGCTTCAGGCTGATGGACGGCAGATATTCGAGATCGATGCGGTCGATGATGCGGCGCCGGCCGTCGAGATCGATAGGCCGCGTCTCGGCGCCCGCCGGAATAACCGACCGGACGTCGAAGACTTGTGTCGTGCCGTCGCCGAACACCACGCGCAACTTCTGCAACCGCAGCTTCGATTCCGAAACTTGCAGCTTGAGAGCGCGAAACGCGCCTTCGCGGCGGCCGACTCGGATCGAGTCCTTGGAATCGAGGAAGCCCACGCTCTGGCAGCCAAGCTCAACCCAGGCTGGCGGCGGCGGCGGGCTGCGCCCCTTCTCGCCGTAGAAGTCGATTTTCACCGGGCCGGCCGAGCGATAGGCCACCTCGATGCGCTGGATGAATTGACCGCGGCCGGGCAGGTCGATCGGACGCGAACGCGAGCCCGCCTTCAGCACCTCGCGCACGCGAATCTGGTCGGCCTCGCCGTTCGAATACAGGACTTTCAGCTCTTCGATCTGCACATCGCCGCCGCTGACCGCGAAAGCGATCGTCCGGAATCGACCCTCGCGCCGTCCGACTTCAATGACGTCACGCTCGAGGCGGGTGCCGATCTGGGCCGAACCGAGCAACTCCCACTCACTGCGATTGTCGGGCCGCCAGTCGTCGCGGCCCCGTTGCGCCTCGGCCGAGGCAAGGGGAACGATGCAAGCCATCGCCGCTGCGATGGCGAAAAGGAATTGTCTTGGCATGTGAGGCTCCTGGGGTCTCCCGGCGGCGTCCGAACCCGGCCGTTGCGCGCAGCCTGTTCCAGCTCGGTCCGCTGAACATTGGTTATCCACACATTGGGCCGGAACAGTGACAGACGGGCGACAGCACGGTGACGAACCAGCCGTTGGACCGTACACGTCCTCCGCACAAATCGTTCGAATTGTCGTGGACCGGTGCTAGCATTCACGGACGGGACAGGGGAGTCGACGCCGATGAACGGGATCATCAATCAGATTGTGCAATTTCTTCAGCAAGGCATTGCTGCCATTTTTCGCTTTTTCGAGCTGATTTGGAACTGGTCGTTCGGCCAGATGGTGGCGATTTTTCAATCGGACTGGCAGTCGCTGCCAATCTGGAAGATCGCCGTCTTGGCGGCCGTCGTCATCGCCATCATCTACGTGCTCTACAAGGCCATCATCCAGCTTTGGAAGGCGGCGGAGCAGATCCTGAAGGCCTTCATCGGGCTGCTCAGCGTTCTGGTGACGATTTTGCCTTTCATCCTCATCGCGGGCCTGATCGCGGCCGCCGGCAGCTATGTGATCCAGAACGTCAACTTCTAAGACAAAGCACCGAGGTCCGGGACCGAAGGCGGCAGCTTTCGGCCGCCTCGGCGGCTGGTCTTGCCGTCGCCGCGCGCGCGGCGTGCATGCAAATGTCGATTCGCATGTTGAGCTGTCGGACCTCGCTTCAACTGGACGTCGCCTCCACCGGGCAATTTCCGATTGATCGCCGCTGACCGCCCATCGCACCGGCCGCGCCGCCATGGTTGCGATCTTTCGGCGTGCCCTTCGTGCCATCTCCACCCGTCACCGGAGATGTGCTATCCACTCGCCCACGCCATCCGCGTCATCTTCGAGAGGGAATTGCCATGAACCGCTTGCTCATGATTGCGCCGCTTGCTTTCGGCCTCGCCGCCACCAGTGCGCATGCAGAAGTCAATGATGCGGTCAGGAACGCTTGCCGCGCGGACTATCACAAGCACTGCGAAAACCTTGCCGTCGGCAGCCCGGAACTGCGCGCCTGCATGAAATCCAAGGCCACAGAGCTGTCACAAGGTTGTTTACAAGCACTTGTCGACAACAAGGAAGTGACAGAAGCCGACGTCGACGCGTACATCAAGGATATGGACGCAAAACGTAAAGCCGCTCAATAGAGCGACACCGTAAGGACACGCATGATCTCTGTAGCAACTTTCCCCCGCGCCGCAGCCATTGCGGCGCTCTTTCTCATCATGACACCAGCATTGTCCCCGACTACGCCGGCGGCAGCACAAGACTCAGGAGCCCCCGTGGCAGCATCAGGTTTGAAAATCACCGACACTGTGGTCGGCACGGGCGCGACGCCGAAGACCGGCCAGACGTGCGTCATGCACTACACCGGCTGGCTGTACGAGGACGGCGCCAAGGGCCAGAAATTCGACAGCTCCGTCGATCGCGGCGAGCCGTTCGAATTCCGCATCGGCACCGGCCAGGTCATCAAGGGCTGGGATGAAGGCGTCGCCACGATGAAAGTCGGCGGCAAGCGCACGCTCGTCATCCCCGCTGAACTCGGCTATGGCGCACGCGGCGCCGGCGGCGCCATTCCGCCGAACGCAACTTTGATTTTCGACGTGGAGCTGCTGGGCGTAAAATAGCGCCCGGCCGCAATCGAACAACGTCGGCCAGAAGCGGCCCGGTCCAAAAGGCCGGGCCGTATTGCGATAAGCTCAGGATCGGAACCCAAGGCCATGGCCACGGCAGCCTCACGCTCGAAGGGTTTCCTCGACACGCTGCGCCACTATTACGAATCCGGTACGCCCGAAGGCCATCGCTTCCGCTATGCCCTGCTCGCGTTCGATGTCCTGACGGTGGCATTCATCGTCGCGACGTCGTTTCTGCCGCGCACGCGCGCCATCGTCGGCATCGACTTCGTGCTGGGCTTCCTGCTGCTGGCCGATCTCACGGCCCGCCTGTCGATTGCCCGAAACCGTTGGCGCGAGCTGGCCCATCCCGCCACCTGGGCCGACATGGCCGCCGTCGTCTCGTTTCTCGCGCCGCTGCTCGGTGGCGCCGGCGGATTTCTCCGCATCCTCCGCACCGTGCGCCTCTTGCACACGTATCAACTGCTCGCCCGTCTGCGGGCCGACAGCCCTTGGTTCCGGCGCAATGAGGAGGTGATCCTCGCCACCGTCCACCTCGGCGTGTTCCTATTCTGCATGTCGGGGATCGTCTACGAGACCCAGCGCCTCACCAATCCGCAGATCGCCAACTACGCCGATGCGCTCTATTTCACGGTGACCGCGCTCACGACCACCGGCTTCGGCGACATCACGCTGCCCGGCACCACCGGCCGCCTGATCTCCGTCGTCATCATGATCCTGGGCGTGACGCTCTTCCTCAACCTCGTGCGGACGCTGCTACAGCCATCGAAGGTCCGTTTCCGCTGTCCGCAGTGCGCCCTCCTGAAGCACGACCTCGACGCGGTGCACTGCAAGGCATGCGGCCACATCCTCTCGATCCCGAACGAGGGCGATTAGGATCGGCGTACCGGTGGCGCTGGCGGCCTACTGCCGCGACTGACGGCGCTTCTTGTTGACGCGATACGCGCGGTTGTCCCGCTCGCTCAGCTTCCGGCAGAAGTCGCTGTTCGTGCCGCTGAGGCATCCGTAGCGTTCGAGCAGCTCGGCGTCGTGCGCGCTGACGGGGCCGCCGGCTCGCGCATTCGCACGTGCCGCCTCGAGATCCCAAAACGAATCCGCCAACGCCGGCGCCGCGCCGAGGCAGCCCCATGCCGCCATTCCGAGGGCCAGCAAACGTGTGCGTGTCATGATCGGATCTCCATTCCTTCCCCCAGCATGTACGCAATCCCGCCTCCGCATCAAGGGCGCCGATGCTCCGCATCGAGGCTGCTGATCGGGCGCGTCACGCCGCCATCCCTCAGGGATCGCGAGTTGCAGGGGTGTTCCGTGCGGAATAGCTGCCGGGGCGGGCGAACGGCAATGTCCCCGTTAAGGAAGCCTGCATCTGATTTTTCATAAAGGGACCCGCCATGCTGAACACCCGCGCACTGTCGCTCGCCGCCGTCGCCGGAGCTTCGCTCTGGTCCGCATCCGCCAACGCCGCCTCCGACCCGACCGGCCTCTGGTTCGACCACAACGGCCGCGGCGCCGTCGAAATCGCACCCTGCGGCAGCGGCAACGGCTACTGCGGCTATGTCGTTCACGTCACCGACGCAAAGAACACCAAGCGCTGCGGCATGCAGATCCTGGGCAACGTCACGGACAGCGGCGGCGGATGGATCTACAGCCCGGACCGCGGCAAGAAATACAGCGTCGAGCTGACCCGCCTGTCGGATGACAAGTTGCAGGTCATCGGCAACGCCGGATCGCTCTTCAGTAAGACCTACACGTGGAAGCGCGCACCCGATGACGTCGCGCGCTGCGGCGAGACCAACGCGGCCGCACCGGCCAAGCCCGTCGAAGTCAAGAAGGCCGAAGTCACGCCGGAGCGCGAGCCCGTCGCCGTGGAGCGGCGCGAACCAGCAGCCGAGAAGCCCTCCAAGAAGCGGGCGCTCGGCCAAGGCAACGCAACGAGCGCATCGATGGCGCTGATCGCCGCTCCGAAGCGCCAGCGGGAAGACGTCGAAGTCGCCGCCGCCCCTGAAGCGGCCGAGCCGTCGAAGCCTGCTGTCGCCGAAGAACGCGCGCCCGCAGCGAAGGCCGAGGAAACCGCGGCTCCCGCCAAAGAGGAAGCATCTGCAAAGGTCGAGCGCACGGAAGAAAGCTTCGAGCCGGAGCGCAAGTGCAAGTTCAAGATCCCTTACGTCGGTCGTGTCATTTCGGTCCCTTGCCGCGACTGACGAGAGGCGGGTGACGGTGCGGGACGTGTCCCCACCGTCACCGCTTTCCACTCTTGAGAATGGTCGCCGCGAAAAACGCCGCGCACAAGGCCCCGGCCGCCGAGACACCTGCCGCAATTTCGAACGCAGTCACGAACGCCTCGCGCGACGTCTCGATCAAGCGCGCGCCTGCCTCTCCACCGATCTGAGCGGCAACCTGCATCGCGCCCCCCAGCGTATCCTGCGCCGCATCGATCGCTTCCGGTGACAATCCGGCCGGCATCCCATCCGCCATGATGCTCCGGTAGACGGCCGTGACCACGCTGCCGAGCACCGCAATGCCGAGAGCGCCGCCGAACTCGAAGCTCGTCTCCGAAATCGCCGATGCCTCGCCGGCCCGCTCGGGCGGCGCTTCCGCCATGACGATATCGGTCGTGATGGCGCCGATCGGCGAAAGGCCGAGGCAGAAGATCATCATGCCAACGAACATCGGCCACGCGTTCGTCACGCCGTCGAGCTGCGTGATGAGCAGGAAGCCCACGGCCGAGATCAGGAACCCCGAGGCGATCACGCGATGCGGCGGAAACCGTTGCGCGAGCACGGGCGCCGCCATGGAACCGACGGCGAACACCACGCCGGACGGAGCGGTCCAGATCCCCGCCTCCAGCGGCCCCATGCCCAATACGAGCTGCAGATACTGCGCAATGAATAGGAACGTGCCGAAAATCACGAACAACGAAACGATGTTGGTGAGCAGCGCCGCTTTGAAGCCGCGCACCTTGAACAGCCGCACGTCGATGAGCGGATCGGCCAACCGCGCCTGCCGCCGGAAGAACAGCACGCCGATCGCGAGGCCGATGCCGATCGCGGCCGCGGGAACGACACCCCAACCCACTTCCGCCGTCCATTTCATGCCAAAAATGACCGCAAGCACGGCGACGAGCGATTGCGCTGCACTCGGCAGATCCATGCGCGCGGCGTTCGGATCGCGGAATTCGGACAGCAGCAGCGGGCCGACCGCGAGCAGCAGCAGCATGATCGGCACATTGATGATGAACACCGCGCCCCACCAGTAGTGGGCGAGAATAGCGCCTCCGACCAGCGGCCCGGCCGCGGCACCCGCGGAGAAGCACGCCACCCACACGCCGATCGCGAACGCGCGCTCTGCGGGATCGTGAAACATGTTCCGGATCAGCGACAGCGTCGAAGGCGCCAGCGTCGCCGCCGCCAGCCCTTGCAGCGCGCGCGCCACGATCAGCATCTCGGCGCTGGTCGAGAACGCCGCGAGCAGCGACGTCAAGCCGAACGCGGCCGCCCCGATCAGCAACAGGCGCCGCCGTCCGATACGGTCACCGAGCGTGCCCATCGTGATGAGCGCGCCCGCCACCATGAACCCATAGATATCGACGATCCAAAGCAGTGCCGACGAACTCGGCTTCAGCGCGGCCGCGATCTGCGGCACGGCGAGATGCAGCACCGTGAGATCCATCGAGTAGAGGATGCACGGCAGCGCCAGCACCGCGAGACCGATCCAGTCCCGCCGCGTCGCCTTTGCGCCCGTCGGGCCTGTAAGGCCGCTTTGGCCGGTGTCTTCACTTCCGTGCATCGAGGTCTCCGGCCGCGCGGAGATCGCGCGCCGCCGGAATGGCACATCCGATCCTTGAGGGGAAGGGACGGCGCGGATCGGCCGCGCCAGGCGTGCAGAAATTGGCTGGCGAAATCCCGCCCGCGATCCGAGATCCGCACGAAAGGACGAGCGCTGAGCGCCTTACCGATAGACGTAGCGGATTGTGAACGTGCGATCGGCGACCGTCGACTTGTACGGCGGCAACGGGAAATACGTCTGCTTCGTCGCGAACACGACGCTTTCGTCGAGCCCCGCGCGCCCGGACGCCTGCAGCACCTGCACATTCGCCAGATCGCCGTTCTCCGTCAGAATGAGCCGCACGACAACGCTGCCGAGCACGCCGCGCGGAGGCGGCATGGTTCCACGCAGCGCCAGAACGACCGCGCGGCCGAAATCGTCGTTTTCGCCCGATCGCGTGATCCCCGGCGGACGCGTCGCGGCGGCCGAGCGCCCGGCCGGAGCATTCGCGAGGTCCTGTGGCGACGGCGGCCGGACATCGAGCGCCGCGGATTTCTTCTTGGCCGGCTCAGGACGCTTCGCGTCCTTCGGCTTCGTTTCCTCCTTGGGCTTTGGCTCCTCCTTGGGCTTGGCGTCTTGTTTCGCGTCCGGTTCAGGCTTTGGCGGTTCCGCCGCTTCGTCCTTCTCGTTTGGCATCGGCACCGTCGCGAGGTCCGGCAGCGTCGACTCGAAATCCTGGAGAGTGGACTTTTCGGTCTCCGCCGTTTTTGCCTCCGGCTTCGGCGCTTCGGGAGGCTTGACCTCGGCGTCTGGCTTCGGAACGTCGGGCGCCTTCACCTCAGGCGGCGGCGCAGGTTCAGGCGGCACCGGCTTCGGCTCGACAACAGGTTCCGGCGGCGTGGGCGGCGCGGGCTCTGCGGCGGGCTCGGGCGGCGGCGTTTGCGGTTGGGGCGGCGGCGAAGGCGCGACGGGCGAGGCACCGGGCGGCGGCAATGAAAATTGTTCGCGGCTCTTGAGATCGGCTGCACTGACGAGATCGACCGCGATCGCATCGGGCTGACCACCTGGATTGCCCACGGCGCGCGGAACCGCACGGCCGATCTGGATCAGAAAGGCCGCGTGAATGAGGAAGGCCACGCCGAGCGCAATCCTGAACGCCCGCTGCCCGGTGTCGAGCGGCGGAACGAGGCGTTCCGTGGGTCCTACGGTGTCTTCGGTTGCGTCCATCCTGCCATGGGATCGTGAATGCGCCCGAACAATGCGGCGCTGCCGCCCTACGGCACATACCGCATTGCACCGCAAACTTCATCCAAACAGAGCGCCGCGTCTTGGGCCGGGCGGCCTGTATCCCCGCAAAAATCATTCTCGATCAGGCGCGTGGCCCTGAGATCGGACGCGCACAATGAACGCGCAGCCGATCAGCGCATCGATGAGGCGGCGAAAAGTGAAACACTTGCTGAACCAATGAGTTCAGGCTGATATGCCGACGGAGCAAGCGCCAAATTCCCCGAGCCGCGCGAACCACTGAACGGCTGTGCGTACAGACTGCGGATCGACCCCTCGCAAAAAAAGGACAGGCCATGTCGGCGGCACATATTCGAACCGGGATCGGCGGATGGACCTTTGAGCCCTGGCGCGGCACGTTCTATCCCGAGAAGCTCGCCCAGGCCAAAGAGCTGGCATTCGCAAGCCGCGCCCTCGGCTCGATCGAGATCAACGGCACCTACTACCGCTCCCAAACGCCCGCGACCTACGCCAAGTGGGCCGGCGAAGTCCCCGACGGCTTCGTCTTTGCGCTCAAGGGTCCACGCTTCGCCACCAACCGGCGCGTGCTCGCCGAAGCCGGAGACTCGATCTCGCGTTTTCTCGACTCGGGCCCGACCATGCTGGGCGATCGCCTCGGACCCATGCTCTGGCAATTCGCTCCGACGAAAAAATTCGACGCGGCGGATTTCGGCGCCTTCCTTGCGCTGCTCCCGAAGTCCTTCGACGGCCGAACGCTCCGCCATACCGTGGAGGTGCGCCACCCCACCTTCCAATGTGCCGAGTTTGTCGCCCTGCTCCGCGAATTCGAGATCCCAGTCGTCTACGCCGACCATCCCGAATATCCCGCCATCGCCGATCTCACGGGCGATTTCGTCTATGCCCGCCTGCAGAAGGGCGAGGATGACATTCCGACCTGCTACCCGCCGAAGGAGATCAAGGACTGGGCCAAGGCGGCCGCAACGTGGGCCGAAGGCGGCGCTCCTGAAAAGACCGCCGCGCACGTTGTGGGGCCGGCGCCTGCCAAAAGCAAAAGCCAGCCCCGGGACGTCTTCGTCTATTTCATCCACGGCGGCAAAATCCGCGCCCCCGCCGCCGCTCAGGCCCTTGCGCAGGCGCTCGGAACGCCCGTCGGAGCACAAGCCCACGACACCGAAGCCGCCAGCGCGAAAAAACCGGCCAAGCCGGCCCCGAAAGCCAAACGGGCGAAATGACCGCGCGACCGTACCCGGCGGATTAGGGTGCCGACTTGCCCTCGACGATCTTCTTCAACGTCGCCAGGCCCTTTTCGAACTGATCGCCGACCATCTTGTCGGAATTCATGAGCAGGCAAATCGCCTTGACGAAAAATCCCGGCGACTCGCCGGTCATCGCCCAGGTCACGATGGTGCGCGGCCCGTCCGGCTTGAACGTGAATTCGGTTTTGCTGGTGGCTGCAAACGGCTTCTCGAAATCGAGGCGCATGCCGATGTGCTCGTCAGGCCGGCTTTCGGTGATCGTCATCGTGCCCTTGCCGACTTCGTTGTTGCCGTCCCAGTGAAAGACGGCGCCTTCACCGGAGGCGGGACCTTCGAAAGTCGCCTTGGCGTTGGGATCGAGCTTGGCCCAGGGCGACCAGGCCTGCCAGTTGTGAAAATCGTTGACCTCGGCGAACGCGGCGGCCGGCGGCGCCACGAAGATCGCGCTGCGCTCGATGCGCGAGGTCGAAGGCTGCATGGCCACGTAGCCGCAAAACACAGCCACGATCGCAACGACGACGAGCAGGATACGTTTCAGCATTCTCGAAGCTCCTTCACTGCGCCTTACGCCGCGCGCCGCCGGACACGGGAGTTGCGACGCGCGGCCGTTGGCATATCACTCACTGCCGCGGCGCGCCACCGCCCCTCTCGCGCCAAACGCTTGACAGGAGCGCCCGGCAACGCTTGCCTGCGCGGAACGCCGGGACACCCCCGCCCAAAAAATATTGGAAAGAACCGCACATGCGCACGCTTCGAACGCTCCTCCCCACCACCCTGATCGCCCTCGCGCTGGCATCGCCCGCGTGCGCCGCCGAGCCACCTTACGTGGGAACGTGGGCCTCCGATCTCGCGCAATGCAAGGTCGAGCAGGATCGTCAGGAAGCCCCTCTCGTCATGACCGAGAAGGGCTACGACCAGCACGAAACCCATTGCCGGTTCAAATCCGCCGACGAGGCGGACAATCAATGGAAGGTCAAGGCCGACTGCACCGTCGAGGGCAGCGATACGCCGTACGACTTCACGCTGACGGTGTCGGGCGACACGCTGACGATGGGCGACGAGCACGGCTCGAACGATCTGCTCCGCTGCAAATAACACGATCCGCTCCGCTGCTAATAACAGGCGCAGATCGCCCCTCCGCACCGCTTCGCTTGAGTGTCGCGTGAAAATTGCGCGACGGAAAACGCATGAGCTGCCGTTTCTCTCATCACGATAGCGCGCCGGGCCCCCACCGGAGCCGGCCTCAGGGCCCGCGCTGATCGAGCAAGGGAGACTGACAGATGACACGTAAAGGTAAGTACGTTCTCGCCGGTGTCGCGGCAGCCTGCGTCGGCCTCGTCGCCGCGGGCGCGATGGCCCAGCGCGGCCATTGGGATGGCCACAAGGGCCGCCACGGCGGCGGTGGCTATGGCGCCGGGATCATGGGCCTCGGCTTCGGCGGACCGTCGGGCAAGATTTGCCGCGGAAAATCGGCGGAAGTGACCGACATCATGCTCGTGCGCCTTGAGCATCGCGTCGACATAACCGACGCGCAGAAGGCGGCTTTCGAGGAGTTCAAGACGGCCACCCGCACCGCGGCCGAGAAGCTGCGCGAAGGCTGCCCGAAGAAGCCCGACACCACCGCGAACGAAGACGACAAGGCAGCAGCACCCAAGGTGACGCCGCTCGACCGCCTGGCGCAGACCCAGGTCGGCCTTGAGGCGTCCCTCGAAGCGCTGAAGACCTATCGCCCGGCCGCGGAGAAGTTTTACGCCGCCCTGTCCGACGAGCAGAAGGCCAAGCTCACCGACCGTCGCGGTGGCGGCAAGCGCCACTGGAAGCGCGACGGCGCCCCGCATGACCGCGGCGACCGCGACGGCCCGGACCGTGACGACAGCCCCACTCCCTCAACTCCCAACGACAAGGGCTGATCTTGAAGCGAGGGGCAGCGCGACTTCAGCCGGCTGCCCCTTTCCATCACCAACACCCGCCAGTAGCAACGAAACCCGGTCAGGCGGGGCATGTATCCCCCCCCCCACATGCCCCGTCAGGCGCAGAGCGGCCCCGCTCTGCGCCGTTTTCTTTCGCGCTGATCCCCATTCCCCGCCTTGATCTGCCGCCCTTCATGGACCATCGTAATAGATCTGGTCCCGGACACAGTTGAGGTGCACATGCTTCGGCGCGGCGCGCTCGTTCTATTTCTGATTGTAGGCGTTGGAATCGCAGCCATTTTGGCTGCCGGGTCCTTCGGCATTACGTGGCCGTGGCAGCAGCAGACGGCCGTAGCGCCGGCGGATCCGGGATCCAAGGAGAACCCGAGCCCCGCGGCCACGGCGTCACAAAGCCGTGAAGTCGCGCCGACCGAGCACGAGGCCGCCAAGGCCATCGAGGAAACAACCGCCGCACTGAGCCCGGAAAAACCGGGTGAAGCGCCGAAGCAAGGCAGCGTCGCCCTCGACATTTCCCGCGTTTCGCCGGACGGACCGTCCGTGTTCGCGGGCCGTGCCGAGCCGGACTCGTATGTGACCGTGCTTGAGAATGGCAAGCCGGCCGGCACCGTGAAAGCGGACGCGAACGGCGACTGGAGCCTTTCGACCGAGCACCGTTTCGCGACCACGGATCCGAAGCTCACGTTCGAGGCATCCGCGACACCGCCCGCGCCGCCCGCAGCCGAAACGCCCAAGGTCGCGGAGAAGCCCGCCGAACCCGCCCAGCGTTCTGCCTCCGTGGTCGCCAACGACGTCATGAAGAAATTCGAGGATCTGGTCGCCAAGGCCCGCGAAGACGCCAAGAAGGAGCAGGACGCAAAGGCCCAAAGCGAAGCGAACTCCAAAGGCGAAGCGAAGCCCCAGAACGAAGCTAAAGTCGAGCCGAAGCCGGACACGCAAGAGCTCGCTGTCGCGCCCGACGCGCAACCCGCGCCGGTGGCCAAACCAGAGCAGCCTGCGCAGCATGACGAAAGCGCAAGCAGTGCCGCCAACCGGGCCACCGCGAACGCCGGCAGTTCGGCCGGAGCGTCTTCATCCGCGACGACGAACACGCACGAAAACGGGTCTGCGCCGGAAAAGCCGGTTACGACCGCCGAGGCCCCCATCGCACCCGGATCGCAGCCTGGAAAAACCGAAGCGATCCCGGTCCCGATCATGTTCGTCTACAACGAAGCGACCCTCACTCCGGAGGGACAACACGCCGCCAGCTTGCTGCTCGAGTATCTGACGCTGAAGCGTCTCTCGGCGGTCGAACTCACCGGCCACGCTGACGAGCGCGGCACATCCGAATACAACATGGACCTCTCGCGCGACCGCCTCGCGACCGTATCCGATCTGCTGAAGAACGGCGGCTACTCAGGTGAGTTGAAGCTGACGCCGAAAGGCAAGTCCGAACCCTTCATGGGCGTGGACCGTCACCATTATTCAGGCGAAGCGCTATTCCAGCTCGATCGCCGGGTTGAACTGCGCGTGGCGCGCTGACCGCACTGGCCGCATCAAAAAAGGTACTGGCCTCATCAAAAAAAAAAAGACCCCGGGGCGCGAGCCAGCCGGGGCCAAGGTCGTGGGGGAGGAGGAAACTAAAAAAACGAGCGAGGCGCTTACTGGCAGGTCTGGAGCAATTCCCAGACGCGCTTGCAACGGCCGGCGGCATCACAGACATTCTTCGGCGTCTTCACGTAGGAGCAGTGATAGGCGCCCGAAAATCCCTGGTAGCCGTTCATCGGCTTGTCGAAGCGATAGGTTTCCTGAAAATATTCCTTGCCGCCGCCGCCGGCGAAAGCGCCGGACGCCGATGCGAAAGCGGCAGTGGCTGCAAGCGCGGCGAAAGCGGTGGTGCGCAGGATCGAGCGGGTCATGGGTGCCTCCATTTGAAGGCCCTCGGGTTGGGCCTCGTGTGATTTGATTTCGCGATCCTAGGCGGCCTCGCGCGTCCTCGCTGTTCCCGCGGTAACACCCGCAACGTGGAACGCACGACAGTGGATCACACGACAGGAGTGACGATCATGCCGCCCGAAAAAGCATCCCCTTCCGATGCAACTCTGCAACCCGGCCTCGTCGGCCGCGCAACGGCGAACGTAACCGGCGCTCTCACCGCGCCCGCGCTCGGCAGCGGTTCGATTGCCGTCTATGCGACGCCCGCGATGATCGCGCTGATGGAGCAAGCGGCCGTCGCATGCGCGGACTGTCATTTGAAACCCGGCGAAGCAACCGTCGGCGTTGCCCTCGATGTCAAACACACCGCCGCCACCCCTCCCGGTCTCGATGTCTCGGCCGAGGCGACGCTGACCGCGGTCGACGGGCGCAAGCTGAGTTTCTCTATCGTGGCCCGCGATGCGGCGGGGCCGATCGGCGAAGCCACCCACACCCGGCTCGTCGTCGACATTGGCCGTTTCGAAGCCAGGCTCGCGGGCAGGCGTCCACCCGGCTGACACGGCAGTGCGCTCCCTGAGGAATATCGCAGGATAACGGGCAGAGGCCTCCCCGGCGCCGGATTTTGTTGCTAAAACCGGGCGAGGAATCGGGAGGAAAACGAATGCGTAGCTCGCTGTCTGCTCTGCTCGTGCTGATTGCCGGTGTCACTGCTGCTCATGCCGGCGACGCCGGAACGAAGGCCGCACCGGCAGCCGCCACTGAGACATCCGCCCTCCCCACGCCTCCTCCGCCGAAAACGGCCTGTGCAAATCCCGATGCGCTCGGCGTCTCGCGCACCGTCGAGATCGATACCAAGGGCGGCCCGGGCTTCGGCTTCGAGCACTACAAGGCTTACGATTTTCTGCAGGACAAGGAAGTCGTGCTGACCTTCGATGACGGCCCGCAGGTGAGAACCACCAAGGCCATTCTCGACGCACTCGACGAACAGTGCACCAAGGCGATCTTCTTCAGCCTGGGCAAGATGGCGCTAGGCCTTCCCGAAATCATCCGCGATGTCGCCCATCGCGGCCATACCGTCGGCACCCACACCTGGTCGCACCAGGACCTGCGCAAGAAGACGGATCAGGAAGCGAAAGACGAAATCGAAAAGGGCATCAGCGGCGTGCGCCGCGCGGTCGGCGGACCGATCTCGCCGTTCTTCCGCTATCCCTACCTGAGGGATTCCGCCGCCACGCTCGCGCATCTCCAGAGCCGCAACATCGCGATGTTCTCGACCGACGTCGACAGCTTCGATTTCAAGCGCCAGTCGTCCGAGCAGCTCGTCAAGTCGACCATGGCCCGGCTCGACAAGAAGGGCAAAGGCGTGCTGCTGATGCACGACATCCAGCCTCACACGGCAGCGGCCATGCCGGCCCTCTTGGCGGCGCTCAAGGCTGGCGGCTACAAGGTCGTTCAAATGAAGGCCAAGGACGAGCAAAAGACGCTGGCCGAATACGATGCGATGATCGAGAAGGACGTGAAGGGTCTTCCCGCAGCCGGGAGCGAACGCCCCCTGTCGAGCGTTGTGAAGACGGTGCCGTCACCGTGACGGCCCCCAAGGCCTGATTTCGACAGGATTCGCGGCTTTAAGGCGGGCGCCCGCAAAATGGACCCGCCGGCTTGTCGTCGTCGTCGGTATGCTCCCTAAAAACGCCATGCCTTGGCGTAAGAGAGTTTTGATGAGCATGAGACAAAGATCACGCGGCCGGAGCTTGGGAATGGGCCTGAGCCTGGCGCTGGCCCTCGCCCTGGTGCCGGCGGCTGCCGTCGCCCAGACGTGTTCCGTGGAAAGCTTCGGTGAAGCGGTCGACACATCGGCGGCGGAGCTCCGCAAGTTCAGCGCCGAGACGCAACCGCAACTCAAGCAGAAGTTGCAGGCCCTACGATCCCACAAGCAGTGGGACGAATCCGATTTCGAAACGCGGGGCCTCGCCCTCGTCCACGACAAGAAGCTCGATGCCTTCGATGCCCAGGCGGGCGAGCTTCTGAGCAAGATCGACACCCTCGGCAGCCCGGAGCCGGCCGACCCCAGCGCCAACCTGAGCTGCGCCAACCTTTCGGAGCTGAAAGCCGCCTCGAGCGAGCTGATGTCCGTCATGCGCGCGAAGTCGGCGTATCTCATTTCCAAGATCGATCGCGAAATCACCTCGACTCCGGCCGGGAAGCCGACCGAGGTCGCCAAAGTCGAGACGACCACGCCGCCCGCCGAGCCGGCCCCGCCGCGCTCGTATTCGTCTCCGGCCGGCGAGTCGATGGTGCCGCCGAACGAAGACGCGCTGTCTCCGCTTCGCCGGGCGGACCCGCAGAAGAAGACCGAACCGCCGAAGAAGGCCGACGCGCCGGCGTCGACGCCAATTCCTCCGGAGGCCGCCGCTCCGGCGCCAACCCCTTCAGCTCCAACCGCTTCCGCGCAGAAGACCGAAAAGCCTTCGCCCCCAGCGGAACCGAAGTCTCCGGCGGCGTCAGCCTTGGCCGAACCCCTCCGCCCGGAAACCGCGAACCCGCCTGCCCGCGCCGCCGAAACGCCGCCACACGAGCACGTTCCCCCGGCGGCTCCGAAAGCGAAGGACGACGAGCGCGAGACGACATCGAGCTGGAGCACGACCACCGCCCAGGCTGTCATTCCGCCGCCCCCCCTTCCCCATCAGTCGCAGCCGAGCGGTCCGCCGAATTACAATGCGCCGCCGCCCGGCGCCCCTTACTCGCTGCCCCCTAGCAGCGAACCGGGAGAATTGGACCCGAACGGCGAAGCCTTCGACGCCGAGGGCGGCGGCTATTCGATCGACGAAATCCGCGAAGCCACGCGCGGCTTCTTCGGCACCGTTTCGACGTCGTTGGCGAGCGTCATCGAGCACGCGTTCCAGAAGGGCGGACGCCCGACGGCGTACGTGCTCGGCAACGAGGGCGGTGGCGCGTTCCTGGCCGGCTTGCGTTATGGCGAGGGTACGCTCTACGTACGCTCAGGCGGCAGCCAGAAGGTGTACTGGCATGGTCCCTCGATCGGCTACGACATGGGGGCCGAGGGCTCGCGCACGCTGTTCCTGATCTACGGTCTCGACGATCCCGCAAACCTGTTCCGCCGCTATACGGGCGTCGACGGCTCGGCCTATCTCGTCGGCGGCGTCGGCATGACGCTGCTCAAGGGCGGACCGGTGACGATGGCGCCCATTCGCTCCGGCATCGGCCTGCGCCTTGGCGCCAGCATCGGCTACGTGCGGTTCTCGCAGAAGCCGACCTGGAACCCGTTCTAGCTTCGGCGCATCGCACGGCCTAAGGGCCCGGCCTTAGAACCCGTAGCCGTACGAATAGCTGTTGTACAATCCGCGCGGTTGATAGCGGCGCTGTGCTTGGTAGTAGCCCCGCTGGCGGCCGCCGTACGCATAGCCCGGGGGTGGAGCGTAGGCATTGTAGCCGCGCGGCGCGTAGGCGCTCGGCGGCAGATAGCGCTGCGCCGTCCCGCGCCGGATGCGTCCATAGCGGTCGCTCGACGCCACCTGCTCGGACGAATGATCCGGACGGCCGTGCACGACGATTTGCGTCCGCTCCTTGCCATGGCTGCCGACCAGCTTGAAAAGCGTGGCCGCGTTCTTCGGCGCGAGCCTGACGCAACCGTGCGACGCCGGACGCCCGAGCGAGCGGGTCGCATACGTCGCGTGGATCGCCACGCCCTGGTGGAAGAAAACGGCATGCGGCATGGGCGCGTTGTCGTACTGGCGCGAGTACCACATCTTCGACATCCACGTCGGCTTGAAGGTGCCGGTGGGCGTCCGATAGCCATAGGCCGCCGTTGACACGACCCACGAATAGCGCTGCTCGCCGTGTTCGGACACGGTCATCGACTGGCGCCCGAGATCGATGTCGATCGTCAGCGTGGGCTCAGGCGGAGGCTCGGCTGCGGCAACCGGCGGTTCGATGGCTGGAGCCGGCGGCGCCCCCGTAGCAGGCGCAGCGTCGGCTGAATTCGAAGGGGCGGCCGCAGGCGCGGCAACAGGTGCAGCGGCGGCAGTGCCCGCCGGTGCGCCGGCCTTTGTGTCCGCCGCGGCCTTTGCCGGCGCCACGGATGGCGCTTCGGCCGCGGGTGAAACGGTGAGTTCCGGCAACGCGGCTTCAGGTGCGGGTTGCGCCGCCTTGTTGATGATCGTCACGGTCGGCGGAGCGCTGTCGCCCGCCGTTTGCGCCAGGGACGGCATCAACGGCACGCTCACGAACAAAAGAGCGCCCACTACCCCAAGGAACCTCATCGCAACTCTCCAACGCAACTCAACGACGCGGGCCGGATCCGAACTCTCCAAGCCCATAGCGTAAAACAGAACTTTGGCATTCGCGGGTCACACCGCAAAGCACGCTTAACGACCGATCGAGATCACCGTCCGCCCTGCGCCGTGCGCGCGCACGAGCGAGAAGAACTGCGCGGCATGGCTTGGCGCGAGACGGACGCAACCGTGCGACGCGGGACTGCCGAGCCGGCTCACTTCGGCTGTGGAATGGATGGCGTAGCCGCCGCTGTAGAACACGGCGTAGTGCATCGGCGCGTTGCTGTACTTCGTCGAATACCAGCGCCGCTCGAGACGTCGCGGGCGGAACGTGCCGGATGGCGTGGCGTACTTGCCGCGCCCGGTGGACACGGGCCAGCTCGCATAGAGCGCGCCATGAACGTAGACGTTCATGGTCTGCGTGCTTTTGCTGATACGGGCTTGAACGCTTGCGGACGCACCGGCGGGCGCGAGCATCGACGCGACTGCAAGCGCAATCGCGAACCACAGGGGGCGCATGTCTCTTCTTACTCCGTACAAACAAAGAGGTGCCGCAGGCGGCGCCAACGGCCAGCTAAGCGCAATTCTGTTAGAATATCGTTGCCCTAACGAGCGTTAAGACTCCCTAGGGGAGCAAAAGCTGCGCGAATGGTGAACGATCCGTCCGCGGCTTTAGCGGCTCGCCTTCACGCGATCGAGCGCCGCGAGCGCTGCCAGCCGCGCCTCGGCATGATCGACGATCGGTCCGGGATAGGTGGTGCCGAGCCGCACTCCGGCCGCCGTCAGAACCGCCGCCGATACCTCCCACGGCGCATGGATCGCATCGTTGTCGAGGGAGGCGATCTCAGGCACCCAGCGCCGCACGTACGCGCCGGCGGGGTCGAACGTCCTGCCCTGCGTTACGGGGTTGAAGATGCGAAAATAGGGGGCCGCGTCCGCACCGGACCCGGCGACCCACTGCCAGCTCGCCGCATTGTTGGCGAGGTCGGCGTCGACAAGCGTATCCCAGAACCACGCTTCGCCGGCCTGCCAGGGCAGCAGCAGATCCTTGATCAGGAACGACGCCACGATCATGCGGACACGATTGTGCATCCACCCGGTCGCCCACAATTCCCGCATGCCCGCATCCACGATCGGATATCCCGTCAGACCGCGCTGCCAGGCCTGGAGCCCCGCCGCATCCCGGCGCCAGGGAAACGCCGCGAACTCACTGCGGAACGGCTGATCGGGAAGCGTCGGGACGTGATGCAGGAGATGCGCCGAGAACTCCCGCCACGCCAGCTCCCTGTGGAATGTCTCCCGCCCGGTGTCGCTACCGTGTCCCTGGTGTGCGCTCGCGGTTTCCGCGGCGCTCCAGCATTGCCGCGGGCTGATCTCACCGAATGCGAGATGCGGGGAAAGCCGCGACGTCCCAGCCCGATCCGGCCGGTTGCGCATCTCTTTGTAGTCCGCCAGCGCTTCGTCGAGGAAACGCGTCAGAGAATCCTGCGCACCCTGTTCGCCTGGATTCCATGCTTCGCGCAGCCCTGCGGCCCAATCGGGTTTCTTCGGCAACAGCCCCCAGGACGTAAGCGAGTCCGATTTCGGCGCCTTCTTCGGCGAGAGAAGCTTGGTCGGAACTGGAAGCACGCGACCGATCTCGCCACGCTGCGAAAGCGCACGCCAAAACGGCGTGTAGACTTTGAACGGTCCGCCGGCCTGCGTCGTGAGCTGATCCGGATCGTGCAGCAGCGTGCCGCCGA
Organism: Hyphomicrobium sp.; assembly: GCF_051860585.1. GTDB lineage: Bacteria > Pseudomonadota > Alphaproteobacteria > Rhizobiales > Hyphomicrobiaceae > Hyphomicrobium_C. The sequence continues at coordinate 379,582 of NZ_JBHYDS010000002.1, forward strand.
AGCGCTTGAACGCGATGCCGTCCTCTGAGAGCGCGTGCCGCACATCATGTTCCAGCCGCGACGCCCACGGCTCGAAGCTGCGCGAGGCATAGACGTCCTTTGCGCCCGTCTCTGCGGCCAGCGCGATCAGAGTGTTCGCCGTGTCGCCGCGCCGCAAGACCAGGCGCCCACCCTTGCCCGCGATGCTGCGACCCAGCGCGTCGAGGCTGCCGTGCAGCCACCAGCGCGACGCACCGCCCGCACGCCACGTCCCGGCAGCCGCCTCGTCGAGTATAAAACAGGGAACGATTGCGCGGCCCTGCGCGACGGCCGCGCAAAGCGCGGGGTGATCCGCAAGCCGGAGGTCGCGGCGAAACCAAACGATGATGGGAGTGTCGGACAAGTGCGGTGGCTCGCGGGACGCAAGGGCAGTGTCAGGATCCGGAACGCCGGACGAGCGCATCCGGATCACTGATGCGGTGAGCTGCTAGTTGAACAGCAGGTCGAAGATCGTCTTCGACTTCTTCTTCTTGACCTGGATTTTCTTCGTCGGGCCCTGCTCGAAGGAGCCGCCGAACGGCGAATCCCACGGAGCCCACGCTGGACCAGCCTGAGACGTGTTGGTGTAGCGCCGGTCGCCCATGCCGGAGCCCGCAATCTCCGGCCGCCCGACCCGCAGCTCGAACTCGTCCGTGACGCCGTCGGCCGTGGCAACGGTCACCTTGTTCCCATCCCAGGTCCACGTCGCAACCTTCTCGCCCTGCCGATGCGGTTCGATGGCGATCACGACGCCCATATCGACGTCGACCACCGCGACCAACTCGAGATCTTCCTCTCCGCTTTTGGTCGCAAGCGTGCCGGCCTGGAAACGCAGCAGCCCGATCCCGCGGTAGGGCATTTCCTTCAGCTCCCACGCAAGCAGCTTCGGCTGTCCTTTGCCGAGCATTTCGAGCGGAATGGAAACCCGCGGATACTGATCGTTGACCGCGACGTAGCGCTCGCCTTTCTCCACCACCTGCCAGGCATCGACGCCGGCGCCGGCCAGCACGACGTCCTGCGCATGCGCGGCGACGCCACCGAGCCGTTGCAGCGATTCCGCGGCATCCCGGTAACCCGGCTGCAGTTCGAGCGCGCGCCTGAGATCGGCAAGGGCCGGCTCACGCTGCCCCTGCGCCTCTTCGATCTCGGCCTTGACCCAGTAGATCTCGGGCGACGTGGGATTGAGCTTTTGCGCCACGTCGATGTCGCGCAACGCGACGTCGATCTGGTCGCTCTGCTTGTAGGCATAGGCGCGATAGGCGAACGCAAGGCCGGAACGCGGCTCCAGGTCGATGGCCTTGTTCAAATCGCTGAACGCCTGATCGTTAGCCGCAACCAGCGCATAGGCGAAGCCCCGCTCCGCGAACGCGAGCGCGCTCTTCGGATCGACTTCGGTCGCCTTCGTGAAATCCTTGATGGCCGACTCGGTCTTGCGCATCGCCAGGTAGGCCTTGCCGCGCAGCACGTAGCTGTCGGCTTGATTGACGTCGAAGGCGATGGCGCGCGAGAGATCCTCGATGGCCTCGTCGTAGTGCTCGACGTCGAGCTTCGCTTCCGCACGGTTGCGATACCCCGCCGCAAAGCGCGCGTCCGCTTTCACGGCGCGCGTGAAATCGCGGATCGCGGCATGCGGACGATGCAAGGTCAGGTGCGCAAGCCCGCGCCCGCTCAGCGGCGCCGGGCTCGACGGCATCAACTGGATGGCCTTGGTATAATCGGCGATGGCGTCGTCGATCTGCGCGAGCCGCACATATGCGCCGGCCCGGTTGTTGTAGGCAGCCGCGTAGCCGGGCGCGAGCACGATCGAGCGGTCGAAATCCTTCACGGCCTCCTTGGCGAGGCCGAGCGAAAGCAGCAGATTGCCGCGATTGTTGTAGACGGCGGCGAATTCGGGAAAGAGCTGCGCCGCCAGATTGAAATCCTCGAACGCCTGGCGCGTGTGTCCGAGCTTGATGTTGGCCACGCCGCGATCGTTGAGGATCGCCGCCCTCCGGTCGTTGGGAAGCGAGGTGTCCTTCAGCGCTTCGGTATAATTCAGCGCCGCCAATTCGACTTCGCCGCGCACCAGCGCGCTCGCCGCGGCCTCGGCCGGGCGGGGCGTCGCCTCGGGCGCCGCACGCAAATTGCCCGACACGGCAACAGTGAGCGCCACGGAAAGCAAAGCACGAACGAGGGGCTGCCGACGGATCATCGATCCTCTGGGGTGATTCCGGAAATCCGGGCCATGGTAGACTGGCCGCACACGCGAATCTTGTCCCGAATCCGGCTTATCGGTCAATAATCGGCGATTGTGGCTGAGGCACGATAAATCGAGGCGCGCCGGGCCGCGAACGGGATCGAGCGTTTCGCTCGGAATGGAAGACGGAGACCGCCGATGAACCTGTGGCTGCGCCTGTTCTGGCTGCTGATCACGGCGCCATTCCGCCCGAAGCTCGTCCTCCCCGAACAGACGTCCGTGCTCACCTTCCGCGTTTTTCCCCACGATCTCGATCCCAGCCTGCACATGAACAATGGCCGCTATCTGGCCATCATGGACCTCGGCCGCATCGACCTCCTGATCCGCAGCGGCATCGGCCGCGCCGTCTGGCGCAACAAATGGACGCCGGTCGCCAACGCCGCCATCGTCCGCTTTCGCCGCGAGCTTCGCCTTTTCGATCGCTACCGATTGGAAACGCGCACGCTGGCTTGGTTCGAGAGCGCCGTCATCATCGAGCAGACCTTCGTCTTCGCCGGCGGAGAACGCGACGGCCAGATCGCGGCGCGCGCGATTTTCAAGGGCGCCATCTACGATCGCTCGGCGCGCCGCTACGTTTCCGTCACGGATTTGATGGACACCATCGGCGTCGCCCAGGCCAGTCCAGCCCCGACGGCGGAAGTCGAAGCCTTCCTCGCCGCCGACCGCGCCATGCGCGACACCGGCCGCACCGACCTGAACGCATAGCCCGCTCAACGTGCCCCACAGCCGGTGCTCGCTTGCCTACTTGCGTGGGTGCCGACCTTCGTCGGCATGACGGTGTGTGGGGACTGCCCCCGCAAATCCGACGTCATCCCAGCGTCATGGCGGAGCCAGGCTCCGCATGGACGGCCGGGACCCACGCAAGCTTCAGCAAACGAACGGATGTTGGGAGCGACGCCCATCAAACGGACTGCATTCCATCCAGTAGCCGAGCGAACACCGCAGGCAAACGCTCCGGCAGATCCTCTGAGATAAGTCCAGGCCCGAACGCATTGGCGCATTCCCCATGCAGCCAGACCGCCGCCGAAGCCGCATCGAACGGCTTCATGCGCTGCGCCATCAGGCCGGCGATGATGCCCGCGAGTACGTCGCCCGAACCGGCCGTTGCCAGCCACGGCGGCGCGTTGGCATTGATGGAGGCACGCCCGCCCGGCTCGGCAATTACGGTGTCCGCGCCCTTGAGCACGACCACGGCACCACTCTCCGCTGCACCCTGCCGCGCCCGCACAAGGCGCGTCCCGGCCGCCGCCCCGAACAGCCGCGCATACTCGCCGTCGTGCGGTGTCAGCACGACCGGGTGATGCCTTGCGGCAATCGCCGCCCGCAACCGGATCAAGTCGCCGGAGAAGGAAGTCAGCGCATCCGCGTCGAGCACGACTGCCGCTTCGGACCGCAGCGCCGCTTCGACGAGCCGGCACGTCGCCTCACCCACTCCAAGTCCCGGCCCGAGCAGCACGGCGTTCTTGCGCACGTCCGACAGAAGCTCGCTCAAGCCTTCCGCCGCCTCGAAGGGACGCAGCATGATGCTCGTCAGATGGTGCGCGTTGACGCCGACCGCATCGAGTGGACTGGCGACCGTGACAAGCCCGGCGCCTGCGCGCAGCGCCGCGCGCGCGCCGAGCCGTGCGGCCCCCGTCGCATGCGCTGGCCCCGACACGGCCACGGCATGCCCGCGCGAATACTTGTGTCCTTCGCTGGCTGGCTGCGGAAACGAAGCGCTCCAAAGCGCCGGGCCGTTGGCAAAGGTTTGGGGCCGGATTTCGCTAAGCACGCGATCGGGAATGCCGATGTCGGCCACGCGCAAGACCCCGCACAGCTCACGCCCCGGCAGCAGCAGGTGCCCCGGCTTCGGCCTGAAAAACGTCACCGTCTCCGTGGCACGCAGCACCGGCCCGATGGGAATCCCCGTCTCGCCATCGAGCCCACTCGGCACATCGACCGCGAGCACCGGCGTGCCGTGTTCGGCCACCGCCGCGATGACCTCGGCCGCCGCGCCGTCGATCGGACGCGACAGGCCCGCCCCGAACAGCGCATCGATCACGAGATGCAGGCTGTCGAGCTGAAACGGATCGAGCGGCCGCACCGGGCCGTCGAAGCGCCGCGCCATCTCGCGTGCATCGCCCATCAGCGCCGCCCGGTCACCGAGCAGATAGAGGCGCACGTCGTAGCTGGCGCGCTTGAGGTGACGCGCCGCCACGAATCCGTCACCGCCGTTGTTGCCGGAACCGCACAACACCGCGACACGCGATCCGGGTGGGACGAGGCGCCGCGCCGCATCCGCTACGGCAAGCCCGGCCTGCTCCATCAGGCTGAGGCTCGACATCCCGTGCGCGACCGCGAGCCGATCGGCCCGGCTCATCTCCTGAGGCGTCAAAAGCTCGGGCCCGCCCCGCCACGCGTTCGTCTCGATCCCCAAGTTTCCGCTCCCATTTTTTGTCCGCGTCGCGACCGTAGATGCGTTACATCAGATTGGCCACGTCCAGCTCCCCAGCGATTTCAGGACATCGCGGCTGCACAAAATTAAAGCACAACGATTAGTTTTTGGGCTATTTCAGGCGCACTCGCTGCCTAGACAAAAGGCACGAACAGCGTAAAGCACTGAGGATTAACGTCTTAATTTATCACCAACGAGTTGGCATATCCCGTGCTACCCGATCGCCGGTCCGGCGCATCTGGTTTTGCGCGGGTCGATCGGAGGACAAGGGCGCATGAAGAAAATCGAGGCCATTATTAAGCCCTTCAAGCTCGACGAGGTGAAGGAAGCCCTGCAGGAGATCGGGCTCCAGGGCATCACAGTGATCGAGGCGAAGGGTTTCGGACGCCAGAAGGGCCACACGGAGCTGTATCGCGGCGCGGAGTATGTCGTCGACTTTCTGCCGAAGGTGAAAATCGAGGTGGTGCTGGGCGACGAGATGCTTGAAAAAGCCGTCGAGGCCATTCAAAAGGCCGCCAAGACGGGACGCATCGGCGACGGCAAGATTTTTATTTCCACGATCGAGGAAGCGATCCGCATCCGCACGGGCGAGACCGGAGCGGAAGCAATCTGATCGCGCCTCGTCTCTCGCTACCAAAAATATCAAATGGCCAAAACTTGAATGGGGAGTGTTTATGAAAACGGTCAGTGACGTCCTGAAGTTGATCAAGGACAAGGACGTGAAGTTCGTCGATCTTCGCTTCACGGATACCAAAGGCAAGATGCAGCACGTCACCGCCGACGTGAGCTGCGTCGACGAGGCCATGTTCGAAGGCTACGCTTTCGACGGCTCGTCCATCGCCGGCTGGAAGGGCATCGAGTCCTCCGACATGTTCTTGAAGCCGGACCCCGCGTCCGCGCATGTCGATCCGTTCTTCGCGCAGACCACCGTCGCGATTTTCTGCGACGTCATCGAGCCGCTGACCGGCCAGCCTTATGAGCGCGACCCGCGCGGCATCGCCAAGAAGGCCGAGGCCTACATGATGTCGCTCGGCATCGGCGACAAAATCTACTTCGGCCCTGAAGCCGAGTTCTTCATTTTCGACGACGTCAAGTTCTCGACCGACGCCTACAACGTCGGCTTCAAGGTCGACAGCTCGGAGCTGCCTACCAACTCGGCCACCGAGTATGAGATGGGCAACCTGGGCCACCGCCCGCGCACCAAGGGCGGCTACTTCCCGGTTCCCCCGATCGACAGCTGCCAGGACATCCGTTCCGAGATGCTGTCGGTGCTCACCGAGATGGGCGTCGCTGTCGAGAAGCACCATCACGAAGTCGCCTCCGCCCAGCACGAGCTCGGCGTGAAGTTCGGCCCCATGATCACCATGGCCGACCACATGCAGATCTATAAATACGTGGTCCACCAGGTCTCGCAGGCCTACGGCAAGACGGCGACCTTCATGCCGAAGCCGGTCTTCGGCGACAACGGTTCGGGCATGCACGTCCACCAGTCGATCTGGAAGGGCAGCGAGCCGATGTTCGCAGGCAACAAGTACGCCGACCTTTCGGATATGTGCCTGTTCTACATCGGCGGCATCCTCAAGCACGCGAAGGCCATCAACGCCTTCACGAACCCGCTGACGAACTCCTACAAGCGCCTGGTTCCCGGCTACGAGGCCCCCGTGCTGCTCGCCTACTCGGCGCGCAACCGCTCGGCGTCGTGCCGCATCCCGGTCGTCACCAGCCCGAAGGCCAAGCGCATCGAGATCCGCTTCCCGGATCCCGGCGCGAACCCCTACCTCGCCTTCGCAGCGATGCTGATGGCCGGCCTCGACGGCATCCAGAACAAGATCCATCCGGGCGACCCGATGGACAAGAACCTGTACGACCTGCCGCCGGCCGAACTGTCGAAGATCCCGACTGTCGCGGGCAGCCTGCGCGAAGCGCTGGCCGCACTCGACAAGGACCGCGCCTTCCTCAAGGCAGGCGGCGTCATGACCGACGACATGATCGATGCCTACATCGAGCTGCGCATGACCGAGAACATGCGCTACGAGATGACCCCGCATCCGGTCGAGTACGACATGTACTACTCGGTTTAAGGCCTTTATCGCTTCGGGCCTCATCGGCCCGGAGCCTCTGATTTCGCGTGGGGGACTGCCCGGACCATGATCCTTGGATCATCGGTCCGAACAAAGAGGCCCGGCAGCAATGCCGGGCCTTTTTCTTTGCGGAGATGCCACGCGGGTTGCGCGCGCTCTAATAGAAAACCAGGATGCCGACGAGGATGCCGGCGATCGCCACCCGGTAGAAGCTGCGTTCGTAGCGAAACAGCCAGTCGACGAACCGGCGCGGCAGCTCCGACCACGATACCCGCGCGAGCGCCGAAAGCACGAGCCCAAGCACGAGACCGACCATCAGCGAGCCGAGGTGAATGCCCGAGGTCTCGCCGGTCAGTTCGCGGCCGAGCAACGAATCGAGCGAGAGGTCCGGCCCCTGCCCCGATCCGACCACGGTCAGCACGCCCGCCGCCAGAAAGCCGAACGCCAAGAGAGACAGAAACCCAATTGCCGACCGCATGTGCGCCTCGCAACGCTTGGCTGCGCTTGGACGCATTTCATGCGCCCACTGAATGATGCTCTGCCGGACCGAGCGAGCGGACCGGCGTCATCCCTCGATCCTAGCGCTGCGCCGTCAACGGACGGTTAACTATGCAGGAGACCGGGTCGAGAGGTCTGCCGCGGCAGACGAAGCAGTTCGCGCTCGCTGGATTCCGAATACGGACGAGTATATACCTACGTAATACGCTTAACCGGCTAAACTTCTAGCAGCGGAGCTCTCTCGATGTGGAAATGGACGATGGCGGCAGTTCTCACGGTAGCTCTGCCCTATACAACAGCAGCCCAGGACGTCGAAGGGGGCGCATCGGTTTTCAAGAAATGCGCGGCGTGCCATCAGGTTGGCGCGAATGCAAAGAACGCCCTTGGGCCCGAACTCACATGCGTGATCGGCCGCAAGGTCGCATCCGTTGACGGTTTCGCCTATTCCGAAGGTCTGAAACACGCCAGCTTCACGACCTGGGACGACGAACATTTCCTGCAATGGATCGAGAACAACAAAAAGCTGGTGCCTGGGACGAAGATGATCTTCCCGGCGGGCGTCAAGGACGAGACCGACCGCGCCAACCTGCTCGCCTACATCAAATCCCAGTGCGCGAAGTAAGAATCTGAGACGCGTCTTCGGCGCGTCTGTCGTTGCGCCGCCACGATTCAATGCGAGCGAGGTGTTGTCATGCGCCTCGCCCTTTTCCTCATCGTTGCAGCTTTGGCATCAGCCGGTCCGGCGCGAGCCCGCGCGCCATACGGCTGGCTGCCCGCGAGCACACAGGCCGCGGCCTCATTGGCCGCGCGCATCGCCCCACCCGCCGGGTTTGAACGCGTGGCAGCCCCCGAGGGTAGCTTCGCCGCCTGGCTACGTGGACTTCCGATGCGGGCCGAAGGCGCGCCGGTCCTGACCTACACCGGCAAGCCCAAATGGCGCCAGGACGTCCACGTGGCCGTCGTCGACATCGACGTCGGCAAACGCGACCTCCAGCAATGCGCCGACGCCGTCATGCGCCTGCGCGGAGAATGGCTGTACAGCCAGAGCCGCGACAAGGAGATCGCCTTCAACGACACGGACGGAAAGCGCCGCCGCTTCTCGGCCACCAAGGGCCGCGACCACGCCAGCTTCCGCAAATACATGGATCTCGTGTTCGCCTACGCCGGAACGTACTCGCTCGAGCGCGAGCTGAAGCCGGTCGCCCCCCAGTCGATCGCCCAAGGCGACCTCTTCATCAAGGGCGGCTTCCCAGGCCACGCGGTGCTCGTAGCCGATATGGCGGAAAACAAGACGACGGGCGAAAAGCGCGTCCTGCTGCTGCAGAGCTACATGCCCGCGCAGGACATGCACGTCTTGAAAAACCCGGACGCATCTGACGGCTCGCCGTGGTACGCGACGCCGTCGGGCGACCAGTTCGTGACGCCGGAATGGGTGTTCAAGAGCACCCAGCTTCGCCGTTGGCCCTGACCTAAGCCAACCCATCAGTAAGCCAACCCATCAGTATGAACCGGCCAGCTTGAATCAACGCGTCAGCGCGAGAGACGAAGCGTCAGCGCGAGAGACGAAGCGTCAGCGCGAGAGACGAAGCGTCAGCGCGAGAGACGCCGGCGCGTCAGCGCGAGAGACGAATCACGGCCGAGCCCTTGGTGCTGCTCAAGCGCACGACTTGGCTGCGACCGCTGACGGCGATCGAGATCTTCCCGGAGGCGTCGAAATCTGGATTGTAGAACGTTCCGCGGTAGCTGTTTCCCGACCCGCGCACGAACGCTGTCTGGGACACCGTGCCCGACGATGTTGCGCATGTCGCACTCACATCATAGGCGGACTTTCCACTCGGACTGAACGTAGCGCGGCAATGGGCTTGCTCGGATGATCCAGAATTGAATCGCACCGTGCCGCCGCCTTTCCACGATCCTGCAAGATCGGCAGCGCTGGCAGCCGTCGTCGCGGCGGCCAGGCTCAGAGCGAGGCAAGTGCACCACACGGCTTTCTGCATCAAATTCCCCTTTCGGTTCTGCTGCCGGCTTCGACCGAACGGGGTCCCGGCGATTTCCAGCATGTTAACTCCGAAATGAGTCGCTTGGACCTCGCGGAGTTCAATTATTTTTTATTCATGTGCGCAACTGCCGCTGCCACCGCGTGCGGAAAAACATCGGCCAACGCGGCCATATCGAGGTCGCTGCCACAAGAAATCCGAATGCAGCGGTCGAGCGGCGCGACGCCCGGTTTACGGGCAAACACGTCGCGCGCCAGAAGTTCGTTTAGGAGCGCGGCGGCAAACGTGCCGTCCGAACAACAATCTATCGTGACGAAATTCGCGGCCGACGGCAGCGGCCGCAACCCACTCGCTATTGCGATGCGCGCGATAGCTTCGCGCGACGCCGCAATTCGGTGGACGGCTTCACGCAGATAGGTCTGATCGAACAGCGCTTCAAGCGCCCCCACCTGTCCGACGCGATTGATACCGTAATGATTCCGCACTTTTTCGAACTGCGCGATCAGGTCTTCGTTACCGATCGCATACCCGATGCGCGCGCCCGCCATCCCATACGCCTTGGAGAACGTTCTGAGGCGCAGGACTTGCGCGTTGGCGACATCGATCGCCGGAGCGGCGCCGGCCGGCGCGGTATCGCAATAGGCCTCGTCGAGCAGCAGCAGCACGCCGTCGGGCAGCGCCGCGATCAGGCGGTCGAGCGCGTCCGCGTCCCACCATGACCCCATCGGGTTGTCCGGATTGGACACGTACAGCACACCCGCCCGCCGCTCGAGAACGGTGGCCAGCAGCGCATCGAGATCCTCACGGTCGTCGCGGTACGGCACCTTGACGAGCTCCGCACCCTGGGACGCCACATGAAAGTTGAATGTGGGATAGGCGCCGTTCGACGTGACGACCACCGATCCCGGTTCGGCCGCGATCTTGATGGCGAGCCCGAGCAGACCGTCGATGCCTTCGCCGACCACCACGTTGTCTGGCGACACCCCGTGATGGCGTGCGATCGCCTCGCGCAGGTCGTGGCTCTCGGGGTCCGAATATTTCCAGTTCTCCGCCGCGGCTTCGGCCATCGCGCGCACCGCCCGCGGGCTTGGCCCGAACACACTCTCGTTGGCGCCGAGCCGGAGTTTGAACGGCTTGCCCCGCGCGCGCTCCTGTGCTTCCGGCCCGACAAACGGCACGAGCTTGGGCAGGTCTCGAACGATGCGCGTCAGAGGCGGACGTTTCATGCAGGTCCCGATTGGGTTAGATCAAACCAAGCTTGATGAGCGCCTGACGCATCTCTGGCGGGATCGACGCGGCACTGTCTCCGCGCGCACCCGCGCCAAGGTCGGCCGGCACGTCGTCGCCCGCGAGATAACGCCAGCCCTGAAAGGCCCGGCGCGGCACTGGACGCACGGGCACGAGCTTGCGATCGAGCACGATATGGCAGCACGGCGAGCCGTCGTCCTTCAAACCGTCTTCGAAGGCCACGAGGCGCTGGCGCACCTGGATGACGCCCTTGATCACCCAGTAGAGCGAGCCGCCCTCGAGCAACTCCGCCTGCCGCTTCGGCGTCTGCAGCGTCGCATGGAAGATGCGCGGGGCCTCGCCGCGCGCCTTCTGTTCCTTGGCGCGGTCGTCCTGCCAAGCCGCCAGCTCCTCGATCGATGCAACGCCGACGCAAAGCTTGACGATGTTGAGGCTCATGGGGATGGCATCCGGATGTGCGGCCCGTGAAAGCCGGCGGTCTAGCGCGCCGAGCGCCGTCGCGCACGCGCGCGGCTCATTGAGCTGTGCAGAACCCCGTGTACTGGCTGAACACCGGCTGACCCAGCAGACCGAAATGGCGCGAGTGGACGGCCGGGTACTTCCCGTTCGAAGAGTCCTTGTCGTACACGGTCGTGAGGTTCAGGAACCCTTCGTTGACCGCTTCGAGGAAATGGTTGGCGTTGATGGCCCGCACGACGCTGAGCTTGGCGCCGGTTCCCTCCGCGTTCGCGTTCAGCGTCGCGGATTGGCCGTCGAGGTCGATCTTGTCGATGGTGAAGGAGAGCGCTGTCGGCGTCTTGGATTTGAAGTCGCCCGCTTCGTAGCTCCACGACGTGCCGGAGGTGAAGGAGCAACTGAGGCTCTTGGGCAGCCCTTCCTCGGCGCTTGCCCCCGTGGCAAATGCGCACCCAAGAACCGCAAAACCTCCGGCCAGCACCCGCGCGCGCCCACTCCCGAACATCCGACCGAACCTCATGATAACCCCACTTTGGCGGGCCCGGAGGGCCCTGAATGCGAGACCCGGAGGGCCCTGAAAACGAGGCCTGGAAGGCCCCGACAGACGAGGCGTAGCCCGGCCGGCGGACCGGGGTCAATAAGCCTTCCTCACGCCGCGATTTTGGAGGAAATTATGCGAGTCGCCGCGGCGGGGCGCCAAGCGCTCCACGCTATCATCGGTGCGGAATGATCTCGACGGCCAAATTGCCAAGTTTCGTGGCGCTCGCCACGCTCAGCCTATCGGCGTGCGCCTCCCAGAGCGGAGATCTCGCCGGGGGACCGATTGTGCCGTCGGCTACGCCGGTCGTTGAAACAGCTTCGACGTCGGTTCAAGTCGCCGAAACCGTCTCGCGCCTGCCGTCGGGCTATCAGCTGACGAAGGAAGAGCAGGAACTCCCCTGCAAGAAACTGACCGGCCGCATGGCGGTCCGCATCGTCCAGATCCGCGATTATCAGACCCGCACCCAGACGTCGCAACTGGCCCGCTCGCTGCAAACCGCGACCAAGCCGCTGTACGGCGGTTCCGGCGAAGGGTCCGACCCGGACGGCCGCCATGCGCGCGACATCGCCATCCTGCACGCCTACAATCAACGGCTGGCGGAAAAGCAATGCCCCGACTTCGATCTCGACAAGGAGCTGGCGCCGGGCGCAACCGAATTGCCGCGCACGCGTCCGGTGAAGAAATCCTGACGACAACGACGCGGTAAACAACGGCTAAGGCGCGGGGAACAGGTCGTCCATGCGCCCCAGCGCGCGATAGGCAAAAAGCCCGATCCATTCGTTGACCGCCGCATCGACGCGCATCAGCCCCTGCGAGATGCGTTCGAAAACACGTGTGACGTCTTCCGGCCCGCGCGTTCGATAGTCGACCGGATACGCGATCACATCGAAGCCGGCCTTCCTGAACAGCCCCATCGAGCGCGGAATGTGGAATGCGCTTGTGACGATGTACCAGCGCTCGCCCGGCTGCGGCTTCACGAGTTCGCGCGTGAGCACGGCATTTTCGTACGTATTGCGGGATTGGTTTTCCAGCACCAGCCGCTCGCGCGCGATGCCGGCCTCGACGAGGAACTCCGCCACTGGCCCGGACGCTTCCGACCGGCCGGTGATGAACCCGCCGGCGCCGCCCGTGAACACCACCTTGGCGTTCGGATGACGCAGCGCCAAACGCAAGCCTTCCGTGACGCGCTCGGCGGATTCGTTGAGGCCGAGACCGCCGCGCCCGGCCGACACCCATCCGTCTTCGAAACCGCCGAGAAGAATGATGCCGTCGACCCGATCGGTCGCCAACGGCGGCGCGACGCTCGCGAACCGCTGTTCGAGCGGCAGGATGAGTACATTCCCGATCGGTGAGAACCCGGCGATCAGAATGCCGGCCGCGCTGGCCCACGCGAGCCCCGCGCCCTTACCGCGCCGGATCCTCCACAGCCCCCAGAGGATGCCGAGGATCAAGAGGGAAGAGGGCGCGGCGAGCAGGCCGAGCAGCTTGGAAATCGCGAAAGGCATCGATGCTCCCGTCAGCCGCGCCTGCGTTCATGACCCGCGGCTGGCTCAGGGGCAGTCGATCTTGACCATGTTGGATTTGTCCGCGTAGCCCTCGAGCGACCCCTTGCGGATGGCGCACCAGAAACCACGCGGCGTGCAGAACATCTTGCGCTTCTCGAGGATGTCGCCCCGCTTGGCGACGCCGATCACGTCCGCCGAGCTGTAGGGCCGCGCGCGGAGGTTGAGGCTGGGGACCGTCACCTTGAAGCAGCCGTACTTGCTGGCGGCCTGGGCGGGCGCCGGAAGAGCGGCGAACAGGGCGAGGGCGGACGCTGCATAAACGAATGTGGCTTTCGAAGACATGGGGTCTTATTCCTACGTTGAACCTTGAACACCCGCGCCGAATAACGCCGCGGACATGAACCGAACTTGAACCGCCAGATTTGAACAGCATGGACCGGATTGGCTCGTAATGCCGATTACGGATAAAAGTGTGGCCGACGGCACCCGCCAGACGATTGCGCGAACGGCGAGACGGAATTAACCCTAGCTCCATGACCGACACGACACCCCAGCCTCCCGCCCCCTCCTCGCCACCGCCACAGCCGGATGCCCATCCGGCCGCCGACCGCCCGTCGCGCGTGCCCTGGCCGCCGATCCTGATCGCTGCTGCCGTCGTGGCCGCCATCGCGCTTGGCTCCGTCTGGCCCCTTCGCTGGCCGGGAGATCGCGATCTCGTGGCGCGCGCGGTCGGGTATGGCATCGGCCTCGCCGGCATCGCCTTGCTGATCTGGAGCGTGACCACCTTGCGCCGCCACGGCACGACCGTGCTGCCGGACCAGCCCGCCACGGCGCTCGTCACGGACGGCCCATTCCGCTTTCGCCGCCACCCGATCTACATCGCCGACGCGCTGATCCTGCTCGGGGCCGCCGAACTGACGGAGAACATCTGGTTTGCAATCGTGGCGCTGCCCTTCCTCATCCTCGTCACCTGGCTCGCTATTCTGCCCGAGGAGCGCCATCTGGAGGCGCGCTTCGGCGACGCCTATCGCGCCTACAAACAGCGTACGCGGCGCCTGATCTGATGCAGCGGGAACCGATGCAGCGAGAGCTGATGCAGAGGGGCGGGCCGTGAGCACCGACTATGGCGAGAAGGAACGCCAGTTTCTCGAAACGCTGAAGGCCGACACCGGCCGGACGCTGGACGAGTGGATGAGCGCCATCGCCAACGAAGGCCTGAGCGAGCGCAACGAAATCATCGACTGGTTACGCCGCCAGGGTTTCATCATGTTTTCCAAGGCGTCTTGGATCGAGCGCATTTACAACAACGGCGGCAAGGCGATCTATGCCGACGCAGGCGCGCGGCGCGCACGCGTCACCGCGCGCCCAACATTGCCGCCGCGCGAGGACACCAAGCCCGTCCCAAGCACCGCGACGGAAGCCGCGCCCGAACCGCAGACAATTTCTGCCCCAGCGCCTCCCTCCCAGCCGAGGGTCACTCTGAAACTTGTTGTCCCGCCACCGTCTCCACCACCGGCTCCTCCGTCAGCAAGCCCGCCACCAACAGTGACAGCGGCAGCCCCGGCTTCGCTGGATGCCATCCTCGGCCGGGCTAAGGCCTATCGGCCCCTCGCGGTCTACGTGATCGCTGAAATCGGCAAGGCCGTGCCGCACGTCACCCAACGTTTGCTCGACGGTGGCATCGCTTTCGGCACCGGCGGGCGCGAGTTCGCAGTCCTCGCCATCACGGCCAAGGACATCCGGCTTGGACTATCCCTGGCGACGGTGCCGCCCGGCACCGCGCTCGAGCCGGCCCGCCTGACCCTCCGCGCGGCCCCGGCGGTGACGCACATGGCCGTGCTGACCGACGCCCGCCAGATCGCAGCCCCACTCATCGCCGCGATTGTGCAAGCCGCCGTAGGGACTTAGAAACCCGCGCCCACCGGCGGGCCTTCTCTGCAACATCGATTTGCCCGATTTTGATGGGCCTGATGGCGCTCAGGTCCGGAGGCTCATTTGACCAAGTTCATTCGCACGGCCAGCCGCATGACGTTCTGCGTCGCCGCAGTTGCGATGGCGGCTGCGGCGACGGTTGCGACGTCCGCTGCTCAGGCGCAAAACCCTGCCCCGCAGGCCCCAGCCAGCCGCGGCAAGCCCGCCGACCGCATCGACGACCTGCTGCGCACCGAGCAGCCGCTTGCTCCCGTCGAGGAGCATGCACCCGCCGACCCGCGCGAGGGCGAGCTCGGCTACGAGCAGGCCCGCGCCCTCATGTCGGCCATCGACGGCATCCTGGCCGACGTCGCCGAACAGCGCTCTGAAGCCAAGAAGCTACCGGGCAAGGACGAGTTCCTCGTCACGCCGCTCTGGACGGAAACGCGCGAGGATCGCGAAGCGCGCATCCGCAAGCTCCTCGATTCCACGCTCGCCATCGTGACCGACGCGCCCGTCGTCGAGGTGCAGAAGCGCATCGAAACGCACCGCCGCAACATTCGCGATCTCGAAGCGGGCATCGTCACGCTGCGCGAAAAGCAGATCACTGCGCCGAAGGAGGCCATGCTGCCCGGCGTCTTGACCGACACCGTCGACAGCCTCACCGGCAAGATCACGGACCAGAAAACGCGCATCGCCGAGAACGAGGCCGCCATCGTCGCCGCCAAGGCGGAGATCCGCGACGCATTGGTCAAATCGGGTGTCGAACTCGCACCCGACCAGCTCGATCTGCTGCTCGACGGCGTGCTTTCGGGCGATCTCGTTCGCATGGTCGCGACCTTCCACGCCGCCAAGATCATCGACGGGCAACTCGCGAAGCTGATGACGGCCACGTCCGAAAACCCCGGCGCCGCGCGCAAATACTTCGCGATGCACGCTGCCCTGTTCGCCCTTCTCGTCCACGCCCAGGATTCGACGATCAAGAAGATCGACACGCAGTACATGCCGAAGCTCGATGCGATCCTGAAAGACTTGGCCGCCGCCAAGGCCAAGACTCAGGAGCTGATGCGCGCCGAAAACCGCCCCGACCAGAAGCGCGCCTTGGACGCCAACCGCGACAGCCAGAAGCTCGCCGAGGAGGCCGCCAAGGGCTATCGCCGCTATCTGGCCCAGCAGCGCGAACAGATCGCGGCGGCCCGCACGCGCGCGACCCACGACCTGCGCATCGCCGACAACACGTTCGATACCGTGGAAGCGAGCCTGGAGCTGCGCAACCTCATGCGCGACAGCTCGACCTCGTTCGAGGCGATCCAGAAGCTGGAGGCACCGACCTTCGAGCAGATCTTCAAGAACGAGGAGCTGCGGCGGGAATTCGAGAACCTCACCCGCAAGCTCGACGCGCCGACGAGCTGAGCCTGCTGCCTCCACCCAAAGCGCCGACGCAAGTTGTTTCGGATGTGCGCCTAGCTGCCTACATATGGGACAACGCGAGACACCTCGCGTTATCCCGGCAGCGGCGGCGCTGCCGCATGCGGCAGAAAGTGATATGCAGCAGCTCCATATCGACGTCGCCCTGCACCTCGCCGCCGCGTGGGCAGCCGGCAGCCTCATTGGCATCGAGCGCACCATTCATGGCCGCCCCGCCGGCTTCCGCACGCATGCCCTCGTTTGCCTCGCTGCCGCGCTCCTAATGGCCCTCACGCACTACCGATGGGACTGGCTCGGCAGCGACGTGCCACTCGAAACGATCCGCTCTGATTCCACGCGCGTCGCTCAGGGCATCATGACCGGCGTAGGATTTCTCGGCGCAGGCGTCATCTTCAAGGAAGGTCTCACGGTCCGCGGGCTCACCACGGCGGCTTCGATCTGGATCACTGCCGCTATCGGCATCCTCTGCGGCGTCGGCTTCTTCTACCCCGCCGTATTAGCGACGGCAGCGACGCTCGGTACGCTCACCATCTTCCACCGCGTTGAGGGCTGGTTTCCTATCCATGCATTCACCCAGCTCGTCCTGCGCTTCAAGGCAACGCGGATACTTCCGGAGCAGACGGTGCGCGATCTCATCAGTAAGCACGGCTTCACAATCGTCAACATAAGCTACTGCCTGGACCGCGAAGCGGGCTATTTTGAGTACCAGATGATGATCAGCACGGCGCGAAAGACCGCCATTGAAACACTGGTCAACGATCTCCGCGAACGCTCCGACCTGCTCGAGTTCCGGATCTCTCCAAGCAACGATTAGGGCCCCGGCGTGCCGAACCAGACGCGCATCAGCGCCCGCCAGCGCCGCCCCCAGGTCACGGTTTCGTCCGAGAGTGAATCGAGGAAATCGGACAGCCGGCGCGACTTGACCACCGTGTAGAGCGTCAAGAAGAACGTCGGCAGGAACACCGCGAGGAACGACAGCACGCGCCACAACGTCGGCTGCTGTGTCCAGTCGAACAAGTTCATGCCGATGAAGCCGGTCGTCACCGTGCCGACCAGGCCGAACGTCGTCACCACCGTCAGCCGCACCACCGTTTCATTCTGTTTGCGCATCGCCTCCACGTCGAGGAAGCTGCCCATGTCCTGCAATTCCTCGCGCACCTCCGAATAGAGGTCGTCGAGCCGCAGATGGCCGCGGGTCTTCTCGAACAGCTCATGCACCTGCGCCTGATGCGAGATGTGGTGGAACCAGTACCGGTGCGCGAAGCGCAGGAAGTTCTCGTGCGCATTGCGGATATCGCGGCGGAAGACCCGGTTCGCCTTCGGATTGGTGATGTCGAGTCGGCTGACCGCGCCCACCAGCCGGTCAGAAAACATGTGCAGCGCGGCCTTCTGGAAATGCGCGATCATGAACATCAGGAAGTGCTGGTGGCGGAAACGGGCGAGAATGCCGGTTTGCGCACACGCATAGAATTCGTCCGCAGCGTCACCGGTGACGACGAGCGTGTCTCCTGACGCCAGAAACCGCACGCTGGCCGCCTTTTGCCCGCCGCCTGCGCTGAAGTTCCGGTCGTAGCAATAGCGCTGCTCGAAATCGGCGAGATAGTTGTCGGAATAGGGCAGCGTGGCGGCTTCCCCGCCTGCCTCGTTTCCGAGTGCAAGCCGGATGCTGTCCGAGCGCGCGAGCGTATCCGCCCGGTCGAGCGCCAAATACGCCATGTACGGCATGCGGTAGTATTCGAGCTGCCGATAGCGCACGAGGCCCTTTTTGTCGGCGTGATGCAGCACCAGCGGCGACATCAGAAATTCCCAATGCGAGGCGGTGGTCGGCGCACGGTGCCGGCAGACGAACGACAGGTACTTCTCGCGGTTTTCGTAGTCGGAGGTGGCGAGCACCTGCCCGTCGGCGTCGAGCCATTCCACCTTCCACGGGCAATGACCGCCGCGGCCGCTGTCCTGTTCCCAATATGCCGGATAGGCGCGCCCGAATCGGAACAGGAGGTTCTGCGCCGTGTCGAGCGGCAGATCGTCCGCGCAGACCTCGAGCGTCAGCAGCGCGATGTCGATATCGAAGAAGAAATAGAGATCCACATGCACGACGCCGAGTTCGATAGGCACATCGCCTTCTGCCAGCGTCACCCGTGCGCGACGCACGTCATGGCGGCGCATCACGCGGATCGGGCTTTCGCCGTAGACCTTGGTCACGGACCGTCCGAGGCCTTGGCCGTAGAGGAAGCGCTGCACCGGAGGCAGGAAGGTCACGAATTCATTGTAGTGGCGCGCCTGGAACTCGCTCGGATCGCCGAACTCGTCATCCACCTCGCTCCAGGGATTGTCCGGACTGGGTGTAGCCAGATGCTCCCAATGGTCCTGCAGCGGCGCATTCTCGTCCAGCGGCAGGAGGTAGACCGGCCAGAGCAGCGTTTGCCGCAGATGCTTGACGCGTTTTTCTTGGGCCATGGTCACCTGCGTGGAATCGGCGTCCGCTCGAAACCCGATCTTTCACGGGCCGCCCGCGCCCGGCAAGACGCAATAATTGCGGCCAACGTTATCGAACTGTCATGGAACCCGGAATTCTTACATCAGGTAAATCGAGGCGAGACCGAGAAAGGCGAAGAAACCGACCACGTCCGTCACCATCGAGACAAACACGCCGGACGCCGGCGCCGGGTCGAGTTTCAGCCGGTCGAGTGCCAGCGGAATGAGAATGCCCGCCAGAGCCGCCGCCAGCAGATTGACGACCATGGCCGCCCCGATCACGGCCCCGAGATGCCCCGATCCGAACCAGAAGAACACGAACGTCGCCATGATGGACGATAGCACTAGGCCGTTGATCAGGCCGACCAGCGTTTCGCGCGAAATGATGCGTCGCGCATTAGCCGCGCCGAGCTTGTTGGTCGCGAGTGCGCGCACCGTCACCGTCATGGTCTGCGTGCCGGCATTGCCACCGATAGACGCCACGATCGGCATCAACACCGCGAGCGTCACCATCTGCTCGATGGTCGCATCGAACGCCTTGATCACGAACGAGCCCAGCACGGCGGTGAGCAAATTCACCATCAGCCAGGGTACGCGGCTGCGCGCGGTCTCGGCCACGCTGCCCCCGAGACTCTCGTCGCCGACACCGCCCAGCGCCCTCATGTCCTCGTCGGCTTCGTCCTGGATGACCTCGACGATATCGTCGATGGTGATCACGCCAACGAGCTTGTTGTTCTCGTCGACCACCGGAGCCGACAGCAGGTTGTAGCGTTCGAACTCGCGCGCCACCTCTTCCTGGTCTGCGATCGCGAGCACCACATCGAGATCGGTCTCCATGATCTCCGAGATCGGCACCTCGCGCTTGGTCCGCAGCAGTCGCGAAAGATCGACGCTGCCGAGCACCCGGAACGCGGGATCGACGACGAAAATTTGGTAGAACTGATCCGGCAGGTCGTCCGACTCTCGCGCATGCGCGATCACCTGCCCGATGGTCCAGTAAGGCGCCACCGCCACGAAATCGCTCTGCATCAGGCGGCCGGCGGAATCCTCGGGGTATTCGAGCTGCCGCTCGAGGACCGCGCGCTCACCCTTCGGCAGCTGCGCGAGAATTTCCTCGCGGTCCGCCTCCTCGAGGTTCTCGATCAGATAGGCCGCGTCGTCGGTATCGAGTTCGGTGACGGCCCGTGCGAGCAAGTCGTTCGGCAGGGCTTCCGAAAGCTGGTCACGGACCGACTCGTCGATTTCGGACAGCACGTCGAAGTCGAATGCCGGCCCCAGCGCTTGGATGAGCGCCACGCGGTGTTCGGGGCTCAGAAGCTCGATGACGTCGGCAAGGTCGCGGGGATGGAGGTCGCTGACGAAGCCCGCCGCGCGCACACTGTCGCCATCGTGCAACGCCAGCGCGACATCCCGCACCAGGTCCGCGACGCTGATCTCTTCCGCTTCTGCAGACGCCCGATCATCCGAAGCCGACATCGACACTCCAAGATGCCGCATCGCGCGGCCGGTTGCGCGGCACTTTGACCGCTGCGGCGTGTCCCGGGCTCAATGCGCTCAAGGCCCAGGTTTCGAGGGCCAGCCCGTACCATAGCCGTCACACCAGCGACACTCTCATGCGCCAAAAAAATTCGCCCGCAAAGCAGGGTTGCATTTTGGCTACAAACTCAATTACGAACCGTGGTTCAATGCGCGGCCACCTCCCGGTGGGAGGCGTGGCGAGGCCGGATCAGCGGCTGAGCGGGGAGAGAGTTGATGTGCACGATCCGGCACAACGCGCTGACGGCCCTCGCGGCCTGCATCGGCATGGCCGCGATCCTGTCCGGCGCGCGCGCCGAGACGCCGCCGCCCCTGGCTCCCGTTGGAACCCCGTTCGCGGGCGAAACCCCGGACGTCGATAGCGCCCCGCTTCTGAAGCCGGCCTTGCCGGCCGTCGAGCCGGCGGGAGTCTGCGCGAACGGCAGCACGACCATGGGCATCAGCCGTGTGGTCGAGATCGATACCTCCGCCGGACCGGAATTCGGCAGCCAGTACCACGCCAGCGAAGCGAAGTTCCTCGAGCCGGGCGAGGTCGTGCTGACCTTCGACGACGGTCCCATGCGCCGCTACACGGTTCCGATCCTCGATGCGCTCGACGAGTTCTGCATCAAGGCGACATTCTTTTCCGTTGGCCGCATGGCGATTGCCGACCCGGCGACGCTGCAGGAAGTAGCCCGCCGCGGCCACACCATCGGCGTGCACACCTGGTCGCACCAGAAGATGAGCGCCCTCAACGCCCCCGCCATGAAGCGGGAGTTCGAGCTCGGTCTGTCTGCGGTTGCGGCGAGCGCCAACGTCCCCATTGCGCCGTTCTTCCGGTTCCCCTATCTCGCCCACAGCAAGTCGACCCTCGCCTACATTCGCGGTCGCGGCATGGGCATTTTCGGCATTCACGTCGACTCGCGTGACTTCCGCACCAAGAGCCCCGGCGTCGTTCTCCGCAACGTCCTGGCGGCGCTCGATCACGAGAAGAAGGGCATCCTGCTGTTCCACGACATCCAGCCCTCGACGGCCGGCGCCATCAGCAGCTTGATCGAAGAGTTGAAAAAGCGCGGCTACAAGTTCGTTCATATCGTGCCGAAGTCTCCGGCCGAAACGCTGCCCGAGTTCGATGCCATCGCCGCCAAGATGCTGAAGGCCAAGTCCGCTGCAGCCACCAACGCGCTCGCCACCCGGGCCGCGACCTGGCCGGTGTCCGAGGGCGAGCCGGCGACGGTCGAGGGCCCACCCGCCGAAAGCGCCCGCAAGCCTGCGCCGGCCCGCCCTGCGCATCCGGCGACCAAACCGTTCGACTGGGCGAACCCCTCCAACGATCCCTGGCAGCTCAAGGCGTTTGGAGCCCAATAAGGCGATAGCGCCCCAAATGCCGCGCTGAACCCAAAAAGCGGCCATTCAGTATCCCTCCGCACTTGATCGGGCCCCGTGAAATCACCGAGACTCCGCAAACTATTGACGCGGAGCCTGGAGCACGGCGTGCACATTAAAATTGCCACCCTATCGCTGGCGCTTTTTGCGGCCACTGGCGCCGACGTCGCGCTGGCGTCGTCCTGTGCCCACCCCGAAACGGCGCTCGGTGTCTCTCGTGTCGTCGAGATCGACACCTCGGGCGGGCCGATGTTCGGATCCGCAACCAAGCGCGAGAAGGAGCACGACCTGCTCGCCGACAACGAAGTGGTGCTCACCTTCGACGACGGCCCCGTGCCGGGGGTGACGACGCCGATCCTCGATACGCTCGACCGGTACTGCACGAAGGCGACCTTCTTTGCGGTTGGCGAAATGGCGCTCGCCCATCCCGCCGCGATGAAGGATGTGATCGCGCGCGGCCACACGGTCGGCACCCACACCTGGTCGCACCCGAACAATCTCAAGCGCCTCTCTCCGGAGAAGGCGCAGGATCAGATCGAGCGCGGGTTCGCCGCCGTGGCGCTCGGCGCCGGAACCGGCATCGCCCCCTTCTTCCGCTTTCCGGGACTGAACGACAGCGACGAACTGCTGACCTACCTGCAGTCACGCGGCATCGCGAGCTTCACCGTCGACGTCATCTCGAACGACAGCTTCACTGGCAGCCCCCAGCGCATCGCCGACCGGACCCTCAAGTTGGTGACCGCACGGCGCGGCGGCATCCTGCTGTTCCACGACCTCAAGCGCCCGACGGCGAAGGCGCTGCCCGCGATCCTGGCGGGATTGAAGGAGAAGGGCTTCAAAGTCGTGCATCTGCGCGCCAAGACCAACGTCGTGCCCCTCGCGACGCTGGACGCGGAGTTGCAGCCACTCCTTGCCAAGGCGCCAGCTAATGCCCTTGTCCCGGTCTACGGCCCCATCCCCCCGGCCCTGACCAAGGAAGGCCTCATCCCGGTAGAGACGGACGTCGCTCCGCCAGCCCGGTCGCGCCTCCCGGAACCGGACGGCAATCAGCAGGCAGCGAAAAAGCCGTAAGGGTTTCCCGCCGCGAGCGATGTAGCTCCCGCCATATTTGAGGCGTAAGCTTGCCTACGAGCGCGTCGGGCCCCGGCCGCACGCTTCGACGGATTTGGCGAGCCGCCGCGTTTAACCACGACGCGCAGCATCGCGGAGCGAAATGCGGCCCGGCACTGCCAACTGGATCAGGTGGTTTATGTGGAAAGTCTTGATCGCAGTCGTGCTGCTCACGGGAGCGGGCGCTGCTGCGTTCTACGCGACAGACGGCAAGCTCTGGGGACTGCAGGAAATGGCCGGGCTGCGGCCTGCGTCGCGCCCGCATGCCGACGCCACTAATGCCCCCGGTACTGAGGCGCCCGGCGGCAAGGCGCACGCACGTGCCGAACCGGCAGCGATGGGTCGCGGCGCAGGCCAGAGCGTCGCCGTCGAAACCGCCAACGCCGTCGCGACGACCTCCACGGAAGACATCCGCGCGATCGGCACACTGCAATCCGACGAGTCCGTGCAGATTACGTCCGAGATCGCCGGCCGCATCACTGAGATCGCGCTTTCGGAAGGCGCGCCCGTCGACGCTGGCGCCGCGATGGTGAAGCTCGACACCGCCCTCGCCGTCGCCGAGGTGGACGACGCGCAGTCCCGCTACAATCTCGCCGATGGCAACCTGCAACGCGCCAACTCGCTCGCACGCTCCGGCAACGTCACCGAACGCGCCCGCGACGAGGCGACCTCGAATTCGGAAACCACGCGCGCCGCCCTCGAACTCGCCAAGGTCCGCCTGTCGAAGCACACCATCGTCGCGCCGTTCAGCGGCACCGCCGGCATTCGCAAGGTTTCGCCCGGCGCCTACATCACCGCCGGCCAGCCGATCGTGAACCTCGAAAAGATCGACACGCTGAAAATCGATTTCAAGTTGCCCGAGATTTTCCTCGAGCAGGTCAAGAACGGCCAGACCATCGAAATCGCCGTCGATGCCCTGCCGGGCCGCACGTTCACCGGCACGATCTACGCCATCGACCCGCACCTGGACGTCAACGGCCGCGCCCTCAACATCCGCGCTCGCCTCGAAAACCCGCAGTTGATCCTGCGCCCCGGCTTGTTCGCGCGCATTCGCGTCAAGGGCCAAACCAAACGCAACGTCCTCGTCATTCCCGAAGCGGCCATCGTACCGCGCGGGCAGGACAAGATCGTCTTCCGGATCGAGAACGGGCAGGCCATGGAGGTGAAAGTCACGCTCGGCGGCCGCAGCAACGGGCTGGTCGAAATCCTCGACGGGCTGGCTGCCGACACGACGGTCGTCACCGCAGGCCAGCAGATGCTCAAGAACGGCAGCCGCGTCGAAATCGTCGTGGGCGCCAACCCTGCCGCGAAGGGCACCTGATGGGTTTCTCGGAACTCTGCATCCGCCGGCCGGTCTTCGCGACCGTTCTCAGTCTTGTCATCGTGCTGCTTGGCGTCGTCTCCTACACCCGCCTCACCGTGCGCGAATATCCGAACGTCGACGAGCCCGTCGTCTCGGTCTCCACGCGCTACCCCGGCGCGTCGGCAAAGATCATCGAAACGCAGGTGACGCAGATCCTGGAAGGCTCCATCGCGGGCATCTCCGGCATCGACGTGCTCGAATCCTCGAGCCGCTCCGAGGACAGCCGCATCACCGTCCGCTTCCGCCCCGAGATCGACCAGGACGTCGCCGCGAGCGACGTCCGCGATCGCGTCTCGCGTGTGCGTGGCCGCCTGCCCGACGAAATCGACGAACCGGTTATCGCCAAAGTCGAGGCTGACGCGCAGCCCGTCATGATGCTGGTGTTCACCAGTCCCGTCCTGAGCACGCTCGACATCACGGACTACGTCGACCGCTTCGTCGTCGACCAGTTGAAGAACCTCAACGGCGTGGCCGATGTCACGATCTACGGCGAACGCCGCTACGCCATGCGCATCTGGATCGACCGCGAGCGGCTGGCCGCCTTCTCGCTCACCGTGCAGGATATCGAAACGGCCCTGCGCGCCCAGAACGTCGAGCTTCCGTCGGGGCGCATCGAAAGCACCAATCGCGAGTTCAGCGTCCTCTCCAAGACGGGTCTCGTCACGCCCGAGGAATTCCGCAACATCGTCATCAAGCTGTCCGGCGACCACCAGGTGAAGCTGGGCGAGGTCGCCCGCGTCGAGCTCGGCGCCTTCGACGAGCGCCGCGAGAGTCGCTACGGCGGCAAGACTGCCATCGCCGTCGGCGTGATAAAGCAGGCCGTCGCAAACCCGCTCGACGTTTCGCGGGGCGTGCGCGAGATGCTGCCCAAGATCAACCAGTCGATGCCGAACGGCATGAAGGCCGACGTCGCCAACGATGACTCGATCTTCATCGAACGTTCGATTGAGGCCGTCTACCACACCATCGGCGAAGCCATCCTGCTCGTGGTGCTCGTCATCGTCTTTTTCCTGCGCTCCGGCCGCGCGTCGCTGATCCCGATCGTCACCATTCCGATCTCGCTCATCGCGACCTTTACGCTGATGTTCGCCTTCGGGTTCAGCGTCAATACGCTGACGCTCCTTGCCATGGTGCTGGCCATCGGCCTCGTCGTCGACGACGCCATCGTCGTGCTGGAGAACATCTACCGCCACATCGAACACGGCATGAAACCCGTCGAGGCGGCCATCAAGGGCACGCGCGAGATCGGCTTCGCCGTCATCGCCATGACGCTGACGCTCGCGGCGGTCTACGCGCCGATTGCGTTCGCGCCGGGAAAAACAGGACGTCTGTTTCTCGAGTTCGCCTTGACGCTCGCCGGCGCGGTCGTCATCTCTGGCTTCGTCGCGCTGACGCTCACGCCGATGATGTGCTCGCGCCTGCTGCGGCACAATCCCAATCCCGGCCGCGTCTTCTTGTTTGTCGAGCGGCTCCTGACCGGTCTCGAAAATGGCTACCGGCGCGCCCTCGGCGTAGCGCTCGCCAACCGCCCCGTGGTGGTGCTGCTCGCCGCGGTCGTAGCGGGTTCGTGCTACGTCTTTTTCGTCAACCTCAAGGCCGAGTTGTCCCCGGTCGAGGATCGCGGCGTGCTCCGGATCCGCGGCACCGGTCCAGAAGGCGCAACGCTCAACTACATCAGCCGCTATAGCTCTGAAGCCGATGCGTTCCTGGCCGACATCCCGGAAGTGAAGTCGCGCCTCGTCATCAACGGCACGCCCGAAGTTTCCCGCTACCTGATCTTCGCCCCGCTCAACGATTGGAGTGAGCGCAGCCGCACCCAGCAGCAGCTCACGCGAGAGCTGACGCCAAAGGTCCGCCGCATTGCGGGTGCGCAATCCTTCATCCAGAACCCCGGCGCATTCGGACAGCGCGGCGGCGCCCGCCCCGTCGAGTTCGTGCTACAGTCGTCCGGCAGCTACGAAGATCTTCAGGTATTGTCCGACAAGCTGCTCGCTGCCCTCGCCGACTACCCCGGCCTCGAAAGCGAGGAGACGGACCTCAAGCTCAACACACCCGAATTCCGCATCGACATGGACCGCGCCAAGGTCTCGGACCTCCGCCTCGATGTGAACGTCGTCGGGCGTACGCTGGAAACGCTCCTTGGCGGCCGCCAGGTCACCCGCTTCGAGATGAACGGCGAGCAATACGACGTCATGGTGCAACTCGACATTCCGGATCGCGCGACGCCGGCCGCCCTCGACACCATTTTCCTGCGCTCGCCATCGGGCGAGATGATCCAGCTCTCCAATATCGTCAGAGTGGTGGAGAGCGTGGCGCCCAAGGAGCTGAAGCGTTTCAACCAGCTTCGCTCGGTCACGCTGTCGGCGAACATCGCGCCCGGCTACGCGCTCGGCGAAGTCCTCGATCATCTGGAGCGCACCGCGCGCGATGTCCTGCCGCGCACCGTGCAGACCGATGTCAACGGCCAGAGCCGCGATTACCGTGCGTCGAGCCAAAGCCTGGCGATCGTCTTCGTGCTGGCCCTGGCCTTCATCTATCTCGTATTGGCCGCGCAGTTCGAGAGCTTCCGCGATCCGCTCATCATCCTGATCACGGTGCCGCTCTCCATGTGCGGCGCGCTCGGCACGCTGTACCTCGTCGGCGGATCGCTGAACGTCTATTCCCAGATCGGCCTGGTGACCCTCGTCGGTCTCATCACCAAGCACGGCATCCTGATCGTGGAATTCGCAAACCAGCTCGAGCTGGAGGGGAAGCGCCGTCTCGACGCCATCGTCGAAGCCGCAAGCCTTCGCCTGCGCCCGATCCTGATGACGACAGGCGCCATGGTGCTCGGCGCCGTGCCCCTCGCCATGGCGACCGGAGCCGGAGCGGAGAACCGTGAGCAGATCGGCTGGGTCATTGTCGGTGGCATGAGCCTCGGCACAGTGCTGACGCTCTTCGTCGTGCCGACGGTGCTGAGCTACATCGGCGCATCCCACCACGCCGAAGCGGAAGCCGATCCCATCGCCAGCCCTGCCGAGTAGGCCGCAAAGCCTACTGCCTACTGCCTACTGCCTACTGCCTACTGCCTACTGCCTCACTGCCTAGCCGCTGCCGGCTGCCTATTGCCGGCTGCCTACTTCAGCACCAACGCTGCGCGGCGCCTTCCGCGTCCAGCACGTAGCCAGAGACGCTGCGGGACTTGCGGCTCGCGAGCTGCAGGGCGAACGCACAGAGATCGGCGTCCGATGCGGCCCGCTGCCCGCCGAGCGCACCAACCGATGACGGCGGTGCGATGGCATTGATTCGAACGCCCCGATCGGCCCACGTATTCGCCATCGCCCGCGTCAGCTCCTGGAGCTCAGCCCGCAGAACGTCGGCGAGCATCGCGGCGCGGCCACCGACCGCATTCGGCATGCGAACGATGTTGAGAACGGATCCTTCGATCCACACGAGGCGCATGCGATTGGCCGCGCACTCGGTCAGGCGCAGCGGGATGCGCAGCGCATCGAGCACCAGCCCCTCGACATCCTCCAGCGTTTCGAGGCGGGCGACGTCACCGGCCGGAACCGAAACGAGGTTGATGACGATGTCGAGCCCGCCGAATTCCTGCACGGCAGTCTGCACGAGCTTGACCGCTTCGTCGTCGGTGGTGAGAGGATCGTTGAACAGTTTCATGGCGGCCGAATTTTCGGCCAGCACCGCCGCCAGCTCGGTCATTTCCGGGCTATCTTCCGGCGACTGAATGATGAGGCGCGCGCCGTGATCGGCGAAACCGCGCGCAAGGTCGAAACCTGTCTCGGACGTGAGTCCGGTAATGAGAACGCGAGCACCGGAAAGTTCAGAATAATCAACCGACTCGCACTGGCGCGCTATAACACTCATCAACATTAGGGCAGGTCTCCTATTACGCCGGACAGAGAGGCGGCCCGACGCCACGATACCACGCCGATTCGCCTAACGACATCTAAACGGCGCCTCGATTCGGGTTGTCTCTAGGCTGGCCCAAGGCGCATTTGCGGCTCTCCACCGCTCGATGCCTCGGCGTTCCGGCCACCCGCGCGGTGCATCTGCGCAACGCCCCGGCTAAGTCTTCGCTCAGCCTTGGAAAAGGCTGGTGATAGCCGGGGGCCCTTGCATTGCGTTGGCCGCCCAACCGCCCGACCCTGATGACATGTGATTCGTGCGCGCACTGATGTGCTGCGTCTCAAGTGGGTAGGAAAAGCAGATCATGACGGGAATTCGAACGGGGTCTCAAACCGTAATCGCAGTGGCGATGGGCCTTGTGGCTGTGGCCGGTGCGGTTGCTCTCTATCGGCATGCGGGACTGCCTGCCCCTGTGGCCGCCACCGCTGCGCTGTCGGCCTATCTCCTGCTTCTTTCGGTGCATATGTTCGCGTGGCGCGCCACCGCCCGCAAGCCGGCGGACACCGCCCGCACGCCCAGCCGCGACCGCCGCGACCAGGAAGTCCGCCGCTTGAAGGATGACGGCCGCGGCGCGCCGTCCATGCCGCCGGCTCTTCCGGCCCAGGCCGCCCGGCCCTCCCGCGCCATGCCGCCGCTTCCCGGCCAGCCGGCGTTCTCCGAGCCGCGCACGGACACGCAACGCAGCGACGCCCATGACCTGGCGCGCGACGCGCTTGACCAGGCACGTCAGGAAACATACGCGCGCAGCGCGTTCGCGCAGGCTCCCTCCGCCGACTTGTCCGGCCTCCCTCCGCCCGCGCCGCGCTTTGCCGACCAGAACCGCGCCCAGACTCAGGCCATGCCGCCGCCGCTGCCTCCGTCTATGCCGGCAGCAGCGCCCAAGGCAGCCAGTCAGAAGCAGCAGCCCGCCAAACCGGAAGATCTGGACGACTACTGGTCTTTCCGCCCCACGCCGGCCCGCGACGAGCTCCCGCCATTCGTCACCGGCCGCGCCTCGGCGCGTCCCGCGGAGCCGACGCTGTCGACGTCGCCCGATCGCGCCGCACCGGCGCGCCCCGAGTCGCCGCGCCAAGCACCCGCTCGGCCGGAATCTGCGCGTCATGAACCCGTGCGCAACGAACCGGCCACCCACGCGGCCTCTCCGCGCGAAGCGGATGTCGAGGTGATTCAGGATGCCATCAAACGGCTCCTCGAGGAGGTCAACGCGAGCGAGCACGAACCGCGCGGCAGCCACGGCGGCGCACCGCAGGCACCGGGCCGCACGGGTCCGCCGAAATCGCTCGATCAGTCCGTCGACCGGTCGATCGATGCTCTTCGGATGACGGCAGGCAGCATGCGCGCCGCGGAGAACGATGCCAAAGCACGCCCGGCACCGGCCGCACCGCGCGCAACGGCCCCGCAGCCTCCGCCGCTGCCACCGTTCGTGCGCCAGCCGCAGGCCCGGCCTGCCGACGCCCGCGCCCGTCAGATGGCCGACGCGATTTCCGCCGGCCGTATCGACGTTTCGCTCGAGCCGATCCTCGGCCTGCAGGACCAGCAGACGCGCCATTATGAAGTGAGCGTGCGCCTGCGCGATGCCGAAGGCCACCCGATCGAAGTGGCCTCCGACGGAGGCGAACTCCGTGGCACCGGCCTCCTGCCGCTGTTCGACGGCGTCCGCATCACCCGTACGGCCGTGATGGCGCGCCGCCTCGAAGAGCGCGGCAAGACAGGATCGGTGTTTTCGACCTTCAGCGGCGAGTCGGTCGCCGATGAGCACTTCCTGGGTGAACTCGCTGAAACGCTGCACCAGCGCAGCAGTTTGGCGACGCAGCTCGTGCTGTCGTTCACGCAGAGCGACGTCCGCGGCTTCTCGACCCCCGAGTGGGACTCGCTGGCCGACATGCGCGCCCTCGGCTTCCGCTTCGCCATGTCCCATCTCACGGACCTCGACATGGACTTCGAGGCCCTCTCCGAGCAGGGCTTTGCCTTCGTGAAGCTCGACGCCTCGGTGTTCCTGAGCGGCTTGCCCGCGCCAAGCGGACACCTGCCGTCGAACGACGTCTGCCGCCACCTCGCCAGCCACGGTCTCGCGCTCGTCGTGGAGCACATCGAGAGCGACGATCAGCTCGCGCGCGTGTTCGGCTTCGGCGTTCTTCTGGGACAGGGCCAGCTGTTCGGCGGCGCTCGCCCGGTTCGCGCCGACGTCGTCAATACGAGTCGCGCCAGAACGGCCGCCGCTTAATCATCGCGGCCCGGCCGGGCTCGTTCAGCACCCCGGCAAGCGCTCGCCCTCAGCGTGCGCTTGCCGAAGCCCAGCGCACCATTTACGGATGCGGAATGGAAACGCATGCCACGCCGAGCGCCAATCTGATCCCCATTATCGACTCCATCTCCGCGCTCGCCGAGGGCCGGGATGTCTGGCTGACCGATATCTGGGGCGTGATGCACAACGGCGTCGAGCCATTCGCCTCGGCGTGCGACGCCTGCACCCGCTTTCGCCTCGCGGGCGGCACCGTGCTGCTGCTCTCGAATGCCCCGCGCCCGGCCGCCAGTGTCGCCGCGCAGCTCGACCGCATCGGCGTCCCCCGCTTCGCATGGGACAGCATCGTCACCTCAGGCGACGCGGCCCGCACGTTCCTCACAGGCTATTCCGGCAAAGTTGTCTATCCCCTCGGCCCCGAGCGCGACCTGCCGCTCTACGAAGGGCTCGACGTGATCTTGGGCAGCGCCGACGACGCCGTTGCGATTTCCTGCACCGGCCTGTTCGACGACGAAGTCGAGGTTCCTGACGATTACGCCGGCCTGCTGGCCGGATTTGCCGACCGGAGTCTACCGATGGTCTGCGCCAATCCGGATCTCACCGTCGAACGCGGCGACAAGATCGTCTACTGCGCGGGCGCGTTGGCGTCGGCCTACGAAAGAATGGGCGGCAACGTAAAGTACGCCGGCAAGCCGTATTTGCCGATCTACGACATGGCGCTTGCCCATGTCGAAACACTGAAGTCGAAACCGATCGCACGCGAGCGCGTCCTCGCCATCGGCGACGGCATCCGCACGGATATCGCGGGCGCCGCGCGCGCAGGTATTGACAGCATCTTCATCGCAAGCGGCGTTCACGTCGAAGGCGAGGGACTGACGGATGCCGGGCTCATGGAGCTATTCCCCGGCGACAACCGCCCCATCGCTGCCATGACGGCACTCGCCTGGTAACGCTCTCCCGCGCTGCTAGCCGACCGTAAGAACGATTTTGCCGATGTGCTGGCTGCCTTCCATGCGCGCGTGCGCTTCGCCCGCCTGCGCGAGCGGATAGGTGCTGTCGATCGGGATCTTGACGCGCCCCTTCGCGATCAGCGGCAGCGCGCGCGCTTCCACCGCACGCGCGATCGCCCCCTTCACTTCCGTCGGCCGGATGCGCAGCGTCGAGCCCGTCAGCGTCAGGCGCTTCAGCATCACACGCATCATGTCGACGGTGACTTTCGAGCCTGATTGATAGCCGATGTTGACGAGCCGGCCGTCGTCCGCAAGAGAACGGATGTTGCGATCCACGTAATCGCCGCCCACCATGTCGAGGATCACATCGACGCCCCGTCCCTGCGTCTCGGATTTCACGGCCTCGACAAAATCCTCCTGCGTGTAATCGACCGCCCGGACGGCGCCCAGCGCAAGGCAGGCCTCGCACTTCTTGGCCGATCCCGCGGTCGCGATCACGCGCGCCCCGGTCGCCGCTGCGAGCTGGATGGCCGTGACGCCGATCCCGCTTGTGCCGCCATGCACGAGGAACCAGTCGCCTTTGACCAGCCCGCCGCGCTCGAACACGTTGTGCCAAACGGTGAAGAAGGTCTCCGGGATCGCCGCGGCTTCCACCATCGACAGCCCGTCCGGAACTGCCAGCGTCGCAACCTCGTCAGCCACGGCGAATTCCGCATAGCCTCCGCCATTGAGCAGCGCCATCACGCGGTCGCCGGGCTTGCACCGGCTCACGCCCTCGCCCACCGCGACGACGACGCCGGACGCCTCAAGCCCCAGCAGCTCCGAATGTCCCTTCGGCGCGGGATAGAGCCCCTTGCGCTGCAGCACGTCGGGACGGTTCACGCCCGCAGCCGCGACCTTGATCAGCACCTGCCCGACACCCGGCACCGGCACCGGCCGCGTTTCCGCCACGAGAACCTCGGGACCGCCTTTTCCCTGAGTGGCGATGACAGTCATGGTTTGCGGCGTCGTGGTCATCAATGAGACTCCTGGCGGCTTTGATGGCACATACCTGCCTGAGCGAGCGTCTTGAGACAAGACGGCGGACATGACACCCTGCGCAACGCGGCTCATGCCACCCCGCGGAACGCGGGTCATGCCACCCCAAGGGCGAGAAACAGCTCGGACACGCGGAGGAAGCCATGGACTGGGACGACGTTCGGCCCGCAGCGCCGAAATCGATCGCCGTTGGTGAAAATCTCGAGACGCTGTCGGTGGCCGAGCTGGAGGCCCGCATCTCCGCCTTCGCCGCCGAGATCGAGCGGGTGGCAGCCGAACTCGCGAAAAAGCGCGCCCATGAATCGGCCGCCGACGCGCTTTTCAAAAAGCCGTAGCCCTTTACGAAAAAATCTGGCGTGCCGAGCGGCAAGCTCTCGCGCAGGCTGCGCAACCTCATTTACTTGACGATCGCTCGCGAAACCTCGCGCTTCGAGCAACGGGTGCTCAAATCTCCCGAAAAAGCGCGCCGTTTCGAGAATACTATGCGCGGCAATCCGTCAATTTGAGTGCATTGACCCGCCTATGATGTGTCGATAGCATCCGGCCGCTTCGCAACCTTGGAGTGGCTCGACCGACGGTCGGCCGCAAACACCGTGACCGACCTCCTCATCGTCTTGGGCCTCATTCTTTTGAACGGCCTCTTTGCGCTCTCCGAGCTTTCCGTCGTATCCGCCCGCCAGCCCCGTTTGCGCGCGATGGCCTCGCAGGGAAAAAAGGGCGCGAAAAGCGCCCTGGCCCTCTCCGCCAATCCGGGACGTTTCCTCTCCGCCGTCCAAATCGGCATCACCCTCATCGGCATCATCAACGGCGTCTACTCCGGCGAAACGTTCGGCGAGTACGCCAACGCCGCGTTGCAGGACGCCGGCTTCTCGGCGGGCGTGGCCGTGCCGCTCGGCTACGGCATCGTCATTGCGATCATCACGTATCTCTCGGTTATCATCGGCGAGTTGGTCCCGAAAAACGTCGCCTTGAGGAACTCCGAGGCCATCGCCTGCATCGTCGCACCGGCCATGACTGCGTTCTCGCGCATCGCCCGTCCGGCCATCTGGTTGCTGGATGCGTCGACCCGCCTTGTCTTCCGTGTCTTCGGCCAGGCCGAGCAGCATCAAAGCCAGGTGTCCGACGAAGAAATCTCGATGGTCATCATGGAGGCCGAGGCCGCAGGCGTGTTGGAAAGCCATGAGCGTGAGATGATTTCGGGCGTCATGCGGCTCGCCGACCGCACCGTCATCGGCCTGATGACGCCGCGGACCGATGTCGATTGGCTCGACGTCGCCACGTCCGAGGACGAGATCAAGCAGCAGCTGATCGAGACGCCGCACTCGCTCATTCCCGTGGGTGAGGGCTCGATCGATACGCTGATCGGCGTCGTGCGCGCCCGCGAACTGCTGGCGGCGATCCTAGCCGGCCGCCCCCTCGACATCCGCGCCTATATCCGCAAGGTGCCGATCATTCCCGAAACCATGGATGCCCTCGATGCCCTCGGCATTCTGCGCGAGGCCGATGTTCCGATCGCCCTCATCCATGACGAATACGGCCACTTCGAAGGGCTCGTCTCACCTGCCGACGTGCTGGAAGCCATTGTCGGCGCCTTCAAGTCCGAGGGCGAGGAGCCCAACGCCGTCCAGCGCGCCAACGGCTCCTGGCTGGTTGCCGGCTCTATGCCGGTGGACGAATTGGCGGCCCAGTTCGGCCTGACGCTGCCCGAGAAGCGCGGCTACGCAACGGCCGCCGGCTTCGTCCTCGCCCATCTGCAGCACATTCCAAAGACAGGCGAGTTCATCGAGCAGGAGGGCTGGCGGTTCGAGGTCGTCGATCTCGACGGCCGGCGCATCGACAAGGTGCTCGTCTCCAGCACCGACACGATCTCCTGACACCGCGAAGTCCTTCACCGCCCCGCGCCGTCGATGTGTGCCATGATGGGGCACGGCGTTTACCGCAACGCTCCGGCATCATGAATGCGACGTCGATTCGAAATCGACAACTCTTAAGCTTTCGTTAGGGATCGCGGCGTATGCTTCTCGTCATCCAGATCACTGGATCCTGGGGTGGTGCCTAGCCACCCTGTTTGACGCCTCCCTGTTGACTTCTGAGCCGCCGCGAGGCGGCTCATTTTTTTAGGCGCGGCTCTTGCACGTCTCTTGCATAGGTTCTTGCTGTGGGGACGAACGGCGTTAGAGCATCGTTTCGTCTCGTTTTTGGCCAACTTTCTTAACTATGGTCTCTTAGGATCTGCCGATGCTAAGGTGTCCAATGTGTAGGCGTTTGTATCGAAGCGTGTCATGAGCAACGGTTCCCGCGTAGAAAATCTGTTTTCAGCCAAGGGCGAAACGGTCTCCTTCGGAGAGCGTTTCCAGGCGTCCGAACAATTCGATCGAGTGTTCACGGAAGGCATGGCGCTCGTCGAGCGTGCTGCCGCCTACCTCGATGGAGACGGCCGCCGCGAGTCCAAAGGCCTCCCCAGCCAGGTTACGGTTCTGTACGCCACCGAGAGCATGCGTCTCACGACGCGGCTGCTTGAGCTTGCGTCATGGCTGCTCATCCGGCGCGCACTGAAGGAAGGCGAGATCACCGCGGAGCAGGCCGAGGCCAAGCGCGCGCGTGTGAAGCTGCAAACCCTCGGCCGCCCGGCGCACACCAAAGGATTTGCGGATCTTCCGCAGGGTCTGAGAGATCTCATCGACGCGAGCTTCATGCTGCACGATCGCATCGTACAGCTCGACCGCGCGATGCTGCCGCCCGCGGATGGAACCGACGAGGCGCCGGTCGTCAACCCGGTCGCCACGCAGATCAGCAACCTCGAGCAAGCATTCGCATTGAGCCCGCGCCGCGTCGCCGCGCGCTAAGCTCGGGCGCAACCCTCGCGCATCGAAACTCCGAAATGCAAAAAAGGCCCGGCAATGCCGGGCCTTTTTCTATGCTTTCGAAGTGAAGCGCCGAGGGGCGGATACGCGTGCAGCCGTAACGGCGCAACGCATCGGCCGCCCAAGCCGCGACTACTCCTTGAGGAAGCCTTCGAACTTCTTCTTGAAGCGCGTCAGGCGGCCGCCGCGGTCCATGAGGCGCTGATCGCCACCGGTCCAAGCGGGATGCGAGCTGGGATCGATGTCGAGCGTCAGCTCGTCGCCTTCCTTGCCATACGTCGAATAGGTGACGAATTGCGAACCATCCGTCATTTTAACCGTGATCTGATGGTAGTCCGGATGCAGGTCGCCGTCTTTTTTCATAACCGTGCTCGCTCAAATGGGGCCAAACGGACTAGCGGCGCGACAATCGCGCGAACGCCCCCGAATTGGTGGCGGTATGCCCGACACCGGCACGGCCCCGAATTTCTGGATGCGCTTCTATAGTCGAGATGCTTGGTGCGCACAAGCATCGAAAAACGAGGCAAAGCGAACCACTTAAAGGCCCCCGGCACCCTGCGCGGCACGTTTTGCGCGCCCTTTTGCGCCCCGTGGCAATCCGAACCACCAGGCCGCAAATCGTTGACGCCGGGGACGAATGTCGAGCATGGTCAAAATAAATGCAAACGCCCTAAAGCGTGGCCGGGAAACGCCTAATTCGAGAGATCAAGACTTGAGTCTGAGTGAACGCCCTGCGGCGGCGAAGCCCGCACAGTCCGAAATTCCTTCGTCCGAAGATGACGCCGCGGCGGCGAGCCGCCGGTCCCTGCGTCCCCTGATGGCGCTGAAGCCCTACCTTGCCCGCCATCCGGCCCGCTTAGCGGGCGCGGGTGTCGCACTCGTTCTCTCGGCCATGGCCATGCTGGCCGTGCCGACAGCCGTCCGCCGCATGATCGACCACGGCTTCGGCGACCGGGACGGCGCCATGATCGATCAGTATTTCATGATGCTGATTGCGATCGGTGTCGTGCTGGCAATCGCCAGCGCCTCGCGCTTCTACCTCGTCAACTGGATCGGCGAGCGCGTCGTGGCCGATCTGCGCGCCGACGTTTTCGCTCATCTCGCCCGCCTCGGCCCCGACTTCTACGAGCGCACCCATTCCGGCGAGGTCATGAGCCGCCTCACCGCCGACACCACTCAGGTCAAGTCCGCGGCCGGCACGGCGATCTCGCAAGCCCTTCGCAACGTGATCATGCTGATCGGCGCGCTCGCGATGATGATCGTAACCAGCCCTCGCCTGTCGCTGCTGGTGCTCGTCGCCATTCCCATCATCGTGCTGCCGCTGATCGGCTACGGGCGCGTGGTCCGCCGCCTCTCGCGCCGCGCCCAGGATACGCTGGCCGAGGCGTCCGCTTACGCCGCCGAAAATCTCCAGGCCGTGCGCACCATGCAGGCCTTCGGACACGAGGACGCCGTCGCGACGCGCTTCGCCTCATCCGTCGAGCGCTCGTTCTCCGCCGCGCGCGACCGCATGCGCGCCCGCGCTGGCCTCACCGGCCTCGTCATTCTGCTCGTCGTATCGAGCATCGTCGGCGTGCTGTGGTATGGCTCGGCCTCGGTGCTGAGCGGCGAGATCACGGCCGGCCGTCTCGGCCAGTTCGTGATCTACGCGCTGTTCGCTGCCGGTGCACTCGGCGAGCTGTCCGAGGTTTGGGGCGAAACCACGCAAGCCGCGGGCGCCGCCGAACGCATCACCGAATTTCTCACCATCGAGCCCGAGATCAAATCGCCGCTCCATCCGGTGCCGCTCCCCGTACCGGTCAAGGGCGACATCGAATTCGACGCCGTCCGCTTCGGCTACACCGGCCGCGCGGGTGTGCCCGCCATCGAAGGCGTGTCGTTCCGCGTCGCGCCCGGCGAGCGTGTGGCGCTGGTCGGCCCGTCGGGTGCCGGCAAGTCGACCATTCTCAATCTCATCCTGCGCTTCTACGATCCGACCGCCGGTGAGATCCGCCTCGACGGCATCGACATTCGCACCGTCGCGCTCGACAAGCTGCGCGCCGCGACCGCGCTCGTGCCGCAGGATGTCGCGCTCTTCGCCGATACGGTTGCCGAGAACATCCGCTACGGGACACCGGAGGCCTCCGAGACGGACGTCATCCGCGCCGCCGTGGCAGCCCAGGCCGACGGCTTCATTCGTGCGCTTCCCAAGGGCTACGACACCCGTCTCGGCGAGCGCGGCGTATCTCTGTCGGGTGGCCAGCGCCAGCGCATCGCGATTGCGCGTGCCATCCTGAAGAACGCGCCCGTCCTCCTGCTCGACGAAGCCACCAGCGCCCTCGACACCGAGAACGAGGTCGCCGTGCAACGCGCGCTCGAGACGCTCACGAAGGGACGCACGACCATCGTCGTCGCCCATCGCCTCTCCACCGTGCAGACGGCCGACCGCATTCTGGTGATCGACAAGGGCCGCATCGTCGAGAGCGGCACCCATCGCGAGCTGGCACAGCGGAATGGCCTCTACGCGCGCCTGTCCGAGCTCCAGTTCGGCAGCGAAGCCGCCGAATAATCCCACGAGCTCGGCAGCGGAGCCGCGGGATAAAGCTAGGGCGCGTCGTTGAACGCAGCCGCCGCGGGCGATGTCTGCCCGTGCCGCGAGAGCACCGCGCGTGCCCGCTCCACGACCGAATCCGCAATCGCCGCGTGACCCTCGGCCGAGGGATGGAACGCGCCGGAGTAGGTCGCGGCCAGCAACACCTGGAACCACGAGAAGCTTTGCAGCTTGAGCACCTTCTGCATCACCGAACCGGCGACGTGGAAGTTGCCGGTCAGGAACGCGTCGTTCGGAGTGCGGAACCAGCGCCGCCGCGCGGCATAGGGTTGGAACAGCGCGGGGTTATACGGCTCCCACACGTTTCCCTTCCGGCGCGGCAAGCGCAGATCGTCCACCGTTTGGCCGAGCCCGTTCGTGTGCCCCGCACAGATGCCGCGGCCAACGAAGGTTTTCTGGTGCTCGGAGGCGAAACTCCAGCCGTGCAGTTCCGCGCTGGACTTCATGATTTGATCGAGCTTGTCAGCCAGCCACGCGCTCGAGAGCGCCGCCTTTTGCGTAATCGCAAACTCGTCGAACACGTCCATGCCGGCCGATCCATCGGCGCACATCGAGCCCTTGTCGTCGAGCAGCGCGAACGGCGGATACCCCGTCAGGATCACGCGATCGCTTTCTTCCCACGGGATGTGCAGGATGCCGTGCAGCGCCCGGTTCATCGCCTTGTAGCGCTGGTCGAGCCGCGTCAGCAGCTCCTGACTCTCCTTGTTGCCGTGCACCTGGCCGAACCAGCCGCCGAGACTGCGCACCAGCGATTGATCCGAGAGCACGGCGTTCGCGACCAGACGCGCGAAGCCGATGTCGTTGCCGCCGACCGACATCAGCAGAAGATCGATCTTGCGCGCCTTGTCGGCCGGGCATTTCGAGAGCACGAGCCCGCCCTGCAGCTCCGGAATGACGCCGTGCATGTGGTAGGCTTCGGGCATGTCTTGCTTCGGCGCTTCGACGCGTCCGCACTGGGCGTCGGCCGCAGCCGAGATCTGCGAGAGATCCGGCGGGTTCGGCACCCACTCGTTGCCCTTGTAGCGCAGGAACATGCCCCACGTGACTTCGGCGCCCGAACAGGCGAAGCCGGCGAACGTCACCGCCCGGTGCGGATCCTCGACCGCGAGTTCGAGCGCAGCACGCGTTTGATAGGAATAAAGCGAACGATGGCAGGCTTGATCCAGCCAACGCGCGTTTTCCTTCACGAACGCGTCGTCGCCCACCTGCTTCCAGGGACCGACGCGAGCCGGATAACCGCTGAGCGATCCTGAGCCGCCGCCCTTGCCGTATTCGATTGTCCGCTCCGGCGAGAAGCGCACCGGCACATCCGGATTGCCCTCGCCGGATCCAAAGCTGTCGCCGACCCCGACCACGAAGATGTCGCGCACCTTGACCTCGGTCGAAGCCACGGTGATGCCGCCGATTTCGACACGCACGGCAAGCCCCGACGGATAAGGCGCGCTGAACAGCACCGGCTCCTTGCACGGCCGGGTCAGAAGGCTTTCTCCGCCGTCGCCCTCGCGCAGCGACGACGTGATCCAGCGGCAATCGACATCGGGCTCGGGAACGCCCTTGAGCGTGAGCACGACGCGGTGCTGCTTCGGATTGATGTAGTCGTCGCCGTTCGGGCAGACGTAGCGATTGCGTGAATTGATCCAGCACGTTTTGCTGTACATGGTCTCCGCCCAGCCCGCCTCGTGGCGGCGCGAGAGCGCATGCTCGGCGGCGAGAACAGGCGCGGTCCGCCGCTGCGCCGGCGAGAGCTCGAGATAGGTCGCGCGGTGGATCTCGGTATCCTTCGGATCGGTGAACAGACGGAAAGGATTTTCGACCCGCCATTCGATCTCGACGGATGCCATCGACGCGAGGTCGTCGATCCCCATCGGCTCGGAGCCTGGTGCTGCGTGCGGATCGAGAGGCGCGCCCGGATAGCGCGGCACCGCGGCTTGTCCATCGGCCGGCGGAAAAGGTATGCCCGGTCCCGGTTCGCCCAACGTCGGCGAAGCAGTGTGCGGCGCGGCGGCGGGTTGATCGGGGGCAGCGTGATCAGAGCGTGGATCGGCCGCCTGCGGCGAAGCCACCGGCGGTTCGCCCGGCGCCGACTCTCCCGTCGTCGGCTCCCCCAG
Organism: Hyphomicrobium sp.; assembly: GCF_051860585.1. Taxonomy (GTDB): domain Bacteria; phylum Pseudomonadota; class Alphaproteobacteria; order Rhizobiales; family Hyphomicrobiaceae; genus Hyphomicrobium_C. The sequence continues at coordinate 419,482 of NZ_JBHYDS010000002.1, forward strand.
TGTCGGTTCTCCGAGTGTCGGTTCCCCCAAATTTGGCTCATTGAAATTTGGCTCGCCGAGCTCTGGCGCACTGAGGTCCGGCTCCGCAGGGGTTGGTTCACCCGGATCGGCAAACGGCTGATCGCCCGAGCGTTGCTCGAAGCCATCGTGCGGCCCGTCGCCATACTGAGCCGACGCGGGTCCACAAACGGCGGTGAGCACGACCGCTAGAAAAATTGGCGCAAGGGATCGCAACATTCATGCTCCCATCGGACGCTCGCCCGCGGGCGCGACCTATACGCGCCTCCGCCAATGAGCGAACCACAGCCTCACGACACGCGAAAGCGGCGAAATGTCCGCCACGCTTCCCAACACATCCCGGCCCGGCTTCAGCGCGGCCGCCAGATACGGCTCGACCAGCGCGACCGGCAAAACAGCATCGAGGTACCCCGCGTCCAGCTCCGGACCATCGCCCCGCAAACGAGCGACGGCCGCACGAGCATCACGCGCCAGCTCCGACATGAGCGTACGCACCGCACTGCGCGCGTCGTCCACGCCGCATCCACGCGGATCGCGCACCCGACTCACAAGTTCACCCGGAATCGGCAACCGACCATGAGCAAGTTGCTGTGGCAGCGTGAGGGCGAGCCGTGTCAACGCCAGCGCCCGCGCCGCGTTTTCGCCACATCTCGCAGCGGAGTTGACGGATCCGCCACCTAAAATTGAAAGCGCAAGCCGGATTGCGGCCCCTTCCGTCTCGTCGACATAATCATCGAGCGCGCGCGCATCCTCGACTCCGTCCTCGTACAGCTCCCGCCCGTAGCCTTCGATGGGCAGGACCAGCAGCGCCGGATCGAGCATACGCCGCCGCGCAACGTCGCGCAGGGCGTCCGCCACCGGGTGTCCGCTCGTCGCCTCGGACGAAACCGCATCGCGCCACCATTGCAGCCGGATTTCTCCGATCGCGGCCTCGCGCGCGAGCAGCGGAACGCGCTTGATCTCCCCGAGGTAGGCCGCGAGCACGAGAAGATCTGCGCGCGCGCCACTCGGAGCAAGCAACGCGGCAAGGTAGCGATCGCGATCGAAGGTCCGCGCTGCGTCGAGAACCTCGCGGTCGGTCGGGCGCACATCTGCGGCGGCGTCGGTCATCCGGTTTTCGATCTCAATGCGCTGAGGCCATCATGCGACCGCGATCAGCGCCGCGGCAACCGGCCGCCCCTCCGCGAGCAGCACATTATAGGTGCGCGCGGCGGCTCCCGTATCCATCGCTTCGAGCCAGACGTTGGCCGCCTTGCAGGCCTCATGCAGCGGGCGCGGCGCGGGCACGAGCGTTGAACCGGTACCGAGGAGAAGAAGAGAGACCGCATTCCCCGCCGCGAACACGTCGGAGAGCTTGTCCGGGTCGAGATCGGTCATTGCGCCGACTGGCCAGTCCCAGATCCCGCTCGGCAGGCACAGCACCGAACCGCGATGGCTCATGCCGCCGAAGCGGAAGCCCCCGTTGCCGTAGGCTTCAATCGGAACCTGGATCGGCAGATGGGCCCGCGCCGTCATGGACGCGCCCTCGCTGACTAGGGGCGAGCCGTCGTTGCCCCGCCCGCCTTGGCAACCGCCGCCGCATCGCTCCAATCGCGCTTGACGCCGAAGAAATCGATCACGGGCGCCGAGATGAACATCGAAGAATACGTGCCGATCACGACGCCGAACAGCATGGCGAAGGTGAAGTTTCGGATCACGTCACCGCCGAGGAAGAAGAGCGCGAACAACACCGCGATGGTCGTGACACCGGTCAGGATGGTGCGTGAGAGCGTCTCGTTGATCGACAGGTTCAGAAGCTCCGTCAGCGGCATCTTTTTGTATTTCCGCAGGTTCTCACGGATACGATCCGAGACCACGACGGAATCGTTGACCGAATAACCTAGAATGGTGAGCAGCGCCGCGACGATGGAGAGATCGAACGCGAGCTGGAAGAACGAGAAGATGCCGGCCGTGACCAACACGTCATGAAATAGGCCAAGCACCACGCCGACCGAGAATTGCCACTCGAACCGGAACCAGACGTACATGACAATCGCGGCGATCGACGCGAGAACCGCGATCAAGCCCGTCATGCGCAGCTCACTGGAAACAGCCGGTCCGACGACCTCCACGCGACGCTGTTCGAAATCGTTGCCGAGCGCTGCGAGAACCTTATTCGTACTCTCCTGTTGCGCGTCGTCGCCGCCGGGCTGCTGCTCGACGCGAATGAGCGCGTCGGCTTCGGTGCCGAAGCTCTGGATCTGAACGTCACCGAGCCCCAATGCGCCAAGCGTGTCGCGCATCTTACCGATGTCCGCCTGCCCGGACTTGGCGCGCACTTCGATCAGCGAGCCGCCCTTGAAGTCCACGCCGTAGTTGAAGCCCTTCACCGCGATCACGGCGAGCGACAGCGCCATGGCAATCACCGAGAGGGCCACGCACAGATTCTTGTACTTCATGAACGGCAACTGGGTGCCGTGCGGGAAGAAGTCTATTCCCTTGAAGTCAGGCACAAGAAACATCGGGTCACCTTCTCAATTTGAATGTCCGGTCGGTTCCGGAAACTGGCACGAACAGATCTGCTCGGCGCGACCGCTAGATCGGCACCGAGAGGTTGCGAGTGCCCTTGGCTCTGGCGTTCTTGACCCACATCGCGACCAGCAGACGGGTGACCGTCACGGCCGCGAACACGGACGTCAGAATACCGAGCGTCAGCGTAACGGCGAAGCCGCGGATCGGACCCGAGCCGAGCCAGAACATGATGACGGCCGCAGCCAGCGTCGTGATCTGACTATCAAGAATGGTGACGAACGCCTTCTGGAAGCCGGCTTCGATCGAAGCGATGGCCGTTCGGCCGGTGCGTAGTTCTTCACGCATGCGCTCGTAGATCAAAACGTTCGCGTCGACGGCCATGGCGATCGTCAGCACGAAGCCAGCGATGCCAGGCAGCGTCAGCGTCGTCCCGATCACCGACATCAGCGCCAAAATCAAGAAGGCGTGCACAATGAGACCGAGAACCGCGTAAACGCCGAACGTCCCGTAGGCGAGGATTGTCAGGATCGCTGTCGCGCCCATGCCGACGTAGCCCGCGAGCTTGCCCGCCTCGATGCTGTCGGCACCCAGCGACGGACCGACCGTGCGCTCTTCCACGATGGTCAGCTTCGCCGGCAGCGCGCCGGACCGAAGCTGGATCGCGAGGTTGTTGGCGCTTTCGATTGTGAAATTGCCCGAGATCTGGCCCGAGCCGCCGAGAATGGCTTCGCGGATCACAGGCGCCGAGATCACCTTGTCGTCGAGCACGATCGCGAACGGCTCGCCGACATGCTGCTTGGAAAACGTGCCGAACTTGCGCGCGCCGGACTGATTGAAGCGGAAGCTGATGATCGGTGCGTTGGTCTGGTGATCGAAGCCGGGCTGCGAGTCGACGAGATCGTCGCCCTGCACGACGGCCGTCTCCGCCAGCACGTAAGCGGCGGGGAAGCCTTCTTCCTTTTCCTTTTCGTCCGCCTGATACACGCGATAGCCCATTGGCGGCCGCGTCAGCTTCGCTTCCTCGGCCGTGACCGTAGGATGCACGGCGTGGAACGAGAGCTTCGCCGTCTTGCCGATCAGCTCCTTGAGCTGCGCCGTGTCGGTGAGGCCCGGGTATTGAACCAGGATGCGATCGGTACCCTGGCGAACCACCGTCGATTCTGCCGTTCCGAGCGCGTTGACGCGCCGGTTGATCGTCTCGATCGACGCCGCTGTCGCGTGCGATACGCGCTCCCGAAGGCCATATGCCGTCGGCTTGAGAAGGATCAAGCCAGGCTCGCTGCCCTTCTCGACCTGGATGTCGTTGCCGCTGGTGCCGAGGATCGTATTGCCGATCGGCTGCACGAGCTTCTTCAGGTCCTTAACCGCCTGATCGCTCTCTTCGGGCTTGACCAGACGCACCTGCACCGAATCCGCCGTCACGCCAATCGCGGAAAATCCGATCTTGCCTTCGCGCAAATTCTTGCGCGCGTCCTCGCGCAGATTGGAGAGCCAGTCCTTCTCGAGTTCCTTGGTATCGAGTGCAAGGAGAAGATGCGCGCCGCCCTGCAGGTCGAGGCCGAGAGGCATCTGCCGCTTCGGCAGGAAGCTCGGCCAGGACTCAAGAGTTTGCTTGGAGACGAAGTTGGGAAGCCCGAACAGGAACCCGACGAAGATCGTCCCCAGGATCGCGATGATCTTCCAGCGCTCGAAGTGCAGCATGAGAGTGCGTACCTTTGCGGTGCGTTTGGTTCTTGTTTGTGCCGGCGCGCCCGGACGGGCGCCGCTTCCAGCTACTTCGTGCTTGTCTGGTCCTTCACCGGCTCGCTCTTCGAGCGCACATCGAGAAGGGTGCTCTTGAGAACGCGAACCTTGAGCGTGTCGTTGAGATCGATCTCGATCTCGTCGGACGTGTCCGGCACGCGCGAGACCTTGCCGATGAACCCGCCGGACGTCACGACGGTATCTCCGCGGCGCACGCGCTCGATCATCTCACGATGCTGCTTGGCACGCTGGCTCTGCGGACGAATGACGAGAAAATAGAAGATCAGAACCATCAGCAGCATGGGAATCAGAAGACCCGTAAACGGATCCCCCATGGAGGTGCCGGTTTGCGCGAAGGCCGGAGTAATGAACATGGTTGACTGGTCCTTGCCGGATCGTCTTGAGTGATGTGATGAAGCGAAATGCGGCCGATCTTGTCGGAGGATACCCTCCGCAAGCCCGTCCGCCTGAGATCGGCCGCGACTATAGAGGCCAGCGCCCGGTTTGCAACCCTCGCGGAGGCCCCGCGGGAGCTGCGGTCCACGGAGGGGCTGGCGCGTCGCGGGCACCGTAATAAAGTGGCGCGTCACCGGCCAAAACCCCAGCCAACCTCCCGAATTTCAAGGCAAAGCAAGCAATGACCGACGACACGCGGCACGCCGCCCTCTTGGAACGTATCGCGGCTGCCCTGGAGCGCTTGGCACCCCCGCCGCCGGCAGCGCCGGACTTCGAAGCAGCCGGGGCTTTTGTCTGGAATGCGGCCGCCCTCGGCTTCCAGCCGGTCCCCCAGGTCAACCGGCTCCCCCGCGCGCTCTTGCGCGGAATTGACGGCCCCGCGCGCCAGCTGCTCGACAACACCCGCCGCTTCGCCACCGGCCTGCCGGCCAACAACGCGCTCCTCTGGGGCGCGCGCGGCATGGGCAAGTCCAGTTTGGTCAAGGCCGTTCACGCCGAGATCGCTCAGGAAGGCAGACGGAGCAAAGCCGGACTGAAGCTCGTCGAGATCCACCGCGAGGACATCGCCACCCTGCCCGCTTGCCTCGCCATGCTGCGCGCGTCCCCGCATCGCTTCATCGTCTTCTGCGACGACCTCTCCTTCGACCGCGACGACACGAGCTACAAATCGCTCAAGGCCGTGCTCGAAGGCGGCATCGAAGGCCGCCCGGAGAACGTGCTCTTCTACGCCACCTCGAACCGCCGCCATTTGATGCCGCGCGACATGGTCGACAACGAGCGTTCCACCGCCATCAATCCGTCGGAGGCGGTCGAAGAGAAGGTCTCGCTGTCGGATCGGTTCGGCTTATGGCTGGGCTTCCACAACTGCAGCCAGGACGACTATCTGGCGATGGTGGAGAGCTATGCCGCCCATTTCGGATTGCCCGTCGCGCGCGACGAACTTATCCGCGACGCCCTCGAATGGAGCATCACGCGCGGAGGCCGTTCGGGCCGCGTCGCCTGGCAGTTCACGCAGGATCTGGCGGGGCGGCTTGGCAAGACGCTGAACTAGGCAGCAGGCAGCGGGGCAACAGGCAGCAGGGCGATCGCCACGAACCGACCGCTGCCGGCGACCCGCGTCCTTCCTGCCGGCTGCCGGCTGCCTGCTGCCCGTTGCCGAACTTACAGCCGTTCCATGAAGGGCGTCGGATCGACCGGCTTCTGCCCCTGCCGCAGCTCGAAGTGAACCTGCGGCTGATCCACCTGGCCGGAGCGTCCGGCCTTGGCGATCACCTGCCCGCGCTTGATGCGGTCGCCGCGCTTGACGAGAATTTCGTCAGCGTGCGCATAGGCCGTCACCCAGCCGTTGTCGTGGCGCACGAGAACCAGATTGCCGTAGCCCTTGAGCTCGTCGCCGGCGTACGCGACGACACCGGTCTCGGCCGCATGCACGTCCGTTCCCATCGGCGCCGCGAGATTGACGCCGTCGTTGTGCGTGCCGTCGGGACGCGGGCCGAAACTGCTGATCACCTTTCCAGCGACGGGCCAGCGCAGGCGGCCGGTATCGGCCACCGAGCCTGCGTTTTGCGCCTTCGCAGGCGACACGGCATCGCTTGCCGAGCCGGGCGTCTCGGCCTTGGCGACACGCTCTCCGCCGCTGCCGTTGAGCAGCATCGGTTGCTGCGACGACGACGTCTGCGGCGGACTGTTGGTGACTTCGCCGAGCTGAACAGCGCCCGGCGTCGGCGAGGCAGCAGGCGCGCGCGCGGTAGGCGTGGCATCCGCGACGGGAGCCGCTTCCGCAACCGGCACAGCGCCGCCCTGGCCGGGAACCTTCAGAACGGTACCGGGCTTCACCTTCCGCGAGTCCGAAATGCCGTTGTAGCGCTCGATATCGGCAAGCTTGACGCCATTTTGGCGCGCGATCGCATAGAGGCTGTCGCCCTGACGCACGGTGTAGTTGGCGTTCCAATCAGCCGGCGCGTCGACAGCCGCATGCGACGGAGCCGCAGCCACATGCTGAGTGTCGTCGATCTCACGCTCGGGACGCGCGGTCTGCGTCGCGGCGCCCACGGCAGTGCCACCTGCGCTCCCTGCCGGCAGGTAGAGCTTCTGGCCGGGCTTGAGGCTCGGCGACGACAGGTCGTTGAGCGACATCAGCTCGTTGAGCGAAACCTTGTGGCGGCGCGAGAGGGCATAGAGCGTATCGCCCGGACGCACCTCGATCATCTCGCCCTTGGCGCTCGTTTCGTGCGACGCGAGCGGCGGCACCCTGCCGGAGGCAGGTGCGTTGGCATAGCCGGAAGCCCCGGAAGCCCCGGAAGCGCCCGACGCGCCATACTGCGAATTGCCCTGCGGGGCCGCACCGTAGCCACCCGAACCGTACGAGGGCGCGCCGCGCGAGCTACCGCTGTTGTTGTAAGCCGGCGCACCGCTCGAGCGCTGATCGTAGGCCGGCTGCCGCGGCGGCTGGCCGTAGCCCGGGCGCTGGTCCTGAGAAATGGCGCTGGTGGTCAGCGAACCCTGCGGCGGCGGAAGGTCGGAGCGCGACACTTCGCTGCCGCTCGGTGCACGGTCATAGGCGGCCGAGCCGTATTCGTTGGAGGCCGTTCGGCCCGTGGTTCCGTAGGAATTCTCCGAGTGCGCTCGCGCGCCATCCGGATTGCCCAGATCGAACCTTGTGATATCGGCGCTGCAACCGCCCAATAACGCGGCGGAGGCCAAGATCATCCCGATCTTGACGCGCTCGACGCACGCGAATTGATGACATTTACGCACGGAACTTAACATGCCACACACCCTGAGTACCCTCTCCAGGTAACCCTTAACCAGTTAAGCAAACCTTAACGGAGGGTCGAAAGCGCTCCTTGTGCGCGGGCCGGTGGAGGCCAGCCTGAAAGGAATATCGTCCGCGCAGGATCGTTCTCTACGCCGCGATTGTGCTGCGATGACGGAGAAATATCGGCGACTTGGCGGCTAACGCATTTCCGTAAAAGTGGAAACCGAGGGTCTGACTTCAAACCCGCCAGCCGCATCTCAAAGGCCGTCTTCGATCGACCGTCGCTTCTGGTAGGGAAAACCGGGCATGTGAGCCGCGGCGCGCTGATCCCACATCAGATTGAGCTCGCGCATGTGGCGCACCAGGATCGACTTGTGCTTGGCCCACCAGTCGGGAATTGACGAAAATTCTTGAATGCGCGCCTTGCCGTCCTGGATCATCACCACGGGCCAGGACCCGACCAGCGCATTGTCAATTCCGAACAGTTCGTCGCCCCACCATGTCGCGTCGCCGAATGCGTGGTGCCCGACACGGCCGAACTTCATGCTGGCAAGCACCGCGAACGGCTCGAACGTGCGGGCCCGCTGCACAGCCATCTTCCAGAGTTCAAGAGTTGATGCATACTCCCACGACACGGCACTCCATGTATTCGGAAATCGGGCGCAAAACTCCTCGTAAAATCCGTTCGCGTCTTCAAAATTCACCTGCGAGTCAGCGAGCTTCGGATCGTCGAAGTCAGGGAATTGGAAAACGAAGCCCTCCATGAACTCCGCGCTCGTTTGCTCGATGAGGTCTCGATAGCTGTCGCAGGTGCAGGAGAGCAGCCGGCCCTTGAAACCGCGCTTGAAGGCTTCTTTGGTCAAGGCGTGCATGAACGGTTCGTACGCCGTGTCCCAACAAAGAATATCAGGCTGGTGCTGCATCAACTTTTCGACGATGGGACCGAATTCCACCGTCTCCACCGGAAACAGATGCTCGGCGACAAGCTCGATGCCGGCGGCCTCGAAGGCGGCGCGATAGGTTGCGATCGATGGCCAGCCGTGCAGATCGTCCTGCGTACAAATCGCCACCGTCTTCAAGGACGGATCGTGACGCTTCAACCAGTCGACACCGGTGACATTATAGATGGGATGCACTTCACTCGGCGCAACGAGTGTCGGCGCGTCGGGAGTGAGATCGCTCGGCAGCAGCGTCGCCACCAGCATCCGATGCTGGTTGACCACGCGACGCACCTGCTCCGTGAAGTCATTGCCCCCCACCATGAGGATGAACTTCACATCGTCTTCATTGATCAGCTTCTTCACCCCGGCGAGGGCAAGGTCGGGTTGGAATTTCGTGTCGAACGGCACGAGTTCGACCATGTAACGGCGCATGCCGACCTTGACGCCGCCCGCGGCGTTCACGCGGTCGGCCCAAATCAGGCTGCCGTTGAACCCGGGTTCCGCCCAGGATTTCAACTTGCCTGACAGCGGGGCAAGAAATCCCACCTTCAGAAGCGTCGGCGATTCGATTGAGTGATCGGCGAGCGCCACCGACAGCGCCGACGCCAGCGGGTTCCTAGAGCGCATGGGAGTATGTGATCCAGGTCTCCTTCACGACCGTCGGTCCGGCTCTATGGGGCAGCATAGATCATGTCCTCTTGCGACGAAGCGATGTAGAGCCTCATGCACTCGACCGCGTTGTCGACATTGCGGCGCTCCAGCGCGGTGAACAGCGAGCGCAGGGCGCGTTGCGCATCACGAATGCGGTCGGGCGTAAGCGAGCGCTTTTTGTCCGCGCACCATTGCGGCTGTTTACGCACCTCGCTCAGCACGCGATACATGCCGATGATCGCCGCATTGCGAGTCCCCTGACAGAGCGACATCATGAATTGCTTCTCGAGGTGCGCGAACCGCTCCGCATCGGCGGTAATGTCTTCGAGTTCTGCAAGCGCCCCTCTCAAGTTGGTTAGGTCGCGAATGGACATCGAGATCGTGGCCAATCGTGCGATCTCGGGCTCGATGATGGATTGGGCCACATTCATTTCGAACGGCGAGATGGCTTCGGCCAACACCGCAATGTTCATCATCCCGGCTTGCTCAGCCGCGGGGTTGGGGGGCGTGCCAAATCGGAAGCTGACAAACGCTGCGGTGCCGGCCCGGCGCGAAACAATTCCGTAGGCTTCGAGAAATTCGATGGCCTGACGAATGGTGTTCCGCGATTGCCCGAACTCTTGCGACAGCTCGCGCTCGGCTGGAAGGCGGGTCGCGAACGAAAAACGGCCAGAGGCAATCCGATCGAAGATCCGCGCTGCGACGTCCTTGACCGCCTGCTTGACCACCGGATGGTCAGCCGCCTCCCGCTCCCAGGGTGGGGCAATGCCGGACGTGAGCGAGGTGTCCCCGCCGATCGCATACGACTCCTTCTCCGCCATCCCGTCGCTCTCCAAAATCGCCGCTGCACCACGCTCAGTGGCCCAACTTTTTGGGTCCAACCGATCCTCGGAACGGCCGAACCATTTTCAACCATAACTGACCATGCGGCCAATACCATCTAAAAATCAAGCACAAAGCCGTTAGCAGGCCACATTGCGCCTAATTATTCGTCAATTAAATTTCTTCCCAGTGAACTTTTGTATTGATCAGATCAATATTTTGCATAGACTATATGTCGCAGAGTGACTTTTGGTTATGAATGGTCAATTTTGGTCCGGCCACAACCAGACGCCTCGGAGAATGCCAAGCGCCGCGGTTCACGCAGGCCATAAAAATCGAGAGGGACGGAAACAATGGGCACGTCACTACGAACAGGGGTGCCCGATCAGTCGGCGGGGCTTCATCGCACCATCAATTGGACAGGCGCGTTTTGGGTCGCCAGCGGCGTGCCCGCACTGGTCCTCTTCTCAATTGGCGGCATCGCCGGAACATCCGGCAATGTCGCCTTTCTTGTTTGGATGGCCAGCATGTGCATGGGCTTCATCCAGTCGTTCACCTACGCCGAGATCGCCGGTTTGTTTCCCAACAAATCCGGCGGCGCATCGGTCTACGGCGCATCCGCCTGGGTGCGCTACTCGAAGCTCATTGCCCCCCTTTCCGTGTGGTGCAATTGGCTTGCGTGGACACCCGTTCTCTCACTCGGCTGCTCGATTGCTGCAGCGTATATCTTGAACGCGTTGGGGCCTGTCCCGGGCTTGGAGTCGCCGGAGGTCGCGGCCTGGGTCAAGGCAAATGCCAGTTCCATCGCCGCCGACAGTCCGCGTATCGCGGAGTGGCTTGCAGCCAATGCCGGCAAGACGGCGAGCGATGCAGCAGCAGCCCTTCTCGCACAGGACGGCGTTTCGGCGCTCACGCCTGCGTTCCGCACCTGGTCGCTGGCGCATGGCACCATCGGCCCGGTCTCGTTCTCTCTCAACTGGACCTTCTTCATCGGCGTCGCACTGATGCTGATGACGTTCGCCATCCAGCATCGCGGCATTCTCGGTACCGCAAACGTCCAGAAATACATCGGCCTCATGGTCATCGTGCCGATGTTGATCGTGGGCATCGCGCCGATTCTCACCGGCCAGATCAACTGGGAAAACTACTCTCCGTTGGTCCCGCTTAAGGAGGCCTACGTTCCGGCGAACGGAGCATGGGACATCGGCGGCTGGACGCTGGTGCTCGGCGGCATGTTCATCGCGGCCTGGTCGACCTACGCCTTCGAAACGGCGATCTGCTACACGAGCGAGTTCAAGAATCCGAAGACCGACACCTTCCGCGCGATCTTCTACTCCGGCCTGCTTTGCCTCGTCCTCTACACGCTGGTACCGTTCACCTTCCAAGGGGTGCTCGGCCTGAACGGCATGCTCGAGCCCTCGATCGTCGACGGCTCAGGCGTGGCCGCAGCGATGGGCAAGATGGTGGGCGGAGCAGGCATCGTTACCAACATCATGGTGATGTTGATGATCCTCGCACTCATCCTGTCGATCATGACGGCGATGGCCGGCTCCTCGCGCACGCTTTACCAGGGCTCGGCGGACGGCTGGCTGCCGCGCTACCTGTCCCGGGTAAACGACCACGGGGCCCCGACAGCCGCGATGTGGACCGACCTGATTTTCAACGTCGGCCTGCTCGCGATCGCTTCAGCGGATGCGACGAGCTTCTTCTTCATCCTCGCTGTTTCGAACTGCTGCTACATCATCTTCAACTTCCTCAACCTCAACTCCGGCTGGATCCACCGCATCGACAACGGCCATATCCAACGGCCGTACAAAGCGCCGACGTTCCTCCTTGCGCTCGGCGTCATGTTTGCTTTCGTCAACGCGGTGTTCTTGGGCGCTGGCGCAAAGGTCTGGAACCCTGTGGCGCTCTGGGCAGGCTTCATTGCGGCCAGCCTGATCATCCCGGTGTTCCTGTTCCGCCACTTCGTGCAGGACGGCGGCAAGTTCCCGCCCAACATGCTCGAAGATCTGAACCTCACTCAGGACGACCTCCGGTCGCGGAAGGCTGGCATGCTGCCGTACCTGACGCTGGTCGCCGGCGTCGCGGTGGTGCTCGCCGCCAACTGGTTCTTCCAACTGCCAGGCTAAGCGCATGGGGGCGGCGGGTCCCAGGCCCGCCGCCCCTTACTCCAACTCTAAGGTTTCAGAGAGACATCCCAAGCGGATGAAGCATTGCCAGATTTTCTAGTTCGAAGGATCCCAAATGCTTGTCGATGGCATCAAAAGCCGACCGCAGTATCCGGGTCTGACCGCGGATCAATATGCAAACCATCATGTGTTCGTTGCCGACGGTGACGGAGCGGCGGCGATTATCGATCTCTTCGCCCGGCAGGGCCCGGAGATCAAAGGTCGCGTCACTCTTGTCTACGCGGACACCTCTGCCGACGGCTCCGGCTACACGGCCCGGCTGAAAGAATTGCCGGTCGAGATCGTGCACGTCCTGCCCACGATCGCGACGGCAATCAACCGTCTGAGCGGCGTTCTGAATGCGGCCCGCATGGGAACGCGCATCTACGCCTCGGGCACGGAAACTCTGATCGGCCTGGCTGTCCAACTCGCCCAGGAGCTTGGCATGGATCCGCGCGCGATCATGACCGAGCACCGCGGCACACGCGCGCGCCGCGTGCAATGCGTCCACTGCAAAGGCTTTTCCGAGAACGTCACGACGAACATCGTGAAGTGCGCTCACTGCGGCGAAAACCTCCTCGTACGCGATCACTATTCCAGGCGCCTGGCTGCTTTCCAGGGCGTCTGTGTCGACGCAGAGGTTCGCGGCGAGCTTCCTGACATCGAAGAGGTATTCAAATGAGCGGCGCAGAAATTCCCGTCCGCGTCGCCCGCGTGGAAGTCGTGGCCGAGCGCATCAAACGCATCCGCTTCGTTCCCGTGGACGGCCGGCCCCTGCCCACGTACTCGGCCGGTGCGCACACCGTCGTGACGATGCGGGACGGGGCGAAGACGATCAAGAATCCGTATTCCTTGATGGGGCCGCTGAACGACACCACCGGCTATGAGATCAGCGTTCTCAAGACCAGCAATTCGCACGGCGGATCGCTGTTCGTGCATGAGAAGCTTTATGAGGGCGCCTTCGTCTCCATCAGCCCCCCGTCGAACCTGTTCGCGCTCGATCTCCGCGCGCGAAAACATCTCCTGATCGCCGGCGGCATCGGCATTACGCCGATTTCGGCCATGGCGGAGCAGCTTTCGCAGATCGGCGCGCCGTTCGAACTGCACTACTCGACGCGCACGCCGAGTTCCGGTGCCTACGTCGATGAGCTGAAGCAGAGGTACGGCCGCAAGCTGCATCACTATCAAACCGTCTCCAATCGCCGGATCAATCTCGAAAACCTGCTTGGCCATCAGCCTCTCGGAACGCACCTCTACGTCTGCGGACCGGACGCAATGATCGAAGATGTGTTGCGGCTGTCGCGGGAAGCAGGCTGGCCTGACGAGCATCTGCATGCCGAACACTTTACCGCCCCGCGCAGCGGGATGCCGTTCAACGTCGAGCTGGCGAAATCGGCCAAAACCGTGCGCGTCAATGAGGACGAGAGCATTCTGCAAGCGCTCGAATCCGCCGGCCTTGAGCCGCCATATCTCTGCCGCGGCGGCGCATGCGGACAGTGCGAGACCGGCGTCGTCAATTGCGACGGCAACATCCTGCATTACGACCACTACCTCACGGATGAGGAAAAGCAGGCGGGCCGCAAGATCATGATCTGCGTGTCTCGCATCAAAGGCTCAAACATTACGCTCGATCTCTGATCGCAGTTGCGTAGCGCGACAAAGGAGGATGCCTTGAACCAGGAATTCCAAAAAAAGACGTTTCGCGACGATTTCACGTTCTTCAACAGCCCCGAATCCATTCGCCGCTTCCCCTTCCCGTTCTGGGAGGACAAGTACATGTACTCCGTGAACATCGAGCCCCACACCAAGGGGCCGCCCGGTTCGGTGTATGAGTTTCCGATCGACATCAACGAGCACTACGTCTCCGAGACGGCGGACCGCGCCATCGTCCTCAAGGAGGATCCGCTGCGCTGCCAGGCGCTGCCGCACATGATGCTCGCGCAATGGGATTTCCTCGAGCTTCTGATGACGTCGATGGCTCGCGACTATCCGCAGTGGTTCTCGCTGGTCACCGAAGGCGACCATTGGCACTGGATCAACAAGCCGCTCGGCATCGACCAGAAGTTCGTGTTCGGCGATCCCTCCACGCTGCCGTGTGAACCGATGGAATACATCGGCCGGCAGTGCCAGGGTGACTTCTCCATCCAAGATCAGCGCGACGGCCAACTCTGGATGGACGCCGGCATCATCACCACCCAGGCCGACTGGTCGCTCGACTTCGATGTCGGCATGAACTTTATGGAGTGGCACGGCCCCGTGCCGCTGGCCCATGACATGAAGGTGTTCGATCGCGCGCTGAAGTTCCTTCTCAACCTTCAGCTTGGCCAGCCCGTCCGCCGCCTCAACTGGACGATGACGATCAATCCGCGTCTCGATACGAGCCCCGAGAACTACAACAAGTGGGGCACGGATCGCACGACGGTGACGCCCGAGAACGTCGGCGACAAGGTGCATCTGCGCGTGGAGTTGCAGGGCTTGTGGCGGCTGCCGCGTTCGAACGCGATCCTGTTCTCCATCCGCGGCTATCTCATCAAGATGCAGGAACTCGTCACGGTTCCCAAGTGGGGACGGCGCCTGCCTCGCGTGCTGGGATCGCTCCCGATGGAGCTGATCGATTACAAGGGCATCACGCGCTACCGCGATACGACCCTCGAGTGGCTGTCGAAGTACGACGACGGTCTCCCAACGTCGCCAGGCGGCGGCCCGGATTGAGATCGCCGGATTGAGATCGAATGCAACCGCTGCCGCGAGCGCGGCCGCCCAGACAATTGTAAAATTACTTACCGGAGGAAAAACTATGTCGTCCACACCGCGTCAATCCATCCTCAACGATCGCCATCGAGCGCTTGGGTCCGATCTCTCCCAATCGTGGAACGATATGGCAATTCCGCAGAACTACGCGACCGATCCCTACGATGAGGTCGCCGCCACGCGGAACCGCGCCGGGCTCATCGAAGTCACAGCGCTCAAGATGTTGAACGTCTCCGGGCCGCAAGCGACCGCGTTTCTGAATTACCTTCTCACAACCGACCTGTCGAAAGGCGCTCCCGGCGACTCCCACATCTCGAACATCGTCAACGATGCTGGCGCACTCATCGACGACGTTCTCGTGTACATCGACGGGCCGAACCAGTTTCGCATCTCGCACGGCGGCGGTGCACTGGAGGAGGCCGTCGCGGAAGCCATCGGCAAGTTCGACGCCACGTGCGTGCGCGATGACGACGTCCACATTCTCTCTCTGCAGGGGCCAGTGGCGCTGGACGTGTTGTCGCCCCACACGCCGGCAGACCTCGGCAATCTCGGCTACTTCAAGCATCTGAAGACAACTCTGTTCGGTCGCGACGTCTCGATCGCCCGTGGCGGCTATTCCGGTGAGCGCGGCTACGAGGTGTTCTGCTCGAGAAAGGATGCGCCGTTCATCTGGGATTCCATCCTTGAGGCTGGCGCCCCCAAGGGCGTCATGCCCGTCTCCTGGACGTGCCTCGACACCGTGCGCGTCGAGTCCGGCCTTCTGTTCTTCCCGTTCGACATGACACACGGAGATACGACGCCGTGGGAAGTGCGTGCGGATTGGACCGTCGACCTCTCGAAACCGGATTTCCGCGGCAAAGCCGCGGTCGCGGCGAGCAAGGGCAAAGAGCGGTCCCTGATCAGCGGCATGGAGGTCGATACGAGCGAGGCCGTCACGCCCGGCGCCAAAATTCTGGCCGGCGGCAAGGAGGTTGGCGTGGTGACGAGCACCTGCTTCAGCCAACACCTCATGAAGTCGCTCGCCATGGCACAGATCGAGCCGTCTCACACGGCGCTCGGCACCGCCCTCGAGATCAAGGACGGAGGCAAAACGCTGAAGGCGACGGTCGTGCGCATGCCCTTCTATGACCCACTGCGGCTCAGAACCAACCCCCCGGCGCGCGGTTAATCCCCCGGTTGCGCGCGCCTTCACTGGCCGGGAGCTTCATCAGCTTCCGGCCATTTTTCCAGAGCGATGTCATGCTCTCGGATCGCGGCGAAGGGAGTCTGGAGAAACGATATGCACTTCACCGATCGTACAGATGCAGGATTGACTCGAACGTTCGCGGCAGTCGGCGGGGCGGTAGGTTTGGGCATAACGTCCGACGGATCACTTTACGAACTCATCGGCGCCGACAAGGGGCTCCGCGCTCTCATCGAGACGTTCTACGACATCGTGGAATTCGAACCCGAAGGTGAGCTGCTTTTAACGCTCCATCGGCGCGGGCACGGCGTCGCCCACTCGCGGATCGAACAGTTCGATTTTCTCTCCGGCTTCCTCGGCGGCCCCCGGCTGTACGTCGAGCATCACGGCCATTCCGATGTCCGCGCCATGCATGAGCACGTCGATGTTTCCGAAGAAGCGCGCGACGCCTGGCTGAAGTGCATGGCCATAGCCATCGATCGGGTTGGGCTGCCGAACGACCTCAAGCAGAGGCTTATGATGCCGTTCACGCATGTGGCCAAACTGCTCCAGGACGCAAACGCTGCAAACGTTGCCATCAGGCAGCCGCCGGACCGCATCGCCTAGCAAAATTGAAACCACAAATTATTTGGCTGAGTGGCTCCCTTGATTATATCGACACGCGCGAACGATCGACAGATCGGCATTACACTGGTCGCGGCTTCAGCGGTTTGTTGGAGCCTGGCCGGGTTGTTCGTGAGAATTGCCGATCTCGATTCCGCGACACTGATATTTTGGTCCGCGATCTCGGCATGTCTGGGATTGGGAGTGGCGAGCGGAATTCGCCTGAGAGGACGGGTCGTTGACGAGATCCTGAAAGCCGGTGCGGGCGGGATCTACTACGTTGTGGCCTCGACCGTCACCACCGTGAGCTGCGTGGTTTCGCTGCGTTACACGAGCGTGGCGAATGTGATGACGATCTATGCGACGCTGCCGTTTGTTGCGAGCGCCATCGCGTATCTTTGGCTGCGCGAATGCGTCAGCCGGCGGCTCATCCTCGCCGGCTTGTTTGCACTGACCGGGGTCACAATTACTGCCGGAGCCGCCGCGACTCACGGCGACGCCATCGGCATGATATTCGCGCTTGTCATGACGGCCAGCTTTGCGTGGCAGCTCGTCATCGTGAAACGCTTTCCCCAAATAGACATTTTGCTATTCAGTGCAATTTCCGCTGGAGCATCGGCGTTGGCCGCCATGCCGTTCATGGACGCTTCGGCCGTTAGCATTCCCCAGCTTGCAGTCAGCGCCCTCTACGGCCTCATCCCGTACGGACTGGGCACGGCGCTTGCTGTGGCAGGCGGTCGCCTCATAAAATCCGGCGAGGCGGGGTTCGTATCGATGTTGGACGTCGTGTTGAACCCGTTCTGGGTATGGGTGTTCTTTAGCGAACAACCGACACCCTACGCATTGATTGGATGCGGAATGGTGCTCGCCGCCGTGGCTTGGTACCTGTCTAGTGAAGAGCAGTCTTTCGCCGAAGCGGTCAAATGCGGGTGACGACATCCGATATTATGGATTGCGCGCCGGCCTACACAGGGCAGGGCACATAAAGCCGTCGACGCAAACACCGAAACCGCGCCGATGCGCCACGACCCGCGCCCCTGCGCCATGACCCATGCCTCACGGTCTCGCGCAGCCGTCCGTGATGAGCAGGCGCGGCCATCGCCACAGCGGTTATTGCCCGAATGGCCCGTTCCGCCGGCAAGATCGGCGACGCCGCCCACGGTTGAAAAAATCAGGAACGAGGCCTCCCGCCGCGCATTTAAGCATCGAAGGCGTCACGAGAGGAGCCGAACCATGAGCAAAACCTTTCCTAATGAAAGCCGGCAATACCGGGAGGCGCGCGATCGTCTACTCAAGGAGGAACAGGCGCTGGTCGACAAGACAAAGGCGGTCGCTGAGCTGCGCCGCAAGCTCCCGCGCGGCGGCGAATTGAAGGAAGATTACGAGTTCCAGTGGGCGAAGGCGGGGAAGCTTGGCGAGCCCGTGAGATTTTCTGAGCTGTTCGGCGATAAACGCACGTTGATCCTCTATTCCTTCATGTTCGGTCCGAACTGGGACAAGCCTTGCCTGTCCTGCACATCCCTCATGGATGGTTTTGACCGCACCTGGTATTCGGTCACGCGAGACGCGGCGTTCGTCGCCATAGCCAAGGCGCATCCCGAGCGCATTTGCGCCTGGGCCAAGCATCGCGGATGGTCGAAGATCGATCTCGTTTCCGGATATCAGTCTTCTTTTCAGTCCGACTATCGGTGCCAGACGGAAGATGATGACGAACAGCGCGCCAACATGCTCGTGTTCCAGAAGACGGATGGAAAGATCTATCACTTCTGGGCCAGCGAACTGCCGGAGAATTTTGTCGACACGGTGTGGGTCTACTGGAACCTGATGGACTTCACGCCCGAGGGCCGGCCGGACCGTCCCGTGCCGCCGCAGGAGTTTCAGTCCAGAACCGCGGCAAAGTACATGACCGAGGAAGATCGCCGAGGACTTGGCGGCCTACTCCGATAGTAAGCACGCAGCCCATCTTCTACGGGCGAGCAAAAGCACTCGAAGCCTCAACCGGCATCCTTGAGACGCGTCTTGCGGGCGTCGAGCGACAGCACGGAACCGAGCTGCTCCCGCGTCGCTTCGTGCGTGAGATTGAGATGCAGCGGCGTCACCGAGATCAATCCATCGGCGATTGCGCGCAGGTCCGAGCCTTGCGGCGGATCGGAGCGGCGCCGCTCGAAGCCGACCCAGAAATAGGGGTCGCCCCACGTGTCGGCGCGCTCCTGGATATGCAGCCCGCCCTGATCGCGTCGTCCCTGACGCGTCGCCACGATGCCGCTGACCGCCTCCGGTGCAAGGTCGGGAAAATTTACGTTCATGAGCGTCATCGCCGGCCACTCGCACGAGAGAAGCTGCTCGACGACGCGCGGCCCGTACTCGATGGGCGTTTTCCAGTGCTGCTTGCCGTCGGGATCGAAGCCGATGGTCAGGCTCATGGCAATCGAGCGGAACCCCAGCATCGTGCCTTCCATGGCGCCCGCGATGGTGCCGGAGTAGGTAACGTCTTCGGCCAGGTTCGCGCCGTGATTGACGCCCGACAGCACGAGGTCGGGCGGATTGTCCTTGAGCACGTGCTTCACGCCCATGATCACGCAGTCGGCTGGCGTGCCGCGCACGGCAAAAGCGCGCTCTCCGATTTCCCGGTAGCGCAGCGGCACCTGCAGCGTCAGCGCATGCGAAGCCCCACTCTGGTTCATTTCAGGCGCGACGATCCACACATCGTCCGACAGTGCCTTGGCGATCTGATGCAGCACGGACAGCCCATGCGCCCCCGCTCCGTCATCGTTCGTCACCAGAATACGCATTCTCAACTCCCGTTCGCAATATTGCGTCGTGGACCACGCTCTATCCCCCTCCCCCTCGCGGGGAGGGGTCAGGGGTGGGGGGACGCCTCGTACCAACGGGCAGTTGTTCGATCTCACCCCACCCAGCGCTTCGCGCCACCCTCCCCGTCAAGGGGAGGGTGAAGACGCCAATCTTACCGCCCGACCGAGCCCTCTCGCCGCAAGGCGGGGAGAGAACTAACCAGCCTTCTCGATCTTCGTCAGGCCACCCATGTAAGGCTGCAACGCCTCCGGTATTATGACGGACCCGTCGGCCTGTTGATAGTTTTCGAGCACCGCGACCAGCGTCCGCCCGACCGCGAGACCCGACCCGTTCAGCGTGTGCACGAATTGCGTCTTGCCGTCAGCCCCGCGGAACCGCGCACCCATGCGCCGCGCCTGGAAATCGCCGCACACGGAGCACGACGAGATCTCGCGATACGCGTCCTGCCCCGGCAGCCACACCTCGATATCGTACGTCTTGCGCGAGGCAAAACCCATGTCGCCGGTGCAGAGCAGCATCGTGCGAAACGGCAGGCCGAGACGGCGCAAGACGTCCTCGGCGCAGTTTGTCATGCGCTCGTGCTCGTCGCCGCTGGTCTCCGGCGAGGTGATCGAGACCAGTTCCACCTTGGAGAATTGGTGCTGGCGGATCATGCCGCGCGTGTCGCGCCCGGCCGCGCCCGCTTCCGAACGGAAACACGGCGTCCACGCCGTCATGCGCATCGGCAGCTCGGCTTCGTCCAGGATGCGGTCCCGCACGACATTCGTCAGCGACACTTCGGCGGTCGGGATCAGCCAGTAGCCGTTGGTGGTCTGGAACAGATCCTCGGAGAACTTCGGCAAATTGCCTGTGCCGTACGCAGCGTCGTCACGCACGAGCAGCGGCGGATTGGTTTCCGTGTATCCGAACGTGCCCGTGTGCAGATCGAGCATGAACGATCCGAGCGCGCGATCGAGACGCGCCAGCGCGCCCTTGAGGAACACGAACCGCGCACCCGAGACCTTCGTCGCCGTCTCGAAATCCATGAGGCCCAGCGCCTCGCCGAGTTCGAAATGCTGCTTGGGCTGGAAGTTGAACTTGCGCGGCTCGCCGACGCGGCGAACTTCGGTGTTGCCCTTTTCGTCGCGGCCGACCGGCACGTCTTCGCGCGGCAGGTTGGGGATCACGGCCAGCGCGTCGTCGACCGCCTTCGTGAGCTGCCGCTCCTCCTCCTCGCCGGACTGGATGACCTCCTTGAGGTCCGCAACCTCGGCCATCAGCTTGGCGGCAAGAGCCTCGTCCTTCGCGCCCTTGGCTTTGCCGATCTCCTTCGACGCGGCATTGCGGCGGCTCTGCGCATCCTGCAGCTTCGTGACGTGCTGGCGGCGCGCATCGTCGAGCGCGAGTAGCTTTTCCGCCAGCGGCTCGAGCCCCCGGCTCTTGAGCCCCGCGTCGAAGTCTTCGCTATTGTCTCGGATCCATTTGATGTCGAACACGGGAAGGTCCTCGGGGCAATGGTGATTCCCAGAGCTATAGTCCCGCTGTATGACCAGGTCTAGCTTCGCAAGAAGCGAAAATATTTACTTTACACTATGTAAACCAAATCATAGCATATCAACAAGCCGACCATGAGAGTACGGCAAGCAGGGACGATGCGCCTCGGGGCTGCGACACCGAGTTTTCACACTCTATCGAGGCCGCAATCATGATCGCATCATTCCGCAGCCGCGCGTTGAAGCGGCTCTGGGAACGCAACGACGCGTCGAAGCTTCCCCCTGACAGGCTGCAGCGAATCACAATGATCTTGGACCGTTTGGACGGCGCAATAAGTCCCGACGACATGAACCTTCCGGGGTTCAGCTTCCACAAGTTGGCGGGAGTATCCAAGGGACGACATGCGGTGTCGGTTTCATCAAACTGGCGCATCACGTTCGGCTGGAAAGATCTAGATGCCATCGATGTCGACTTCGAAGATTATCATTGAGCGTCGAAAATTGTTGTATCGCGTACGCAAAGGACACATTGAGCATGGCGGCCCCCTTAAAGAGATCTCCAGATCGCTGCCCAACTCATCCCGGCGCGCTGCTGCGCGAAATCGTGCTGCCTGCCCTGCCCGTCGGCAAGGCCGAGGTCGCACGCGCGCTCGGCATCTCGCGTCAGGCGCTCTACGACATTCTGTCGGAGAGACAGCCGGTAACGCCGAACACGGCAGTACGTCTTGGCGCGGTCCTCGGCACGTCAGCTGCGTCTTGGCTCAACATGCAAACCGCATACGACCTGTGGCATGCTGAGCGCGAGATCGACGTTTCAAAGGTCAAACGCCTGGAATCGGCAACCTAAGTCTGCGCCGCATCCCGCGCGGCATCGACGGCCGCCTGCTGCTTCTCGACCCAGGCCACGGCGAAGATCGACAACTCGTAGAGCAGCACCGTCGGCAACGCCATGATGACCATGCTAAGCGCGTCCGGCGGCGTCAGAATCGCGGCCACGGCGAAAATGCCAACGATCGCAAAGCGGCGCCCGCTGCGCAGCGTCTGCGACGTGACGATCCCTGCCCGCGCGAGCAGCGTCAGCACGACCGGCAGCTGGAAGCACAGCCCGAAGCCGAAGATCAGCGTCATGATCAGCGACAGGTATTCGGAAACCTTCGGCATCAACTCGATTGTCGCCGGCCCCGAGGCGCTCGCCGATTGCGCGAGCCCCATCGAGAACTTGATCAGGATCGGCATGGCCAGGAAATAGACGACCGCCGCGCCGAGCACGAAGAACACCGGCGTCGCGATCAGGTAGGGCAGGAACGCGCGCCGTTCGTTCTTGTAGAGCCCGGGCGCGACGAACTTGTAGATCTGCGCCGCAATCACCGGAAACGACAGGAACGCCGCACCGAACATGGCGAGCTTCAGGTGCGTGAAAATCTGCTCGAGAAAATGCGTCGCGATCAGGCGCACGTGATGGTTGCCCGAGGCCCACACGTACGGCCACACGAGCAGGTCGTAGATGTGCCGCGCGACGGTGAAGCACAGGATGAACATGGCGAAGAATGCGACCGCGGCATAGATCAGCCGCTGGCGCAGCTCGATCAGGTGATCGAGCAGCGGCGCCTTCGAGGCGTCGATATCGTCTTGGCCGGAACGCGGCAGGCTCTCCTGCATCAGACCGGCCCCTGTGTCTTGTCGGGCGTCTTGCCAGGCGGCAGGATCGACGGCTCGGGCTCGTCGGCAATGCCCTCGCTGGCCATCACATGCTCCGATGCGGCGGGTGTCGGAGCGGCGGGTGTCGGAGCAACGGGGGCAGGAGCCGTGCCTGCGCCCTCAGCGCTATCGCCGGCCAGCGCGCTTGTCACCACCTTCGGTTCATCTGGCGTCAGGTCTGCCGGTGCCGCGGCTTTCGGCAGCTCTGCCGAAGCGGACTTGGATCCATCGAGCCGCGCCGCCTGTTTGACGCTCTCGACCGAGCGCGTCGCATCGTCGAGCGAGGCCTTCACGCCCTCGCTGACCGCGCGCACTTCCTTCTGGATCTCGTCCATCTCCGCTTCGCGCATCGCCTGCTCGAACACGGCCCGGAATTCGTTGGCCTGGCGGCGCACCACGCCGAGATAACGCCCGAGCGTATTGAGAAAGCGCGGCAGTTCCTTCGGCCCGACGAAGATCAGCGTCACGACGCCGAGAATAAGCAGCTCGCTCCAGCTAACGTCGAACATCAATACGTCCAGGTTGGAGAAAGGGGCCGCTCGGGAAGGCGCGGATCACGCCTCGCCTGCGATCCCGTCGCAGCACTACCGGAAGCGGCGCTGCATCGCGCACGCTCACGCCGGTACCGTAAACACACCGATCCATCGGATCAGCCCGCCTTCGACTTGTCCCTCTCGACGCCATCGCGCGTGGCGGACGTATCGATGATCTTGGGATCGACCGTCGGCGTGTCGTCCTCGGCCAAGCCCTTCTTGAAGCTCTTGATCCCGCGCGCCACGTCGCCCATCAGGTCAGAGATCTTGTTGCGGCCGAACAGCAGAACGACCACGACGAGAAGCAGCAGCAGATGGGTTGCACTTAACCCCATGGACGGGCCTCCTGTGAGCCGGTCAACACGCACGCCGACCGGCGAATTTCGGCGCACTATCGCAGATACCAAACCCTGTCGCAAGCGCACCCAAGGCTAACGAAATGGTCATTAGAAACTTGAAATTCAAGTCGTTTTGACATCTTTCGGCGGAAAGACCAGCACTTGGTCCGGGTCGATGACGAGCCGCACCTCCTGCCCCGGCTCCTGGCCCGCCCCCGGCGCGGCCCGCACATTGAGCGGCCGATCGAACCCCTCCGCCGCGACCTCGTAGCGCACGGCATCGCCGAGAAACTTGGCCGACCGGACGACGCCGCGAAGCCCTGGCTGACCCTTGGCCCCGTTCACGTGCGCCTCAAGCCCCACCCCGCGCTGGCGGATGCAGAGGATCGCCTCCGACCCGTCCGCAAGCCCGGGGGCCGGAAGAGACCCGAACGGCGAGTCGACACGCCCGCCCGCGACACGCACGGGCACCTCGTTGATCTCCGAGAACAGCCGCGCGACGAACAGGTCCACCGGCCGCTGGTAAAGGTCCCGCGCGCTCCCGGTCTGCACGAGCACCCCGTCGCGCATCACCGCGATGCGGTCGCCGAGCCGCATCGCCTCTTCCGGATGGTGCGTCACGATCATCGACGTGGCTCGCGTCTCGCGCATCAGGCGCAGCGTCTCCTCCTGCATGGAATCGCGAAGCTGCACGTCGAGCCCGGAGAACGGCTCGTCCATCAGCATCACCGCCGGACGCGGCACGATAGCCCGCGCCAGCGCGACCCGCTGCTGCTGGCCGCCCGAGAGGATATGCGGATACTGATCCCTGTAATGGGTTAGCCCGACGCGCGACAGCATGCGCAGGGCTTCACGACGCGCATCCTCGCGCGGCAGCGCTTTCAGGCCGAAGGCGACGTTGTCGAGAATGGTGAGGTGCGGGAACAGCGCGAAGTCCTGGAACATCAGTCCCACGCCGCGCTTCTCCGGCGGCACGAACTGCATATCGCTCGCGACTTCGCGATCGGAGATTAGCACGCGCCCGCCGGTCGGCCGCTCGATGCCGGCCGCAATCCTGAGCAATGTCGTCTTGCCGCAGCCGGACGGACCCAGCAGACAGACGATCTCGCCTGGGGCGATGTCGAGCGAAAGCCCCGCCAGTGCAGCGCGATCGCCGTACTGCTTGCGCACGGCATCGAAAGTCAGCCGGGCGGCGAACGATGCGCCCGCGCGCGCCGTCTCCGGTTCGGGAGCCACGTCCGCCACCGAAGTCTTACGCCATGAGTTGATGAGCCAATTCGTCACGCGAAACCTGAACCCAGCGACGCCATGCGCGCCATGCCTATGCCCGGCCGCCTTTCAGGCAGCCCTTGGCAGGCGCCGCAAAAGTCGACATTTTCAGTCAGGCTTATCCGCGGGATCGTCCTGGGGCAAGCCGCCATCGGCGCTGGCCGCACCCGGATCGTTGTCGCTCTCGTCCTCGCCGTCGGATTCACCATCGAGTGCGAACTCGCCCTGGTGGTCGTCCTCGGGCTCTTCTTCAAGCGGCAATTCGTCCGGCATCAAGGAGGCGGCGACCAACGGATCGGGCACGGTGAAGCCAGGCGGCAGATGCCCATCCAGCAGCCCCTGCGCCTTGAGATCGGCGAGGCCGGGGAGGTCCTTCACGTTGTCGAGGCCGAAATGCGCGAGGAAGCTGTCCGTCGTCCCGTAGGTCAGCGGCTTGCCCGGCGCGCGCCGGCGTCCGCGCGGCCGGATCCAGCCCGCTTCCATCAGGATGTCGAGCGTGCCCGCCGAAGTGGTCACGCCGCGGATCTCTTCGATTTCGGCGCGCGTCACCGGCTGGTGGTAGGCGATGATGGAAAGCGTCTCGAGCGCCGCACGCGACAGGCGCCGCTCCTCGACCGCATGCCGTTCAAGCAGATAACCGAGGTCTTCGGCCGTGCGGAACACCCACTTGCCCGCCACGCGGACGAGATTCACGCCGCGCTGCGCATAGACGGCCGCGATATCGTCGAGCAGCGCGCGAATGTCGCTGCCGTTGCGGACCTGTCCCTGCAGCCACGCTTCGTCGAGCGGAGACGACGAGGCAAACAGCAGCGCCTCGACGATGCGCAAATCCTCGAGCCGTTCTTCCGGGCGCGGAGCGCGGCCCTGCTCGACGGCGTCCACCTCCGACAGCGCGCGCGCCAGCTCCAGCGCTTCCTGCGCTTCGGGAGCATCGTGTTCGGCCTCGTCGTCGAGGCCGTCCCGGCTCACCAATCTCAACTTCGGCGGAACCATATCGCCTTCCTCACTTGGAAACGCGCAAGAGACCTATCGCTCGTCCGCGACCGGCGTCACGCGCTTCCCGCTTCAATGATTTCGACGCGCTGCCACTCCGCGCCCGCCTCGCGCTTGCGCATGTAAAGCGGCGCGAACGGCTCGTCCTGCTTGAGTTCGACGACGCCTTCGCGCGCCATTTCGAGCGTCGCACCGAACGAGCTTGCGACAACGGTTTTGTCCGCCGCGCCGGTCGGTAGATACTTCTCCAGGCACGCGTCGAGCCCGACCCAGTCGCCGACTTTCTCCCCGAGCAGCAGTTCGAGCTGCAGGCGCGCCTGCTTGATCGACCAGACGCGGCGCGCCTTCACGACGTGCGTCACCTTCACGGTGCGGCGGCGCAATTCCGAATAGGCCTTGAGGAGATCGAAGATCTCGGCCGTGTAGCGCACTTCGCTGATCGTCTGCGCTTGTTCGGGCATGCCGCGCTGGAACACGTCGCGGCCGAGACGATGCCGCGTCATCAACTCCGCCATCGCCGAGCGCATTGCCTCGAGGCGCATCAGGCGGAACGTGAGCCGCCGCGCCATCTCGTCGGGCGAGACGTCGTCGGCCGTATCTTTTTCGCGCGGCAGGATCAGGCGCGACTTGAGGAATGTCAGCCACGCCGCCATCACCAGATAGTCGGCCGCGATCTCGATCTTGAGCCGCTGCGCTTCGCCGATGTAGGAGATGTACTGGTCGACGAGCGCAACGATCGAAATCTTCGCGATGTCCACCTTGTGCGTTCGCGCGAGCGCCAGCAGCAGGTCGAGCGGTCCTTCGAACCCCGCCACGTCGACGATCAGCGCCTCGGACGCGGCCGGCGCGAGGTCGCGGTCCGGCGCCTCCCAACCGTCTCCGATGTCCGTGTGTGCCGTGTCGTCCGTCATGGGTCCTTCGAACGGTTACCGGCGGCGCGGTCAGCCTCGCACCACCATTCTCTGGCGCAGACTACACTGATTCAGTGCCCCGTCCCGCGGTTCCCAAAGCCAGCGCCAGATGTCGCTCCGCGACCGCCGTGTCGTACGGCTCGCGCCTCTCAAGCACTTGAAGCGCCTTCTGAAATCTTCTCATTGGTTCGCCTGTGAGCGACGGCGCCGCATCCGCCACCTGCTCCATTTCGGCGAGCGCCCCGTTGCAATGAAGCGCCACGTCCGAACCCGCCGCCAGCACCGCCCGGCACCGATCGCCGAAACTGCCCGACAGCGCCTTCATGCTGAGATCGTCGCTCATGAGGAGGCCGTCGAAGCCGATCTCGCCGCGGATGATATCTTGCGTGACACGATGCGAGGTCGAAGCCGGCGCCGCGGCGTCGAGCGCCGTGAACACGACATGCGCCGTCATTGCCGACGGCATGTCGGAAAGCGACCGGAACACCGCGAAGTCCGTCGCGGAGAGCACGGCATGCGAGGCATGCACGATCGGCAGTTCGAGGTGACTATCCGCCGTCGCACGTCCGTGCCCGGGAATATGCTTCACGACCGGCAGCACGCCGCCCGCCATGAACCCTTCCGCCACCGCCCGCGCGAGCGCCGCCACCTGCGCCGCCTCGCGGCCGTAGGCGCGATCTCCAATGACGTCATGAGAGCCCGCGACGGGAACGTCAGCGACCGGCGCGCAATCGGTGTTGATGCCAAGATCGAGAAGATCGTCCGCCAGCAGGCGCGCGGTCAGGAAAGCCGCTTCGCAAGCTGCCGCAGGGTCGACCGCGTAAAGCTTCGCATAGGCGTCCGCCGCCGGCAGCGCGCGTCCCAGCGGTGGCCTCAGCCGCTGCACGCGGCCGCCCTCTTGATCGATCAGCACCAGGAAATCGTCGTGACCGACGGCGTTGCGCGCGTCACCCACCAGACGCCGGATCTGATCGTGACCGACACAGTTGCGCGCGAACAGGATGAGACCGGCAGGCGATGACGACCTCAGGAAGGCCGCCTCGTCAGCCGTCAGCGCCTCGCCCGAGACGCCGGTCAAAAAAGCTCTGATGGAGGCCATGCGGGGGGTTCGATACTCTCGCGACAGACCATGATCGCTTCGGAACATACCAGTCCGAAGCGTGACTCATCGGTCTTACCAAAAACCTGGAGCGCAGTTTTGATTCACTAAAAACCAACCGCGCTCTAGTACGCCGTGACCCAGCAGCCGCTGTAGCCTTCAGCCTTGAGCTGCGTGCAGACCGACGTCGCCGAATCCCGCGAGCCCGGCGGTCCGACCATGAGCCGGTGATAGGTGCCCTTCGCGCCGAGATCGGCTTCCCGGATGTCGGGCGTCTTGTTCTGCAGGATACCGCTGTACTTCTGCTGCATGTCGGCAAACTGCGTGAGCGCATCCATGCGGCTGCTGCCCGATGCAGGCACGGAGGCCAGCACTGCGACATAACCCGCGGCGCCCGTCGCCTTCGGAGCGGCCGGAGCAGCATCGTCCGGCAAAGCAGCGACCCGCTGCTTCTTGGGCTCTGCTTTGACTTCGGCCTTAGGCGTATTGAGCACCGTCGCTTGCTTGGTCTGCAGCGCCGCGGGGCCGTCGTTGGCATCCGCGTTGGCATTCAGAATCGGGCTCGGCTTCTTGACTGCCGGCGTGGCGCTCGGCTTGGCCTCGGCCGCCTTCACCATTTCCACCGGCGCGGCTTGCTGGGTTGGCGCGACGGGACGGTTCGGCGACGGTCCGCCGCCGTTGTTGAGACCGTCGATAACGGTCAATCCCGGAACGGCGACGACGGCGCGCGTCTCATCGGAACTCGGCGCCTGGATCTGCCCGTCACGTCCGACCGTCACGATCGGCACCCGCTTCACGCCAGCCGGATCGGCCGGCGCGGTTTCACCTTCGCCGAGGCGTCCCATGATCTTGCTGTCGGTGTGCGCAAACTGCTTCCCGCCCGGTTCCGAAGGTTTCACCTTCGTCGGGTTAGCAGCGCCCTTGACGACCGGCGTCGGCTCGTCGGAGCTGGGCCCGAACAAGCTGCCGTAAGCGCTCGCAATGCCGACACCGACGAACACGGTGCAGGCCATCACGGCTGCAATTTTTTTCCAGCTCCGGCCGCGCGGAGCCTCTTCGTAGTGGACGTCGTCCTCGGCATAGCTCTGGTCGAACGAGACCTGTTGGCCCTGCTGCGCGCCCGCGTAGGCGCCATTGCCGAGCGCGGGATCGAGGTGCGCGTCGCCGTAGCCCTGGCCGTTCCATTGGCCCTGCGCATCGTGGCCCTGCTCCGCATAGCCGCGATTGTAATCGTTCGGCTCGAGGTTGAAGCCCTGCTGCCCGCCCCACTGGTTCTGGGGGGCCTGCGCCGGCTGATAGCCTTGCCCGTAAGCCGGTGCCGCCTGAGCTGCGTAGCCGTTGTTGGGCGCCGCGCCGAAGCCCGGCGACTGCGGAGCCTGATGAGATGTCTGGTGGGCCGGTTGTCCGTATCCGCCGCCCGGCTGTCCGGCCGCGCCGAAACTGCCCGCGAAAGGATCGCCTGCGTAACCGTCATAGCCCTGCTGAGCGGGCGGCGCCGTGTGCGCCGGAGCATGCTGCTGGCCCTGCGGTGCGCGGGTGCCGAAAGAGGGCGCCGCCTGGGGCGCGGTATAGCCCGCAAGGCCGAACGGATCGGCCGGCTGCTGCTGCTGAGCCGGCTGCGCATAGCCATACCCGTCCGGGCGAAGCGCCGCGTAGGCGTCGCGATGCGGCTGGGCCTGCTGCGGCTCGCCATAACCCGTGTCGGGATAACCTTGCGTCGCCGGCCGCTGGCCGCGATTGGCTCCCTGCTGGCCACCGAACAGATGGTCGAGGATATCGCCGTGCTGCGAAGGCTGCGGCTGCTGGGGCTGCGCGTACTGCTGGGACTGATGCTGGGACGGGGCGGCCGGCCGTCCCTGCGTGTTCGGGACCTGCGATGGCGCCTGAGGATTTCTAAACTGTGTCATCTCTCGAACCCCTCGTCGCACAAACTCCGGTACGCCGCTTGGGGCTGTCCCGGATCGGAGTCTGACGGCGGAACTTTACCGGCGGCGAACGCGCTCCGCCAACGGAATTTCCTGCCTTTGCACAAGTCCACCCCGCCTCGCTGCAAAGCAACCTTCGTTGGCCGCTGCGCTTGGATAGAGTCTCCGAATCAGGACTCTAGCGCATCGCCTCCGGCGCTCCGACCCCGAGCACCGTCAGGCCTGAGGATAACACGTGCTGCAGCGCTGCCACGAGAGCGCACCGAGCAGCGGTCAGTGCTCGATCATCGGCCTGGATAACGCGCAATTGTGGCAAATCATTGCCTCGCGTCCAGTGGGCGTGGAAAGCGGAAGCCAAATCATAGAGATAGAACGCCACGCGATGCGGTTCGTGAGCCCGCGCGGCGCCCGCGATCAGGCTTGGATAGAACGCGGCCTTCTTAACCAAATCCAGCTCCCCGGAATCGGTCAGCAGGGACAAGTCCGCGACAACTTCGCCGTCTCTCACGGTCTCGAGCCCCGGCAGCGCCTCGCGCGCGTTGCGCAGCACCGACGCGGCGCGGGCGTGGGCGTACTGAACGTAGAAAACCGGATTGTCCTTCGATTGCTCTGTCACCTTCGCGAAGTCGAAATCGAGCGGCGCGTCGTTCTTCCGGTAGAGCATCATGAAGCGCACGGGATCTCGTCCGACCTCGTCCACCACGTCCCGCAGCGTGACGAACGTGCCCGCGCGCTTGCTCATCTTGAACGGCTCGCCGCCCTTGAACAGCTTCACGAGCTGGCAGACCTTGATGTCGAGATCGGCTTTTCCGTCCGAGAGCGCGGTCACCGCCGCCTTCATGCGCGGGATGTAGCCGATGTGATCGGCGCCGAAGACGTTGATCAGATGACGGAAGCCGCGCTGCAGCTTGTCGTAGTGATAGGCAATGTCGGCGGCGAAATACGTGTAGCTCCCGTCCGACTTCCTGAGCGCCCTGTCCGCGTCGTCCCCGAACTCGGTCGAACGGAACAGAGTCTGCTCGCGGTCCTCCCACTCCTCGTCGTCGTGCCCCTTCGGCTTTTCGAGACGTCCCTTGAAGATGAGCCCCTTCGCGTCGAGCGCCTCGATCGCCGCTTCGATCTGGTTGCGCCCGCCGGTCGTCAGCGACCGTTCCGAGAAGAACACGTCGTGTTTTATATTGAGCGCGGCGAGATCGTTCTTGATCATCACCAGCATCGCGGCGATGGCGGTCTCGCGCACGAGAGGCAGCCATTCCGCATCCGGTAGATCGAGCAGCGCGCGTCCGTGCCGTTCTGCAAGCGCTGCGCCGACGGGCTTAAGATAATCGCCCGGATAAAGACCTGCGGGAATCTCGCCGATGTCTTCGCCGAGCGCCTCGCGATAGCGCAGGAACGCAGAGCGCGCGAGCACGTCCACCTGCCCGCCGGCGTCGTTGATGTAGTATTCGCGCGTCACAGCGTAACCGGCGAAGTCGAGCAGGTTCGCGAGCGCATCGCCGAACACGGCGCCGCGGCAATGGCCGACGTGCATCGGCCCCGTCGGGTTGGCCGACACGTATTCCACGTTCGTTGCAGGATGTCCGCCCGGCGCCGTCGCGCCATAGCGCCCGCCCGCGCGGAGAATGTCGCGCACAACCGCATGCCAGAATTCGTCGCGCATACGCAGGTTGAGGAAGCCCGGCCCGGCAACTTCAGCCGAAACCACGTCCGCATCCGCTTTCAACACGACAGCCAGCGCCTCGGCAATGTCGCGCGGCTTCATCTTGGCGGCCTTGGCCAGCACCATGGCGGCATTGCAGGCGAGATCGCCATGCGTGGCATCGCGCGGCTGTTCGACCGCGACCGCGCTGAAATCGAGCCCTTCCGGCAACACGCCGCGCTGCGCCAGACCTTCAAGAGCGGTGAGAACCCTTTTCTCGACCTCCGCGAACACGTTCATTGAACTATCCCTTGTGCGCCATTTCAAACAGTCGTCGGAGGTTACCGCAAATAGAAACGTCATCCCGGGGAAGGCCGGGACCCACGACACCTATCAGAACTGGTGTGAAAACTTGCGTGGGTGCCGGCCTACGCCGGCATGACGTCAAATGAAATCCTTTGACACCTTTGCCGACGAGCATCGGCCCGGCTATCGCAAATCCGGCGTGCCGTCAAACAAACGCCCGTGTTCGGCCAGTGCGTACCGGTCCGTCATGCCAGCCACGAAATCCGCCACCAGGCGCGCGCGCCGCCGGTCCGAAAGCCCCGCTTGCGCCGCGCGCCAGGCTTCGGGCAGCGCGGAGGCATCGCTCAGATACAGCCCGAACAGCCGCGCAACCACCGCCTGGGCTTCGTCCATCACGTCCATGACGCGCCGGCTCCGGTAGACCCGCCGCATCAGAAACTCCTTGAGCGACCTCAAGTCGGCCTCCATGGCCGGTGAGAACGACACCACCGCTGCGCCCGCCGCGCGGATGTCGGCCGGCGTGTCCGGCGCCAGCGCGGCGAGACGGCGCCGGCTCTCCTGCACCACGTCCTGGATGAGCACGGTGATCATGCGCCGTGTCACTTCGTAGGTGAGCCTGCTCCGGTCGCCGCTTAGCCGATCTCCCGGCAGCCCGGCCACGATGCCGCCGGCCAGCGCCACGCCTTCGAGATCGTCAAGCGTGAGCAATCCCGCCCGCAAACCATCGTCGATATCATGGCTCACGTAGGCGATGTCGTCCGCCAGCGCCGCCGCCTGCGCTTCTCCCGAAGCCCAGCGCGCCGGTTCAAGGCTCTGCCAGCCCTCGAGCCGTTCGATGACCTTGCGGACGCTGGCATGGGCGTCCTCCACGATCGGGCCATTGTGCTTGGCGAGCCCTTCGAGGCTCTCCCACGTCAGGTTGAGACCGTCGAAGGCGAGATACTTGCGTTCGAGCGCCATCACGACCCGCAGGCTCTGTGCGTTGTGATCGAACCCGCCGAAGCCCTCCATCAGGCGGTCGAGGGCGCGTTCGCCCGCATGCCCGAACGGCGGATGGCCGAGGTCGTGCGCGAGCGCCAGCGCCTCCGCCAAATCTTCGTCGAGCCTGAGTTGCCGCGACATCGTGCGCGCGATCTGCGCCACCTCGAGGCTGTGCGTCAGCCGCGTGCGGTAATGGTCGCCCTCGTGGTAGACGAACACCTGCGTCTTGTGGATCAGCCGCCGGAAGGCCGTCGAATGCAGGATCCGGTCGCGGTCGCGCTGAAACGGGCTGCGCGTCGTGCAATCGGCTTCAGTATGGTAGCGGCCGCGCGAGAGGACAGCGCTCGCCGCATAGGGGGCCGGGAGCCGCGCGCCGGGCGCCAGGCCCTGGCCATAGTCGGGTCCACCCGCCGTACTGCCTTGTTTTGCCTTGCTCATACCAAGCCTTCTGCGCCGGGCCCGCACCCGTATCCCGCGCAGTCTCCAACCTTAAGCGATTTGACTTACGGCGCCCGCTTACTATCTTCCTGTTATCCGTCTCAATACACGAGCCGCCGTCGCGGAACAGCTGCGACGCGCGCCTCCGAGGAACCCCATGGTCCAGACCGCAGCCGAAACAGTCGGGAAAGTGACCCTGACCGACCGTGCCGCCCGCCGCATCGAAGAGATCGTGGCTGGCGAAGCGACCAACACCATGTTGCGCGTCTCCGTCGAAGGTGGCGGCTGCTCCGGCTTCCAGTACAAGTTCGACCTGGTCGACCAGACGAGCGGCGATGATTTCGTCATCGAGAACAGCGCCGCGAAGGTTCTGATCGATCCAGTCTCGCTCGAATATCTCGCCGGCTCCGAGATCGATTTCGTCGACGACCTGATCGGTGCGTCGTTCAAGATCCAGAACCCGAACGCCACCGCGTCCTGCGGCTGCGGCACCAGCTTCTCGCTCTGAGCGAGTCCCCTCTCCCCGTTCTGACGGAGAGAGGGAGACAAGGACCCCATGAAAATCACGACCTGGAACATCAACGGTGTCCGCGCCCGCATCGAAGGCGCCGTCGCGTATGTCCGCGAAGCCAAGCCGGACGTTCTCTGCTTCCAGGAGATCAAGTGCCAGGACGAAGGCTTCCCGACGGAAGCGTTCACGGACCTCGGCTATTCGGTCGCGACCCACGGCCAGAAGGGTTTCAATGGCGTCGCCCTCCTGTCGCTGCATCCGCTCGAGGATGTCGTGCGCGGACTTCCCGGCGACGACACCGACGTCCAATCGCGCTACATCGAAGCCACCGTCACTCACGGCGACCTCTCGGTGCGCGTCGCGTCGATCTACCTGCCCAACGGCAATCCCCTCGGCACGGAGAAATTTCCCTACAAGCTCGCCTGGATGAAACGGCTTGAAGCGCACGCGCGTGGCCTGCTTCTCTCCGAAATGCCCGTCGTCCTCGGCGGGGACTACAACGTCATCCCAGAGCCGCAAGATGCCAAGCGTCCGGCCGCATGGGTGAACGACGCGCTGTTCCAGCCCGAAAGCCGCGCCGCGTTTCGCGCCCTCGGCAACCTCGGCTACGTCGAAGCGGTCCGCGCGTCCAATCCCGAGCCTGGCATCTACACGTTCTGGGACTACCAGGCCGGCGCCTGGCAGAAGGACGACGGCATCCGCATCGACTTCCAGATGCTGTCGCCGCAGGCCGCCGACCGCTGGGTGGCATCCGGCATCGACCGCTTCACGCGAAGCTGGGAAAAGCCGTCCGACCATGTTCCGGTGTGGACCGAGCTTGCCTGATCGCGAGAGCGTCCCCGTTCCCACGGAACACGACCTGTCGCCTCCCACTTTCGGAGAGGGCTAGCTTGTGGGGGGAGCGTGGGGGAAACCACACCAAACAAAGTCCTGCTAAAGCATTTTCCGATCACACGGACGCGCACGTTCTTCACCCTCCCCTTGACGGGGAGGGTGGCGCCGGCGTGCCGGCGCCGGGCGGGGTGAAGCCAGAAAACCGACGTAAGTCTCTTGGCTTCCTCCCACCCCTTACCCCTCCCCGCGTCCATGCGGAGCATGGCTTCGCCATGACGGCGAAGGGTATCGCATTGCGATTCCCCTCAATCCGAAAATGTTCCAATCCAAAACAAAAAGGCGGACCGAACGGCCCGCCTTTTTTAATCCTGCTGCCTCGCATCTCAGGGTGTGCGCGGCGCCGCCGCACCCGGCACGTTCACGTCACGCAATGTCGGCGCACCCGTGGCCGACCCGTAGCTGAAGGGGTGCTGCTCCGCAGCCGGCAGCCGCGCCGTCGCGGGCGCCGTCACAATGGACTCCGAGCGCGGACCGATGGTGTTCACAAGCTCGCCGTTCTTGCAGGTGCGCACTGGGCCCGACGCAAGCTGCGACAGCCCGCTGCGATCGCGCTGGTCCGAAGGCGGCGGACGCCCGTAGCGGTTGCCCCACTGCGCGACGATGCCGGTCGCCTGCTTGCGCGTCCCGTCGGCGGAACCGCAGAAGATGTTCTGATAGATTTCCTCGATCCACATCGAATCCTGCGGCGAAGCGTTGTCGACAGCGACCGCGATCAGCGCCAGCGCGCGGGCCGGATCGGCTTCGACATGCTTGCCGCGCCAGAGCAGGTCGGCGAAGAACGCCTGAGCTCCGGCATGGCCGTTGCGGCTCAGCACCGAAAGCCAGTGACGGCCCAGCGCGACGTTGGTTTCCACGCCCTCGCCCTTGAGCTGCAGCTTGGCGAGCTCGAACTGCGCGTCCTCGTCGTTGAAGGTGCTCGATGCGTTCTTGAGATAGAATACCGCGCGTTCGGGATCCGGCTGCAGGCCGATCTCCGGTAGGCCACGCAACAGATACCCGGCCAGCGCCGTCAACGCCTTGCCGACATAACGCGCCCGCGGATCGTCGGGATCGACGTCGAGATGATCGTCCGCGATCTTCTCGAACAGCGCGTAGGCCTTGGCGTGGTTCGTGTAGGCGCCGGTGCTGTCCTGATAGATCTTGGCCAGATAGTAGTTCGCCATGAACTCGCCGCCGCTCGACGCGAATGCGAGCGCCGGCATGGCGATCTCGTAGTAACCGCCTTGGTACGCACTGACGCCCTGCCGCAGCGCTTCGCGCGGCGAGCTGAACGACGTGGTTTGCGCCGTGGCCCAGGTGGGCCACAGCACCGCAATCATGAGTCCGAGAACGAGCTTATATGTCCGCATAGCAAACAATTTCCGCTTTCCCGCCTGCGTGGGTAACGGCGCCATACCGGGCCGGGCCCACCTGATCCGCGAATTTTCTGATAGCCCCGCTCTGGTACGCATTCGGCGGCGCCTTCCAGGTCTTGCGACGGCGTTCGAGTTCAGCGGCGTCGACCTCGAGGTCGAGCGTGCCGGTCTCGGCGTCCATCGCGATGATGTCGCCGTCCTGGATGAGCCCGATGGGCCCGCCCACGGCGGCTTCCGGTCCAACATGTCCGACGCAGAACCCGCGCGTCGCACCCGAGAAGCGCCCGTCGGTGATGAGCGCAACACTGTCGCCGGCGCCCTGACCGTAGAGCGCCGCCGTCGTCGCCAGCATTTCACGCATGCCGGGACCGCCCTTCGGCCCCTCGTAGCGGATCACCAGCACTTCGCCATCCCGATACTCGCGCGCTTCCACGGCGCGGAACGCATCTTCCTCGCAATCGAAGCAGCGCGCCGGTCCGCGGAATTTGAGAGTCTTGAGGCCCGCGACCTTCACGATTGCGCCGTCCGGAGCCAGCGTCCCCTTGAGGCCGACCACGCCGCCCGTCGGGCTGATCGGGTTCGAAACCGGATAGACGACCTTCTGGTTCGTGTTGAACGTCACGGAGGCGAGGTTCTCGGCCATCGTCTTACCGGTCACCGTCAGGCAGTCGCCGTGCAGGATGCCCCCCTCGAGCAGCGCCTTGAGGATCTGCGGCACGCCGCCGATCTCGTGCACGTCGGTCGCGACGTACTTTCCACCGGGCTTGAGGTCGGCGATGTACGGCGTCTTCTTGAAGATCTCGGCCACGTCGAACAGGTCGAATTCGATACCGCACTCGTGGGCCATGGC
The DNA here is from genome assembly GCF_051860585.1 of Hyphomicrobium sp. Lineage (GTDB taxonomy): Bacteria > Pseudomonadota > Alphaproteobacteria > Rhizobiales > Hyphomicrobiaceae > Hyphomicrobium_C. The sequence continues at coordinate 456,116 of NZ_JBHYDS010000002.1, forward strand.
CGGCAGGTGCAGTGCGCCGTTGGTCGAGCCGCCCGTGGCAGCGATGACGATGGCCGCGTTCTCGAAAGCCTTCCGGGTGCAGATGTCGCGCGGACGGATGCCGTGCGCGATGAGCTTCATGACGGCTTCGCCGCTCGCGCGCGCGTACTGGTCGCGGCTTTCAAAGGGCGCCGGCGTTCCGGCCGATCCCGGCAGCGCAAGCCCGATCGCCTCGGAGACGCAGGCCATCGTGTTGGCCGTGAATTGCGCCCCGCACGCGCCCGCGCTCGGGCACGCGACGCACTCGAGTTCGTGCAGCTCGGCGTCGGTCATGGCGCCGACCGAATGCTTGCCGACGCCCTCGAACACGTCCTGCACGGTTACGTCCCGGCCCTTGAACTTGCCGGGCAGGATCGAGCCGCCGTACATGAACACGGAGGGCACATTGAGGCGCAGCATCGCCATCATCGTGCCGGGCAGGCTCTTGTCGCAGCCCGCGATGCCGACGAGTGCGTCGTAGCTGTGGCCGCGCATGGTGAGTTCGATGGAGTCCGCGATGACCTCGCGCGAGACGAGCGACGACTTCATGCCCTGGTGGCCCATGGCGATGCCGTCGGTGACGGTGATGGTGCAGAATTCGCGCGGCGTGCCGCCCGCTTCCTTGACGCCCGCCTTGGCGGATTGCGCCTGGCGCATGAGCGCGATGTTGCAGGGCGCAGCTTCATTCCAGCAGGACACGACACCGACGAACGGCCGGTGGATCTCTTCTTCCGTAAGCCCCATTGCATAGTAGTAGGACCGATGCGGCGCGCGCGACGGACCCTCCGTCACGTGCCGGCTCGGTAGCTTGCTCTTATCGAACGTCTTCGCGTCCATACTCTCGTGTCCAATCGCTCAATGACTTCTCCGACGGGTCGCCGCACGTGTGCAGCGACCAATCAAGAGCGGAGCAGGTGTTGTCTTCGAAAGGTGGGCGTCTGGATCGCGATGCGTCCCGAAAAAGAACGCTCGCCCAGTGTCCGAACCTGAAGCCCCCGCAAGCTCCTGTTCTCTCAGATCTGTCGTTGCGCTTATTTGTGGCCCAAACGAGGCATGTGATCACGGATGTCGTGGCTGCCAGGCAACAACCACGGTTTTGGAGCCCGGATTTCCTGACATTTGATGCGGCGTGTCGTTGAGATCACAGTTAACGCCCTCCCTCGGCTATCGGGAGAGAAGTAGCAGCCAAACCCGGCCGATCGTTGACGCCACTTGGGCCGCTTGGCGACCGATTACGGATCATTCGCCAACCTTTCGACAACCCTGCCGCAATTCGGCTCGCGGTACGCGCCCTCCGTGGAGCGGCCCTTGCATGAAATCCGAGAAATATCTCGCAGCACTTCAAAATGACCGAAGCTCGCCCGAACGCAGCCCAAATCATCACGTGTAAACAAGGCTTGCGCAGCCAGTCCGCGCCAGGATCGCCGATGAAGAAGCTTCTGCTCGCCGCCGTGACGCTTGCCACGCTCGGCATCCTCTACATTGCCGCCCCGTTCGTGACGGTCTGGAGCGTGCGCGAGGCCATCCGCAGCGGGGACTCGGCCTACCTCGACGCCAAGCTCGAATGGCCGACCGTCCGCACGTCGCTCCGGGAATCGCTCACCGAATACGCCATCGGCCCGACGTCCGTCGCCCTGCCGGGACAAACCGCCCAGCAGCCCGGCTTCTGGCAGCGGGTCAAGAACGGCCTGAGCCGCCGCGCCGTCGACAACCTCGTCGAACGCTACGTCACACCCGAGGGACTGCCGCAGCTCTTCGGTATGCGCCAGTTCTATCGGGAGAACCTCGCGGCCAGCACCGCCGACCCAGCGGCGCTGCCCTGGCACGAACGCGCACGCGGGTTCTGGACGCGCATCAAGCGGGCGGAATTCCACTCACCCGCCGAATTCGAAATCGAGATCGCCGACCGCAACGATCCCACGCGCCACTACATCGGCCTGTTGAAGCTGCGCGGCATTGAATGGAAGCTCACCGAGCTGCGCCTGCGCACGGTGTCCCCCGCCACCAACCCGGCGTGAGCAAAACACCGCTCAAGCCCGAAGGGCTCCGAGACCAAGTCTGACCCCCTCACCTGTCTTCTTCGCTCTGCTCGGGATACGATTTCTCCCGACCTGGGAGAAGTGCAATGACCTCCCTCTCCTCCGCCTCCACGGCACTGAGGGTCCCATCGCGGCGAGCGGCCGTAGAGTCGTGACGTGCCCACCTTGGTCACGTTACAGGGATGACCACTATGACCCGCCCAAAACAGAAACACCGGAAAGACGACACGTACGTCCCGCCTCTTCCCTGCGGACGCTGCGGACAGCCTACTGCATGCGGCGCGGGCGAATATCCACCATCCATGAACCCACTTCTGTGCGAGCGTTGTTTTTTGCGGACGACCGCATGGGCCTGCCCACCTGCAGTATCCCATCAAACGTCTCAGGTAAGCCGCCCAGTCCCAAAGCATCGTCATGGCCGCACAGGCGGCCATCCACGCCAGCCTCCACGGGTGCTTCGCACCTAAGAGCGCACACACGCCGCAACGTGTCGTGGATGCCCGCCTTCGCGGGCATGACGTTTGTGATGTGGTGAGCGCGATGACCTCACGTGTGGCGCCCCCGCGGAGCGCGCCCTCAGCGCGCGTGAGCGAAAACAGGTCCGCGCGCGAGCAAAATCAGCCCTCGATCCGCTTCAGCGCCGCCGAAAGCCGCTGGATCCGTTCGCCGAATTCCGTCACGCGCTCGCGGTTGAGGTCGACGACATGCACCGGCGACTTGGCGACGTTGGCTTCGTTGCCGAGCCAGGCCTCCGCCTTTTTGAGATCGCTCTGTGCTTTGTCGATTTCCTTCGAGAGCCGCTTTCGCTCCGCATCCATGTCGATCACGCCTTCGAGCGGCAGCGCCACCGTCGCCTCGCCGACCACGATCAGCGCCGCGCCCTTGGGTGCACTCTCCGCAAAGCTGATGACGTCGAGCCGCGCGAGCCGCCGGATGGTCTCGTCGTGACGCTGCGCGCGCTTCACCGTCTCCGCGCTCGCACCCGAGATCACGAGCGGGATTTTCGCGCCTGCCGGAATGTTCATTTCCTGCCGCACGGAACGCACTTCTGACACCAGCTTGACGATCCAGCCGATCTCCGCATCCGCTTGCGCGCTTTCGAGACCCTTATGGCGCGGCCACTCCGAGAGGCATAGCAGCGACTGCCGCCGCTCGCCGTATTCGACCATATGCGTCCATAGCTCTTCGGTGATGAACGGCATGAACGGATGCAGCAGCTTCAGGCACTGATCGAGAACCCACGCGGTGCACGCGCGCGTCTCGGCCTTCGCGGCCTCGTCGTCGCCGGCCAGGATCGGCTTGATCAGCTCGAGATACCAGTCGCAGTAGATGCCCCAGACGAACTCGTAGATGCCGTTCGCCGCCTCGTTGAACTTGTAGGCTTCGAGGCCCGTCGTCACCGCGTTCGCCGCACGCTCCGTTTCGCCGACGATCCAGCGGTTCAGCGTGTGCTTGACGCCCTTAGGGTCGAAGTCGAACTGGCGCACGCACTCGTTCATCTCGCCGAAGCGCGCCGCATTCCAGAGCTTGGTCGCGAAGTTGCGGTAGCCTTCCACGCGCGCCGGCGCGAGCTTGATGTCGCGGCCCTGCGCGGCCATGGCGGCCAGCGTGAAGCGCAGCGCATCCGCGCCGTACTTATCGATGAGCGCCAGGGGATCGATCACGTTCCCCTTCGATTTGCTCATCTTCTGGCCCTTTTCATCCCGGACCAGGGCGTGGATGTAGACGTCTCCGAACGGCACTTCGCCCATGAACTCGATGCCCATCATCATCATGCGGGCAACCCAGAAGAAGATGATGTCGAAGCCGGTGACGAGCACGCTTGTCGGATAGAAACGGTTCAGTTCGCGCGTTTCGTCCGGCCATCCCATGGTCGAGAACGGCCAAAGCGCCGACGAGAACCACGTATCGAGGACGTCTTCGTCGCGAACGAGCGTCACTTCTTCTCCCCCGTCTTGCTGGAGGCGAGCCATCACTTCTCCTCCCCCCTTGTGGGGGAGGCCGGGAGGGGGGGACCCCGCAGCACCAGCCGATGAGGTTCCCCCCACCCCTAACCCCTCCCCGCCGGGGGGAGGGGAACTTGCGTAGTGTTTCTTCGCGAGCGCTTGCGCCTCGTCCTCGCTCGCCGCAACAAACACATGCCCATCCGGCCCATACCACGCTGGGATCTGGTGCCCCCACCAGAGCTGGCGCGAGATGCACCACGGCTGGATGTTGCGCATCCATTCGAAGTACGTCTTTTCCCAGTTCTGCGGCACGAACTTCGTTTTGCCGGTCTCGACGGCCGCGATGGCGGGCTTCGCCAGCTCCGCCGCGTTCACGTACCACTGGTCCGTCAGCCACGGCTCGATGACATCGTTCGAGCGATCGCCGTGCGGCACGGTGTGCGCCGTCGGCTCGACCTTCGCGAGCAGCCCCAGCGCGGCGAGATCGCTGACGACGCGAAGCCGCGCAACGAACCTGTCGAGACCGCGATAGGCTTCCGGCACATCGTCGGTGATGCGCCCGAACGCATCGAGCACGTTGATCTTCGCGAGATCGTGCCGCTTGCCCACCTCGAAGTCGTTGAAGTCGTGCGCCGGCGTGATCTTGACCGCGCCCGTGCCCTTCTCGGGATCCGAATACTCGTCTGCAACGATCGGAATCTCGCGCCCGACAAGCGGCAGAACGACCTTCGCTCCCGCCTTGACCAGCGCCGCATAACGCGCGTCCTTCGGATGCACGGCCACGCCGCTGTCGCCCAGCATCGTCTCGGGCCGCGTCGTCGCGACGACGATGTAATCGCGCGTCTCGAACGCCGTCGGCGTCCCCTCGTCGTCGAACGCAATCGGATGCTCGTAGGTCGCCCCGCCGGCTAGCGGATAGCGGAAGTGATACATGTGCCCCGACGGGTCCTTCTTCAGGACCTTCGCCAGCGCCTCCGCATCGAACGGCGTCTCGGGCTCGCCGTCGTCTTGCTTGCCCGCCTCCGGTAGGACCCAAACAAACGAACCCTTCTTGTCGACCTGCACCACTTCGAGGTCGGAGATCGCCGTCTGGAACTTCGGGTCCCAGTTGACGAGCCGCTTATCCTTGTAGATGAGGCCCTTGTTATAGAGATCGACGAACACCTTGGTGACGGCGCGCACCATCTGGTCGTCCGGCGCGCCGTCGGCGCCCATCGTGAACCGCTCGCGGCTCCAGTCACATGATGCGCCCAATCGGCGGAGCTGGTTGAAGATCGTCGACCCACTCTCTTCCTTCCACGCCCAGACGCGGCGCACGAACTCCTCGCGGCCAAGCTCGCGCCGCCCCGGCTGCTGGCGCTCCATGAGCTGGCGTTCCACCACCATTTGCGTCGCGATGCCGGCGTGATCCGTACCCGGCTGCCACAGCACGTCCCGCCCACGCATGCGCTCGAAACGCACGAGCACGTCCTGCAAGGTGTTGTTGAGCGCATGCCCCATGTGGAGCGAGCCCGTCACGTTCGGCGGCGGGATGACGATCGAGTAGGGTTCACCCTTGGCGCGGTCCGGCCGTCCGCCACGGAAGGCCTCCGCCTTGTTCCAGGCCTCGTTGATGCGCGGCTCGATATCGGCGGGCTGATACGTCTTCTCGAGCATGGGGCGCGGGCCTTTGCGGATTGAAACGGCAAGCAGGCGTCCTACGAACCCGCTTGCCGCCTGTCAATTGCCACGCGGCTGCGCCCCAGCGCTCGCATCGGTGAACGAGAGACCGCTCCGTCAAATGACGCAATCCGGATTGGACGGGAAAGGGCCGGAATGGACAGCAAGCGCCGATCAGGTGCCGGATGTCGGCTTACCGGGCGGCTTAGGGCTGCCCATCTCGACGCGCAGAGCCCGCTCCATGATGCGCGGCATGTTGTCGGCCACCCATTTCTGGAGCATCGGCCGGAGCATGTCTGCAACCGCGTCCTCGAGCGTCCGCGCCGGCGCGCCGTGAGGAGCCGCCAGCGGCAGGTTGCCGAGATCGGGCAAGGACTGCGGCGCGCGCACCGCCATCGCAGCGCTCGGCTCCGGCACGGGCGTGAGCGGGATCGCCGTCAGCGCCGCCGAGGCGGCGGACGCGGCCAGCCCCTGCGCCAGCGCATCGAGCGCCTGCGCCGCCACGGCGGACGGTTCCGGCTGCACGTCGCTGAAACTTGGTTTTGACGGCTCGAACGATGCAGGCTTGGACGCGCCGTTCATGCCGGCGCCATTCAATCCCGTGCCGTTCATGGCGGCGTGGAAGGCCTTGTCGTTGCGCGAATTGTCGTCGTGTCGCGCCGCGTGATCCTTCGGCCCGTCGTCGACAGGGCGATCGGGCTTGGCGGAAAGACCGAAGAACGGATCGGATTTGACCGGCTTCTCGTCAGAAGCCGAAGCCGGGACCGCCGCATCCTCGCGCGGCCGCGCGGACGCGAATGACACCTCCGGCGCCCGAAGCGCACCGTTCGAAACGCTGTCCTTGGCGAGCGGCGCACCGAACGAGGGCATCGCGCCCAAAGGAGGCGTTGCCGCCGTGGGCTCACCCGGCACGACCGCGCCGAGCCCCGTGAGACGCTTCAGCGCTTCATCGAGCCCGCCGGTATCGGCTGCTGGCTTGTCTATTTTGTCGGCCGCCGGTGCGTTCGCAACGCCGTCGGCCGCGGGAAGGGGCGACAACGTCGGCGTCACCGGCGCTTGCGGTGGATAGAAGCTCTGCTTCCTGAGCGGCGGGAATCCGAACGTGCGCGTCGGCGGCGTCGGGGACACGGGAGACGTCGCACTGACCCCGCCGAACGGCGGCGGCGGTTGCTGCGCGGAGGATGCGAATTGAGGTGGCGGCGCAGCCTCGGCCGGGGTCGTGCTCGCACTACTGGCCGGCTTGGCAGCGGGCTCCATGTTCTTCAGCGGCGAGAAAAATCCTGCATCGCTACGGGCCGCCGGCTTGGGCGCCGAGGACGGCACTCTGTCGCCCGGCTCTCCGTCATCGAGTATGTCCGCCAGATCCTGATCGAACGGCATCGGCCGCTTCGAGCCGAGCGGGCTCGTTGCAGGAAGCGACCCGTTCGCCAGCACGCCGCTCAGGCGATCGGGCGTGGGCGGCAGCGCACCGTCGGTCGACGAAGCCTTGAACGCGCTTGCGCCCCCGTTGAAGGACTGCGGCACCAGGGGATTGGGTTCGATGGCGGGGAAAACCGATGCAGGCCGGTCCGGTTCGTCGGCGATGATCTGGCGAACCGTAGCAAGGATCTCCTCCATGCTTGGCTCGCTGCCCTTTTCCGCTCTCGTCATGCCCGATACCTACCCGCCCCATCCGCGCCGCGTCGCGTGCCCCCAGGCGCAAGTCGCCCGAGTGACACGATGACGGCCTCCGGAAAGACGTACCCTGGCGCCGACCAGCGTTCAATGCATCCCGGCGTCTCAGTCCGCAATTCCGATGCGCTTATGCTCATCTTTGCGCCCGGCCGTTTTGAGGCGGGCCGTGGGCGCAAAGACGGCTTTAGAGCTTCTTGGGCGTTTTTACGCTCTCGGCGATTTCGATATGCAGCGCCTTTTCCACCATGCGAGGCATATTGTCGGCGAGCCATTGGCGCAGCATCGGCCGCAAAAGATCCGCCGTCGTGTCTTCCATGCCGCCCGAAGCAGGCGGCGCCACGACGGCCGGCGCAGCCGAAGCCGGCAACGGCGGCGGCGCAACCTCAAATGCGGCCGGTTCGATGGCGGCCACAGCCGCCGGCATTACGGGCGCGGTCACAGCCGGAATCTCGACCTGCACGGGCGGCGAATATTCGACCGGCTGAGGCGCAGAATACACGGGCGCCGGCGCGACCTCGACAGGCGGGGCCGGAATCGGGGCCGCCACGGGCGCGGCGGGATTCGACATGCGCATGAAATGCGTGTCTTTAAACGCCGCCATGACGCGCTTCGGCTGCTCTTCTGAACTGGCCGACATCACCGCCGGCGATGCGACAGGCTCCTGCATCACGCGCGCAGGCTCATGTGCGTAAGCGGACCCGTTCGAGTAGCCCGAACCGTTCACATACCCAGCGCCATTCGCATGCGCGGAGCCATTCATATGGCCGTTTCCGTTGGCATGTCCGTTGACATACTCGGCGGAACGCACGGTAAGGGAACTCAACGCCTCGTGGGCGTCTGCCTCGGCATAAACCGGGGCCGGAGCCTCGGGCTGAGCGGCGGTGGCGTTCCGGATGGCATCCGTCAAGCGGCCGAGCAGCGGCGTATGACGGTCTGTCTGCGGCGGAGACGCGCGAAAAATTGCAGGTAAGTCGAAATCGCCGGCGTCATCGAGAACGCCGTCGCCCCTGAGCAGGATCGGCGTGCCGCCAAGCTCTCCGTTGTGCTGTTCGCCAGGTTCCTCGGCAATGATCCTGCGGATCGATGCCAGGATTTCTTCCATGCTTGGCTGGCCGTTCTTCTCTGTCATGTTCATTACGCCACTCCCTACGCATACCACGACACGAACTACCGGCACCGACCCGCATTGGTACCGCCCCGTAAAGCGCGTCCGTCATAGCGGACGCGTTCCCTCGTGTGCGCGCCCGCACAGAGGTCCTTTATGCTCCGATCTGCCATTCCCCTTGCGTCGGCAGACGCAGCACTCGCGATGCAAAAGTTGTTTGTGGAACTCCCACCGTCCCCCAAGCTAAGAAGCATAAAGGGCAACGATGTGGCAAAGCCACAGGACAACCGAAATCGACTAGCGATCGGTTGTCAGCTAACCCGGCAAAGTGCCGCGCTCAAGTATTTTATTTGACGGATTCGGCCTGCGGCAGCTCTTCGATGCGGCCGTCTGAATGGGTTATCGAGGTTCCCCAAGGCTTACGGCGCACTTCTTGATAATGCGCCTCAGCATCGTATGCGATCCCCGTAAATCCGAGGTTGATCGCGTCCAGCCGGCCGATGGCCGACAGCAGCGTATAGCTCGACACGACCACGTTGCGCCGTGTCGAAACGAGCTGCACTTGCGAGTTTAAAAGTTCGACTTCAGCGTTAAGAACGTCGAGCAGCGTGCGCTGGCCGACACGCTCTTCTTCACGCACGCCCGTGAGCGCGGTGGTATTGGCGCTCACCTGCGACTGGTCCGACTGAACCTGGGCCTGCGCCGCAAGCACCTGAGACCACGACGCGACGACGAGCGCTTCGGATTGGCTGCGCGCCTGCTCGATTTCCTGCAAGCGGCTGACGTGGATGTGCTTCTGCTGGCGCACGCGGGCGTAGACCTCGCCGCCCTCATAGATCGGCACCGTCAAGCGGCCGGTCACGGTCGCCTGCTCCGACTCGGCGGTCGCCAAGTTGCTATCGAAACGATCCGAGTACGACGCTTCGAGCTGCACGCTCGGCAGCAACTCGCCGCGAATGCGGTCGACGCCGTAACGGGCGGCCTGCTCGAGATAGAGAGAGGAAACAACGGCCGGATTTTCGTGCGTTCCAATATTGATCGCTTCCTGGAGCGAATTCGGCATCCAGCGCTGGAAGCCATCCGGCTCGACGAGATTGCCGGGCGCGTGACCAACCACGCGTTCGAAGACGGCGCGGCTGGTCTTCAGGTTTGCGCGCGCCAGATCGAGCGCCGAAACGGAGCCGGCCCGGCGAGCCTGCGCCTGCGCCACGTCGGTCCGCGTCACCTCGCCGACAGCGAAACGATCTTCGGTAGCCTTGAGCTCGCGCGAAAGCACGTTCACGTTGTTCTCGCGCAGACGCACGATCGCCTGGTCGCGCACGACATCCATGAAGGACGTCACGGCTTGTAACAGCACATCCTGCTCGACGGAGCGGAGAGTCTCGCGTGCCGAGCGCACGTTCGCTTCCTGCTCATTCACGGCATTGATGACGCGGAAGCCGGAAAAGATCGGCTGCACGGCGTCGATCGAATAGCCTTTCGGCTTCGTTTCCTGCTCGCTCGTCCCGAAGATCGGGTTGGTCGAGCGGGTCCGGTTGTATTGGTAGTTGATGTCCGCGTTGCCGGAAATGACGGGGCGGAAGCCAGACCTGGCGCGCGTTACTTCTTCGTCTGTCGCTCTGAGGCGGGCGCGCTCGGCGTCGAGCTGCGGATTGTACTCATAGGCAGAGGCAAGAGCCTGATTTAGCGTCTCCGCCCGCGCTGAAATGGGCGCACACAGCGTCGCAACCACCGCGAAAGCGATGGCTGAACTCGACGGCAACCGATCATTCGGTCCGCGCGCGAAAATACCCAAGACCAAGGCGACCCCTCGTCCGCTATCGACCCGGCCTTACCCCCGCCGGATCGCGCTTAACAAAAACTCCGAGTTAACCTCTTAGAACAGCGGCGCGATTCGATGAAGCTCGTTGGAACGGGATTCAGAACATGACCGGCTCCGCGTGGCCGCTTTCCCACACGCTTTTGAATTACGGCAACGCCGGCAAAAAACGGCCCGATCGCCGTTGACAGGCTAAGCCCGTATTATTGCGTCGCAAAATGCAATGAAGGGTACGGAGGCTCAGCCGTCGGGGCGTCACCCGACTAGGCAACGGGCCTCAAAGTACAAGGGGACAACGTTTCAAAACGCGAATGCCGGGGGCTTTTCGAACCCTGGCAAAACGTCGCCGGTGGCATCGAACACCTCCGCCGCCCCGAACGACCGGCCTTCGCGCCGCCACACCGTGGCCCGCCCTGCCCCGCGTCCCGAAATTGCGACCAGCCGGCCGCCATCCTTGAGCTGATCGAACAGCACATCCGGCACGACCTCGATGGCGCCTTCGATGACGATGGCGTCATAAGGCCCCTCGCTCTCCCATCCCTCGGCGAGATCCCCTTCGACCACGCTGACGGTGGTGCATCCGACCGCAGGGAGAAGCTCGCGCGCCCGCGCCGCCAGGCCGCTGTCGCTTTCGAGCGCCACGACGCGCGCCGCCAGGCGTGAAAGCACGGCCGACGAGTAGCCGGACCCCGCGCCGATATCGAGCACGGTGTCGGGCGTATCAATGACGGCCGCTTGCACGAGCTTGGCGAATACGCGTGCCGCCAGCAGCGACCGCGTCCCGGCTCCCGGCTGCCCCAGCGGAACGGACCCATCCATGTAGGCGAGCGACCGGACCCGCTCCGGAACGAAAATCTCCCGTGGCAGATCCCGCATCGCCCTGATGATGCGCCGGTCCGTCACGTCGCTCGGCCGGACCTGCGATTCGACCATGTTCGTGCGCTGAATGGCGAAGTCCACGGCATCCTCCCTGATGGAGCCCCATTGGGGCTCCGCGTATTCGCCGCGACCTTACTCAAAGTCGCCTGCACCGGCCACACCCCTCGTTGCTCCATGTTGCGGCAGGCGTGTACGGGGGTGTCGCCCGCCTCTAGGGTGCGGTCCTGTTCCAATATCGCCACGCCCAAACCACGAGAAGAGACGCCAAACCGATCCAGACGAGCACGACGATCACGGCGCCCAGCGTGCTGCGGGGACGCTCCGCCAGCCGCCCGGCCTCCGCCCGGAGTTCCGCCATGACGCCGGCATCGACCCAGCGCACGAGCAGCCCAACCACGAGCGGCAGCAGGATCAGTTCGTCCAGGAAGCCGATGACCGGAATGAAATCCGGAATGAGATCGATGGGGGACAGCAAGTAGGCGGCCACCAGGACCGCGAATCCCTTCACCCATAAGGAAACGCGCGGATGGCGGGTGGCCAGATAGAGCGCGATGCCGTCGACCTTGGCGCGCCTAGCCATATCCTCGAGCCGGCGGCTCCATTTCCGAGAGATTTCGCCGATGGACCGGGCCACGCCTTCGCTCCGACTATGAAATGATGAAGACAGCGCGTCCCCGCGCTTGTGCACCCGTTTGGGTATATGATAGATGCCTGCGTGCGCGGGGGAATTACAGCGCCCGGATGGGTTCCAGGGGAACCGCCATCCGTCTCCCGCTCAATACACATTTTGAGGCCACGTGGCGGAGTGGTGACGCAGCGGACTGCAAATCCGCGTACCCCGGTTCAATTCCGGGCGTGGCCTCCAACGTTTTCCCATGCAAATCGACGGAATTGACCAGCTGCAGGCGCGTCTTTCGCGTCGCGCGCGCTGTACGCGTGGGACAGATAATGGGACATCATTCTCTCGCCGTTTTGGACGGGTACGGAGTTCGGATGGAACCTGCGACGCTCTACATGTTGTATAAACTCGCGGACGGTACCGAGCACCTATACAAAGGGCATTTCGGCTCACCCGATCTTTGCGAAACCTCCCGAGACCGAATGACGGAGCAGCCGTCGCCGCGGGTCACCATTCTGAAGTCTGTTTGCTGGGAGCATGGAACCTGGGCACCGGACTGGATCGCAGAAAAGCATATCAACGGTGCGCCGATCGATCCGAAATACCGCCCTGATCACCACTGGTCTCTTGGGTAGATCAGCCTTTTCCGTTGAAGCGGCGGGAAGCCAGCGGCAGGCAAAAGAGCACGAGCGGTAAAGAAAAGCCCGCCACCGAAACGTGTTCGGTCACGGGCTCCGGGAAGCAAAAGTCTTAGCTACTTCTGATCGGCCTTCGCGCTGTCGGAGCCGGACGTCCCGCTCGATGCGCCCGAAGAACTGGAAGCGGCGGCACTGCTCCAGTCCGCTTCTGTCTTCGAGACGGGCCATTCCTTCAGCCCCCCTCGTCCGGTATCCGCAGTTGCTTGCTTGTCGCCTGCGGCGCCCATTTCTGCGCGCTTATCCTTGGCGACTGCGGGGGTTAAACCGACCAGCGCGGCGAGCGCCAGGCCCATAGCAACACTTTTCATGTTTTCCTCCTGTTCTCCACGCTCTGCGACGCGGCGAAGGAAAAACGAAGAAACCGCCTCGCCAGTTCCCGCCTCGAAACTCCGTCGGGCATCAAAATTCAATGCCGGCGTAATACAGGCGTCGCCGTCAGCCGCGAACGGGCGGCGCGCTGGCAAAGGACTTGGCGAGTTCCTTCATCATGGCGCGCACGTCCGGATGCTCGTTGCTGTCCCAGTCCGCGAGCATGTCCTCGAGATCGCCCTCGCGGCGGGCCAGGAGCCGCTCGTACGCGCCGCGCCCCTCGGTGGTCAGCTCATAGAGACCGCTGTCCGTCGTCGACGCAAATCCGGCGGTCACGAGCCGGTCGAGCAGCTTGGTGCACGGTTCGGCTCCGACGTTGAGGCGCGCAGCCAGTTCGCGCGCGGTGCCCCACCCGCCGTTCTCGCCGATCCGCGCCAGCAGCCACAGTTCGTCGGGTTCGAGCGTCAGACCAATGCGCTGCGCTACCCGCTGATACACCCGCCACCGGTTTTCCCGCGCCGTGATGCGCGCGACGATCCGCTTGAGTTCATCGAGCGACGTCGCATCGCGCGGCATCGGAAACGCTTCGCCTGCCGCTTCGGGAGAAATGGCTGTCTTGAGCGGCACCTCTCGAATCGCAAGAGTGATCAGGAAGCTCAGCGCCGCCAGCGCCGCCGCGGTGTAAAACACGGGATGCAGCGCCGCGACGAACTCCGTGAAGTAGGCCGTCCGCAGCGGCTCTCCGAGTTTCGCGATGTCGTCGGGATTGATCAGCCCGCCGGCCTCCGGCAGCGTAAGGCGCACATTGCGTTCGAGCGCAAAAGCGAAAATGCCGCCGAACAGCGCCGCGCCGACCGATCCGCCGATGGAGCGGAACAGCGTCGTGCCCGAGGTCGCGACGCCGAGACGTTCGTAGGGCACCGCATTCTGCACGGCCATGACGAGGATCTGCATGACCATCCCGAGGCCGAGCCCCAGCATCAGCAGGTAGGCAGCCGTCGTTTCGGCCGACGTCGCCACGTCGATCGTCGACAGCAAGACAAGCGCGATCGTCATGATGGCCGTCCCGCAGACGGGAAAGATTTTATAGCGCCCCCAGCGGCTGATGATCTGCCCGCTAATGATCGAGCTCGCGAACACGCCCATCATCATCGGCGTCATGAACAATCCGGCGCGGGTGGGATCGAGGCCTTTCACGACCTGGAAATAGACCGGCAGCAGCGTGATGGATCCGAACAGCGCCATGCCGACGATGAAACCGACCGACGTGCCGATCACGAACGCGCGGTTGCGGAACAGCGACAGCGGCAGCAGCGGATCGGGCTCACGCTTCTCGACGTAGATGAAGCACGCGAGCGACACCACGGCGAGAACGGCGATCGCGATCAGGCTGACCGGCGCCTCCTGCGCCAGCGTTGCGCCGAGGCTGGTGATCAACACGATGGACGTGAGCGCCAGCGCGAGCAGCGCCGCGCCCGCGTAATCGATCGTCACGCCAGCACGCCGGGCGGGCGACTGGAACGTCCGGTTGATCACGGCGAGCGCCAGCAGACCGAGCGGAAGGTTGATGAGGAAGATCCAGCGCCACGAGAATTGATCGACGATAAAGCCGCCGATCAGCGGCCCGAGCACGGTCGAGAGCCCGAACACGCCCCCGAAAAATCCCTGGTATCGGCCGCGATCGCGCGGCGGCACGATATCGCCCACGACCGCGATCGACGTCACGATCAGTCCGCCGCCGCCAAGCCCCTGCAGAAAACGGAAAGCGATCAGCTCGGGCAGGTTCTGCGCCACGCCGCAGAGCAGAGAGCCCGCGAGAAACACGCACACCGCCGCCTGCAGCACGATGCGCCGCCCATAGAGATCGCCGAGCTTGCCGTAAAGCGGCACGACGACCGTGCTCGACAGCAGATAGGCCGTCACGATCCACGACAGGTGCGACAGGCCGCCGATTTCGCTGACGATGGTCGGCAGCGCGGTCGCGACGATGGTCTGGTCGAGCGACGCCAGCAGCAGCACGAGAACGAGCGCGGCGAATGTCGCGAGCAGCTGACGCCGCGGCTCAGCGGCGGAGGGCGGAAGAGGTTCGGCCGGATTGTCCTGCATGGGAAAGGGTGCTGTCTTTCGCGAAAACGGAAATCAAAGGCGTCATCGGATCACGCCAAACAGTCACGGCGAGCCGGAGCGCGACTTAAGCACCAAATGCGCGCCGCATGAACCGCTTCCGATCGTCGCGCAATCGGTTAAGCTCACGCCCAAAGACTAACGCCGCTGGCCCGAGCCGGACGGCTGAAATTCCGGGGGGAAATAAGACCATGGCAGCCGACACCGGCGCGCTGATCGAGCGTGTCAGCCGCGATCCCGAATTCCGCGACCTCGAACGGCGGCGCTCCCGCTTCGCCTGGACCCTCACGTTCATCATGGTCGCCATCTATTTCGGCTTCATCCTGACCGTCGCCTTCGCCCCCGCCGTGCTTGCCCAGCCGCTGGTCGACGGCGGCATCACGACGCTCGGCATTCCCCTGGGTGTCGGCGTGATCCTGGCGGCGTTCGTTCTCACCGGGCTCTATGTCCGCCGCGCCAACTCCGACTTCGACGCAACCACGGAACGCATCATCGAGAGGCTCAAGTGAACGTCGAAGCCATCGCAATGTTCCTGCTGTTCGTGGCGACGACGCTCGTCATCACGCGGTGGGCCGCCCTGCGGACACGGACCACGTCCGACTTCTACGCCGCAGGCGGCGGCATCACCGGCTTCCAGAATGGCCTCGCCATCGCCGGCGACTTCATGTCCGCCGCGTCGTTCCTCGGCATTTCCGGTTTGGTGTTCGCCTCGGGCTTCGACGGCCTGATCTATTCCGTCGGCTGGCTCGTCGGCTGGCCCATCGTGCTCTTCCTGATCGCCGAGCGCCTGCGCAATCTCGGCCGCTTCACGTTTGCCGACGTGGCCGCCTTCCGCCTCCAGGCAACGCCCGTCCGCACGCTCTCGGCTGTCGGCACGCTCGCCGTCGTTGCGCTCTACCTCATTGCGCAGATGGTCGGCGCCGGAAAGCTCATCGAGCTGCTGTTCGGCCTGCCCTATCTCTACGCCGAGATCGTCGTCGGCGTGTTGATGGTCACCTACGTCGCGACCGGCGGCATGGTGGCGACGACGTGGGTGCAGATCATCAAGGCGTGCCTGCTGCTGGGCGGCGCGACATTCATGGCGCTCGCCGTTCTCATGCACTTCGGCTTCTCGTTCGAGGCCATGTTCCGCTCCGCGACCGAAGCCCATCCCGGCGGAATCTCGATCATGGGCCCCGGTAAGCTCGTCACCGATCCGGTCTCGGCCATCTCGCTCGGCCTCGCGCTGATGTTCGGCACCGCCGGCCTGCCGCACATCCTGATGCGCTTCTTCACCGTCAAGGACGCCAAGGCCGCGCGCAAGTCCGTCTTCTACGCCACCGGCTTCATCGGCTATTTCTACATTCTGACCTTCATCATCGGCTTCGGCGCCATCACGCTGCTGATGAACGATCCCGCCTACTTCAAGGCGGCCGATGGCGGTCTCTACGACAAGATCGGCGGCATGATCGGCGGCACGAACATGGCCGCGATCCATCTCTCGAAGGCCGTCGGCGGATCGCTGTTCCTGGGCTTCATCTCGGCGGTCGCGTTCGCCACCATCCTCGCCGTCGTGGCGGGCCTGACGCTGGCCGGCGCGTCGGCCGTCAGCCACGACCTCTACGCCAGCGTCTTCGCGAAAGGGCGCGCCTCCGAGCAGACCGAGATCCGCATCTCGAAGGTGAGCGCCATCGTCATCGGCATCGTGGCCATCTTGCTCGGCTACGTGTTCGAAAACCAGAACGTCGCCTTCATGGTGGGTCTGGCGTTCGCCGTCGCGGCGAGCTGCAATTTCCCGGTGCTGGCGATGAGCATCTTCTGGTCGGGCACGACGACGCGGGGCGCCGTCGTCGGCGGCTTCCTCGGCCTCGCCTCGGCGATCGGCATGGTCGTGCTCAGCCCGGCCGTTTGGGTAAAGACCTTCGGCTTCCCGCACGCGCTGTTCCCCTACGACAGCCCCGCGCTCTTCTCGATGACGCTGGCGTTCCTCGGCATCTACCTGGTGTCGAAGTTCGACCGCAGCGCCACGGCGGATGCTGAACGCGCCGCCTTCGAAGCGCAGTTCGTGAGATCCGAAACCGGCATCGGAGCAGGCAGCGCCACCGCGCACTAGGACATTTCCCGATCTAGCGGAATCGCAACGCGATCCCCTCCCCCTGGCGGGGAGGGGTAAGGGGTGGGGGAATGCCAAGAGACTTACGTCGGTTTTTCTGGCTTCACCCACCCGGCGCCGTCACGCCGGCGCCACCCTCCCCGTCATGGCGAAGCCATGCTCCGCATGGTCAAGGGGAGGGTGAAGATCGGCGCATCCGTGTGCTCCGAAAATGCTCCAGGCATTGATCGGCGCGAGCGATCAAGCTCGCATCGTCGCTGCGGGCGCAGCGTGTTCGATACGCGCCACCAGCGTCTCCATCAGCGCCGCCCCGTCGTCGATTGTGGACGTCATGAGCGGGATCGTAACGTCCGGCGCGCTGCGCTGCGCCAGCGTCACCCGCTCACACCCCGCGATGCCGTACCTGCCGTGAATGAGGCTGACCTCCGTGACGATCCAGTCGCCCCACGCGCCCGCGAGCGTCCGCCCATCCGCGACCGGCAGGAACAGCCCATGCTCGTTCGCGACGATGTTGAACGCGGTGCGCGGGACCAGGGCCGCCTCACGAAGCGTACGCAGCAGATGCCGCCGCGCATAGATCCGGACGCCGAGCAGCATCACGACGAAAACTGCGGCCGCGAACAGGAACTGCCAGACGAGCTCGTCGACCTCCTGGTCACCTGTGAGGGCTGCCACCACGTAGACGGCCGCGACCAGCGGCAACGCGCGCGTCAGGATCATCCGGCTGTCCGACGTCGTCCGGCGGTCATGCCCTTCGAGGCCTTCGCTGCGCCAGGTCCGCGGCAGGGCAACCGCCCGGCCACGCGCGGCCATTCCCGCCACGTAATTTTCCTCGCTCGCCTGCCGGGCTCGCCGGGCAGCCGGCGCCGTCAGCCGGTGGGCGCCATAAATAATGCCGCCGATTGCGGCAACAGCGATCAGGACGAAGAGCGTAAGCGCCACCGCACTCTGCATGGCCGTCGTTCCCGGCGCGCCGCGTCCGGAAGGGGCGGATCGCGGCTCCAAAGCCTCTCATAGCGGCCAACCGGCGCGCCCGTCTCGATTTACGCAGTTTTTTCGCTAAGGGTCTGGCCCTCCCCGCAACCATCTGCTATGAGCCCGGCTCCCGGCGCCGTTGCGCCCTGTTCCGTGGTAGCTCAGTGGTAGAGCATCCGACTGTTAATCGGACGGTCGTAGGTTCGAATCCTACCCACGGAGCCAAATTTCCCGTTTGTTTCAAATGAATTAGGCCGTCGCCAGCGCGCTCCAAGTGCCAGCGCCGGCTCACGCTTCAGCGCGTCGCCGAGTTGCGGAATGCGCCGTCGAGCGGCTTGCAATGATCGAAGACGGCCGCCCATCCATCCCTCAAAATGCGGGAGCGCTTGACCGCGGCTCTCAGCCTGGCTGTCGGCCGGCGGCCTCCACCCCGGCTCAAGGGCGGCAGCCCGGCCAGCGGCGCACCTAACACCCGCTGCGAGGACTACCCCCTCTGCGCCACGCGGCGCCTTGGCTTGGAACTTGTTCGCATTGGGAAAAAATGCGAGCATTTGCAATGCTACCAGCGACATCTCGACGGGGACGCGTAGGGCGCCGCCGCATCCGCCTGACCGCATTCACATTAAAGTTCCGAATGACTCCACAATAGAGAAAACCGTGTTTTGATCAGGCCCTACATCTCAGCAGTGTGTGTCGGTCAGGCGTGCCCGCGATCCCATACATTTCCGGAGAGACGGCCCGCTTCAGGCCGCCCGATAGAATGTTCCGCGATCGTCATTCCCCCTCCGCATGGCACTGCTCTTTGCTCGCTCGCCCCCAGACCCTGGGGCTGAAGAATGGGACGGCTGATTGGCTCTAAGTGATCGTGTCGCAAGCGTGAAATGGCTGGCAATCGAATGTCCCCTCGTCGCATCGTCCCCGTAGTTCTGTCCGGCGGCTCCGGTACGCGCCTTTGGCCACTCTCGCGGTCGATGTATCCGAAGCAGTTCATCTCCGGCCTGAACGGATCTCCGTCGAGCCTGCTGGCGGCAACGCTGACGCGCCTCCATCCCGACCGCGGGTTCGCGGCCCCGATCGTGGTCTGCAACAACAACCACCGCTTCCTCGTCCGCGACCAGGCAGCCGAAGTCGGCATCACCCCGCAGGCGATCGTGCTCGAACCCGAAGCACGCAACACGGCCCCGGCCATCGCGGTCGCCGCGCTCATCGCCGCCGAGCGCGATCCCGCAACCATTCTCGCCGTCATGCCGTCCGATCACGTGATCACCGACGCTCCCGGATTCGGCGAGGCCATCCAGCGCGCGGGCGCAATCGCCGAGCGCGGCCGCATTGTGCTCTTCGGCATCACGCCCACCGAGCCGCACACCGGATACGGCTACATCCGCAAGGGTGCACAGCTCGACGAAGGCGACGGCTTCGACGTCGACCGCTTCTTTGAAAAGCCGGACGCCGCAACGGCCAGCACCTATCTCGCCGACGGCGGCTACAGCTGGAACAGTGGCATCTTCGTGTTCCGGGCCGACACGTTCCTCGACGAACTCGCCCGCCTGGATCCCTCCGTGCTGAGCGCCGCGCGCCACGCGCTCGATGACGCCACGCACGACCTGGGCTTCCTCCGCCTCGACTCGCGCAGCTTCGCCAAGGCCCCGAGCATTTCCGTCGACTACGCGGTGTTGGAAAAGACCGACAAGGCGGCGGTCCTGCCTCTTGCGATCGGATGGAGCGACCTCGGCTCATGGGGATCGCTGTGGGACGCGGCCCAGCGCGACGGTAATGGAAATTACGTGCAGGGCGACTCCGTGATCGAGGACACGTCGCATTGTTACATCCGCAGCGAGCGCGCGCTCATCGCCACCATCGGCGTCAAGGATCTGGTGATCGTCGAGACCCCGGATACCGTCCTCGTCGCCGACAAGTCGCGCTCCCAGGATGTCAGCAAGCTCGTAGCGCGCCTCAAGGCAGCGAACCGCAAGGAGCATGAGCAGCACGTCCGCAATCACCGGCCCTGGGGGTTTTTCGAAACGCTCAACATCGGCCCGCGCTTTCAAGTGAAGCTGCTGCATGTGAAGCCGGGAGGCACGCTGTCCCTGCAGATGCACCATCACCGTTCCGAACACTGGGTCGTCGTGCAAGGCACCGCGCGCGTCACGATCGATGGACACGAGAAACTCGTCGGCGAAAACGAGAGCGTCTACATCGTCGCCACGCAATGGCACCGCCTGGAAAACCCCGGCAAGGTTCCGCTCGAACTCATCGAAGTGCAGATCGGCTCCTATCTCGGCGAGGATGACATCATTCGCAGCGACGACATCTATCATCGCGCCAAAGAGGAAACGCGCTGATGGCGCACGTCGTCCATCTGGAAGCGGCGATCCGCATACTGGGACACGGAACTTACGAAAGTTGAGGGTCGCGGCCGCGCCGCGAGAATGCCGGGAGCAAGTTCAGCGTGACGGAAAAGATCGCACTGATTACGGGTATCACCGGCCAGGACGGCGCCTATCTGGCCCGTCTACTTCTCGAAAAAGGTTACGTCGTCCACGGCGTCAAACGCCGCTCGTCGTCGTTCAATACCGCCCGCGTCGACTCGATCTACATCGACCCGCACGAGCAGGGCACGCGCTTCTTCATGCATTACGGCGACCTGACGGACGCCACCAACCTCATCCGCCTCGTGCAGGAAACGCAGCCGCTCGAAATCTACAACCTCGCCGCCCAAAGCCACGTCCAGGTGAGCTTCGAGACGCCGGAATACACGGCCAATTCGGATGCGCTCGGCACGCTTCGCCTGCTTGAGGCCATGCGCATTCTTGGCCTCGAGAAGACGACGCGGTTTTACCAGGCTTCCACCTCGGAGCTGTACGGCAAGGTCCAGGCCGTTCCGCAAAACGAAACGACACCCTTCTATCCCCGCTCGCCGTATGCCGCCGCCAAGCTTTATGCCTACTGGATTACGGTCAACTACCGCGAAGCCTACGGCATGCACGCCTCCAACGGCATCCTGTTCAATCACGAAGGCCCGCTGCGCGGCGAAACCTTCGTCAC
Source organism: Hyphomicrobium sp. (assembly GCF_051860585.1). Taxonomy (GTDB): domain Bacteria; phylum Pseudomonadota; class Alphaproteobacteria; order Rhizobiales; family Hyphomicrobiaceae; genus Hyphomicrobium_C. Next base: position 477,117 of record NZ_JBHYDS010000002.1, read on the forward strand.
GCGCAAGATCACCCGCGCCGTCGCGGCCATCGAGCTTGGCAAGCAGGAAATTCTCTACCTCGGCAACCTCGATTCCCGCCGCGACTGGGGCCATGCGCGCGACTACGTGGAAGGCATGTGGCTGATGATGCAGCAGCCGGACGCCGACGACTACGTGCTGGCGACGGGCGTCATGCATTCGGTGCGCGACTTCGTGGGGCTGGCTTTCGCGGAAGTCGGGCGAAAGATCGAATGGCGGGGCGCCGGCGTCGAGGAGGTCGGTTTTGAAGCCGGCACCGGCGTCGAGCGCGTTCGCGTCGATCCTCGCTACTTCCGCCCCACCGAGGTCGAGCAGCTTCTCGGTGACGCATCGAAAGCCGAGGGCCGCCTGGGCTGGAAACCCAAAACGACGTTTAGCGAACTTGTCCGCGAGATGGTGCGCTCCGATCTCGAAGCCGTCGCCGAGGAGCATGAACGCAAGGACCGCAGCGGGTTCTGAGGGGACGCCATGATCAACTCGCAGCCCGCGCCTGCCGAAGTCTATGGCCTCGCCGGAAAACGCGTCTGGGTCGCCGGCCATCGCGGCATGGTCGGTTCGGCAATCGTGCGCCGCCTCGCCAATGAACACTGCGAGGTGCTCACCGTCGGCCGCGACCAGCTCGACCTGAAGCGCCAGGACGAGGTCGAAGCCTGGGTCAAGCAGGCCCGCCCGCAGGCCGTAGTCCTCGCGGCCGCGAAAGTTGGCGGCATCTTCGCCAACGACACCGCTCCGGCCGATTTCCTCTACGACAACCTCATGATCGAGGCGAACATTGTCCGCGCCGCCTACGAGGCGGGCGTCGAGAAGCTCATGTTTCTCGGCTCGTCCTGCATCTACCCGAAGGCCGCGCCGCAGCCCATCGTCGAGGAGGCGCTCCTGACCGGCCCGCTCGAGCCCACCAACGAGTGGTATGCCATCGCCAAGATTGCCGGTCTCAAGCTTTGCCAGGCCTACCGGCGCCAGCACGGCGTCGACTACATTTCCGCCATGCCGACGAACCTCTACGGCCCCGGCGACAATTTCGACCTGACCACGAGCCATGTCCTCCCGGCGCTGATCCGCAAGGCGCACGATGCCAAGATCGCGGGCCAGGACAAACTCGTCATCTGGGGGACGGGAACGCCGAAGCGCGAGTTCCTGCATGTCGACGACTGCGCCGACGCCTGCGTGCACCTCATGAAACACTACAGCGGCGAGACCCACGTCAACGTCGGATCGGGAACGGATCTCACCATCCTGGATCTCACACGGTTGGTCTGCGACGTGGTGGGGTTCAAGGGCGCCATCGAGCACGACCTGTCGAAACCCGACGGAACGCCCCGCAAGCTCATGTCCGGCGAAAAACTGCGGGCACTCGGCTGGTCGCCGAAAGTGGCGCTCGAAGACGGCATTCGTCAGACGTATGTCGAATTTCTCGCCACCTATGCACCAGCCTGAGCGATCGAGGCTTGGCCGTCCGCGCCTTGCCGTGTCACGTGGGGCCGGCGCCGCCGAAGGAAGGCGCGCCGATGCGGCCACGCACCGGCCTCAAACGGCACCCGTGGGAAACTCTTTGTTTGCCCTCATCCCGTCCGAATGTTGTCATCTGTGGCCCAAAGCCGCGTAGAACGGCCCGCACATCGAACCGCGAATGCCGGACCACAGAACAGCCACGCTGGGCTCCTATTTCAGAACCGGGCGGGCTGCGCTAAACCGTTTGAAAACCTGCAGAGTATGATCCAGTGAGTTTCGCGAACATCGCTCGCCACGCCAGCACGCGTGCGCTTCGAGCAATAGTGTTGATCGCGGCTTGGCTCGCCGCCGCAGGCTGCGTCGCCGAGGGATACGCTGCAGGCAAATCCCGGACCGGCGCCACCGTAGAGCACGCGCCCGTAGATGTTGCACAGGCCGCCACCCCACCTGCTCCGGCAGCCAACACCGATCCGGAGTGCCTCACCATTACCCAGTCGTCCGAAACAACGTACATGATCTCGAACACCGCCTGCGCCGATCAAAGCGTTCTGACCTCGATCGAGCTGGCGACGGGCGACGCGTCGGTGCGGTGTTTCACAAAGAAGATCCGCAGCCAGATTTCGATCGCGAGCGAAAGCGCCCCGCCCGTGATCAACTACCAATGCATCGAAGGCACGCCAGGGTGCTCGGCGGACGTATTGCGCAGCATGTTTCCCGAGTGCCGCGCCGGTTGACGGACACTTTTCATGACGTGGGACAAGGTCCGAGCCTGATGTCTGATTACGACCGCGATGGCAATGTCGAGCGCCAGCAGATCCACGAGATCGCGCTCAACGTCGCGCGCCGCCTGCTCAAGGTGCTCGAAATCGGACGCGCCGCTCCCTCCGCGCTCGCGGCCGACATCGACGCAACCGCCCGTGTGATCTCCGACATCCAGCACGACGTCGAGCATGTGATGAGCATGCAGCCATTCGGCGCGACGCTGGACATGTCCGTCCTGACCCACATTCTCGGCAGCCAGCAGCACGCGCTCGGCCTGCTCGAGCAACTCGAGAAACGCACGCAGGGCTACGGCCCCGCCGCGGCATCGGCCCAACCGGCGCCGCAGGCCTATCCGGCGCCACAGGACTTCTCCCGCTCGGAAAACGTCACCTGGCCTCAAAGCAACGCCCAGTCCGACGGTTTTTTCCAACCCGAGAGCTTCGCCCCGCGCGAAAACTACGGGCAGCCGCAAGGCCTCTCCCAACCGCAAAGCTTCGCCGATGCGCTACGCTTTGGAGCGTCGCAAGGGTACGCGGCGGCCTCACCGTATCCGACGGCACCCGCGCCCGCTCCGCGTCAGCGCGCGCACGAGCGGCCCCGGCCAGAATCGGTACACGGGCCCGCCAACGGACAGAGCTTCCCCCAGCCCGGCATGCCGCCTCGCACCGCGATGCCCAACGGCGCGCCGCCTCAGGCCGGACCGGCGCCGTTCTATTCCGGGCCCGCCGCCCAGCGCCCGCGCGAGGCGGGACCGCGTGCGCCGCAGCCTCAGCAACAGGGACAATCCGCCCCGCGCCAACGCCCCGCCGCAGGCGGGCAGCCACGCGCCGCCAAGGCTGCGTTCCGGATGTCTGACTTCGCCACCTTGGCCGCGCGCATCTCGGAACCGAAATTCGCCGCTGCCGCGGCCACGCTCGTGGTGGTCATCGGTTCCCTTGTCGGCGCCTTCACGCTCCTTCCCGCCCCGTCGACCGGCAAACCCAGCAATGCCGCGCCGGGCCAGAAGCTCGACGGACGGCTCGATTCGGAAACAGCCGCCCCGACGATGCGCCAGACACCCGCCCAGCAGTTCGCGGCCGTCACACCCGATCCCAACAGCATGGAGCAGCCCTATCTCGTCGTGCTGGCCACGCGGGCGAGCACGGACGAGCTGCAGAAGGATTTTCAGGGTTTCAACCAGGCCTACCCCGACTTGCTCAGTGGGCGCAGGGCGCGCGTCGACCTGATCCAGGGTCAGGACCAGAAAACGTGGCACCGCCTTTCGCTCATCCCGCCGCAATCGCAGGCCGACGCCAAGGATCTGTGCGCAAAACTCAAGGCCGCCGGGCTGACCGGCTGCTGGATCCGGCGCGTCCCCCTCATGAATTGATCTCCCGCCTTTGATCGTCCAGGGCCTCGAGTTCCGAACGCGCGCAATCTCGCCTGGCCCGGCCGCTTGCGGGTTCGCTGCCTTACCCCTATGTGGAAGCTGCCCGGCACCCGGCCGCGCGTGACCCGGCGATCCCGCATGCAGCCCATCATCTCCGTAAGCGACGTCAGCAAAACGTATGCCTCCGGCCACGTCGCATTGCGCACCGTCAATCTCGATATTCGCGATGGCGAGATTTTCGCCCTTCTCGGCCCGAATGGCGCAGGCAAGACCACCCTCATCAGCATCGTCTGCGGCATCGTCAATCCGAGCGCCGGACGCATCTCCGTGGCCGGGCTCGACATCGCCCGCGACTACCGCGCCGTGCGCGCCATGATCGGCCTCGTGCCCCAGGAGCTTTCGACCGAAATGTTCGAAACCGTCTGGGCCACGGTGTCCTTCAGCCGTGGCCTGTTCGGCAAGCCGCGAGACCCGGCCCTGATCGAGAAGGTGCTGCGCGACCTCTCCCTCTGGGACAAGAAGGATAGCCGCATCATGGCCCTTTCGGGCGGCATGAAACGGCGCGTCTTGATCGCGAAGGCGTTGGCGCACGAGCCGCGCATCCTGTTCCTCGATGAACCGACGGCCGGCGTGGACGTCGAACTCCGCAAGGACATGTGGAACATCGTGCGCCGCCTCCGGGACGACGGCGTGACCGTCATCCTGACGACCCACTACATCGAGGAAGCCGAGGAGATGGCCGACCGCATCGGCGTCATCGCCAAGGGCGAGCTGATTGTCGTGCAGGAGAAGCGCGAACTGATGCGCAAGCTCGGCAAGAAGCAACTCGTGCTCGAGTTGCAGAAACCGCTCGACGCCGTCCCGGACGTACTTAGCAAGCACGCCCTCGAACTGGCGCCGGGCGGCACATCGCTCACCTTCACGTACGACACTCAGGCGGAACGCACGGGCATCACCGCCCTCCTCGCCGACATGCGGGAAGCCGGCATCGGCTTCAAGGATCTCGCGACGAGCCAAAGCTCGCTCGAAGACATATTCGTCGACTTGGTGAGGCAATCGCGATGAACATCCAAGCCGTACGCGCCATCTACGGGTTCGAGATGGACCGGTGGAAACGCACACTGACCCAAAGCATCGTCTCGCCGGTGCTCTCCACCTCGCTCTATTTCGTCGTCTTCGGAACGGCCATCGGCTCGCGCATCGCGGAAATCGACGGCGTCGCCTATGGCGCCTTCATCGTGCCGGGCCTCGTCATGATGCTGCTGCTCACGGAAAGCACGTCGAACGCCGCCTTCGGCATCTACTTCCCCCGCTTCACGGGCACGATCTATGAGCTGTTGTCCGCACCGATCTCCCCCTTCGAGATCGCCCTCGGCTATGTGGGCGCCGCGGCCACGAAATCCATTGTCCTGGGGCTCATCATCCTCGCCACGGCGAGCCTGTTCGTGCCGCTGCACATCGCCCACCCCTTCTGGATGCTGGCGTTTCTGGTGCTCACGGCCGTGACGTTCAGCCTGTTCGGCTTCATCCTCGGCATCTGGGCGGACGGCTTCGAGAAGCTGCAGATCGTGCCGATGCTGATCCTTATGCCGCTCACCTTCCTCGGCGGCACCTTCTACTCGATCAAGATGCTCCCGCCGTTCTGGCAGACCGTCACGCTCTTCAATCCGATCGTGTATCTGATCAACGGCTTCCGCTGGAGCTTCTACGAGGTCTCCGACGTCAACATCGGCGTCAGCCTCGCCATGACGCTCGGCTTTCTCTCGCTCTGTCTTGTGGCCGTCTGGTGGATCTTCAAGACCGGCTACCGCCTGAAGCAGTAGCTTACGGACCCTTGAGCAAGTGCACTGGAGCGTTTCCCTGTGATGCGGATGCGCTCATCGTCGTGATCGCACGTGTTCCTCCCCCCTTGTGGGGGAGGTTAGGAGGGGGGTAATCCAGAACGTTCGCTGTTGTGGATCCACCCACCCTGGCCCTCCCCACGTCCATGCGGAGCATGGCATCGCCATGACGGGGAGGAAACCTGTCGGGTTTCCTTGCTCCTAACGAACGCCGATGTCGCTGGTCTTGGCCGTACCGGCCTGGATGCGAACGAGCTGCATCGCGTCTTCGATCATGTTGAGCGGATGGGTGAGATTGGCGAGCGCGCCCGCGATCAGCGCATCGACGCCAAGGCCCGCGCGGCCGATGACCAGCAGCGCCCGGTCGCGCACGTCGATGGCATCCTTGATGGCGTCGGCGTGCACTTGGCTCTTCACGCCCTCGAACTCCGGCGTGACGAGCGCCAGCCCGTAGCGCTGCCCGGCCAGGGCGGCCCCGACGTCGAAGTGAGCGTCCGCCGGTGCAGCGGAGAAAGCCACTGCCGTCGCCTCCCTGGGCGCCGGATCATGGTGGACGGCAACGAACGCGCGATAGAGATCGGCAAATCCAGGACGGCCGGAGACCGCGATGTCGGCCGCGATCCGCTCGCAGCCGCCGTGCCACAACACGGCTTCGGGATCGTCCTCGCAGGTCATGCGCACCGAGTAGGCGCGCGGCAGGTCCATGCGCCCCTGCACGTCCGAAACCCAGAATGCGAAGGCGATCCAGCCGCCGGCCAGGGCCAGCACGAGCAGCAGCCGCCACCTGCTGAGCAGGTCCGTGACGGTGTGCTGCGTGGCTGTGGCGAGTCGCTGCATCATGTTGGGCGGAGGATTCCACCCGGCGGCGGCCAAAACAAGCCGCACGCGCGATGAACGTGAACTTTTCGCGGACGGTCGCCGCTCATAGGCGCAAAGCCAGCCTTGGGGTGCCAGACGTCTTAAGGGGTCAGACGTCCTAGGGGGCGAGCCCCTGCGACGGCGGCGGCGGCGCGTCCGGATCGAACACTTCCGCCATGGCCGTGTTTCCGTCGCGACCGTAGATGTCGGGACGGAACTCGACGCGCCCGTCAGGCTCGGCCCAGGCGGTGATGTAGGCGAAGTAGACCGGCACGGGCCGCGTCAGCTGGACGTCGAGCGCCTGGCCCCGGTCGAGCACCGTCTGCACTTGGCCCGGCTGGCCCCAGCCCGGCTCCATGCTCGCCAGCCACTCGACGAGCTGGAACACGTCCTGCACGCGCACGCAGCCGGCGCTGAACGCCCGCGCGCGCTGCTGGAACAGCGGTTTCATCGGCGTGTCGTGCATGTAGACGCCGTGCTCGTTCTGCATGTCGATGCGCACCAGGCCGAGCGCATTCTGCGGGCCAGGGTCCTGCTTGAGCTTTACGACGGACGCCTTCGCCTGCGACCAGTCGATGGACGACGGATCGAGCTCGGGCCCGTTGAAATCACCCGAGATGACGCGGATGTGCTCCTTCTGGAGGTAGTCGGGCTCCTTCACGAGACGCGGGAACACGTCGAGCTGCGCGACGCTGTCTGGCACGCGCCAGAAGGGGAAGAAGTTGACGGCGCGGATCGTCGCCTTGAGCGACGGCGTATCGCGGCCCTGCCGTCCGACGATCACGCGATGGCGCAGCACAGTTCGGTAGCGGTCGACGGCTTCAAGCTGGAACGCCGGCACGTTGACCAGCACGTAGCGTTCTTCGGGCGGCGATCGCACCAGTTCGAGCAAGCGGCCGTGATTGAGCTTGAGCTGCGCCAAGCGCTGGTCCGCCGTCACATTGAGCGCGGCGAGCGTAGGCTTGTCCACCCGGCCTGTGGCGCGCAGGCCGTTGCGCTCCTGATAGCGCACGACCGCAGCCTCGAGACCGCTTTCAAACGTGTAATCGCTGCTGTTTCCCGATTTCGGCAATTCGCCCGTCACCATCAGGCGGCGACGGAGATAGGCCACGCGTTCGTCGCTGTCGCCCGAACGCAGCATGCGATCGCCGGGAATCTGCGGCCATCCACCATTGCTTGCGATCCGCTGGTAGAGATCGATGGCCCCTTCCATGGCAACGAGCATCTCGTCGCTACGATAAGGGACCTCGTTGGCGCGCAGGTCGTTCAGCACCTCCTGGCGCGGCGGCGCGCGTTCGAGCGAAGCGCGCTTGCCGGTGTAATCCGGCGATCCGAACGTCGTGATCCCTTCATACCAATTGGTATCCTGCGCCGACGCGAATGTTCCCGGCAAGGCCACGCTGGCGGCGAAAAGCAGAACGGCGAGCCCGCGGCAAAGACCACTGCGGCTGAACGTGTTCGAAGAACCCACCCGAAGTCCAATCCTGTTGCAAAATGCTCTGAGCGACTGGCGCAAATCGACGGCAAATGACGGCCGATCACGCACGCTTTACGGTTGAGGCCGTTTAACGGGATTCATATGGCCAAACAAAGACCCCGGGCAACCGCCCCGATGACGCAACTGCTTGAATTGTCACGCTTGCGCTAGAATTTTTCGGCGGGCGCTCAATCCCCGCGGCGAGCCGGGAAATGATCCCATCCGCCGGCCTTGAAGACCATGGGTTGGCCGTCTAACGCGGTGACGGAGAGGCCCGTTCCATGCCCAACCCCCCCGATGTCCGTCACAGCCACGCCGACCGCCTGCGCGGCCGCCCGGAAAGCGTCTGCGCGATCGGCCGCGACGGCCGCCAGCACCTGATAGTCGTCGCCGCCGGTCACCACCGTCCGAAACAGATCCGGATCGGCTGAAATGACCGCGCGCGCCGAAACCGAAAGCGGCACGCGCGCGCCCTCGATCTGCGCCGCCACACCCGATACGCGCGCCAACCGGCCGCAATCCTTGATCAGCCCGTCGGAGATATCCATCGCCGCCGACGCGAACTCCAAAATGTGAGGCGCGAGCGCGAGCGGCGGCTGCGGACGCAGGTAGTGCGCCAGAAGGGGCGCAACGCGGGCGGCATCCAGGCCCAGCGCAATCGCGAGCCCGGGATCCAGCCGCATCCTGAGGCCCAGTGCGCTATCGCCGATCGTGCCGGACACGAACAGCCGGTCTCCGGCCCGCGCGCCATCCCGGCGCACCATGCGGCCGTGCGGCACGCTGCCGAAAGCGGCAATCGTCACCGACAACGGTCCGGGCCTGCGATCCGTATCGCCACCCGCGAGCGAAATGGAAAATGCCGATTGCGCGTCCGCCAGGCCCGCCGCGAACGCGTCGAGCCACCCGCGCTCCGGCTCGTCCGGCAACGACAGCGACAGCAGGTACGCGATCGGCTGCGCGCCCTTGGCGATCAGATCCGACACGTTGACGGCCAGCGCCTTCCAGGCGATGTCGTGCGCGCCGTCGCCGGCAAAGAAATGCACGCCTTCCGCGACCGCATCCGTCGTCAAAACGAGGTCGTGGCCGGCCGGCGGCGTGAGAACGGCACAGTCATCCCTGAGCCCGAGGGCGCCAGGAAAGCCCGCCGCGAGCGGCGCGAATGTGCGTTGGATCAGATCGTCTTCGCCCACGGTCCGCTAAACTCCCATGCCGAACGCGAAGAGTTCGCCTCGATCATCGCGCCGGACCGGCGAATCCGTACCTTCGGAACGCTAGCCGCCTTCGCCCGGCGCTTCGAATTCCTTGGCCCGGACTTTGTGCGCGATCTTGTCGAGGACGCCGTTGACGACCTTGGGCTCGTCCGCCTCGAAAAACGCCTTCGCGATATTGATATATTCGTTGATCGTCACGCGCGCCGGCACGTCGCGGCGCTCGAGCAATTCGAAAACGCCGGCGCGCAAAATGGCGCGCAAAATGGAATCGACGCGCACGAGCCGCCATCCGGTCCGCAGCTGCTGGTCCACGAGCGGATCGATCTCGCGCTGCCGCCGCACGACGCCCTTCACGATCTCCGAAAAGAACGTTGCGTCCGCGCCGCCGAGATCGACCAGGGCTTCCCGGCCCTCGGGGTTTTCGCCGTCAGCCTCGGCCGGTGGGATATCGACGCGCATGAACTGCGAGATCACGTCGGTGACGTCCGTCCCCGCCATGTCCATCTGATAAAGCGCCTGTACGGCCGCCATGCGCGACACCGTGCGCGGCTTCGGCGTATCGCCGCCGCTCTTCTTTTTGCGGGGAAGCATCATGGGCGGGCAACACCGAATTCGCGGGCCGTGCGGAGCAGCCTGAGACAGGCGCGGGCTGCGTCGCCGCCCTTGCCGGTCTCACCCCCACGCGCGCGGGCCAAAGCCTGCGCTTCCGTGTCCACGGTCAGAACGGCGTTGCCGAGTGGAATGCAGTGTTTGATAGCGGTTTCCATAAGCCAGTGGTTGGTCATAGTGCAGACGATATCATAATGCGACGTCTCGCCCCGAATAACGCACCCCGCGACGATCACGGCAGTATACTCTCCTGCGGGATCGAAACTTCCGGCCGCGACGGCCTGCGCGAACGCCTGCGGAATTTCCAGCGCGCCCGGAACGGCCACCCGGTCGAAGCCGACCTGCGCCGCATCGAGCACCGCTTTCGCGCCCGCGATCAGCTCTTCGGTGATTTCCCGGTAGTACGGCGCCTCAATGATAAGCACACGCCCCGGCCCGCCGGAGTGAAACTCCATCTCGACTTTTTCACGATGCCCTGCGCTGACCATTGGCTACTCGATCGCTCGCGTGCCGACGATCCTGAGCCCGTAGGCTTCGAGACCCACGTACACGTCGTCCGGCGCATTCGTGAGCAGGGTCATGTCCCCGACGCCGAGTTCGCGCAGGATCTGCGAGCCGACGCCGATGTCCACCTGCCGCCGGCCACGCGCGCGCTTTTGATCGGCCGACGCATTCGCCCGGCGCGCAATCCACTCGGAAACGCTCTTCGGCCCGAGATCGCGGATCAGCACGATCACGCCGCGCCCCTCGCGCTCGACCGCCCGCATGGCGCTCGACACGTCATTCTGGCCGCCGCCGATGCCAAGCAAATCGCCCGGCACATTGACCGCGTGAACGCGGACCAGCACGGGGCCGGGCGCCGACAGGTCGCCCTTGACGAGCGCCAGATGCTCGACCGGCTCCACCGTCGTGGTGAACACGTGCAGATCGAAATCGCTGCCGTACGCGCTTTGCACCCGCGACTGCGCAACCCGCTTTACGAGCCGGTCGTGCTTCAGCCGGTAGGCGATCAGGTCTTCGATGGTGCCGATCTTGAGGCCGTGGCGCTGTGCGAACGGAACCAGGTCCGGCATGCGCGCCATCGTGCCGTCTTCGTTCATGATCTCGCAGATGACCGCCGCCGGGTAGAGGCCGGCCAGCCGCGCCAGATCGACGGAGGCTTCCGTATGACCGGCGCGGATCAGCACGCCGCCCTCGCGCGCGACCAGTGGAAACACATGGCCCGGCGAAACGATATCGCCTGCGCCCTTGGTCGGATCGATGGCGGTCGCGATCGTGCGCGCCCTGTCATGCGCCGAGATGCCCGTCGTGACGCCCTCGCGCGCTTCGATCGACTGAGTGAAGGCGGTCCGTTCGCGCGCGGCCTGCGTCCGCACCATGAATTCGAGACCGAGCTCCTGAGCGCGCGTCTGCAGCAGCGTGAGGCAGATCAGGCCGCGGCCATGCTTGGCCATGAAGTTGACGGCATCGGGCGTCGCCATCTGCGCCGGAATGACGAGATCGCCCTCGTTCTCGCGATGCTCCGCATCGACGAGGATGACCATGCGCCCATTGAGCATGTCGTCGACAATCTCGTCGGTCGACGAGAGAAAGCCGCCGCCCTCCGAATAGGCGATTTTTGAAAGACCGCTGCTCAAGCCCGAAACTCCATGATGCGCGCCACGTAGCGCGCGAAAAGGTCGATCTCGACGTTGACCTCGTCGCCGCGCTTTTTGCGCCCCCATGTGGTCTGGGTCAAGGTCACCGGTATGAGATTGACGCCAAACCGGTTTCCCGACACCTCGTTAACGGTGAGCGACGTGCCGTCGAGCGCAATCGACCCCTTGGGTGCGGCATAAGGCGCAAGATGCATTGGCAGCTCGAGCGTCACGCGGAGGCTTTCGTCATCCGTCTTCAGGTCGGCGATGCGCGCCACGCCGTCGACGTGCCCGGACACGATGTGCCCGCCCAGTTCATCGCCGGCCTTGAGCGCGCGTTCGAGATTGATCCGTTCGCCGACCTGCCAGCCGTCCAGCGTGGATTTGGAAAGCGTCTCGTTCGAAACGTCGACCGTGAATGCTGACCCGTTGCGGCCATCGGCCCGCACCGTCACCACGGAGAGGCACACGCCGTTGCACGCGATCGACGCGCCGATGGCGATGCCCTCCGGCGCATAGCCGGATCGAATGGCGAACCGTCCGCCTTCGCGGCCGATCAATTCGCCGACATCGCTGATGATACCTGTGAACACCGGAAGCTGGTCTCCAATATCGTTTCAGTCCTGCGTCCGCGCGCGAAACACCGACACCCGGTCCGAACCGATCCGCCGCTCGGACGCGAGCGCGAGATCTAGCCCCGGAGCGTAACGGGCGGCAAGCTCATCCGAAGCCGCATTCGCGCCGGGGTCGCTCCCCTGCCGGAAGACCACGACCTCGTCGGCAAGGCCGGCCGACGCAAATCCGCGCCACATCGCCGGTCCGCCCTCCACGAGAAGACGCGTAATGCCCGCCTCCGCGAGGCTTTCGAGGACATCCGGAAGCGACAAACCATCCCCCGTCGCAGGCACGTTGAAGATATGCGCGCCGGTCGCCTCATAGGCTTGGATTTCGCCCGCGTCCGCGCCGTACCCCGTGAAAATCCAGACCGGCACCTCGCGCGCGGTCTGGAACAGCTTGGCCGACAGCGGAAAATCGAGAGACCGCGCCACGACCACGCGCACCGGCGACCGCGCTTCGAGGCCCGCCAGCCGGCACCTCAGATCCGGATCGTCGTCGCGCACCGTGCCGGAGCCGACCAGGATGGCGTCCGCTTCGGCCCGCATCAGATGGCCGGCGGCGCGCGCTTCAGCGCCCGTGACGAACTTCGGCGCGCCGCCCTTGCCGCGTGGCACGTCGCCCTCAGCCGAAAGCGCCATCTTGAGCTGGACGAACGGCCGCCGCTCGGTCACCCGCAAGATGTGCCCGCGCGTCACCCAGTCCGCATCGTCCGCCAGCAATCCCGTGTCGACAGCGACGCCGGCGGCGCGCAAACGCGCACTCCCTTCGCCGGCCACGCGCGGATCGGGATCGCCCGCTCCGATGACGACGCGGCGGACGCCGGCCGCGATCACCGCGTCGGCGCACGGCGGCGTCTTCCCATGATGCGCGCAAGGCTCAAGCGTGACGTAGAGCGTCGCGCCGCGCGCGCGTTGGCCCGCGCGTTCCAAGGCTTGCGCCTCGGCATGCGGACGCCCGCCGGGCTGCGTCAGGCCGCGCGAGATCACCTCGCCGGTGGCCTCGTCGGCGATGACGGCGCCAACCGACGGATTGGGCGCGGTGGTCCCGAGGCCGCGCCGCGCCAGCGTCAGCGCAATGCTCATCATATGGTGATCGAATGGCGTGAAACTCATGGCCTCCCTTCTCCTCCCCCCTCGTGGGGGAGGCCGGGAGGGGGGGACACCGCAGCTTCAGCAGTTGGGATTGCCCCCCCCCCCAACCCCACCCCCCAACGGGGGGGGGGCTACATGGGAGGTC
>NZ_JBHYDS010000002.1:490215-587065 GCF_051860585.1 Hyphomicrobium sp.
TTTGTGTTTATCTGCTTTCAAAAACACTGCGCCCACTCCCCCCCCCCCGGGGGGGGGGGGGGGGGGGGGGGGCCCACACCGCAGCTTCAGCAGTTGGGATTCCCCCCACCCCTAACCCCTCCCCACAAGGGGGAGGGGAATACTTGGCATGTCCCGCAAGCATCTAAAGCTTCTTCGCAACCGGAAGCGCGGCCCCGGTGACATCGTCGCGCGCGATCTCGCCCAGCACTTCCTGGAAGTCGGCAGCCTCGCTAAAATCACGGTAGACCGACGCGAACCGCACGTAGGCGACGGAATCGAGCGCCCGCAAACCGTCCATTACATAGGCGCCGATGGTCGACGACGGGATCTCCGTCTCGCCCGAGCTTTCGAGCTGGCGGACGATGCCCGAGACCATGCGGTCGATCCGCTCAGTTTCGATCGGCCGCTTGCGCAGCGCAACCGCCACCGACTTCGAAAGCTTGTCGCGGTCGAACGGCACCTTGCGCCCGCTGCGCTTGAGCACGGTCAGCTCGCGCAGCTGCACGCGCTCGAACGTCGTGAACCTCCCGCCGCAATCCGGGCAGACCCGGCGTCGGCGGATGGCGGCATTCTCTTCTGTCGGGCGGCTGTCCTTCACCTGCGTTTCCTCGCAGGAGCAGTAGGGGCAGCGCATGAAAACTCCTGTCGGGATGAAAAGAGCGACGAACTTAACGCTTTTGCTTCTCGATCGCCTCTCGCATCTTTCGATCGAGATCATTGTAAGAAGCGACCAAGCGATCGCATTCGGCTTTCTCGGCGCCACAACGAAACAACGTTTTCACTGAAAACGCCCCGTCCTTTTGCACGAGGCTGCGGCATACCACGGACGGAAATGCCGGATTTGATGTCGTCGCGAAATTCCAGATGGTGCCCGTCGCCGCATCCGAATAGGACTTCACCGAACCATCGGTCGGCAACTCCTTGACGTTTGGCTTGGCTTGGATGGCGTTTTGTAAGGCTTCGAGCGTCGCGAAGGACTCGCCGCAAAAAAGCTGATCCGAACGCGCGTCCGTCAAGCCCAGTGTCAGCCAGATCAAACCGGCACACACCGATCCACGCATCGATCTCTCCGGCAATATCGGCCTACAGAAACTCGCGCCGGGGTTTTACGAGATTGAACTCGTAAACCCGCTGTCTCTAACCTTATTCGGCTATCAGCGTTGGGACTAGGCCCGAGATCATCAGTAGATCGGGAAACGCTTGCAGAGCGCGGTGGCTTCGGCCTTGATCTTCTCTTCGACCTTGCCGTTGTTCGCTTCGCCGTTCTTGGCCAGACCGTCGAGAACCTCGGCGATCATGCGGCCGATGTCGCGGAACTCGGCTTCGCCGAAACCGCGCGTCGTGCCGGCCGGTGCGCCGAGACGGACGCCCGAGGTGACCATCGGCTTCTCCGGATCGAACGGAACGCCGTTCTTGTTGCAGGTGATGTGCGCGCGGCCCATCGACTTCTCGGAGATGTTGCCGGTGAGCTTCTTCGGCCGCAGGTCGACGAGGATGAGATGCGTGTCCGTACCACCCGAGACGAGTGCGAAGCCGTTGTCCACCAGCACTTCGCCCATGGCCTTGGCGTTGACGATCACCTGCTTGGCGTAGGCCTTGAATTCCGGCGTCAGGATCTCACCGAATGCAACCGCCTTGCCGGCGATAACGTGCATCAGCGGGCCGCCCTGGATGCCCGGGAAGATGGCCGAGTTGACCTTCTTGGCGATGTCCTCGTCATTGGTGAGGATCATGCCGCCGCGCGGGCCGCGCAGCGTCTTGTGCGTCGTCGTGGTGACGACGTGGGCATGCGGGAACGGCGAGGGATGCTCACCGGCGGCCACGAGACCGGCGAAGTGGGCCATGTCGACCATGAGGTGCGCGCCGACTTCGTCCGCGATGGCGCGGAAGGCGGCAAAGTCGAACTGGCGCGGATAGGCCGAGCCGCCCGCGATGATGATGCGCGGGTTCTCGGCCTTCGCGATCTCGCGCACCTTGTTCATGTCGATGCGATGGGTATCGGGCTCGACCTGATAGTGCACGGCGCGGAACCACTTGCCCGACTGGTTGACCGTCGCGCCGTGCGTGAGATGGCCACCGTGAGCGAGGTTGAGGCCGAGGATCGTGTCGCCCGGCTTGGCCAGCGCATTGAAGACGCCCTGGTTGGCCTGCGAGCCCGAGTTCGGCTGCACGTTGGCGAAGCCGCAGCCGAAGATCTGCTTGGCGCGGTCGATGGCGAGGGTTTCGACGATATCGACGAACTGGCAGCCGCCGTAGTAGCGCTTGCCCGGATAGCCCTCGGCGTACTTGTTGGTGAGAACGCTGCCGGCCGCATCCAGCACGGCGCGGGAAACGATGTTCTCCGAGGCGATGAGCTCGATTTCGTGCTGCTGACGCCCAAGCTCCTTGTCGATCGCCGACGCGACCTCAGGATCGGTTTCGGTCAGCGGAGATTTGAAAAACCGGGCGGTCGGGCTCTTGGCCTTCAGTTTGAACATGGACGTTTCCTCGTTGGCATCGGCTTGTAATGGCGGGAGCGTGGGCAGCGCTGGAAATTAATGAACTGAACGAGCGAACCGCCCCCTGTCTGGCGACTGTGGGGATGCGGCATTGCGTGCCCGACTTTCGCATGCCCTTACCATGCGTCAACGGCCCGCAACAGTGAAGTCGCGGTCGCACCCTTTTTTACTGTGCGATGCACCAACTACGCCGCCCGGCAGCCGCAGCGCGGCGGCTCGAAGGCCTACTCCGCCGCGAGCTTGCCCGTGCGGCCGACCGCGGCCGGGCAGGCCGCCCAGAGACCGCGCAGGGCTTCCGTGAGGGCGTCCATCTGCGCGTCCGTGTGATGCGGACCGGGTGTCAGGCGGATACGTTCGGTGCCACGCGGGACGGTGGGATAGTTGATCGGTTGCGCATAGATGCCGTGAGCATCGAGCAGCCGGTCCGTCACTTCCTTGCAATGGACGGGATCGCCGATCAGCACCGGCACGATATGGCTCTGGTTCTGGAACACAGGCAGCCCGGCGGCCGCCAGCCGCGACTTGAGCGCGCGAACGCGCTCCTGGTGGCGGGCGCGCTCCATGTCGCTGCCCTTGAGATGACGGATGCTGGCGAGCGCGCCGGCGGCGATGGCGGGCGCAAGCGAGGTCGTGAAGATGAAGCCCGGTGCAAACGACCGGATCGCGTCGATCAGGTCGCGCGTACCCGCGATATAGCCGCCCATCACGCCGTAGCCCTTGGCCAGCGTGCCGTTGACGATGTCGACGCGATCGAGCACGCCGTCGCGCTCGGCGATGCCGCCGCCGCGCGGGCCGTAGATGCCGACCGCATGCACTTCATCGAGATAGGTGAGCGCGCCGTACTTGTCGGCGAGATCGCAGATCGTGGCGATCGGCGCGATATGCCCATCCATCGAGTACACGCTCTCGAAGGCGATGATCTTCGGCGTGTCGATCGGAACCTGCTTCAGCTTCGCTTCGAGATCGGCCGGATCGTTGTGACGGAAGATGCGCTTTTCGCAGTTGCCGTGCCGGATGCCCTCGATCATCGAGGCGTGGTTCTTCTCGTCGGAGAAGATCACGCAGCCGGGCAGCAGCTTGGCGAGCGTCGAGAGCGCCGCCTCGTTGGCGACGTAAGCGGACGTGAACAGCAGCGCGTGCTCTTTGCGATGCAGGTCCGCGATCTCGTTTTCGAGTTCGACGTGATAGTGCGTCGTGCCGGAAATATTGCGCGTGCCGCCCGATCCCGCGCCAACCGAATCGATGGCTTCGTGCATGGCCGCGATCACGCGCGGATGCTGTCCCATGCCGAGGTAATCGTTGGAGCACCACACGACGATCGGCTTGGCGCCGCCGGGGGTGACGTGGTCGGCTGCAGGAAATGCACCCCGGTGCCGTTTGAGGTCGGCGAACACCCGATAGCGGCCCTCCTTGCGGATCGCATCGAGGGATGCCTTCAAGTGCCTCGCGTAATCGACCATCGAAACGTTTCCTCAGGCTTCGTGTTCTTGGCGCGGCCGTTCTTAACGGCTCAACTCTGTTAACGACAGCATCTTTCGCTGCTATCTACTTTGCAACGGCTCTAATGTCGCGGCAATCCCTTTGGATACAAGCGAAAATCCGAAAACACAATGGAACGCAACGTCCTCCGTGGGCGTCGCCGTTGCTCGCGCTTGATAAATTTTTCGCTTGCTGCATTGCAGCGCGAACCGCGACCAGGAATGTGCGATGCACAACGAGGCGGCGAATTGGCCAGAGTCAATTGACCCTAGGTCAAAATGCGCGGCCGTTCCCGCGCCTCAGGTGCCCGTGCCTTAGGAGGGCGCCTTAGTAGGAGGTCGCGATTTCGGCGACGCCGTCCCGATTGTAAAGGTCACGGCGGAACTGGATCGCGCCGTCTTCCGTCGCCCATGCCGTGATGTAGACAAAGTGCAGTGGCACGGGGGTGGCGAGCCGCACGTCCTTGCGCTCGCCCGTTTTCTTCATCTCCTCGACGCGATCCTGCTCCCAGCCGTCGTTCTGGGCGACGAGCCAGTAGGCGAGACGCTCGATGTTGTGCACCCGGATGCAGCCGGAGCTGGCCGCGCGGAAGTTGCTGCCGAACAGACCCGACGACGGGCTGTCGTGCATGTAGACGGACTCGCCCGAGGCGAAGTTGATCTTCACAAACCCGAGCGGATT
Source organism: Hyphomicrobium sp. (assembly GCF_051860585.1). Lineage (GTDB taxonomy): Bacteria > Pseudomonadota > Alphaproteobacteria > Rhizobiales > Hyphomicrobiaceae > Hyphomicrobium_C. The sequence goes on from NZ_JBHYDS010000002.1 coordinate 494,895, forward strand.
GTCCTTCCCCGGCGGCTGCCGGTACGAATAGGACTTCGGCGCTGACGAATTCCAGTCGACCTTTTCGGGATCGACCTTCTTGCCGTTGCTGTAGGCCTCGATCCCCGTCTTGACGAGGACGTTCTCGCCCTTGGCCTGCATCTCCTGGCCTTGCGGAATAAGATCCTTCGTGATCACCGTCGGCGGCAGGCGCCAGGTCGGATTGAAGTTCAGCTCCGTGATCGTCGAGCGCAACAGCGGCGTCGGCCGGTCCACCTTGCCGACCACGCCGGTATGGCGCGTGATCACCTTGTTGAGCGCCACGGCTTCGACCTGCGCGGCCGGGATGTTCACCACCACGTACTTCCGTTGCGGCTTCACCACCGCAGTCAGCTCGGTCAGCCGTTTGAGATTGGCCTTGAGCTGGGTCAGCCGATCCTCGGCCGTCACATTCAAAGCCGCGACCGTCGGCTTGTCGAGGCGGCCGTTCGGCGTCAGTCCATTGTTCGTCTGATAGACTTTGAGCGCCTCGACAAGTGTCCCATCGAGGTTCTCGCCGCCCGCCTTGTCCGCACCGAGTTCGCCGGACACGATCAACCGGTCGCGCAATTCGACGACGGCGAAGTGATCTTCACCCGGCTTGACCGTGGCATCGGGCACCGCCTTCCAGCCGCCCGCTTCGACGATGGCCGTATACCGCTCGATTGCCGTTTTAGTCGCCGCGACATTGGCGGCGGCAAGGGTGGGAAAACCGGGAGGCGGATTGCGTTCCAGCTCCTTGAGGGCTTGCCGTTCCGTCGCCGGATCGCTTCCACCGCCACCGCTGGTCGGACCGAACTGTAGCGCCCAATTTTCGTCCAGCGCATGCGCAACGCCGGCCGATGCCGCGAGCCCCACCGCCGAAAGCGATACCGCCAAAGCGCAAATGTAGAATCGGCCGCCGCGGCCCAACGCTGGTCTGGACATTGTCGTCATGCCCCCCTGCCCTGCTCGGCAGGGCCCTTCCATAGCCGCCGGTCCACACCGACCGGCCCGCACGCTACGCTGCGAAGTGGCCGCACATTCGCATACTCCGCGCCGCAAAAAATAGCCCCACCCCACGCGGACAGGGGAAGTGGTGCCGCCAAGCCACAAAATTGCGGGTGACTCTGACGGAAACGCCCCCGGCCGCCCTGTCAGCCGGGGTACCTCCCCGACGGCAGAACACGCCTGAGGGCGATCCCGGCCACCCAAGCGACGTCCGCAACCGTCACGAATCGAGCTGAGAGCGTCAACAACCGCTTGGTGCGGCGTGTCCCTTGAATCGCGCCGCAATCCATTCGGACGCGGCGAAAGCGCCATCGCGCCCCGCCAGCATATGCGAGACCCCGTCCATCATGTGCAGCGTGACCTTCGCGCCATGCCCGCAAATCCGCTTGGCATACGCTCGGGTAATGCGCGGCAGCACGAGGTCGTCGGCCGTGCCCTGCGCGATAAAGACAGGCAGCCCGGCGGGCAGCACGCCCGCCGAATTCTTTTCCATGGTGTCGCGCAGGCGCGGGTCGGAGATCGGATTCGATCGGAGATAGTCGCGGGGCAGCGCACCCTCGTCGTCATCCTCTTTGAAGAAATCGCTGAGGTCTTCGATGCAGTCGTTGGCCAGCCGCTTGAAGCCGGGAAGGGCTTCGGGGACGACATAATCGGAGAGCGGAAAACCGAACACATGCGACCAGGAATAGAGCGCCATCGTCGTCAGGCTTCGACCGCTGCTCTTGTTCCGGTCCGCATCGAACAGCGCGATGAGGTCTGTGGCGGGCGCCGCCGTTGCCACGCCGAGCAGCTTCAATTCGGGCGCATAGGTGGACGCTTCCGCGCCGGCGAACAAAGCCGCATGGCCGCCCTGCGAATGGCCCCACACGACAAAACGATCGCCGGCGTGCGTGTGCGGAAGCGCGCGTGCCGCCCTTACGGAATCGAGCACGGTCCGGGCTGCATTCTGCCCTATCAGGTAGGGATGCGATCCGGACGCCCCTAGCCCCGCGTAGTCGGCTGCGACGATCACGTAACCGGCGTCAGCAAAGTAATCGAGGCCTTGAATGGACGTCGACAGGTTGGGCATCAGCGTCGGCGCACACCGCGTCACGACGCCGGACGTCGGATGCGCCCAGGCGACCACCGGCCGTGGTGTCGGGCTGTCCGTCTCCGGAAACAAAACGGCGCCCGAGACGGCCAGCGGCTTGTCGTTGAAATCGACGGACCGATAGAGAATACGGAAGCCCTTGTAACCGGGGCGCACGCCGCCTTCGAGCGGCCAGACGCGCAGGATCGCCCCAGGTTGAGCGCCTTCGACATCCGCGGCCGATACGCCGGACTCCGCTAAAGCCGGGTTGAGCGGCAAACCGGTCGCGAACATCGCCGCCGCGAGCAGAAGGATTGCCCCGGCGAGCTCGCCGAGCGAGCCGCACCCGATCACGACGAGACCCCGCAGACGATCGAAGGCGCGCATCGAGATCTGACCCGTTGTGACGTGCAAACGTTGTGATGTGCAAACTGGCTTACCATCCGCCGCGACACGACGCGACGCAGGCCACCTTACGACATCGAGATTTCCTTCTCGCGCAGCGCCCGCTCGATGGCGACGTGCAGATCATTGATGACCGTCGCCCGATGCGCAAGCTTGAGGATGAAGGCGCGCACCTCAAACTCGAGGGCCGACGCGCCGAACCCGATGAAGAACACGCTCGGCTCCGGTGAATCGAGCACCTGCGGAGTTCCCTTCACGGCTTCGAGGATCGCCATCTGCGCCGCCAGTGTGTCCGTGCCGTAGGCGATGGAGACCTTCACGGTGACGCGCGTGATGCTGTCCGCCAGTGTCCAGTTGATCACCTTTTCCGTGATGAGGGACTTGTTCGGAATGATGATCTCGCGGTGCTCGCCGTCCGTCATGCTGGTGGCGCGGATGTGGATCCGCGACACCGTGCCGGTCAGGTTGCCGATCGTCACCGTATCGCCGACGCGGACGGGCCGTTCGAACAGGATGATCAGGCCGGAGATGAAGTTGGCCACGATCTCCTGCAGGCCGAAACCGACGCCGACGCCGAGCGCGGCCACGATCCACTGCACCTGGTTCCAGTCGAAGCCGACGCTGCGGAACGCCAGCACGATGCCTGCAATGGCAATCAGGTACCGGCTGACCGCGCTCACGGCATAGCGCGTGCCGGCTTCGACGCGCAGCCGGTGCAGCGCCGTGATCTCGAGCAGCCCCGGCAGATTGCGCGCGGCGATGAACGTGATCACGAGCGTGACGAACGCCACCAGAACGTTGGACACCGTGACCGGAACCGAGCGTGTCGCGCCATCCACCGTCAAGGTCTGCTGCCAGAGCGCAACGTCGAGCAGGGCCAGCGACGGCAGCGCCTCACGCCAGAACAGCCACAGGCACGCGGCCAGCGCCAGGAACGCGAACAGGCGCACGAGTTGGCGCGTCTGCTCGCTGATGGACGCGATATCGACTTCGGGCTCTTCTTGCAGAGCCAGGAGCACCGGTTCGCCTGCGTTCTCGCTGGCCTGCTGGGCGGCAGCCTGCGCCCGCGCCTTCTCACGGCGCTCCTTGGCGCGGCGGATTTCGAGCCGCCGCCGGGCGACCAGAACCTGGCGCATGGCGATGTTGTAGAGCAGGAACGCGCCGACCGTGATCGCGACCGACAGCACGACGCCGTTCTGAATCTGCGCCGCGCCATCGTAGTAGCCGGACAGCGCCAGGGCAGCGATGGCCAGCGGCGTCGCCCAAAGCAATGTGTGCCACAGCCCGCGCGTGACCCACATCGGATGACCGGGCGTCAGCCGCTCGGCGAAAATGCCCGAGCGCGGCGACGCAATCCGCGCCATGAAGATCGAGACCGCGATGGCGCCGATCAGGAAGGCGAACCGGCCGAGGCCGTCACGCAGGGACTGCGCGTTGTTCACACCGATGGCGCCCAGCAGGAAAGCCACCGGTGTCACGATGAACTTGAGCCACTGGATATTCTGCCAGAGCACCTGGCGCGCCCTGTCTGTCCAGCCGAAGTGCGCCGAGAACAGTCCGTTCTCGACGCAGATATATTGCGCGAACCGCAGGAACGTGACGATCGACGCCGCGCTGAGCAATCCCGTCCCGACCGACGTCGCGAATTCCGACGCCTGCGGAAGCTGCGTCAGAAGCCAGCCCGCAAGACCGAACAGGATCGGCGTCTTGAGCGCCAGCAGAGTGGTGATGCCGAGCGCCTCCGGCGTGCGCCAGTAGTTGTCGGTCGAATAGCGCCCGAGCGATGCGGCAATCGCGCCAAGGCGGGTCTGCAATCGCCGCCAGAAAACGGCCAGCAAGCCGAACAGCGCCACGGCGATCAGCGTCGGCACCGGATGCTCGCCGGCCCGCTCGACGAGCGTCTGCCCGACACCCTTCCAAGCGTCGAGGTTGGCGATCCAATCGATATTCGAACGAACCTGGCTCAGCCACTCCGTCCCGATCGGACCCGAGCTGGGCAGCCACAGCAGGCGGCTATTGAGCAGCGCGCCAAGTTGCGTGGTCTGGTTGAGGAGGTCACGCTCGTTGGCGTTCAACTCGGCGAGTTGGCTGATGCGGGCGGCAAGCGCATCGTGCAGTTGCACGTAAACGTCGCGCCGGATCGCCACGAGCTTCTCGAGATCCGGGCGAACCCCCGCCGGGGGCTGCGGCTCGCCCTGCCGCACCGAGCTTGCGAGCACCCGGTCGGCCATGCCGCTGACATCCGAGAGAGCCCGCCGGGCCTCGTCGGCTTGCAGCCGCTTGAGCCGTGCGTCCACGATCGCCTGTTCGCGATCCCAGATCCGCCGCTTGAGGCGCGCCGCGGACGGAAGCTGCGCGCGCATGGTGCGGAGGAATTCGCTGAACTCGCCACCCGCACTGCCGATTTCGAGAACCTGCTGCGCCGCCGCCTTGCTGTCGCGCAGGCGTGCGAGGTCACCTTGGACTTCGGCGAGCGCCGACTTGCCGTCATCGAGCAGAGCGACCGTGCTGGCCTGCCGCTGCCTCAGCGACTCGGAATCCTTGACGTAAGCTTCGAGCACCGGATGGCGCGCGGACAGCTTGCGTGCCTCGCGATCCGCCTCCTCCTGGCGCTTGTCGGCCTCGATCTGCTTCAGCCCATTGACCCGCGCCTCGATGATGGGGATCCGGCGCGTACGTTTGTCGAGCTTGGCCGCGGCCAGATCCCGCCGCGCCGTCGTTGCCTGCTGACGGGACGGCAGGCTGATCACTTCCTGGTCGAGCATGTTGAGCTTGGCGGCGCGAGCACGGCGTTCCGCCGTGAGCGCCTGCCGTCGCGCCTCCGCGATCAGCGGATCCTCGTCCGCCGCGCCCCCCGCATCGGGATCGTCGAGCGCATCGAGCGCCTGCTTTTCGGCCGATTGCTCCTCGCGCGCAGCCGTCGATCGCGTGCTCGCTTCGCGCAGGCGCGTTTCGAGTTGGCCAAGCTCGGTCTTGAGTGAGGCCGCCTCGCCGTTCGCGGCATCGAGGGCCTGCTGTGCTTCCGGCAACGCGAGCGCCCCGACGCCCTTGGCGAACTCCTCGTCGCTGATATCGGCCTGCAGCGCTTCGAGCTGCTGCTTGGCGTCCGCCACACGCTGCGGTGCGCGCTGGCTCGAATCCTGGAACCGCGCAGCGGCCGCGGCGCTGGCACCGGACGCTTCGATATGGCCGAGCGCGGTGCGCAGCAGTGTCAGCGCCTGATCGCGGATGCCGGGCGCCAGGTCGGCGCGCGCTTCGAGCTCCGTGATACGGGCTTTGATCCGCTCGACCCCACGATCCTGGGCCGGTTGCGCGTCGCCCTGGGCATCGGCCGGAGGCGCCACGGACGGATCGGTGGGCGCCGCTGCCCCATTTGGCGCGGGCGCTCCATCAGGTGCGGCAGGTGCGGCCGCAGGGGCCGTTCCCAGCGCCGGAGCCGGTGCTGCGCCGGGGGCCGGTGCGCCGGCGGGGGTCGCCGTTGCCGGCGGGCGAGCCGGAGCAGCCGCGGGCGCGGGAGCCGCTGCCGGTGCAGGAGCCGGCGCGACCGGTGCCGGGCCCTGTTTGGCGGGCGCCTGCTTGGACGGCGCGGCCTGCTTCGGTGCAGGGTCCACAGGTTGCAGCGGCGCTTGAGCGAATGTCCCCGCTGGGGTGACGGCCAGAGCCAGCAGCAAAGCGCCGCATGCAACGATCGAACGGGGGAATCTCATCATGGGTGCCGGAAGTGCCTCGTGGGTGCCGAGCAGGCGCATCGGTTTGGGGGCCATCGACCCGCAGGGCATCGGAAAAACGCATCGACCCCTACGGACGACAGCTACCTTTTGCTTCAATCAGGCTTTTATGCGGCGTCTTGCACGCGCCGGCGAAGAAGTGGTGCCGCCTGAGAGACTTGAACTCCCGACTAACCGCACAACCAATGCAACCGCTCAGCTACGGACGCAACCGCCGTCCGCTTGTGAGCGCCACTTCTTGACCTCAGTGCGCTGTGACGGCGCATGAGCGCTTCGGCTTCGACCGCTATGAAACGAATCGCTTCGGTTCAGAAAATCAGCAGCTTACGGGCCATAGCTCAAGGTGTTTGTGAGAGCTTAGGCGATAAATGGCGTAATATGCGTCCCGCTCCGTAAGCCGGAGCGGCAACCAGCAAAAAGGAAACCAGCATCCAAAGTGTGTTGGATGGCCACTTGTGCGCGACACCGATTTTTGTCCACCATGAGTAGACAAACACGAGCGTCAAGAGTGTCGCGAAAGACGCGCCTACGAATGCGGTCCAGATGCCGGATCTCCGCAACCCCAGAATGAAGGCAATGACGATGAGGACGACCCCAACGGGATCGGTGGCTCTGGCGTGCGCCATCCCGCTTAGCCAAGCGATGTAAGGCACAACGCCGGGCGCCCGGCGTGCCCAGGTATCTTCAAACCTTTGTTGGGCTTGGCGGGCTATTTCTATGGCGTCTTGCTCGATGCCGGTCTGCGCGAACGCAACTGCGCCCGCGAACAGCGTGAAGGCAATGAACACAGTAAGAATGGTAAAGACTGGTCGTTCCATGCGGCAGTTATTGCGTTTATCCGCATCAGGATCAACTCGCAAAGTCGGACGTCCGACTTTTGAAATAGGTATTGTTCTTTTTATGTACCGCGAGAAAACCCGCTCTAACGCTCTGAAAACGTTGGTGCCGCCTGAGAGACTTGAACTCCCGACCCCCTGATTACAAATCAGGTGCTCTACCAACTGAGCTAAGGCGGCACGAAGCGTCGCCCCTTGTAGCCAACTCTCGTCCCGGGAAAAAGAGACTTCGTGTCGCTTACGCACGCCCGCGCACGCGATCGGCCAGGCGCTTGAGCGCCGGCTGGCGGGCGAGGACCCGCTTGGCGCGGATGGCGGCCGCGACCGCCGCGCCCTTCCAGGTGAGCGGCACGATCAGATCGGCGAGGCCGAACGTGTCCGCCCCGAGCCGCCGCTTGAACTGGTAGTCCCCGATCCCGAGATCGAAAGTGCGGACGCCTTCCGCGACCAGCAACTCCATGACCGCCAGCAGCGTGATCCGCCCCGGTGAGAAGCGGCCCCACTGCGCGTCGTCGCTCGCGATCCGCAGCACGATGAAGCGGTCGCCGCTGCGGACACCGAACACAGCCCCGACCAGTACTTCGCCGGCCGACAGCGTGATCACTTCCGCAAACCCGGCCGGAATGCCGCATGCAATGACGGCCCGATAGAACTGCGCGTAAGCGGGCTCATCGAGACGGTAGTTCGCGCCGGTCTCCTCCCAGCGCTGAGATTGCAGCTGTTCAAGCCAACCGAACGCAGCCGCGATCCGCTCTTCGCCCGCCGCGCGTTCGAGCACCAACGGCCCCGTCGCCGCGATATGGCGCTTGCAGCGATCGACCTCCTTGCGGAATTTGCGGCCGAGGTCGGCCACGTACGATTGCACGCTGTCGGTTACGACGATCACGTTCCCGACCGCACGGCTCGCAAAGGAGCCCGGATAGATCGCAGGCAACGCCGGATACGCTTTGAGATCCGTCTGCAGGCGTTCGAAACGAATGAGGTCGTAGCCTGCGAGGGCAGCGCGGATGGCGTCGTAGAACTGGTGCGCCTCGGCGGCGCTCGCCGGAAACGCAGGCCCGAAGATCGGCGCCGTGTAGTCGGTCACGCCAAATTCGGCGAAACGGACGACGTTGCAACCACGCTCGCGCGTGACGGCAAGCGGGAATGCGCCCGCGAGTGTGCCGTCCGCCTCGCTGCGAACGGCGACACCGAACATGCGCCCACGCGCGCCGCTGCCCAATGTTTCGACAAGCGGACCGAGCCAGCAGGGCGACGAGAACGCGCTCTGCTCCGTTACGCCCTGCATCTCCGCCGCAAGCGAGACCAGCTCGTCGGCGGTGCACGTCACCGCACAATAGGGCGCGCCGCCACGCCGGAGCGTGACGGAAGCCTGCCGGTCGTCGAGCGCGGGCGTGAGGGTAGCGATCGGGATCACGCGAGTGGGCACTTTCGACGGAGGAACTCTTACGGCGCCAAGCCCCGCTTAGCGCCCAACCGGCGCCAGATCGCGGATCGCGCCGATGCGCTCGGTATCGAGCTGGAATTCGATCGACCGGCGTTCCTTGCGGGCCTTCTGCAGCAGACCTGCGCGCTTGACGCCGGCCTGCAACGCCGCCTTTGCCCAGAACCCGGCGCCGTTGATTGCGCGGCTGCGTGGCGTGACGCCGAGCTTGTGGCGCAGGATGCCGTTCGCAAGATTGATCATCTGCGACCGGCGGATCGGTTCCGTCCAGTATTCCGTCGTCATCGACACGTTCAGGCAGTCGAGGTTTTCTACCCGATGCGGCGCATTGAGCGGCCAGTGCAGCATCTCGCCGCCTTCGATCTCGAACACGCGCGCGTGCTCGTCGTACGAGGTATTGTAGGGAATATCGACTTCGACCTGATAGAGCGCGATCCGCTCCAGATCCTCGTCGCGGCGGAATGGCGGCTCGGCCGGATAGACGTAGACGCGCTTCTTGCCGTGGATCTGCCAGAGCGACTGCCCAGGCACGTCCATGTGATAATAGACCTCGGCCTTCGGCGACGAGATCAGAATGCCCATCGTACACCCGAAGGCCGAGAAGCCGGGCACACGCTCGCCGATTTCACCGAACAGCTGGTCGCGCAGCTCCGCGAAGCGCTTGTCGACGCCGCTCACATTGCGCAGGTTCAGCCACATGCGCCCATTGGCGATGCTCTCGATCACGCGATCGCCGGACATCTTGCCGATCTCGCCTTCGCGCCACGTGCGCCGCTCGCCGGGCGCGCCAACCTGCATCAGCGAATAGTGCTCGCGCGGATACCGGTCGACCAGTTCGGCCAGTCCCGCCATCGAGAACAACGGATCGGTGTGCAAACGATGCTTGAGACGCACCGGCTCGGTGGCCCAGGCCCGCGTGACGTCGTCCGTCCAGTTCGTGAAAATTGCATCGCTCATGGGGGGATCTACCGCTTTGAAAACAACAGCTTGAAATTCGGCCTACAAGTAGCGTGCACATGCACGGTGTCAAACGGCTGATGTGTGACAGAGTAAATCCCAGCCGGAATGCGCGGCTAGCTGAGGAAGTCCACCACTTCGAGACCCGGAACCCGATTGAGCGTATGCGGACCATGCACGGCCCCCGTTGCCCCCGCGATCCGCAGGACGCCCCCGGCCTGCTGCGCAAATCCGTCCCGGTCGAGCCGTGTGACCCGCGCCATCGTCAGCGCCGACCCGTACCCGCCTGTACAGTCCTGCGCCGGCCGCCAGAGCGCATCCTTTGCCTTGGTGAGGTTCCCGGCCGGCCGGCTGGCCCGCCGGTCGATCAGCAGCGGATTACCAGGCAGCGGCTCGAAAGACCCGGTCAACGTGTCCGCGGAATAGATGCTGAGCGAATCCCAGCTCGAGCTGGCGAGATCGCGCGTCGAGGCGAACAGGTAGAACCGCCCCTCATGCGCGGCCAGCGTCGCATCGTGCAACTCGGCTTCGATTACTTGGAACGCCGGCACCCAGCGATCCGGAAACGGGTCCGCCCGGTAGAGCGTCACGGCCCCGGATGCCGAGCATTCGGGCATCATGTAGATCTGCCCGTCATGCTCGATGATCTGCGGGTAGGAGAGGTGATACCGTGTCTCCAGCACGGGGCGCGGCGCACTCGCCCGCCCGTCCGCTGAAATCGTGAAATGCGAGATGATCCCGCGCCCGGTCGCGAGCGGCAGTTCCTCGACGAACACATGAGGCACGCCGCCGTGCACCCACACGAACGGATCGGCGAAATAGCGCTGCCCGTCGTCGGGCAGAACGCTGTACGCGCCAATCGCGGGAAGCGCATCGAGCGGGCCGCCACCCTCCGGCGCAAGGCGCCAGCCGACGCGCCATCGCGGCTCAATGCCGACGCGGCGTTTCAACGCCCGCCCTGCCTTGTCGGCGACCTTGTCCCAGGCAAAACGTAACGCCGCGGAGCCACGCAAAGGCGACGACGCAACGCGTCCCTCGTCCGCCGGCGCTTGCGGGAGCGCGTCGACCCCATGAACGGCGGCCGTCGCGAGAACCTGGACGAGACGCGACAACACCTGATCGGCCGCGCGACGGATCTGATGCGGATGCTCGATGGCGGGAAGCGCGGCATCCCGATGTCCCGAGCCGGAGATCTCCAATCCGAGGCGCGGCGGGCGATGGTCGAGCAGCGCCCCCCAAAGCGCCAACTCCGAGAGCTCTCCATCGAACGTTGGACGGATGAGATGGCTTGCGGCGCGAGGCTCTGCCGTCCCGCCGGTCAGATCGAGCACAGTGTCGAAATCCCCCGGCGGGGCCTCTCCGAACGTCACGGCGAGACCGAGGTCCCCGGCCGGGATCGCATCGGACGCCGCAGCCTGGCCGCGCGCGATCCGCCGCTCCGCCTCCAGCAGCAGCCGAAGCGGCAACGGCATGTCCGGACACGGAGCGTCCGCAACGCTGACGGCCAGGGTGACTCCGGGCGCCGCCGAAAGGCGGGAAATTAACCAGCCGTGCCATCGGCGAAGATGACGGCCGTTAAGAAGGACGAGGATGCGCATGCTGACCAAGTGTGGATGAAGTCTGGCGGACCCTCTGACGAACGGCGCGCGCAAGCCAGCCCCGTCCACAGTTGCGGTTAAGCAATCGAGCGACGAAGCGCCTCAACGGATCGCGCGGGAAGTAAGAGTATCACGCACGCTGGGCGCCGGCGCGCCAGCCGGCCGCGCCGCTTCGTTCCCGAGCCATGGATTTCGATGCTTCTCCGCCAGACGCTCCAATATTTCCCGGCGCAATTCCTCGGGCCCGTGTTCCAGTTCGTGTCGATCCTGACATGGACGCACTACCTGTCGCCGACCGATCTTGGCCTCGTCGCGCTCGTCACCGCCGTCCAGGAACTGTCCCTGGCCGCCACGCTCGGCTGGTTCACCCACTACACCTTGCGCTACGCAGCCAGCTTTCAGGGCGCGGCAAAGACCTACCTCGACACCGAAACCTTCGTCATCCTGCTCTCGGGCACGGTAACGATGCTGATCGTTCTTTCCATGCCGGCATTCGTCGACGCCAAGTGGACCTGGCCACTCCTCGCGGCAGCCGTGCTCCAGAGCGTGGGCCGCGTCGCCGTCGCGCAGCTGTCGGACCGTACCCGAACGTGGGGTGATCCCATCTCCTATTCCATCCTGCAGATCGGCTGGCCGGTGGGCGGATTTCTGATCGCCCTCGTTCTCGTCCTCTTCGTCCAGCCTTCCGCGACGGCTGTGCTGGCCGGTTACGCCATCGCCCAGGCTGCGGCCCTCGTTGTCGTGCTGACACGCATCGAGAAGGGCCGCGCCCCCCAGCATTTCGCGCGCGAGCTTTTGAGGAAAGCCGCGACCTACGCCGCCCCGCTGGTGATCGGCACCGTTCTCATCTGGGTTGCCAACAACGGCATCCGCTTCGTCGTCGAATGGCGCGACGGCGCGGCGGCGGTCGGCCTCGTCTCCGTCGGCTGGTCGGTAGGACTGCGCATCGCCTCGGTCGCGGCCATGGTGGTGACGGCCGCTGGCTTTCCCCTCGCGCTCGCCCGCGCGCGCGACGGCGGACCCAGCGCCGGGCAGGCGCAGCTTGCTCGCAACGGCCTTCTGCTCGCAGCCGTTCTCGCGCCCTCAGCCGCAGGTCTTTGGATGATCGCCGGCGCGCTGGTCCCTCTGTTCGTAGGCGCTCAATTCCAGGAAGTGACAGCGGCCATTCTACCGGCCTCGATCCTGGCGGGCGCCGCGCGCAACTTCCGCATTCACTGCGGCGAGCAGGTGTTCCTGTTGCATGAGCGCCCGGTCGTGCCGCTGATCAACGATGCCGTCGACGCGGCGGCCGCGCTCCTGCTCGGCGGGTTCGGGCTCTGGTACGCGGGCTTGCCCGGACTCGTTGCCGGCGCCGCCGTCGGTGCGGTCGTCAGCCTCGCCGTCACGATGATCTGGGCGTGGTGGGACCACGGCTTCGCGATACCCGGCCCCGATGTGATCCGCATCGGCATCGCCACGGCCCTCATGATGGCCGTGATCTGGACACTACCCACGGCAGGAAGCGTGCTCGCCCTCGGCTTCGTGGTGGCTGCTGGAGCGGCCGTCTTCGCCGCCGCAATGGCGGCGCTCTATCCGGCCGAACGCAGGAAGGCGATCGCGCTCGCGGGCGGGCTGCTTCAACGGGGTAACGCGTGAGGCGGCGCTCAAGCCTTTTTGAGCGACCGTTCCCACGCCAGCGCGTGCGTGACGATGAGATCGAGATTGTCGAGCATCGGCGCCCAGCCGAGCTTGCTGCGGATCTTCGAGGACTCCGCGACGATGGCTTCCGCGTCGCCCGGACGGCGCGGAGCCAGATTGACCGGGAACGGCCCGCCGTGCGCGCGCTTAACCGCGTCGATCACCTCGAACACCGAATAGCCGGACGAGTATCCGCAGTTGAACACGTCCGACGCGCCGCCGCCGTCGAGATAACGCAGCGCCACCATGTGCGCGGCGACCAGATCCGTGACGTGGATGTAGTCGCGTACGCACGTGCCGTCGGGGGTGGGATAGTTGGTTCCGAACACGTCCATCGACGGACGCTTGCCGAGCGCCGTCTCGCAGGCGACCTTGATCAGATGCGTCGCGCGCGGCGTCGACTGTCCGGTGCGCCCCTGCGCGTCCGCACCGGCGACGTTGAAATAACGCAGCGCCACGTAGTTGAAATCGTGCGCGGCCGCCGTATCGGCCAGCATCCACTCCGTCATCAATTTCGAAGTGCCGTAGGGCGAGACCGGCTTGAGCGGGGCATCCTCCTTCACCGGAATGTCCTGCGGGTTGCCGTACACGGCTGCCGTCGAGGAAAAGATGAACCGCTTGACGCCACCCTTCACGGCCGCTGCGATCAGCGTGCGCGAATTGGACGTGTTGTTGAGATAGTAGCCGAGCGGATCGGCCACCGAATCCGGCACCACGATCGATCCCGCGAAATGAATGATGGCGCGCACGCCATGCTCGCCGAGCACGCGGCCCACGAGGTCCGCATGACCGGCATTGCCTTCGACGAGCGTGGCTGCCGGCGGCACCGCGGAGCGAAACCCGGTGGAGAGATTATCGAGCACGACAACGCGCTCACCGGCGTCGAGAAGCGCCAGCACCATATGGCTGCCGATGTATCCGGCGCCGCCTGTCACGAGAACTGTCATGCGAGCCGCATAGCATGAAACTGGTTCACAAACCGTTCTCGCAACCCGGATCCCGGCATGCCGTACGGTCCGCAGCACTGATCCACCTTGTGCTGACGGCCGCTCTCGGCGGATCGGCTCATGCGGCCCCGCCGGACAATCCGGCCTGCGCCAAGGACGCCTGCATCGACGGCCGTGTCGTCAACGTCCACGCAGACGGCGGCGCGCCCTATGCCATCACGGAACCGTCCTCCGGCGAGTATCGCTTCGAGCTGCGGCCCGGCGACCGCTGGAGCCTGGATCGCGGCGCACCGCGCGAGCGCGCGGAGCTGAGCTTCGATGAGCAGCCGGTGCGCTTCGACACCCTCTATCGCGTCTCCTACGAGATGCTGATCGAGGGCACCGCGCCCGTCACCTCGGACTGGCTGGTGGTCGGCCAGTGGCACGCCTCCGAAGACCCGGGCGACGCCGCTTCATCGCCGGTCCTTGGGTTGGCGCTCAAAGGGCGCGACCTCACGGTGTTCACGCAATCGACAACGTTGCAAACCCACACCAAGAACCCGCAAGCCATGCAACGGGCACGCGTGCGCAACGTTACGCGCGACCGCTGGATCGCCATTTCATACGATGTGCGGTTCAATCCACGCCTCGGCGCGCTCGATATGCGCATCGACGGCCGCACCGTTTTTTCCGGCGCAATTCCGATCGGCTATGCGGACGCCGTCGGCCCATACTTCAAGTTCGGCATCTACCGCTCGCCCACCCAGCAAACGCTCGCCGTCCGCTACCGCAACCTAAAAATTCGCGAAACCACGCGCTGAGGCTCGTCAGCAACCGATCGTCAGCGCGCCGGAACTGTCCGTCTACTCATCGGGCGGCGCTATCGCAGGCGCGAGCGGTCCCGACGGATTGCCGGGCGGCTTGTGCAGGTACGTCATCGTCAGATAGGCGCCAACCCACGAGCCGATCGCCGCGAAGACGATGTACACCCAATTGTTGGTGTACGAGATCACCGCGAACGACGAGAGCACGTACCAGAGGCTGCTCCAGTTCGCCGCCCAGAAGCGGCGCCGCGCGATCACGGCCGAGGTGAACAGGACGTAGACGGCGTCCGTCGCGGCCGTGGCGACCACCACGCCGGCCGCCAGCAAGGGATCGATCTCGGGAATCATGGCCTGCCTCGCTTCACGCTTGGAATATTAGGAACCAAGCGTGCAGCGGCGCGGCCGTCAGATCAAGGACGATGCATTTTCTAGGTTTGCGCCGTCCGGTCCACCTTGCCGCCCGGCGGCGTAATGCCCATCGAGACGTAGACGCTCATGAGATCGTCGATCCCGCCGTCGGCAAACTCGATCCAGGCGACCGGCACGTAGATCAGCGCGCCGCCGAACGGCACCGGCGCGGACGGGATGAGCACGCCGAAATAGTCGTCCGTCCCGAGCTTGATCGGCGTCTTGGAGGGGAGCAGTGCGAGCACGGCCGCGCCCGGCTTGCCGCCGAAATAGCACCACGCCGGGCTCATGCTCTTCAGGCTGTCGCCCTTCTTGGTATCGACGATCGAGACGAACCGGCTCGACAGATCGTAAAGGCTCGACACCAGCGGAACGCGCCGGATCATGCTGTCGAACAGAGCCGCGGCCCAGGCGCCGACACGGGAATGCACCAGCAGACCCAGCGCGAAGATGACGCCGAAGATCAGCGCGAGACCGATGAGGTAGGGCGCATACTCGGACGCGCTGACGCCGAGCCCGAGCGATCTCAGGAAGCCGCCGAACGTGCTGCTCGGGCCGAGGTACTGGTTGATGAACGACAGCAGCCACGCCGAAACGAAAATCGTCAGCATGAGCGGTAAAGCAGCCAGAAGCCCCGCCAGGAAGATGCGCCCCAGGTGTTTCATGCGCGCAGTCTTTTCATGGCTGATATCCCCCTCGTCGGCCGGCGGCCTAATGGCCAGTCCCCGATAGAGGGACGTTCCTGGACGGCGCCGTCAAGGCCCTTTGTCATGCGGGAGGCCCCGCTCACGCAACGGGGGCGGCACCCGGGCTTTCGACGTCGATCGGCGGCATGCCGCGCGCTTCGCGGGCCATCGTGCACGCGTCGTCACCCGGTTGGCAGTCCCGGCACACCTGAGGCCGGACGTCGTAGATGGAGCACGACGTTGCACACCCGATCGTTCCGGCAAGCGCCGAGCAGCGTTCGCCCTCAAAACGCATTCCGGACTGGCGCTCGTTGACGAACTGCTGCGGGATCAGATCGAGCGTCTCGTCGCTTTCGAGCGTGAAGCGGGGCCAATCGGCCGAATACGCGCAGCACGCGCCGCACGATGTGCATGGCGAGAGCTCGGTTTTCGGCGCTGTGGGCGCGGTGCTCATTCGCCATCCAGCATCGACAAGGCCGCCCGCCGGTCGCCGGGCTTCAAGCGCAGGAACAGCGTGCGCGCCGCCTTGATGTCCTTCTCCGACCCGCTCTCGGACGCGGTGCGCAGCGCGACGGTCGTCGGGTGATCCGCGCTCAGGATAAATCCCAGCGCCTTGGCGAGCCGCCCCATGGCTTCGCGGTCGATGACAGGTTCTGACATTCCGGGTTCCTTATGCACGCAGGGGCGCGATTTTGGTGGACGGATCCGCCCCGCCTGGCCAGCCTCCCCCGCCCGGCCAATCTCGCAGGCTTCGCACAAGATCGGACCGGCCGCGAGCGCGATGATCGGCGTTCCTCTCCGAACCCAAGCCAGGCCCGGCGGCGCGCCGATCCGTGGCGTAGCGGACACGCGAGCGCGCAATTGCACGCCCGCCCCCTGCATTTTGACACGTCCGCCATGGTTTCGGCGCGAAGCTCCGCAGGCTCGATCTACTTTAGGGGTTTCAACGGAGGGATTTCAATGACCAGTCTTCGCATCTGCCTGGCGGCTGCGGTCGTCCTCGTCATGGCTGGCAACGCCGAAGCGGCATGCCAGAAAGTCGTCGGTTCGGCCGATATGGTGACGCGCGACCTCGCCAAGTTCATGGCCAATGCCGCACTGAAGAACGCCATCGAAACAAAGGGCCTGAAGCCCTCGGGCGAGATCGCCCTCACCTGCCGCGACGACACCTTCACGACGTACTGCAAAGCCTCGCGTCCGGCTTGCCACTGAGCCGAACCGCCGGCACCGGAGCGGGTATCGCTCGCTCCGGTCCGCGGGAGTGAAAGCGGGTCGGACGCGCCGCCGCTATCCCAACACGATCACGCCGGCGGACGGCCCGCCAAACTCTCCGGCACCGGCGTGACACGCGGCCGATCCCGCCATCCGCGCGTTGAGGCGTAGAGAACGGCCAGCAACAGCGCCAAGGTGATCAAAGACGCGGTCTCTCTGGGCAGGTTCAGGCCACCGATCGCGACGGGCTTCGTAAGTAAGTCTCCGAAAGTGGCTCCGAACGGCCTTGTGAAGACAAAGGCGATCCAGAAGAGCAGCACGTCGTTGGCGCGGCCGAGATAGTGCGCACCCGCGACGACGCCGATGACACCTGCCGTAACGAGGGCGCCTTGGATGAAGCTCAGCCCCACCACATCGACGAGGAAATCGCCGAACGCGGTGCCAAGGCTGTTCGAAAACAGCACGGCGAGCCAGAACAGCAGTTCTTCATCGCGCCGGACGATCGGATAAACGCTGAGACTTCGGTTGCGCGCGTACCAGATTGCAAGCGCACTTACGAGCCCTGCGGTCAAGATGAGCGAACCCCCGAAATAGCCAAGGCCAAGGGAGCGATCCATGAAGTCCGAGATTTCCGTCCCCGCCGTCGTCGTCGCGATGATCGCCGTCCAGAACAGCAACGGGTGAAACCTGGAGCTAATCTGAAAATACAGAATGACCACCAGCGCCGCGAAGGTGATGCCAAGCCCGACGTAGTAGCCGAGGCCGAGCGTCATGGAGATAAAGTCACCCGCCGTTTCGCCAAGCGTCGTGGCGAGGATCTTCATGATCCAGAAAGGGAGCGTGATCGCGGCCACTTTCGACGCAGGCCAGGTACCTCCGGACTCAACTGCCATGCGAGATCCTCCAGTCAGCACCGCGACCGGAGCATCAAGAGGCAACACGACCGGACGAGGCAAACGTGCGCCTGACTGCTGACATGAGCCTGACGACCACTTACCGGGCGCTAATGGCTTAACGACACCCAGCGGCTAGCCGCGTGCGGATGGTGCTACAGTGTCGGCGACTCTGGCCGGCGACCTGGCATCGCAAAGCTACCCGCGGGGAACAATGCAACCGAATGACATCACGAGGATCGCTGCTGGATTGCACGTCGCGTTGGCCGTGGCAGCGATCTACTACGCTCTGCGGATCAACAACCACGCCAACCTGTCCGAGATCTCCGCCAAGGAACTCTCGGTCATGTCCGGCATCGTGCTGTTGCCCGCCATCTCCGCCTGGATCGGGTTGCGCCTCGCGCACACGCAATCCGCGCGTTGGCTCATGGCCGTTGGCCAGACCCTCGCGCTCGCCCTGTTCGCGGCGACGTTCGTGATGGTGCTGAACAGCGTCGAGCCCATGGCCCCGCTGCTTTTCGTCCTCGTCTCGATGTGGATCGCTGCGGGACTTGCGGTGCTGCTTCTCGTCGTCTGGCTCGCCGGCCGGCGCGGTCGATGACAGCATCGCTGTGTAGACCATCTGCTCCGAGAACCGAATATGCGGTTTGAGCAACGTCTGCCTTCGTGAGGTTTGCCCCGCGCTTCAAATGACCTATGTGAACATACCAACCTCCGCAGCGTCGCGCGGCGCAGCGCCCCCTCAATACAATGGACCCGGCATGACAGAGCACCAGCACCCACGTTCCTCAGGCTTTTGGCTGCTGCATATCGGTTTGCCGATCTTGCTTCTCTCGGCGGCGCTGATGGCTGGGTACGCCGGAGGGACGGTGAAGGAATTGGTCCTCGATTCCAACACCGGCATCCAAGAGAGCGTGACGGGCGCGATGACCGTCGCAGCCGGGGCGATCGTCGCTATTGCGCTGGCGCGTTGGGCGAAGACCTTGGATTGGACGCTGACACTGTGGCTGCTGGTGTTCATCGCCGCGATGGTCTTTTTCGCCGGAGAGGATCTGAACTGGGGCCAGCACTACATTGGATGGACGCCCTCCGACTATTTCCTGAAGTACAACCGTGAGCAGGAAACGAACCTGCACAATATGTGGCCGCTACTGTTCAACCGCCTGCCACGCGCCGTTGTAGAGATCTGGCTCGCTGTCGCATGCATTCTCGTGCCCTTCGGGTGGCGGTTCCCGGTGCGCTTGACCCAGAGCTTCGTTCCGGACGTTCTTTGGCCCGACCGCAGGCTCGCGCTCGTTGCGACGCTGGTCTTCGTCGTCAAGGGAATCCGTCACTACAGCAGCACGATCACCGCTACGGACAACTGGCTGCTTGCCACGCGGCACAGCGAGCTGGAGGAATTGCTCATCGCGTGCTGCCTGTTGCTTTATGCGCTGATGTTGCGCGAGCGGCTGGGAGCACAGGGATAGGTGAAGGGCTTACTTGGCCGCGGCCGTTACCCCTATCGGCTTGGCCGACCGTCTCAGGCAGGACTTGCGGTTCTACTGCCCGTCGTCTGGCTCGCCGGCCGGCGTACGCCCGCCGACATCTGACGTTCCGCGCGGAACTTCGCCTGTCCGGAGCGACCATCGGCGCACCGCCGGCGCCGATGGGCTGACGTGCTTTCAGACGAGCCGGTCCAGGATCTTCCCGACCTCCGCGCCATTGAAGGCACGCAGCGTCTGTGTTCGCACAAAGCCGCGCGCGGCAACGCTCATCGACAGGACCGTCGCGCTTTCGTCATCAGGCGCTTCACAGATCGCGACGACGTCCGTCGGTCCCAGCGTCCAATACATGTCCCGCACGGTGACTCCCGCCTTCTTGGCCATGTCCTTGAACTTGTCCGCGCGCCCCACCGTGTCCTTGACGTCGTGGGCGCCTTTATCCGTGAAGTTGGCAAGCACGATATAGGTTGGCATGGGAGCCTCCTAACTTGGGAACTCCACCCCATCGACCGAAACTCTACTGCTTCCAGGCGACGATGAGTAGGGCGAGGAAGACCCAGCCGCGGGAATGGACTTGGGCTATCCCATTGAAGCAAGCTAGTGCCGCCCGCCGGCCGGTTTACGGGGGCGGCCGAGGGGGCTCTCTTCTCGCCGTCGGTCTCGAAATTGGATCGCGCCGACATACATTAGAAGTGATGGTCCGCTCGTCGCGGCCGGAAAATGCATGTTTGCGCACGAATTCAATCCAGCGAGGTCCACCATGAAAGTCAAAGACGCGATGCACAAGGGCGTCGAGTGGGTCAGCCCTGATACGCCCATCACTGGGATTGCCAAATTGATGCGCGACAGAGACATCGGCGCTGTGCCGATCGGCGACAACGACAAGCTGATCGGGATGGTGACGGACCGTGATATCGTCTGCAACGGTTTGGCGAAGGATGGCTCTGATTCTGAACGGTTGACGGCGCGCGACGTGATGACTCCCGGAATCCATTGCTGCCGCGACGACGACGATCTGACGAAGGCCGTCGGGCATATGGAATCGCTAAGGGTTCGCCGTTTGCCGGTCATCAATAAGAGCAAGCGGATGGTCGGCATTCTAAGCCTGGGCGACCTCGGCCACGCGGCGCAGCGCGAGGTGGTGGCCGAGTACGTCAAAAGCGTGTCGGCGCATCATCATTGATCGCGCTGATGCGGCCGCTTGTTGGCCAACTCGCCGAGGGCGCGTAGAGGCGGCTACCTCCCCGGCCGGCCCGTCTTCCGGCGGGACCCGTCGTCTGGCTCGTCGTGCGTCGCGACGGTTGAGTGAGAAAACGGCCAGTCGATGACGTGCGCTGCGTACAGCGCCCACCACGCGATCACCGGCTGCAGCGCAAGCCTCGGGCCGTGGTACCACCAGGACGACGGCACATACGCGATATCGATGCCATCGATGGCGTGCTTGATGTTGGCGGGCCATACACAGATCGCATAAGCCGCCATCGCGATGGCGGCCGGCCTGCGGAATCGCTCGGTGAAAAGTGCGCCGGCGCCCACGATCTGCAGGACACCGGTGATGAGGATCAGCTCACGCGGGTAAGGCACCCAGTTCGGCGTGATTTGGAGAAGCGCATCGGTCGCCAGGATGTGCATCACCCCAGCCGCCGCGTAGAGAGCCGCGATGACGACGCACATGGCGATTCTGGTGCTGTCGCCCATCGCGGCTCTGATGCTCATGAATGCATGTACGGCACCGTTTCACGACCGGATTGTCACCGACCCCACATTCACTTCCCCGGCCGGCCCGCCTTTCAGGGCTGAGGCAGACTTGATGCAAGACGATTGATCGGGCAACCCATTCCGCTACTTCCCCGGCCGGCCCGTCTTCCGCGCGCGCCCCTTGCGCGCTTTCGTCTGCGCGGGATCGTCGAATTCGACGCTCCGCGAGGGCTTCGGCGGCGGCACGAGATCGGGCTTCTGCGGCAACGGTCCGCCCGACTTCACCGGCAGCGATGCATGCGGGCCCATTTCGTCGAGCGTCGGCTTGTGCGGCCCACGCACGCCTTCGCCGAACGCGCCCGCCTTCGTGCGCGGGTCGATCCGGGGATCGCGCGCCGGGATCGGCCGGTCCGTACCCGGCCCCATGTTGTCGAGCGACGGCTTCTGGATGCGTGAGCCGCCCGCCGGCCGCGACGCCGACTGCGCATACGTTGGCTGCACGGGTTCATACTCAGTCGCAATGCGGGACGGTGTGGTTCCCCCCCTCCTAGCCTCCCCCACAAGGGGGGAGGGACCAGGTTGTGCGAGGGGCTCTCGACCAGTCCCCTCCCCCTTGTGGGGAGGGTTAGGGTGGGGGGATCCCCGACGCGTCTTCTCGGCCAGCACGTTCGCGTTGCCGGCGAACTTGCGGTCGCCCTCGAAGCGCCCGGCCTTTTCCTCAACCGCCGACTGCCGCGCCAGCGGATCGTCGGCAATCGCAAGCTCCGTCTCGCGCAGCCGCTTGAGCTCGTCGCGCAGCCGTGCCGCCGTTTCGAATTCGAGGTCGGCCGCCGCCTCGCGCATGCGCCGCTCCATGTCGGCGATGACGGCCGCAAGGTTGTGCCCCACGGTCGGACTGTCCGCCAGCCCCGCATCGACCGTCACGTGATCCTGCTCGTAGACGGATCTCAGCACGTCCTGGATATTGTGCTTGATGCTCTCCGGCGTGATGCCGTGCTCGGTGTTGTAGGCGACCTGCTTTTCGCGGCGGCGGTCCGTTTCCGCCATCGCGCGCTCCATCGAGCCCGTGATCTGGTCCGCATAGAGGATGACGCGCCCGTCGACGTTGCGCGCGGCGCGGCCGATGGTCTGCACCAGCGACGTCTCGCTGCGCAGGAAACCCTCCTTGTCGGCGTCGAGAATGGCCACCAGCGCGCACTCGGGAATGTCGAGGCCCTCGCGCAGCAGGTTGATGCCGATCAGCACGTCGAATGCGCCGAGCCGCAGGTCGCGGATGATCTCGATCCGCTCCAGCGTTTCGATATCGGAATGCATGTAGCGCACGCGGATACCCGCCTCGTGCATGTACTCGGTCAGATCCTCGGCCATGCGCTTGGTGAGCGTGGTGACGAGCGAGCGGTAGCCTTGCTTGGCGACCTGGCGCACCTCGTCGAGCAGATCGTCCACCTGCGTCTTGGCCGAGCGGATCTCCACCGGAGGATCGATCAGGCCAGTCGGACGGATGACCTGCTCGGCGAACGCGCCGCCGGTCTCGTTCATCTCCCAGCCGCCCGGCGTCGCCGAGACGGCAACGGTCTGCGGCCGCATCGCGTCCCACTCCTCGAACCGCAACGGGCGATTGTCCATGCACGAGGGCAAACGGAAACCGTACTCCGCCAGCGTCGCCTTGCGCCGGTAGTCGCCGCGGAACATGCCGCCGATCTGCGGCACCGTCACATGGCTCTCGTCGACGAACACGAGCGCGTTGTCGGGCAGATACTCGAACAGCGTCGGCGGCGGATCGCCGGGATTGCGCCCCGTCAGATAGCGCGAATAGTTTTCGATGCCGGCGCAGGAGCCGGTCGCCTCCATCATTTCCATGTCGAACACGGTGCGCTGTTCCAGCCGCTGCGCTTCGAGCAGCTTGCCCGTGTCGTACAGTTCGTTGAGCCGCTGCTTCAGCTCGCTCTTGATGCTCTTGATCGCCTGCTGCAGCGTCGGCTTCGGCGTCACGTAGTGCGAATTGGCGTAGATCTTCACGAGCGCCAGCTCGTCGGTCTTCTGCCCCGTCAGCGGATCGAACTCGGCGATGCTTTCCACTTCGTCGCCGAACAGCGAGATCCGCCACGCGCGATCCTCGTAGTGCGCCGGAAAGACTTCGACCGTATCGCCGCGCACCCGGAAGTTGCCGCGCACGAACGCCGCCTCGTTGCGCCGGTAATGCAGCGCCACGAGATCGGCCAGCAGTTGGTCGCGCGACAGCCGCTCGCCCACCTTTACGGCGAACGTCATGGCCGTATAGGTCTCGACCGAGCCGATACCGTAGATGCACGACACGGACGCGACGATGATCACGTCATCGCGTTCGAGCAGCGCGCGCGTCGCCGCATGGCGCATGCGGTCGATCTGCTCGTTGATGTCGGCTTCTTTCTCGATGTAGGTGTCGGTGCGCGGAACGTACGCTTCCGGCTGGTAGTAGTCGTAGTACGACACGAAGTACTCGACCGCGTTCTCCGGAAAGAAGCTCTTCATCTCGCCGTAGAGCTGCGCGGCGAGCGTCTTGTTCGGCGCCAGGATCAGCGCCGGCCGCTGCGTCGCCCCGATCACCTGCGCCATCGTGAACGTCTTGCCCGAACCGGTGACGCCCAGCAGCACCTGCGTTTTCTCGTGCTGATTCACGCCGCCGACGAGTTCGGCGATCGCCGTCGGCTGGTCGCCCTTCGGTTCGAACTCCGAGACGATCTCGAACGCGCGACCGCCTTCGCTTTTCTCCGGACGTTCGGGGCGATGCGGCATGAACATCGGCATCGAACCCGACACAAGCGGATGCGACGCGATCATCGGCTGCCGGGCGAGAATGTCCTTCGCCTTGTCGGAGCGCTCGGCAGGTTTCGTCAGGATCGCGGTGAGGCTGTCACCCAGGCTTTCGCCCGCGGTGGCGCGCGGCGGCAGCGGCCCTTGCTGGCGCAGCGCCGGAAGCGTCGAACGCGACGGCTGCGTCCGGTCTGAGCCCTCTGACCCCGACTCCCCGCCGGCGGGAAAGCTGGAGGCCTGCTCGAGGCTTTGAACTGGAGCGCCGGTAAACTCAGCCTGCGGCGCTTCGGCAAATCCCTGCGCGGCCGCCTTCGCGTTGGCACGGGTCGAGCCGCGCGTTTCGGGGGTCCCTGCAGCCGTTTCGCCGGGCGGCGGCGTGGGCTTGCCCGACCGCGCGCGAGCCTTGCCGGAGGCGAGCGCCTGAGAACGACGCGGCGGCTTTGAGGAACCGGGAGACTTTGGGGATGAGGCCATGGACCGGAATATGGCGCGTTGAACGCCCGGAGAAAAGGGGAGGTTCGCGTGTCGTTCTCGCCAGCCTTACCAATCCGTAGGGCGCAGGCAATGAGGCCGAGAGATTGGTGGTGTTTAAGGGATGGACCGCAACGGCCACGGGCCGGGGCGACACCGCCGAAGGGGGGCGGCGAGTTCAAACTGTATGAGGAAAACC
The DNA here is from genome assembly GCF_051860585.1 of Hyphomicrobium sp. GTDB lineage: Bacteria > Pseudomonadota > Alphaproteobacteria > Rhizobiales > Hyphomicrobiaceae > Hyphomicrobium_C. Next base: position 519,211 of record NZ_JBHYDS010000002.1, read on the forward strand.
CCCATGTCGAAAACAATGTCTTTCGTAACCGCTGCCCTGATGCTGGCCATGGGCTTTGCCGGTGCCGCGTCCGCCGCCGACGCCAAGAAGGCCCCCCCGGCTGCTCATCCGCGCAGCCAGGCGTCGCTGCAATGCTCGGCTGACGCCGATGCCAAGAACTTGCACGGCAAGGCACGCGTGGCATTCCGCCACGATTGCCTGCGCAAGGCCGCTCCGCACAAGGCCACCTACAAAAAGCCGGCGCAACCCACAGCGCCCGCTAACAATGCCGAAAAGCCCTACAACAAAACCTGATTTAAACCTGCGTTTCCGACCCTACCCCTCCCCCCCTGGACCCGCCGGTTGTGCGGGTCCTTTTTTTTGCCTGCCGCTACGGGCTTGAAGTGGCGCGCCCCCACGGACACATGAGCAGGCGTCGGCGTCTCCGAAAGATCGAGGTCGTACTATGCCGAATGTGGATCCCGTGGTCTGGAAACTGGTCAGCCGCACGCTCGTATGGCTCGTGATCAACGCCGCTCTCTTATTCGTCCCCGCGGGAACCATCGCGTGGCCGGAAGCCTGGATCTATCTCGCCCTCATCGGCGTGATGGGCCTCATATCGGGCCTCATCATCGGCAAGCATGACCCGGCGCTCCTGGAAGAGCGCATGAAACCCTTCGTCCAACAGGGACAAAAGGGCTGGGACAAGATCCTGCTCTCCGTGTTCTTCGTGCTCTGGCTCGCACAATATCCCATCGCCGGGCTCGATGCGGTCCGCTTCAAAACCTCGGACATGCCGGTATGGCTCGAAGCGGCCGGCGCGTTCGGCGTCGCATTCGGGATTTATGCCTTCCACGTCGTGATGCGGGCGAACACGTTCGCGGCGCCGGTGGTGAAGATCCAGACCGAACGCAGCCACCACGTCGTGTCGACGGGGCCCTATGCCTATGTGCGCCATCCCATGTACGGCGGCGCCATCGCGTTGATTCTCGGAACGGGCCTGCTGCTGGGCTCGTGGTACGCGACCGCGCTCGGCGTGATCCTCATTCTGCTGCTCGCTGGCCGCGCCGTGCTCGAGGAGGAAACGTTGAAACGCGAGCTCGAGGGCTACGAGGCCTACGCCGCGCGCGTACGCTCCCGCCTGATCCCGGGCATTTGGTGAGGCCCAAACAATCCTACGGAGTACCCTTACGAATTGGCGAGCGCACTTGTCGGCCGGCTCCCGTCCGACCATGTAAATGCGATCACGGATAACGCCTGTCCGTTCCGCCATGGAGACAGTTCATGATCAAGATTGTCCCGATCGCACTCGCCGTTCTCGCCCTGTCGGCCGTGCATGTCGTGATCGCCCCACCCGCCGCACAGGCCGCCATCGTCTGCAAGGACGGCTTCCAGATGTCGAGCAACGGATGGATTTCCACGCCCTACTGCAACGACGCGGAACTCGCCCGCGTCGCCCGCCAGCATGGCGTGCGCGTCTCCGATGCGGACATGCGGGCAAACCCGGCGCGCAAATACGAAATCTGCCGTTTCTTGAGCGGCAGCCTGGCCGCGCGCGACTACTGCCCCGATGGCGACAGCTCGGGTCGCGGACGCTAGAGCATTTTCCGATTTGCCGGACCCGCCAGTTTATGCCCTCCCCCGTCCATGCGAAGCATGGCTTCGCCATGACGGGGAGGGTCGCGCGAATGCGCGGGGTGGGGTGAAGCCGGAGAACAAGCGTGAGTTTTTTACCCTCCCCCACCGCTAGCCCCTCCCCGCATTCATGCGGAGCATGGCTTCGCCATGATGGGGAGGGGGAAGCGCGCGATTCCGTATGATCGGATTTTGCTCTAGCGTCTTTCCGGTTCGGGTGGACGCAGTGCAGTGCCCTCACCCGGAAGCGAAGCCACTCTTCGCATGAACGGGAAAGGCGACGACGGTGTTGTCTATTTTTCAACCACAATTCCCTCTCCCCTTGGGGAGAGGGTTAGGGTGAGGGGTGATGAGGGTAAGGGTAAAGGTAAAGGGGGGGGAGAGCGCCGTTAGCGCCGGACGCGCCGGCGCTGCGTTTCGGCGGGGTTGTCGTCACCCGGATCGACCGCGCCCGCATCCGGCGCCTGCCCTTCGACGGTCGGCGGTCCGGGCTGCTGCTGGGCGATCGAATTGCGCGGCTTCTGGCAATCGGTCAGCCACACGTCGAATACGGGATGCTCGACCGCATTGAGGCCCGGGCTCTGCGCGAACATCCAGCCCGTGAAGATGCGCTTCTCGTTCCCGTCGAGTTGAACCTCGTCGACCTCGACGAACGATGTCGTCTTGGGCGGCTCGGTCGGCGGCCGCGAATAGCAGACACGCGGCGTGACCTTCAGCGCCCCGAACTGCACCGTCTCGCCAATGGCCACTTCGAGCGTCTTGATCGTCGCCGTCACCTTGTCGAGTGCGGAGAACACCGCCACGCGATTGTCGTAGCGCGTGTCGTCGGCGGCGGCGGGCGCAGAACCGAGCGCCGCCAGGGCAACGCCCAGCGCGGCGGCCGCGCCGCCCGTCATCTGTTTCAAGCCTGTCTTGAGGCTAATCATAAAGCCCGCGTCCTTAAGGCGACGGAGCCCGTCCGCCGTGCTTGCCCAATCCCATGCGGCCCAACGATGGCGCAGCCGTGGCGGAAGCCTCCGCTGGACCGGGTAAGGCGCCACGACATGAACCGCGACATGAGCGTGTCGCGCCAGCTCAATCCGGACGCCAGGGTTTGTAGTCGCCGGTCGCCTTCGGCCTCTGCCCGCTCGCCAGAATGGAGCCGCTCGGCCGGTACGCGTCCGGCGTGCCGGTCATGTTGGGCCGATGCGGCTTTTCCCAGGCGCGCGGCACATAGCGCTCCTCGGTCGGCGGCGTGTCGAAGGTGTGGTGCAGCCAGCCGTGCCACTCCGGCGGCACTTTCGACGGCTCGGCCAGCCCCTTGTAGGTGACCCAGCGGCGCGGACGCCCGTGACAAGCTTCGGCGCCGACCCCTTTGATCTGCTCGTAGTAGCGGTTGCCGAACGAGTCGCCCCCGACATAGCGGCCTTGGCGCGCGATCGTGAGCCGCGTCCCCCAGGTGTTGCCGCCCCACCAGCTGAAGATCTCGCTGAAAATGCCCATGCTTCTGTGCCTCTGCGGTGGCGTTAGTCATGAACTACCGCGCTCCGCCGCCAATTGCCAGCCGCCTTTCGGCGCAGCCAACCGTCTTGACCGCAATGCGCGGTCCGCATAGCTTAACAGTATGGTTGAACGACAAACTGCGGACCTCGACCGGGTCTTTCACGCGCTCTCCGATCCGTCCCGCCGCGCCATCCTGCGCCAGCTGACGGCTGGACCGCGCACGGTCGGCGAATTGGCCGATCCCCTGCCGATGTCCCTGGCCGCGGCCTCCAAGCACATCAAGGTGCTCGAGCAGTCCGGGCTGCTTCAAAGGCAGGTGCAATGGCGCACGCACCTCTGCCGCTTGAACCCCGCCCCGCTTGCGGCGGCCCGCACGTGGATTGACGAATACGAAGCGTTCTGGGACCAACGCTTCGATGCGCTGACGGCCTGGTTCGAAGATCGCGACAAGGACGACCAAGAGAAATGAGCCGGACCGATATGCGCCCTGTCGTGCTCCGGCGATCCATTCCCGCATCGGCCGGCGAGGTCTACGCGGCCTGGACGACGCCGGACATCATGCGTCGCTGGCTCGCGCCGGGGCCGAACGAGGTCATCTCGATCGAGGCCGACCTCCGCGTCGGCGGCGCCTTTCGCATCCGCTTCCAGGCGCCCGACGGCGTCATCCACACCATCGACGGCCAATACCGGGATCTCCAACCCGGCCGGCGCATCGTGATGACGTGGGCCTACAGCGGTCCCGTTGCCCTGATTTGCAACATGGAAACCTTGATCGAGGTGGACTTCGAACAGATCGCCGCCGGCACCACGGAAATGACCTTCACCCAAAGCCAGTTCGCGAGCGCCGAGGCAGCCGATGCCTACGCGGGCGACTGGCCAAGCTGCTTCACCAAACTGGACGGGGCCGTCAGTGCACCCGCCGGCAAAAAACACAAAGACGGAACGTAGGGGAGGAAGTGGAATGACACGAGCCGATGGAGGGCGGCGCCACAAGCGCGCGTCCTGGATTACTGCGTGGTTCGCAATCGACGCCGTCGTGGCGCTCGCGCCGCCGATTTACTGGGCAGCCGACGGCCAGACCGCACCCATTCTCGGTGTGCCGGCAGCCGTGTTCTATTTCGTGGCCGTCGCCGTCTGCATCACCGCCAGCATCGCCGCCGCCTATACCGCTGAAGCGCGCAACGGGGAGGCGAACTGATGCTCATAACATTCGGCGCGCTTGCCGCCTTCTTTGTCATCGTGATCCTGGTCCTGCAGGCCAGCGGTATTCGTGACCGCAACTTTTCCGAATACGCCGTAGGCGGCCGCGCGTTCGACGCGCGCTATCAGGCCATGTCGTTCCTCAACACCTGGTATCCGGGCGCGATGTTCACCGCCTTCGGCGGCATGGCCGCCAGCACGGGCGTCATCTCGTTTTACGTTCTGTCCTACAGCCTGCTCACCGTCGTGCTCATGTACCTGATGGCGCGGCCGGTCTGGATCTGGGGCAAAACCTTCGATCTCAGAACGCAGCCCGATCTTCTGTCGCTGCGCTTCAATTCCCGCCACATCAAGACGATCGCGGCCGTCGTCGGCATCATCTCCGGCATTCCGTGGCTCGTGCTCGGCATGCAGGCGCTCGGAACGCTGTTCCAGTACATGTCGCTCGGCACCCTGACATTCTCGCAAGCGGTCATCGCGGGCGTCGCCGTCATCGCCCTGCGGCAGATCTGGACCGTCCGCATGGGCATGCGCGGCGTTGTCATCTCGGACATGGTCCAGGGCATCTTCGCCTACTTCATCGGCACGGCCATGCTCGTCGGCCTCATCCTCTGGATGGTGGTCGCGAAGGACATCTCCTTCGCCTCGCTCGAGCCGCGCATGTTCGCCATCCCGTCGATCGGCTCCACGGAAGGCCCGCTCTACGTCTTCAGCCTCATCCTGACCGGCACCATCGGCGGCTGGTGCTGGCCGTACATCTTCGTACGGCTCTTCACGGCGGATGGCGTCGAAAGCTTGAAGAAGTCCGCGGCGCTCGCCGTGCCGCTGTCGCTGGCCTTCTGCGTCGCATTGCTCGTCTTCGGCATGCTCGCCTCGAAGATTCCAGGCGTCGCAGAGCGCCCGAACGACGTCTGGTTCATCGTCAGCCAGGAGGCCGGAGGGCTATGGCTGCTCGGCCTCGCAGGCGTCATCGTGCTCGCCGCCACGATGGGCCACACCGACGGCAACATCCAGGCCACGGGCGCGCAGATCGCCAACGACCTGATCGGCAACTATTGGAAGCTCGACGAGCGCCAGCTCATCGCGCTGGCCAAGGTCGGCATGCTCGGCCTGACCGCGCTCTCGGCATGGCTGGCCTGCCTCGAGCTCCCCGCCCTGTTCCAACTCGGCGTGCTGGCCTACCAGGGCATCATCCAGCTCGCCGTTCCGCAGTTCCTCGGCATCTTCTGGCGCCGCGGCAACAAGTACGGCGCCATCGCTGGAATGACGGTCGGCTTCGCGATCGCCGTCGCCCTCGAACTGCTCTTCCCGGGCTACCTGCCGTGGGCGTACGGGCTCACCTCAGGCGCGGTCGCGCTGGTCGTCAATCTGGCGATATACGTGGCCTTTGCTTATCTCGTCCCCGAGACGGAGGCGGATCGCAAACGCGTCGATGACCTGTTCGACCTTGTCGAGGAGCGCCGTCTGCGCGTCCCTCAGCCTCTTCCGCAGCCGGCCGAGTAAGGCCGCAAGCAAGGAGAACGCCGATGACGGACATCTATTCGGACTGTCACCGCGTCCTCCAGCAACGCTACGATGCGCGGCCGCTCGCCGACAGGACAGCGGCCGCCATCGTCCATTCCGAGTTCACGCCCGAAGACATCGCGTTCATATCCGAGCGCGACTTCTTCTTTCTCTCGACCGTCGATCCCAATGGCAGCCCGACCGTCTCCTATAAAGGCGGCGCCCCGGGCTTCGTCCGCGTGGAGGACAACACGCTGGTCTTCCCGTCGTACGACGGGAACGGCATGTTCCTGTCGATGGGCAACATCACGGAAAATCCGCACGTCGGCCTGTTGTTCATGGATTTCGAGCGGCCGCGCCGCCTGCGCGTGCAGGGAACGGCGGCGCTCGACGAAGGCCCGGCGCGCGAAGCCTTTCCGGGCGCGCAATTTCTGGTGCGCGTCGAACCGAAGCAGATTTTCGTCAACTGCCCCCGGTACGTTCACAAATACCAGCGGGTCGAATCCTCGAAATACGTGCCGGCCGCCGATGGGTCGGCGCCGCTCGCGCTCTGGAAGCGCCTCGAAATCGTGCATGACACGCTGACGCCCAAGGAACAGGCCGAAGTCGCAGCGGCGGGCTTCATCTCGTTCGACGAATACCAGGCCAAGGTCGACGCCGGCGAAGGCTGACGCGGCCACCCGGATTGGATCGCGCACCGCGGAGTTGCCGACACAGCGATTGAGACGGATTTGCAACACCGACCCCGATACCCGACCGAAAGGGAATCGGCGTAGTCTTTCGTCAGCCTTCGGCATCGCCCGGCTTGCGGCGTTCTCCACATGCCCGAATTTGGGGCATTCCGCGCCAAGCCCGCGTTTTCCGGCTCTCCGCGGTGTCAATCCCCAACTTACCAACACCCGCTAGATGTAGTCTCGGTTGCCCCTGCGACCTACAAAATATAGCTCGCCCGAGTTTCGCCCTGACTCGAATCACACTAGCTTGATGTTGTCGCCGGCCGGATTGAGGGATCGGGTTTGGCGGCCCAAATGCGTACTCCACAATTGCTCTGTCACCTGCCCGCGTCAGCACCGTTTTGAATGCTGACCTCGGAACGCCGCACCGCGGCGGGCCACAGGTGAAGTGTGTCCAAAAATCATCGCAGCGTCATCCTGTAGCTCGTTACGCCGCACGTCCGCAAATCGCTACTGCACGAGGGAAAAATGAAGATCACGCGGCGCTTTACGACTGCAGGCAAGTCTCCCTACGAGACCATCGAATTCCGCCGCGCGACATCTGAGATCAAGAACCCCGACGGCTCTGTCGTCTTCCGCCTCGAAGGCTTCGAGGTTCCCGAGGCCTGGAGTCAGGTCGCCGCCGACATTCTCGCGCAGAAGTACTTCCGCAAGGCAGGCGTGCCGCGCCGCCTGAAGAAATTCGAAGAGACGCAGGTTCCGTCCTGGCTCTGGCGCTCGGTCGCCGACGATCGCGCGCTGGCAGTGCTCCCCGAAGCCGAGCGCTTCGGCGGTGAGAGCGACGCCCGCCAGGTCTTCGATCGCCTCGCCGGCACCTGGACCTACTGGGGCTGGAAGGGCGGCTACTTCACCACCGAGGATGACGCCCGCGCCTTCTACGACGAACATCGCTACATGCTGGCTCGTCAGATGGCCGCGCCGAACTCGCCGCAGTGGTTCAACACCGGCCTGCACTGGGCCTATGGCATCGACGGTCCGAGCCAGGGCCATTTCTATGTCGACCACGAGACCGGCGAGTTGACGGTTTCGGCCTCGTCGTACGAGCATCCGCAGCCGCACGCCTGCTTCATCCAGTCGGTCAATGACGATCTCGTCAACGAGAACGGCATCATGGACCTGTGGGTGCGCGAAGCGCGCCTCTTCAAATACGGCTCCGGCACCGGCTCGAACTTCTCCAGCCTGCGCGGCGCCAATGAGCGTCTCTCCGGCGGTGGCCGCTCGTCCGGCCTCATGAGCTTCCTCAAGATCGGCGACCGCGCCGCGGGCGCCATCAAGTCCGGCGGCACGACGCGCCGCGCCGCCAAGATGGTGGTCGTCGACGTCGATCATCCGGATATCGAGGAATACATAGGCTGGAAGGTGAAGGAGGAGCAGAAGGTTGCAGCCCTCGTCACCGGCTCGCGCATCTGCCAGAAGCGCCTCAAGGCCGTGATGAAGGCCTGCATCAATTGCGATGCGGACGGGGACGCTTGCTTCGATCCCGCCAAGAACCCGGCGCTCAAGCGCGCCATCAAGGAAGCCCGTCGCGACGACGTGCCGACGAACTACGTCCTTCGCGTCATCCAGTTCGCGCGCCAGGGCTACAAGGACATCGACTTTTCGATCTACGACACCGATTGGGACAGCGAAGCCTACCTCACCGTCTCCGGCCAGAATTCGAACAACTCCGTGCGCGTCACGGACGACTTCCTGCGCGCCGTCGAGGACGACAAGGTCTGGGCGCTCACCTCGCGCACGTCCGGCAAGACCGTGAAAACCGTGCAGGCCCGCGACCTCTGGGAACAGATCGGTCATGCCGCCTGGGCGTCGGCCGATCCCGGCATTCAGTTCCACACCACCATCAACGACTGGCACACCTGCCCGCAGTCGGGACCGATCCGCGCCTCGAACCCATGCTCGGAATACATGTTCCTCGACGACACGGCCTGCAACCTCGCCTCGATGAACCTGCTCACCTTCCGCAACGAAGGCGACAAGCGCTTCAACACGGACGACTTCGAGCACGCCTGCCGCTTGTGGACCGTGGTGCTCGAGATCTCGGTGCTGATGGCTCAGTTCCCGTCGAAGCAGATCGCTGAGCTCAGCTACCGCTACCGCACGCTCGGCCTCGGCTTCGCCAACATCGGCGGCCTGCTGATGGCGTCCGGCATTCCCTACGACTCGGACAAGGGCCGCGCCATCTGCGGCGCCATCTCGGCGCTCATGACAGGTGTGTCCTACGCCACGTCATCCGAAATGGCCGGCGAGCTTGGGCCGTTCCCGGGCTATGAGCCGAACCGCAACGACATGCTGCGCGTCATCCGTAATCACCGCCGCGCGGCCTACGGCAACGCCGAAGGCTACGAGGCCCTTTCGATTGCGCCTGTCCCTCTCGATACCGCGAACTGCCCCGACCAGAACCTGGTCGTCGCCGCCCAGGCGGCATGGGATGTCGCCCTCGACCGCGGCCAGAAGTGGGGCTTCCGCAACGCGCAGTCGACCGTCGTCGCGCCGACCGGCACCATCGGCCTCGTCATGGACTGCGACACCACCGGCATCGAGCCGGACTTCGCGCTCGTCAAGTTCAAGAAGCTGGCCGGCGGCGGCTACTTCAAGATCATCAACCGCGCCGTGCCCGAAGCGCTCCGCACGCTCGGCTACCGCGAAAGCGAGATCGCCGAGATCGAGGCCTACGCCGTCGGCCACGGCACGCTCGCCCAGGCGCCGCACGTCAACCACGGCTCGCTGATCGCCCGCGGCTTCACGCCGGAGATCCTGACGAAGATCGAGGCCGGTCTCGGCACCGCGTTCGACATCAAGTTCGTCTTCAACCGCTGGACGCTCGGCGACGACTTCCTGACCGGCACGCTGAAGATCCCGACCGCCAAGCTCGACGACCCGGCCTTCGAACTGCTGGCGCACCTCGGCTTCTCGAAGAAGGACATCGAGGCCACCAACGAGCACGTCTGCGGAGCCATGACGCTGGAAGGCGCGCCGCACATCAAGCCCGAGCATCTGCCGGTCTTCGATTGTGCCTCGCCCTGCGGCCGCAAAGGCAAGCGCTACCTCTCGGTCAAGAGCCACATCCACATGATGGCCGCGTCGCAGCCCTTCATCTCGGGTGCGATCTCGAAGACCATCAACATGCCGAACGAGGCGACCGTCGAGGACTGCAAGGAAAGCTACAAGCTCTCCTGGCGTCTCGCCCTCAAGGCCAACGCCCTTTACCGCGACGGCTCCAAGCTCTCGCAGCCCCTGAACGCCCAGGTGCTCGGCGACGACGCTGACGAGCAGGACGAAGTTGCCGAGCAGGTGACATCCGACAAGCCGATGGTCGACCGCATCCTCGTCACGGCAGAGCGCCTGGCGAAGCGCGTCACCGAACTCGAAGCCGAGCTGAAAGCCGCCTCGGCCCACCAGCGCGAGAAGCTTCCCGGCCGCCGCAAGGGCTACACGCAGAAGGCCTCCGTCGGCGGTCACAAGGTCTATCTCCGCACGGGCGAGTACGACAACGGCGGCCTCGGCGAGATCTTCATCGACATGCACAAGGAAGGCGCCGCCTTCCGCTCGTTGATGAACAACTTCGCCATCGCCATCTCGCTCGGCCTTCAGTACGGCGTGCCGCTGGAAGAGTACGTGGAGGCCTTCACCTTCACGCGCTTCGAGCCGGCCGGCCTCGTACAGGGCAACGAGACGATCAAGAACGCGACCTCGATCCTCGACTACATCTTCCGCGAACTGGCCGTGTCCTACCTCGGCCGCAACGACCTCGCGCATGTCGATCCGCGCGAAATCGTGGGTGAGACGGGCCTCGGGTCATCCGACCAGGAGACGGATGAGCAGCTCGATCTCAACCTGCCGGAGAGCGTGACGAAGGTGGTGTCGAAGGGCTTCATGCGCGGCAATCTTCGCCTCGCGTCCGGCGGCCGCGGCCAGCATCACGAGACGGCGCACGCCGTATCGCTGCAGCACGATCTCACGGAAACCTATCCGATGACCGAAGGCGCGACCGCGCTCTACACCACCGACGGCGCCACCGCGCTGAAGGCGGATACCGAGGTCATGTACCGGCGCACGACGGTTTCCGAAACGCAGGTCGTGGCGACCAAGCGCTCATCCAACGACCGCGTCGCGGAAGCGCGCCTGCGCGGCTACGAGGGCGTCTCGTGCTCGGAATGCCAGAACTTCACGATGGTGCGAAACGGCACCTGTCTCAAATGCGACACCTGCGGCTCGACCAGCGGTTGTAGCTAAAGGGTATGCGACTATGAAATCGTTCTACGATCGCGTCTGCACTCAAGTGCACGAGCTCGATAAGTCATCCGACGAGGATGAAAAGTTACTCGAGGTGGTTGTGCGTCATATCGACGACGCACAATGCCGACGGGATGGGCAACGCGTATCGATCGACGATGGAGTCGCGCGGGTGGAATACAAAGGTGAAGTGAGCGCTCAGTTCACCGTAAAAAATGGCCAATACCTGTACCGAAGTCCAAAATCAGATTGGACATCGGCGCCGAATTTTGAGGCCATTCTTACCGGGCTGGCGAAGCAGATCGCGATCACAATTAGGAACTACCGCGAGAGCCCATCTGAGCCGGTTAAGAAAAGCGCTCCCCTCTATCCTGTCTAGCTCAATCGGAGGGCGGGACCGCAAGGCCCCGCCCTTTTTTGTTCAGAACAAGAAATGACACGACGAACGGGAAGGAAGCGGCGCAACGATCGAGAGACGAGAACACGCCGAATGACCTCGACACCTTTTGAACTTCTGGAACTCCCGGACGGCCGCTGGTGCGTCGCCCGCATCGCGTCGGCGGCCAGCACTCTTATCGCGGGTTCGTTCGCGCCGCTGGAGTCGCTTGCCAACGCCGCGACGGCAGCCGCTCCCGGTCCGGTCGGCATCTTCCCCTCGCGCGACGCCGCCGAACTCGCCATCCAACGCGCCGCGCCCGCGCACGACGTCTTCTCCATTTGGCTCCGAGGGTGACGCGGGCTGGACCCCAACGAGCCGTGCCGATTTGACCTCGACGTCGGCCTCGGCCATCCGCTGTCTGTGGCCGAACCTACTTCCGGAACACGCTAGTAGGCGGTGCGCGGCGGTGATCCCCCGAATTTCGTCAACAATGACAATCGGCTGACACCGCTTCTTACCCCCACAATCCACAGACGGGGGCGTGCGCTTCTGTGGATCGAAGCAGGCGTGCAACAGACATCCACGCCAAAAAGCGCAATGTGAACAACGAGAACGTATGGCGCGGCGACGGGGGCGAAAGCACTCGCCGCAGCGTCCGCAAGGCAGGCTTCCCGACGGCTTACGCCGTGGCGACGCGTAGCGTCGAGCCCGCCTGACAGCCCTCCTCCCGGAACGGCTGCGCACGTCTCGCGTGTAACGCGTCCGCCAGAGTATCGCGTCAAAGAGCGTATCGCGTCGAAAAGCGTAACGCTTCGCCCAAAGTCACGGGATTGAAGCGCAACAGCGTCCATCAGTGTAAGAGTATCGAGGTACGGAACGGCTCCCTTCGAACGAGGGCGACCATGACCGCCTACATCCCAAGGCTTGCCCGGATCGCATCCGGACAAGGATCGAAAGGAAAGCGCTCCGCCTCGCCAGGCGACGGAGTGCTGCGGTCAGGCAGCATGAGAACCCTCGCGCGCATCGCGCCTGAAATCCGTCAGCGTCTCGCCATCGGCCGCCCGTTCTCGGATACGGCCCTGCTGGCGAGCCTCGCGGCCATCGCAAGCTACCCCTCGAACGAGGAGCGCTGGCGGGCAGCGGTATCCTCGACACTCGGACAGTACATCGCGAACAGCAGCCAGGACGTTCATCGCGCCCTGGTCACTCTGCTCTCGCTGCTGCCCGCGCCTGGTGCATAAGCCCCGCCCGAATCGGTTCATGATGAGGGCGGACACGGAATTTCGTTCGCCTTCGAAGGTCGGGCGCGCACCACGCGCCACCGCACCCGACAACCTGATACGGAGCTACCCATGCCGTCCGCCGGCCTCGCGGCCCCCGCCGTCGTTTACCTCCTGGCCGATCATCTCGACTCCGCTCTCGCCGCGGGTGAGGATCTCCTGAAATCGAATTTGAGCTGGAATGCAGGCGATGCGCGCCTCGCTGACGGGCTGAACGAGCAACGCCGTGAAGAACGCGCCGCCATCGAAGCCGCGCGCGGTCTCGAGATGGTGCTGCTCGCCCGCGTTCTGAAATCGCGGGAATGCGCCCAGGATCTGGCCAAGGCCGACAGCTATTTCAAACTTGTGTCCCGGCTCTACACGAGCGGCACGGAAATCATCGCCGACGCGGCGAGCGAACTCGCCGACGAGCAGGCCCAGGCCTTCGATGTTGGCGACGGCATGACGGGATATCTGCGCTCGCGCGGGCTGATCGACGAGGATGCGGCCGCCCCGCTGGACGCCACCGCTCTACCCGTCACCGAACAATATCGCGTCGCCGGCCGCATGGCGCTCGGGCCCCTGCTCGATCTCGTCGCGATGTTCCTCGACACGCTCGAGACGCATTACGAACTCTACGACCAGCCGCAGCGGCGCGGGGCAGATAAGCCCGACGCCGCCGCGACCAATGCCGCGATCTAGAGTGCTTCCGGAAAAGTGGATGCCGGTCATGGCGAAGCCATGCTAGCGACAGTGCCCGATAAGAAGCACGCCAAAGCAAAGAGCTAGAGTCTTTCCGCAATCCAACCAAAAATCGGAAAGACTCTAGCGGTCAGCCGTCGTAGCCGCCGCCGTAGCCACCGAAGCTCGCCTGACGGCGGCGTGCTTCCTGCGGAGCAAGGCGATCGATGCCCGCATAGGTATGGCGCGTGAACACCGACATGTCGTTCGTGCCGTCCTGTGTCACGATCCGTTTGCCCTGCGGAGCTTCGGCCACGACAGCGGGTTGCTGTACGCGAGCCGGTTGCTGGCGGTTCTGCTTGCGCTGCGCAACGCGATAGGATCGCGAGTTACGCTGCGCCACGCGCTCGGCGCGCGCTTTATGCGGCGCAGGCGCGACCGACTTGAGCGCCGACGCTGCAGGCGCCTCACTGACATCAAGACTTGCGAGAACCACGGGCTTCGCCGCAACGGCTGCTGACGCGACCTTCGCCGCGTCGTCCGCGCTGTCAGGAGCGACCGCGGCGAGCACCGTCGGCACGATCGGAGCCGCGCCGCTCTGCGTGCCGATCGAACCGGCGAGCTGCGTCGGGTTGCCGGCGCCGAGACCGGCGACGGGAATGGGTGACTCGAGACCGGCCACCATGTAGGCCGTCGCCGCGCCGGACTGCGCCTCATCGAGGCTCGCGAACGTCCCGATATAGCCCGGCACCTTCGGATACGTGCGGTTCCGCTTGTAGGTCGCCTCTTCCTGGGTCGGCGCATCGATCACGCGAACCTTGAGCGTGGCCACGCCTTGCCCCTTGAAGCCGAGCACCTCGGCCGCCTTGATCGAAACGTCGAGCCTGCGGTTGCCCCAGTAGGGACCCGCATTGTTGATGCGCAGCACGACCGATGCGCCGGTCGCCGGCGCCCAGGCGAGAACGGTGGTGCCGTCCGGATAGATCGGGCTCGCGGCATTGTCCGGCTCGTCGTGGCGGAACGCTTCGCCGGAGGAGGTCAGTCCGCACGGGTTGTAGCGATCACGCTTGCATGAGTCGTAGTGGGAAGCCTGGACCGTCTCGTCCTTGCCGATCAGCGCCTCGGTCTCGGCGAGGGTCTTCACGCGATGGCACTTGCCATAATAGCAGTAGCTCTTGCCGGGGGTTTTCGCCTCGACGGCGGCGCCCGAGAAGAAGAGGGCTCCGAGTGCCGGCGTCAGGGCGAAAACAACCTGTCCTGCGATCTTACGTGCACCTCGCGGGCGACGCCCGCTCGAATGTGTTCGCATCGATCAGCTCCATTTTCTGTTTGTACGATGGGTCGTCTGCCGGACGGCATCCCCCCGCCCGTTAACTCTTCGTGGCGCAAAAGAGCAGCAGCAACGTGAGCGGGCGACGGGCAACGTTGCCGCACGGAGGGAGGCGCTGAACGATCGGATGAGAGGGGTTCTAAAGTAGCTCGCGCTCCGCGAGTGCGCGCGCCAGGCCCGATCGGGCGTCCTCGAGACGGACTGGATCGACGCCGCGCAGGACCAGTTCGGTCCGGTAACGCCCGTCCTCAAAGGAGGGATAGCTGCCCATGGCGATGTCGGGGTAGACGGACTGATGCGTCGCGAACAGCTCAGCGATCTCACCCTCGGGTTTGGACAGCACAATCGAAACGCTGTGCACTTTCGGGCCCCGCCTGAGTTGTTCTGTCGCAGCATCGAGCATCGACTTCATGATGTCGGGCACGCCCGCCAAAACGAAAACATTGGCAATTCTGAAACCGGGCGCGGCCGAGAGCGCGTTGGCGATCAGCTCCGCACCGGCCGGAATGCGCGCCATCCTGAGGCGAGCCGGCGTGAGGGGAATGCCGCGCGCGGCGTAAACGGGCGCCATCATCGCCACGGCGCGGGCATCGATGTCGACCACCACGCCGAAGGCCGCGCCGATGCTGTCGGCCGTGATGTCGTCGTGCGTGGGCCCGATGCCGCCGGTCGTGAACACATACGTATAGCGTGACCTCAGCGCGTTGACGGCCACGCCGATGTCCGCGGCCTTGTCGCCGACGACGCGAACTTCGGAGAGTGCAATGCCGATGGCGGTCAGGTGCTCGGCGATGGTGCCGATGTTGCGATCCTTCGTACGCCCCGAAAGAATCTCATCGCCGATCACGAGCAGTCCCGCGGTCACAGTCTCGCCGGATGCTGTCTCGTCGGATGCCATCTCGCCGAAAACCTGAGGCGTCTCTGGGTTCGTCATGGGCCGCTGTCCTTGCTCGGTCGCGCCATCCTACCATGGCCCGAATGGAAGTCTGAATGCGCGCCGGGATTGCTGGTTGCGAACCGGGCCCGCCCCTCCTATTCCTCACCAGCCATGAAGTTCCCCTCTCCTCTCATTCGCGGCCGCCTGGTCAAGCGCTACAAGCGGTTCCTCGCCGACGTCATTCTCGACACGGGCGAAGCCGTCACGGCCGTCTGCTCCAACACCGGGTCCATGATGGGCCTGACCGCGCCGGGCTCGCCCGTCTGGCTATCGGTCAGCGCGAGCCCCACGCGCAAATACGCTCACACGTGGGAACTGGTGGAGCAGGATCTCGGACAAGGCCCGGTCATCGTCGGCATCAACACCGGCCATCCCAACCGTATCGTTGCCGATGCGATCGCCGCTGGGCGCATTCCGGAGCTGGCGGGCTACGCGAGCTTGCGGCGCGAAGTGAAATACGGTGTGTCAAGCCGCATCGACATTCTGCTCGAGGACCCCGCCCGTGGCCTCGCCTATGTCGAAATCAAGAATGTGCATCTCTCGCGCTCGGCCGGTCTCGCCGAGTTTCCGGATTCCGTGACCGAACGTGGCGTCAAACATCTCGTCGAACTGAGCGCGATGGTGGCGGCCGGACATCGCGCCATGATGATCTATCTGATCCAGCGCGCCGACGCGGAGGCGTTTGCGTTCGCGGCCGACGTCGATCCGCGTTACGCGGCGGCGTACGCAACCGCGCGCGCCTCCGGTGTCGAAGCGCTCGCTCTGGCCTGCACGGTCACACCGGAGTCCATCACGCTGGCCCACCCGGTTCCGATGCGGGCAGACGATACGCCTCTCGATAAGCCGCAACGGGCAAGCGATCGCGGCGGTTGTGCTCAAAGCACCAAAAGAGCGCGCGGCGGCAAGCGCCGGGAATAATTTTTATTGGAACGAACTGCCCTCGCGCCGGATTCACACTCCGTACAGCGTTAGCGATCGGTCGTGTCTTGCGCCCTGCGATGTCCCCGTGCCTGCAGGATGCACGACTGCGGCCCAACAACCGACGAGCGTAATAAGGACCAAGAGGTGCGAATGAGCAGACTGACATGGATAGGCGCATTTGCCGTCGTCACGGCGATGGGTGTCGCAGCAGCCAACGCTGCGCCCGGCTATTCAACCGCCAACGTTAACTTCAGGACCGGACCGGATACCGACTACCCGGCCGTAAACGTGATTCCGGAAGGCGACCCGGTGGACGTTCGCGGATGTCTCGATGACGAATCGTGGTGCGACGTCATCTGGGCCGGCCAGCGCGGATGGGTCTACAGCGAGTATCTCGCGTTCGAGCAGCGTGGCCGCTACGTCGCCCTGCCAGATGTCGGCTTGGCGGCGTTCTCCATTCCGGTGGTCCGCTTCGCCGCTGCCGACTATTGGGACCGCTACTACGTCGGACGTCCCTGGTACAAGGAACGCACGCGTTGGATCGGCTTCAAGCCGCGTCCGCGCCCCGGTTGGCATCGCCCGCCATCCGGCAAGCGTGAAGCCGGCTGGTGGCGGAAAGACTACCGCCAGCCCGCAGGCATGAAGGGGCCGCCGATGCGCGACTGGAAGCGCCCTGACCGTGGACGCGGCCCGGATCGCAACGACGTCCGCGGCAACGATCGTGGTGGTCCCGGTCGCGGCGATGGCCGAGGTGACAATCGCGGCGACAACAGAGGCGACTATCGCGGCGACGGGCGGCGCTAACCCGCTCTGCATATCCCCTGAACGAAATGAAACGCGGCATCGTCGATGCCGCGTTTCCATATTGCGCAGGCCGATGTCGAGCGGCGCTACTCGGCCGCCTCCCCATGGGCCGACAGCACTTGATCGGCAAGCCGGCCGGTCAACTCGGCGAGGTGATCGAACTTGGCCGTGTAGGTGCCGACACCCGATGTCGCCGAGCGCAGCTCCACGATCAGGTCGTCGATCTCGGCGGACGGGATATGTGCCGTCACCACGTCCCAGCCTGGCCATCCGGGGCGACTGTCGAAGCCCAGGATCTGCCCGCGCCGTTGCGGGATCATGCCATTGACGCGCGCCGTCGCGTCGGACGGAACGGAGATGTCGACCACCATCACGGGCTCGAGCAGCACCGGCTGGCATTTCGGCATCCCCTCGCTCATCGCCAGCCGCCCCGCTTGACGGAATGCCATGTCGGAGCTGTCGACCGTGTGATAGGAACCGTCCCGCAGGGTCACGGCGATATCCACGACCGGGAAACCGAGCGGCCCGTGTTTCATGTAATCGCTGACGCCGATTTCCACCGAAGGAATGAACTGCTTCGGCACCACGCCGCCCGTGATGGAATCTCCGAAGGCGAACCCCGCCCCGCGCGGCTGCGGCTCGATGGACAGCACCACGTCGCCGAACTGCCCATGCCCGCCGGATTGCTTCTTGTGGCGTCCACGGATCTCGGTCGCTTTGCGGATCGTCTCCTTGTAGGGCACCTGCCGCTTGTGCCGCTCCACCACCACGCCGTACTTGCGCTGCAGGCGCTCGAACGACACGCGGAGATGCATTTCTCCCTGCCCCTTGAGCAGCACCTGATGCGTTTCCGCATTGTGCTCAACGAACAGCGAGGGATCTTCTTCGACCAGCTTGGCGAGCGCCGACGAGAGCTTCACTTCGTCCTTGCGGTCGTTGAGGCCGATGCCGGACGCGAGCACGGGCTCCGGCGCGGCCGGACCCTTGATTTGCACGATGCCCGACTTCTCGGCCGTGATGGTCGTGCCGGTCCGCACATGGTCGAGCCGGCCCAGCGCAACCGTATCGCCGGCTTCGGCCGCGCCCCGCTTCACAGGCTCTTCGCCCTTCATGGAGAACACGCCGGCCGCGCGCTCCTCGTTGGCCTCGCCACCCGTGACGGTCGTGCCATCACCGATGGAACCCGTCAGCACGCGCGCGAGCGAAAGCTTCCCGCCGTGCCCCGTGTAGAGCGTCTTGAACACGTACGCCGCGCTCTTTGCATTCTCGACCTTGAGACGGCGCGCCGTCGCATCCACGAAGGGTGCTTCATGACGCAATGCCTTCAGGAGCCGCAGGATGCCGTTGCCGTTCTGCGCACTCCCGAGCAGCACCGGACAAATGAGCCCGTCGCTGAATTCGCGCGAGAGGTCGCTGAACACGAGATCCTTTTCCGGAGGCAGATCCGACAGCAGCTTTTCCATCAGATCGTCGTCGTAGTCCGCGAGTTGCTCCAGCATATGGAAGCGCGCTTCCTTCTCGCGCTCGAAATCGCCGGCCTTCATTTCCACCATTTCCGACGGCTCGTTCTTCCGGAACAGAAACGCGCGTTCGAGCGCGAGGTCGATGAACCCCGTCGCCGCGCCGTTCTCCCAGATCGGGATCTGACGCAGCACGAGCGGCTTCGTGGACGCCGGCTGCAGCGCCGGAATGATTTCGCGAATGGGGGTCTGGCAGGAGTCGATCTTGTTCAGGAACAGAAGATGGGGAATGCCGCGATCCTCAAGCTGCTTCAGGATCACTTGAAGCGACGGCACGCGTTTCGGGTCGGGTTCGGAGACGACGATCGCCGCGTCGCACGCCGTGAGCGCTTCCGCGCCCTCATGCTGGAATTCGATCGACCCGGGACAATCGATGAAGGTGAACGTGTCGCCCATGAATTCGACATCGGCGACATTGAGCTGGACGCTCATGCCGTGGGCGCGCGCCTCGGGGGAAGCATCGCCAACGGTGGTCTTTTCAGCGGTGGAGCCCGCCCGGACGATGCCGCCGGTGCGCGCCAGAATGGCTTCGAGAAGGGTCGTCTTTCCGGAAAGAAAGGGTCCGATCAGTGCGATGCAGCGGGTGCTGCGGCCCGAAGTTCCAGTGCCGGCACCCGCAACTGTGGTGCCCCTTGGGCGATTGGATTGCCCCATGGTGTCCTCCTTCCCGCTTCCCGGATCGAGGGTCCGGGTTGAGCGCTACGAGGCGCAAGGAAATGCACGCGTCGCGCATTCCCGCGCCTCACGAAGGAGCGCGACGTTAATGATCGTCGCGCCGCGCCGTCCAAGACGCAAGGGGGCTTCCGCTTAATCTCGCACTAATCATTGCAGCTCACACTTTCCAGGTGAGTCGCGGCACGCTTTCTATTGCGATGCAGCAAGTATTCGCACCTGCGGAAGGCGCATTTCGTGAAAAATGTTTCGAAAAATTACTTGAAGAGTAAGCGTCTCCGCCTCATCATGAAAGTGTCAGCTTTGGGGTGTAAGTGCTTCAGGTGATGGACGCAGACGTGAGTCTGAACAAAAAACGGATCAGGGAGGCAAGCTAGGCGGTTGTAAATTCGAGTGGTTGGCCCGGAACCAATGGCTCGGAAATTCGCTTACGCTGCAGGAGGACGCCTCAGATGCACAGAGAATTGCTGAACAAGTCACTCGCGAAAGCGGCCGATGCCGCCGGTTACGCCATGGCGGCGTCCGAAGAGGATCTGGCCGAGTTGAACCGCTGCCAGCCGGAAGTCGCGCTTCGCAACGGCCACGCCGCTGCCGCGAGCGCCGCGCGCCGCATGTCGCTCCCCTTTGCCCGCTTCGAGCAGTGGGTGGCACATATGCTGTCGCTGTCCGATATCCGCGCCCACACACCCCGCGGGCTGCTTCCGAGCCGCTAAACCCGGCATCGGGCAAGCATGGAATTCCCAGGCGGGCTCAAACGAGCCCGCCTTTTTAATGTCCGCAACTTTTTACGGGCTGCGATGACGCCCCCAGGCACACCCTTCGAGACACGCCGCAATTGACTTGCGCCAGCGTCAAATGCCAGCGTGAGCGGCGTGTTCGTGTCGGGACGAGCAACGGAAACCGAGCAACGGAAAGTTCGCGCCAGCCGCGTTCACGACGGGACCTTGAGGGAGAAAAGTTCATGCGCCGGATTGTCTTGGCAGTCGCCGCCGCCGCCATAGGCGCAACCGCCGTTATCGCCCAGAACGTTGGCGTCATCGACGAGCGCCAGAAGCTGCTCAAGGACATGAGCAAGACCACAAAGCCGGTCGGCGCCATGTTCAAGGGCGAAGCCGAGTTCGATCTCGCCAAGGTACAGGCCGCCCTGAAGGCGATCCAGGAGACGGCTCCCCGCCTTCCGCCTCTCTTCCCGGACAATTCCAAGACCGGCGGCGACACCGAGGCGCTTCCCGTCATCTGGGACGAGAAGGCCGACTTCGAAGACCGCTTCAAGAAGCTCGCCGACGCGGCAAAGGCGGCCGAGGCCACCATCACCGACGAGGCGACCTTCCCCGATACCTGGAAGCAGGTGATGGGCAACTGCAGCGGCTGCCATAAGAAGTACCGCAAGCCGAAATCCTGATGCCCGACCCCGTCCTCCCTCGCTCGACGATCTCCGGCCGAGCGGCCCGCGTTCCGGCCTGGGACCTCCCGACGCGCCTCTTTCATTGGACGCTGCTCGGCCTCGTTGTGTCGGCCTGGGCGACATCCGAGTTCGCGGAGTCCCTGGGCGACGAAACGCTGGTGCTCCATCGCGCCAACGGGCTCGCCCTTCTGACGCTTCTCGTCTGGCGCATGTTATGGGGCGTCTTTGGCTCATCGACCGCACGCTTCGCGACCTTCGTCGGCGGTCCGCGCCGGATTGTGGCGTACGCGCGCGGGCTAATCACCGGCCGCTCTCCCGCCTATCTCGGCCATAACCCGCTCGGCGCGCTCATGGTGGTCGCGCTGCTTGCCAGCCTGCTCGCAATCGCAACGCTCGGCTTGTTCGCGACCGACGACAACGACCTCGCCGGCGGCCCGCTGTATCGGCTCGTCGGCGAAGCCGCCAACGCCCGCGCGGCAGGACTTCACGACCGGATCTTCCATGTCGTGCTGCTGCCGCTGGCCGCGCTTCATGTTGCGGCCAACACCCTTTACACGCTCGTGAAGAAGGAACCTCTCATCCAGGCCATGATCCGGGGAACGAAACCGGCCGCCGACTATGCCGACGCCGCAAGCGTCGAAATCCCGAGCGCGCCGGGCCTTCGGGCGCTCGCCTGCTTGGCCGCGGCCGCCGTCATCGTGCTCGGCGGGATCTTAGCGCTCGGCGGCAACCTCACGCTGAAATAGCGCTGACCACCTTCACGGCGTCACCGCCACGCCGATCGCGCCGTCGAACCGCGCACCCTCGAGCATCGCCCCGCTCAGCGTCGCGCCCGTCAGATCCGCACCGGAAAAATCCGTGTCCCGCAGGTCTGCATGACTGAGATCGGCGTTCCGGAACACGGACGACGCGAGCGACAACCCGCGCACATTCGCGCCGGCCATGATCGCGTCCGTGAAATCACACCGGATCAGCCCGGTGGTGGGCGCGCCGCCCAGGTCCCGCTCTTCCCATAGGGTAAAATTCGCGCCCGACAGGTTCGCACTCCGGAAGTTCGCGCCATCCAACCGCGCCGTGAGCCGCACACGCGCCATGTTCGCATTGCGGAACACCGGCAGGTCCCGCGCGTCGAAACGCATGTCGGAAAACACGCTCGGCCGCCGCATCGACGCATCCTGCAGGGTTGCGTGTGAGAGCCGCGTCCGCACGAGCGTACAACGGTCCAGCACCGCCCCCGTCAGATCGGCGCCCTCCAGGTTTGAATCGGTAAAGTCGGCTCCGAACAGATTGCACCGGGAGAGATCGGCCGCCTTGAAATCCAGCTCCGCCAGATTGAGCCCGCTCAGATCCTGGCCCGCAAAGCCCGGACGCTGCCCCGCCTCCGCATCCATCAGCATCTTGACGACATCGCGGACGCCAAGCTTCGGCCCGCCGCCTCCGAACGCCGCCGCACCCGGCACGCTCACCGCCAGGAGCGCGACGAAGGTCCGCCGGTCGAGACGGGAGCCGCGCGCCGCACGTGTCATGCCTCGGCACCCACCGGCTTGCCATCCGCCGGCAAGATGCCCGGCACGGGCGTTTCCTGTTCGATGGCGGCGAACAGGGCCTCCACCCGCTCGCGTTCGGCGTCGCTTTGCAGGATGAGAAAAGCCGCCGCGACGTAAATCGCGAGATTGACCGCCAGCGCCAGAAGACCTGACGTCAGCCCGTAAGCCCAGGGCAGATTCATCGGCCAGACGTACTCGAGCACGAGCACCACGGCGAAACCGGCAAGCATTCCCGCGATCGCCCCCGTTGCATTCCCCCGCTTCCAGAACAGTCCGAGGAACTGCGGCACGGCGAGCTGGATGACGCCCTGATAGGCCAGGATCGCGATCGAGAAGAGCGCCGGCAGTTCAAGGCAGGCGAGCCACGCCGAAAACAGCGTCAGGATCACCATGCCGCCCTTGGCGACGACGATGAGCTGCGTGTGATCGAGTGTCCGGTAGCTGCCCACGAGATCGTTGGCGAGCTGCGTACCCGTGGCCTGGATATGCCCGTCGATATTGCCCATCGAAGCAGCCATCACGACCACGCCTGCGAGCGCGAGCAGCCAGAGCCCTCCCGCCTCCTTGCTGACGATGAAGATGACCTCGTCGGGCCGTTCGGTGACGCCCGGAATCTGCGACCCCAGCATGCCGAAGGCAAGCAGCGCACTCGCGAACACGAGCGCGAGCGGCACGGCGAGGGCCGCGGATTTCTTGAGGCTCCGCACGCCATCCGCCGTGTAAAGCCGGACGAAGATGGCCGGCCAGCACCAGCCGCCGATGGTGCCCGTCAGGATCAGGCTGAACACGAACAGCGGCCCTTCCGTCGAGCCCAGGCCCGGGATCGTCAGCATCCGCGGCTCGATTGTATCGAACGTGATCCCCCGCGCCGTCACCATCCACACGATCATGCCGACCAGAATGATCGTGCCGCCGACGTACGCGGTCAGCCCCTGCGCCATGTCCGAAATGACGACGCCGCGCATCCCCATGCGCACCGTCCAGAACTGCCGGACGCCGATGACGGCCACGCCTACGATCACCGCATTCGAGAACGACAGCGCATGCAAAGAGAGATGCTGGAACAGGAAACCGAGCGACAGCATGCCCATGATCAGCCAGGGCAGGCCCGAGACGATGCCGAGCACGGCGCTGATCGGCCGGATGTGGCGCGAGCCGAACCGCAAGGCCAGCAGATCGGATTGGGTGCGAAGATCGAACGCCTTGCCCCAGATCCACACGGGCTTCGCCATCAGATACATCAGCACGACGGTCAGCATCGTGTACGTGACGAAGTAGAACGACAGCACCCCGACGCTCGCCGCCATGCCGCCGAAGGCCGTGATCACGGCCCCCGGAAAATACGTATTGAGGAACGACATCGCCTGGAAGCGGGCGTCGAACGAGCGCCCACCCACGGCATAGTCGGAAAACGTGCGGTCTCTGATCCAGCTCACGGTCAGGATCGCGACGATCGCCAGGAAGAACAGGGCGAGCGCGCCGAAGGTGACGATCATGGATCGAAACTCCCGGTGGCGTCTTCGACGAGATAGGCCGCAACGAGGCTCGCGCAGATGAACGCCGCCACGCCGCCGAAATAAATGAGGGCCTCAGGTAGGCCAAACACGCTGGCATCCCCGGTGTTGGCCCAATGCAGTGGCGGCGCGAGTGCGAGCACGGCATCGAGGGCAAACAGCCCGTAAAGCCACCGCGGCATGTCACGGCCGAGCGCCGTTTTCGACGTCATTGAAAATCTCCCCCTCAACCGCCACGCGTCCGGCGCGGGCAAATTTCGTCAGCACTGCTTGATTAGCCGTGCATGGAGGGGGAGCGCTTGAAGGAACGTGCTGCGAGCGCGCAGGCCGAAACTGGGCACAAAAAAACGGGGGCACTGAGCGCCCCCGCAAAACGATAACCAAAGCGGCTTGGCAAAAGGAAAGACGAAGCCTCCCGCGCGCCTACTTCAGGTTCCCGCAGAAGCGCTGGATGCGCGTGCAGGCTTCCGTCAGCGCTTCGGTCGACGTCGCATAGGAGATGCGGAATGCGGGCGAGCCTTCGAACGCCGCGCCATGCACCACGGCCACGCCCTCTTCCTCGAGCAGCGCCGTCACGAAGTCCTCGTCGGTCTTGATCGCGAAGCCCTTCGGCGTCGTCTTGCCGATCGCGCCGGCGCAACTCGGATAGACGTAGAACGCGCCTTCGGGCTTCGGGCACATCACCCCCTTGGCCTGGTTCAGCATGCCGACCACGAGATCGCGCCGCTGCACGAACACGGCGTTGTTCCGGGCAATGAAATCCTGCGGTCCGTTGAGCGCTTCGACACCCGCCCACTGCGTGATCGAGGTCGGGTTCGAGGTCGACTGCGACTGCAGCTTGCGCATCGCATCGATCAGCTTCACCGGACCCGCCGCATAGCCGAGCCGCCAGCCCGTCATGCAATAGGCCTTCGACAGGCCGTTCATCGTCAGCGTGCGATCGTAGAGCCCGGGCTCGACCTGCGCCGGCGTCGCGAACGTGAGGCCGTCGTAGAGCAAATGCTCGTACATATCGTCCGTCAGAACCCAGACGTGCTGGTTCTTCGGACGCAGCAGCACGTCCGTCAGCAATTTGAGATCGTCATGCGAATAGGCCGCGCCGGTGGGGTTCGACGGCGAATTGAGGATCAGCCACTTCGTTTGTGGCGTGATCGCCGCGTCGAGCGCCTCGGGCTTGAGCCGGAAACCATCCTCGATCCGCGTCGGCACGAACACCGGCTTGCCACCGCCGAGCATCACGATGTCGGCATACGACACCCAGCACGGCGCCGGAATCACCACCTCGTCGCCCGGATTGAGCGTCGCCAGCAGCGCGTTATAGAGCACCTGCTTGCCGCCCGTGCCGACCGACACCTGGGCGGCGGTATAGTCGAGGGCGTTGTCGCGCTTGAACTTGGCCACGATCGCGGCCTTGAGCTCGGGCACGCCGTCGACATCGGTATACTTCGTCCGGCCTTCCTTCAGCGCCTTGATGGCCGCGAGTTTGATGTTCTCCGGCGTATCGAAATCCGGCTCGCCTGCCGAAAGCGAAATGATATCCCGGCCCTGAGCCTTGAGCTGTCGCGCCTTCATCGAAACGGCGATGGTCGCGGACGGTTGGATACGGTTCAGGCTGTCGGCAAAAAAGCCCATCTGACGATCTTTCGAATTTCGTTGAATATGCGCGCGGCGCGGACGCTAGCGCCGACGCTAAGGATGTCAATATGCCCAAAGTCGCGGCTCTGCACGTTTTGCGGCCGCCTGTAGATATCGCAGCCGCAGCCGCCGTTGCGAAGCGGCATCACACCTTTCGGTAATATTTTCTGAACTAAGGAATAGCGCGCCGTTGCCACAATTGGAGCAAACCCAGGCCACAGCGCACGGGTGATATCGACCTCGGATCACGTTGGCGAATCTCGCCGGAAAGGAGATCGGACCGCATGAAGCATCTCAGACTTTCCCCCGTTTTCCGTAAGCATTTGCCGGACCTGGTCGCAGGCATCGCCGTGTTCGCTCTGATGGTCGGCCTGACGGGCTGGCATGTGGGCATCGCGCTCGCATCCGACGGCTCTGCAGCCGCCCAGATGGACCGCAACGCCTCGGCCGTCCTGCTGGCCGGCGCGGTGGCTGCCATGGCCGTCTTCAACACCGCCTTTTTCCGCCATCTGTGCAGGGTTCACGGCGCCCGCGCTAAAGCGGTTTCTCGCCGTCCTGACCAATCCGGACGAGGTCCTGGCGCGTAAAAAGTTAAGCCAGACCATAACTTCACCCTCTTGGGCTCGCCCTCGAACCCGGTCCACGCTATAAGCGTTACAGGTTATCTTGAGAGACACTGCCGACTAGAGATCACCCAAGGGCTCGACCATGACCCTCCGCCGCTCCGCCGTCACCTTGCCCCCCGCCGCCCGTACCGTTGCGGTTCTGTCGGTGCTCACCGCGTTCGGCATCGGAATTGCCGCCTCCAATACGGAAGACGTGATTGCTGGGCGCTTTGCGGCCGCCCTGGAGCAGACGCCCCGGCAAACTCAGGTCGCGGCCGAAAACGACGCGACCAGCAGCCCGGTGTCCGGTAGCGAAGCCTATTGGCTGGCGAAGCGGCGCGCAGATACGAACGGCGCAGCGCTTGAGCCTGCGGCCTGGGCCCCCCTCGTTTCCGGCCTCTCTGTCGGCGATCGCATCACAATCTCCGGCGGCAAAGCCGAACGGATGCTCGAAGTCGTAGCCATCGCCAACGTCGAGCCGACGGCGGACTCCCAGAAACTGGCTGGCCACGTCGCGGTGACCTGCCGGGATCTGAGCACCCCCGATCACGCATTGACCACGTTTCTGGTCCCGGCCGGCTCCTCCCTGGGCGGCCTGAAGACCGCGCGCGCCCTCTGATCGATACCTGATCGGCAAGGAAGTCCACGGCCCGAGCCTTTTCGGGCCGTTGGCACGTCGCGTGGGCCCTCGTTGTTGCGTCCTGAACGCAGCCCCATGCCTAGCTGGTGCCGAACACTGAACGCCCGTTGCGCCCGGGTTCGCGCTGCCTATTATGGCGCGGCGACGACGGGGCGCAGCGTGCCCCGCGCATCGGGCACGCATAGGCCAGCGGCACGCACCGGTCAGCAGTGCGGCACGCACAGGCCAAAAAGGGAGTTCGCGGTATGAGGCTCAATCCCCCGACAATCGTGATCTTCCTGATCTCGTTCGTCCTCGCGACCTTGGCCCTGATCACCAAGCTCGGCTTCATTCCCGTGCCGCGCTACCTTCCGCACCAGGAATTCTGGCTGGCCATCACCGCCTATTTCACGCTGATGGTCGGCAATCTCGTCCGCGGCCTCTGAGCGCGCGATTTTCGCAACCGGTCAGGCCTTAGCCTCGGCTACCAGGCAATCGGCTTCCGGTCGCGGAAAAAGCCGCCCGTCGGCCCGTCGTCCGGCAGCGTCGCCAGCCATACCGCCGTATCCGCGCCCTCTTCCGGCGACCGGTCCGCATCGGCGCCGCCCATGTCGGTCCGCACCCAGCCGGGGCACATCGCGTTGACCTTGATGGGGCCGTTGCCGAGCTCGGCGGCCGTAATCCGCGTCAGCGCGTTGAGCGCCGTCTTCGACATCCGGTAGGCCGGATAGCCGCTGCTCATGTCGGAGAGTTGCCCCGCCCCGGACGACATGTTGACGATCCGCCCATAGCCTTGCTCGCGCATCAGCGGCACCGCGGCCTGGATCAGACGCACCGGCCCGAGCAGATTGGTCTCCATCGTCCGCCGCAACGTCTCCGGCTTGAGATCGAACAGGCTGGCTTTGAACCCGCCCGGCGCGTCGATCAGGATCGCCGCATTGTTCACGAGCACGTCGAGGCGGCCATAGAGGCGCTTGACTTCCGCAACGGCATCCGCCGCGCTGCCCTCCTGGTCGACGTCGAGAGCGACCACGGGAACGTCGAGACCTTCAGGCTGAAGCTTGGCCGCGGCCGCCATCCCGTCCTTGAGATCGCGCGCCCCGATCACCGCGACGATGCCGAGCCGCGCCAGCTGGCGGACGATTTCGAACCCGATTCCCCGGTTCGCGCCCGTGACAAGCGCGGTTCGTGTAACGCTCATATCGTGTCTCCGGAAGTCTCTCGGGCCGTTGTAACGCGCCGACTATACTGGTGTTCCGCTCAAGTCATACCGCAGATCCGGCCTGCCGCGCCCGGACTCAGGCACAAAAAAACGCGCCCCCGCCAGGAAGCGCGTTTCGATCTTGGACCGCCTGAAGCGATCAGCGCGGATAGAGCCAGCTCGGCCCTACGGATTCGGCGCGGCTCGGCGGCGAAGCCAGCCCGTTGTTGAACGCGCCCGGGCCGAAATCGAACTTGTTGCCCTGGATCGAGTTGCCGATCGGCGGCAGCACGGACGACGGATCCATCTCACCGAACCCGGCCTTCGGATCCGAAGCGTTCGCGGACGGCTGGGACGTGCCCTGATTTTCATACGTGAAGGCCAAGGCGCCGTGCGCGCCAATGATGGCCATGGCGCCGGCTACGGCGGCCGCGATCAATGATTTCATTGCCAATCCATCCCAAGTGTTCGGCTATGCCCCGAAGATGGTACATGAATCGAGGCAATCAAAGGGCAACGTTCCCGTTTCGCCGGCCTCGCGCCTGCAAAATTCCGCCCTGTTGCCGCACTGCAACGCGAAAGCCCCCGCAGGCGTGCTCAATGGGCTATTGGCGTGTGCCGCTTGGCTGCAATTTAAGCAGAACGTACCAGCATACCAGAACCCAGCACGAGCCGACTGCCCACCCCGCCAGCACGTCCGTGGGCCAATGAACGCCGAGGTAGATCCGGCTCAGGCCGACCGCGAGGGTGATCAGCGCGCACATGGCGAAAATGAACACCTTGGCCGGGTAGCTTGTCTCGACGCGCGCCAGCATCATGCCAAGCATCAGGTAGACGATGGCAGAATTGGCGGAATGGCCGGACGGGAAGCTTTCCGTCGAGACATAAGCCCCGTGCGCCACGATGTCCGGCCGGGGACGAGCGAAGCCGAACTTGAGCAGCCGGTTGATCAGCGCGCCAAGCGAAACCGCCGCGATCAGAAACACCGCCTTCTGCGGCCTGTCCTTGATCCAGAGATAGCCCGCCACGGCCACGACGGCGAAGGTCAGCACCACGGTGCTTCCCAGCGCCGTGATATCGCGCACCAGCTCCTCGAACCAGCGCGGCCCGATCGGGTCCGCCGGATCGGTGCTCACTCGCAAAGCCTGCAGCAGCCACGTGTCGAAGCCGCGCGTGTCGCCATCCATCACGGCGCCGGCGAACATCGCGAAGGCGAGCACCGCCCCCGCCAGAGCCGCAACGACAATCAGCGGCTTCAGTTCGAAGCGCCGCGCGTCCGACGAAACCCCGGAGCCCCCGCGCCCGGCATCGCTGCCTCCGCCCTGCCCGCCGCGGCCTTGATCGTCCGATGGTCCCGTCACGAACAGCGCTCCCCTAAGGCGGCAAGTCGGCGCCGCAGCCCCTGATAACGCCCGGACGCGCAACTATTTCCACGCCCGGCGGTTACCCCAACAGATCCGTATTATGCCCGGGAAGCCCGCCTTGAACAGCGATGCAATCGTTGCCAGCACCAGTACCGATACGGACGGGAACCGCCTGTCGGCCAAGCCGTCGCTGAAGGTCCGCGCCCTCGTCAACATGCGCGCCGGTGCCGCCATGGGCCTCGCGCACGACGCAATGCGCGATCTCATAGCCAATGCGTTCACGGCCGAGGGGCACCGAATCGAGGTCGACATCCTCCCGCCGGAAAACCTCGATCAGGCCATCGCCGATGCCGCCAGGAGCGACATCGACGTGCTCGTCATCGGCGGCGGCGACGGCACCATCCGCACCGCCGCGACGCATCTGATGGGCACCGGCAAAGCCCTCGGCATCCTCCCCCTCGGCACGATGAACCGTTTGGCCAAGGACCTCGAAATCCCGCTGGATCTCGCGTCCGCCGCCGCTTACCTCGCCACCGCCACCCCGAGCCGCATCGACGTCGCAAAGGTCAACGGCAGCATCTTCATGTGCAATTCGCTGATGGGTCTCACGCTGCGCTATTCGGTGGCCCGCGCACGCCTCCGCGGCAAACCGGCGGCCCAGCGCCTGCCGAAATACCTCGCCACTCTTCGCGATATCCTGTCGAGCAAGGACAAGATTTCGATCACCGTCGACAACGGCGAGGACCGCATGCGCCTGCGGGTGCTCTCCGTAGCCGTCACCAATAACGGCTATGACGAAAACCTCACGTTGCTGCGCCGCCCGCGGCTCGATGGCGGCAAGCTCACGATGTATGTCTCGAAGCACCGCAGCGGCTGGGGCTTGGCGGTGGCGGTCGGGCGCGCGCTTCTCGGCCGATGGGACGGCGACCCCGAAATGGCGAAGTTCACGGGCCAGAGTTTCGTGATCAATTCTCCGCGCCGCCTGAAGCGGCTCGCCAACGACGGCGAGATCAGCAAGTTCGAAACGCCGCTGCGCTATGAAATCTGCCCACGCGCGCTCGCCGTGATGACCCACGACACCCAGCCGCAATCCGCGCCGGCGTAGGGGTTCCGCAAAGCTTCCGCTTTTTTTGTGCTGGCCATCGACTCCGCTAGCTGTCGCCCGAACGACATACGTTCGACGCTATGACACAATGACTCACAACTGTTTCTTGCGGAACGGCGCGAAGCACTTGACAATGCAAGTCTCAATTCATCGCAAACCTCGTAGTCAATCGAGCACAGCGGAGCTATGTCATGATCGATCGCCGCTCCATCGCCCTCGATGCGACGTTCACGATTCTCTACATCGGCTATCTCGCCGCGATGGCGAGTCTCTCGCTGGTGCTGATCGTGTTCGCCGCACTCGATATCGAGCTCGGCTCGATCCAGGGCCACGCCACCGCATTCAATCTGTTGGGCTGGGCGGCACTGCCGCTTGCCCCGCTGCTCTACCGCCGTCTCGTCGGTTATCCGTTCTCCTGGCGCACCAATGGCGCGCTCGGCGGAGGGCTCGACGCCTGAAACCGGGACAGCAACGCCTGACGCAACGGCAAAGCGTGACGCCGCGGCAGCGGCAATGCTTGACGGCTAACAAGCCGGCTCAGCCGAGCAGCTTGGCGACGCGCGGCGCGAAGTAGGTGAACACACCCGACGCGCCCGCGCGCTTGAATGCCAGCAGGCTTTCGAGAATCGTCTTCTCCTCGTCGAGCCACCCGCGCTCGGCGGCCGCCATGATCATCGCGTATTCGCCCGAGACCTGGTAGGCGAGCGTCGGCACCTTGAAGGTCTCCGAAACCCGCCGCACGATGTCGAGATACGGCATTCCCGGCTTCACCATCACCATGTCCGCGCCTTCCGCCAGATCGAGCGCCACTTCGCGCAGCGCTTCGTCGCCGTTGGCGGCATCCATCTGGTAGGTGCGCTTGTCACCCTTCAGCAGCCCGCCGGAACCGACCGCATCGCGGAACGGCCCGTAGAATGCGCTCGCATACTTGGCCGCATAGGACATGATCTGCGTGTCCGTGTGCCCGCCGGCTTCGAGCGCGCGACGGATCGCGCCGATACGCCCGTCCATCATGTCGGACGGCGCGAGGATATCTGCCCCCGCCTCCGTCTGCACGAGAGCTTGCCGCACGAGCATGTCGATCGTCGCATCGTTGACGATTTCATTCGCGATCAGCAGGCCGTCATGGCCATGGCTCGTGTAAGGATCGAGCGCGACATCGAGAATGACGCCGACGTCGAGCCCCGCAGCCTTCACCGCCCGCGTTGCCCGGCACACGAGATTGTCCGGATTGACCGCTTCGCGCGCGTCGTCCGTGCGCAGCGCGACCTCCGTATTCGGGAACAACGCTATCGCCGGGATGCCCAGCGCCTCGGCATCGCGCGCGGCCTCGACAATGAGATCGACCGACAGCCGCTCGACGCCCGGCATCGAGGCGACCGGTTCACGCTGGCTTTTGCCCTCGATCACGAACAGGGGCCACACCAGATCGGCGGCCGAAAGCGTCGTCTCCGAAACGAGACGGCGCGACCACGGCGCACGCCGGTTACGGCGAA
Source organism: Hyphomicrobium sp. (assembly GCF_051860585.1). Lineage (GTDB taxonomy): Bacteria > Pseudomonadota > Alphaproteobacteria > Rhizobiales > Hyphomicrobiaceae > Hyphomicrobium_C. The sequence continues at coordinate 550,971 of NZ_JBHYDS010000002.1, forward strand.
GCCGCACGGCCGGAAAGGCCCCGGCGGCGAGATGGGCGGCCTCTCGCCCGGTTTCGGACGATGGCCCGGTTTCGGAAGATGGTGTCTTGGGTCGTGTCACGCGGAGAGCCTCGAATTGAGCGCGCCCCGGCTCGTCGCGGCTGGGGCGGCGCGAACATCCCGCCTCCGGCGCCCGCACGCAAGCCCTTCGACGCTGTTGAGTGAACGGAGGCGTAAAGCCGGAAGAAACCCGGTCAGTCGCAGATCTTGCGCACCTTGCGCTCCGCCATATCGACGTGGAAATGGTTGCGGTGCGCTTCGTTGGCCTCTGGCCCGAGCGTGGTCCCGAAAATCCGGCAGCCGGCGGCATGCACGTCGTGCAGGAAGCGGGCATTCGCGGTCGATGGCGGCGGCGCGACCACATCGTCCAGCGCCTGGCCGCCCGGCAACGCCGCGACCGTCTCGTCGCCCTTCGACTTCTTCTTGGCGTCCTTCCGGTTCTTCTTGCCGGAGGCCTTATCGTCTCCCTCGTGCAGGGGACCGCCGAGACGCGTCGCGGCCACTTCCGCGAGCGGGCCGGTCTGATTGACCGACGCCGGCACCGCGAGGGGCGATACGTCCTTGCGTGGCGGCAGCCCCTCGACCAGCGACTTGCGCGGCAGCGGCGTGCCTGTGGTCTCCGCCTTGGCCGCGTACTCGGCCGCGTCGGCGCGCTCCATGGCTGCCTTCTCGGCGGCCACCTTCACCGCCTCCGCCTTTTCGGCCGCCGCTTTCGCCGCCGCGATCTGCTTGCGCACGTCGCGTTTCGTCTGCCCCCAATCGGAGAGCACGACCGCCTCATCGCCCTTCCGGGTCGTGAAGCTGCGAATATCGAGCGCATTGGCCTTGCCGTGCTCGGAGAGCTTGTTGCCGACGCGGCCGTACGCCATGCGGCACGAATAGTCGCTCATCGAGTCGACACGGATGACCTCCGCCTTGAGGTACTTGCGCGCCGCGGGCTGCACCTCGTCCTTCATCCACTTGACGAGACCCAGCACCAGATCGCAGGTCACGACCGGTTGCGGCGAGAACGTGATTTCCGGCGACTTTCCGATCGAGACCAATCTCACCGGCGCCATCGTTCCGCAGTCGCCCTTGCGGAACGGCGCTTCGGGAACAGTCACCGCATCGACGCCCTTGAGCAATTGCGTGCATCGCGCGCGTGCGAGTTCCACCTCGACGGCCGGCCATTCCGTCGGCGGACCGGCGTTCTTTGCCTTGGGGTCCGCCGCCTTGCCGTCCGCGGCTTTCGCCGCCGGGTCGGCGGGCGCTGCTCCGGGCTGCTGCTTGTCTTTGTCCGCGGCGTCGGCAGCAGCAGGCGCGCCACCCGCTTTGCCCTTATCGCCGTCGGTCTTTGCGTTCCCGGATTTGTCCGTGTCGGATTTCGCAGCGCCAGCCTTCGCTTTCGCGGCGTCAGCCTTCGCGGCTTCCTCTTTGCCCGTATCGGCGTCCTTGCGGGCCTTCTTCGATTTCTTGACCGTCTTCGGCGCCATCGCGTCTTGGGCGGCCGCCGTCGCCTTGGAGGCTGCGGCTGCGGCATCGATCACGATGGTCTCGAACGCCGTCGTCACCGACTGCGAAACGGACGCGTCGGCGCGCACGGAGGACATGGGCGTTGCGGCGAACAGAACCCCGAGGCCAGCCCAGCGCAGGGCGGCCCAAAACTGAATTGCACGCACGGGGTTGAGACTCATCGGGTTTCTTAACCTGCTGGCTGCGATGAATTGCCAGTCCTTCGGCGCCAGTCCTCAAATGAGAATGCGCGAAGGCGAGTGCGAATCACCGGCAGTTGTCTCACCGGGACCACTTGTATAGCCGCGAAATGTGGCTCAACAAAGCGGCCATCCCCACTTATCACATTGGTGGACCAAGGACGTTTTTCAATCCGGAGCACGCAACGAATGGCCGAGCCGACCGCCGAGACCGAACCGCTGAAGCTCGAGATCCGTGGCTCGGCTGCCATCCTGACGCTCGCGCGCACCAAGGCGCTCAACGCGCTGACCGCCGGCATGCGCGCCAGCCTGTCCACCCACCTCTGGTCCTTTGCGCGCGACCCGCAGGTCTACGCCGTCGTCATGCAGTCGGAGAGCCCGCGCGCCTTCTCGGCCGGCTCCGACGTCCGCGAAGTGATTGGCCTCGCGCGCGAAGACCTCGCCGCCGGACGCAAGACCTTCGCCGACGAGTACGCGCTTAACTGGCAATGCGAGTGCTTTTCGAAGCCGACGGTGCCTCTGATGAACGGCATGGTGATGGGCGGTGGCGTGGGCATCACGCAGTACGGCACGCATCGCGTCGCCGGCGAGAATTATACCTTCGCGATGCCCGAGACGGCGATCGGTCTCTTTCCCGACATCGGCGCCGCCCACGTGCTCGCGCGCCTCCCCGGTCATACCGGCCAGTATCTCGGCCTGACAGGACGCAGCATCGGCCGCGCCGACGCCTACGCGCTCGGCCTGGTCACGCACTGCATCGACGCCGAGCACTTCGACGCCATCATCGCCGACGTCGCCGACACGTGGCCGGTCGATCCCGCCCTCGACAACAGGCACAAGAACTGCGGACCGGGCGACCTCGCGCCCTACCGCGATGTCATCGACCGCTGCTTCTCCGCCCCGCACGTCGAGGAGATCGTCGTGCGGCTCCTGGCCGTCACCGGTGACGCCAAGGAGTGGGCGCAAGGCGTCGCCGCCGATCTCGCGCGCCGCTCGCCGCTGGCCCTCAAGATCACGCACCGCCACATCCACGAAGCAGCAGCGCTCGATCTGCGCCAGACGCTGCAGGTCGATTACCGGCTGGCGTCGCGCATCCTCGAAGCCAATGGCGATTTCTACGAAGGCGTGCGCGCGGCGCTTGTCGATAAGGATAACGCGCCCAAGTGGCAGCCGGCCCGCCTCGAAGACGTGACCTACGCGATGCTGGACGCCTATTTCAAGACGCTCGGCTCAGGCGAACTGGTGCTTCCGACCCGGGAAAACATGCAGGAAGCACGCGCGTAGGCCCGCAAAAAGCCCTCGGCGCACGCCCTGTCGCGAAACGCATTTTTACCCGCGGTTTACCCAACAGATTGAGCTAATTTTTATGGGTTTCCCGTAGCCTGTCCTCAGAACCGGAAAACGGTCGCGTCAAACAGGTTGTTGAGTAGGCAGGGTAATCATGAACACCGCTATCAAGACGGAGCGCCCCCGTGCGCCCGCTAATCAGGATCTCACACTAAGCTCCGAATATGTCCAAAGCCTTCACATGATCGAGCGGCTGCATCACCTGCTGCTCGACGTGATCAAGGACGAGTTCGACCGCACCGGCAGCTCGGATCTCAATGCCGTGCAGGCGCTGCTTCTGTACAATATGGGCGACAACGAGCTGACGGCCGGCGAGCTGAAATCGCGCGGCTACTATCTCGGCTCGAACGTCTCGTACAATCTGAAGAAGCTCGTCGAGATGGGCTACGTCGATTACGAGCGCAGCGAAACCGACAAGCGCAGCGTGCGCGTGTCGCTGTCGGCCAAGGGCCGCCAGGCCGCCGCCGTCGTCAACCGCCTCTACCAGCGCCAGCTTGGCTCGGTGGAAACGGTCGCTCAGGTCTCGGGCGAAGAGCTCAAGGGCCTCAACAAGGCGCTCGCACGCCTCGAACGGTTCTGGATCGATCAGATCCGCTTCCGCCTCTAGAAAATCACCGGCAGCTCTCGGGGGAGGGCTGTCGGCAAAATCAAGAAACGAAAGCGAAGGGCGCGGGGGATCGCGCCCTTTTGCTGTTGCGGCGGCCATCGCGCCGGCGAATTGTCCTGCGCCGGAATGCGCGGCCCGGAACCGTTCGCCCCGGAGGCCCGTTTTCGACCTGTCCCGAAAGCAACGACAGGAGGCCACATGCCTAAGATATCGAAAGCGAAAATTCTCATCCTGGCCACCGATGGCTTCGAGCAGTCCGAACTCGAGGTGCCGCGCGCCAAGCTCAAGGAAGCGGGCGCCCTGGTGCACGTCGTCGCCCCCAAGGAGCGCAAGGACAAAAAGGAAATCCGCGGCTGGAAGAACAAGGAATGGGGCCCCGGCGTGCCCATTGACCGCGAGCTGGCCGATGCCTCGGAAGGCTTCTACGACGCCCTCGTCCTGCCGGGCGGACAGATGAACCCCGATAGTCTCCGCGCCTCCCCCGAGGCGATGGCGCTGATCCGAAGCTTCGTCAATTCCGGCAAGCCGGTCGCCGCCATCTGCCATGCGCCGTGGCTGCTCATCGAAGCCAATGCGATCCGCGGCCGCAAGGCCACGTCGTACAAGTCGATCAAGACGGACCTCGTCAACGCCGGCGCCGATTGGCGCGACGAAGCGGTGGTGACGGACCAGGGCATCATCACGAGCCGAAACCCCGGCGACCTCGACGCCTTCGTCGCGAAGATCATCGAGGAGGTCGAGGAAGGCAAACACGACCGGCCGGAACTCGCCGCCTAGCCAACGCTCGGCTCGCCGCTTAGCCAACGCTCGCCACCTAGACCGCACGCGATCCGCACGGTGTCAACCGCCAGCGCCAAGCAACGGTGCTGGCGGTTTTGTTTTGAGGCCGATTAGCTCCCGCGCGGCAGCCGGACATGCATCTCCGCAATCGCGTCCGCGAGCGTCTGGTAATCCTCGCATTCCACTCCGCAGCGCTTTTCGATTTCGCGCAGCTGCACACGCGCATTCGGAAAATCGCCGTGCTGAAGATAGGCCTCGCCCATATACTGGCGCGTGCGCGTATCGGCCGGATCGATCGAGAGCGCCTTGCGATAGAACGGCATGGCGGCGTCCACGTCGCCCATCTTGCGTGTCGCGAAGCCCTTGACCCGCAGGATGCGCGGATCGTTCTCATTCTGCGCCTGGCCCGCGACGGCAAGCGCGTCGGCATAGGCCCCGCTCTTCGCGCTCCAGTACGCCTTTTCGTAAATCTGATCGTCTGTCATGGCGCCATTTTGCGGCGCACAGGCCGGCTTCCCGGCATTGGCCGGATCGGCGCAATCGATCGCCGGCCGCGGTGCCGGTTCGTCCATGGCTGCGAGGCTCGCATTCGACAGCGCACTGCTCGCGGCGGCAAACACCAGCGCCGCCGTCAAAAGTCTCTTCGGCATGAATAAGTCTCCATTCTGATAGAGCGCAACACGAAGCAGCGGAAATCGCGCCGCCGCCTGTGACGCCACCTTTTGCCCCATGCGCCGGCGGCCCGCTGTTCCCCGCGGTGCAAACGCGCCATGCGGAACACTGTCCAAAAGTTCAATACCCGGCGCGCCGATGTTGTCGTCTGATGAAATGGGGCCAGGTCCGCCTGGTCGAGGCCAATCAAAGCAAAATCAGCGCGTCTCGAAATGCGCGATCCTGGGGAAACGACAACGATGGAGCAACTCGGACCGGAAGTCCTGCTGGCGTTAGCGCTTGTGGGTGTGGCCCTGATTTTGGTCACGCTCTTCGTCACGCGCATGATGCGCGGGGCCGGCCGCACGACTGGCCCAGCCGAACAAAGAGTTGGCCAAGCCGAACAAAGAGCTGGCCAGGCCGGACAGGCGGCTTCCATGACCGTACCCGCTGCGCAGGTCACAGCCACGCCATCGGCGCCCACGGCAACGCCCAGTCCAGCGCATCACAAAGCGCCTGCAAATTTCAACGCACCCGCACCACCGGCTCCACAAGCGCACGCCGCCAAGCCTGCCCGCGAGCCGTCTTACACCGAGGTTGCGGTTGCGGCGGGAGGCCCGCGGCCCAGCACCCCCGCATCCACCCAAAAGCCCGTCGATTATTCGGACGCGGCGACCGGCGTCGGCACCGGGGCATCGTACACCGCCATCGCGGTGGCCGAAGTCGCGCGCGCAGCCCGAAACATGCCGCCACTCGCATCGGCAGCGCCGTCCAGAGAGTCCTCGCCATCGTCGACGGCCAACGACAACGCGCCGGTTCCCACGGGCCGCAATGGCGTCGGCCAATCCTATACCGCCGTCGCCCTTGCAACCGTCGGCGCGTTCACGCCGAAGCACACCGGCGCCGCGTCCCCGTCGCGCATCGACTACACGGGCGCGGCGGCGGAGACGACGGCGGCGTCGTCATACACCGCCATCGCCGTCGCCTTGGCGGCGCGCACCGCTTGACCCAAGCTTTAGCGGAAGAAGCCCATCACGCCGCCGACTTGGCGAGCGCGCCAAGCTCGGCGACTTCGGCGGCGCTGAGCTGAATGTTCACCGCGGCGACATTCTCTTCGAGATGCTTGACCTTGCCGGTACCGGGAATGGGCAGCATGACCGGGCTGCGCGCCAACAGCCACGCGAGCGCGATCTGGCTTGGCTGCGCGTTGTGCTTTTTCGCAATGGTGTCGAGCACGGAGCCCGGCTTCGCCAGCGATCCGGCCGCAAGCGGGAACCACGGAATGAACCCGATGCCCTCCTGCGCACAGTAGTCGAGCACGTCCTCGCTGCTGCGATCGGAGAGATTATAGAGGTTCTGCACGGTCGCGACTTTGAACACCGCCCCAGCCGCTTTGATCTCGTCGACGCTGACCTGGCTCAGTCCGACATGGCGGATCAAGCCTTCTTTCTGCATCGTCGCGATCGCCTCGAATTGCTCCGTACGCGGCACCGTCGGATCGATGCGATGCAACTGCCAGAGATCGATCCGCTCCACGCCGAGCCGCCGGAGGCTGAGCACGACCTGCTGACGCAGATATTCCGGCCGCCCGCACGGGATCCACTGGCTCGGCCCCGGACGCACGAGACCGCCCTTGGTGGCAATGACCACGCCTTTGTAGGGATGCAGCGCGTCCCGGATCAACCGCTCGCTGACCTCCGGGCCATAGCTGTCTGCCGTGTCGATGAAGTCGATGCCGAGTTCGGGAACGCGCCGCAGCGTCCGCAACGCCTCGGCCGGATCGGCTGGCTCGCCCCAGATGCCGTCACCCGTAATTCGCATCGCCCCGAAACCGAGACGCCGCACCTTGAGGTCGCCGCCGATGGCAAACTGGCCCGATTTTTTCGCTGAAACGTCCGTCATGCGTCGATCCTCATTGGCATAGGCGTCTTGGCCCAGGCGATATGTAGGCCGTAAGACGGGAACGACAATGCGGCGATCGATTTTGCCAGTCTGGCCAGGCTGATATTGCCCGGCCAAGCCGCCGCCGATCGAATATGCGACGAGGCCCGCGCGCTTACGTTCGCATGGGGCGGGCGTCTCCATAGCGACGCTGCAGCAGCGCATCGAGCGAAACAGCGCCAGGCCCCGCCACAGCCAGCCATCCGAACAGGGCCATGTAGGCGACCTCCTCGAAGCCGAGCAGCGTCTCGAGGCTATCGACCTGACCCCACTTGGCGGAAATGATCGCGACAATCATCACGACCACCAGCGGCGCGGCGGCAAGGCGCGTGAACAGCCCGAGCAGCAGCAAAAGTCCGCCGAGAAACTCGACGCCCGACACGAACGGCGTCGTGAATGCCGGGAACGGAATACCCCATTCGGTGAAATTCTGGATCATCTGCGGGAGGTTGTTAAGCTTCGCCCAGCCCGTCCAGAGGAACACCCAGCCCACGACGAGGCGCGCGAACAGCGGCGGCAGCCAGGCAAACACGGCCGACAGGCGCTCCGGCATGTCGATCATCCAATGAACGATTTTTTCCATGAAATCCTCGCGTTGATGAAATCGCCCGGCGCTGATGAAATCAGGCCGAAACACGGCCGCCCCGACGACGGCCCGTCCCAACCTTACGATTTTTCAATGCGCCAAGTTTCACGGCGCACGCGAGCCCGGCTGCACCACCCGGCTATTGCAATGCAACCAGTCGCCCCCCTTATGAATTGAGGGGGCTGGCACTGACTCGCGATCTGGAGATCATCACATGTTCGGGCCGCTTCGCTTCGTCATGATGTTGCAGAAGCTTTATCCGTTCTGGCGCAACCCGTCTCAAGTCGAGGCGAGCCAGCAGAAGCGGCTGCGGGCGATTCTCGCCCATGCTGCCGAAAACTCCCCGTACTATCGCCGCCGGTTCGCAGGTCTCGATGTCTCGCGCTGCGCGCTTTCCGAGCTGCCGACGCTCTCAAAAGCCGAGATGATGGAGAACTTCGACGAGCTGGTCACCGACCCCCGCCTTCGGAAAGCCGACCTCGCCGCCTTCGTCGACAACCCCGACAACCTTGGCCGCTATTACCTCGGCGACTACAGCGTCAGCCACACCTCGGGCAGCCAGGGCCAGCCGGCGCTGATCGTGCAGGATCGGGAAGCCGTCTATCTTGTCTTTGCGACGCAGTTCGCGCGCGGCACGAAGCTCAAGCGCCGCTTTCTCCCGCACCTCGGCCGTTTAATCAATCCGGCGCGCATGGCGGTGCTCACGGTCCAGCCGGGCTTCTACCCGAGCGCATCGGCCTTCGCCTATCTGCCGGCGTTCCTGAAACCTGTGTTCAAGGTTCTGCACCTCACCGTGTCGGATCCCATGCCGAGCAACATCAGAAAGCTCGAGGAATTTCGCCCCGACTACATCACCGGCTACGCGAGTTCTCTCGAAGCCTTCGGCCGCGAGCAGGCGGAGGGGCGCATGAACCTCACCGAGCTCGGCTGCCTGAAGCAGATCACGAACGTCGCCGAGCCGCTCTCGGACAAGAGCGCTGCGCGTCTCGAACAGCTCTTCGACGCCCACGTGACGGACGAATACGCGATGGGCGAATGCATGGTGCTGTCGTCCGGATGCACGGTCGGGCGCGGTGCGCACGTCAATTCAGACCTCGCCATTCTCGAAGTCGTTGACGAAAACAACCAGCCTGTGCCGCCGGGCACCGAAGGCAGCAAGGTGCTGCTCACCAACCTCTACAATCGCGTCCAGCCGATCATCCGCTACGAAATCGACGACCGCGTCACCATGAGCGCGAAGCCGTGCGGCTGCGGCAGCTTCCTGCCGCACATCGAAAAGATCAGCGGCCGCAGCAAGGACAAGCTGTTCATCGAGGCGGAAGACGGCAAGCGCCGCGAGCTGCCGTACTATCTGATCCTGACTGGCCTGCATCATGTGCTCGAAATGGCAGAGCATCAGATCGTCCAGACCGGTCCGCGCAATTTCCTTATCCGCGCCGTGCCGCTCGCCGGCCAGAAGCTCGATCCCGAGCGCATCCGCAGCGTCGTCATGGAACAGGTGGTTTCGGAAGGCCTCGATCGCCTGATCGATATTGAAATCGCCGTCGTGCCCGAGTTGCCCCGTGGCCCGTCCGGAAAGATCTCACGCGCCCTCAACGAGTACGCCAAGACGCAGGCGGGCAATAAACAGGCCGGCCAGACACAGGATAGCAAGACACAGGATAGCAAGACACAGGATAGCAAGACCGCCGACGTCAAACCGGCTGCAGCACCCGCGCCCGCCCAAGCCGCTGAGTAAACCTCCGCAGGTGCGATCCGCCACCGCCCCTGGCGCGTAAGCATGCGAAAGTCGGAGGTCATCCATGAAGCGGTTCGTTGCCGCGATAACTGCCACCCTCGCGGCGGCGATAGCGGCCGGCGCCGAAGCCCCGTCCACCCCGGCAGGAACGGCCGTCACGCTGCCCGCGCCGCTCCCCCCGCGCGAAGCCGGCGCGCGTTATGGACAGGCGCTCGGCGTGGCCCTGATCTGCTACGGCCTGCGCACGACTCCGGCTCTCGAACGCCTCCCATCCCAATATACGGGCGACGCCCGCACCGAGTTCGACAGCGAATCCGAAAAGGTCCTCGCGGCGTGGCGCGAGGCGGGATCGTGCAAGAAGGCGGGCGGCCCGAACGCTTGCCGCCTTGTCCACGCGTGGAGCTGCCGCGCCGCACTCAACGAAATCGGCCCTGAAGGCGCGATCCTGCCAGGCCTGGTGGAGCAAAAAACACCGTAAACTGACGCACCGCCCTGCCGGCGACGGCGAGCGACTCCGCGACGCGCCTCCGGGCTCACCTGGAGCCTGAGGTGTTGCCGCCGCACCATCGCTATTTTGTTCAGCGATGCTAAGGTTTGTATTGGCTTTGCGCTGGTGATATCGCTGGCGTTTTCAGCAATTCGTTTGGGAGGCTCCCCCGTGACCCGTCTTCGCTTCGCTGCCGTTTCGGCTGCAGCTCTCATGATGGCTGCGGCCGCGGCGCCTTCCAAGGCGGATCCCGGGTCGTTCGCCGCGCTGGATGGCGCATGGAGCGGCACCGGCAGCGTCCGTCTCGAAAACGGCAAGTCCGAGCGCCTCAAGTGCAAGGGTTATTACAATGCCAAGGGCGGCGCGACGCTCGGCATGGCCATCAACTGCGGCAACGCCACGTTCAAGATCAACATGCGCGCCAACCTGCGCTCCGCGGGCGGCAACATCACCGGCACGTGGGAAGAACGCGAGTTCAATCAGGCCGGCGCCGTCTCCGGCAAGCAGACGGCCGGCGGCTTCAGCCTGAAGTTCTCGGGCGCGCTCTCGGGGTCCATGCAGGTGGAAACGAGCGGCGCCAACCAGACAGTTTCGATTTCGACAGGCGGGCCCGGCTTCACCGGCGTGAAGCTGCAGTTCGCAAAAAGCGGTTGAACCCGCTCTGGTTCGATGGCGGCTGAACGGGCCGCCTCTCAGATTGTGTGCGATCGGCCGCGTGCTTGGCCTCAGGAGATCAGCATGACTCTCTCTTTCGACCGCTTGCGCGCTGGCGCTCACCGTAGCCGCCTTCGCCGCCCCGTCGGCTGAAGCCGGCCGTTGGCGCGGCGGGCCCGAACGCGACATCGCCGTGGCCGTCAGCAAGCATGGCAACGGCACCGTAGCCGGCCCCGTGCGCTCGACCAGCACGGGCTACGAGGTCCGCAAGCCGACTGGCACCTGGATCGCCTGCCGCGGCAGCTGCAGCGAAACGCTGCGCGTCGAGACGGTCGATATCTTCGAGAACAATGGCTCGATGTCCGGCTATGGCACCGCGCAGAACGAATGCGGCATCTTCGGTTGCCTGGAGCTGCGCTACCCGCGCTGACGCGTCGCTCTCGATCTGAGGGGCAGGCAGGACCTACGTCAGAAACGGGTTCGTCTGCCGCTCGTTGCCGATCGTGCTCGTCGGCCCGTGCCCGCAGATGAACGCGTAGTCGTCGCCCAGCGTCAGCAGCTTGGTCTTGATCGCGGTGATCAGCGCATCGTGGTCGCCATACGGGAAATCCGTGCGCCCGATCGATCCGCGGAACAGCACGTCGCCCATCATGATCAGCTTGTTTTCGCGATTGACGAGCACCACCGACCCAGGTGAATGCCCCGGACAGTGCAGCACCTCGAACACATGCCCGGCGATCGTCACCGTCTCGCCCTCCTCGAGCCAGCGGTCGGGCGTCACCGGCCGCGCCGGAATTCCGTAGGCCGCCCCCTGCTTCGCCAGGTTGTCGAGCAGGAAGCGATCCGCCCCATGCGGCCCCTCGATGTCGACGCCCAGCGTTTCCTTGAGTTCGGCCGCCCCGCCCGCATGATCGATATGTCCGTGCGTCAGCACGATTTTCTCGATTCTGATGCCAAGCTCCTCGATCGCCGCCTTGATCTGATCGAGATCCCCGCCCGGATCGACGACAGCGCCCACCTTCGTCGCATCGTCCCACAGCAGCGTGCAATTCTGCTGGAACGGCGTCACCGGGATGATGGCAGCTCTCAGTCCATTGTTTTCAGGCGAGGATTTTGTCATTTTCGAACGGACGTCCTTCGTGTTGGCTCGCCCCTGAATAGAAGGTTTTCGAGGACCCGGCCAGCCCGCCCGCGCTCGTGGCTGACGTTCCGCTTTCCAACGTGTAGGGTCCCGCTCCGCGGGGTTTTGGGGAAAACGCCCGCGCGGCGCGTCCGCCTCGGATTCCGGCCGCAAGCCGCGAGTAAGCCCGGGACGAAGCACGCAGTCGCCGTTTGCTCCGGGGAATGTCGGTCATGCAATTGAGACAAATGCGATACGCGCGCATCGACGGCACCGAGGTGCTGGTCGAGGTCACATCCGAAAAGGAAGCCCGCGCCGCCATCAAGGAGCTGAGGCACAAGAAAAAGGAGCTCGCTCTTTTGAAGCGCCGCCTGACCAAACAGGAGCAGACCGCGCGCCGGCTTGTCGAACGCGTCGAGGCGGCAGACCAGCGCGAAGCCCGCCAGCGCGGCCTGTTCGCCACCCTGCGGCGCGTCTCCCGGGTGTTCAAGAAGCGCAAGGCCCTGCCTGACCCGGACACCTTCCGCCGCGACCTCGATCAGGCCGATGAAATCCTGCATAATATCGACAGCTGCGTGATCCAGCTCGAAGGCCGGCTGCTGGGATGATCCGCCCTCTGAGTCGTTATTCGGCCACAGATGCCGCAAATACCCCAGGCTCAGGAATAACCCTCGGGAGGGTGCGTTGTATCCAATAGTCGCGGAGAGGGGACCGTGATGAACGAAATCCAGTCGCGGATGATCGAGCTTCTACCGCGCCTACGCCGGTTCGCGCTCGCACTGACCGGAGACAAAGACAAGGCCGATGACCTTGTCCAGGACACGTGTGAGCGCGCGCTCTCGCATCTCGATCAATGGCAACCCGGAACGAGTCTCGATAGTTGGATGTATCGTATCGCTCAGAACATCTGGATTGACCACCACCGCAGCCGCAAGAGCCACGGGGAGCAGCAGCAGATCGAAGACATGGCCGACTTGCCGGGCGTTGACGGCCGCCATTTCACCGAGATGCGTCTGACCCTCGCAGCAGTGACGGAAAGCATTTCCCGCCTACCTGCCGACCAGCAGGTGCTGGTGGCGATGGTGTGCGTGGAGGGCATTCCCTACAAGGAGGCTGCGGCCATTCTCGGCATCCCCATCGGCACTGTCATGAGCCGTTTGTCGCGTGCGCGCCAAACGCTTTACGCAGCGCTCACCGAGCCGCCGGCATCCGCGCCGGCCGCAGTTCGCGCGTCGATAAGGGAGCGCTGACATGATCGCGATTTCCGACGAAGACCTGATGCAATTTGCCGACGGCGAGCTGCCGCCAGCCGCTGCCGAGCCCATCGCAGCCCTGCTTGCGCATGACGCCGAACTGCGTCGCCGCCTGGACGTCTTCCTCGTGACGCGTTTGCCGGTCGCGGCCGTCTTCGACGACGTGCTGGCCGAGCCGGTGCCGGACCGCCTGATCGCCGCGATCATGCGGTCGGCTCCTGCGTCTCGCGCCGCGCCCAACGTGCCCAGGCAGACCGGCTGGATCGACCGCCTGCGCACCCTGTTGGACGGCGCCGTCGCCGCGCTTGCGCCCGCGCAATTCTCCCCCGCATTCGCCGCTGGTCTTGCGGCAGCCGTTCTCTCGGCAGGCACCGTCGGCTGGCTCGCGGGACGCGCATCCGCGCCCGCCCCCATGATCGCCGCATCTGAAACCGGCCTCGTGGCCTCCGGCGCGCTCGCACACGCCCTCGAAGCAACGCCGGGCGGCAAAACTTACACCGGCGACCGGGCGACAATCGTCCCCGTGCTGTCGTTCGCCACCGAGGCGGACGGCGTTTGTCGCGAATACCGGATCATGCGGACCGACGCAGGGCCGGACTATGCCGGTCTGGCCTGCCGCACGCCGGAAGGGGCCTGGCGCGTCGCGCTTCATGTCGGCACACCGAAATATCCGCTGGCAAGCCCGGACAAGCCATATCAAACGGCCGGCGGTCCCGCCGTTGCGGAGATCGATGCGTTGGTCGCGACGCTGATTTCCGGTGATGCATTCGGCAACGAGGACGAAGCCGAGCGAATCCACAACGCTTGGCGCGGGCCGGCATCCAAACCGGACCAACCCTCGACGCGGTAGGCACGCCATTCAGGGCGCGGCGCCGGCCCGCATCAGCGTGGTCGTCGCGCCCCACGCATCGTTTGCGGCCTCGACCGGCGGCGGCAACACCGGCACGCTGTCATCGGCTGCAACCGCGGTGCCGTCCCCGCACGTCGTGGGTGCCATCGCCAGGCCCGAACCGTACATGGGATCGCGCCCCGGCGGACCGAGATCGCGCAGCGAGAGATGCGGCATCAGCTTCGCCTTCGCGCCCGTGAAGGCGAGGTCGCCTTGCGTCGCCAGGATGGCCGTCACGAACGGCGCCGCGAACGACGTGCCGGTCTTGTAGCCCTGCTGCGCTTTCGGCAGAGCCGTCAGGATGTCCACGCCCGGAGCAGCGACATCGATGTGCGTCCCGCGGTTGGCCTTCGTATAGTTGTTGCCCTTACGATTGACGGCCGTCACCGCGATCACCTGCGGATAGGCGGCCGGATAGCTCGGTGGCGCGTTGGGACCCATGTTCCCGGCCGCCGCCACGAACACGATGCCCTTTTTGCTCATCCGCGCGATGGCCCGCGCGATCGCTGGATCTTGAGGGCCGGAGAAGCTCATGTTGACGATGTCGACGTTGCTCTCCTCGAGCCAGCCGAGCGCACCGAGCAGGCGCACGGTATCGGTGGACGCGTTGCCCGTGATGTCGCTCCGGAACGCCGTCGCCAGAACGTAATGAGCGTCCGGAGCGAGCCCGGGCGTGCTGGTATCCGGATTGCCCGCCAGCAGCGAGAGCACCGCCGTGCCGTGCCAGTCGTACGGCGACGGCTTCTCGCCATCGAGGAAGGCGCGGCTCGTGGCCTTGAGGTTCGCGAAGGCGGGATGCGTGGTATCGAACGAGGTATCGATAATGCCGATCTTGGCCGTCTTGGCGCAGGCGCCCGCAGCCTTGCTCCAATGGATGAACTTTCTGCCGAAACACACCGAGTCGGGGCACGGCTGCTGCGTTGCCGGCGCAATCGCACGCTTATCCGGGCCACCCGGATCCGCTTCGCCGAGAGACCCGAGGAAGATGCTGTAGGCGAAGTTCTGCATCACTGAGGTCTGCAGGGCCTTGTGCAGCTCACGCTCGGCTTCGTTCGCATTGTATCCAGTGCCGCGCACGCGCTGGACCGCGGCCTTGCCGCCCGCCGGAGTTGGCGCCGAAACGTCGAACCCGCGCTTCTTCAACTTCTCGACATCCGCGGGCGCAAGGGCCGGAACGAAGAACTCGCCCTGCCGTGACTTCGCAAACAGATCTGCCGGCAGCTCCGCGCCTTTGTCCTTGCCGGGGTAGGAGACCGGGAGAGGCGCCGCGGCCGGCGCGGGCGACCGGGCTTTCGGCGTCTCGTCCTTGCCGGCTGAGCGATCCACCGGCGGCGGCTTCACCCAAGGCGCTTTGATGTCCACCGGCGGTTTGACGGAAGGCGCCTGCGCCGGATCCTGCAGCACAACCGGAGCCGCAGCGCCGCTACCGGAATCAGGCTGCGGCGCCTGCCGTTCACGGTCGCGGTCACGCCGGGCACGGTCTGCGTCGGTCTTGCGCTGGTTCTCCTGATCGCGCGCCAGCTTCTCGGCGAGGCGTCGCTGCATGACCTCGAGAGCCTTGGCGCGGCCCTCGGCATCGCTCACGCCCGGGTCGGCATCGGTATCGGTGTCGGCATCGGTATCGGTATCGTTGCGCCGCGGTGAGTTGCCCCGGCGGTCGTCCTCCTGCTGCCCCTTCTGATCCTGCATCGCCTGCTTGCGCTGCTCCTCCTCGGCGGCCTTCCGCGGACGGTCCATGGCCTTTTGCGCGTCGCGCTCGGCGTCGCGCATGCGCTGCTCCTGCTCGCGCTGCGCGCGCTCCTGTGCTCGCTGGGCATCACGCATCGCGCGCTCCTGCTCGCGGCGCATGTCCCGTTCCATTTCCTCCTGGCGCATGCGCGCCTCGCGCTCGGCTGCCTTCTGCGCCTCTTGGGCGGCCCGCTGCATATCGCGCTGCTGGCGCTCCTGGTCGCGCCGCTGGCGCTCCATCTCAGCCTGCATCTCGCGCATTTTGCGTTCGAAATCGCTGTTCTGATTGCCTTTGTTTTTGTCGCGGGCAACGACATCCGGAACCGACACCGAGAAAGCTGCGCCCGCGAGGCAGACGAACAGCGCCAGGCGCAGAGGCGCGGCAGTGCCGAGGCGCCGAAAGCCCCATGCAGTCACGAACCGTTGCAACACGGCCCGCTGGAACACGGCAAAACGATCCATGTCATCAGCCCCCCACCACACGCGGCCCCCAGGCGAAGTGTGGTCCGACGAAACACAACAAGACGGGCGAGCGCCCCCTTTGTCTATGTCCCGGAAACGACACGAATAGACTTAAAAAGAGTCCGTCTTGCGGCTCGGCCTAATATTGCAGGGGAAATTTGTTCTGTGCTCACAACGAGAAGATTCAAATTTCGCGCCGTGCGTCTCGAAAGCGCCTGAAAAACAATTAAGGCGTCTTGCGGCCCGAGCGATCGGATCGAAAGACGCCTTAGAGATTTGCGGCGCGGAAACTGGGACGGCGCGAGTTAGGCGGCTGCGATATTCTCGTCACCCGGATTGCGCAACACGTAGCCGCGGCCCCACACCGTTTCGATGTAGTGCTGGCCGCCGGTCGCGACCTGCAGCTTCTTCCTCAGCTTACAAATGAACACGTCGATGATCTTGAGCTCTGGCTCGTCCATGCCGCCGTAGAGATGATTGAGAAACATCTCTTTGGTGAGCGTCGTGCCTTTGCGCAGCGAGAGCAGCTCGAGCATCTGGTACTCTTTACCGGTGAGGTGGACGCGCTGTCCGTTGACCTCGACCGTCTTGGTATCGAGATTGACCTTGAGGTCGCCTGTCTCGATGACCGACTGTGCGTGCCCTTTCGAGCGACGCACGATGGCGTGAATGCGCGCGACGAGCTCATCCTTGTGGAACGGCTTCGTCATGTAATCGTCGGCGCCGAAGCCGAGGCCGCGAACCTTATCCTCGATCTGAGCAAGCCCAGAGAGAATGAGGATCGGCGTCTGAACCTTCGCCACGCGAAGCATCTTCAGGACTTCGTACCCGCTCATGTCCGGCAGGTTAATGTCGAGAAGAATAATGTCGTAGTCATAAAGCTTGCCGAGGTCGACGCCCTCTTCGCCAAGGTCCGTCGTATAGACGTTGAAACCCTCGGACTGAAGCATCAGCTCGATGCTTTGCGCAGTTGCGCTGTCGTCCTCGATCAGAAGGACCCGCATGCTCATTCCCTCTTCCTTGCCCCATCACAAGGCGCGCCGCCCAAAATCTTAATGGAACGCTACAGTTACGCGAACAACCCATGCCAAACCGTAACGACAAAAGTAACAATCACAGGTTAACAAATCCTAATTTCCGTTTCGAAACATACAAAATGCCGTGCTGATCCATTTTTGCCCATGCGGGACATAATGGTCCCCACGCGCCGAAAGGCTCGGCGCGCCAAAATGACAAAAATACTGAATGGCCCTTCCCCCCCGAAGGACACCCGGAAACATGCCGTGCACGGCCTGGATCGCTGCGAAGCGAAGGACCGGTACGCCGGGATGCCGAACGACACGAATCAAGAGGTAACAGAATTCGCCCGCTAGCCCTAGGGCCCGAAAACAATTACAAAGGCGGGCGAGGTAAATAATGAACTAATGCAGATACGACGTTGCTTTACCGCAACTTAATGGGATCGTGGCATGGTAAAGACAACCGGGGCTCGGACCTCCGGTTCACCAGCGTACCCGCCACTGTATTTGGTCGGGATGGAAGCAGCTGAAGGCTCGTTCGGGGGACCGCCAAATGGCACGGTTCTTGAGAATGAGACTCCAGATGTTCTTGAGTAGGGGTAACGGACGATGAAGGCACGCGAGACAGCTTTGAGGCTGAAGCGCTTCGAGATGGATGAAAGGGCCCGCAAGGTTGCCGATCTCGAGCAGATGATCCGCGAATTCGAGACCATTGCCGGCGATCTGGACCGCCAGATCCAGGCCGAGGAAGATCGCACCGGGATCAAAGACCCGAAGCATTTCTCTTATTCGACATTCGCCAAGTCGGCGGCGCAGCGCCGCGACAACCTGCGCGCGTCGATCGGCGAACTGCGCGGCAAGCTCGAAGCGGCCCAGCAGGATTTCGACACGGCCAAGCAGCAGCTCGCCCGCTTCTCGACGGATCAGCCGCGCGAGTTGGGCCGGCCACGGCGCCGCCACGAGCGCACCAGCGGCCTTTCGCTCCGCTAGCCGAAGCGAAAGCCCGAATTGGGGTGCCGCCGTTTTCCCGGCTCGCGACGCGCGAGCCGACTTGCGTTCGCCCTTTTCCCGTGCCAATCCGCCAAGCGTGGGCGCGCCGCGCAATCGCGCGGGCCTGCCCGGATCTGGGGCCGGCGCACCGGACCCGCTCCAATCGGCCGATATGTCCGTCGGAAATCGTCGCCGGAGGGTATCGAGTGCGCCAGAAACTCATGCTCGGCATGCACACAAAGACGGTTGCAAGCATTTGCCTGCTGACGGCAGCGCTCTCAGGCTGCGCCGGCAGCGGACTCACGCCGCCGGTCATCGGCGAAGCCCCGGCTCCCGCCGAGGCGAGCGACCCCGCCGCCCCCTCCGCGTTGCAGAAGCTCCTGCTGCCGAAAGATGTGGTGATCGGAACCCCGACCGAGGTCTACACCCGCATCGCGCGCGGCGTCCTGACCTGCTGGTTCGGAGCCGAAGGCCCATTGAAAGCACAATACATTTATCACGCGGCGGCCGAACCGGCCTCGCGTGGGGGCAACTCCGAAATCAAGATCATGACGCGCGACATGGCGGCGGACGACCCGCGCGCCCTGCGCGCCTACCGCGTCGGCATCTCGCCGTCGCAGGACAAGACCCGTGTCGAGATCGAAAATGTCCGGCTTCCCGAGCCGCTAGCCGACCGCCTCAAGCTCGATGTCGAGCGCTGGTCGGCGTCCGAGGACAGCGGATGCGGCGAAGCGCCCGTCACGGCTGGATGGGCCGCCGAGCCGGCCATCGCCGTTCAAGCTGCGAAAAAAGAGAAAAAACAACCTAAGAAAACGCCATGACGCCGGCGCGCAGAGGATGATCCTGCGGGCCAAGCGATCTTGAGCGTCCGTGGGAACGGCGCTCAGCTTCTGTAGTCTTGGATCCGTGTGGCGCGAAGCCCGGGAAGACCATGCTTGTCGATAGACCGCTGCCAGGACAGGAACTCGTCCACGGTCAGCTTATACCGCTCGCAGGCTTCTTCGATGCTCAGCAGTCCACCCCGCACGGCCGCGACGACCTCCGCCTTGCGGCGGATGACCCAACGCTTCGTGTCCCGTGGCGGGAGATCTGCAACCGTCAGCGGGCTCCCATCGGGGCCGATGACATAGCGCACACGCGCTCTCATGTGATGTTCGGTCATGATACTCGATACTAACAATTGACCAGACCCGGACCTTAGCTTAATTCTATTAAACATAAGCTAAGCCATTGAGTAAACGTATCATAAAACTGGGTGCAGCGTCACGAGGTGAGCCCCGTTATGGTTGACGCGGGCCGCCGGGCGCCGGCCGGCGCCTAGGTTTCCTCAGCAACGGCAGCTTGCACAGTCAGCAAACACGCCATTACTATGCCCGGATAACGGGGTATCGGAGCGCTTCGCACTGCGATAAGCCTTGCCGCGGCTGCGTATAATTGCCCGCTGCATGAAAAGACGGAAAAACGACGTGTCAACGCAATCCCTTGAATCCCCCATTGGCGACGGCAAGCGCAAACGCGTTGTCGTGGCGATGTCGGGCGGGGTGGATTCGTCCGTCGTCGCAGGCCTCCTCGCCCGCTCCGGTCACGAGGTTATCGGCATCACGTTACAGCTTTACGATCACGGCGAAGCCGTCGGCCGCAAGGGGTCGTGCTGCGCCGGCCAGGACGTCGAGGATGCGCGCCGGGTCGCCCAGTCGCTCGGCATCCCCCACTACGTCCTCGACTACGAAAAGCGGTTCTCGGAAGCGGTGATGCAGTCGTTCGCCGACAGCTATGTCGCCGGCGAGACGCCGATCCCGTGCGTCACCTGCAATCAGAAGATCAAGTTTCAGGACCTTCTTCTCACGGCCCGGGACCTGGGCGCCGACTTGCTCGCCACCGGCCACTACGTCCAGCGCGGCCAGGGTCGGGACGGCGCGGCCCTTCTGCGCGGTGCCGACGCAGCGCGCGACCAGAGTTATTTCCTTTTCGCCACCACCCGCGAGCAGCTCGAGAGCCTGTGGTTTCCGCTCGGCGGCATGCCCAAGAGCGACGTCCGCGCGCTGGCCCACGACCTCGGCCTTCTCGTTGCGGAGAAGTCGGACAGCCAGGACATCTGCTTCGTGCCGAAAGGCCGCTACAGCGATGTCATCGAGCGCCTGAAGCCCGGCGCGCTCCAGCCTGGCGACATCGTCCACGTCGACGGCCGGCGCCTCGGCCGCCACGAGGGCATCATCAACTACACCATCGGCCAGCGCCGCGGCCTCAAGATCGCATCCGCCGATCCCCTCTTTGTGCTTCGCCTCGATGCCAAGCGAAACGAAGTGGTGGTGGGACCACGTGCCTTCTTGCACACGCGCACGCTTGTTCTTAGAAACGTCAACTGGCTCGGCGACGGCTCGCTCGAAGAAGCTGTCAACGGATCGGGGGCGGAAGTTTTCGCACGCATCAGGTCCTCGCAGGCGCCGCAGCCTGCCACGGTGTCGTTGGATCACGACGGCATCGTGCGTGTCGCGTTGCGGTATGGCGAACAGGGTGCGGCCGCGGGCCAAGCCTGCGTTCTCTATGCCGATGACTCACAGGAAGCCCGTGTATTAGGCGGCGGATGGATTGCAGAGGCCGTCAAGGCCGATACAATGGATACGTTGGAATCGCCCGCATGACGGCGGATCGACAAAGAATTTTCCGAAGCCGTGACCGGAACTCTTCGGCCCATGGGACCAAGCTTCGGCTGGAGATGGACGTGTGCAGAATATGAAGCCCCAGATGAAACCTCGCTTGCGTGTCGAAGACCTTGAGCGTTCCAATGGCCGCATCGTCGGCATCGGCCGCATCGAAGAGGACGTCGTCAGGACGGCCTACCGCCGTTGGGCACCGATCTACGATCACACGTTCGGCCGCGTCTCCACCGAGGGCCGCAAGCACGCCGCCGAGGTCATCAACTCCAGCATCGAGAGCGGCCGCGTTCTTGAAGTGGGCGTCGGCACCGGCCTCGCGCTCGGCGACTACGGCCGCCACCTCGAAATCATCGGCATCGATCTGTCGCCCGACATGCTCGACAAGGCGCGGGAGCGCGTCGCCAACGAAGGCCTGGATCACGTCACCGGCCTTCATGAAATGGACGCCGGCGACCTCAAGTTCCCCGACAACTCGTTCGACATCGTCACCGCGATGTTCGTCATGACCGTCGTGCCGGAGCCCGAGCGCGTGATGCGCGAACTCGCTCGCGTCACCAAGCCAGGCGGCGAAGTGCTGCTCGTCAATCACTTCAGCCAAACGGAAGGCGTCCGCGGCTGGGTCGAGCGCCGCATGGCTCCGTTCGCGGAAATCATCGGCTGGCGTCCGGTTTTCGATCAGTCGCGCGTCATGGTCTGCGACGACCTGACCCTGGCCGAGCGCCGCGCGCTGCGCCCATGGGGCATTTTCACGATGATGCGCTTCCGCAAAGTGGAGCAGGATCAGCAGCCCATCGCCGCCGAATAAGCGGTCACGGGCCCGTCTCAAGAACGGCCAAACGCACGGAGACGCTTGACGGCGCCCCGTGCGATTCTTATAGACACACCTCGTGGCGGGATAGCTCAGTTGGTTAGAGCGGCGGAATCATAATCCGTAGGTCCCCAGTTCAAGTCTGGGTCTCGCTACCACCATTCTCATACCTTGATCCCATCCCGTTCCGGCTCGTTGGCTGAGCCCAAAACGCAAAATGGGCCTTCACCCGGGAGCGAGATCCGCGGCAGGGGGCTTGTCCGCGGATGAGCATCCAGGCCCGGCGTCAAACGACCTCATGTGTGCCCCCGCCAGTGGCCGATTAGAGCGTCACGGACTTCACGCCCGCGGCTTCGAGTGCCCTGAGCCGCCGCGTGAGCACCACCACGTAGTAGAGCATGTAAAGGTATTGGAACGTCTCCACCACCTCGCTCGGACGGGTGAAAATGAAATCGCTGAGCACGTACTTGCCGAGATCGTCGACGACCTTGAAGCTGAGCGCGATCAGCGCGGCCGGCGCGATCGCCAGCGGCGGCGTCAGCAGCGCCAGCAACGGGCTGCGGAAGTATCCGGTCCACCCTTGGATGAACGGCACGACGAGGCCGCCGATGAACATCGCGTTGTCGAAAATCAGCTTCGGCCGCTGATTGAACCAAGGCGACGTGTTGTGCAGGTTCGTCTCTTGCTGCCGATTGATCTCGGACCAGTAGGCGGGCGTGTTCCAGTTGAAGAAATGCTGCCCCCAGCTGTGCTCTTCACCGGCGATATAGAACGCGGCGAGCGCGAAGAACACGATCGCGATCCAGAGCAGCGTGCTTCCCTTGACGACGCCGAAGCGCAACGCACGCGCCGACAGGATCGCGGCCGCGGCGGCGAGGAAGAATTGCGACAGCTCGAGAAAGCCGAACCCCTCGGGCAGCACGTGCGCCACGTAGAATTCGCGAGCAACGGTATGAATGACGAGCACGCCCGCCAGCACCGCAAGCGGGAGATAAGCCGACCACCACAGGTCTGCGCCGCGCGGCGCCCATTGAGACGCCGGAATGACGTCCAATGGAGCAGGCGGCACGAATTGACGAGAGGTATCATTCGGCGAGTTTGCGCTCATCAATTCACTCCCAGGCCCTCCAAGGCCGAACGGTACGCTCCCGCGACATTTTTCGAGCAATGACAAATTTATGTCGTGCGAACAAGACCGCAAAAGTCAGAAAATGTCCGATTTGCGCGACCCGCGCCGCGCCCGCAACACCGCGCGCGTCACGTTTTACGCAGACATGCACGATGCCCACCGGACGCACCATGACAAATTCGTAAGTTGAGTGCAGTGCGTGTCATCCCCTATTGAAATCGCCGTTGGCCTTGCAATCTACGCTCCCGCAACCCTTTGCAATGGCGTCCAAAAGCGTGACGGCAGCCGTAAGTATCGGCTCAGGAATGGCAGGAGCGTGATAAGGCTGAAGACAATCGGCCGGCCACGAAGAGCCGGCTGCGGGGAGATAGGACAACGATGGCAGCGCTCATAGAAGCCGTGGGACTGCAAAAAACCTTCGGACCGATCAAGGCCGTCGACGGAATTTCACTCAGCGTCGAAAAAGGCGAAGTGCTCGGATTTCTCGGGCCCAACGGCGCCGGCAAATCTACGACGATGAAAATGATCACCGGATTCCTCGAGCCGGATGCGGGCACGGCCAGGATCTGCGGCTTCGATGTGCTCACCAACCCGAAGGCTGCAAAGTCGCGGCTCGGCTATCTCCCCGAAGGCGCGCCCGCCTACGCCGACATGACGCCCGCGAGCTTCCTGTCCTTCATCGCGGAAATCCGCGGCTTCAACGGCGACGACGGCCGCACACGCGTCGCCGCCGCGGTCGCAAAAGCCGGTCTCGGCGGCGTCCTCGACCAGCGCATCGAAACGCTCTCGAAGGGCTTCAAGCGTCGCGTCGGCATCGCCCAGGCCATCCTGCACGACCCCCACGTTCTGATCATGGACGAGCCGACGGACGGCCTTGACCCGAACCAGAAGCACCACATCCGCGAGTTGATCCGCGAGATGGCCGCTCACAAGGCGATCATCGTCTCCACCCACATTCTGGAAGAAGTGGAAGCCGTCTGCACCCGCGCCGTCGTCATCGACAAAGGCCGCATCGTCGCCGACGGCACGGCTGAGGATCTGCTGCGCCGCGCCCCCAACCACGGCGCCGTCGCCGTGCGCCTCGCGCGCGAGGATGCTGATGGACTGAAGACGGCCATGGCCGCCCTGCCGAGCGTCGCGCGTGTCGAGATGACGGCCGGAGCCAACGGCACGGTGCAACTGCGGGCGATGCCCAGGAATTCCGCCGCGCCGCTCGAGCCGATCGCCGACCTCCTGCGCCGCGAGCAGATTTCCGTCGAAGAGATCTATGTCGAGCGCGGCAGGCTCGACGACGTCTTCCGCGAAATCACAACCCCAGTCCAAGCTTGAGCGGAACGTTCATCATGCGCGACTTCCTGAAAACTTCCGCGATTATCGCCCGGCGCGAGTTCGCCGCCTATTTCTCGACGCCGTTGGCGGCCGTCTTCATCACGATCTTCGTCGCCGCCACCGGCGCGTTCGCCTTCTTCATCGGCGGCTTCTTCGAACGCGGCCAGGCCAACCTCGACGCCTTCTTCGTCTATCACCCCTGGCTCTATCTGTTCCTCGTGCCCGCCGTCGCCATGCGGCTCTGGGCGGAGGAACGCAAGAGCGGCACCATCGAGCTGCTGATGACGCTGCCGATCTCCCCGGCTGAGGCGATCGTCGGCAAGTTCGCCGCCGCGTGGGCCTTCGTCGGCGTCGCGCTCATCCTCACCTTCCCGATGTGGATCACCGTCAACGCGCTTGGCGACCCGGACAATGGCGTGATCTTAGCGAGCTACCTCGGCAGCTTCCTGGTTGCCGGCGCCTTCCTGGCGGTCGGCGCGTTCATTTCCGCGCTGACCAAGAACCAGGTGATCGCTTTCATCCTGTCGGCAACCGCGTGCTTCCTGCTCGTCACCAGCGGCATGGACATCGTCCAGAACACGTTCCGCCTCTGGACGCCGCAGTTCGTCTCGGATGCGGTGTCCAGCATGAGCGTGCTCTCTCATTACGACGAGATCACGCGAGGCGTCGTCAGCCTCGGCTCCATCGTCTTCTTCGCCTCCCTCATCGCATTCGCATTGTTTGCGAATGCCGTCGCCGTCACCCAGAAGAAATCCGCCTGAGGCCCGCAAATGACATCGCCTCTCATGGAAACTGTCCGCAACCGCCTCTCCGGCGCCTTTGCCGCGCTCGTCTCATTCGCCTCCCGCATGAGCCCTGCACGCCTTGCCTGGGGCGGGCTCGCGCTTGCAGCCGTGATGCTGCTGTCGGTCAACCTCATCTCGTCCGAGCTGTTCGGCGGCTGGAAGGCCGATCTGACGGAAGACCGCCTGTTCACGATCTCGCCCGGCTCCGCGGCTGTCCTCGGCGCCATCGAGGAACCGATCAAGGCGCAGCTCTACTTCTCGTCCAAACTCGGTGAACGGGCCCCGTCGCTGGCCGCATATTCAGGCCGCATCCGCACCATGCTCGAGGAATTCCAGCGCCTGTCGAACGGCAAGTTCCAGCTTGAAGTCGTGGATCCCCAGCCCTTCACCGAGGTCGAGGAAAAGGCAGTTGGCGCGGGCCTGCGCGGCCAGCGCCTCAATGCCGAAGGCGAGATGGGATACTTCGGTCTCGTTGCCACCAATGCAACTGACGATCAGCAGGTGATCGCGAGCCTCTCGCCGGATCGCGAAAACTTCGTCGAGTACGACATCACGAAGCTGATCCACTCGCTCTCCAATCCGAAGAAGCGCCTCGTCGGCCTCATCAGCTCGCTCCCCCTCGACGGCGGCGAGAACCCGATGACCAAGCAGCCGACGCAGCCGTGGATCATCATGAGCCAGATCCGCGAGTTCTTCGACGTCGAGACGCTCGATCAGGCCGTGACCGAAATTCCGGCCCGCATCGACGTGCTGCTCGTCGCCAAGCCGACCATGCTCACGCCGCAGGCCGCCTATGCCATCGATCAGTTCGCGCTCAAGGGCGGCAAGCTGCTGGTCCTCGTCGATCCGATGGCCGAAGCGGCACAACTCGAGCTGTTGCAGAAGAAGGGCGAAGGCAACGAGCAGATCGCAGCGCTGCTGAAGTCCTGGGGCGTGGAGTTCGACGGCAAGAAAGTCGCCGCCGATATCCGTCATGCCCGCCGCGTGCAGTTCGGTCGCGGCGAAGAAGGCTCGGTGACGCAGTACGTCGCCTGGCTCGGCCTCGACAAATCGAACTTCGATCCCGGCGACATCCTGTCGAGCGGCATCGAGACCCTCAACGTTGCATCGCCCGGCATCCTGACGCCCATCGAGGGGGCCACGACGCGCGTCACGCCGCTGCTGACGACCTCATCCGACGCAATGGAGATCAAGACCGAACAAGTGGGTATGAGCGCCGACCCGGTCGCCCTGCTGCGCAATTACGTGCCCGGCGGCAAGAAGCTCGATCTTGCGGTGCGCATTTCGGGCGACGCCAAGAGCGCCTTCCCGGCCGGTGCGCCGAAACCCGGCGAGAAAGCCGGCGACAAGAAGGATAACCCCGCAGCGGCGCCCGATGCGAAGCCCGCCGACGCGACAAACAAAGCCGACGAGGCCAAGCCCGCCGCTCCAGCAACGCCCGGCCCCGGCCATGTCGCAACCGGACGCATCAACGCCATCGTGGTTGCCGACACCGACTTCCTCGCCGACCGCTTCTGGGTGGAAAATCGCGACATGCTTGGCCAGCAGTTCGTCGTCCCCTCCGCGGGCAACGGCGCCTTCGTCGTCGGCGCGCTCGAGAACCTGACCGGCAGCGACGCGCTGCTCGCGCTTCGCGGACGCGGCATCAAGAACCGCACCTTCACGCTCGTCGAAAACCTCCGCCTCGATGCGGAACGCCAATACCGCGAGAAGGAGGAGGCGCTCACCGCCAAGCTGAAGTCGGTCGAAGCCGAGTTGCAGAAGCTCCAGACGGCGGCCGCGACCAACAACATTATCGCCGACGAGCAGAAGACCGCTGCCATCGAGCGCTTCACGTCTCAGATGATCGAAACGCGCCGTGAGCTTCGTCAGGTCAAGCTGGCGCTCGGCCAGAGCATCACCAGCCTCGACGGATGGCTGAAGTTCGCCAACATCGCCCTCGTGCCGCTCCTGATCGCGGCCGGAGGCATCGGCTGGAGCGTCTGGCGCGCGCGTCGCGCCGGACCGAAGGCGTGACGAGATACGTGGGAAGCTGACACCATGACACCGAAGCAATTCGCATCCCTCGCCGCCGCGACCGGCCTCTCGCTGATCGTCGCCATCGCCGTTCACGCGGCGCGCCAGCCATGGGCCCCCGGAGCGTCCGGGACCACCAAGCTGTTTCCCGATCTCGCCGCCGAAGCGGGCAAGATCGCGCGCGTGTCCGTCACGCAGGGCGGCGACACGCTGACGCTCGAAAAATCCGGCGACACCTGGCTCATGAAGAGCCAGGGCGGCTATCCGGCCAGCACCGACAAGGTCCGCGCACTCATCGCCGCGTTGGCCGACGCGCGTCTGCTTGAGACGAAAACCCGCCTCGCCACGCGTCATGCCGCTCTCGAACTGGACGACCCGGCCGGCAAGCTGTCGCGCGCACGCCTCGTCCGCCTTGAGGACACAAGCGGCGTCCTTTTGGCCGAAGTCATCGCCGGCAAATCGAAACCCGCGGCCCACACGTCGGGAGCCGGCGCGGAAACCTACGTGCGCCGCCCCGGCGACGATCAGAGCTGGCTCGCCAGCAGCGACATCGCCGGCGACGCGAAACTGAAAAGCTGGGCCGAGCCGAGGGTGTTTGAACTAAAAACGGAAACGGTCAGCAGCCTCACCGTCGAGCTGCCCGGCCAGCCCGCCTACGTCATCAAGCGCAGCGACGACGGCGCCCACACGCTGGCGGATATCCCGGCCGGCAAACGCGTCAAATACGTGAACATGATCGACAACATCATCGAGGCGGCGACGTTCCTCGACCTGGAGAAAGTGCGCAAAGCATCCGCAACGCCGGGCAGCGACGCGGGCACCGTGAGCTTCGAGACCGACGCCGGTCTCAAGATCACGCTCAAGATCCGCCGCGACAAGGACGACACCTGGGCCACCATCGAAGCCAAGGGCGAAGGCGAGGCCAAGCAGGCCGCGGCGGACATTGCGGCGCGCGCCGGGGGCTGGGAGTTCGCCATCCTGCCATCCAAGGCCGACACGATGCTCAAGAAGCACGACGACCTGCTGGAAGATGCGGCGTCATAGCGTTGTCGCCACGACGTAACGGGCATTTCCGTCAGGACACGCTTCGCGTGGCGATCTCGAAATCTTCCCAAGTCGGGCTACCGAAGCGCTCGACGAGAAAGTCGATGAACACGCGCGTCTTCGCCGCAAGGAAACGGTTCGGCGCGTAGAGCGCATGGATCGTGACGTCCTGCGGCGGATAGCCGGGCAGCACGACGGCAAGCTTTCCGTCCGCAATATCGCAGCCGACGAGAAAGCTCGGCAGCCGCGCGATGCCGATGCCCTTCAGCGCCGCCTCGCGCAGCGCGTCTCCGTTGTTGGAGCTGAGGCACGCCGCGATGGGCACCGTCATCGGCACGCCGTTGTCGGTGATCTGCCAGCGCGGCACGGTCGTCGAATGCCCGTAGTGGAGACAGCGGTGACTGACGAGATCGGTCGGCCGCTCCGGCGCACCGAACGCGGCGATGTACGCCGGGCTCGCCACCAGCACCACGCGCACCGTCGAGATCCGCCGCGCGATCAAGCTGGAATCGACCATCGCCCCGATACGGACGGTCACGTCCACGCCCTCTTCCAGCGGATCGACCATGCGATCGGTCAGCGTCAGCTCGACCTTGAGGTCGACATAGCGGGCCATGAAATCCGCAATCGCCGATCCGAGATAGAGCGTGCCGAACGACATCGGCCCGTTGACCTTCAGCACGCCGCGCGGCTCCTCGTGCAGCCGCGAGATCTGCGCTTCGGTTTCGTCCACCTGCGCGAGAATGGCGAGGCAGCGCTCGTAGTACGCGAGCCCCGCCTCCGTCGGCACCACCCGCCGCGTCGTCCGGTCCAGGAGGCGCGCACCCAGCGCCTGCTCGAGTTGCGTGATGGCCTTGCTGATGGCGGAGCGCGTGACGCCAAGCCGGCGCGCGGCCTCGGCGAAGCTGCCGGTCGCCACCACCTTGACGAGCACGTTCATCGCGTCGAGCTTATCCATCGGGGCGATCTCGAACTGGCTGGGTAACATGGCCCGCGCGCCGCGGGCCACACGCTCAAATCAGCGACTTGAAATTCTTATAGAGCGTGCGCGCAACCGACGTATAGCCCGCCAGGTTCCGCGCGACGTCCGCCGCCACCCGTTCGACGGCGCCCGCTCCCAGCGCGGTTTCGAGCGCACGCGCATATTCCGGGATCGCCGCCCAATCCGCCACCGTCTCGCCCGTGACCTCCACATGACATTGCAGCCCGTAGGCGTAATCCCCGTAGCGCAGCGCCTGGATTTCGCACGCGTCGGAGCGCGCGAGCTGCACCGCACCCGCGGGCAGCGTCTTGACCTCGGCGCCATGCCACTGCAGCACCTCGATGGGATTGGGCACGCCGTCGAACAGCGGATCGCGCAACCCCTCCTCCGTCTGCGAGATGGTGAGCGCCCCCACCTCGGGCCGCGACCCGGGGCCGACCTTGCCGCCCAGCGCATCGGCCAAGAGCTGATGGCCGAGGCAAAGGCCGAAATAGGGCCGCCGCATGTCGGCAACGAACCGGCGGATGGCCGCCTTCTCGGGTTTGAGCCAGGGGTATTCGTCTTCCTGCCAGACGTCCTGCGGTCCGCCCATCACCATCATCACGTCGAACGGCTCGAGGTCCGGAATGGTCTCGCCCTCATCGACCTCGACCGTCGTCCAGGTAAACCCGTCTTCGTTGAGGAAGTCCCGGAACACGCCCGGATGCTCGACAGCCAGATGCTGCAAGACCAAAACTTTCATGCGCCCCTATCCCTCATCATCCCAGTTTCAATGCTGATTTTCTTCGGCGCCCAATGCCCGCTCCCTGGGCCTTAGGCTCACGGATTGGGCAGTCATGACCCCACTCCGATGCATCCGGCAACCGGCGCCCCGCCCCTCGACAACACCCCTCGAAACCCAGATTCGGCGGGCGTTTGCGGGCGAAACGCACGGCTCCATTAAACCGAGTTTCACTTCTGGCACAAGAGTTGCCTCATAGGAAAATAGCTCAAGACGCGGGCAGCTACGTCGGGGCGTAGCACGAGGCTTGCGGAGCAAGGCGACACTGGGCGTAGCAGGGGAGACTGACATGGCCGATCAAGCGACAGGCATGTTGACGATATTCACGGAGTTCTACTTTTTCTTATGCATCGTTCTGATGTTCTTCATCCACATCGGCTTCTGCATGTACGAAGTCGGCGTGGCGCGAACGAAGAACGTCCAGCACACCCTTCTCAAGAACGCGATGGCGATTCCGGTCGTCGGTCTCGCGTTCTTTCTGTTCGGCATGTGGATCTACATCGCGCTGCAGGCTTGGCCGGTGGGATCGCCAACCGTGAGCTTCGCGACCGGCTTTGAACCATGGTCGGACAAGCTCGCGCCGAATTTGTCGGACCGCATCTCGGGTGTCTTCTGGGGCGCCTTCGCGCTTTTCGGCATGACGGCGGCGTCGATCGTTTCGGGCTCCATCATCGAGCGCTCCAAAACCATCGGCTTCCTCATCATTGCCGTCTACGTCGGCGCGATCGCCTGGGTGCTTCCCGCTGCCTGGGGCTGGGCCGGCAACGGCTGGATGGTGCAGTACCTCGGCTTCCACGATCAGTACTGCTCCGCCGTTCTCCACAGCGTGTCGGGCTTCGCCGCGCTCGGCGTCCTGATCAACCTCGGCCCCCGCATCGGCAAGTTCGCGCCCGATGGCGAGCCGCGTGAGATCCCGGCGCACAATCCGTGGATGGTCACCATCGGTCTTTTCCTGATCTATGTCGGCTTCTTCGGCTTCTATGCGGCTTGCCATATTCCGCTGGCCAACATCGCCGCCGAGGGTCAGCCGGCTTACTGGACGGCCACCAACATTTACGGCTTCCCGATCACGCTGTCGGGCGTCACCATGAACTTCTTGCTGGCGCTCTTCGCCGGCATGATGACGGCCTACATGGTCTCGGGCGGCAACGCGTTCTGGACCTTCTCGGGCGGTCTGACCGGCCTGATCAGCGCCAGCGCCGGCAACGACCTCTACCACCCGGCAATTGCCCTCGTGATCGCCGCCGTCGGCACCGCGATGGCCTACTACCTTCACAACTGGGTGGAGAAGAAGTTCAAGCTCGACGACGCCGTCGGCGCCGTCGCAGTGCACGGCTACTGTGGCGTATTCGGCGGCATCGTGGCGGGCTTCGCCCTCTGGGGCTATCCGGCCATCTACCCGAGCGCCGGCACCCTCGTCGCGTTGTCGGAAGGCGCCGGCTGGTTTGGCGTCAACGCCGAAGGTCTGCCGATCATCACGCCGATGGGCAACGCCATCTGCACGATGATCTTTGCGATCGGCTTCGGCTTCCTGCCGGCCTACTTCCTGAGCTTGCTCCTGAAGATGTTTGGCCTGCTGCGCGTCGATCCCAAGGTCGAGCTGACGGGCCTCGACGGTGAAGTTCAAGGTTCCACGTACCCGAACATTTCCGGCGCCGAAGCGGCCTTCGAAAAGCTGCAGCTCAAGGAAGGCCGGGCGAAGATCTAATCACCTTTCACACCTGAAGGAGTTCGAACATGAACACCGGCATCACGACCCTCTCGAAGCTGCCCGAGGTCACGGCTCTCTATCCCATGCATGGAATGGAAGTTCCGTTCGCCCTCGTGACGCTTGGCTTCTTCGTCTTGTTCCTTGGCTGGCAGCTCGTCATGGAGCGCAAGCACCACAAGGCGATCATCGGCAACTTCACCGCGAGCCCCGCCGAGTAACGGCCCACACCGTTCCCGCCGGCTGGCCGAGCACCCCGGCCGGCGGAGCGAACCTCGAGGCCCAGGCCACATCGGCCCGGGCCTCGAGCATTTTCGGCTAGAGTGCTTCCGGAAAAGTGGGAACCAGGTCATGGCGAAGCCATGCCAGCGACAGTGACCGATAAGAAGCACGACAAAACAAAGGCCTAGAGTCGTTCCGCGATTCCACTTAAAGCGGAACGACTCTAGCCGCCCGAGATGGCCGTCAGCACATGCACCCGGTCGCCGTCCTTCAATGCCGTGTCAATCCGCGCACGCTGGCCGTCGACGACGACATTGATGTGCCGGCGGATGCGAGGCGTGGAATCGCACAGCCTGTCCCGCATGCCGGGCCACCGCGCATCGAGCGCCGAGATGGCTTCGCCCACCGTCGCCGCAAAAAGATCGACCTCTCGCTCCGCGTCGGGAAAGAGCGACAGCAAGGCGCGCGGCAGCACGAGGCAGACCTTCGGGAGCGAGGCCGCAGCTTCGCTGGTCCCGCCGCCGCCCGGAGCCCCACGCTGCTCGCCGCCACGATCCATCAATCGACCACCAGCGTTTCCACCGACGAGATCGCCGGCAAATGCTCCGCCAGGCACGCCCAGCTGTCGCCCTCGTCAGCGCTTGCGAACAATGCCCCGCCGCCGGTGCCGAAATAGACGCCCGCAGGCGCCAGCCGATCAGTGCTCAGCGCCTGGCGCAGCACACCGAAATAAGCATTCTGCTGCGGCAGGCCGTTGCGCATGGCGGACCACGTCGCTCCCGCATCGCGCGTACGCCACACGGCGGCCTTCGCGTCCGGCATGTAGCGTCCCTGAATATCGCCGTTGAGCGGCAGCAGGAACAGCGTATTGGGATCGCGCGGATGCGCCGCCGCCGGAAAACCGAACGTCGACGGCAGCCCCTTTTCGATGCTGATCCATTCCCGGCCGCCGTCGTCGCTGCGGTACATGCCGCAATGGTTCTGCTGATAGAGCCGGTCCGAACCGCCCGGCGCCATCACCAGGCTGTGCACGCATTGCCCGATCTCGGGATAGCGCTGGTCTTCGGGCATGTAGTCGGCGCGCGTGCCACGGTTGCGCGGCTCCCACGTTTCACCGCCATCGGCCGAATGAAACACGCCGGCCGACGAAATACCGACCCAGAGCTTTTTCGGATCGTCGGCCTGGGTCACGATGTGGTGCAGGATCAGCCCGCCGCCGCCCGGCTGCCACTGCGGCCGCGAAGGATGGGCGCGCAGCCCGGAGACCTGCTGCCACGTCTCGCCGTCGTCCTCGCTCTTGAAGAGCCCTGCAGGTTCGACACCCGCATAAAGCCCGTCCTGCCCGACGGCCAGGCTCCACGCATTCGCGATCGGCTCCTCGCCTTCGTCATAGGCAAGGCCGGCGCTCGAATGCGTCCACGTCTCGCCCAGATCCGTCGACTTCCACACCGCCGGTCCGAACCACGCATTGCCGCCGGCCGCGTAGATTGCCTTCTTCGCCGGATCGGCGATGACGTGCTGGATCGGCCACGTTTCGCAGAACGGACCCTTGATCGTCCAGCTCCGGCGCCCATCGCTGCTTTCGAAAATGAAAGCACCTTTCTTCGTGCCAACGAGAACGAGCACTTTGGTCATGGCATCACCCCCTAGCTAGCGTTGCAACCGAGCTTTCAGCAGCCGACTTGAGGTTTGCAAGTCCGGTTTCGAACTCGCCGCCGCACATACGCTCCATGTCGATAAACAGGTGAATGACTTTCGCGAGGAGCGGCACCGTCCCCTCCATTGCCCACGTCACGGTCGTCATCCCGGCCTCGGGCACGAGCGAGAACGTCACCTCGTTGGTGGCCTTCATGGGCTTGAGCATATTGAGACCCATTTCGACGCGCGACGGCTCGGCGGAATTCAAAATCTCAAGCCAGCCCTCGCCGATCTCGCTGTTGCCCTTCCAGTCATAACGCTGGCCCGCACCGCTCGCCGGTCCGCTAAAAACCCGCGACATGTTCGGGTCCTTGTTTTCGAACGGCGACCAGGTGGCGAACGCTTTGAGGTCGTTGATCAGCGGAAAAATTTCGCCCGGCGGCGCCGCAATTTTGACGCTGCGCGCGGTTGTGAAGCGATCCGGCTTGGTTGACGCGTAGACAACGACGAGTGCCGCTGCCAGGGCGAGCGCAAGCGCGATATATCCCAATATCTCGAGCATCCCAGTCCTCCTGTCTTACCCGTTGGCCCGCTTTTCGATCTTCTCGCGCAAGCGCTCTTCCTGCTCCTGCAGCTCGGGCGTAAACGCCTCTCCGAAATCGGCCGCCTCGAACACCGGCCGGATTTCGATCTCGCCGTGCACGCCATCGGTATTCGGGCAGCGCCGCGCCCAGGAAATTGCTTCATCCATCGACGAGACCTGCCACATCCAGAACCCGGAGACTGTTCCGGTGAGATCGAACGGTCCGTGCGCCACGGCCGTCTTGTTGCCCGAAAACGCAATCCGCGCGCCCTTCGCCGTCGGGTGCAGACCCTCGCCCGAGAGCATGATGCCCGCGTTGACGAGCTCCTCGTTGAATTTCCCCATGTCCGCCATCA
This sequence comes from Hyphomicrobium sp., assembly GCF_051860585.1. Lineage (GTDB taxonomy): Bacteria > Pseudomonadota > Alphaproteobacteria > Rhizobiales > Hyphomicrobiaceae > Hyphomicrobium_C. The sequence continues at coordinate 584,991 of NZ_JBHYDS010000002.1, forward strand.
ACTGCGTGCTCGGCATCTTCCCGGCTTCGCTGTCCGGCGTTGCTTTCATCAGCACCATGACTTTCATTGGCGTTCTCCTTCATGTGAGCGTGGTTGGCTTATGGATTTAAGACGATCCGGGCGGCCTCGAACCGACACCACACCCCTACTTTTCTAAATTGACCTCACGGGCCGCCTTGCCCGCCGCCTTACGTTTTGCGTCGCCAGTCTTTTCGATGCTGCTCTTTTCGATGCGGTCGAGATGCAGACGGATGTGCGCCGCCTCCTGCGGTGTGCGGGCCAGCGCAATCGCCCGGTTGAACGTGTCGCGCGCCTCGTCCGCACGGCCCAGTTCCAGCAGCAGCGCACCCTTGAGACCGTAAAAGTGGAAGTAGCCGGAAAGTTTCGGCGCCAGCGGTTCGATCATCGCGAGCGCCGTGGCCGCGCCCTGCACTTTGCTCACGGCGACGGCGCGGTTCAGCGTCACCACAGGCGACGGTTGCAACTGCTCGAGTCCGGAATAGAGGCCGTCGATCTGCACCCAGTCGGTCGCGTCGAAGTTCGGTGCCGTGTCGTGCAGTGCTGCGATCGCGGCCTGGATCTGATAGGGCCCGGGCCGGCGATGACGCATCGCCTTGTCGATCAGCGCTTCGCCTTCCGCGATCAAATCGCGGCGCCAGCGCGCGCGATCCTGATCCTCGAGCAGCACGATGGCCCCCGAAGCGTCCAGTCGCGCGGGCGATCGCGCGTGCTGGAACAGCAGCAGAGCCGTGAGCCCCAGCATTTCGGGCTCGGACGGAAACAGCGTCAGCAACAACCGCGCGAGCCGGATGGCCTCCTCGCACAGCGGCAACCGCAAATGCGCCTCTCCGCCGCTCGCCGAATAGCCCTCGTTGAAGAGGAGATAGATCATCGCCGCGACGGCGCCGAGACGTTCGCTACGCTCGACCGCGCCCGGCGTCTCGAAGGCAACGCCCGCATCCGCGACGCGCCGCTTGGCCCGCGTGATGCGCTGCTCCATCGCCGCGTCGCTGACCAGGAACGCACGCGCGATTTCGCCGACCGTGAGCCCTGACACGACGCGGAGCGCCAGCGCGATCTGCTGCGTGCTCGGCAGATCCGGATGGCAGCAGATGAACAACAGCCGGAGAATGTCGTCGCGATAGTGCGCGTCGTCGAGCCGCGAGACCAGCGCACCCTCCGCGTCCTCGGTATCGGAAACCGCGTCCTCGTCGGTCAGCGCCTCAGACTTGCTCTCGCGGCGCAGCGCATCGATCGCCACGTTGCGGCCCACCATGATGAGCCACGCGGCCGGATCGCGCGGCGGCCCGTTCTGCGGCCAGGACTTGAGCGCCTTGAGGGAGGCTTCCTGGAAGGCTTCTTCCGCCCGGTCGAGATCGCGGAAGTAGCGCATCAGCGCCGCCACGGCCTTGGGCCGCGCGCTTGTCACCGCCGCATCGAGCCAGGCGAGATCCGTCACGTGGCGGCACTCCAATCATGGAACAAGCCGATCGGACGCACTTCGTAAGCGCCGCCCGGATTGGCCTCGGCGAGCTCACGCGTGAACGCGAGCGCGTCTTCGAGGTTGTGGCAATCGACGACGAAAAAGCCGAGCAGCTGTTCTTTGGTTTCTGCGAAGGGCCCGTCCAGCACCACGGCCGGCTCGTTGTCCTTGCGAATGGTCGTGGCTGCCGTCGTGGGCATCAGGCGAGCGACGGGGCCAAGCTGCCCCATCTTCGCGCGCCGCTCCTGCACGGCGCCAAGTTTCGCCATCACGGCCTCTTCGTGCTCGCGGCTCCAGGCACAGACGACATTTTCGGCGTGATAACAGAGAATTGCGTACTTCATTCGGGTCTCCTGAAGTCTCACTGAACCAAGGACGCTTGAGAGTATGCGATCCCGACCGCCCACGTAAAAAAACACGGGCCGCCACGACGCGCCCGGCCGATGGTCATTTTTCCCATTTTTTCGTTTTTTGTGAGCTGGTTCCGGGCGGAACAGCGGGCGCGGGCGTTCGGGGCGAAAGTCCTCGCAACAACCCCGGCGCCCGAGCGGCGCGCTTCACGTCATGTCGAAGACGTGCCAGCGAAAGTGGA